>NZ_JBIRGU010000036.1:0-1275 GCF_044328175.1 Streptomyces sp. NPDC017979 | reverse complement strand
GCGCAGCCGGGCTCCGGCTCCAGCGCGATCCTGATCGACCGGCCGGTGAGCTCCTCCAGGGCGTCCAGGCGCTCCGCGAGCATCATCAGGGCGCGCCGTGCCGCGCTGGCCGCCGCGCCGTCGTACCGGGTGCGCCAGGCGAGGGGCAGGGTGGAGATGGTGCCTTCGGTGACGTCGTCGGGGAGGAGTGTGGCGAGGAGGCGGGCGAGGTCGGTGGTGTGGGCGAGGCGTTCGGGGTCGGTCCAGTCGGGTCGGTAGACGCGGTATTTGACCTCCTCGGCGCCGAACCCTTCGTAGGGGAAGCCGTTGAGGGTGACGACTTCCAGGCCGCGGCGGTCGAGTTCGGCGCGTAGTCCCCGTAGGGCTGCGGGGTCGCAGGTCAGGGTGCGGGCGGCGTCTTTGGCGAGCCACAGTCCGATGCCGAGGCGGTCGCGGCCGAGGCGTTTGCGGACCGGTTCGCAGTGGTCGCGCAGCTGGGCGAGGACCCCGTCCAAGGTCTCGGCGGGGTGGACGTTGGTGCAGTAGGAGAGGTGGACCGTGGTGCCGTCGGGGTGGCGGAAGCGCATCGGTGCTCCTCCTTCGTCATTGCCCGCCGCGGAGGATGGAGTTGCCCTCGTGCAGCGTCTCGGGTTCCGTGAGTTCCAAGGAGAGCCGGCCGCTGAGTCCGTAGAACGCGACCGGGTTGCGCCACAGGACCTGGTCGACGTCGTCCTCGTCGAAGCCGGCGGCGAGCATGGCCTCGCCCACCCTGCGGGTCTTCAACGGATCGCTCTTGCCCCAGTCGGCAGCCGAGTTCACCAGCATCCGTTCGATGCCGTAGGTGGTGAGGACGGCGACCATCCGCTCCTCGTCCATCTTCGTGTCCGGGTAGACGGAGAACCCCAGCCAACAGCCACTGTCCAGAGCCGGTTCGACCGTGGTCTCGTTGAGGTGATCGACCAACACCCGATCGACGGACAACTCCGACTCGGCCACCACGTCGAACGTGCGGCGCAACCCCACGAGCTTGTCGCGGTGCGGGGTGTGGACCAGGGCGGGCAGGCCATGGTCAGCCGCGAGTTGCAGTTGGGCGGCGAATGCGGCGTCCTCGGCCGGGGTCATCGAGTCATAACCGATCTCACCGACCGCGACCACGCCATCCTTCACGAGGTAGCGGGGCAACTCGTCAAGGACCGGGATGCAGCGGGGATCGTTGGCCTCCTTCGGATTCAAAGCAATGGTGCAATGGTGCGCAATGCCGTACTGCGCCGCGCGGTAGGGCTCCCAACCGAGCAG
>NZ_JBIRGU010000035.1:0-1340 GCF_044328175.1 Streptomyces sp. NPDC017979 | reverse complement strand
ACAGCCATCTGGCACAACTGGACCACCGACGCCACAACCAAACGCTCCCTCACCGCCTACGACCACTGACAACATTCGGACTCATTCATCTAGGCTCGTAGGGACGAGACCATCCATCGACGAGGACCCCGTGTCTGGCCGCTTCGCTCCCCCAGCTCACCCCGTCCGCCGGTTGCCCGCGCAGGACCCGCGGGGCGGCGGGGCCGTACGCCGTTGGACTCCGCCGTGGCCCGTGGACCTGGGATTGGTGCTGGGCGTACTGCGGCGCGGGCCCGCCGACCCCACGTACCGGACCGCGTCAGACGGCGCCGTCTGGCGCACTGCCCGCACCCCTGCCGGACCGGGCACCCTGTGCGTACGGTCCGGCGGCGCGGGTGACGTGGTCGCCGAGGCGTGGGGCGACGGCGCCGAGTGGTTGCTCGACGCGTTGCCCGGACTGCTCGGCGCCGCTGACGAGCCCGACGCCTTCACGCCGCGCCACCGCCTCGTCGCGTACTCCCGCCACCGCCGCCCCGGGCTGCGGCTGACCCGTACCGGGCTCGTGATGGAGTCCCTGATCCCGTCGGTCCTGGAGCAGAAGGTGACGACGGACGAGGCGTACCGCGCCTGGCGGCTGCTGGTGCGCAAGTACGGGGAGCCCGCGCCCGGCCCCGCGGCGGGAGCGGGGATGTACGTGCTGCCCGAGACCCGCGCCTGGGCGCTCGTCCCCTCCTGGGAGTGGCACCGCGCCGGCGTCGACGACAAGCGGGCGGCGACGATCGTGCGCGCGGCCCGCGTCGCCCGGCGGCTGGAGGAGGCCGTGGCGATGGAGCCGGAAGCCGCGATGGCGCGGTTGGAGTTGGTGCCCGGCGTGGGGCCGTGGACTTCGGCCGAGACCGTTCAACGCAGTCATGGCGCGCCGGATGCGCTCACCCTCGGCGATCTCCACCTGCCGCGGATCGTCGGCTACGCGCTGGCGGGCGACCGCGACGCCGACGACGCCGCGATGCTCGAACTGCTGGCGCCGTACGCCGGCCAGCGCCACCGCGCCGCCCGCTACGTCCTGCTCGGCGGCCGGATACCGCCCCGGCGGAAGCCGAAGATGCCCAAGGTGGACATCGGCCTCCTGTAGCCCCTGACAGGGCGTCTCTTCCCCAGGGGGTGGGGCGGCCAGCCCGTCCGTCGTGCGTGACCTGCGGGTCCTGTGCCTGTCCCGTACGTCGTGGGTCGGCCCGGGGCCTGTGTTCCGTCTGTTGCGGCGGGGGTGAGCCGGGAGGTCCCCCTCACCCGTACGTCACGGGGAGCCCGTACGCCTGTTGTCTGGCCCGTCTGGTGGGGTGGGGGTGTGCAGGGTCGCCCCC
>NZ_JBIRGU010000034.1:0-3967 GCF_044328175.1 Streptomyces sp. NPDC017979 | reverse complement strand
CAAGGTCGGAGGGGGTGTGGTGGGTGGTGTGGGTGTGGGTGTGGTGGGTGGTGAGGGTGGTGAGGGTGTTGGTCCAGAGGGTGTTGAGGGTGTGGATGTGGTGGTGGGGGGTGAGGGTGGGTTGGTAGTTCCAGGTGGTGGTGAGTTGGGGGCCGTTGGGGGTTTGGTGGGTGAGGGCGTTGAGGGTGATGAGGTGGGGGGTGGGGGTGTTGGGGTTGGTGGTGCTGTTGAGGGTGGGGTGGTTGGGTGGGGGGTTCCAGGGGGTGGGGGTGGTGGGTGTGGTGTAGCGGCCGAGGTAGTTGAAGGCGATTTGGGGGGTGGTGTGGGGGAGGTTGGTGTGGGGGTTGAGGTAGCGGAGTTGGCCGTAGCCGATGCCGTGGTCGGGGAGGGTGCGTTGTTGTTCTTTGATGCGTTTGATGGCGTTGTGGAGGTGGGTGGGGTTGGGTTGGTTGTTGTGCCAGGTGATGGGGCCGGGGTCGAGTTGGGTGGGGTGTTTGTTGGTGTACCAGCCGATGGTGCGGGTGGGGTCGGTGGTGGGGGTGAGGGGGTGGCGGCCGTGGTTTTCGAGGTCGATGAGGAGGGTGGTGTGTTGGTGGGGGGTGTGTTGTTGGCGCCAGTGGGTGAGGGTGGTGGTGAAGGCGGTGAGGAGGATGTCTTCGATGGTGGCGTTGTAGGTGGTGGGGATGGTGGTGAGGAGGGGGGTGGTGTGGTGTGGGGGGAGGGTGGTGGTGTGGGTGGCGGTGGTGGCGTGGGTGTGGTGTTGGGGGTTGAGGGGGGTGGTGGTGAGGGGTGGGTCGGGGGTGTTGAGGATGTTGGTCCAGAGGGGTGTTTCGGCGGTGCGGGTGGGGGTGGTGGCTTGTTGGGTGTGGGTGTGGGCCCAGGTGCGGTAGGAGGTGCCGGTGGGTGGGAGTTGGGGTGTTTGTCCGGTGTTGATGTGGTGGTAGGCGGTGGCGAGGTCGTTGAGGAGGAGTCGCCAGGAGACGCCGTCGGTGACGAGGTGGTGGAGGACGAGGAGGAGGAGTCCTTGTTGGTGGGGGCCGGGGTTGAACCAGACGGCTTGGGTCATGGTGCCGTTGGTGGGGTTGAGGCGTTGTTGGGCGGCGGTGGTGTGGGTGGTGATGTGGTGGGTGAGTTGGGTGGGGGTGAGGTGGTTGGTGTTGGTGTGGGTGAGGAGGTTGGTGGCTTGGATGGTGCCGGTGGGGGTGATTTCGGGTTGCCATTGGCCGGTGGGGGTGGTGTTGATGCGCATGCGGAGGGTGTGGTGGTGGTCGAGGATGGTTTGGAGGGTGGCGGTGAGTTTTTGGGGTGTGGCGTCGGTGGGGGTGTGGATGATCATGGATTGGCTGAATTGGTTGATGGGTGCTTGTTGTTCTTGGAGCCAGGCGATGATGGGGGTGGGGGGGAAGGTGCCGGTGGGGTTGTCGGGTGTGGTGGTGGGTGTGGTGGTGGGGGTGCGGGCGTGGGTGGCGAGTGCGGCGATGGTTTTGTGTTGGAAGACGTCGTGGGGGGTGAGGATGAGTCCGGCGGTTCGGGCGCGGGTGACGAGTTGGATGGACATGATGCTGTCGCCGCCGAGGGTGAAGAAGCTGTCGTCGATGCTGATGGTGGGGAGGTTGAGGATGTGGGTGAAGAGTTGGTGGAGGGTGTGTTCGTTGGGGGTTTGGGGTTGGCGGTGGTTGGTGGGGGTGGGTGTGTGGGGGGTGGGGAGTGCGGTGCGGTCGATTTTTCCGTTGGGGGTGAGGGGGAGGTGGGGCAGGGTGATGAGGGTGGTGGGGATCATGTGGGGTGGGAGGTGTTGTTCGATGTGGGTGGTGATGTCGGTGGTGAGGAGGTCGGCATCACACCATCGCGCTGCCACATTGATCGGAGTCATCAACCCGACAGGCTCCGTTGATCCAATGGGCTTGGTTGTTCCAGTGGGTGTTGCAGATTTAGCGGGGGGCAAGGGTGTGGCTGGTTGGGTTGATCCGGTGGGTGTTGTTTCGGGTGTGGTGGGTGTTTGGGGTGTGGGGGTTCGGGTGGCGTAGAGGGTGTGGAGGCCGGTGTTGTTGAGGGCGGGTGAGGTTTGGGTGGTGGTGTGGAAGCCGTGGTGGGTGAGGAGGTTGGTGATGGTGTGGGGGCGGTTGTTGATGTCGTGGACTTCGAGGACGATTTGTTGGATGAGGGGCCAGTGTTGGGGTTGGATGCCGTGGAGGATTTCTAGTTCGCTTTTTTCGGCGTCGATTTTGAGGAGGTCGATTCGGGGGATGGGGTGTTGGTCAATAATGTCGGAGAGGGTGCGGAGTGGGCGGGTGAGTTGCTGGTTTTGGAGTCGGTCGGTGACGAGTTCGGTGAGGGTGTTGTTCCATTCCTCGTCGGTCACAGTGTCGGTTGCAGTGTTGGTGGGGGTGTTGGTGTGGTCGCCGCGGATGAAGGCTTCGACGACGGCGCGTTCTTCGTCGGGGGAGCCGTAGCGGCCGGAGAGGATGGATAGGTCGGGGTAGTAGGTGAATTCGGCGTTTCCGGTGTGTGCGGCGAGGCCGCAGTCGAAGACGTGGGCGTTGACGTCGTAGAGGGTCATGTTGGCTTGGAGGACTTCGGCGAGTTCTGGCATGGGTTCGAACGCGTAGATGGTGGCGTTGGGTGCCTGTTGACTGACCGCGAGGGAGAACATGCCGATATGCGCGCCGACGTCGAAAACGATGGCGTCGTTGGGTAGGTCGATCCCGTGTTGGAAGTATTCTTGCCGTTCGAAGACTTCCTCGTAGACGAAATCGGCTTCCGTCTGGTTTCGGGTGGCGATCGCCATCCCGTTGGGCAGGGTATGGCGGTCTGCGTGTTCCGGGATGCTGTCCGCGATGTCGTGCCATCGGCGGACGGGTCCCGCGGTCACGGCGTCGGGCACTACGTATCCCGTGAGGCGGGGCCGCCCGGTCTCGGGTGCGGTGTCCGCGACGACGACGGAGTCCGCGACTCCTGGGTGGGCCGCGAGGACCGACTCGATCTCCCCCAGCTCAACACGCTGTCCAGCGATTTTGATTTGATGGTCGGCTCGGCCGGTGAACTCCAAAGCACCGTCCGGACGCCGCCGAACGAGGTCACCGGTGCGATACATCCGCTCACCGGGCGCACCGAAAGGATCAGCGATGAACCGTTCACTCGTGAGGCCAAACCGGTTCAAGTATCCGCGACCGAGTTGGACACCACCCACATACAATTCACCGACCACGTCCCCGGTCACCGGCTCCAACACGCTATCCAACACATAGACACGCGTGTTCCACACCGGCCGGCCGATCGGCACACTGTCGCCATCACCCGCCAGACACGACCACCACGTCACATCGATAGCGGTCTCCGTCGGCCCATACAGATTGTGCAACTCCACACCCGGCAACCGTGAATGGAACAGATCACGCACATGCGCCGGCAACGCCTCACCACTACACACCACCCGCCGCAAACCTTCCACACCCGCCGCGAGAGACGGCTCCTCAAGAAACACCCGCAACATCGACGGCACAAAATGAACCGTCGTCACCCGCTCCCGCACCATCAACGCCGCCACATACTCCGGATCACGATGCCCACCCGGACGAGCAACAACCAACCCCGCACCCACCAACAACGGCCACACAAACTCCCACACCGACACATCAAAACCCGCCGGCGTCTTCTGCAACACCCGATCCCCACCACCCAACCCAAACACCGACTGCATCCACAACAACCGATTCACCACCGCCCCATGCGACATCACCACACCCTTAGGCCAACCCGTCGACCCAGACGTGTAAATCACATAAGCCGGATGAGACGGAGACAGAGACTGAATCCGATCGACGTCCGTAGGCTCATGAACCGGCAAGGTGGCCAGATGGGTGCGGGTCGTGGCCTGGTCGATGACGAGCTGGGGGGTGTCTCCGACCAAATGCTGGGTGGTTTCCGTGGTGACCGCGACGACGGGGCGGGCGTCAGTGAGCATGAA
>NZ_JBIRGU010000033.1:2350-4849 GCF_044328175.1 Streptomyces sp. NPDC017979 | reverse complement strand
AACACAGTGGACGCGAGCAAATATGGACAAGCCCTCGGCCTATTAGTACCAGTCACCTCCACCGGTTACCCGGCTTCCAGATCTGGCCTATCAACCCAGTCGTCTACTGGGAGCCTTAACCCATCAAGTGGGTGGGAGTCCTCATCTCGAAGCAGGCTTCCCGCTTAGATGCTTTCAGCGGTTATCCCTCCCGAACGTAGCCAACCAGCCATGCCCTTGGCAGGACAACTGGCACACCAGAGGTTCGTCCGTCCCGGTCCTCTCGTACTAGGGACAGCCCTTCTCAAGACTCCTACGCGCACAGCGGATAGGGACCGAACTGTCTCACGACGTTCTAAACCCAGCTCGCGTACCGCTTTAATGGGCGAACAGCCCAACCCTTGGGACCGACTCCAGCCCCAGGATGCGACGAGCCGACATCGAGGTGCCAAACCATCCCGTCGATATGGACTCTTGGGGAAGATCAGCCTGTTATCCCCGGGGTACCTTTTATCCGTTGAGCGACGGCGCTTCCACAAGCCACCGCCGGATCACTAGTCCCGACTTTCGTCCCTGCTCGACCCGTCGGTCTCACAGTCAAGCTCCCTTGTGCACTTACACTCAACACCTGATTACCAACCAGGCTGAGGGAACCTTTGGGCGCCTCCGTTACTCTTTAGGAGGCAACCGCCCCAGTTAAACTACCCATCAGACACTGTCCCTGATCCGGATCACGGACCCAGGTTAGACATCCAGCACGACCAGAGTGGTATTTCAACAACGACTCCCCCTGAACTGGCGTCCAGAGTTCACAGTCTCCCACCTATCCTACACAAGCCGAACCGAACACCAATATCAAACTGTAGTAAAGGTCCCGGGGTCTTTCCGTCCTGCTGCGCGAAACGAGCATCTTTACTCGTAGTGCAATTTCACCGGGCCTATGGTTGAGACAGTCGAGAAGTCGTTACGCCATTCGTGCAGGTCGGAACTTACCCGACAAGGAATTTCGCTACCTTAGGATGGTTATAGTTACCACCGCCGTTTACTGGCGCTTAAGTTCTCAGCTTCGCAACCCCGAAAGGTCACTAACCGGTCCCCTTAACGTTCCAGCACCGGGCAGGCGTCAGTCCGTATACATCGCCTTACGGCTTCGCACGGACCTGTGTTTTTAGTAAACAGTCGCTTCTCGCTGGTCTCTGCGGCCACCCCCAGCTCAAGGTGTAAAACCCATCACCGGAAATGGCCCCCCTTCTCCCGAAGTTACGGGGGCATTTTGCCGAGTTCCTTAACCATAGTTCACCCGAACGCCTCGGTATTCTCTACCTGACCACCTGAGTCGGTTTAGGGTACGGGCCGCCATGAAACTCGCTAGAGGCTTTTCTCGACAGCATAGGATCATCCACTTCACCACAATCGGCTCGGCATCAGGTCTCACCCCTAGTGTGTGACGGATTTACCTACCACACGGGCTACACCCTTACCCCGGGACAACCACCGCCCGGGCTGGACTACCTTCCTGCGTCACCCCATCACTTACCTACTACCCCCTCGGGTCAGCGGCTCCACCACTCCTCATCACTCCGAAGAGATCAAAGGCGGCTTCACGGCCTTAGCATCAGAAGATTCAGTATTGGGCGTTTCAAAGCGGGTACCGGAATATCAACCGGTTGTCCATCGACTACGCCTGTCGGCCTCGCCTTAGGTCCCGACTTACCCTGGGCAGATCAGCTTGACCCAGGAACCCTTAGTCAATCGGCGCACACGTTTCCCACGTGTGTATCGCTACTCATGCCTGCATTCTCACTCGTGAACCATCCACCACTGCCTTCCGGCGCGGCTTCACCCGGCACACGACGCTCCCCTACCCAACCCAACACCCGTTAGGGCTATATGTTGGATTGACACGACTTCGGCGGTACGCTTGAGCCCCGCTACATTGTCGGCGCGGAATCACTTGACCAGTGAGCTATTACGCACTCTTTCAAGGGTGGCTGCTTCTAAGCCAACCTCCTGGTTGTCTCTGCGACTCCACATCCTTTCCCACTTAGCGCACGCTTAGGGGCCTTAGTCGATGCTCTGGGCTGTTTCCCTCTCGACCATGGAGCTTATCCCCCACAGTCTCACTGCCACGCTCTCACTTACCGGCATTCGGAGTTTGGCTAAGGTCAGTAACCCGGTAGGGCCCATCGCCTATCCAGTGCTCTACCTCCGGCAAGAAACACGTGACGCTGCACCTAAATGCATTTCGGGGAGAACCAGCTATCACGGAGTTTGATTGGCCTTTCACCCCTAACCACAGGTCATCCCCCAGGTTTTCAACCCTGGTGGGTTCGGTCCTCCACGACCTCTTACAGCCGCTTCAACCTGCCCATGGCTAGATCACTCCGCTTCGGGTCTTGAGCGTGCTACTGAAACGCCCTATTCGGACTCGCTTTCGCTACGGCTCCCCCACACGGGTTAACCTCGCAACACACCGCAAACTCGCAGGCTCATTCTTCAAAAGGCACGCAGTCACGACAC
>NZ_JBIRGU010000033.1:0-2255 GCF_044328175.1 Streptomyces sp. NPDC017979 | reverse complement strand
CGCGACGCTCCCACGGCTTGTAGGCACACGGTTTCAGGTACTATTTCACTCCGCTCCCGCGGTACTTTTCACCATTCCCTCACGGTACTATCCGCTATCGGTCACCAGGGAATATTTAGGCTTAACGGGTGGTCCCGCCAGATTCACACGGGATTTCTCGGGCCCCGTGCTACTTGGGAGATGAACAAGCAAGCCACCACAATTTCAGCTACGGGGGTCTTACCCTCTACGCCGGGCCTTTCGCATGCCCTTCGCCTATCATGATGGTTTCTAACTCGCCCAGCCGCCGGCAGACGACTGAAGTTCATTCCCACAACCCCGCCCACGCAACCCCTGCCGGGTATCACACGTAAACGGTTTGGCCTCATCCAGTTTCGCTCGCCACTACTCCCGGAATCACGGTTGTTTTCTCTTCCTGAGGGTACTGAGATGTTTCACTTCCCCTCGTTCCCTCCACACTGCCTATGTGTTCAGCAGTAGGTGACAGCCCATGACGACTGCCGGGTTTCCCCATTCGGAAACCCCCGGATCAAAGCCTGGTTGACGACTCCCCGGGGACTATCGCGGCCTCCCACGTCCTTCATCGGTTCCTGGTGCCAAGGCATCCACCGTGCGCCCTTAAAAACTTGGCCACAGATGCTCGCGTCCACTGTGCAGTTCTCAAACAACGACCAACCACCCATCACCCCACCCAACCGGGCGAGTTCACTGGGGTCGGCAACCGAAGACACACAAGCAACAGCTTGCCCGTGCCCTCAGACACCCAACAACGTGCCCGACACACCACCCGTCCCCGACATCCTCGTTCCACGCTCGAAAGCAGTACTTGATGATGCAGAAACAGTCAGTGTGCCGAATAGTCAACGTTCCACCCATGAGCAACCGTGCAGAACATTCGCCTGCAGTCGGCTATGTGCTCCTTAGAAAGGAGGTGATCCAGCCGCACCTTCCGGTACGGCTACCTTGTTACGACTTCGTCCCAATCGCCAGTCCCACCTTCGACAGCTCCCTCCCACAAGGGGTTGGGCCACCGGCTTCGGGTGTTACCGACTTTCGTGACGTGACGGGCGGTGTGTACAAGGCCCGGGAACGTATTCACCGCAGCAATGCTGATCTGCGATTACTAGCGACTCCGACTTCATGGGGTCGAGTTGCAGACCCCAATCCGAACTGAGACCGGCTTTTTGAGATTCGCTCCACCTCACGGTATCGCAGCTCTTTGTACCGGCCATTGTAGCACGTGTGCAGCCCAAGACATAAGGGGCATGATGACTTGACGTCGTCCCCACCTTCCTCCGAGTTGACCCCGGCGGTCTCCCGTGAGTCCCCACCACCCCGAAGGGCGTGCTGGCAACACGGGACAAGGGTTGCGCTCGTTGCGGGACTTAACCCAACATCTCACGACACGAGCTGACGACAGCCATGCACCACCTGTACACCGACCACAAGGGGGGCACTATCTCTAATGCTTTCCGGTGTATGTCAAGCCTTGGTAAGGTTCTTCGCGTTGCGTCGAATTAAGCCACATGCTCCGCCGCTTGTGCGGGCCCCCGTCAATTCCTTTGAGTTTTAGCCTTGCGGCCGTACTCCCCAGGCGGGGAACTTAATGCGTTAGCTGCGGCACGGATGACGTGGAATGTCACCCACACCTAGTTCCCAACGTTTACGGCGTGGACTACCAGGGTATCTAATCCTGTTCGCTCCCCACGCTTTCGCTCCTCAGCGTCAGTATCGGCCCAGAGATCCGCCTTCGCCACCGGTGTTCCTCCTGATATCTGCGCATTTCACCGCTACACCAGGAATTCCGATCTCCCCTACCGAACTCTAGCCTGCCCGTATCGACTGCAGACCCGGGGTTAAGCCCCGGGCTTTCACAACCGACGTGACAAGCCGCCTACGAGCTCTTTACGCCCAATAATTCCGGACAACGCTCGCGCCCTACGTATTACCGCGGCTGCTGGCACGTAGTTAGCCGGCGCTTCTTCTGCAGGTACCGTCACTTTCGCTTCTTCCCTGCTGAAAGAGGTTTACAACCCGAAGGCCGTCATCCCTCACGCGGCGTCGCTGCATCAGGCTTTCGCCCATTGTGCAATATTCCCCACTGCTGCCTCCCGTAGGAGTCTGGGCCGTGTCTCAGTCCCAGTGTGGCCGGTCGCCCTCTCAGGCCGGCTACCCGTCGTCGCCTTGGTAGGCCATCACCCCACCAACAAGCTGATAGGCCGCGGGCTCATCCTGCACCGCCGGAGCTTTCAACC
>NZ_JBIRGU010000032.1:0-7023 GCF_044328175.1 Streptomyces sp. NPDC017979 | reverse complement strand
GACCACCAACACCTCAGCCTCACCCACATACACAACACCACCAACCACACCCAACTCTTCAACACCACCACCGTCTTCGAAAACTACCCCCTTGATCTGGAACGGCTGAATGACATCAGCAGCGACCTTCGCATCATCGGGATCACGACCCACGGTGACGGGGTCACGCACTATCCCTTGACGTTGTCGGTGATGCCCGGCGAGCGCATGCGGATCCGTCTCACCCACCGCCCCGAAGCCTTCGACGCGGAGACCGTCGAACGGTACGCACGGCGCTACATCGGCCTGTTGGAACTCGTGGCCCGCGCTCCCGAAACGCCGGTGCACCGGGTGGACACACTTCTCGATGAAGAACGGGCGCAACTGCTTCCCAAGCCGTCGGGGGAAGAGCAGAAGAAGCGCACGGAGTTCTTTTCCGATCTCTTCGAAGCGCGAGCAGAAGAGCGTCCGGACTCCATCGCGGTGGTGTCCGGCGAAGAATCCATCACCTACGGCGAGTTGAATACGCGCGCGAATCAGTTGGCGCATTACCTCATTGAGTGCGGGGTCGGCCCCGAGGACATCGTGGCCCTCGCCCTGCCCCGATCGCTGGAAATGATCACGGCGATCGTGGCCGTGTTGAAGACCGGCGCCGCCTATCTCCCCATCGACCCCAGCTACCCGGCCGACCGCGTCGCCTTCATGCTCACCGACGCCCAACCGGCCCACCTCCTCACCACCACCGAAACCACCGACGAAACCACCGACGAAACCACCGACGAATCCACCACCGAAACCGACACCCCGATCCCCCGTCTCCACCTCGACACCGCACACCAACAACTCGCCGAACGCCCCACTACGAACCCGACGAACAAGGACCGAACCCGGCAGCTACGGCCGGACCATCCCGCGTACGTCATCTACACCTCCGGCTCCACCGGCCGCCCCAAGGCCGTGACAGTGCCGCACCGCAACATCCACCAACTACTCAACGCCGCGGACACCCACTTCGACTTCGGCCCCGACGACGTCTGGCTCCTCTTCCACTCCTACTCCTTCGACGTCTCCGTCTGGGAGATCGCCGGCGCACTCCTCCACGGCGGCAAACTCGTCATCGCCTCCCACCACACCAGCCGCTCCCCGGCCGAGTTGCTGCGCCTGCTCGTGGACCAGCAGGTCACCGTCCTCAACCAGACCCCCTCGGCCTTCTACCAACTCATCCAGGCCGACCACGACGACCCCGACACCGCCGAGCGCCTCGCCCTGCGCACCGTCATCCTCGCCGGCGAAGCCCTCGACCCCACCCGCCTCAACCACTGGTACCAACACCACCCCGACACCACCCCCGTCATCGCCGACATGTACGGCCCCACCGAAACCACCGTCTACGTCACCCACCACACCCACACCACCGCCACCACCACCTCCCCCACCAGCACCATCGGACACCCGCTACCCAACGCCCACCTCTACGTCCTCGATGCCCAGCTTCGGCTGGCGCCGCCCGAAGTGGCGGGTGAGCTGTACGTCGCCGGTTCGGGACTGGCCCGCGGGTATCTGAACCGGCCGGCGCTCTCCGCCGAACGCTTCGTCGCCGACCCGTACGGGCCGGCCGGCGCCCGCATGTACCGCACCGGCGACCTCGCCCGCTGGACCAACGACGGCACCCTCCAATACCTCGGCCGCACCGACCACCAAGTCAAGATCCGCGGCTTCCGCATCGAACTCGGTGAAATCGAAGCAGCGCTGGCCAGCCACCCCGACGTGGCCCACGCCGCCGTCCACACGCACACCGACGCCTCCGGCATGCCCCAGCTCACCGCCTACCTCGTACCGGCCACGGGGCGCACCCCCAACACCATCGACCTGCGCGAGCACCTCAGCGCCGCGCTGCCCGACCACATGGTCCCCGCCGCGTTCGTCACCCTCACCGAACTCCCCCTCAACACCAGCGGCAAGCTCGACCGCAACGCCCTACCCGCACCCGACTTCACCACCCAGGTGACCGATCGCGCACCGCGCACGCCGCAGGAGAAGTCGCTCGCAGAGCTGTTCGCGGAGGTGCTCGACCTGCCGCACGTCGGGATCGACGACGACTTCTTCGCGCTCGGCGGGCACTCCCTCCTCGCCACCCGCCTCACCAGCCGCATCCGCGCCACCCTCAACGTCGAGATCCCCGTGCGTGCCCTCTTCGACAGCCCCACCGTCGCCGGCCTGGCGCCGCACCTCGACGGCAGCACGAAGCTCCGCCCGGCCCTCCGGCCGGCGAACCGGCCGGAGCGCATCCCGCTCTCCCACGCCCAACGACGCCTCTGGTTCCTCAACCAACTCGAAGGCCCCAACCCCACCTACAACCTCCCGTTCGTCCTGCACCTCTCCGGAGCCTTGGACGTCCAGGCCCTCGGTAGTGCCCTCTTCGACGTGGTGGCGCGGCACGAAAGCCTGCGCACCACGTTCCCCGACGTCTCCGGCGTCCCGCACCAGCACGTCCTCAGCCCCGAGGAAGCCGCCCCGGCCCTTCCCCTCCAGCGCACCACTCCGGAAGAACTCTCCGAAGAACTCAAGAAGGTCATTCGGCAGGGGTTCGACCTCGCGAGTGAGCCGCCGCTGCGCGCGCGCCTCTTCAACACCGCGCCGAACGAGCACTCCCTCGCGCTGGTCTTCCACCACATCGCAGCCGACGGCGAATCCGCCGCGCCGTTGGTGAACGACCTCTTCCACGCGTACGAAAGCCGTCGCCACACACCGGACCGGCCGGCCGCCCGAACTCCGCTTCCCGTGCAATATGCGGACTACACGTTGTGGCAGCGGGAGTTGCTCGGCGACGAAAGCGACGAGAACTCGCTCGCCGCCCAACAACTCGCCTACTGGCAAGAAGCACTCAAAGACCTACCCGAAGAAATCGCACTCCCCTACGACCACCCACGCCCCACCACACCCACCCACCAAAGCAACATCATCACCTTCCACATCAACCCCCAACTCCACCAACAACTCACCCACCTCGCCCACACCCACAACACCAGCCTCTTCATGGTCCTCCAAACCGCCCTCGCCACCCTCCTCACCCGACTCGGCGCCGGCACCGACATCCCCATCGGCACCCCCATCGCAGGACGCACCGACCACAACCTCACCCACCTCATCGGCTACTTCGCCAACACCCTCACCCTCCGCACCAAAACCCACGGAAACCCCACCTTCCACCAACTACTCCAACGCACCAAAGAAACCAACCTCACCGCCTACACCCACCAAGACCTCCCCTTCGAACGACTCGTAGAACACCTCAACCCCACCCGCACCACCAACCGACACCCCCTCTTCCAAACACTCCTCACCCTCCAAGAAACCCCACCCCCCACCACCCAAACACCCCACCTCACCACCCACACCCAAACCCACCCCACCGGCCAAGCCAAATTCGACCTCACCCTCGCCATCACCCAACACACCACACCCAACAACACCCCCAACGGACTCACCGCACACCTCGAATACACCACCGACCTCTTCACCCACCACACCGCACAAAACCTCACCACCCGACTCCACAACCTCCTCCACACCATCACCCAAAACCCCCACACACCCATCAACCACATCAACACCCTCACCCCACAAGAACACCAACAACTCACCCAATGGAACACCACGGACACAGTCATTCCCGAGGTGTCCCGCACCCTTCAACAGCTCTTCGGCGAGCAGGCCGCCCGCACTCCTGACGCAGTGGCCGTCCGCGCCGGCGCGGACCACCTCACGTATCGACAGCTCGATCTGCGCTCGGGCCGGCTGGCCCGCGTCCTTGCGACGTCCGGCGTCCGACCGCAGGACACCGTGGGCGTTCTGCTGGAACGCTCCACCGAACTCGTCGTCTCGCTGCTCGCCGTCGCGAAGGCGGGCGCCGCGTACCTGCCGCTCGACGGCCGCGACCCCGCGTCCCGCATCCAGGCACTGCTCGCCGAGACCGGCACCCGCGTGCTCCTCACCGATGCGCTCCCGCACGGCGACAGCCCCCTGCCCGACGACGTCCTGCCCATCGCCGTCGACCAGGCCCTCGACGCCACGGACGACGCCGAACCGCTGACCGTGCCCGGCGACCCCCGGCACCTCGCGTACGTCATGTACACCTCTGGTTCCACGGGCCGGCCCAAGGGCGTCGCGGTGCCGCACTCCTCCGTCGTCGAGCTGGCGCACGACCGCTGTTGGCAGGGCGGCAACCACCGCCGGGTCCTCTTCCACTCCCGCCACTCCTTCGACGCCGCCACCTACGAGATCTGGGTCCCGCTGCTGTCCGGCGGCGAAGTGGTCGTCGCCCCGCCCGGCCCCCTCGACGCGACCGGCGTCGAGCGCCTGGTCCGCGAGCACGGCGTCACGGCCCTCTGGCTCACCGCGGGCTTCTTCCGCCTGGTGGCCCAGGAGGCCCCCCGTAGCCTCGCGGGCCTGCGCGAGCTGTGGGTGGGCGGCGACGTCGTCGACCCGCAGGCGGTGTCCCGCGTCCGCGAGGTCTGCCCCGAACTGGTCGTCGTGGACGGCTACGGCCCGACCGAGACGACCACCTTCGCCACCCGCCACCGCGTGTCCCCGAACGGCTGCGACCGGCCCGCGGTGCCGATCGGCCGGCCGCTGGACAACACCCGGATCCACGTCCTCGACGCCGGCCTGCGCCCCGTACCGCCCGGTGTCACCGGCGAGTTGTACGTCGCCGGCGCCGGCCTGGCCCGCGGCTACCTGGGCCGGCCCGACCGCACCGCCGAGCGGTTCGTCGCCGACCCGTACGGGCCCGCCGGCACCCGCATGTACCGCACCGGCGACCTCGCCCGCAGGGACGTCGACGGCGTCCTCCACTTCGTCGGGCGCGGCGACCAGCAGGTCAAGATCCGCGGCTTCCGCATCGAACTCGGCGAAGTCGAAGCGGCCCTCACCCGGCATCCGCAGGTGGCAGGGGCCGCCGCGCACGCGTGCGTCGACGGCTCCGGCACCACCCGGCTCGTCGGCTACGTGGTACCCGCAGCCGGCGACGGCGCGGCGCTCGACACCGCGGCCGTCCGCGAGCAGCTCAAGGCGGCGCTGCCCGACTACCTGGTCCCGGCCGCGGTCGTCGCCCTCGACGCGCTGCCGCTGACCGCCAACGGAAAGCTCGACCGGCACGCGCTGCCCGCGCCCGACTTCTCCGCCCAGGTCACCGACCGCGCGCCGCGCACCCCGCAGGAGCGGGTCCTCGCGGCGCTCTGCGCCGAGGTGCTGAACCTCCCCCGGGTCGGCGTCGACGGCAACTTCTTCGAACTCGGCGGCGACAGCATCGTGTCGATCCAGTTGGTCAGCAGGGCCCGGGAAGCCGGTCTGGCGATCACCCCCCGGGACGTCTTCCAGCAGCGGTCCATCGCCGGACTCGCCGCCGTCGCCGCTGCGGCGGACGCCTCGGCCCCGGCCCCCGCCCCGACCGGCGCGGACGGCGTCGGTGACGTGCCGCTGCCGCCCGTGGCGCGCTCCTTCGACGTGGACGGCCCCGGCTTCGCGGGCTTCCACCAGTCCGTCGTGGTGCGTACGCCCGGCGGTGCCACCCACGACGCGATCGCCCGGACGCTGCAAGCCGTGTTCGACCGCCACGACGTGCTCAGGTCACGGCTCGTCGGCCCGCCCGCCGCGCGCGAGCTGCACACCGCCGCGCCGGGCGACGTCTCCGCCCGTGCGGTCCTCGGCGTGGCGCCCCTTCCCGACCCGACGGACGCGGAAGGACTGCGGGCCGACCTCGCTGCCGCGGCGGACGCCGCGCGGCTGCGGCTCGACCCCGCCGGCGGCGTGATGGCGCAGGCCGTCTGGTTCGACGCCGGTCCGAGTGCCCCCGGCCGGCTGCTGCTCCTGCTGCACCACCTCGTCGTCGACGGCGTCTCCTGGCGCATCCTGCTGGCGGACCTGGCGGCCGCGTGGCGGGCGGTCGACGCCGGCGATGAGCCGCAGTTGCCGCCCGTGCCGACGTCGTACCGGCACTGGGCGCACCTCTCGGTCGACCGGGCGAAGAGCCCGGCCCTCGCTGCGGAACTCCCCTTCTGGACCGAACTGCTGGCAGGGTCGGACACGCCGTTGGGTGCGCGTGCGCTGGATCCCTCGCGGGACACCGTGGCCACGGTCGCCACCGCGTCGTGGACGCTGCCGCCCGAGCTGACGCGGGCGCTGCTGGCGGACGTTCCGGCCCGCTACCGCTGCGGGGTCAACGACGTCCTGTTGAGCGCGTTCGCCCTCGCGCACGCCCAGTGGCAGCGGGACCGGGGCGCCGCCACGGACGGCTCGCTGCTGGTCGACCTCGAAGGGCACGGGCGCCAGGACGCCATGGCCCCGGCGCAAGGAGGCGGCGGGGACGGGGGGCTGGACCTGTCCCGTACGGTCGGCTGGTTCACCACCGTCCATCCGCAGCGGCTGGACGCCGGCACCGATGCGCTGACCGGGCCCGGGGCCGGGGCGGTGCTCAAGCGGGTCAAGGAGCAGCTCCGGGCGGTGCCGGACCACGGCGTCGGATACGGGCTGCTGCGCCGTCTCAACCCCGAGACCGCGGATCGGCTCGCGGGGCTGCCGCAGCCGCAGGTCGCGTTCAACTACCTGGGGCGCTTCCCGGCGCCGGACGACGCCGACTGGGTGGTGGCGCCGGAGGCCGACGCCCTCTCCGGAGGTGCCCACCCCGACCTGCCGCTGACGCACGCGCTCACGGTCGGCGCCGTCACCCGCGACACGTCGGACGGTCCGCTGCTGACGGTGAGCTGTGCATGGGCGGGCGGCGTCCTCGGCGAAGCGGAGGTGCGCGGCCTGGGCGACGGGTGGGTGCGGGCCCTGGGTCTGCTCGTGGCGCACGCGGAGTCCGCGGAGGGCGGTGGGCTCACGCCGTCCGACGTGCCGTTGGTGCCGCTCAGTCAGGGCGAGATCGCGGAGATCGAGGCGCAGCGGCAGGTCTTGGACGTGTTGCCGTTGGCGCCGTTGCAGGAGGGCCTGCTCTTCCACGCCCAATACGACGACCAGAACACCCCCGACGTCTACATCGTCCAA
>NZ_JBIRGU010000031.1:0-11232 GCF_044328175.1 Streptomyces sp. NPDC017979 | reverse complement strand
CGGCACATCCGTCAACCCGTCCACTTCGCCCCGGCGGTGAGCCACCTCGCCCCCGACACCGGCGTCTTTCTGGAGTTGGGCCCGGATCCGGTCCTTGCCACCGCGACGCAGCGCACCTTGGACGGTGACCTGAGCCCTGTCGTGGTGTCCGTTCTGCATCACAAGCGAGCGGACGCCGACGCCCTCGCCCACGCCCTGGCCCAGCTCCACACCCACGGCGTCGACGTCGACTGGCACGCCTGGTTCACCACCCACGACACCACACCCCATACCGTCGACCTCCCCACCTACGCCTTCCAACACCAGCGCTACTGGCTGGCGGGTGACGACGGCTTCGGCAGCGACCCCGAGGGCTTGGGGCTCGTCTCCTCCGGTCATCCCCTGCTGGGCGCCGCAATGGAGCTGGCGGGTGGGGACGCCCGGGTGCTCACCGGTCGGCTGACGGCCGACCGGGCCGCCTGGCTCGCGGACCACCGGATCGGGGGCGCGGTCCTCGTGCCGGGTGCCGCATTCGTGGAATGGGCGCTGCGGGCGGCCGACGAGGTCGGCTGCGGCAGCGTCGAAGAGCTCGTGCTCCAGGCGCCCCTGCTCCTGCCGACGGAGGGCGGCGTCCGCGTCCAGGTCGCGGTGGACGCGGCCGGAACCGACGGCCTGCGGCAGGTCCGGATCTACTCGCGCCCCGACGACGCGGACGACACATGGCTGTGCCATGCCGAAGGCGCGCTCGGCCCCGCCCGGACGGGTACCGAGACCCCCTCCACCGACGCGTGGCCGCCCGTCGGCGCGGAGGCGGTCGACGTGACGGGGTTCTACGCGAGGGCGGCGGCGGCCGGCTACGGCTATGGGCCCGCGTTCCAAGGCGTACGGGCGGTGTGGCGGGACGGGGCCGACCTGCTCGCCGACGTCGAGCTGCCGGACGACGCGGGCGACGCCGACGCCTTCGGCGTACACCCGGCGCTCCTGGACGCGGCCCTCCACCCGGTGTTCCTCCTGGGGCAGGCGGACGAAGGACAGGTGTGGCTGCCGTTCTCATGGGGCGGGGTGACGCTCCACGCGGTGGGGGCGCGTGTCGTACGGGTCCGGCTGTCGCCCCGCGGCGAGCAGTTGGACCAGGGGCTGCGGCTGACGGTCGCCGACCCCGCCGGGGCGCCGGTGCTGACGGTCGATTCGGTCGCGATGCGGCCCGCGCACCTGAACGAGCTGGCTACCGTCCGCCCCCGTGAGGTGACCGGCCTCTTCCGCATGGCGTGGACCGCACTGCCTCCTGCGGTCGACGGCACGGTGGCGCACGGAGCCGGGTGGCGGGACGGGGAGTGGGCCGTACTCGACGGCTGCCGGTCCGGGCCCACTGCGTCCGCTGGCATGGCCGGCTTCGCGGACTTCTCCGCGCTGGTCGCGGCCCTGGACGCAGGTGCGGACGCCCCCTCGGCCGTCCTGGTGCTCCCCACGGACACGGACGCGAACGCGAACACGGACACGGACACGGACACGGACGAGGACGCGGGACACGCCCTAGCGGCCGTGACGGAGACGCTGACCCTGCTGCGTGCCTGGCTGGCTGACCCCCGGCTGACCGGCACCCGACTGGTGATCGCCACCCGCTCGGCCGCCACGGTCGACGACGAAGTGCCCGCCCCGGCGGCGGCAGCCGTGTGGGGCCTGGTGCGCAGCGCCCAGCAGGAGAACCCGGACCGGTTCGTCCTGCTCGACCTGGGGCCCGAAGCCATCGGGTGCGACGCGATCCGCCACGCGGTGACGGGAGCCCTGGCCGTCGAAGAACCGCAACTCGCCCTGCGCCAGGACCGGGTGCTGGTGCCCCGTTTACTGCGGGCCGGCGGCGCACTGCTCCCGGCGGACCGCGGCCCCTGGCGGCTCGGTCTGGGAGTCGCGGGTTCCATCGACGGCGTCGACGTCGTGCCCGCGCCGGAGGCCGGGGCGGAACTGGCGGAAGGCGAAGTGCGGATCGAGGTGGGCGCGGCCGGGGTGAACTTCCGGGACGTGCTGATCGCCCTGGGGATGTATCCGGGCGGTGCCGAGTTGAGCGGCAGCGAGGGCGCGGGCCGGGTGGTCGAGGTGGGTCCCGGGGTGGCGGAGCTGACCGTGGGGGACCGGGTGATGGGCGTGTTCGACGGGGCGTTCGGCCCGCTGGCGGTGGCGGACGACCGGATGCTGACGCGCCTGCCCGACGGGTGGAGCGACGCACAGGGCGCCGCCGTGCCGGTGAACTTCCTGACGGCCTGGTACGGACTGGTCGAGCTGGCCGGTCTGCGCGCGGGGGAGTCGGTGTTGGTGCACTCGGCGACCGGCGGGGTGGGGACGGCCGCGGTGCAGATCGCGCGGTACCTGGGCGCGGAGGTCTACGCGACGGCGAGCCCGGCGAAGCACGCCGTGCTGGACGCCATGGGCATCGACGCGGCGCACCGCGCGTCGTCGCGGGACCTCGACTTCGAGGGGGCGTTCCGCAGGGCGACGGGCGGACGTGGCGTGGACGTCGTCCTGAACAGCTTGGCCGGGGAGTTCACCGACGCCTCGCTGCGCTCGTTGGCGGACGGCGGGCGATTCGTGGAGATGGGCAAGACGGACGTCCGCGACCCCGACGAAGTGAAGTCGACCCATCCCGGCGCAGGTCAGTACCGCGCCTTCGACCTCGTCCCGGACGCGGGACCGGACGGGATCGGCCGGATGCTGGCGGTGCTGCGTGAACTCTTCGCGGACGGCACGTTGGCGCCGGCGCCCGTACGGGTGTGGCCCCTGGCGCAGAGCCGCGAGGCGTTCCGGTACGTCAGCGCGGCGCGACACGTGGGAAAGGTGGTGCTGCGGCCGTCCGCCGAGGTCGACGGCGGTGGAACGGTCCTGGTCTCGGGCGGTACCGGCACGTTGGGCGGACTCGTCGCGGAGCACCTGGTGCGCGGCGGGGTGCGCCATGTCGTCTTGACGGGTCGGCGCGGGGCGGCAGCGCCCGGCGTCGACGGCCTGGTGGCACGGTTGACGGAAGCGGGCGCCTCGGTGCGGGTGGCGGCGGTCGACGTGGCCGATCCGGCAGCGGTCGAGGACGTCGTTTCGGGCATCGACCCCGAACACCCGTTGGTCGGCGTGGTGCACGCCGCGGGCGTGGTGGACGACGGCGTGGTGTCGGGCCTGTCGGCGGAGCGGCTGGCGGGGGTGTGGGGTGCGAAGGCGACCGGCGCGTTCAACCTGCACCGCGCCACCGAGCACCTTCCGCTGGCGATGTTCGTCGTGCTCTCCTCCGCTGCCGGAGCGTTGGGGAGTGCCGGTCAGGCGAACTACGCCGCGGCGAACGCCTTCTGCGACGCGTTGGCGGCACGTCGACGCGCGCGGGGGCTGGCGGGGCTGTCGGTCGGCTGGGGCCTGTGGGCCGAGGCGAGCGGCATGGCCGGCGGGCTCACCGGAACCGACCTCGCCCGGCTGGCACGCACCGGGTTCCGCCCCATCGCCACCCCGCACGGCCTGGCGCTGTTCGACGCGTCCCTTGCCCGCGGCGACGCGCACCTCTTGGCACTCGACCTCGACCCCCGGGCCCTGCCCGACCGGTCCGACCCGGCCCTGCCCGTACTGCTGCGGTCCCTGGCGGCCGGGGCCCCGCCGCGCCGCACCGCCGCGACCCGGCAGGCACCGGGCGACCTGGCCGACCGACTGGCGGCCCGGCCCGTCGACGAGCAGCGGCAGGTCCTGCTCGACCTGGTCCGTACGAACGCGGCAGCGGTCCTGGGACACGCCGACGCCGACACCGTACGGGCCGACGCTTCGTTCAAGGAGCTCGGGTTCGACTCGCTCACCGTCGTCGAACTCCGCAACCGGCTCTCCGCGGCCACCGGGCTGCGGCTGCCCGCCTCGCTCGCCTTCGACTACGCCGAAGCCGGACTGCTCGCCGAACACCTCCGCGAACGGCTCGCGCCGGACGGGGCGGCGGCTGCGGGCGACCCCGTGGACCCGCTGTTGGGCGAACTGGGCCGGATCGAGGCCGCCCTGACCGCCCTGGAACTGGACGACGGCGCGCGCGGACGCCTCGCCAGGCGGCTGACCGGTCTGCTGACCGCCGTGCACGGGACCGCGGCGGCGGACGGCACCGCCGGCCCGACGGGATTCGACGACGTCGAGTCGGCCACCGACGACGAGATCTTCGAGCTGATTGACCGCGAACTGTGACGCCTTCGACCGTACGGCCGTTGATGGAGGGACAGAAGTGACGTCGGGCACGGAAGACAAGCTCCGCCAGTACCTCAAGCGCGTCACGACAGATCTCGGGCAGACCCGTCAGCGGCTGCGCGAAGTGGAGGAACGCGCGCAAGAACCGGTGGCCGTGGTCAGCATGGCCTGCCGCTTCCCCGGCGGCGTGACCTCGCCCGAGGACCTGTGGGAACTGGTGGCGTCCGGCACGGACGCCATCGGGGACTTCCCCACCGACCGCGGCTGGGACCTCACGAACCTCTACGACCCGGATCCGGACCGCTCCGGCACCAGTTACGTACGACGCGGCGGCTTCCTCTACGACGCCGACCGGTTCGACGCGGCCTTCTTCGGCATCTCCCCGCGCGAAGCCCTCGCCATGGAACCCCAGCAGCGACTGCTCCTGGAGACGTCCTGGGAACTCCTGGAGCGCGCCGGCATCGACCCGCGCGACCTCAAGGGCAGCGCGACCGGTGTGTACGCCGGCGCCGGACTCCCCGGCTTCGGCACTCCGCACGTCGAGCAGAGCACCGAGGGTCACCTGTTGACCGGCAACGCCCTGAGCGTGCTGTCCGGGCGCGTCGCCTTCACGCTCGGACTGGAAGGCCCCGCAGTCTCCGTCGACACCGCCTGCTCCTCCGCACTGGTCGCCATCCACCTCGCCTGCCAGGCCCTGCGCCAGGGGGAGTGCTCGCTCGCCCTGGCGGGCGGAGTGACGGTGATGGCGACCCCGGGCATGTTCACCGAGTTCTCCCGACAGCGCGGCCTGGCACCCGACGGGCGCTGCAAACCGTTCGCGGACGCGGCTGACGGCACATCCCTCTCCGAGGGGGTGGGGTTGGTGTTGTTGGAGCGGTTGTCGGATGCGCGGCGGAACGGGCGTCGGGTGTTGGGTGTGGTGCGGGGTTCGGCGGTGAACCAGGACGGTGCGAGCAATGGTTTGACGGCGCCTAATGGTCCTTCGCAGGAGCGGGTGATTCGGCGGGCGTTGGCGTTGGCGGGTTTGTCGGCGTCCGAGGTGGACGTGGTGGAGGCGCACGGTACGGGGACGAGGTTGGGTGATCCGATCGAGGCGGGCGCGTTGTTGGCCACGTACGGGCGTGACCGGCCGGCTGACCGGCCGCTCTGGCTGGGCTCCCTGAAGTCCAACATCGGGCACACCCAAGGCGCGGCGGGCGTGGCCGGTGTGATCAAGATGCTGATGGCGATGCGGCACGGCGTACTGCCCGCGACGCTCCACGTCGACCGGCCCACGACACGCGTCGACTGGGAACCGGGTGCACTCGGCCTGCTCACCGAAGCACGGGAATGGGCGACGGAGGGAACCCCGCGGCGGGCCGCGGTTTCCGCCTTCGGCATGTCCGGCACGAACGCGCATCTGGTCCTGGAAGAGCCCACGGCGGAGACCGGCGATGCGAGCGGACCCGCTGAGGCAGAGCCGCTGGCGGCCGCAGCGATCGAGGGTGCGCTTCCATGGCCGCTGTCGGCGCGGAGCCCCGAGGCGTTGCGTGGTCAGGCGGCGGCGTTGGTGGCGCGGCTGTCGTCGGCGGGGGTGGGGTTGGTGCCGGCTGAGGTGGGCTGGTCGTTGCTGACGACGCGGGCGCGGTTCGAGCACCGTGCGGTGGTGGTGGGTGAGGACGCCGACGAGTTGGTGGCGGGGCTACGGGCGGTGGCCGAGGGAGAGCCGCATCCTGGCGTCGTCGTCAGTTCGGGGCCTGTGGGGCGTGTGGGTCGGACGGTGTTTATGT
Organism: Streptomyces sp. NPDC017979; assembly: GCF_044328175.1. Lineage (NCBI taxonomy): Bacteria > Bacillati > Actinomycetota > Actinomycetes > Kitasatosporales > Streptomycetaceae > Streptomyces > Streptomyces sp. NPDC017979. The sequence continues at coordinate 5,296 of NZ_JBIRGU010000031.1, read as the reverse complement.
TCAGCGGTCAGGGTGCGCAGCGGGTGGGGATGGGGGTGGGGTTGTATGCCCGGTTCCCGGTGTTCGCGGCGGCGTTCGATGAGGTGTGTGCCGAGTTGGATGGGCATTTGGAGCATTCGGTGCGGGGGGTGGTGTTCGAAGGTCAGCCGGCAGGGCTGTTGGATCACACCACGTACGCCCAAGCCGGTCTCTTCGCCTTGCATGTCGCGTTGGTGCGGTTGTTGGAATCGGTGGGGGTTCGGCCTGATGCGGTGGTGGGGCATTCGATTGGTGAGGTTGCGGCTGCTCATGTGGCGGGGGTGTTTGATCTGCGGGATGCGTGTCGGTTGGTTGCGGCTCGTGCTTCGTTGATGGGTGCCCTGCCTCAGGGCGGTTCGATGACGGCGATCGAGGCCAGTGCGGATGAGCTCGCCGACGATCTCGCTGCGTACGAGGGTGTCAGCATCGCTGCTCTGAACACACCGACCAGCACTGTCATCTCCGGCCCCACGGACCAGGTCGCTGCACTTGCGGTGGTGTGGGCTGGTAGGGGTCGGAAGACGAAGGCGCTCACGGTGAGCCATGCCTTCCACTCGGCGCTCATGGAACCGATGCTGGAGGAGTTCGAGGAAGCAATCGCGTCCCTGACTTTCCATGAACCGTCGCTGCCGTTGATCAGCAACCTCACTGGGGAGCCGGCCGGGCCGGAGATCGCCACCCCCGCCTACTGGGCCCGGCACATCCGTCAACCCGTCCACTTCGCCCCGGCGGTGAGCCACCTCGCCCCCGACACCGGCGTCTTTCTGGAGTTGGGCCCGGATCCGGTCCTTGCCACCGCGACGCAGCGCACCCTGGACGGTGACCTGAACCCCGTCGTGGTGTCCGTTCTGCATCACAAGCGAGCGGACGCCGACGCCCTCGCCCACGCCCTGGCCCAGCTCCACACCCACGGCGTCGACGTCGACTGGCACGCCTGGTTCACCACCCACGACACCACACCCCACACCATCGACCTCCCCACCTACGCCTTCCAACACCAGCGCTACTGGCTCGCGTCGGGCGGCGTCGGTGACGTGGGTGCGGCCGGGTTGCGGCGGGTGGAGCACGCCTTGTTGCCGGCGGCGGTTGCGCTGGCCGACGGGGGAGTGCTGCTGTCGGGCCGGGTGACGGCCACCGGTGACCACGCCTGGCTCGCCGACCACCGCATCTTGGGGACCGTATTGGTGCCGGGTGCGGCCTTCGTGGAGTGGGCGTTGCGCGCCGCGGACGAAGCCGGCTGCGGCGGAGTGGACGAACTCGTGCTCCAGGCGCCCCTGGTGGTGCCCGACACCGGGGCCGTACAGATCCAGGTCGTCGTGGACGCCGCGGCGCCGGACGGCGGCCGCGACGTACGGGTGTACTCGCGCGTGGAGCGCCCGGCGGAACACGAGGGCCCGGACGGTGACGACGGCCAGGAGTGGACGTGCCACGCCGAAGGCACCCTGACCCCGCGCTCCCGTACCGCGCCGGCGCCCGAAGAAGCGGCGACCTGGCCCCCGGCCGGTGCGCACCCGTTGGACGTGACCGGCTTCTACGAGCGCACCGAGGCCGCCGGGTACGGCTACGGCCCGGCGTTCCAAGGAGTACGGGCCGCGTGGCGGGACGGCGACGACGTGCTGGCCGAGGTCGAACTGTCGGAGGACGCGGGGGACCGGGACGGCTTCGGCATCCACCCGGCGCTGCTGGACGCCGCGCTCCACCCCGGCATGTTGTTGGCGGAGCCCACGGCCGACGGACCGGTGTGGGTGCCTTATGCCTGGCGCGGTGTGACGCTCTGGGCGGACGGCGCGCTGCGCGTACGGGTCCGACTCAGCCCCGACCGCGCCCCCGCGGCGGGTGAACGCGCGCTGCGGCTGACGGTCTCGGACCCGTCGGGGGCCGCGGTGATCGGCGCGGCGTCCCTGGTGCTGCACCCCGTCGAGCCCGGCCAGTTGGAAGCCGCCGGTCGGCGGGACGGTCCGCGCGGCCTGTTCGCGCTGGACTGGATTCCGACGGATGCCGACGTCGATCCCGCCGCCGAAACCGGGACCTGGGCCGGGCTCGGCCTGCGGCTGCCGGGGCCCGACCACGCCTCGTACCCGGATCTGGCCACGCTGACCGCCGGCATGGACGACGCCCCCGCCCCCGCTGTCGTCCTCGCCGACCTCGCAGCGGACACGGACGGCGACGACGACGGTTCGCACGTCGCCCGGCGCGCGCTGGCCCTCGTACGGCACTGGTTGACCGAGCCCCGGTTGGCGGAGACCCGACTGGTCGTCGTCACCAGGCGGGCCGTCGCGTCCGACGAGCCCGACCCGGCCGCCGCCGCGGCGTGGGGGCTGGTGCGCACCGCGCAGGTCGAGGAGCCTGGCCGGTTCACCATCTTGGACCTGGACCCGGCGGACCTCCCCGCATCCGAAGCCGGCGCGGAACAACCGGCCGTTCCCCAAGGCGTCGTCACGGCGGCGGCGCGGGCGCTGGCGGCGAACGAACCGCAGGCCGCCGTACGCGACGGGCGGCTGCTCGTCCCCCGGCTGGCCCGCACCCGACCCCCGCAGGACTCCCCGGCCCCGGCGCTCGACCCCGAGGGCACCGTACTGATCACCGGTGGCACCGGCACCGTCGGCAGCCTCGTCGCCGCGCACCTGGTGCGCGACTGGGGCGTGCGCCACCTCGTGCTCGTCGGCCGGCGCGGCCCCGACGCACCGGGCGCCGCAGCGCTGACGGATCGTCTGACGGGCCTGGGCGCGCACGTCCGCACGGTCGCGGCGGACGTCACGGACGCCGACGCCGTGGCCGCGCTGATCGCCGACGTCGACCCCGCGCACCCGCTCACCGGCGTGATCCACGCGGCCGGCGTCCTCGACGACGGCGTACTGCCCGCCCAGTCCCCGGAGCGGCTGACCGAGGTGTGGCGGGCGAAGGCGACCGCGGCGGAACACCTGCACGCCGCCACCGCGGACCTGCCGCTCGCGCTGTTCGTCGTCTTCTCATCGGCCGCCGCCTGCCTCGGCAGCGCCGGCCAGGCCAACTACGCCGCGGCCAACGCCTACTGCGACGCCCTGGCGGTGCGACGGCGCTCCGCCGGACTGCCGGGGCTGTCCATCGGCTGGGGTCTGTGGGCCGAGGCCAGCGGCATGACCGGGCACCTGACGGAAGCGGACCGGGACCGCCTCAGCCGCGCCGGCGGAAGCCCGCTGAACGTCGAACAGGCCCTGCACCTGCTCGACGCGGGCTGCCGCCACGGCGCCCCGTACCTCCTGGCCGCCAACCTTGACGCCCGCCGCATCGCCGCCCGTCCTCCCCACGCCCTGCCGTCCCCGCTGCGCGCCCTCGCCGGGACCGGGCGCGGGGCCCGGCGCACGGCCGCCGCGGGCGGACCCGCTGGGTCACGGCTCGCGGCCCGGCTGGCGTCCCTCGACGACAAGGCCAAGCTCGACGCGCTGCTCGGCGTGGTCGCCGACGGCGCCGCCGTCGCACTCGGGCACCGCTCGGCACGCGACGTGCAGGCCGACGCGTCCTTCAAGGACCTCGGGTTCGACTCGCTGACCGCCGTCGAACTCCGCAACCGGCTGTCGGAGGTCGCAGGAGTACGGCTGCCGGCAACGCTGATCTTCGACTACCCCACCCCGCGGGCCCTCGCCAGCCACCTCGCCACCCGACTGGACGGCCGCGCACACCAAGCCCGGACGCCCGCGCCGCCGACGGTCGGCACGGCCGCCGTCGACGAGCCGATCGCCATCGTGGCGATGGCGGGCCGCTTCCCGGGCGGCGTGACCTCGCCCGAGGACCTGTGGGACCTGGTGACCGACGGCCGCGACGCCATCGGCCCGTTCCCCGACGACCGCGGTTGGAGCCTGCCGGGGCTCTTCCACCCCGACCCCGACCACCCCGGCACCAGCTACGCCGACGAAGGCGGATTCGTCGCCGGCGCTGGCGAGTTCGACGCCGCGTTCTTCGGCGTCAACCCGCGCGAAGCCGTGGCCATGGACCCGCAGCAGCGCCTGCTGCTGGAAACCGCCTGGCAGGTGCTGGAGCGCGCCGGGATCGACCCGCTGACCCTGAAGGGCAGTAGCACGGGCGTGTACGCCGGCGTCATGTACCACGACTACGGGGGCGGCGTGATGGGCGGCGACGCCCAACTGGAGGGCTACGCCATGCTGGCGGGCTCCGGCAGCGTCGTCTCCGGCCGGGTCGCGTACACGCTCGGCCTGGAAGGCCCGGCGGTCACGGTGGACACGGCGTGCTCGTCGTCGCTGGTGGCGATGCACCTGGCGGCGCAGGCGCTGCGAGCGGGCGAGTGCTCGCTCGCCCTGGCGGGCGGGGTGACCGTGTTGGCGACCCCCGAGGTCTTCACGTCCTTCTCGCGCCAACGCGGCCTCGCCCGCGACGGCCGGTGCAAGGCGTACTCCGCGGCGGCCGACGGCGTCGGCTGGTCCGAGGGCGTCGGGCTGCTGCTGTTGGAGAAGCTGTCGGACGCGCGGCGGAACGGTCATCCGGTGCTGGCGGTGCTGCGCGGCTCGGCCGTGAACCAGGACGGCGCCAGCAACGGGCTGACCGCCCCGAACGGCCCGTCGCAGGAGCGCGTCATCCGCCAGGCGCTCGCCAGCGCCCGGCTGACGAGCGCGGACGTCGACGTCGTCGAGGGCCACGGTACGGGTACGGCGTTGGGTGATCCGATCGAGGCGGGCGCCTTGCTGGCGACGTACGGGCAGGGTCGGTCGGTTGAGCGTCCGTTGTTGTTGGGTTCGGTGAAGTCGAACATCGGGCACACGCAGGCTGCGGCGGGGGTCGCTGGCGTCATCAAGATGGTGATGGCGATGCGGCGCGGGGTGTTGCCGGCGTCGCTGCACATCGATGAGCCGTCGCCGCACGTGGATTGGTCGGCGGGCGCGGTGCGGCTGTTGACGCAGCAGACGGAGTGGCCGCAGGACGGACGTCCGCGGCGGGCGGGGGTGTCGTCGTTCGGCGTCTCCGGCACCAACGCACACGTGATCATCGAGCAGGCCCCGGAACCTGAGGTGCCCACGGAGGAGCGGCCCGAGCCGGACGAGATGGAAGAGCCGGCCGGGCCGGTGCCCTGGCTGGTCTCGGCCCGCAGCGGTGAAGCACTACGAGCGCAGGCAGCCGTCCTCCGCGACCACGTGACGTCTGATGATGCCGGTGCGACGCCCATGGAAACGGCCTGGTCGTTGGTGACGGGGCGGTCGGTGTTTGAGCGTCGTGCGGTGGTGGTGGGTGAGGATCGGGATGCGTTGGTGGCGGGGTTGCGGGCGTTGGCGGCGGGTGAGGCGCATCC
>NZ_JBIRGU010000030.1:0-11649 GCF_044328175.1 Streptomyces sp. NPDC017979 | reverse complement strand
GCTGGCGGGACATGTGGCGCGGGCTGATGTGCCGGTGGGCGCGGTGGGTTGGTCGTTGGTGTCGGGGCGGTCGGTGTTCGAGCACCGGGCGGTGGCGGTGGGCGCCGAGCCGGGCGAGTTGGCGGCGGGCTTGGCGGCGCTCGCGCAGGGGGCGACGCATCCCGGCGTGGTGTCGGGGACGGCCCGTGGTGACGAGGACCGGGTCGTGTTGGTGTTTCCGGGGCAGGGTTCGCAGTGGGTCGGCATGGGCGTCGAACTCCTCGACTCCTCAACTGTCTTCGCCGAACGCATCGCCGCCTGTGAGTCGGCGTTGAAGCCGCATGTGGATTGGTCGTTGACGGGTGTGTTGCGGGGTGACGGTGCGGAGCTGGTCCGGGTGGATGTGGTGCAGCCGGTGCTGTGGGCGGTGATGGTGTCCCTGGCCGCCGTGTGGGCGGAGCACGGTGTGAAGCCGGCTGCCGTCATCGGGCATTCCCAGGGTGAGATCGCTGCTGCTTGTGTTGCGGGGGCGCTGACGTTGGAGGACGGTGCACGGATCGTCGCCCTCCGCAGTCAAGCCCTCCGCGCCCTGTCCGGTGGTGGCGCGATGGCGTCCCTGGGTCTGAGCGCGGCGGAGGCGGAAGGCTTCTTCCCGGCCGGTGGTGGTGTGGTGGTTGCGGCGGTGAACGGGCCGTCGTCGACAGTCATTTCGGGTCCGTCGCGGGCCGTGGTCAAATTGGTCGCCGCGGTCGAGAATGCCGGGCATCGGGCCCGGCTGATCGACGTGGACTACGCGTCCCACGGCCCGCAGGTCGATGAGATCACCGATGAACTCCACGGCCTCCTCGCCGGGATCCAGCCGATCAGCAGTGGCGTCGCCTTCTACTCGACGGTGACTGCTGAACAGGTCGACACCACTGCTCTGGACACCGGCTATTGGGTGCGGAACTTGCGGGAACGGGTTCGGTTCTCCGATGCGGTGGAAGCGCTCGTTGATGCCGGGCATGGGTTGTTCGTTGAGGTGAGTCCGCATCCTGTGTTGGCGTTCGGTTTGGCGGAGGTGTTCGAGGGCGTCGGTGTGGATGCGGTGGTGGTGCCGACGTTGCGTCGGGGCTCCGGTGGGTTGGGGCAGTTGGCGTTGTCGTTGGGGCAGGCGTTCGTGGCCGGGGCCCCGGTGGACTGGTCTACCTGGTTCCCGGCCGCGGCCCGACGCACCATCGACCTGCCCACGTACGCCTTCCAACGCCAGCCCTACTGGCTGACCGCGGACGCCCCCACCGCCGACGCCGGTGACCTGGGCCTGGAGCCGACCGGACACCCCCTGCTCGGCGCGGTGCTGGAGCCGGCCGCCGGCGGACACGTACTGACCGGGCAGCTCTCGCGGCACACGTGCGCCTGGCTGGCCGACCACCAAGTGCTCGACACGGTCATCGTGCCCGGCACCGCCCTCGTCGAATGGGTGCTGCGCGCCGGTGACGCGGCCGGCTGCCCGCTGGTCTCCGAACTCGTCCTGCAACAGCCCGTGGTGCTTCCCGCCGACGGCTCCCTGCGCGTCCAGGTCACGGTGGATCCGGCCGCGGCCGACGGCAGCCGCCGAGTCCGCCTCCACACGAGGGCCGACGGGCAGGCGGACGCCCTCGGCTGGACCTGCCACGCCGAAGGCGTCCTGGACCCGGAGACCGGCACGGCCACCACTGACGACCGGCTGGCCGGGGCGTGGCCGCCGCCCGGCGCGGAACCGCTGCCGCTGACCGACTTCTACGAGCGGGCGGCGGAAGCCGGCTACGCGTACGGGCCCGCGTTCCAAGGGCTCCACGGTGCGTGGCGGACCGGGGACGACGTCCTGGCCGAGGTCGCGTTGCCGCAGGCCGCCGGTGCACCCGACGGATACGGCGTCCACCCCGCCCTCCTCGACGCGGCGATGCAGGCGCTGTTGGCGGCCGGCGGACTCGACGACGGGCAGGTCCGGCTCCCGTTCACCTGGAACGGGGTCGCCCTGCACGCCGAGGGCGCCACGACCCTGCGGGTGCGGCTCACCCCGATCGGCGCGACGCCCGCGGACGGCGTGCGGGTCCTGGTGGCCGACGGCACGGGCGCCCCCGTGCTGAGCGCGCACGCCGTCCACCTGCGGACCACCACCGGTCAGGCGCTGCGCACGGCCACGGCCCGACGCGGCGCCGACAGCCTGTACGCCCTCGAATGGTCCGAGCTGGCCGCCTCGACCACGCCACCCGGTGCAGCCCCGCTCACCTGGCTCTCCCCGCCCACCGCCACCCCTGACGGGCCGGCCCCGCTGGACGCGGAAGCGCCCGCGCCCGCGCCCGCCACGACCTTCGCGCTGCTCGACACCTCCGGCAGCGAACGGGAAGCCGTACAAAGGGCATTGGGCCTCCTCCAAAGGTGGCTGGCGGAGCCTCGGTTCGCCGAGGCCCGGCTCGCGCTCGTCACGCGGGGCGCGGTGGCCGTGGACCCGGGGGAGCGGCCCGACCTCGCGGGCGCCGCCTTGTGGGGCCTGGTGCGCAGCGCACAGGCCGAGAACCCCGGTCGCTTCCTGCTGGTCGACGCCGACCCCCTGCTGTCGAGTGATGACGCCGTGGCACGCGAGGTCGAAGCGGTGGCGTGGGCGTTCGACGTCGACGAACCCCAACTCGCGGTGCGGCAGGGCCGGGTGAGCGCGCCCCGGCTCGCCCGCGCCGGCCGGCCCGCCGAAATCGTCCCGCCACCGGGCACCGGGGCGTGGCGCCTGGCCGCCGACTCCACCGCCACCCTGGACGGCCTCACCGCGTCGCCCTGCCCGGAGGTGGACGATCCGCTCGACGCCGGCCGGGTGCGCATCGAGGTGCACGCCGCGGGCGTGAACTTCCGGGACGTGTTGATCGCCCTCGGCGCCTATCCCGGAGAAGCGGAGTTCGCGGGCAGCGAAGGCGCCGGCGTCGTCGTCGAAGTAGGCCCGGGCGTCACCGACTTCGCGCCCGGCGACCGGGTCATGGGCGTCTTCGAAGGCGCCTTCGGCCCGGTGGCCGTCGCCGACGCGCGCACCCTCGTACTGATGCCCGACGGCTGGGACTTCGCCGAGGCGGCGGCCGCCCCGGTCGCGTACCTCACCGCTTGGTACGGACTGGTCGAGCTCGGCGGTCTGCGCGCCGGCGAGTCCGTCCTCATCCATGCCGCCACCGGTGGCGTGGGCTCCGCCGCCGTGCAGGTCGCCCGTCACCTGGGCGCGGAGGTGTTCGCGACCGCCAGCCCCGGCAAGCACGGTGCGCTGGAGGCGATGGGCATCGACGCGGCCCATCGTGCGTCCTCCCGCGACCTCGCCTTCGAGGACGCGATACGCGCGGCGGCCGGCGGTCGTGGCGTGGACGTCGTGCTGAACAGCTTGACGGGTGACTTCATCGACGCGTCGCTACGGCTCCTCGCCGACGGCGGCCGGTTCGTGGAGATGGGCAAGACCGACCTGCGGGACGCGGCCCCACTGCCGGACAGCGTCTCCTACCGGGCGTTCGACCTGCTGGCCGACAACACCCCCGACCAACTCGGCGCCCTCCTCGCCCACGTCACCAGGCTGCTCGGCGCCGGCGCACTGCCGCCGCCGACGGTGCAGGAGTGGCCGCTCGCCCGGGCCCGCGAAGCGCTGCGCACCATGAGCCAGGCCCGACACACCGGCAAGCCCGTCCTACGGGTGCCCCCGCGCCTCGACCCCGACGGCACCGTCCTCATCACCGGCGGCACCGGCACCATCGGCGGCCACCTCGCCGAACACCTCGCCGCCACCTGGGGCGTACGGCACCTGCTGCTCCTCAGCCGGCAGGGCCCCGCCGCACCGGGCGCCGCGGAGCTGGTCGAACGGCTCCGGGCCGCCGGCGCCGACGTCACCGTCACCGCGGCCGACGTCACCGACCCCGCCGCGCTCACCGCGGCGCTCGACGACATCGCCCCCGCGCACCCGCTGACCGGCGTCGTCCACACCGCAGGCGCACTCGACAACGCGATGGTGCCCGCGCTCACCCCCGAACGGCTGGCCCGCGCCTGGGACGCCAAGGCGGCCGCAGCGGCCCACCTGCACGCCGCCACCGCCGACCGCAGGCTCGGCATGTTCGTCCTCTGCTCCTCCTTCGCCGCCGCCCTCGGCACCCCGGGCCAGGCCAACTACGCGGCGGCCAACGCCTACTGCGACGCCCTCGCGACCAACCGCCGCGCGGACGGCCTGCCCGCCCTGTCCGTCGGCTGGGGCCTGTGGGGCGCGGCCAGCGGGCTGACCGGCCGGATGAGCGACGCCGACCTCGCCCGCATCGACCGCTACGGCATCAAGGCCAACAGCACCGACGACGGGCTCGCCATGCTGGACGCCGCACTCGCCCACGGCACCCCCGCACCCCTCGCCCTCGCCCTGGACGCACGGACCCTCGCCGCCCAGCCGCCGGGCACCACCCCCGCGCCGCTGCGCGCCCTCGCCGCCGGCACCCGGCCGGCCCGGGCCACCGCCGCGGCGGGCGACGCCCCCGCAGACCTGGCCGCCCGTCTCGCCGCACAAACCCCGGACGAGCGCCACCGCAGCCTGCTCGCCCTGGTCCGGGAGCAAGCCGCGACCGTCCTGGGACACGCACACCCCGGTGCCGTACCGGAAGACGCCTCCTTCAAGACGCTGGGCCTGGACTCGCTGACGGCCGTCGAACTGCGCAACCGCCTGTCGACCGCCACCGGACTGCGGCTGCACGCGGCCCTCGTCTTCGACTTCCCCGAAGCGGGACTGCTCGCCGGCCACCTCGCCGAACGCCTCGCGCCCACCGCCCGGGCGGTGCCGCCCGGCCTCCGGGCACCGGACCCGATCACCGCCGAGTTCGCCCGGCTGGAGAACCTGCTCGCCACCGTGGACACGGCGGTGCTGGACGCGGACGCGGTCACGGCCCGGTTGGAGACGCTGCTCGCGAAGTGGAAGGCCGGGCACGCCCCGCGGGCCGCCGCGCCCGGTGCGGAAGCCAGCGCCGCCGAACGGCTGGAGGGCGCCGACGCCGACCAGATCTTCGCCTTCATCGACAACGAACTGGATGTGTGAGGGCCGGTGACCAACCCCGCGAACGAAGAGAAGCTGGTCGACTACCTCCGCCGGGTCACCGCCGAACTCCACGACACCCGGCTGCGGCTGCGCGATGCGGAAGACCGCCACCACGAGCCCGTCGCCGTGGTGGAGATGGCCTGCCGCTACCCCGGCGGCGTACGGACCCCCGAAGACCTGTGGGACCTCGTCGTCGAACGGCGCGACGCCATGGGCCCCTTCCCCACCGGCCGCGGCTGGGACCTGGACCGGCTCTTCCACCCCGACCCCGACCACCCCGGCACCAGCTACGCCGACCGCGGCGGGTTCCTCCACGACGCGGCCGACTTCGACCCCGACTTCTTCGGCATCAGCCACCGCGAGGCCCTGGTGATGGACCCGCAGCAAAGGCTGCTGCTGGAAGTCGCCTGGGAGGTCCTGGAGCGGGCCGGGATCGACCCGCTGACCCTCAAGGGCAGCCGCACCGGGGTGTACGTGGGCGCCGCACTGCCCGGCTTCGACGCGGCGCACTCCGACACCGCCGCCGAGGGCCACCTCGTCACCGGCAACGCGCCCAGCGTGCTGTCCGGCAGGCTCTCGTACACCCTCGGCCTTGAGGGACCCGCGGTGATGCTGGACACCGCCTGCTCCTCCTCCCTGGTCGCCGTCCACCTGGCGTGCCACGCCCTGCGCCAGGGCGAGTGCACCCTCGCGCTGGCGGGCGGCGTGACCGTGATGCCGCAGCCCAACGTCTTCACCGAGTTCTCCCGGCAGCGGGGCCTGTCCGCGGACGGCACGTGCCGGCCGTTCTCCGCCGCCGCCGACGGCACCGCGTTCTCCGAAGGCGTCGGCGTCCTGCTGCTGGAGCGGCTGTCGGACGCCCGGCGCAACGGCCACCAGGTGCTCGCCCTCGTCCGCGGCTCCGCCGTCAACCAGGACGGCGCCAGCAACGGACTGACCGCCCCCAACGGGCCCTCCCAGCAGCGCGTCATCCGACAGGCCCTCGCCAGCGCCCGACTCGCACCCGCGGAAGTCGACGCCGTGGAGGCACACGGCACCGGAACCCGACTCGGCGACCCCATCGAGGCCCAGGCCCTGCTGACCGCCTACGGCCAGGACCGGCCCGCCGGCCGGCCGCTGCGGCTCGGCTCGGTGAAGTCCAACATCGGCCACACCCAGGGCGCGGCCGGCGTCGCCGGCGTCATCAAGACCGTCATGGCACTGGCCCACGAGACCCTGCCGCCCACCCTGCACGCCGAGGAACCCACGCCCCACGTCGACTGGGAACCCGGCGCCGTGCAACTGCTGACCGAACCGGTGCCCTGGCCCCGCGGGGAACGCGTACGACGCGCCGGCGTCTCCTCCTTCGGCATCTCCGGCACCAACGCGCACCTCATCCTGGAACAGCCACCCGAACCCTCCGAAACTCCCGCCGCAGACCCCGGCGACGGGCCCGCCCCGCTCACGGCCTGGACGCTGTCGGCCCGCAGCCGTCCCGCTCTGCGCGCCCAAGCCCAAGCGCTCACCGCCCACCTGGCCGCCCGACCCGAACTGGCCGCCACCGACGTCGCCTGGTCCCTCGCCCGCACCCGCTCCGCCTTCGAACACCGCGCCGTCCTCCTCGACACCGGCCCCCACCCGCTCACCGACGCACTCAACGCCCTCACCGCCGACGCACCCCACCCGGGACTCGTCACCGGCGACGGGCCCGTCACCACCGGCGGCACCGCCTTCCTCTTCACCGGCCAGGGCAGCCAGCGCCCCGGCGCAGGGCGCCAACTCCACCGCACGTACGCGGCCTTCGCCACCGCCTTCGACGAGACCTGCGCCCTGCTCGACCCGCTGCTCGGCCGGTCCCTGCGCGCACTCGTCCTCGACGCGGACGAAGGCACCGGCGACGACCTGCACCAGACCCGGTACACCCAAGCCGCGCTGTTCGCCGTCGAGACCGCCCTGTTCCGGCTCGTCGAGTCCTTCGGCCTCACCCCCACCCATCTGATCGGCCACTCCGTCGGCGAGATCACCGCCGCCCACGTGTCGGGCGCACTGACCCTCGCCGACGCCTGCACCCTCGTCGCCGCCCGCGGCAAGCTCATGCAGGCCCTGCCCACGGGCGGCGCGATGGCCGCCGTCGAAGCCCCCGAAGAACACGTCCTGCCGCTGCTCGCCGACGCGGGACGCGTGTCCCTCGCCGCCGTCAACGGCCCCGCCTCCGTCGTCGTCTCCGGCGACGCGGACGCCGTGGACACGGTCGTGCGGACGCTGCGCGAACGCGGCCACCGCACCAAGCAGCTCCGCGTCAGCCACGCCTTCCACTCCCCGCACATGGACCCGATGCTGGCCGAGTTCCGCGCCGTCGCCGCCGAACTCGACACCCGGCCGCCGCGCATCCCCACCGTCTCCAACCTCACCGGCCGACTCGTCGACGCAGCCCTGCTCGCCGAACCCGACCACTGGGTCCGACACGTACGCGAACCCGTGCGCTTCCACGACGGCGTACGCACCCTGCACGCCGAAGGCGTCACCCGCTACCTGGAGCTGGGACCCGACCCCGTACTGACCGCCATGGCCGAGGGCAACCTCGCCGACGCCCCCCGACAGCCCGGCGCCGCACCGCTGTTCGCATCCGTGCTGCGCAAGGGCCACGACGAGACGCACACCCTCCTCAGCGCGCTCGCCGCCGCCCACGTGCACGGCGCCACCGTCGACTTCGCCGCCGCACTGCCGCCCGGAGCCGGGCCCGTACCCCTGCCGACGTACCGCTTCCAACGCCGCACCTACTGGCGGCCCGCGCCCCTGACCAGCGGCGACGTCCCCGGCCAGCGTGCCTGGGGCCATCCGCTGGCCGCCTCAGCCGTCGACCGGGCGGACGGCGGAGTCCTGCTCACCGGCCGGCTGTCCCGCCGCACCCACGGCTGGCTCACCGACCACGCCATCGCCGACGGCGTGCCGCTGCCCGGCACCGCGTTCCTCGAACTCGCCCTCACCGCCGCACGGGCCGCCGGCTGCCGCGCCGTCGAAGACCTCACCCTGGAAGCCCCGCTGCTGCTGCCCGCCAGCGGCGCCGTCGACCTCCAGGCCGCGGTCGACCCCGCCGACCAGGCCGGCCGCCGCACCCTCACCGTCTACTCCCGGCCCGCCGACGCGGCCGACGACGAGGACCCCACCGACCCGTCGGCCCCCCGGGCGCCGTGGCAGCGGCACGCCGCCGGCACCCTCACCGTCGACGACGGCCCCGCGCCGCAGCCCGAACCGACCGGGACCCCGTGGCCGCCCACCGCCGCCACCGAACTCGACGGCACGGACCTCTACGAAGCCCTCGCCGACCAGGGCTACCACTACGGACCCGCCTTCCGCGGCGTCAAAAACCTGTGGCGACACGGCGAAACCCTGTACGCCGAAGTGCAGCTGACATCCGAGCTGAGCAACGACGCCCCGGACTACGCCCTGCACCCCGCGCTCCTCGACGCCGCCCTGCACCCCGTCGACGAGACGCACCGCCACCGACCCGGACCCGACGGCACCACCGACGCCGTACGCCTCCCCATCTCCTTCACCGACGTCCGCGTGCACACCACCGGCGCGACCCGGCTGCGCGTCCGCATCACCCCCGCCGGCCGCGACGCCGTCGCCCTGGAACTGACGGACGAGAACGGCACCCCCGTCGCCTCCATCGGCTCACTCGGCCTGCGCGTCGTCTCGGCCGCCCAATGGCGCGCCAGCCGCACGGCCGCCGGCGACACCGCCGTCGCACGGTCCCTGCGCCGGGTCCGCTGGCAGCCACTGCCCCTACCCCCACGGGCTCCTGCCGTTCCCAGCGCCGTACTCCTGGCCCCCGAAGATCCCGCTCTGGAGGGCGCCGCCGAAGCCCACCCCGACCTCACCGCCCTGCTCGCCGCCGAACCCACCCCGGACGTGGTCATCGCCCCCTTCACCACGCGCGACGACAGCGAAGCACCCAACCCGCCCGAGCAGGCCCGCGCCCAAGCCCACCGACTCCTCGGCCTGCTCCAACAATGGCTCGCCGACCCGTCCCCGACCGCCGCGTCCGCCCGGCTCGTGGTCCTCACCCGCAACGCCGTCGCCACCGACCCCAAGGACCCGCCCGCCGACCTGGCAACCGCACCCCTGTGGGGCATGGCCCGCGCCGCCCAAGCCGAACACCCCGGCCGGATCCTCCTCGTCGACACCGACGGAACCGACGCGTCACGACACGCCCTGCCCGCCGCGCTCGCCACCGCCGAAGCCGCCGGCGAAACCGAATGCGCCCTACGCAACGGCCACCTGACCGTCCCCCGACTCACCGAAGCACCCGTCGACGCCGACGCCGCACCACCCGCCCTCGACCCCGAAGGCACCGTCCTCATCACGGGCGGCACCGGAGCACTCGGCCGCCTCACCGCCCGCCACCTCGTCACCCGGCACGGCGCCCGACACCTCCTGCTCGTCAGCCGCCGCGGCGCGGCAGCCGAAGGAAGCGCCGAAACCGCCGCCGAACTCACCGACCTCGGCGCCCGCGTACGCATCGTCCGCTGCGACACCGCCCACCCCGAAGCCCTCACCCGACTCCTCGCGGACATCCCCGCCGACCACCCCCTGACCGCCGTCGTCCACACCGCCGGCACCGTCGACGACGCCCTCACGGCCAACCTCACCCCCGACCGGCTCGACGCCGTCATGGCCGCCAAGACCACCGGCGCCTGGCACCTCCACGAAGCCACCCGGGACCTGGACCTCGCCGCCTTCGTCCTCTACTCGTCGGCCGCCTCCGTACTCGGCAACGCCGGCCAGGCCAACTACGCCGCCGCCAACGCCTTCCTCAACGCACTCGCGGAACAACGCCACGCACAAGGACTGCCCGCACTCTCCCTCGCCTGGGGCATGTGGCAGGCACCCGGCGGCATGGCCGAACAACTCGACGACGCGGAACGAGCCCGCATCACCCGCTCCGGCATCGCCCCCCTCACCCCCGACCAGGGATTCGCCCTACTGGACCGCGCCCTGGCCGCGGACCACCCCGCCCCCGTACCGATCCGCCTCAACCGCACGACGCTCCGGGACCTCGCCACCGCCGACGCCCTCCCCCCGCTGCTCCGCGACACCGCGGGCGTACGCACGACGCAGCGCACCGCCACCCTCCACGAACGACTCGCCGGACTCCCCGAAACCGAGCGGGACCACCTGCTGCGCGCCGTGGTCCGCGAACAGACCGGCACCGTCCTGGCCCACCCCGACCCGGACGCCCTGGACCTGAGCCGCGCCTTCCTCGACCTGGGACTCGACTCCCTCACCGCCCTGGAGCTACGGAACCGGCTCGCCGCCGCCACCGGAACCACCCTCCCGGCCACCCTCGTCTTCGACCACCCCACCCCCGACGCACTCGTCCGCTTCCTCCACACCCGACTCGCCCCGCACTCCACCCCGGCACCGCCCCGCCCCCACGACGAACCCGCCGCCCCCACGGACGAACCCCTCGCCATCATCGGCATGGCCTGCCGCTACCCCGGCGGCGTCACCTCGCCCGAAGAGCTGTGGGACCTCGTCGTCGAAGGGCGCGACGCGGTCGGCGCGTTCCCCACCGGACGCGGCTGGCACCTGGCCGAACTCTTCCACTCCGACCCCGACCACTCGGGCACCAGCTACGCCCGCCAAGGCGGGTTCCTCCACGACGCCGACGCGTTCGACGCCGGCTTCTTCGGCATCGCCCCGCGCGAGGCGATCGCGATGGACCCGCAGCAGCGTCTGCTGCTGGAGACCGCCTGGCAGACGTTCGAGTCCGCCGGCCTCGACCCCGCCGAGCTGCGGGGCAGCCGTACCGCCGTGATCACCGGAGTCATGTACGACGACTACGGCTCACGCTTCCTCGGCCGCGCCCCCAAGGGCGTGGAGGGCCGCCTCATGCCGGGCAGCACGCCCAGCGTCGCGTCCGGCCGGGTGTCGTACACCTTCGGCCTGGAAGGCCCGGCGATGACGGTGGACACGGCGTGCTCGTCGTCGCTGGTGGCGATGCACCTGGCGGCGCAGGCGCTGCGAGCGGGCGAGTGCTCGCTCGCCCTGGCGGGCGGGGTGACGGTGATGGCCACGCCCAACACCTTCGTCGAGTTCTCCCGGCAACGCGGCGTGTCCGAGGACGGCCGGTGCAAGGCGTTCTCCGCGTCGGCCGACGGCGTCGGCTGGTCGGAGGGGGTGGGGTTGGTGTTGTTGGAGCGGTTGTCGGATGCGCGGCGGAACGGGCGTCGGGTGTTGGGTGTGGTGCGGGGTTCGGCGGTGAACCAGGACGGTGCGAGCAATGGTTTGACGGCGCCTAATGGTCCTTCGCAGGAGCGGGTGATCCGGCGGGCGTTGGCGTTGGCGGGTTTGTCGGCGTCCGAGGTGGACGTGGTGGAGGCGCACGGTACGGGGACGAGGTTGGGCGATCCGATCGAGGCGGGCGCGTTGTTGGCGACGTACGGGCAGGGTCGGTCGGTTGAGCGTCCGTTGTTGTTGGGTTCGGTGAAGTCGAACATCGGGCATACGCAGGCTGCGGCGGGTGTGGCTGGTGTGATCAAGATGGTGATGGCGATGCGGCACGGGGTGCTGCCGGCGTCGCTGCACATTGACGAGCCGTCGCCGCACGTGGACTGGTCGGCGGGCGCGGT
>NZ_JBIRGU010000029.1:0-15965 GCF_044328175.1 Streptomyces sp. NPDC017979 | reverse complement strand
GCCTGGTCGATGACGAGCTGGGGGGTGTCTCCGACCAAATGCTGGGTGGTTTCCGTGGTGACCGCGACGACGGGGCGGGCGTCAGTGAGCATGAAGTCGATGCGTTGTGGGGGGTAGTCGGTGTCGATGGGGAGGTAGGCGGCTCCGGTCTTGAGCACTGCCAGCACGGCGACGACGAGGTCGGTGGAGCGTGGCATGAGGAGTGCGACGACTTGTTCGGGGCCGGCGCCGAGTTCGATCAACCGATGCGCGAGTTGGTTGACTCGCTGGTGTAGTTGCCGGTAGGTGAGTCGTTCTTCGTCGAAGATGACCGCGATGGTGTCGGGGCTTGTCTGGGCCTGGGTGGCGAGGAGTTCCGGGAGCCCGACCCGCGGCACCTCACACACCACACCCAGGCCCGTGTCCAGGACCTGTTGGCGTTCTTCCCACGCCAGGATCCCCAACCGGCCCGTCGGCTGATCAGGATCGGCTACCACCGCCTCCAGCAGACGCACCAACCGCTCACCCAACACCCGAGCCGTATCCGCACCCACCACATCGGTGCGGTAGTCCAACCTGAACCGCAACTCACGACCCGGGATCACCGCCAACGACACCGGATAATGCGTCGCATCATGGCTCTCCGCCCCACTCACCCGCACCCCACCCGCCTGCGGCAACACCCCCTCACCATCAAGGGGATAGTTCTCGAACACGAACAACGTGTCGAACAGCTCACCCACACCCACCGCGCGCTGCACCTCAGCCAAACCCACATAATGGCTGCCCATCAACTCAACCTGCTGCTGCTGAACCCGACCACACACCACCGGCAACGACACCCCGGGATCCAACCGCACCCGCACCGGCAACGTATTGATGAACAAACCAATCATGTCCTCAACACCCGCCACCTGCGGCGGACGCCCCGACACCGTCACCCCAAACACCACATCATCCCGACCCAACAACCGCCCCAACAACAACCCCCACACCCCCTGAACCAAACTGTTCAGCGTCAGGCGATGAGCACGGGCCACTGCAGCGAGGCCGTCCGTGATGCCTTCGGGGAGCTCAATGGAAAGATGCTCAGGTAGAGCGACATCTCGCTCAGTGTGGTGGGGTGCGATCAAGGTGGGTTCGGTGAACCCGGCCAATGCTTCGGACCAGCGTTCCACCATCGCCGGCCGGTCCTGACCCGCCAACCACGCCAGATAGTCCCGATAGGGCCGGGCCGGCGGCAAACTCCGCGGATCCCCACCACGCTCATACAAAGCGAACAGTTCCCGCACCAACAACGGCAGTGACCAGCCATCCAACAGAATGTGATGGTTCGTCAACACGAAACGGAAACGCTCCGGGCCAAGGCGAATCAACAGACACCGCAACAATGGCGGCCGCTCAATCTCGAACCGCGCCGCCCGGTCCTCACCCAACAACTTCGCCACAGCTTCGTCCCGCGCGGACTGACCCACCCCGCTCAGGTCGACCTCCCGCCACGGCACCTCCACCCGGCTCGCGATCGCCTGAACGGTCTTGTCCAGTCCCTCGCTCAAGAAGCCGGCGCGCAGGTTCGGGTGCCGGTCCAACAACCCCTGCACCGACGCCCGCAACACCACCCCATCCACCGGACCAACCAGATCCATCACCAACTGCACGTTATAAACATCAGCCTGCCCCTCGTCATACAGGGCATGAAACAACAAACCCTCCTGCAACGGCGCCAACGGCAGCACATCCGCCAAACCCGACCCAGTCACGATTCCCGCCTCCACAACGCCTCAATAAAGTCGATCTGATCCTGACCCAGGTCAACCAGCGGCAGGTCGGACGGCGTGCGTCCACCGGCATCGGGTTGTTGAGCATGGAGCACCAAGCCGTCGAGAGCGGTGAACCAGAGTTCACCGAGGTTCCGCAGCTCACTCTCGCTCAGCAATTCCACCGGCCAGGACCATCGCGCATGCAGTCGCGGGCCGTCGATCTCATCGCGCGTGTGAGCATTCAGCGCGATGACATGGGTGACGGGTACGTCCGGATCAACCCCGTCCAGCAATTTGGTGTCCACCGGGAGCTGAGCCCAGGGCGTGTCACCGGCTGTGCTGGAGCGGCCCAGGTAGTTGAAGCTCACCTGGGGACGCGGCAGCTCGGACAGCTTCCCGGCCGTCGCGGAATTGAGATACCGGAGCATTCCATAACCCACGCCGTTCTCCGGCTGCGCCCGCAATTGCTCCTTTACCCGTTTGACCGCGTCGCCCACTGCGCCGTGACCGGTGAGCACGGCGTCCCAAGGAACGGGGCCCGGATTGAGCCTCGCCGGACGAATGCTGGTGAACCAGCCGACGACGCGCGACAGGTCCACGCCCGGCGCGATCTCCTCACGGCCGTGCCCCTCGATGTCCACCAAGGAGCTTCCTCCGCCGCGCCCCCGCTGTTGCCGCCATTCCGCAAGGGCCAGCGCGAAGGCCGTGACCAAGACGTCCTGGATTCCGCAGTGGAACACCGCCGGGACGGACGTCAGCAAGGGCTCCGTGCGTTCCGGGGACAGGGTGAGTTCAAGGTGGTGGACCCCGCGCTGCACGTCTCGGCCGCGGTCCAACGGGCGGTCCGTCAGTGCGGGATCCTTCCCGGCGATGCTCTCCTGCCACTGCGGGAGTTCAGCGAGGCGCTTCGGGCTGTGGGCCTCCTGGAGCAGCAGCTCCGACCAGCGGCGGAACGACGTTCCCACGGGTGCGAGTTCGGGTCGTGAGCCCTTGGAGACCGCCTGCCAGCACGAGGCGAGGTCCGGGAGCAGGATGCGCCACGAAACGCCGTCGACCACGAGGTGGTGCAGGACGAGCAGCAGCTCCCCGGGGCGTTCGCCGCCGCGGTCGAACCACACGGCCTGGACCATCTTCCCCGCGCGCCAGTCCAGTCGTCGCTGCGCCGCCGCTGCTTCAGCGGCGAGGACCTGTTCGAGATCGACACCGGCGGCGTCGACGCGTCGCAGGCACTCCTGCGCCGGTACGGTGCCGGGCGCCTGCACTTCCAGGTCCCATCCGGTCCCGCCGTGGGTTCCGCGCATGCGCAGCGCGTCGTGGTGGTCGAGCAGCGCCTGCAAGCAGGTGACCAAGCGGGCTTGGTCGGCATCGCCCGGGGCACGCACCAGGACTGATTGGTGGAAGCCGTCCACGGGGCCGCCGCGCTCACGGAGCCAGTGCATGACGGGCGTGAGGTGGACCGCACCGATCCCGTCCCCGTCCGCTTCTTCTCGCACCTCGACGGCGCGGGCGACCGTGGCGAGCTCCGCCACGGTGGGCCGCTCGAAGACGTCGCGCGGCGTGATGGCCAGACCCGCCTCGCGGGCCGAGCTGACGAGTTGGATGGCCGTGATGCTGTCGCCGCCGAGGTCGAAGAACACGTCGTCGATCCCCGGGTCGGTCAGCCCGAGCAGCTTGGCGAACAGCCGGCACAGCACCTCCTCCCGTTCCGTACGCGGGCTTCGGCTGTGTGCCCCGAGGCCGTAGCGAGGGCTGGGGAGGGCCATGCGGTCGACCTTGCCGCTCGTGTTCAGCGGCAGTTCGTCGAGCACCACCACGATGGTGGGCACCATGTAGTGCGGCAGTTCACGGGCCACGTGCGCGCGCAGGTCGGCCGGGTCGGGGGCTGTTCCCGGCACCGGCGCGACGTATCCGACCATGCGCTTGTCGCCCGGGGTGTCCTCCCTGACCACGACGGCCGCGCGGACCACTGCGGGGTGCGCGGCGAGGGCGTACTCGACTTCGCCCAGTTCGATGCGGAAGCCCCGGATCTTCACTTGCTCGTCGGACCGGCCGACGAAGTCGAGGGTGCCGTCGTCGCGCCACCGGGCCAGGTCCCCCGTTCGGTACATGCGTGCCCCCGGTGGCCCGAAGGCGTCTGCGACGAACCGTTCGGCGGTCAGCCCGGGCCGGCGCACATAGCCGCGAGCGATGCCGTCACCTGCGACGTACATGTCGCCCACGACTCCGACCGGAACCGGTTGCAGGCCCTCGTCGAGCACGTGGACCCGCACGTTCGACAGCGGACGGCCGATGGACGGGGTCTCGCCGGCCACCAGGGGGTCGCTGCACGTGGCGCACACGGTCCCCTCGGTGGGACCGTAGGCGTTGAGCAGTCTGTGCTGGTCGGCCCACTTCGTCACCACGTCGGGCGGGCACGCCTCCCCCACGGCGAACACGGTCGCGCCGGGACGCACGGTCTCGGGCGGAAGCACCGTCAACGCGGACGGAGGCAGGACGGCGTGCGACACGTCCGCGGCACGGACGAGGTCGGCCAGGGGCTCACCCGCACCCAGTCGTCCGCCGTGCACGAGCACGGCCGCGGCACCGGCCAGCAACGCCATGAACAGTTCGGACACCGAGGCGTCGAAGCTGGGTGACGCGAACTGTAGGAAGCGGCTGTCGGAGCGGACGTCGACGGTGTCGTTGAGGGTGGTGACGAAGTTGACGACGTTGGCGTGCGGGACCATGACGCCCTTCGGGCTCCCCGTCGAGCCTGAGGTGTAGATCACGTACGCGGGATGGGACGGGTGGAGCGCGCTCGTCCGGTCGTCGTCGGTCGGATCGTGCTCAGCCGCCCGGGTCAGTTCGGTCCGCATCGGTTCGGCGTCCACCACCAGCCGATGCACGTGTTCGCCGTCCTCGCCCAGTTCGCGGTCGGTGGCGGCCAGCGTCAGCAGGCATGCCGGGGCGGAGTCGCGCAGCACTCGGGCGAGGCGGTTGTCCGGATGGTCCGGCTCCAGGGGCAGGTAGGCGGCGCCGGCCTTCAGCACGGCCAGGATCGACACCACGAGCTCCACCGAGCGCGGCATCAGCAGTGCGACGACCTTCTCGGGTCCCGCGCCCCGGGCGATGAGCAGGTGGGCCAGCCGATTGGCTCGCCGGTTCAACTCGGCGTACGAGATCCGGACGTCGCCGAAGACCACTGCATCGTTGTCCGGCGTCCGGGCGGCCTGTGCCTCGAACAGTCGAGGCAGGGAAGCCGACGGAACGTGGCGCGGCCCTCCGCTCGACATGTCGACGAGCCTGCGGTGTTCCTCGGCGTCGAGGACGTCGATGCCTCCGATGGCCTGGTCGAGATCGGTTGCTGCGGCCTCCAGTACGCGCACGAACCGCGCGGCGATCTTCTCCACGCTCTCGTGGTCGAACAGGTCCGCGTTGTATTCGACCAGGCCGTGGATGCCCGCGGCCGCGCCGTTCGGGGTCCGTTGCTCTTCGAGCCCGAAGGAGAGGTCGAACTTCGAGACCCGCATGAAGACCGGCTCATGGCTCACCTTCAGCCGGGGAAGTCGCAGCGTCGGCGCAGGGGTGTTCTGGAGGGCCAGCAGGACTTGGAAGAGTGCCTGTCGCGACAGGGTCCGCTCTGGGTTGAGCACCTCCACCAACCTGTCGAACGGCACATCTTGGTTCCCGTAGGCCGCGAGGTCCGTTTCTCGCGTCCTGCCCAACAACTGCCGGAAGGTCGGATTGCCTGCCGTGCTGGTACGGAGCACCAGCGTGTTGACGAAGAACCCCACGATGGGGTCGAAGGCGCTGTCGGAGCGTCCGGCGACCGGAGTGCCGATCGGGATGTCGGTGCCGGCGCCGAGCCGGGTGAGCAGGGAGGCTAGGGCGGTCTGCGCGACCATGAACAAGCTGACCGAATTTTCGTCCGCCATGTCGTTGAGCTGCCGGTGCAGGCTGGCGGGGATGTTGAACGCGACGATGCCGCCGCGGTGGCTGGCTATTGCCGGACGGGGGCGGTCGACCGGTAGATGGAGCTGATCGGGAAGGTGTGCCAGCTCTTCTCGCCAGAAGCGGAGCTGTTGCGCGGCGACGCTCTCCGGGTGTTCCTCGTCGCCCAGCGATTCGCGCTGCCACAGGGCGAAGTCCGCGTACTGCAAGGGCAAGGGCTGCCACGCGGGGCGTCGCCCCTCACAGCGAGCGGCATAGGCTGTCGCAAGATCCTGCATCAGCGGCGCGAGCGACCAGCCGTCGGCCGCGATGTGGTGGAACAACATCATGAGTACGTGCTCGTGGCGTCCCACTTCGAAGAGCTGCACCCGGATCTGCGGTTCCGCCAGCAGGTCGAATTCGTGGTGCGCCGCGTCCGCCAGGGCGCCCGGAAGTTCAGCCGGATTGGTGCGCACCGTGTTGAGTTCCGGCTTCGCCCTTTCCGGTGCCAGGACGAGTTGGCGTGGGATTCCCGCCGACTGCGGAAAGACGGTGCGGAGGGTCTCGTGCCGCTCCACCAGGTCCTCAAGGGCGGCCTGTAGTGCATCGTGGTCGAGGCTCCCGGACAGCCTGACGGCGATCGGGATGTTGTAGGTGGAGCTGCGGCCCTCAAGTTGTTGCAGGAGCCACAAGCGCCGTTGGGCGAACGACAGCGGCAGTTCGTCCGGGCGCGCTGCGCGCGAAGGAGCGGACGGGCCGTCGGACACGTACCTGAGGCGCTTGGCCAGGGTCCTCGGCGTCGGTGCGTCGAAGAGGTCGCGGACGTCGATCTCGGCGCCCACGGCGCTGCGGATGCGGCTGGCCAGCCGGGTGGCGAGGAGGGAGTGTCCGCCGAGGCGGAAGAAGTTGTCCTCGGCACCGACCCGCGGCAGCGCGAGGATCTCCGCGAACAGTTGGGAGAGCGCCTGCTCCTGGGGGGTCCGGGGCTCGTCGTCGGTGGTCGCCGCGGACCAGTCCGGGGCGGGGAGCGCCCGCCGGTCGAGCTTGCCGTTCGCCGTCAGCGGCAGCGTCTGCACGACCACGACCGCAGCGGGCACCATGTGCTCGGGGAGCAGTCGTTCCATGTGCTGCTGGAGGTCCGGCAGCCGTACGTCGGCGTCCTTGCCGGCTACGACGTAGGCGACGAGGCGCTTGTCGTCCCGTTCCTTCTCCCGCAGCACGACGGCGACCTGGGCCACGTCGTGGTGCTGCACCAGCACGGCTTCGATCTCGCCGAGTTCGATCCGAAAGCCCCGCAGCTTGACCTGGTCGTCTGCTCGGCCGGCGTGGTCGAGGTGGCCGTGCCGGTCCCACCGACCCAGGTCACCGGTTCGGTACAGACGTGTTCCGGGTGGGCCGGACGGGTCCGCGACGAACCTCTCCGCGGTGAGGGCCGGCCGGTTGAGGTACCCCTGGGCCAGGCCGGGTCCAGCGACGTAGATCTCGCCCGTGACGCCGCTCGGCACCGGCTGGAGGTCGCGGTCCAGCACGCGGACGTGCAGATCGTCGAGCGCCGTGCCGACCAGGCTGTTGCCCGGCAGCGCGAGGGTGCCGCGGTCGAGGGCGAGGGAGGTCACGTGCACGGTGGTCTCGGTGATCCCGTACATGTTGACGAGGACGGGGGCGTCGTCGGCGTGGCGGCGGTGCCAGTCGTGCAGCCGGCTGAACTCCAACGGCTCGCCCCCGAAGATGACGTATCGGAGTGTCAGTTCCCGGCTGAGCTGCGGGTTCTCCGCGTCCGCCGGCATCAGTTGGTAGAACGCGGAAGGCGTCTGGTTCAGTACCGTCACCCGGTGCCGCACCAAGAGGCGCAGGAACTGCTCCGGCGAGCGGGTCACCTCCTGCGGCACCACGACCAGGCGACCGCCGTGCAGCAGCGCTCCCCAGATCTCCCACACGGAGAAGTCGAAGGCGTACGAGTGGAACAGGGTCCACACGTCCTTCGGGCCGAACTCCAGGCGACTGCTGGACGCGGTGAACAGTCGCACGACGTTGTGGTGGGTGACCACCACGCCCTTGGGCGTGCCGGTCGAGCCCGAGGTGTAGATCACGTACGCCGGCAGGGCAGCCGGCTCCCCCGACCCCGTCGCGTCATCGAGGTCGCCATCGGGTTGGGCAGCGAGGGCCGCATCGGTGTCCGGGGCGTCGAGGAGCAGACAGGGCACGTCGAAGCGCAGGTCAGTCGCGCCCGACGTGGTCGTCACGACGCAGACGGGGGCGGCGTCACTGACCATCCACGCCAGTCGGTCGGTGGGATAGTCGGGGTCCAGCGGCAGGTAGGCCGCACCGGATTTGAGGATCGCCAGGACGGCGACCACCAGGTCGACGGAGCGCGGCATGGCGAGTCCCACGAAGCGCCCCGGTCCGGCACCGCGCTGGCGCAGGACCCCGGCGAGGCGGTTCGCCCGTGCGTTGAGGTCCGCGTAGGACAGGGCGGCGTCGTCGACCGCCACCGCAACCGCGTCCGGGTCCTGCGCCGCCCGGGCTTCGAAGAGCCGGTGCAGCAGTGCCGGGCCGGCGTCCGTGACGGGGGTGCCGCCGTTCCGCGGCGCTACGGCGCGCTCCGCGGACGTGGGACCGGCCATGGTGGCGATCGGCCGGTCGGCGTCGGCGACCGCCGCCGCCAACAGCTCCACCAGTTGCTCGCCGACGTGCACGACGCTCTCCGCGTCGAAGAGGTCGCGGCTGTACTCAAGTGCACCCACGACCCCGGCGAAGCCGCCTTCGGAGCTGCGGTTTTCGGTCAGGTTGAGCAGCAGGTCGAACTTCGCGGCCACGGCGTCGATGGGCTCGACGACGGCGTCCAGCCCCGGCATGTTCAGACGGGGCTCGCCCTCGCCCTGCAAGGCGAACATCACCTGGAACAGGGGGTGCCTGGCCGACGACCGGGGAGGGTTGATGACCTCGACGAGGTGCTCGAAGGGCAGGTCCTGGTGTTCGTAGGCGGCCAGGTCGGTGGCTCGGACCCGCTCCAGCAAGGTGCGGAAGGTGGGGTCGCCCGATGCGTCGACGCGGGTGACGATGGTGTTCACGAAGAAGCCGACCAGACCGTCGAGCGCGTCGTCGGTGCGTCCCGCGACGGGGGCGCCGATCGGGATGTCGACGCCGGCGCCCAGCCGGGCCAAGAGCGCCGCCAAGCCCGTCTGAATCACCATGAACAGCGTGGCGTGGTTGTCGCGGGCGAGCCCCGCCAGCCCTGCGTGGAGCTCCGGGCTCAGCTCGACGCGCACGCTGTCGCCGCGGTGGCTGGCCACTTCCGGGCGGGGGCGGTCGGTGGGCAGTTCGATCTCGACGGGCAACGATTCGAGCGTCTCCGTCCAGAAGCGCAGGTGCCGTGACCTCAGGCTCGCGGGGCCGTCGTCGGTGCCGAGGAGCCGTCGTTGCCAGGCCGCGTAGTCCGCGTACTGCACGGGCAGTGGTGCCCACCGCGGCTCGGCGTCCGCGCAGCGACTGGTGTAAGCGGTCGCCAGGTCCGCAGTGAGCGGAGCGAGGGACCAACCGTCCGCTGCGATGTGGTGAACCAGCAGGAGCAGCCGGTGGTCCGTGGGGCCGAGGGCGAAGAGGAACGCCCGAAGCGGCGGCTCCACGGCCAGGTCGAAGCCGCGGCTCGCCCTGTCGGCCAGGGCGGTGCTCCACTGCTCGTGGCTCGTCTCCACGACTTCCAGCGTCGGAGGCGCATCGGCGGTGGGCAGGATCCGCTGGTACGGCTCGCCCTCCACGTCGGGGTAGACCGTGCGCAGCGTCTCGTGTCGATCGACCACGTCGATGAGCGCGGCCTGCAGTGCGCTGCGGTTCAGCTCCCCGTCGAGTCGCACGATGAGCGGGACGTTGTACGTCGGGTCGGCGCGGTGCAGGCAGTTGAGGAACCACAACCGTTGCTGCGCGAACGACAGGGGCACGTGGCGTTCCCGCGGTGCGGCGGTCAAGGCCGGCCGCTCGTGGTCGAGCAGGCTGGCGTGCTCGCCGAGTTCCGCGACCGTGGGGGCATCGAAGAAGTCGCGGATCGACACTTCGAATCCGAGGGCGGACCGGATCCGGGAGATGAGACGGCTGGCCGACAGCGAATGTCCGCCGGACTCGAAGAAGTTCTCGTCGATGCCCACCGAAGGGCGTCCCAGTGCCTCGGCGAACAGCCCGCACAGGATCTCCTCCCGCGGGTTGCGCGGCGCCCGGCGGGATGCTTCGGTGCCGTAGCTGGGCTCCGGCAGCTTCGTTCGGTCGAGCTTTCCGTGGCTGGTGAGCGGCAGCTCGTCGAGGACGACGAAGGCTGTGGGGACCATGTAGTCGGGGAGGAAGCCCGCGAGGTGCAGGCGGAGCGCGTCGGTGTCCGGCGGGACGTCAGCGGCGACCGGGACGACGTACCCGACCAGCCGCTTGTCCCCCGGCCTGGCCTCCCGCACGACGACCGCCGTCTGTGCGACCCCGGGGTGTTCGGCGAGACCTGCTTCGATCTCCGCGAGCTCGATCCGGTAGCCCCGGAGTTTGACTTGGTCGTCCTCCCGGCCGGCGAACTCCAACTGTCCGTCGCGGCGCCGGCGCACCAGGTCCCCGGACCGGTACATGCGCGTTCCGGCGGGACCGAACGGGTCGGCGACGAACCGCTCGGCGGTCAGTCCCGGCTGGCCGAAGTAGCCGCGGGCCAGTCCGGCACCGGCGATGTGCAGGGCTCCTACGGCCCCTGCCGGCACCATCTGGAGGCTGTCGTCGAGCACGTACAGTCGCATGTCGTCCAGCGGCCGGCCGATCGGCACCGTCCCTGCGACGTCGTCCCGTCCGCTGATGGGGTTGCGGCTGGCGAACACCGTCGTTTCCGTCGGGCCGTAGCCGTTGACCACGACGACGTCCGGGCAGGTGCGGAGTACGCGCTGCACGGCGGCGGGCGACACCACGTCCCCGCCGGTCCACACTTCGCGCAGGAACCGGAAGCACTCCGGGGTGTCCTCGGCCAGGACGTGGAACAATCCCGCGGTGATCCACGTGCCGGTGATCCGTTCGTCGGTGATGAGGCGGCGCAGCGTGTGGACGTCCGTCTCGCCCGGCGGTGCGAGCACCACCTCTCCCCCGGTCAACAGGGGCACCCACAACTCAAGCGTCAACGCATCCCACGCGTGCGGCGAATGCAGCAGCACGCGTTCGGTGCTGCCCTGCCGCCACCAGTCGTCCAGCGCGAGGCTCACGACGTTCTCGTGCGTCATCGCCGCGCCCTTCGGCACGCCGGAGGATCCGGACGTGTACATCACGCAGGCGAGTTGCTCGGGAGCGACGTCCGTGTTCGAGCGGTCCGCGGTCGCCGTGTCGATCGCCGTCGCCGCGTCGTCGACGACCAGTGTCCGCAGCGGCTGGGAGAGCGCGGGCACCTCGGTGGCGCGGTCGGTGAGCAGCACCCGGGCACCGGTCTCGGCGAGGACGGCGTCGATGCGGGGAGGCGGGTACGTGTGGTGGATCGGCACGTAGGTACCGCCCGCTTTGACGACGGCCAGCACCGCGACGACCAGGTCGATCGACCGCTCCATCAGCAGAGCGACCCGTGCCTCCGGCCCCACCCCGGCTTCCCGCAGCTCACCCGCGAGCCGGCCGGCCCGGGCGTCCAGTTCCAGGTACGTCACGTGCTGCCCGCCCGAGCGGAGCGCCACTGCGTCCGGCTGCTCCGCGACCAGTTCGGAGATCCGGCCCCCGATGGTGAGCGAGGGCCCGGCGGCCGGTCGTCTCGTCCCGCTCGACAGCGCGAGGAGCCGTTCCCGTTCGGCCGGGTCGAGCGCGCTGATCCGACCGACGGGAACGTGCAAGTCGGCGGCGAGCCCGTGCAGCAACGCCATGATGCCCTGCTGGTGAACGGCGACTTCTTCCGCGGTGTGCAGGGAGGGGTTGGCATCGATGTCAATCCGCAACCCGGTGCCGTCCGAGCGGTCGTAGGTGACCACGGAGAGGTCGGGTACGGGGCCGGTGCCGAGGTTGTGCGCAGTGGCACGGCTGCCGGCGAAGCTCAGGTCGTAGTCGAACCGCATCACGTTGACGACCGGCCCGAACAGGCGTCGATCGTCCCCGATGATGTTGAGGTCACGGCGGAGGTCCTCGTACCGGTAGCGCTGGTGGATCATCACCTGCTTGACCTCGTGACCCACGTGGCGCAGCAGCTCGGCGCCCGTCATGTCCGGTCGGACCGTCAGTCGGAGGGGCAGCACGTTGGACGACATCCCGGGGATGCCTCGGGCGACGTCGTTGACCCGGCCGGTGACCGGCAGCCCGAGGATCGTCTCAGCGGCTCCGGTCCGGCGGTGCGTGTACAGCGCGACCGCGGCGATCAGCAGTCGGGGCAGACTCGCGGACACCGAACGCGCCGCCGACGTCAGCCCGGCCGCGGTGTCCGGGTCCACCTTCGCCGTTTCCCGCAGGAAGCTCGACGACGTGACGGCCGGGCCGTCGGTGAAGGTCGCCACGTCGGGCCGGTCGGCGAGCTTGTGCATCCAGTGCTCGCGGTCCTGGTGGAATTCGGGCGAGCGTCGGTAGGAGGCGTCGTCGTCGAGCAGGAGCCCGATCGGGTCGAAGGCGGCCTCCGCATACGGTTGGCCTGCGACCATCGCCGTGTAGACCTCGGCCACCCGGCCCACCAGGATGGCCAGTCCATAGCCGTCGATGACCGCGTGGTGGATGCGCTGGTACCAGACGTAGCGGTCCTGGCCCGTGAGGAAAAGGGCCTCCACGAACAACGGGCCGGACGCCAGGTCGAACGGTCGCTTCAGGTCCGCCCGCATCCACTGTTCGGCAGCGGCGCGGGGGTCCGCCTCGGCTGTGAGGTCGATGACTTCCAACTGCCAGTCGACGGGGCCGACGACCTGGCGCAGTCCGGTCTCCGACTCGACGAAGCGAACCCGCAGCGCCTCCGACTCGGTTACCACCCTCCGGAGCGCATTTTCGAAGATCGCAACGTCGAGATGACCCTCGATTTCGAGGTACTCGCTCCACACGAAGATCGGGTTGGCCGGGTCCAGTTGTTGCGAGAACCACATGCCCGACTGGGCCGCAGCCACAGGAAGGCCATGAACGAGGTGATCAGACAAATCAGAACACCCTAACTCGAAAATGTGTCCTTTAAATGGTTTCCGGCAGCCGAATGCGGTACCGTCGCGCGCAACATGAGCAGGGGAGACCAGGCCACCCCACACCACAAAGGTCGTCACAAAACGCCATCACGAGGCGCGCCGCATCAGCCCTGGGCGTCAGGCTGCGTTTGGCCTCGCGAATGAGAGGAGCGTGTTCAGTCGCCTGATACCTGGACGACGATCCGGCATCTGGACGATGACGAGGAGCGCGAAGTCGCCGATGCGATCGACCTGGAAGGAACCACCGGTCTCTGAGCATCCACGAAAGAAGTGAGTGCGGGTCTGCACTCCGGAGCAAAATTTGACTCGGCTTCTCTTTTCGCGCCTCGCGATAACAACTAATCAGCTCCCAGACTTCGTCACACTCAGACGATTCGAGCTCTCTAGACCTGACCGACAGGTGCCGAAAAGACAAAGCACCGATATGGATCGTCGCTTTTCTCTTTACTAAGCAAGGCCATCATCAGGCAGCATCGGCGAGCTTAGCTGGACACTGCACGCTGTTGTCAAGCAATCACGCACGTAATACAAGCCGAGCAGAGCCGGCCATAACACCCGCGATTCCCTTCACTTCAGTCCGATATTCATAAATCTTTGAAGTGTGACATAGATCACGTCACAGTTGACCGCGAGATTGCCTTCACCCCAGGATGTCTTCTCCTGCACTCGGTCAATTCCCCCGATGGATAAGCACTCGCGGTCCCGATTCAGGCTGACGTAGGGTGATTTGGTAGGTGCGGGACTCAGTGAGCGCTGAGGGCAACAGCGGCTCCCTACGTCTGCGACGGACGGGAGCTCTCGCCTCCTGACGAGGGGATAGGCAACCTTGACCTCTCAGTCACCCTCGCTTACGTTCGAGTGAACGGCGCCAGGTGCTGTTGCGTTCCATGCCCCCTTTTTCCCCTCGGTTGCCAGCCGCCGAGGGACTTCTTTGCGGCTCCGCCGAATGGTCGACGAGTCAGGGCGAGCGGGCATCGGGGGATACCACCCCAGAATATTGCAGCACCAAAACCAAGTTGATCGAACTGCACAATGCGACACCGTTCGTCGCCGCGACTGGGTAGGCACGACACGACGGCCCGAAGCGAGGAAGCGAAGCTCGCGTGGGCATGTCCTCGGCTTCCCTCCCAGGCTTTCGAAGCGATGAAGCAGTCACATCCGTTACACCATCCGCGAAGGAGCCGCCCTGTGACTTCGGAGAGCTCACCGAACTTACATTTCAGGGAGATGGAACCGGACCCCGCCGACTGGAAGGGCCGCACCACCGTCCCGGTGGGAGCAAGTGAGGCATTCAACGGGTACATCGCAGCCCATGTCGTCTTCGGGCTGGACCGTCTCGGGATGCTCGATGAACTGGACGCGCACGGAAGCCTTCGCGTTTCGGAGTTTGTGCAGCGCGGATCCCTTGACGAGCAACTAGTT
The DNA here is from genome assembly GCF_044328175.1 of Streptomyces sp. NPDC017979. NCBI lineage: Bacteria > Bacillati > Actinomycetota > Actinomycetes > Kitasatosporales > Streptomycetaceae > Streptomyces > Streptomyces sp. NPDC017979. The sequence goes on along the minus strand of NZ_JBIRGU010000029.1, from coordinate 1,756 downwards.
CATGCTCTGCTCACGGCCGCCGAGTCCTTCGGATACCTCACGGCGACTGACGACCTGGCCACCCTGACGGACGCAGGGAAGGAGGTCGCGCTCATGCGCGGCTTCTTCACTTGGTCCGTCGGCGGGTACGGGAAGGTGCTCTCCAGCATCCAGCCGTTGGCCACGGGTGACCTCCGCTACGGCGTGGACGTCTTTCGCGACGAGGCGATGGTCGCACTCGGATCGGGCCAGTCCCACACCTTCCTCATGTCCTCGATATTCGAGGACGCGCTGGCAGACGTGGAGTTCGGCACGATCGCCGACCTCGGCAGCGGCGTCGCGAACCGCCTCTGTCGCGTCGTCAAGCAGCACGACGGATCTCGGGGCGTTGCCATCGACATCAGCCTCCCGGCCACCCGACTCGCACGGCAGAACATTCACGAGCATGGCCTGGACGACCGCGTCCGAGCCATACAGGCGGATGTGCTGGACGTCGTCATGCGCCAGAAGCACCAGAGCGAGCTCGCCGACATCGACACCGTCATGAGCTTCTTCCTCCTGCACGACCTGCTCGCCGATCCGGCGACGCGGTCGAGCGTCCTCCCGCGCATGCGCGAGGCATTCCCGGGCGTGCGGACCTTCTTGCTCGCGGACACCGTCATCAGGCCCAAAGACACATATCAGAACTCGCTGCCCATCTTTTCAGCCGGATACGAGTTGGCCCATGCCCTGATGGGCATCCCCCTGCATACTCGGCAAGCCTACGAGCAGCTCTTCGCTGATGCCGGATTGCGGATCCGGCGCGTGGTCCCATTCGGCGCGGCCCACACGTGGCTGTACACGCTCGACTGCGACTAAATCTCAGAAGTCAACAGTGAAACCCTTTTGATACAGGCGTTGCGGAGGCGGGAATCGTGACTGGGTCGGGTTTGGCGGATGTGCTGCCGTTGGCGCCGTTGCAGGAGGGTTTGTTGTTTCATGCCCTGTATGACGAGGGGCAGGCTGATGTTTATAACGTGCAGTTGGTGATGGATCTGGTTGGTCCGGTGGATGGGGTGGTGTTGCGGGCGTCGGTGCAGGGGTTGTTGGACCGGCACCCGAACCTGCGGGCGGGGTTCCGTAGCTTGAAGCAGGGCAAAACCGTTCAGGTCATCGCGAGCCGGGTGGAGGTGCCGTGGCGGGAGATCGACCTGAGCGGGGTGGGTCAGTCCGCACGGGACGAAGCAATCGCAGGATTGCTGGGTGAGGACCGGGTAGCACGGTTCGAGGTGGAACGCCCGCCATTGCTCCGGTGCCTCCTGGTACGGCTTGGCCCGGAGCGTTTCCGTTTCGTTTTGACGAACCATCACATCCTGTTGGATGGCTGGTCACTGCCGTTGTTGGTGCGGGAACTGTTCGCTTTGTATGAGCGTGGTGGGGATCCGCGGAGTTTGCCGCCAGCCCGGCCCTACCGGGACTATCTGGCGTGGTTGGCGGGTCAGGATCGGCCGGCGATGGTGGAACGCTGGTCCCAGGCATTGGCCGGGTTCACCGAACCCACCTTGATCGCACCCCACCACACCGACCGGTCCGTCTCCCGCCCCGACCAACTCCTCACCGGCCTGTCCGAGCAACACACCACCACACTCAACACCATCGCCCGCAGCCACGACCTCACACTCAACAGTTTGATCCAAGGAGTCTGGGGGTTGTTGTTGGGGCGGTTGTTGGGTCGGGATGATGTGGTGTTTGGGGTGACGGTGTCGGGGCGTCCGCCGCAGGTGGCGGGTGTTGAGGA
>NZ_JBIRGU010000028.1:0-18402 GCF_044328175.1 Streptomyces sp. NPDC017979 | reverse complement strand
GCGGACGAAGCCGGCTGCGGCGGAGTGGACGAACTCGTGCTCCAGGCGCCCCTGGTGGTGCCCGACACCGGGGCCGTACAGATCCAGGTCGTCGTCGGCGCAGCCGAGCCCGGTGAACCACGGGAGATCTGGTTGCACTCACGGCCCGACAGCGCCGATCGCCCGTTGGAGGCGACGCCGTGGACCTGTCACGCCCGCGGCACGCTCGGCCCCCGGCCCGTCGACCCGCCGGCGGAGACGCAGGCCGCGCCCTGGCCGCCGGCCGGCGCGCAGGAGTTGCCGACGGAGGGATTCTACGACCGGGTGGCCCGGGCCGGTTACGGCTACGGGGCGGCGTTCCAAGGCGTACGGGCCGCGTGGCGGGACGGCGACGACGTGCTGGCCGAGGTCGAGTTGCCGGAGGACGCGGGGGACCGGGACGGCTTCGGCATCCACCCGGCGCTCCTGGACGCCGCGCTCCACCCCGGCATGTTGCTGGCGGAGCCGACGGCCGACGGGCAGGTCTGGCTGCCGTTCTCCTGGAGCCGGGTGACGCTGTGGGCCACCGGGGCCACGACCGTACGCGCGCGGTTGACCCCGCACCACGACACGGACGACGGCGCGGCGGACTCCGGTGAACGCGGTGTCCGCGTCGAGTTGTTCGACGCTTCCGGCGCACCCGTGCTGAGCGTCGGATCGGTGGCGATGCGCCGGGCGGAGCTGAGCCGGCTCGTACCGCACACCGCACAGGAGACGGAGGGCCAGTTCGTCCTGGAGTGGACGTCGCTGCCGGGAGCCGGGCAACTGGACGCCGCCGTCGAACACGCGGCACGGGACCGCGGGTGGACCGTGCTCGGCCAGGACGCGTTCGACCTGGCCGAGGCGGAATCCTGCCACTCCGACACCAAGGCGCTGGTCGCGGCCGTCGACGCGGGTGCGCCGCGGCCCGAAGCGGCCGTCACCTGCGTCCCGGCCCGGTCCGGTGCCGACGCCGCCGAAGCGCTCGCGACCACGGCCCGGATCCTGGGCCTGCTGCGCGACTGGCTGGCGGAGCCGCGGCTGACCGGGACGCGCTTGGTGGTCGCGACCCGGGGCGCGGTGCCCGCCGACGTCCACGGCGACGAAGCCGTCGACGTCGCCGGGGCCACGGTGTGGGGCCTGCTGCGCAGTGCGCAGATGGAGAATCCGGACCGCTTCCTGCTGGTGGACCTCGATCCGCACGGGTACGAAGACGTCCCCGTCGCCCACCTGTTGGCGCGGGCGGTGAGCGCGGCGGCGGCCCACGACGAACCGCAGGTCGCGGTGCGGGGACGCCGGGTGCTGGTGCCGCGACTGGTCCGCGCGCGCGGCAGCCTGCCCGTACCCACCGACGGGCGGGCCTGGCGGCTCGGCCTCGCGGCGGCGGGGACGGTGGAGAACGTGACGGTCGTACCGGCTCCCGTTGCCGAAGCGGAGCTGGGGGAGGGTGAGGTGCGGGTGGCGGTCGGGGCGGCCGGGGTGAACTTCCGGGACGTGTTGATCGCGTTGGGGATGTACCCGGGCGGGGCCGACCTCGCGGGCAGCGAAGGCGCCGGCCGGGTGCTGGAGGCGGGTCCCGGGGTGTCGCACCTGGCCGTGGGGGACCGGGTGATGGGGGTCTTCGACGGCACGTTCGGCCCGGTCGCGGTCGCGGACGCACGGATGCTGGTGCGCGTACCGGAAGGCTGGGACGACGCACGGGGCGCTTCCGTACCCGTCACGTTCCTCACGGCCTGGTTCGGGCTCACCGAACTCGGCCGCTTGCAGCCGGGCGACTCGGTGCTCGTGCACGCCGCGACGGGCGGCGTGGGGACGGCCGCAGTGCAGATCGCGCGGCACGTGGGCGCCGAGGTGTTCGCCACCGCCAGCCCCGGCAAGCACCGGGTGCTCGCGGAGATGGGGATCGACGCCGCGCACCGCGCCTCCTCCCGGGACCTGGACTTTGAAGAGGCGTTCCGGCGAGCCACCGGGGGCCGCGGGGTCGACGTCGTCCTGAACAGCCTCGCGGGGGAGTTCACGGACGCCTCCCTACGGCTGCTGGCCGAGGGCGGCCGGTTCGTGGAGATGGGCAAGACCGACGTGCGCGACCGCGCCGAACTGGCCGTCGCGTACCCCGAGATGGCCGACTACCGGATGTTCGACCTGGTGCCGGACGCCGGGCCCGAGCGCGTCGGACGGATGCTGCGGGAGCTGCGGAAGCTGTTCGTGGACGGTGCCCTGACGCCCGCTCCGGTGCGGGCGTGGCCGCTGGCCCGGGCCCGGGACGCGCTGCGGTACGTCAGCGGCGCACGGCACGTCGGCAAGGTCGTCCTGCGGCCGCCCGCCGCCCCCGACCCCGACGGCACGGTCCTGGTGACCGGCGGCACCGGCGCACTCGGCGGCCTGGTGGCGGAGCACCTGGTCCGCTCGGGCCGCACCCGGCGCCTCGTCCTCACGGGCCGGCGGGGGCCCGACGCGCCGGGCGCCGCGGAGCTGGTCGGACGATTGGCCGAACTGGGCGCCACCGCGCACGTGGTCACCGCCGACGTCACCGACCCGGAGGCCGTATCGGCCCTGGTGGCGGGCATCGATCCGGCCCGTCCGCTGACGGGCGTGGTGCACGCGGCCGGCGTGGTGGACGACGGGGTGCTGCCCGAGCTGTCGGAAGACCGACTGGCCGGGGTGTGGGGCCCGAAGGCCGCCGGCGCGTACCACCTGCACCGCGCCACCGAGCACCTTCCGCTGGCGCTGTTCGTCGTGCTGTCCTCCGCCGCGGGGTCGCTCGGCAGCGCCGGACAGGCCAACTACGCGGCGGCGAACGCCTTCTGCGACGCCCTGGTGGCACACCGACGGGCGCAAGGGTTGGCCGGGCTGTCGGTCGGCTGGGGACTGTGGGCCGAAGCGAGCGGCATGGCCGGCGCACTCACCGAGGCCGACCTCGCCCGCATGGCGCGGTCCGGCATGGGCGCCCTGGCCAGCGAGCGAGGACTCGCCCTGTTCGACTCCACGCTCGCCGACGGCAGGCCGCACCTGGTCGCCGCCGCCATCGACCCCCGCCGCCTGGCGGCCCAACCCTCCCGCGCCCTCCCCGCCGTCCTGCGCGCCCTGGTCACCGATGCGGCCACCGCGGGCACCGCGAAGACCCGCCGCGCGGCGGCCGCGGCCGCCGCGGCGGCACCCGAAGACTGGCGCGGCCGGCTGGCCGGACTGTCCACGACCGAGCAGCAGCGGACCCTGCTCGCGCTGGTCCGCGGGCACGTGGCGACCGTACTCGGACACGCCGACGCCGACGCCGTCCAAGCCGACGCCGCGTTCAAGGACCTGGGGTTCGACTCGCTGACCGCCGTGGAACTGCGCAACCGACTGGGCACGGCCACCGGGCTGCGACTGCCCCCGGCGCTGATCTTCGACTACCCGCGGGTCGGTGCCCTGGCCGACGAACTGCGCCGCCGTGTGGCCCCGTCGCCCGACGGCGACGCGACCCCGGAAGCAACGGACGTGGCACCCGTCCTGGACGGGCTGGCCCGGCTCGCGGAGACCCTCGGCGCCGCGAGCGGCCTGCCGGACGGCGACGCCGGCGCGGTCACCGCCCGGCTGGAGGGCCTGCTCGCGGCATGGAAGGCGGCCCGCGGCCCTGTCGCGGACGAGGCCACGGCAGCCGAAGACCTCGACGCGGCGTCCGCCGACGAACTGCTCCACATCATCGACAGCGAACTGGGCGCGCCCTGAGCGAGCGCACGAGCACTCACGCCTGCGTACGCCGGCACCAGTACGGACCACTGAGCGATAGGACCGGGTGAACCCAGATGGCGACCGAAGAACAGCTGGTCGAATATCTCAAGCGCGTCACCACCGAACTCAAGGACACCCGCCAGCGCCTCCGCCAGGCCGAGGAACAAGCGCAGGACCCCGTGGCGGTGGTCGCCATGGCCTGCCGCTTCCCCGGCCGGGCGGACTCGCCGGAGGCCCTGTGGGAACTGGTCGCATCGGGCACGGACGCCATCGGCGACTTCCCCGTCAACCGGGGCTGGGACCTGGAAGGGCTGTACCACCCCGACCCCGACCACCCCGGCACCAGCTACACCCGCAGGGGCGGATTCCTCTACGACGCCGACCAGTTCGACGCGGCCTTCTTCGGCATCAGCCCGCGCGAGGCCGCGGCCAGCAGCCCCCAGCAGCGGCTGCTGCTGGAGTGCGCCTGGGAGGCGATCGAACGCGCCGGGATCGACCCCGCCTCCCTGCACGGCACCAGGACCGGCGTGTACGCGGGCACCGCCACCACCGGCGACGGCTCCAAGAGCGGCGCGTCACAGGCGTCGGAGGGGTACGCCGGGAACGCCCCGAGCCTGCTGTCCGGCCGGGTCTCGTACACCCTCGGCCTGGAGGGGCCCGCCGTCACCGTCGAGACCGCCTGCTCCTCCTCCCTGGTCGCCGTGCACCTCGCCGCGCAGGCGCTGCGGCAGGGCGAGTGCACCCTGGCGCTGGCCGGCGGGGTCACGGTGATGGCCACCCCCGAGGTCTTCACCGGCTTCTCCCGACAGCGCGGATTGTCGCCCGACGGCCGCTGCAAGGCGTTCGCCGCGTCGGCCGACGGCACCGGCTGGGGCGAAGGCGTCGGACTGGTACTGCTGGAGCGGCTGTCCGACGCGCGCCGCAACGGCCACCCCGTGCTGGCACTGGTCCGCGGCTCCGCGATCAACCAGGACGGCGCCAGCAACGGCTTCACCGCCCCCAACGGCCCCTCCCAACAGCGCGTCATCCGCCAGGCCCTGGCCAACGCCCGGCTGTCCGCGTCCGAGGTGGACGCCGTCGAGGCGCACGGCACGGGCACCGTGCTCGGCGACTCCATCGAAGCCGACGCGATCACCGCCGCGTACGGCGGGAACCGGCCGGCGGGCCGACCGGTGCTGCTGGGCTCGGTGAAGTCGAACATCGGGCACACGCAGGGCGCGGCGGGCGTCGCCGGCGTCATCAAGATGGTGATGGCGATGCGGCACGGCGAGCTGCCGGCGTCCCTCCACATCGACGCGCCCACCCCGCACGTGGAGTGGGACGACACCGCGGTGCGGCTCCTCACCGCCGCCGAACCGTGGCCGAGCACCGGCCACCCGCGCCGGGCCGGGATCTCCTCCTTCGGCATCTCGGGGACGAACGCACACGTCGTCCTCGAAGAAGTCGCGGACAGCACGGAAGAGCGCCCCGCGGACCCGGGCACGGTGCCGGTCGCTGCCCTGCCCTGGATCCTCTCGGCCCGCGACGAGCAGGCGCTACGGGACCGGGGACGCGCCCTCGTCGAACGGCTGGACCGGGACCCGACGGTCCGGCCCGTCGACGTCGGCTGGTCATTGGCCACCACCCGCTCCGTCTTCGAACACCGGGCCGTCGTCGTGGGCACGGACCCGGGCGAGCTGCGCGCCGCCGTCGTGGCACTGGCCGACGGCGACGCGCACGCCGCGCTCGTCGGCCCCGCCGACACGGTGGGCGCGGGGGACACCGGGCCGGTGTTGGTGTTTCCGGGGCAGGGTTCGCAGTGGGTCGGCATGGGTGTGGAGCTGCTGGATGCCTCGCCCGTTTTTGCTGAGCGGATTGCGGCGTGTGAGTCGGCGTTGAAGCCGCATGTGGATTGGTCGTTGACGGGTGTGTTGCGCGGTGACGGCGCGGAACTGGTCCGGGTGGATGTGGTGCAGCCGGTGCTGTGGGCGGTGATGGTGTCCCTGGCCGCCGTGTGGGCGGAGCACGGTGTGAAGCCGGCCGCCGTCATCGGGCACTCCCAGGGTGAGATCGCCGCAGCCTGCGTCGCGGGGGCGCTGACGTTGGAGGACGGTGCACGGATCGTCGCCCTCCGCAGCCGGGCACTCCGCGCCCTGTCCGGTGGTGGCGCGATGGCGTCCCTGGGTCTGAGCGCGGCGGAGGCGGAAGGCTTCTTCCCGGCCGGTGGTGGTGTGGTGGTCGCGGCGGTGAACGGGCCGTCGTCCACCGTCATCTCTGGCCCACCACAAGCCGTCGCAGACACCGTCACGGCGGTCGAGGGCGCTGGGCATCGGGCCCGGCTGATCGATGTGGACTACGCCTCCCACGGCCCCCAAGTCGACGAGATCACACACGAGTTGCACCGTCTCCTCGCCGGAATCCAGCCGACCACGAGCGACGTCGCCTTCTACTCGACCGTGACCGCCGGTCTGGTTGACACGACAGAGCTGGACACCCACTACTGGGTGCGCAACCTACGCGAACAGGTCCGGTTCTCCGACACGGTCGAAGCGCTCCTCGATGCCGGGCATCGGGTGTTCATCGAAGCCAGTCCCCACCCCGTCCTCACCCTCGGCCTTGAACAGATCTTCGAGGCGGCGGACGCCGTCGCCACCGCCGTCCCGACCCTGCGGCGTGACGACGGGGGCTCCGGACGCGTGGTGCGCGCGCTCGGGGAGGCGTACGCGGCGGGCGCCGCCGTCGACTGGCGCGCCTGCTTCCCTGCCGGTGCCGCCCGCGTCGTGGACCTGCCCACCTACCCCTTCCAGCGGCGCCGGCACTGGGACGAGAACGTCACCCGCACCGCCCTGGACCCGGCCGGACTGGGTCTCACGGCCGCCGAACACCCCCTCATCGGCGCCGCGCTGGAAGTCGTCGACGCCGATACCCGCGTCCTCACCGGACGCCTGTCCGCCACCGGCACCGCCTGGCTGGCCGACCACCGCGTGGACGGCACGGTGCTCGTCCCCGGCGCAGCCCTGGTGGAGTGGGCGCTGCGTGCCGCCGACGAAGCCGGCAGCGGCGGCGTCGAGGAACTGACGCTGCACGCCCCACTCGCCCTGCCGCCGGCCGGGAACGTCCGGATCCAAATCGTCGTGGGCGCCGCGGATGCCGGAGGATCCCGTACGATCCGCGTCCACTCCCGCCCGGACCACGGCACGGACGAGCCCCCGGCCGACTGGCTCTGCCATGCCTCCGGCACCCTCACCGCCACGACCAGCACCCCCGGCGGGACGCTGGCCGGCGCCTGGCCGCCGCCCGGAGCGCAACCCGTCAGCCTCGACGGGTTCTACGAGCGCATTGACGAGTTCGGCTACGGCTACGGACCGGCCTTCCGGGGGCTGCGCGCCCTGTGGCGGGACGGCGACGACCTGCTGGCCGAGGTCGCGCTACCGGAGGCCGCGGGCGACCCGGCCGGCTTCGGCGTCCACCCCGCCCTGCTGGACGCCGCGCTGCACCCCGCGCTGCTGCTCGACGTCGAGACGGACCGCGGGACCGACGCCGTGTGGCTGCCGTTCGCATGGCACGACGTCTCGCTGCGCGCCACCGGCGCAACGTCCGTCCGCGTGCGCATCACCCCCGCACCGCAGGCCGACCCGGCCGCCGGCACGGGCCGTGCACTGAGGATCGAACTCGCGGACACCACCGGTGCCCCCGTCCTCGACATCGCGTCCGTCGCCCTGCGCCCCGCCGACACCCAGGCCCTACGGGCGGCGGCCCGGGCGGGCGCCCGCGGCCTGTTCACCCTGGAGTGGACGCCGCTGCCCGCCCCCGCGGAGCCGGCCGGTGCGCAGCCCGACGGCCCGTGGGACGTGCTCGGCCCCTGGCCCGCCCGGTTCGACGCCCACACCGACCCGACCCGCCACACCGACCTGCCCGCGCTGGTGGCCGCGCTGGACGCGGGCGTCCCCGCCCCGGTCGGCGTGCTCACCGCGGTCGCCGCCGTCGACGGCCTGACCGCCGCCCAGGACGCGCTGCGCCTCGTCAAGGGCTGGCTCGCCGAACCCCGACTCGCCGGCTCCCGGCTGGCGTTCGTCACGCGCGGCGCCGTCGTCGCGAGCGAACCCGGAGCCACTGCACCGGCCGGCCCGGGCGTGGACGCGGCGGCCAGCGCAGTCTGGGGACTGGTCCGCGCCGCCCAGGCCGAACACCCCGACCAGTTCGTCCTGCTCGACCTCGACCCCGCCGCCGCGGAAGGCACCGCACACGGCGGGCCCGATCCGATGGCAGCCGCCGCACTGGCCGCCGCCACCGACGAGCCGCAGGCCGCGGTGCGCGTCGCACACGTCCTGGTGCCCCGGCTCGCCCGCGCCACCCCCGTACAGCCGGTGGACCCCACCGCCCCCGGCAGCCCGGGAGCGCTCGACCCCGACGGGACCGTGCTCATCACCGGCGGCACCGGCACCCTCGGCAGCCGGGTCGCCGAACACCTGGTGCACGCCTGGGACGTACGCCATCTGGTGCTCGTCAGCCGCCGCGGCCCCGACGCACCGGGCGCGGCCGAACTCGTCAACCGGCTGACCGACAGCGGCGCGCGGGTGCGGCTGGTGGCCGCCGACGTCACCGACGCCCCAACCGTCGCCGAACTCGTCGCCGGCATCGACCCCGAGCACCCGCTCACCGCGGTGGTCCACGCGGCGGGCGCGCTGGACGACGCCGTCGTCACCGCGCAGTCCGACGCACGGCTGGCCCGGGTCTGGCGGGTCAAGGCCACCGCGGCGCGGCACCTCCACGAAGCCACCGCCCACCTGCCGCTCGCGCTCTTCGTGACGTTCTCCTCCGCCGCCGGCGTCATCGGCAACGTCGGCCAGGCCGGATACGCCGCCGCCAACGCGTACGTCGACGCCCTCGTGGCCGGCCGCCGGGCCGCCGGACTGCCCGGCGTGTCCATCGCCTGGGGCCTGTGGGAGCAAGCCAGCGGACTCACCGGCCACCTCACCGAAGCCGACCTGACGCGGCTGCGCCGCTCCGGGCTCTCCCCGCTCCCCACCGACCGGGCCCTGGAACTGCTGGACGCCGCCTGCCGCCCGGAACACTCCCTCGTGGTGGCGGCCGGGCTCGACGTCCGCGGTGTGCCGGCCGCCGACCTCCCCGCCGTCCTACGGGGCCTTTCAGGCCGCGGGGGCCGTCCGACGGCCGCCGGGGCGTCCGCAGACGATCCGACGCAGACCGGGGAGCTGGTACGGCAGTTGGCCGGGCTCGACGAGGCGGGGCGGCTGGCCGCCGTCACCGACCTGGTCCGCGACTGCGTCGCGGTCGTCCTCGGCCACGAAACCCCGGCCGCGGTGCGCCTGGACGCGCCGTTCAAGGACCTCGGCTTCGAATCCGTGACCGCAGTCGAACTGCGCAACCGCCTCACCGCCCGGTGCGGACTGCGGCTGCCCGCCACCCTGGCGTTCGACCACCCCACGCCCGAAGCGCTCGCCGCCCACCTGGCCGGCCGGCTGGCGGGCCGCACCCCCGGGGCACTCGCTCCGGCCGCCGTAGCCGTCGACGAGCCGATCGCCATCGTGGCGATGGCCTGCCGCTACCCGGGCGGCGTGCGCTCCCCGGAAGACCTGTGGGACCTCGTCGCCGACGGGGTGGACGCCATGGGCGCGTTCCCCGAAGGCCGCGGCTGGGACCTGGAGCGGCTGTTCCACCCCGACCCCGACCACCCGGGCACCAGCTACGCCGACCAGGGCGCCTTCCTCCACGACGCCGAGGGCTTCGACGCCGACTTCTTCGGCATCTCGCCGCGGGAGGCACTCGCCATGGACCCGCAACAGCGGCTGCTGCTGGAGACGTCCTGGGAACTCCTCGAACGCGCCGGCATCAGCCCCGCCGCCCTGAAGGGCAGCCGCACCGGCATGTTCGCCGGCGTCATGTACCACGACTACGCGACCGGGCTCGCCACCAGCGGCGACGCCAAGCTGGAGGGCTACGCGATGCTCGCCAGCTCCGGCAGCGCCGCCACCGGCCGGGTGTCGTACACCCTCGGCCTCGAAGGCCCCGCGATGACCGTGGACACCGCGTGCTCGTCGTCGCTGGTGGCGATGCACCTCGCCGCGCAGGCGCTGCGGCAGGGCGAGTGCACCCTGGCGCTGGCCGGCGGGGTCACGGTGATGGCCACCCCCGAGGTCTTCACCGGCTTCTCCCGACAGCGCGGCCTGGCACCGGACGGCCGCTGCAAACCCTTCGCCGCCGCGGCCGACGGCACCGGCTGGGGCGAAGGCGTCGGACTGGTGCTGCTGGAGCGGCTGTCCGACGCGCAGCGCAACGGGCACCGGATCCTGGCCGTGCTGCGGGGCTCGGCCGTGAACCAGGACGGTGCCAGCAACGGCCTGACCGCCCCCAACGGCCCGTCACAAGAACGCGTCATCCGACAGGCACTCGCCCAGGCCCGACTGTCCCCGGCCGACGTCGACGCCGTCGAAGCGCACGGCACCGGCACGACGCTCGGCGACCCGATCGAAGCCGGGGCACTGCTCGCCACGTACGGACAGCAGCGGCCGGCCGACCGGCCCTTGCTGCTGGGCTCGGTGAAGTCGAACATCGGGCACACGCAGGCCGCGGCCGGAGTCGCCGGGGTCATCAAGACGGTGCTGGCCATGCGGCACGGCGTCCTCCCCGCGTCGCTGCACATCGACGCGCCGTCGCCACACGTCGACTGGGACTCGGGCGCCGTCGCCCTGCTGAGGGAACGGACGGAGTGGCCGGCGACGGGCCGCGCCCGCCGAGCCGGCGTGTCCTCCTTCGGCGCCTCCGGCACCAATGCGCACCTCATCCTGGAGCAGGGCCCCGAGCCCGTGGAGCAAGGCCCCGACCTCCGGCAACCGAGCCCCGCGCCCGCAGCGCGGCGGCCCGTTGCGCAACCCGACGTGCACCGGGCCGCGACGACGCCCGTGCCGTGGATCGTCTCGGCCCGCACGCCCGAAGCGCTCCGCGCCCAAGCCGCCGCCCTCGCCGCCCGGCTGGGCACCGAGCCGGCCGCCGTCGAGCGGATCGGCCACTCCCTGGCCACCGCCCGGACCGCCTTCGAACACCGCGCCGTCGTCCTCGGCGCCGACCGGGACGACCTCCTCGCGGGCCTGGCGGCCCTCGCCGCCGGCGAGCCCCACCCCGCCGTGGTGTGCCCGGGCGAACCCGCCGCCACCGGCCCCGGCCCGGTGCTCGTCTTTCCCGGTCAGGGCTCCCAGTGGGCCGGCATGGGCGCCGAACTCCTCAACACCTCAAAAGTGTTCGCCGACCGGATCGCCGACTGCGAAAAGGCCCTCGAACCCCACATCGACTGGTCGCTGACCGACGTGCTGCGCGGCGACGGCGCAGAACTGGCCCGGGTGGACGTCGTCCAGCCCGTGCTGTGGGCCGTGATGGTGTCCCTCGCCGCCGTGTGGGCCGACCACGGCGTCACGCCCGCGGCCGTCGTCGGCCACAGCCAAGGCGAGATGGCCGCGGCCTGCGTCGCCGGCGCCCTGACCCTGGACGACGGCGCCCGCGTCGTCGCACTGCGCAGCAAGGCGCTGCGACGCCTCGCCGGCCACGGCGCCATGGCCTCCCTCCAAACGGGCTCCGACGCGGCCGACGCCCTGTGCGCCGCGCACCCGGGCGTCACCGTCGCCGCCGTCAACGGCCCCGGATCCGTCGTCGTCTCCGGACCGCCCGAACCGGTCGCCGCGCTCGTCGCCGACGCCGAAGCCCAAGGGCTGCGCGCCCGGCTGATCGACGTCGACTACGCCTCCCACGGACCCCAGATCGACGAGATCACCGACGAACTCGGCACCGCACTCGCCGGAGTCCGACCCCGGACCGCACCGGTCGCCTTCTACTCCACCGTCACCGGCGAACGCATCGACACCACCGCACTCTCCACCGACTACTGGATCACCAACCTCCGCCGGCAAGTCCGGTTCGCCGAGGCCGTCGACGCCCTGCTGACCGCGGGACACCGGGTGTTCGTCGAAGCCAGCCCGCACCCCGTGCTGACGCTGGGAGTCCAGGAGTGCATCGAGCGCGCCGGGGCGTCCGCCGCCGTGGTGCCCACGCTGCGCCGTGCCGCGGGCGGCCGGACCCAACTCGGCCACGCCCTCGCCCACGCCTTCACCGCCGGCGCACCGGTGGACTGGACGACGTGGCTGCCCGCCGCCGGACCCGTACTCGACCTGCCCACCTACCCCTTCCAGCACCGGCCCTACTGGCTGACCGCCCGCTCCGGCGGGCCCGCGGACGCCGGTGTGCTCGGACTCGACGCCGCCCGCCACCCCGTGCTGGCCGCCGCCACCCAACTCGCGGGCACCGAATCCCACCTGCTCACCGGACGGCTCACCCGGCGCGGCCAGCCCTGGCTGCCCGACCACCGCGTCCTGGACACCACGCTGGTGCCCGGCGCCGCGCTCGTGGAATGGGCCCTGCGCGCCGCCGACGAAACGGGCCGCGGACGCGTCGAGGAACTGACCCTCCAGGCACCGCTGGTGCTCCCGGACACCGGGGGCGTACGCGTCCAAGTCGCCGTCGGCGCACCCGACGCCGACGGGCGGTGCGAGGTGTCCATCCACGCCAGGGCCGACGCGGACGGCGACCACGGGACACCGGCCGCACCGTGGACCTGCCACGCCACCGGCACCCTGACCCCCGCCCCCGACACCGCGCCCGCACCCGATGCCGCCTGGCCCCCGCCCGGTGCCCGGGCCCTCGACGTGACCGGCTTCTACGAACGCGCCGCCGCCACCGGATACGCCTACGGACCGGCCTTCCAAGGTCTGCGCACCGTCTGGCGGGACGGGGACGACCTGCTGGCCGAGGTGGCGCTGCCGGAAGCGGCGGGCGACCCCGCGGGCTTCGACGTACACCCCGCCCTGCTGGACGCCGCCCTCCAGACCGCACTGCTGCTCGACGGCGAGGGGAGCGGCGCGGGCGGCGTGTGGCTGCCGTTCGCCTGGAACGGAGTCACCCTCTGGGCCACCGGCGCCACGACCGTACGGGTCCGGATCACGCCGCACGCACCGGACGCCGACGGTGCGTCCGGGCACGACGAGCGCGGAATCCGGGTGACCGTGGCCGACGCCGTCGGCGCACCCGTGCTCACCGCGGACTCCGTCGTCCTGCGCGCCGCCGACCCGGGCCGCCTCCGGGCCACCCCGGACGACAGCGGCGACGGCCTGTTCGCGGTGGAGTGGACGCCGCTCGCCGCGCCCGACGACCCGACCCGTACCGCGACAGCGGACGAGGACGCCTCCTGGGCCGTCGTCGGCGCGGCCGCCGCGGACCCCGACGCCGCGTCAGGCCCGGTCCACCACACCGACCTCGCCGCCCTCGTCGCGACGCTCGACGAAGACGCGCCCGCACCGCCCGTGGTCCTGGCGCCCGTCGCCACCGGACGAGCCGAAGGGCCCGGGGCCGACGCCGCCCTCGACGCCACCACCCGGGCCCTCGCCCTGGTGCAGCACTGGCTGGCGGAACCAGAGTTGGCCGCATCCCGCCTCGTCCTGGTCACCCGCGGCGCGGTCACCGCCGATGACGCCGACCAGGCACCCGACCCGGCAGGTGCCGCCGTCTGGGGCCTGATCCGCAGCGCCCAGTCCGAAGAACCGGACCGCTTCACCCTGCTCGACCTCGACCCAGAACCCGGCGCCGGCCACGAACCCACCGACCCCGCCACCCGCGCCGCCGTCGGCCGACTCGTCGCCGCCGGAGAGCCGCAGGCCGCCCTGCGCGAGGGGCGGCTCCTCGCGCCCCGACTCGTCCGCGCCACCAGCCCCGGCGCCCCCGCCGCAGCACTGCCCGGGCGCTCCGGCGCCTGGCGGCTGGAGTCCGGCCCGAAGGCCACCCTGGAAGACGTGCTGCCGGTGCCCGCCCCGGAAGCGGAAGCACCCCTGGAGCCCGGTCAGGTCCGGATCTCGGTGCGCGCCGCCGGCGTCAACTTCCGCGACGCCCTCGTCAGCCTCGGCATGGCCCCCGGACAGACCGGCCTCGGCAGCGAAGGCGCCGGCGTCGTCGTCGAAGTAGGCCCGGGCGTCACCGACTTCGCGCCCGGCGACCGGGTCATGGGTCTGTTCGCCGGCGCCTTCGGCCCGCTGGCCGTCGCCGACGCCCGCATGCTCACCGCCGTGCCCCCCGACTGGGACTGGGCCACCGCCGCGGCCGTGCCGGTGGTGTTCGCCACCGCCTGGTTCGGCCTCGTAGACCTGGGCCGGGTGCAACCGGGCGAGCGGGTCCTCATCCATGCCGCCACCGGTGGCGTGGGCTCCGCCGCCGTGCAGGTCGCCCGTCACCTGGGCGCGGAGGTGTTCGCGACCGCCAGCCCCGGCAAGCACGGTGCGCTGGAGGCGATGGGCATCGACGCGGCACACCGCGCCACCTCGCGCGACCTCGCCTTCGAGGACGCGATACGCGCGGCGGCCGGCGACCGCGGCGTGGACGTCGTACTGAACAGCCTGACGGGCGACTTCATCGACGCGTCGCTGCGCCTCCTCGCCGACGGCGGCCGATTCCTGGAGATGGGCAAGACCGACCACCGCGACCCCGACGACGTGACCACCCGCCACCCCGGAGTCACCTACCGGGTGTACGACCTCATCCCCGACGGCGGCCCCGTCCGCATCGGCGAGATCCTCGCCCGCCTCGCCGACCTGTTCGCCGCCGGCACCCTGCGCCCCGCACCCGTACGGGCCTGGCCGCTCACCCGGGCCAGGGACGCCCTGCGCTGGCTCGGCCGCGCCCGCCACATCGGCAAGGTCGTCCTCGAAGTGCCCCCGCGCCTCGACCCCGACGGCACCGTCCTCATCACCGGCGGCACCGGCACCATCGGCGGCCACCTCGCCGAACACCTCGCCGCCACCTGGGGCGTACGGCACCTGCTGCTGGTCAGCCGCCAGGGCCCGGCGGCGCCGGGCGCCGCCGAACTCGTCGAACGGCTCACCGCACTCGGCGCCCGCGCACACCTCGTCGCGGCCGACGTCACCGACCGCGCCACCGTCGACCGGCTCGTCGCCGAAGTCGCCGCCGACCACCCGCTGACCGGCGTGGTGCACGCCGCCGGAGCCCTCGACGACGGCGTGATCGCGGCACAGAGCCCGCAGCGACTGTCCCGCGTCTGGGCCGTCAAGGCCGCAGCGGCCCAGCACCTGCACGACGCCACCGCCGGACTGCCCCTCGCCCTGTTCGTCCTGTTCTCCTCCAGCGCGGCCACCTTCGGCAGCCCGGGCCAGGCCAACTACGCCGCCGCCAACGCGTACTGCGAAGCCCTGGCCGCCCGCCGCCAAGCCACCGGGCTCCCCGCCGTCTCCGTCGGCTGGGGACTGTGGGGCGAGGCCAGCGGCATGACGGGCGGACTCACCGACACCGACCGGGCGCGCATGGCCCGCACCGGGATCGGCGCACTCACCACGGCACGCGGCCTCGCCCTCTTCGACACGAGCTGGCGCCACGGCCACCCGCAACTCCTCGCCGTCGAACTCGACACCCGGGCCCTCGCCGCACGGTCCACCACGGCAACCCCGCCGCTGTTCCGGGCCCTCACCGGCACGACCACCTCCCGGAGGACTGCCGCCGGCACCGCCGCCGCAGCGCCCCACTGGGCCCGACGACTGGCCGGACTGCCCGCCGACGAACAGCACCGCGTCCTGCTGGACCTGGTGCGCACCCACGCGGCAGCCGTGCTCGGCCACGCCGGAGCGGACGCCGTCCACGCCGACACCGCCTTCAAGGACGTCGGCTTCGACTCGCTCACCGCCGTCGAACTGCGCAACAAGCTCAGCGCCGCCACCGGGCTGCGGCTCTCCGCCACCGTCGTCTTCCGCCACCCGACCCCCAGCGCCGTCGCCGCCCACCTGCTCGGGGAACTCGCCCCGCCCGCCGCGCCCGACCCCGCCACCGAGCCGGGCCTCACCGAACTCGGCCGGCTGGAGGACGCCGTGGCGCGCATCGACCCGGGCGACGACCGCACCCGCGGACGACTCGTCGCCCGGCTGGAAGCACTGCTGTGGCGACTGGGCGACCGCCCGCCCGCCGCCCCCGACGAGGCGGCGGAGCCCGTGGACGGCGACGCCATCGACGCCGCGTCCGACGACGAGTTGTTCGCACTCATAGACAGGGAAGTGCCGTCCTGATGGGGAACGAGGACCGATCGATGCCGGGCACCGAAGACAAGCTCCGCAGCTACCTCAAGCGCGTCACGACCGACCTCGCCCAGACCCGCCAACGCCTGCGCGACACCGAGGACCGCCAGCGCGAACCCGTGGCCGTGGTCGCCATGGCCTGCCGGTACCCCGGCGGCGTGCGGTCCCCGGAGGACCTGTGGGACCTGGTGGCCGAAGGGCGCGACGCCATCACCCCGTTCCCCACCGACCGCGGCTGGGACCTGGAACGGCTCTACCACCCCGACCCCGACCACCCCGGCACCAGCTACGTCCGCGACGGCGGCTTCCTGCCCGAAGCCCCCCTCTTCGACGCCGACTTCTTCGGCATCTCCCCGCGCGAGGCCACGGCGATGGACCCCCAGCAGCGGCTGCTGCTGGAGACGTCCTGGGAACTGTTCGAACGGGCCGGGATCGCGCCCGCCGCACTGCGGGGCAGCCGTACGGGCGTGTACGCGGGCGTCTCCAGCCGCGACTACCTCACGCGGCTGCCGCACGTGCCCGAAGGCTACGAGGGCTACGCCACCACCGGGACCCTCACCAGCGTGGTCTCCGGCCGCATCGCCTACACGTACGGGCTGGAAGGCCCGGCCGTCACGGTCGACACCGCGTGCTCGTCCTCGCTGGTCGCCGTCCACCTCGCCGTGCAGGCGCTGCGGCAGGGCGAGTGCACGCTCGCCGTCGTCGGCGGCGTCACCGCACTGACCACGCCCACCGCGTTCGCGGAGTTCTCCCGACAGCGCGGGCTCGCCCCCGACGGCCGGTGCAAGTCCTTCGCGGCCGCGGCCGACGGCACCGGGTTCTCCGAGGGCGTGGGGCTGTTGCTCTTGGAGAGGCTGTCGGACGCGCGGCGCCACGGGCATCGGGTGTTGGGGGTGGTTCGTGGTTCGGCGATCAACCAGGACGGCGCCAGCAACGGCCTGACCGCGCCCAACGAAGCCGCCCAGGAGCGCGTGATCCGCCAGGCCCTGGCCAATGCCCGGCTGACCCCGGACCAGGTGGACGCGGTCGAGGCGCACGGCACCGGCACGACGCTGGGTGACCCGATCGAGGCGCAGGCGCTGCTGGCGACGTACGGGCAAGAGCGCTCTTCCGAGCTGCCGTTGTTGTTGGGTTCGGTGAAGTCGAACATCGGTCATACGCAGGCTGCTGCGGGTGTGGCCGGGGTCATCAAGATGGTGATGGCGATGCGGCACGGGGTGCTGCCGGCGACTCTCCACGTGGACGAGCCATCGGGGCACGTCGACTGGTCTGCGGGTGCCGTCTCGCTGCTACGGGAACGGGCCGTCTGGCCCGAGACCGACCATCCGCGCCGGGCCGGGGTCTCTTCGTTCGGGATTTCGGGGACGAATGCGCATGTGATTGTGGAGGAGGTTTTGGGGGCGGTTGTTGTGGAGGGGGGTTCTGGGGTTGGGGTTGGGGTTGGTGTGGCTGGTTTGGGTGGTGTGGTGCCGTGGGTGGTGTCGGGGCGGAGTGGGGATGCGTTGCGGGGGCAGGCGGCGGCGTTGGTTGACCATGTGGCGGAGGTGTCGGTGGGGGTGGGTGGTGGGGTGTCGGTGGGTGGGGTGGGCTGGTCGCTGGTGTCTGAGCGGTCGGTGTTCGAGCATCGGGCCGTTGTCATCGGGTCGGACGTGGATGAACTCGTGGCTGGTGTGCGGGCGTTGGCGGCCGGTGTGCCGGACGATCGGGTGGTGTGCCCCGGCCTGCCCGCCATGACGACCAGCACCGGGCCGGTGTTGGTGTTCCCCGGACAAGGCTCGCAGTGGGTCGGCATGGGCGTCGAACTCCTCGACACCTCAACCGTCTTCGCCGAACACATCGCCGCCTGCGAGTCGGCGTTGAAGCCGCATGTGGACTGGTCGTTGACCGGTGTGTTGCGCGGTGACGGTGCGGAACTGGCCCGGGTGGATGTGGTGCAGCCCGTGCTGTGGGCGGTGATGGTGTCCCTCGCCGCCGTGTGGGCCGAGTACGGCGTGAAACCGGCTGCCGTCATCGGGCACTCCCAGGGCGAGATCGCCGCAGCCTGCGTCGCGGGAGCACTCACGTTGGAGGACGGCGCGCGGGTCGTTGCTCTTCGCAGCCGGGCCCTGCGTGCCTTGTCCGGTGGTGGCGCGATGGCGTCCCTCGGCGTCAGTGCGGTGGAGGCGGAAGGCTTCTTCCCCACCGGTGGTAGTGGTGTCGTGGTGGTGGCTGCGGTGAACGGGCCGTCGTCGACAGTCATTTCGGGTCCGCCGCGGGCTGTGGTCAAAGTGGTCGCCGCGGTCGAGGGCGCTGGGCATCGGGCCCGGCTGATCGATGTGGACTACGCCTCCCACGGCCCGCAGGTCGACGAGATCACCGATGAACTCCACCGTGTCCTCGCCGGGATCCAGCCGGCCACGAGTGACGTCGCCTTCTACTCCACCGTGACCGCTGAACCGATCGACACCACCACACTGGACACCGGCTATTGGGTGCGGAACTTGCGGGAACAGGTCCGGTTCTCCGACACGGTCGAAGCGCTCCTCGATGCCGGGCATCGGGTGTTCATCGAAGCCAGTCCCCACCCCGTCCTCACCCTCGG
>NZ_JBIRGU010000027.1:22328-22570 GCF_044328175.1 Streptomyces sp. NPDC017979 | reverse complement strand
GCCAGAAGGGCGTCCAGGTTTGTCTTCACACACTGACCAACGGGCGCCCTTCGCCATGGTCGCGGCCAGCACAAACATCGGACTCATTCATCTAGGCGCTCCCACTGACAACCGACCCGCGTGCGCCCCACCTCCACGCCACGTGCCCGGCCTGTGAGCCCGTACGTGACGGGGTGCCTGCCCGTCTGTTGTTTGGCCCGTCTGGTGGGGTGGGGGTGTGCAGGGTCGCCCCCGCAGCGGAT
>NZ_JBIRGU010000027.1:0-22231 GCF_044328175.1 Streptomyces sp. NPDC017979 | reverse complement strand
GATTGGCGGCAAAGCAGCCTCGCTGTCTTGGAGGGCCTGTATGCCGCCGACCGCGAGGAGGTGAGCCCGGAGGACCCCCACACCCGCACACAACAGCAGCCCGCACACCAAGCAACCACACCCGCACCCGCCCGTCTGTTGGGACAGGAGCGAGCCGGGAGGTCCCCCCTCACCCGTACGTCACGGGGTGCCCGTACGCCTGTTGTTTGGCCCGCGCGCTCGGGTGGGGGTGTGCAGGGTCGCCCCCGCAGCGGATTGGCGGCAAAGCAGCCTCGCTGTCTTGGAGGGCCTGTATGCCGCCGACCGCGAGGAGGTGAGCCCGGAGGACCCCCACACCCGCACACAACAGGAACCCGCACACCAAGCAACCCGCCCCGCACCCGCACCCCACGAGGAACCCCTGCTACCGGACTGTCACGAACTCCGCCGCGTCCCGCGGTCCCCGCGGCTTCGGAGGGCCCGCCGCGTGGCCCACCGCCACCGCGCCCATCGGGTCCCACTCCGCCGGCAGCGACAGCACCTCGCGCACCACGTCGCGGCAGAACATCGTGGACGACACCCACGCCGAGCCGAGCCCCTCGCCGGCCAGGGCCACGAGGAAGTTCTGCACGCCGGCGCCCGTGGCGACCACGAACATCTCGCGCTCCGCGCCGTCGCGCCGCGCGTCGCCGTAGTGGTGGGAGCCGTCCATGACGAGGCACGGCACGGCGAGGTACGGCGCCCGGCGCAGCACCTCGCCGCGGCGGACCCGCTTGGCGATGGACTCCTCGGACTTGCCGTCGCGCCGCAGGTCGGCGATCCAGGCGTCCCGCATGGCGTCCAGCAGCCGCATCCGCGACTGCGCCGACTCCAGCAGCACGAACCGCCAGGGCGTGGTGTGGTGCGGCGCGGGCGCGGTGACCGCGGCGGCCACCGCGCGCCGCACCGCGCCCGGGTCGACGGGCTCGTCGGTGAACTCGCGGACCGTGCGCCGCTGGGTCACCGCCTCCCGTACGGCCTCGGACGTCCCGAGCCGGAACATGTCCTCCGCCGCGTCCCGCACCAGCGCGCCCGCCCCGTCGGCGTCGTCCGACGCGACCACGTGGGCCAGGCCCCGCACCACGGCGACGGGCCGGCCCGAGACCTTGCCCTTCACCAGGTCGCCGGCCGCGGCGAGTTCGTCGGCGGTCGCGGTGACGGTCGCGGCCAGCGGGTTGCCGTGCGGGTCGGTGCCGCCCCGCAGGTCGTCCAGGACGCGTACGCCCGCGGCGCCGATCGCGACGTCGGTCAGCCCGTTGCGCCAGGGCCGGCCGAAGGTGTCCGTGACGATCACGCCCACGTCGACGCCGAGCGCCTTGCGCAGGCCCGCGCGGACGGTGCGCGCGGACGCGTCGGAGTCCTCGGGCAGCAACAGCACGGTCCCGGCGGGGGTGTTGGAGGCGTCGACGCCGGCCGCGGCCATCACCAGGCCCTGGCGGTTCTCGACGATGCGCACCGATCCGCGCCGGGCCACGAGCCGTACGGTCTCCGCGTCTATCGCGGCCTCCCGGTCCCGGGCCGCGACGATGCGCCCCTCGGCCTTGCTGACGACCTTGGAGGTGAGGAGCACGACGTCCCCGTCGGCGAGTCCCGGCTCGGCCGCGGCGATCAGCTCGGCGAGGTCGTCCCCGGGGCGCACCTCGGGCACCCCGTCGGGCGCCCACACCCGGTACGAGGCGGTGGGCCCGCTCATGCGCGCACCTCCGCCGCCAGCGCCAGCGCCTGCCGCGCCATCTCGGCCGCGGCGTCCTCGTCGGTCATCATCAGCGGCACCGCGCGGCAGCGGATCCCCGCCGCCTCGACCGCGGCGACGGAGTCCGCGTCGACGGTGTCGACGAGCCAGCCGTCGAGCAGCCCGGAGCCGTAGTGCGCGGCGACGGCCGCCGCGGTCGCCTCCACGCCGACCGCGGCGAGGACCTTGTCGGCCATGCCGCGCACGGGGGCGTTCCCGACGATGGGGGAGAGGCCGACGACGGGGACGCCCGCGTCGGCGATCGCCTCGCGCACGCCGGGCACGGCGAGGATCGTGCCCACGCTGACCACCGGGTTCGACGGCGGGAAGAGGATCACGTCGGCCGCGGCGATCGCCTCCAGCACGCCCGGCGCCGGCTTCGCCTGCTCCGCGCCGACCGGCACGACGGCCTCGGCGGCCACGGACGCCCGCAACTTGACCCAGTACTCCTGGAAGTGGATGACCTTGCGCTCGCCGTCGACTTCGACGGCGACGTGCGTCTCCACCCGGTCGTCCGACATCGGCAGCAGCCGCACGCCCGGGTTCCACCGGGTGCACAGCGCCTCCGTGACGGCGCTGAGCGGATAGCCCGCGGTGAGCATCTGGGTGCGGACGATGTGGGTGGCGAAGTCCCGGTCGCCGAGCCCGAACCACTCGGGGCCGACCCCGTACGCCGCCAGTTCCTCCTTCACCCGGAAGCTCTCGTCGGTACGCCCCCAGCCCTGCTCTTCGTTGATGCCGCCGCCGAGCGTGTACATCACGGTGTCGAGGTCGGGGCAGACCTTGAGCCCGAACAGATGGATGTCGTCACCGGTGTTCCCGATCACGGTGACGTCCGCTTCGGGCGCGGCCCGCTTGAGACCGCGCAGGAAGCGGGCGCCACCGATGCCGCCGGCCAGAACCACAATTCGCATGCCCGCAGTTTCTCAGGCGGGCACGACGTCCCGGGCGCCCGGTGCGCAGCGGGCGGCGTGCATCGGCATCTCGGTCAGACCCGGGTAGTAGACGTGCAGGGAAACGGCCGGTTCGAACGCGTCGTTGACCACTTCGTGCACGTACCCCGGCGCGAACACCCGGTGCGCGCCCGGCGCCAACCCCCACGAGTCGTGCTCCGACCGCTCGGTGAGCCGCCCTTCGAGCACGGTCAGCACCCCGGACGACGGCCCGTGGTCGTGCAGCCCGGTGCCCTGGCCCGGCAGCCAGGACAGCAGCCACACCTCGTAGCCGGGCCCGGTGCGCAGCCGGTGGTACCAGCGGCTGGTGGCGTCGTACTCGACGAGGTGCGCCCACTGCCCCCGATCGGCGGCGACGGCGCGCGAGAGCCCCACGAAGTCGGCCACGGTGGCCGGGTGCTCGCGCGGGGGCTGGAGGAGGTGCTGTACGGAGAGGATGTCGCCGGCGATCTGGAGGTCGCTGTCGCTGTTCATGGTGCGGTGGTTCCTCGGCTGGAAGCGTGCGTTTCGCAATCGGGACGCGTCAGTGCGCGGCCGCACCGGGAAAGGGCGGAGCCGCGAGAAGGGCGCAGGGTCGTTCGGGGCGCGCGCGGAAGAACTGAAGGGGGCGTGCGTGCCGCGTCAGCGCTGACGACAACAGCGACAGCGAGCCTGCACAGCGCTGCGGAACCCACGGACAGGGGTCGCGAAAGGCGCGGGGGCTGCTGATGACATGCCACCAAAGGTGGCGGCTGCCCCTCATTCGTGTCAACTCCGCGCCCCCTTTGGCGGCAATCTTTCACCTCATCCGGTCACGGAGCGCGAAGAAAGGTTTATGCAGTGCCACCGTCGGAGACATCGCGCTGCGATTGCGTGACCGACTCGGGCCGCTCCGTGACCGGACTGTGATCCGGATCGCTTCGGGTGTCCGTCTGCAACAAGATCGAACTGACGGGCGTCTCCCTAGGTGAGAAGGGAGGATGCGGACAGGTCGGGGGTGGTTGGCGTTAAGTGTCAGATTTTTGCTGATTTGAACACTTTCCGTATACCCTTGGTTCCGCAGAGTGAATACGGGGCCCAATAGCAGATCTCCGCTTGACTGCCCCGGAGCCACACACTTGTAATTTCACTCGTGTCGTTCGGCCGAATCGATCACGGCAACATCACGGGGACGCCAAGACAGACGAGGGGCGCACATGACCGAGCTGTTCGAACAACTGCTGGTCGAGGACGCGGATGACGAAATCGGCTGGCAGGAGCGCGCATTGTGCGCCCAGACCGATCCCGAGTCCTTCTTCCCCGAGAAAGGCGGCTCCACGCGTGAGGCCAAAAAGGTGTGCCTCGCCTGTGAAGTCCGCTCGGAATGCCTTGAGTACGCCCTTGCGAATGACGAACGATTCGGCATCTGGGGCGGGCTCTCGGAGCGGGAGCGCCGCCGGTTGAAGAAGGCGGCGGTCTGATACCCGCCACCGGCCGCCGACACGACCACGACCCACCACACCCCCGGCCCGCGCCGGGGGTGTTCTGTTGCCCCGTCAGACATGCGCAACAACCTACGTGTTCCCGCCCACCGAGCGACCCGACCCCTACGTCGTGGGTCGGCCCGGGCCTGTTGTCCCGTCTGGTGGTGAGGAGGTGAGCCGGGAGGTCGCCCTCACCCGTACGTGACGGGGTGCCCGTACGTCTGTTGTTTGGCCCGTCTGGTGGGGTGGGGGTGTGCAGGGTCGCCCCCGCAGCGGATTGGCGGCAAAGCAGCCTCGCCAACTTGGAGGACCTGTATGCCGCCGACCGCGAGGAGGTGAGCCCGGAGGACCCCCACACCCGCACACAACAGGAACCCGCACACCAAGCAACCACACCCGCACCCGCCAGTCTGGTGGGGCAGGGGCGAGCCGGAAGGTCCCTCTCGCCCGTACGTGACGGGGTGCCTGCCCGTCTGTTGTTTGGTCCGTCTGGTGGGGTGGGGGTGTGCAGGGTCGCCCCCGCAGCGGATTGGCGGCAAAGCAGCCTCGCTGTCTTGGAGGACCTGTATGCCGCCGACCGCGAGGAGGTGAGCCCGGAGGACCCCCACACCCGCACACAACAGGAACCCGCACACCAAGCGACCCGGCCCGCGCACCAAGCACCCGCCCTCCGCGTGCAACCCGCACACCAAGCACCCGCATCCGCATCCGCACCTGCGCCCGCGCCCCCCACACCCACCCACCCCGCCCCACACCCCCCGCACCGTCACACAACCCGCACCACACCCCTCCCGCCTACCGATATCGTGTGGCCCCGTCCCAGACGCTGAAGCGCCCCGCCCGGGCGATCCATGGCCGGAGGGCCCCAACCCGATGTCCGCCACCACCCCCGCGTTCACGACCGCCCACCCGCAGGAATTCCCCCGGCACGTCGTCACCGCCGTCCTCGTCTCCCACGACGGCGCACGCTGGCTCCCGCACACCCTCACCGGCCTCCTCGCGCAGGCCCGCCCGGTCCAGAACGTCATCGCCGCCGACACCGGCAGCGCCGACGAGTCGGCCACCCTGCTCGCCGAAGCGCTCGGCGCGGAACGCGTGCTCCACCTCGCGCGCCGCACCGGCTTCGGCGCCGCCGTGGACGAGGCCGTCCGCACCGCCGGCGTCCTCACCCCCGACCACCTGCCGTACCTGAAGCGGCCCAGCGGCTGGGACCCGGTCACCCGCAGTTGGCAGGACGAGGCTTACGACATGCCGGAGTTGCCGTACGGCGAACCGGTGCAGTGGCTGTGGCTGCTCCACGACGACAGCGCCCCCGAGCCCGCCGCGCTCGCCGAACTGCTCCGCGTCGTCGACGGCGACGAACACACCGTGATCGTCGGCCCCAAGCTCCGCGGCTGGTACGACCGCAAGCAACTCCTCGAAGCGGGCGTGTCGATCGCCAACAGCGGTCGCCGCTGGACCGGCCTGGACCGCCGCGAGCAGGACCAGGGCCAGCACGACCAGGTCAGGCCGGTGCTCTCGGTCTCCTCCGCCGGCATGCTCGTGCGCCGGGACGTCTTCGGCGAACTCGGCGGCTTCGACCGCCGACTGCCCCTGATGCGCGACGACGTCGACCTGTGCTGGCGCGCGCACGCCGCCGGCCACCGCGTCCTCGTGGCGCCCGAAGCGGTCCTGCACCACGCCGAGGCCGCGGCCCGCGAGCGCCGCACCGTGGACTGCGCGGGCCGCACCTCCGCCAGCCCGCACCGCGTCGACAAGGCGGGCGCCGTGTACGCCCTGCTCACCAACGCCCGTGCCGCGCTGCTCCCGTTCGTCCTGCTGCGCATCCTGATCGGCACGCTGCTGCGCGCCCTCGCGTACCTCGTGGGCAAGGCCCCGCGGCACGCCGTCGACGAGATCACCGGACTCAGCGGCACCCTGCTGCGCCCCGGGCGCATCATCGCCGGCCGCGCCCGCCGCAAGAAGGCCCGTCGTGTCGACGCCCGCGAACTGCGCCCGCTCTTCCCGCCGCCCGGGGCGACGGTACGAGCCGCCTTCGACCGCGCCGCCGGCTACTTCGGCGGCGGCCGGAGCGGTGGCGGCACCGGCTCCCGCGCCCGCCAGAGCGCCGGCGGCGCGGGCGGCGGCGCCGTCGAGTCCGGCCCCGGCGGCGACGACGCGGACTATCTGGAGGTCGAACAGTTCGCCCGACTGAAGAAGCTCGCCCGCCGCCCCGCGCCCGCGCTCTTCGCCGTCCTGCTCGTCGTCTCCCTCGTCGCCTGCCGCTCGCTGTTCTCCTCCGGCGCCCTCGCCGGCGGCGCGCTGCTGCCCGCCCCGGGCGACGTGTCCGAGCTGTGGGGCAGGTACGCCGACCAGTGGCACCCGCTCGGCACCGGAGGCACCCAGACCGCCCCGCCGTACCTCGGCGTGCTCGCCGGGATCGCCGCGCTCTTCTTCGGCTCCACCGGCCTCGCGCTCACCGTGCTGCTGGTGTGCTCCGTGCCGCTCGCCGGCCTCAGCGCGTACGTCGCCTCCCGCCCCCTGGTGACGTCCCGGCTGCTGCGCGCCTGGGGCAGCGTCACCTACGCCTTCCTGCCCGCCGTGACGGGCGCCCTGGCGGCCGGCCGCCTCGGCACCGCCGTCCTCGCCGTACTGCTGCCGCTGATCGCGCGCGCCGCGGTCGCCGCACACGGCTTCAGCGCCAGAGGTGACCAGTCCAGGGGCAGTTGGCGTGCGGTGTGGACGTACGCCCTGCTGCTCACCCTCGCCGCCGCGTTCACGCCCGTCGTCTGGCTGCTCGCCCTCGTCCTCGGCATCGGCGGACTCGTGGTGCGCCGTGCGGACCCCGTCGCGGCCGGGCTGCGCTTCCTCGCCGCCGTCGCCACCCCGCTGGTCGTCCTCGCGCCCTGGTCGCTGACGCTGTTGACGTCACCGTCCCGGTTCTTCGACGAGGCGGGGCTCGACATCGGCGGAGGCCGCGCCGCCGGCTTCGACCTGCTGACCTTCAGCCCCGGCGGCCCGAAGGCCGCCGGCACGGTCCTGCTGCTCGGCGTCGTCGCCGCCGCGCTCGCCGCCCTGCTGCGCGACGAGCGCCGTCTCGCCATCCGCACGGCCTGGGCCACCGCCCTGACCGGCTTCGCCTTCGCGGCCGTGACGAACGCCGGGTCCGACGGCGGTTCGTGGGCCGGTCCCGCGACCCTCGTGTACGCCACCGGGCTGCTCGCCGCCGCCCTCCTCGGCGCCGAACTGGGCCGCACCCGCGTCTCCACCCGCGACTTCGGCTGGCGCCAGCCCGTCGCCGTCCTCGTCGCCGGCGTCGCCGCGCTCGCCCCCGCACACCTCGCCCTCGGCTGGATGCTCAGCGGCGCCGCCGGCCCGCTGGAGCGGCGCGACCCGGTCCAAGTGCCCGCGTTCGTCGCAGAGGAGAGCGTCACCCGGGACCAGCCGCGCACCCTCGTCATCGGCGGCACCAACGCCGCCCGCGTCCCGTACGCCCTGGTCCGCGGCTCCGGCGCCCGCCTGGGGGACGCCGAACTCGCCGCAGCCGCCGACCGCGACCCCGGGCTCGACCAGGTCGTCTCCCGGCTCGTAGCGGGCTCCGGCGCGGACCAGACCGCCGAGCTGAGCGGCTTCGCGATCCGTTACGTCCTCGTCCGCGACGGCGCGCCCCCGCAGACCGCCCGCGTCCTCGACGCGACCCCCGGACTCAGCCGGCTGAGCCAACTCGACGGCAGCGCCCTGTGGCAGGTCGACCGTCAGGTGGCCCGGGTGACGATCGTCAGCGGCAAGGACGACCCGCTGCCCGTCGGCTCCGGCCCGGTGACCGCCGACACCACCGTCCCGGACGGGGCGAACGGCCGCGTCCTGCGCGTCGCCGACCGCGCCGACGACGGCTGGCGCGCGACCCTCGACGGCCGCGCCCTGCCGAAGAAGACCGTCGACGGCTGGGCCCAGGGCTTCGAACTCCCCGCCGAGGGCGGCCGGCTGGAACTCTCCTACGACCCCAGCGCCCCGCACACCGGCTGGCTCTGGGCCCAAGGCTTCCTGGTGCTGGTCCTGGTGGTGTTGACGCTGCCCGGCAGGCGCGGCGAGAAGGACGACGACCTGCCGGAGCCGACGGACGCGGCCCCCGTCGCCCCCGTCGGAGGCGTACCGACCCAACCCGGCCCCGCCGACGCGCCCGAGGCCACCGGCGCGACCGCGCGCCGCGGGTCGCACCGACGCGCCCGCCCGCGCCCCCAGCCCACCCCCGTCCCGCCCGGCCGCCTCCCGCACCAGCAGTCGTACGAGACCCCGGCCCGCACCTACGGGGAGCACCCCGCGCCGTACGACCCGACCCCCCGCACCCCCCACGACCACGACCACCGCGACCACCACCGTCACCACGACACCGACGTCACCCGAGGCGAGTCCGAGTGAAGCCCACGACCACCTCCCTGCTCGCCGCCGTGGCCGCGCTCGGCGCGATCACCGCGCTCGCCGCCGCCTCCGCCCCCGGCGCCCCCGTGACCGAAGTGGAGGCCAAGCTCACCCCCCGGCTGCCGATCGAGCGGTCCAACCTGCTGTGCCCCGCGCCCAGCAACGCCGAGGTCGCGGAGACGACGTACACCTCGTTCACGCCGAAGCCCAGCCGCCCGCCGCACCCGACGCGACCCGCCACGGGCACCGCTGAGCTGCGCCCCGGCACCGTCCAACTGGTCGCCACCGCCGCCGGATCCGCCAAGAAGCCCGACGGCACGAGCGCCGGCAAGCCGGTGCTCTCGCTCGCCGCCCCCGGCAAGCCCGTCACGGCGACCGTCAACGGCAGCGACGCCCCCGCCCTCGTCGGCACGGCCGACGGCCACCTCGCCCCCGGCTGGACCGCGCAGCAGACCACCGCGGTCACCGCCGGCGACGCCCGCGGCCTCCTCGGCACGGCCTGCACCGGCCCCGACACCGAAGCGTGGTTCCCCGGCGCCTCAACCGCCGAAGGCCGCCGCGACTACCTCCACCTCACCAACCCCGACGACGCCCACTCCGTCGTCGACATCGAGCTGTACGGCGCGGACGGCCAGCTCAAGACCACGCTCCCGGACGGCCTTTCGGTCCCGGCCCGCGGCAGCACGCCCGTCCTGCTCTCCACCCTGACGACCGAGGCCGTGCCGGACCTGACCGTCCGCGTGACGACCCGCTCCGGCCGGGTCGGCGCCGTCGTGCGCACCGCCGAGGACACCGTCGGCAGCGACTGGCTCGCCGCCTCCGCCGACCCCGCCGCCACCGCCGTCCTGCCCGGCATCCCGGCCGACGCCGCCTCCGTGCGCCTCGTCGTCTTCGCCCCCGGCGAGGCCGACGCCGAACTCAAGGTCCAACTCGCCGGCCCCGGCGGCAGTCTCGTGCCGGCCGGCCACGAAACCGTACGGGTCAAATCAGGCATGACGACCACCGTGGACCTGGCGGACGTCACCAAGGGCGAACCGGGCTCCCTGCTCCTGACCCCCGCCCACAAGGGCCTGAACACCCCGGTCGTCGCAGCCCTACGCGTGGTCCGCGGCACCAAGGCCGCACAGGAAGTCGCCTTCGTCCCGGCCGCGGAGCCCGTCGGCGAGCGCGCCAGCGTCGCCGACAACCGCGCCCAGGGCACCACCCTCTCGCTGACCGCGCCCACCGCGACCAGCAAGGTCAGGGTCACCGCGTCGACCGGCACCGGGGGCGGCGAACCGACCACCGCCACGTACACCGTGAAGGCCGGCACCACGCTCGCGTTCGCCCCGCCCGTCCCGGACGGGCTGGCCGGCTCGTACGGCCTGACCGTGGAGACGGTGTCCGGCGGCCCGGTGCACGCGGCGCGCACGCTCGCACTGCCGCGCCGCGGCGTGCAGATGTTCACGGTCCAGACGCTCACGTACGACCGCGGAACGGTGGCGGTGCCGGAAGTGGAACGGGACCTGTCGGTGCTCGACGACCGCGCGGGGACCGGGAGCTGACGGGGTCAGCGGTCCTGGGAGTCCGGCGAGCGCAGCACCCTGAGGTGGCCGCGGCGGGCGACCTCCATCGGGTCCGCCGCGCGTCGCCCGCCCTGCCCCTCGGCGACGGCGCGCCCCTGCGCGGGGCGGGCCGCTTCCCGTACGGCGTTGGCGAGCGCTTCGAGGTCGTCACCGCTGGGCCTGGCCGGCGCTGACCCGTCAGTCAGCCGCACGACCTCCCAGCCGCGCGGCGCGGTCAGCCGCTCGCTGTGCTCGGCGCACAGGTCGTAGCAGTGGGGCTCCGCGTAGGTGGCGAGCGGGCCGAGGACCGCGGTCGAATCGGCATAGACGTACGTCAATGTCGCCACGGCAGGACGGCCGCACGCGGTGCGCGAACATCGACGTACAGGGCTCACGACGTTGGACGGTACCGCACTCTTGAACGGGCTGCGACGACTCTCCACCAGGTCACCCCACCGTGTCGCCGTGCGGACGGGGTTTCGCACGGGTCCGGGAGGGCCGTACTGACCTGCGATGAAGGGCCCGAGGCGCGGGACGTGACGGTTGGTGAACCGGTCATGACGTGACGTAAATCAGGTCATTCGCGCAGCGGCGGACGATCGCCGGACGACACACAAGCGTCGCGAAGCGCCGTCGGAACGGTCAATTGACGACAGGCCGAGGCGGAGGGCGAGTTCGGAGGCCGGGTGGTCCCGGTGGGAAGGCGGTGCGGCACGCATTCCGGGGGATGCGGCTGCCGCGCCCCGCGGAGAGCTACCCTGCGTGAGTGATGGACAGCTCCGTACCGCCGGGCCCCGGCGAGCGTCCGGCAGGGGCGCCGGTGACGCAGTCGGACGGCGGTACGCCCCCGACCCCGGGACCCGGCGCCGGCCCGGGAACCACCGAGCCGGGTCCACGGCGCAGGGACCGCCACGGCCGCGGAATGCGCGGCCCGATCGCCCCGCCCCAGGTTCCGCTCGCACTCAGCCGGGCCGAGTCGTTCCGCGACCTGGTGCGCGACTCGGTGGAACGGCTGGAGCGCCGCCTTCCGCAACTGGCCGACGTGGACTTCCTCGTACTGGACGTGCCGGGCGCGGCCGAGGAGACCGTGCCGCTCGGCGACGCGGTCCCCGCCGAGCGCGGCCGGCCCGCACGGATCGTCATCTACCGGCGCCCCGTGGAGATCCGCACCAAGAGCCGGGACGAGCGGGCGCTGCTGGTCCACGAGGTCGTCGTGGAGCAAGTGGCGGAACTTCTCGGCCTCGCGCCCGAATCGGTGGACCCGCGCTACGGCCAGGACTGACGTACCCGGATAATTTGGCGCGACCACACAGACTTGAGGGAAGGCTGTCCCGTGGCTGCTGCTGATCTGTCTCAGCTCGTGAAGGCGTACGACGTCCGCGGCGTCGTGCCGGACCAGTGGGACGAGGAGCTCGCCGAACTCTTCGGCGCGGCGTTCGTCCAGGTGACGGGTGCCGACGCGATCGTCGTCGGGCACGACATGCGGCCGTCGTCGCCGGGGCTGTCGGGCGCGTTCGCGCGCGGCGCCGCGGCCCGGGGCGCGGACGTCACCCTGATCGGGCTGTGCTCCACCGACCAGTTGTACTTCGCCTCCGGCCACCTCGGCCTGCCCGGCGCGATGTTCACCGCGTCCCACAACCCCGCCCAGTACAACGGCATCAAGATGTGCCGCGCGGGCGCCGCGCCCGTGGGCCAGGACACCGGCCTGACCGACATCCGGGAACTCGTCGAGACCTGGTCCGCGAAGGGCGCGCCCGAACCGGCCGCGACCCGCGGCGCCGTCACCGAGCGCGACACCCTGTCCGAGTACGCGGCACACCTGCTGTCGCTGGTCGACCTCGCCGACATGCGGCCGCTGAAGGTCGTCGTCGACGCGGGCAACGGCATGGGCGGCCACACCGTCCCGACGGTCTTCGAGTCGCTGCCGGTCACCCTCGTGCCGATGTACTTCGAACTCGACGGCACCTTCCCCAACCACGAGGCCAACCCCCTGGACCCGGCGAACGTCGTGGACCTCCAGGAGCGCGTACGGGCCGAGGGCGCGGACATCGGCCTCGCCTTCGACGGCGACGCGGACCGCTGCTTCGTGGTGGACGAGCGGGGCGAGGGCGTGTCCCCGTCCGCGATCACCGCGCTGGTCGCGGCGCGCGAACTCGCCAAGCACCCTGGCGGCACCGTGATCCACAACCTGATCACGTCCTGGTCCGTCCCCGAGGTCGTCCGCGAGCACGGCGGCAACCCCGTGCGCACCCGGGTCGGCCACTCCTTCATCAAGCAGGAGATGGCCCACACCGGCGCGATCTTCGGCGGCGAGCACTCCGCGCACTACTACTTCCGCGACTTCTGGAACGCGGACACCGGCA
The DNA here is from genome assembly GCF_044328175.1 of Streptomyces sp. NPDC017979. Lineage (NCBI taxonomy): Bacteria > Bacillati > Actinomycetota > Actinomycetes > Kitasatosporales > Streptomycetaceae > Streptomyces > Streptomyces sp. NPDC017979. The sequence continues at coordinate 9,781 of NZ_JBIRGU010000027.1, read as the reverse complement.
TGCTCGCCGCCCTGCACGTCCTGGCGGCCCTCGGCAGCCAGCCGGGCCCGCTGTCGGAACTCGTCGCCCAGTACGACCGCTACCGCGGCTCCGGCGAGATCAACTCGACGGTCGCCGACCAGGCGGCCACGACGGAGAAGGTCCGCGCCGCCTTCGAGTCCCGCCCCGACACGACGATCGACACCCTGGACGGCCTCACGGTGACCACCCCCACCTGGTGGTTCAACCTCCGCCCCTCCAACACCGAACCCCTCCTCCGCCTCAACGTCGAAGCCAAGACCCCCGAGGACCTCACCCGCGTCCGCGACGAGGTCCTCTCCCTGGTCCGCAGCTAGAGCTGCTGGGCCAGCGGGGTGGCCAGGCGCGCGGCCGACTGCGTGCCGCGCCACCCGCGGGCCCGCGGAGGCCGATGGCTGGGCAGGTTCGGCGGCGGGTTTGCCTCAAGGGGCGCGGGGAACTGCGCGACGAGCCCCCACTGTCCCGCAGTGGCCGATGGTCCGGGCGGGTATCGGCGGGTTCGTCGAAGGGGGCGCGGCTGACTGCGTGCCGCGCCACCCGCCGGCCCGCAGCGACCAACGACTCCGCAGGGAAACGGCGAGCCCGCCCCTCGTACCGCCCGGAACGGCACCGCACGCCCGGAACGGCACCGCACGCTCGGAACGACACCGCACCGAAGAACCACGCGGCTCACCCCAGCGCGCGCAACTCCACACCCCCCAGCGGTACGCTGACGACGCCCAGGCCGGGCAGCAGGCCCGAACCAGGCAGGCCGCCCGGCCGACCCCGCGGCCACCCGGCCCCGGGCACCCCTCAGCCCACCCCGAAGGGACTCGCACCATGGCGCTCGAAGCCGGACTCCTCGACATCCTCGCCTGCCCGGCCTGCCACAGCGCCCTGCGCGAAGAGGAGACCCCGCAAGACGCCACCGCTGACGCCTCCGCCGAGGCCACCGCCTCCGAGCTCGTCTGCTCCGGCACGGACTGCGGCCTGGCCTACCCCGTCCGCGACGGCATCGCCGTGCTCCTCGTCGACGAGGCCCGCCGCCCGGCCTGACGCCAGGCGCACGAGGCGCACCGGCGCCACCACACCGGCGGCCGCACCGGCAAGCGCGCCCCGCACCCCCTCCGGCACACCAACCCGCCGCCCGCGACCGACAACCGAAACCGGCGATCGGAGGCCCCGCCCCCATGCTCGACGAGTCACTCCTCGACGACCCGGAAGCCCTCGCCCGTGCCGACCGCAGGGGACTGCTGAGGGGCGCCGCCGAGGCGGGCGCCCGCGTACGGACCGCCGCCCGGCACGCCGCCGAAGCCGGCATCGCCGAGCTGACCCCGGAGGGCCGCCCCCGTGCCGTCCTCGTCGCCGGCTCCGGCACCGCCGCCAACGGCGCCGCCGACCTCGTCGGCGCGCTCGCCGGCGCCGGCGCCCCCGTGATCCGGCTGCACCCCACCGGCGTCGCCCCCGCCCCCGGCGCCCTGCGCTGGGCACTCCCCGGCTGGGCGGGCTCCCTCGACCTCCTCCTCGTCGTCACGACGGACGGCACCGAGCCCGGCCTCGATCTCCTCGCCGAGCAGGCGTACCGCCGCGGCTGCACCGTGGTCGCCGTCGCCCCCCGCCGCTCCCCGGTCTCCGAGGGCGTGGACGGCCGGCACGGCCTCGTCGTCCCGATGGCCACCGCGCCGTACGAGTTGTACGAGGAGTCCCAGGCGGCAGGCGGCCCCGGCGCCCTGTGGGCGCTGTTCACCCCGCTCCTCGCCCTCCTCGACCGCGTCGGCCTCCTCGAAGCGTCCCCCGAGGCGCTCGCGGGCGTCGCCGACCGCCTCGACCGCGCCGCCGAGCGCTGCGGCCCGGCCATCGCGACGTACAGCAACCCCGCCAAGACGCTCGCCGCCGAACTCGCCGACAGCCTCCCGCTGATCTGGACCGAAGGCGCCGGCGCGGCCCCCGCGGGCCGCCGCTTCGCCGCCGTGCTCGCCGAACTCGCCGGCCGTCCCGCGCTCGCCGCCGAACTGCCCGAGGCCCTGCCCGCCCACGGCGTGCTGCTCGTCGGCGACCTCGCCGCCGGGGCCGACCCGGACGACTTCTTCCGCGACCGCGTCGAGGAGCCGCAGGCGTTGCGGGCCCGTGTGGTGCTGCTGCGCGACCGGCCGGCGGGCGGTCTGACCGCCGCCCCCGCCGCCCGCGAACTCGCCCTCGGTCACGACACCCCGATCAGCGAACTGGAGCCGGAGGAGGGCACCGACCTGGAGTCGATCGCCGAGCTCCTCGCCGTGACGGACTTCGCGGCCGTTTACCTCGCGCTGGCGACCCCGGCGACCCCCTCCTGACCCGGGTGCAGCCAGGCGTAACCTCGCCTGCCCACCACACCCCGCACCGCCGAGCCCCGCGCAGTCACCGCACCACCGAGCCCCGAGCCCCGAGCCGCAGCCGCAGCCGAAAGAAGTCGCACGCCGATGGACCGCCTCACCAACCCCATCCGCCCGTACGCCTGGGGCTCCACCACCGCCATCCCCGCCCTGCTCGGCACCGCCCCCACCGGTGAACCCCAGGCCGAACTGTGGCTCGGCGCCCACCCCGGCGCCCCCTCCCACCTCGACCGCGGCCCGCTCGACGCGGTCATCGCCGCCGACCCCGTACGCGAACTCGGCAGCCGGGTCGTCGGCGCGTACGGCCCCCACCTCCCCTTCCTCCTCAAGCTGCTCGCCGCCGGCGCCCCCCTCTCGCTCCAGGTCCACCCCGACCTCGCCCAGGCCAGGGAGGGGTACGCCGCCGAGGAACGTGCCGGCATCCCCGTCGACGCCCCCCACCGCAACTACAAGGACGCCAACCACAAGCCCGAGCTGATCTGTGCGCTCACCCCCTTCGACGGGCTGTGCGGCTTCCGCGCCCCCGCCGCCAGCGCCGACCTGATCGCCGGGCTCGGCGTCGACTCGCTCAAGCCGTACGTCGACGTCCTGCACGCCCACCCCGAGGACGCCGCCCTGCGCGAGGTCCTCACCGCGGTCCTGACGGCCGAGCGCACGGCGGTCGCCGAGACCGTCGCGGAGGCCGCTGCCGCCGCCACCCGCCTCGGCGGCCCGTACGCCCCCTACGCACAGCTCGCCCACCACTACCCCGGCGACCCCGGAGTCATCGCCGCCATGCTGCTCAACCACGTGCGGCTCCAGCCCGGCGAAGCCCTCTACCTGGGCGCCGGCGTCCCCCACGCGTACCTCGACGGCCTCGGCGTGGAGATCATGGCCAACTCCGACAACGTCCTGCGCTGCGGGCTCACCCCCAAGCACGTGGACGTGCCCGAGCTGCTGAGGGTGGTCCGCTTCGAGGCCACCGACCCCGCGGTGCTGCGGCCGGAGGCGTCCCCGTCCGGCGAGGAGGTCTACGACACCCCCGCGCCGGAGTTCCGGCTGTCGCGCCACGTCCTCGCCGCCGACGCGACCCCGTGCGACGTCACCGCGCCGGGGCCGCAGATCCTGCTCTGCACCGCGGGCCGCGTCACCGCAGGCGAACTGACGCTCGCTCAGGGCGAATCGGTGTTCGTGCCGGCGGGCGACATGGCGGAAATCTCCGGCGCGAACGGCGGTTCGGGGACCCTCTTCCGCGCCACCGTCGCCATCTGACCGGAAAACACCCGTTTCAACTGCCAGAATGGCGCCTCCACAGCCACAGCAGCCACGCCGGCAGCGTCGCCGTCGCCCGACGGAGCGGCCCGCCCCGGGCCCGCCGCGCACGCGGGCCACCCCGAGCACCACCGCGTAGTGGTCTCCGTACGGAACCGATCGGGCGCGCGCCGGCACCCCCGCCCGAAGGGACCCCATCCATGAGCGCGTCCGGCGGAACCAAAGCGATCGTGGCGGCGCTGGCCGCCAACCTCGCCATCGCGGTCGCCAAGTTCGTCGCGTTCCTCTTCAGCGGCTCGTCCTCGATGCTCGCCGAGAGCGTCCACTCGCTCGCCGACTCCGGCAACCAGGGGCTCCTCCTGCTCGGCGGCAAGCGCGCCCGTCGCGCCGCCACCGCCGAACACCCCTTCGGCTACGGCCGCGAGCGCTACATCTACGCCTTCCTCGTCTCCATCGTCCTCTTCTCCGTCGGCGGCATGTTCGCGCTGTACGAGGGCTACGAGAAGATCAAGCACCCGCACGCCATCGAAGCCTGGTACTGGCCGGTCGGCGTCCTCCTCTTCGCGATCGTCGCGGAGGCGTTCTCCTTCCGCACCGCGATCAAGGAGTCCAACACCCTGCGCGGCGCCCAGTCCTGGAAGGAGTTCGTCCGCCGGGCGAAGGCCCCCGAACTCCCCGTCGTCCTCCTCGAAGACCTCGGCGCGCTGATCGGCCTGGTGCTGGCCCTCGCCGGCGTGAGCCTCGCCCTCGCCACCGGCGACGGCGTCTGGGACGGCATCGGCACCCTCTGCATCGGCACCCTGCTGATCCTCATCGCCCTGGTCCTCGCCGTCGAGACGAAGTCACTGCTGCTGGGCGAGTCCGCCAGCACCGCCGACCTCCGCAAGATCGAGGAGGCCGTCGTCGACGGCGCGTCGGTCACCCGCCTCATCCACATGCGGACGCTCCACCTGGGCCCGGAGGAACTGCTCGTCGCCGCCAAGATCGCGGTGCGCCACGACAACACCGCCACCGAAGTCGCCGCCGCCATCAACGCGGCCGAGGAACGCATCCGTACCGCCTGCCCCATCGCGCGCGTGATCTACCTGGAACCGGACGTCTACAGCGCGTCGGCGGCAGCGGCCGGCACGAACCCGGTCAAGTCGCCCGGCGGCCCCGGTCCCACCCACTGACGCGCGGCCCGCCAGACCGTCCGTGCGACCGCTCGTGCGGCGGTCCCCGAGCCCGCCCGCGCGGGCGTTCGCATCCGGACAATCCTCATGAGGGCTGGGGCCCGCCGCGCCCGGCGGTGTAGATTCGGGCGAGAGTCAGACGTCGCTGCTGATGGCGGTCGGTCGGCCCCTTGCGGTCCGGCCGAGGGAGAGAGGGCCTCCGACGGACTGCACTGCGCGAGGTGTCGGGCATTCGCATGCCCGTACGCCTGCCGCCGCAGAGCCAGCCCCGTACCCACCTCGACCACCATTGAGGAGCAGCACCGATGACGACTGTCGCCGCCGGCCAGGACTTCAAGGTCGCCGACATCTCCCTCGCCGACTTCGGCCGCAAGGAGATCACCCTCGCCGAGCACGAGATGCCCGGCCTGATGTCGATCCGCAACGAGTACGCCGAGCAGCAGCCGCTCGCGGGCGCCCGCATCACGGGCTCCCTGCACATGACGGTCCAGACCGCCGTGCTCATCGAGACCCTGGTCGCCCTCGGCGCCGAGGTCCGCTGGGCCTCGTGCAACATCTTCTCCACCCAGGACCACGCCGCCGCGGCCATCGCCGTCGGCCCGAACGGCACCCCCGAGGACCCCAAGGGCGTCCCCGTCTTCGCCTGGAAGGGCGAGACCCTGGAGGAGTACTGGTGGTGCACGGAGCAGGCGCTGACCTGGCCGAACACCCCCACCGGCGGCCCGAACATGATCCTCGACGACGGTGGTGACGCCACCCTCCTCGTCCACAAGGGCGTCGAGTTCGAGAAGGCCGGGACGGCCCCCGACCCCTCGACCGCGGACAGCGAGGAATTCGCCCACATCCTCACTCTGCTGAACCGCACCCTCACCGAGGACCCGCAGAAGTGGACCCGCCTGGCGTCCGAGATCCGCGGCGTCACCGAAGAGACCACCACCGGTGTCCACCGCCTGTACGAGATGCAGCGCGACGGCAACCTCCTCTTCCCGGCGATCAACGTCAACGACGCCGTCACCAAGTCGAAGTTCGACAACAAGTACGGCTGCCGCCACTCCCTCGTCGACGGCATCAACCGCGCCACCGACGTCCTTATCGGCGGCAAGGTCGCGGTCATCTGCGGCTACGGCGACGTGGGCAAGGGCTGCGCCGAGTCCCTCCGGGGCCAGGGCGCGCGAGTGATCATCACGGAGATCGACCCCATCTGCGCCCTCCAGGCCGCGATGGACGGCTACCAGGTCAGCACCCTCGACGAGGTCGTCGGCCTGGCCGACATCTTCGTCACCACCACGGGCAACAAGGACATCATCATGGCCACGGACATGGCCAAGATGAAGCACCAGGCCATCGTCGGCAACATCGGCCACTTCGACAACGAGATCGACATGGCCGGCCTCGCGAAGATCCCCGGCATCGTCAAGGACGAGGTCAAGCCGCAGGTCCACACCTGGACCTTCCCCGACGGCAAGGTCATCATCGTGCTGTCCGAGGGCCGCCTGCTGAACCTCGGCAACGCGACGGGCCACCCCTCCTTCGTGATGTCCAACAGCTTCGCGGACCAGACGCTGGCGCAGATCGAGCTCTTCACCAAGCCGCAGGAGTACCCGACCGACGTCTACGTGCTCCCCAAGCACCTCGACGAGAAGGTCGCCCGCCTGCACCTGGACTCGCTCGGCGTCAAGCTGACCACGCTCCGCCAGGAGCAGGCCGACTACATCGGCGTCAAGGTCGAAGGCCCGTACAAGCCGGACCACTACCGCTACTGACCGATCGATCGACCGCCCGCCCCGGCGCGCGGTACGACACGGTGCTCAGAAGCAGTACGCAGCAGGCCCCCGCACCCCCGTGCCGGGGGCCTGCCCCGTACGCCTCCGCCGACTCCGACGCACCACGCTGCACGACGCATCACGTTGCACCACGCACCGAGCTGCACCGCTGCGCGCACCCTCACCGCAGAAGGACTGTGACGCCCCCATGCCCCGCGGCCGGTATTCGCTGCACGATCCGCACGATCACACCCCCCTCGGTGAGGAACACTTCCACTGCGCGCCCGGCCCCTCCGGCTGGCGCTACGTCTCGCAGACCACCACTCCCTCCGGCGAGCACCGAGGCTCCGTCGACCTGGCCATCGACGAACTCGGCCGCCCCCAGCGCCTCGAACTCCACACCGCGAGCTGGCAGGTCCGCGGAGCCGCCCTGGACGGGGTCACTTGGGTCCGCACCGACCCCACGGGCACCCACGCCGACGAGGGCAACGTCCGCGCCCACGCCTTCACCGGCACCTCCCCGGCCTTCCTCGTCGCCACCGCCCGGCTGCTGCGTCTCACCCCCCAATCACCGGCGACCCGGGTCCGCCTCGTCGCCTTCACGGAACCCGTCCTCGCCCCTCGCACCGTCGATCAGTCCTGGGCTCTGCTGAGAAGTGAAGCGCACGCCACTGACAACGGCCCGCTCACTGTGGACGAGTACCAGGTCAGCGCGCTCGACACGGGGGAGCAGCACACGGTGCACATCGCCGGGGACGTGGTCCTCGCCGCCCCCGGCATGGAACTCGAAGACCTGGAGACCCCGCCGTCCGTCTTCCCGGACCCCGCTTAGGCGTACGGCTCCGGGCGGGCGGTCTTGGGCGGGCGGTCTCAGGCCGGCGGCGCGAACCCCGTCGACGAGGGTCCCGTCGCACGGTCGTCCCGCCCGTCGACCGCGGGGGGAGGAGTCGGAGGCACACCGGGCAGGGGCGGGCGCACGACCGGTACCCCCGCGCTCGTATTCGTACCCGCACTCGTACCCGTGCCCGCCTGTGCGCGGAAGGCCCGGTGCGCGTCCCGCGTCTGCCGCTCGTGCACCACGGCGGCCAGATACGCGGCCGGCGGCACCCCGGCCGGAGCCGGTGCCCCCGTGCGCGCCACGAGCTCCCCGGCCAAGCGCTCGGCCATTGGCCAGCTCACCGCCGGATCCAGTTGCCCCATCCGCGTCAGGTACTGCCGGATCGCCAACCACAGGTCGTCCGGCACCGCCGACAGGTCCAACTGCGCGAACCGTCCCGCGAGCCAGGGCGGAGGCGGCGGCACCATCGCACCCGACGTCGCCGCCACCCTTTCCCGTACGACCAGGGTCCCGGCGAACACGTCCCCGAGCCGTCGCCCCCGCGCCGACACCAATGACGCGATGCACCCGATGACCCCGAACGTCAGCGTGATCTCCACGAAGCCCATCGCCCCGCGCACCAGCGCGTGCCGGAACCGGATCGGCCCCCCGTCGTCCCGCACCACCCGCAGCCCGCACGCCAGCTTCCCCAGGGACCGCCCCCGCGACAGCGTCTCGATCGCGATCGGCACCCCCACCAGCAACAAGAGCAAGGACGCGACGGAGATCGCAGCGAAAGCGGCGTCGTCCAGGGAGGCGGTCAGCAACTGGAGCACCAGCGCCACCGTCAAATAGAGGGACCACGCGACGACCAAGTCGATGATCACGGCGAGCGCCCGGCTCGGCACCTTCGCCGGCTGCAACCCCAGGACGACCGCGTCCCCCGTCACAAGCGCACTCACCGCTGCCGCCTCCCCTGCTTGCCCGCTCTCGCCCTGCCCGGTCCGACGTGCCCACAGTCTGCCAAGCTGACCCGAAGCGCGTCGCAGTAGTACGAACGTACGCACCCAGTGCCTGGAGCAGCAGCCGACATGGACCTCGACGTCTTCGTGACAGCCCACCGCGGCGAATGGGACCGCCTGGACCAGCTACTGCGCCGCGGTCGCCACCTCACCGGCGCCGAGGTCGACGAACTCGTCGCCCTCTACCAGCGCACCGCGACGCACCTCTCCCTGATCCAGTCCAGCGCCCCGGACCCGGCCCTGGTCGGCCGACTCACCCAGCTCGTCGCACGCGCCCGCGCCACGGTCACCGGGACCCGCCGGGCGAGCTGGCGCGACGCGGTCCACTTCCTCACGGCCGGATTCCCCGCCGCGGTGTACCGCACGCGCCACTGGTGGATACCCGCGGCGGTCCTCTCCACCCTGGTCGCTGCTCTCATCGGCTGGTGGATCGGCACCCACCCCGAGGTGCAGGCGTCGATCGGTGCCCCCGAGGACCTCCGGGAGATGACCCGCCCGGGCGGCGAGTACGAGACGTACTACTCCAGCAATCCGGCCGCGTCCTTCGCGGCCCAGGTCTGGACGAACAACGCGCAGGCGGCCGCCGTCTGTCTCACCCTGGGCGCGTTCCTCGGCATCCCGGTGATCTGGATCCTCCTCCTCAACATGGTGAACCTGGGCATCGGCATCGGTCTGATGTCCGCGGCCGGCCGCCTCGACGTCTTCCTCGGCCTGGTCCTCCCGCACGGCCTCCTCGAACTGACCGCGGTCTTCGTCGCCGCCGGTACGGGACTCCGCCTCGGCTGGACGGTGATCGACCCCGGCCCGCTGACACGCCGAGCAGCCCTGGCGCAACGAGGACGCGCCGCCCTCGGCATGGCCATCGGCCTCGCGCTCGTGCTCTTCGTCTCCGGTGTGATCGAGGGCTTCGTGACCCCGTCCGGCCTGCCGACCTGGGCCCGCATCACCATCGGCATCGCCGCCGAGCTGGTGTTCCTCATCTACGTCTACGTGCTGGGTGGCCGCGCGGCCCGTGCCGGCGAGGCCGGCGACGTGGACGCGGCAGATCAGAGCGCCCGGCTGCCCACCGCGGCGTGATGTGCATCCACCCCATCGGAACTGCTACTGTCCTCCCCGGACCACAAAGACCGTTGACACGGCCCGCGTGGGGAGGTAGATTCTAACGGTTGCCCCGGACGAGACATCGTCGAGTGCAACGGCTAGTATCTCTCTCGCTCTGGTCGGGACATCGCGTTCCACGGAGCCCATCGACTCCTTATCCGGATCGCAAATGACTGATCAGATCAGTCAAAAGATTCTGATAAAGTCGGATCAAGCCGAAAGGCAAAAGGCCACTCCAATCGGCCGCCTGATTGAAAGCCAAGTCCGGAAACGGGCCGGGAAAAAGATC
>NZ_JBIRGU010000026.1:0-25180 GCF_044328175.1 Streptomyces sp. NPDC017979 | reverse complement strand
CACGCCCACACCACCGCCACCCCCATCAACTGGACCCCCTGGCACACCACCACCCACCCCCACCCCCACACCGACCTCCCCACCTACACCTTCCAGCACCGCACGTTCTGGTTGACGAAGGACGACGAGAGGTCCGGCGACCCGGCGAGCCTGGGTCTCACCGCCGCGCGGCACCCGCTGCTGGGCGCAGCCACCCGCCTCGCCGACCAGGACGTCCACCTGCTGACCGGCCGTCTGTCGGTGAGCACCCGTTGGCTCGCGGAGCACCGCGTCCTGGGCACCGTCCTCCTGCCGGGGACCGCCTTCGCCGAACTCGCCCTGCACGCCGCCGCGTGGACGGGCGGCGGCCACGTCGCCGAGCTCGTCGTGCACGAACCGCTGGCCGTGCCCGACGACGGGGCAGTGGACGTCCAGTTGTCCGTAGCACCGCCCGACGCCGACGGGCGGCGTGCACTCACCGTCCACTCCCGGCCGACCGTCCATTCCGGGTCGACCGTCGAGGACGACGCGCCATGGCGCCGACACGCCACGGGCGTCCTGAGTCCCGAGGAGCCCGCGGAGCCCCCCGCCCCCCTCGCGGGCGCCTGGCCGCCCCCTGGCGCCACCGCACTGCCGACCGAGCATCTTTACGAAGACCTCGCCGACCGCGGTTCCAGCTACGGCGGCGCCTTCCAGGCCCTGACCGCCGCGTGGCGCGTGGGTGACGAGGTGTACGCGGAGGTGGCCCTCCCGGAGGGAGAGCGGGCGGAGGCCGGGGCGTACGGAGTGCACCCGGTGCTTCTGGACGCCGCGCTCCAGGCGCGTGCGCTGGACGCGGCGCTCGCCGGCGGCGACGTCGACACGATCCGCATGCCGTTCTCCTGGAGCGGGCTGCGGCTGCACGTTCCGGGGGCGCGGGCCCTGCGGGTGCGGATCACGCCGACGGACGCGGACCGGTTCGCCCTCGCCGCGTACGACACCGGCGGCGCCCCGGTCCTCGCGCTGGACGAGTTGGCCCTGCGGGCGCTGCCCGCGGACGCGCTGGGCGGAAGTGGACCGGCCCCCAGGAACTCGCTGTTCCGACTCGACTGGCACCCGCGCGCCGTCGACTCCGGTGCCCGCTCGACCGGGCCGCTGGTCGTCGTGGCGGACTCCGCCGCCCCGGACGCCGCCGCCCTCCTCGCCGCGCTGCCGGGCACGCCCCACTACGCGGACTTGGCGGCGCTGCGCCAGGCGGTGGCCGCAGGCGCACCCGCCCCGGGCACCGTACTGGTGCCCTTCACGGCGCCGGAGGGCGGTGCGTTGGGCCGCGAACCCGAGACCCGGGCGAGCGACGTCCTGCGTACCACCGGCCGGGCCGCGCTCGCGCTGCTCCAGGACTGGCTCGCCGACCCGGACGAGGTCGCGACGCTCGCCCTGGTGACCCGGCGCGCGGTGGCCGTGGGCGGTCGGGAGGGCGTCGACGACCTGGCGGCCTCGGCGGTGTGGGGGCTGGTGCGCAGCGCCCAGTCGGAGCACCCGGGCCGCTTCGTCCTGCTCGACGTCGACGGTCGGGACGCTTCGTACGCTTCGGTCCCCGACGCACTGGCGACGGACGAGGCGCAGCTCGCGGTGCGTGACGGCGTGGCGCACGTGCCGCGCGTCGTCCACGCCGAGGCACCCGCGCAGCCGTTGCTGCCGGACGACGGTGCCGCGTGGCGGCTGGCGCGGGCCGCGGACGGCACCGTCCACGCGGTCGCGCCGCCCGAAGCCGGGCAGCCCGACGCGGACACCGTGGCGGTGGCAGTGCGGGCGGGGACGGTGCACGGTGTGGCTGCCGGAGTCGTGACGGCCGCCGGCCCGGACGGCGGGCTCGCGGTCGGAGACCGGGTGGTGGGGTTCTTCGGCGCGCTGGCGTCGCTGGCCCGTACGGATGCGCGGCTGGTGGTGCCGGTGCCGGCGGGCTGGTCGTTCGCCCAGGCCGCGGGGACGCTCGCAGAGTGCGTCGCGGCGTGCCGCACGGCGAAGGACCGCGACGACCCGTCCGACACCGCGCCCGCGGTGGTGGCTGCGCTCCGGCCGCACCTGGACCTGGACGGCGGAGAGCTACGGGCCGCGCTGGACGCGGTGCTCTGCGGACCCGGTGACGGCCCGTCGGGGTCGCTCGCCGTCCGGCTGGGGGAGGTCCTGACGGCGGTCCACGGGCTCTTCGAGAGCGGCGCGGTGGACCCCGCCCCGGTCGTCGCCCGCAGCATTCGGGCGGGCGGGGGCGCGGTGGACGCGGGTGACCCGACGGCGGTCTTCACCCTGCCGGTGCCGCTCGACGCGGACGGCACGGTCCTGGTCACCGGCGGCACGGGCGCCCTGGCCGCCGTCACTGCCCGGCACCTGGTCGTACGCCACGGCGTACGACGGCTGCTGCTGGCCAGCCGACGGGGGCCGGCGGCGCCGGGCGCGGCCGAGTTGGTCGCGGAGCTGACCGAGTTGGGCGCCGCGGTGGACGTGGTGGCCTGCGACACCGGGGACCGCGAAGCCCTGTCGGGCCTGCTGGCCGCCGTGCCCGAACGGCATCCACTGACCGCGGTCGTCCACACGGCGGCGGTGGTCCACGACGGCACGGTGCAGTCGGCCACCCCGGAGCAGTACGGCGAGGTGCTGCGCGCCAAGGCCGCATCGGCTTGGCTGCTGCACGAGTTGACGCGCGACGCGGACCTGGCGGCGATGGTCCTGTTCTCGTCGGTCACCGGGATCGCGGGCGGCGCCGGGCAGGGCAGCTACGCGGCCGGCAACGCCTTCTTGGACGCGCTGGCGCAGCACCGGCACGCCGCGGGCCTGCCCGCGACCTCCCTCGCGTGGGGCTTCTGGGACCAGCGGGGCGGCATGTCCGGCGAGTTCAGCGAGGCGGACCGGGCGCGCAACGTGCGCGCGGGCGACCTCGGGCTCAGCACCGAACTGGCGCTCGCGCTGCTGGACGTCGCGCTGGAGCGCGGCGAGCCGCTGCTCGTACCGGTGCGGTTGGACCTGCCCGGGATGCGGCGCCGGGCGGACACGGGTGAGATCCCGGTCGTCTTCCGGCACCTGCTGCGCGGTGCCGGGGCAGCCGACCCGGGCGCGGCGCGGTCGGTGTCGCTGGCTCTGTCGTTGTCCGGGCTGAAGGGCGCGGACCGACTGCGGGCCCTGCTGGAACTCGTCCGCGGGCAGGCGGCGGCCGTCCTCGGATACGACTCGACGGCGGCGGTGCCCGCGACGCGCAACTTCCGTGAGCTGGGCTTCGACTCGCTCACCGCGGTGGAGCTGCGGAACCGGATCAGCACGGCGACCGGGCTGCGGCTCCCGGCCACCTTGGTCTTCGACCGTCCAACGCCCGCGGCGGTCGCGGAGTTCCTGGATGACCGGTGGGAACCGGCCGCCGACGCCACGCCGGCGAACGCCGTGCTGGCGGATCTGGAACGGGTCGCGGACGTGGTCGGCGGGCTGTCCGGCGACGATCAGGAGCAGGTCGTCGCGCGGTTGGAGGAGCTGTTGCGGAGCGTGGCGGCCCGCGGCGGTGGCCGGGCCGGTTCCGACGACGGCGTGGGGGACGGGCACGCGGACCTGGAGTCGGCCAGCGACGACGAGCTGTTCGACCTGCTCGACGGCGAACTGAGCGAGTTGAGCGACCAGGGCTTCGCCGGGCCCGAACTGCCGACCGAGCGGGAGTGAGGGCGCCGTGTCGAACGACGAGAAGTTGCGTGCGTATCTGAAGCGCGCGACCGCCGACCTGCGGCAGGCGCGGCGGCGGGTGGACGAGTTGGAGGAGCGGGCGCGGGAGCCGGTCGCCGTCGTCGGGATGGCGTGCCGGCTGCCCGGCGGCGTCTCGTCGCCGGAGGAGCTGTGGCGGCTCGTCGCGGACGGCACGGACGCCTTGAGCGGCTTTCCCGAAGACCGCGGATGGCCCCTGGCGGAGCTGACGGATCCGAGGCGGCCGGATGCCAGCGTCACCGACCGGGGCGGCTTCCTGACGGAAGCTGCGCTGTTCGACGCGGACTTCTTCGGGATCTCCCCGCGCGAGGCTATGGCGATGGACCCGCAGCAGCGGCTGCTGCTGGAGTGCGCCTGGGAGGCGTTCGAACGGGCCGGGCTCGACCGGGACTCCCTCGCCGGATCGCGTACGGGCGTGTTCGCGGGGATGTCGTCGCAGGACTATCTGTCCCTCGTCGGCCGGGCGGGCGACGAGGTGGCCGGCTACATGGCCACGGGCAACAGCGGCAGCGTGCTGTCCGGACGGGTGGCGTACGCCTTCGGGCTGACGGGGCCGACGCTCACGGTGGACACGGCGTGCTCGTCGTCGCTGGTGGCGATCCACCTGGCGTGCCAGGCACTGCGGCAGGGCGAGTGCGCCACGGCGCTGGCCGGCGGGGTGACGGTGATGAGCACCCCGGGGATCTTCCGCGAGTTCACCCGGCAGCGCGGGCTGGCCCCGGACGGCCGGTGCAAGGCGTTCGCCGCTGCGGCCGACGGGACCGGGTTCGCGGAGGGCGTCGGCGCGGTGGTGCTGGAGCGGCTGTCGGACGCGCTGGCGGGCGGGCGCAAGGTGCTCGCGGTGATCCGTGGTTCCGCGGTCAACCAGGACGGCGCGAGCAACGGGCTGACCGCGCCGAACGGCCCGGCGCAGGAGCGCGTCATCCGGCAGGCGCTCGCCGATGCGCGGCTGCGCCCCGCGGCGGTGGACGCGGTCGAAGCGCACGGCACCGGCACGACCCTGGGTGACCCGATCGAGGCGGGCGCGCTGTTGGCGACGTACGGGCAGGGCCGGCCGGCGGACCGGCCGCTGTGGCTCGGCTCGGTGAAGTCCAACCTCGGACACACCCAGGCCGCGGCGGGCGTCGCCGGCGTCATCAAGATGGTGATGGCGTTACGGCACGGGGTGCTGCCGGCGTCCCTGCACATCGACGCCCCGTCACCGCACGTCGACTGGGACTCGGGCGCCGTACGCCTGCTGGACCAGGCACGGGAATGGGCGCCGTCGGCGGATCACCCGCGACGGGTGGGAGTGTCGTCGTTCGGGGTGTCCGGGACGAACGCGCATCTGATCATCGAGGAGGCTCCGGAGTCGGGTGTTCCGGAGGTGGACGGTGCGGTGGGTGGTGTGGTGCCGTGGGTGGTGTCGGGGCGGAGTGCTGAGGCGTTACGGGGTCAGGCGGCGGCGCTGGCGGGACATGTGGCGCGGGCTGATGTGCCGGTGGGCGCGGTGGGTTGGTCATTGGTGGGGACGCGGTCGGTGTTCGAGCATCGGGCGGTGGTGGTGGGTACGGCGCGGGATGAACTGGTGGCGGGTGTCGAAGCGCTTACGGAGGGGGTGGCGCACCCCGGGGTCGTGGTGGGTCAAGCGGGCGATCTGGGTCCCGGGCCGGTGTTGGTGTTTCCGGGACAGGGTTCGCAGTGGGTCGGCATGGGCGTCGAACTCCTCGACACCTCGCCCGTTTTTGCTGAGCGGATTGCGGCGTGTGAGTCGGCGTTGAAGCCGCATGTGGACTGGTCGTTGACCGGTGTGTTGCGCGGTGACGGCGCGGAACTGGCCCGGGTGGATGTGGTGCAGCCCGTGCTGTGGGCGGTGATGGTGTCCCTCGCCGCCGTGTGGGCCGAGTACGGCGTGAAGCCGGCCGCCGTCATCGGGCACTCCCAGGGTGAGATCGCCGCAGCCTGCGTCGCGGGAGCACTCACGTTGGAGGACGGCGCGCGGATCGTCGCCCTCCGGAGCAAAGCCCTCCGGGCCCTGTCCGGAGGCGGCGCCATGGCGTCCCTCGGCCTGAGCCCGACCGAAGCAGAAGGCCACTTCCCCACCGGTGGTGGTGTCGTGGTCGCGGCAGTGAACGGGCCGTCGTCCACCGTCATCTCCGGACCTCCCCAAGCCGTCAGCGACACCGTCACCGCGGTCGAAGCAGCCGGGCATCGAGCCCGCACCATCGACGTCGACTACGCCTCCCACGGCCCCCAAGTCGACGAGATCACCGACGAACTCCACCGCCTCCTCACCGGAATCCAGCCGACCACGAACGACGTCGCCTTCTACTCCACCGTGACCGCCGGTCTGATTGACACGACAGAGCTGGACACCCACTACTGGGTCACCAACCTCCGCGAACGAGTCCGGTTCTCCGACACCGTCGAAACGCTCCTCGACGACGGACACCGGCTGTTCATCGAAGTCAGCCCCCACCCTGGGCTGGCCGTCGGCCTTCAGGAGACGTTCGAGCATGCCGGGGTGGCCGCCGTCGCCGTGCCCACGCTGCGCCGCGGCGAAGGCGGCCGGGCCCAGCTCGTACGGGCGTTGGGCCGGGCGTTCGTCGCCGGGGCCCCGGTGGACTGGTCGACCTGGTTCCCGGCCGCGGCCCGACGCACCATCGACCTGCCCACGTACGCCTTCCAACGTCAGCGCTACTGGCTGACGCCCGACGGCGGCGCGGGTGACGTGGGCGCCGCGGGGCTGCGGCCCGTCGGGCACCCGCTCCTGCCGGCCGCGCTGACGCGGCCGGACGGCGAGGTCGTCCTGACCGGCCGGCTGTCGTCCCGTGAGCACCCGTGGTCGTCCGGCCAACTGGCCGGCACGGCGCTGGTGCCGGACGCCGCCTTCGTGGAGTGGGCGCTCAGGGCCGCGGACGAGACCGGCTGCGCGGTCGTCGAAGAGTTGGTGCGGCACAGGCCGCTGGCACTGCCCGCCACCGGCGAGGTACGGGTGCAGGTGGCCGTGGCCGTTCCTGACGCTTCGGGACGGCGCGCGGTGCGGATCCACTGTCGGGCCGACGGCGGCGCGACGGACGGCGACGGCTCCGGCTGGGTGCACCACGCGTCCGCGGTGGTCGGACCGTCCGCCGGCGGCGCACCCGACGCGGAAACCGACCCGGGCCCGTGGCCGCCGCCGGGCGCGCAGCCCGTGGACGCGGCGGATTGGTACGCGGCCAGCGCCGGGCGCAGCCAGGCGTACGGGCCCGCGCTCCAGGGCGTCCGGGCCCTGTGGCGTGCGGGCGCGGACCTGCTGGCCGAAGTCGAGCTGCCGGACGGCTCGGACGGGGCGCCCGGAGGCTTCGGCATCCATCCGGCGCTGCTGGACGCCGCGCTCCACCCGGCCGTCCCCGAAGGCGACTCCCTGGCGGGCGACCACGTGTGGCTGCCGTACTCCTGGCGTCAGGTGGTGCTGTGGGCCGGGGATGCGACGGCGTTGCGCGTACGCCTGACTCCGCTGTCCGGTGCGGAAGAGGACGGGGCCCGTGCGGTGCGGGTGCAGGTGGCCGACGGCGTCGGTGCCCCGGTCCTGACCGCCGAGTCGGTGACGTTGGGCCCGGTGGAGACCGAGCCGTACCGGGTCCAGGAGGCGTCCGCGCCCGTGCGGCCCGCTGCGCCGATCGCCGTCCGGCGCAGCGCGGCCGGGCGACAGGTGCGCAGCTGGGCCGAGCGGGCTGCCGCCCTCGCACCGGAGGAGCGGCAGGAAGCGGCGCTGGAATTGGTCCTCACCCAGGCGGCGACGGTCCTGGGCCGTGCCGACCCCGACGGCATCCCCACCGAGCGCGGCTTCCTGGAGCTGGGCTTCGACTCGCTCACCGCGCTGGAGCTGCGGAACCGGCTCGCGGAGGCGGCCGGGTTGCAACTGCCCGCGACGGTGGTCTTCGACCACCCCAACGCCGGGGACCTGGCCCGGCACCTGTGTGACGCGCTGACCCCCCGGGCCCGCGACGGGGCGCGGACGCTCACCGCGGCGCTGGCGGAGCTGGCGGTGTTGACGGACGCGATGGTGCCGCTGGCCCGGGACCCGGCCGCCGCGGCAGAGCTGCGCCGGCGGCTGCGCACGGCGTCGGACCGGCTGGCCCCGAGCGGCGCAGCGGTCGACGGCTCCGACCGGCCCGCATCGGTTGCGGCACCGGACCTGACCTCAGGGTTCGCGGCGCGGATCGGCACCGCCCCGGCCGGGGAGCTCTTCGACTTCATCGACCGGGTGCTCGGCAGGAACGGCGGTCCGCGACCGCTGACGGACGCAGACAGTGGAGGCAGGCAGTGATCGACGAACGCAGGCGCAAGAAGCTGATCCTGGAGCACAGCCAGCGGGTGAACGCCGGGGACGTGGACGAGCTCCTGGAGCTGTACGCCGAGGACGTCGTCTTCGAGGACCCGGTCGGCGGCGGAGTGCACACCGGCCGCGAGGCGCTGCGGGAGCACTTCGCGCAGAGCCTGGCGGCGAACCTGCGGGAGTCGCCGGGCGAGCCGGCCGCCGGGCAGGACGGCGTCCACGTCCTGATGCCGGTCAGCGCCGTCATGGACTACCTGCCCAAGGGCCCGGGGTTCGCCGAACGCGGCTGGCTGGCGGCGCCCGACGACCCGGCGGGCAAGCGGCTGGCGCTCGACTACGTCGTCCTGCTGAAGACCGGCCGGGACGGGCTGATCCAGGAGATGAGGGCGTTCTGGGGGCGCTCCGACATCACCGTCACGGGCTGACCTGACGGACGCCACCGACCACCCCTGCGAGCTGGGAGAGATCATGCCCGACGAGGCAACGCGGAAGAACCTGGCGACGGAGTACGCACGGCGCATGAACGCCGGGGACGTCGAGAAGGTCCTCGAACTGTTCTCGGACGACGTGCGCTTCGAGGACCCGGTCGGCACCCCGGCCCTGGTGGGCAAGGCCGACCTGCGGCGGCGCATCGCCTGGTCCATGAAGTGCGACGTGCACGAGGAGCCGGGGCGAGCGGTGACCTCCATGGACGGCCGGTGGGTCGTCGTGCCCACCACCGTCACCGTCTACATCCCGACGAAGCTGACGTTCCACATCATCGGCGTGATGGAGGTCGGCGACGACGGGTTGAGCAACCGCGTGCAGGCGTTCTGGGGGGTGACCGACACCCATGTGGGCGACGGCCCCCAACCCACCGGCGTGGCCCACTTCATGGCCGTCACCGAGGCCCTCACGCGGATGGGTGACCTCGCGAAAGAACAAGCCGGCCGCGCTTGAGGGGCGCCGGCCTTCATCTGTGTCCTGGAGGGACGGAACGTGACTGGACCCGTACACGCGATCGTGCTCGGCGGGAGCTGGGCCGGGATGCTGGCGGCCCATGTGCTGGCCCGGCACCTGGAGACCGTCACCGTGGTGGAGCGCGACGCGCTGCCCGACGGCCCCCACCACCGGCGGGGGACGCCGCAGGCCCGGCACGGCCACATCCTGTGGTCGGGCGGCGCCCGCATCGTGGAGGACCTGCTGCCGGGGACGCACGACCGGCTGCTGGCGGCCGGCGCGCGGCGGCTGCGCTTCCACGAGGACCTGGTGACGCTGACCTCGCACGGCTGGCAGCACCGGTTCCCGCCCCGACAGTACGGGTTGATGTGCACCCGACCGCTGCTGGACTGGACCCTGCGGCGGCAGATCCTGGCGAACGACCGGATCTCGCTGCGGCAGCGCACCGAGGCCGTGGAGCTGACCGGTGACGCGCAGCGGATCACCGGGGTGCGGGTGCGGGACACGGAGAGCGGTGCGTACGAGGTGTTGGCGGCGGACCTCGTCGTGGACTGCGCGGGGCGCGGTTCGCGGCTGCGGCGCTGGCTGACCGCGCTGGGCCTGCCGCCGGTGGAGGAGGACGTCGTCGACGTCGGCATGGCGTACGCGAGTCGGCTGTACCGGGCCCCGGAGGGGGCGACGGCACTGTTCCCCGCGGTGAACGTGGCCGCCGACCACCGGGAGCGCAAGCCGGGCCGGTTCGGTGTGGTGTACCCGCAGGAGGACGACCAGTGGATGGTGACCCTGTCCTGCACCCGCGGCGGTGAACTGCCCACCCGGGAGGAGGACTTCCTGCCGTACGCGCGTTCCTTGCGGGATCCGCTGGTGGCCGATCTGATCAGTCAGGTGGAGCCGCTGACCCCGGTGGTCGCGTCGCACCTGGGCATCAACCGTCGGTTGTATCCGGAGCGGTTGGAGCGGTGGCCGGACGGGTTGTTGGTGCTGGGTGACTCGTTGGCGGTGTTCAACCCGATTTACGGGCACGGGATGAGTTCGGCCGCGCGCGGTGCCGAGGCGTTGGACCGGGCGCTGGGCGGGTCGTTCGGGCCGGGGGCGGCGCACCGTGTGCAGCGGGAGATCAGCGCCGGCGCGGACGATCCGTGGATCATGGCGGCGTCGAAGGACATCGCGTTCGTCAACTGCCGCAACCAGGCGAAGGATCCGCGGCTGACGGGGGGTGCGGCGGCCCGGCAGCACTATTCGGACATGGTCGCGGGCCGGTCCATCCGCTCGCCCGAGGTGTGCGACGTCGTCACGGACGTGATGGCGATGACGGCGCCGCAGTCGGATTTGGGATCCAGCGAGTTCATGGCGCTGATGCACCGCGACAAGATGCGGCCCGACCTCACCGAGCCGCCGCTGACGCAGGAGGAGATGGATCTGGTGGGGCTCAAGCCTCGGCACTAGCCCCCACCGCAGCCGAGTTGAGAAGGGCCCTTTCCGCATGACTGACGACGTCACCGACGACAAGCTGTTGGAGTACCTGCGGTGGACCACGGCCGAGTTGGCCGGTGCCCGACGGCGGCTCCACGAGGTGGAGACCGAGGCCCGGGACGAACGGCACGAGCCGATCGCGATCATCGGGATGGGCTGCCGCTTCCCGGGCGGCGTCCACTCGCCCGACCAGCTGTGGGAGTTGGTCGCCGACGGGCGGGACGCCGTGTCCGGCTTCCCCGTCGACCGCGGTTGGGACGCGGCGCGGCTGTACCACCCCGATCCCGAGCACCGGGGGACGTCCTACGTGCGCGAAGGCGGGTTCCTGCACGACGCGGCCGACTTCGACGCGGCGTTCTTCGGGATGGGCGACGAGGAGGCGCTGGCGGTGGAGCCGCAGCAGCGGCTGCTGCTGGAGACGGCGTGGGAGGCGGTGGAGAGCGCGGGCATCGACCCGCGGTCCCTGCGGGGCAGTGCCACCGGGGTGTACGCGGGGGTGTCGTACCACGACTACGCGGCCCGGCTGCGGCACGTTCCGCCGGAGCTGATGGACCACCTGGGGAACGGGAACGCGGCGAGCGTGGCGTCGGGCCGGGTGGCGTACGTCCTCGGGCTTACCGGGCCCGCGGTGTCGCTCGACACGGCGTGTTCGTCGTCGCTGACGGCGATGCACCTGGCGGTGCGGGCGCTGCGGCGCGGCGAGTGCTCCTTGGCGCTGGCCGGCGGTTCGGCGGTGATGTACGCGCCGAACACGTTCCTGCTCTCGGCGCACCAGCGGCAGTTGTCGCCGGACGCGCGGTGCAAGCCGTTCGCGGCGGGCGCCGACGGGATGGTGTGGGGCGAGGGCGCCGGGCTGCTGTTGTTGGAGCGGCTGTCGGACGCGTTGGCGGGCGGCCGTCGGGTGCTGGCGGTGTTGCGCGGCACGGCGGTGAACCAGGACGGCGCGAGCACGGGCCTGGCGGCGCCGAGCGGCCCGGGCCGGCAGCGACTGTTCCAGGAGGCGTTGGCGGACGCCCGGCTGTCCGCCGCCGACGTGGACGTGCTGGAGGCGCACGGCACCGGGACCGCGGTCGGGGACGCGATCGAGGCGCAGGCGGTGTTGACCGCGTACGGCAAGGGGCGGCCGGCGGACCGTCCGCTGTGGCTGGGATCGATCAAGCCGAACATCGGGCACGCCCAGGCCGCTGCCGGGGTGGCGGGCGTCATCAAGGCGGTGCTGGCGCTGCGGCACGAGACGGTGCCGCCGACGCCGAACGTCGACCGGCCGACGCCGCTGGTGCTGTGGAAGTCGGGTGCGGTGCGGCTGGCCACCGAGGCGGTGGCGTGGCCGCGGGGCGATCGGCCGCGGCGCGCCGCGGTGTCGGCCTTCGGGATCTCCGGCACCAATGCGCACGTGATCGTGGAGGAGGCACCGCTGAGGCCGCGGGAGCCGGCCGCGGGGCCGCGCGTGCGCGGGCCGGTGGCGTGGCCGGTGTCCGGCCGGGGCGTCGCCGCGCTGCGCGCTCAGGCGGCGGCGCTGGCCGCGCGACTGGCCGCGGGCCCGGAGCGGGATCCGGTGGACGTTGCCTGGTCGTTGGCCGTGTGCCGGTCGGTGTTCGAGGACCGGGCGGTGGTGATCGGCGAGGGGTACGGGGACCTGCTCGCCGCCGTGGGTTCGCTGGCCGCGGGCGAAGCGTCCGCTTCGGTGGTCACGGCGTTGGACGGGGTGCCCGGCACGGGCCGCCCGGTGTTCGTCTTCGGCGGCGCGGGCGAGCCGTATCCGGGGGTCGGTGCGGTGCTGTACGAGCGGTTCCCGGTGTTTGCCGCCGCGTACGACGAGGTGTGCGCGGTCTTCGACGAGCGCCGGGACGTCCCGCTGCGGGCGGCGGCGTTCGCCGCACCCGCCGACCGCGCGGCCGGGGCGCTGGACGAGGGTGCCGCGCTGGTGGCGTGGCACGTCGCGCTGGTGCGGCTGCTGGAGTCGGTCGGCGTGCGGCCCGGCGCTCTGACGGGGTACGGCGTGGGCGAGGTCTCGGCCGCCTACGTCGCCGGGGTGCTCGAACTCTCCGACGTGCAGCGGCTGGTCACGGCGGGCGCCGCGCCGGTCGGTGTGACGGTCCGCAAACCGCGGACGCCGGTGTACTCGCCGCGGCGCGACGGGCCCGCGGGCGAGGAGATCGGCACCGTCGACTACTGGCGCGAGTTCCTGCGGGAGCCGTCCCCGCAGGAGTGTCCCGCCGTGCCGGGTGACGTACGGCTGGACCTGTCCCCGCTGCCCCGTTCCGTTTCCGCCGGGGATGCGGTGGTGGTGCCGCTGGTGGACGCCGCCGGCGGCGAGGACCGGGCGCTGCTCGGCGCCCTGGCGCGGCTGCACGTGGGCGGCGGCGCGGTGGAGTGGGGTGCGCTGTGGGGGCAGGGCGCGCAGCCCCGTGCCGTGCCCCTGCCGACGTACGCGTTCCAGCGCCGCCGCCATTGGCTGGACGCCGACGCCGAGGCGCCCTCGAACGATCCGGACCTGCCGCCGTACCGGATGGTGTGGCGTCCTGTGACGGAGTGCACCGCTCCCCGGTTGGACGGCACGTGGCTGGTGGTGACGGCCGGTTCGGCCGACCCCGCGGTGGCCGCTGCGCTACGGGCGTACGGCGCCGACGCCGTCGAGCTGGTCCTGTCTCCGGGCGCCGCTGAGGAGTTGGCGCACCGGGTGCGGGACGCGGTCGACGGACGGCACTTGGCGGGCGTGCTGTCGCTGCTCGCCGCGGAGGGGCCGGCGGGCACCGGCCCGCACCCGGCGCTCGGCCCCGCGGTCGCGCTGGTGGCGGCAGTGGCCCGGCTCGCGGACGCGCCACCGGTGTGGTTGGCCACCCGCGGAGCGGTCGGCGTCGACCGTTGGGACGCGGTGGCCCGTCCCGAGCAGGCCCAGGTCTGGGCGGTGGGCGGAGCGCTGGCGGCCGAGCGCCCCGGTGGTCGGGTCGGCTCGGTGGACCTGCCCGACGCACTCGACGCGCGCACCGGGCGCCGGCTGGCCGCGGTGCTCAGCGGCGCCTACGAGGAGAGCGAGGTGGCCGTACGCACCGATGGGACGTTCGTCAGACGCCTGGGGGCGGGCCACCCGGCGTCGGAGGCCGCTGGCGGCTGGTCTCCGCGCGGCACGACGCTGATCACCTGCGCGGAGGGCGAGTTGGCGGCGCACCTGGCCCGTCGTCTCGCGGACCGCGGCGCGGAGCGGCTGCTGCTGGCCGGGGCGCCGCCGTGGGACCTGGTGGCCGAGCTGTCCGCGCTGGGCACGGCGGTGTGCACGACGGACGTGGACCTGTCCGACGCCGATGCACTGGCCGCGTTGGTGGCCGCCTTGCCTCCGGAGCATCCGCTGACCGCGGCCGTCCTGCTCGTGCCGGCGCTCGACCACGGTCCGGGGCCGGTGGATGCCGGGCGGATCGCCCGCGAGTGGCCGGACGCGGTGGACGTGGCGTCGACGGTGTGCGAGTTCGCGGCGCAGCAGCCGCTGTCGGCCCTGGTGGTGTGTTCCTCGGTGGCCGGGGTGCTGCCCGTGCCGGGGCTCGGCAACCAGGCCGCCGCGCACGCTCACCTGTACGCCCTGGCCGAGCGGTGGCGCGCGGGCGGACTGCCGGTGGCGGCGGTGTGCTGCGGCCCCGTCGACGGGCCGGCCGCCGCCGGAGTGGACAAGGAGCTGCGGAGCAACGGTGTGGAGGCACTGTCGCCCGCCGCGGCCGCCGCCCTGCTGCACGGGGTGCTGGAGCGCCCGGCCGCGGCCGCCGTGCTGGCCGGTCTGGACCGGGAGTGGCTGGTCGGGGACGCGGCCGATTCGAGCGTGCGGCAGTTGGTCGCCGAGCTTTCGGTGCCGTGCGTTCCGCGCGGACCGGGACAACACCAAGGAGGCACTTGATGGCGGCCGAGGACACTGCGTGCCGGCCACTCCTCAGCGCGTACGAGCTGATGGAGGACCCTTACGGCGGGTTCGGTCGGATCCGGGAGGAGGCTCCGGTCGTCCGGGGCCTGTGGAACGGCCACCCCACCTGGTTCGTCACGCGGTACGACGACGTGACGGCGGTCCTGATGGACCGGCGGTTCGCCACCAACTCCCAGTTGCTGCCGACCGGCACCGACGAGTACGCCGAGGTGATGGCGCAGATGGGCATCGACCGCGAGTACATCCCGTACCTCGCGGGCAGTCTGGTGTACACGGATCCGCCGGACCACACCCGGCTGCGCAAGCTCGTCCTGCGGGCGTTCTCCGCCCGGCGGGTCTCCGCGCTGCGGCCCCGCATCGAGGCCCTGGTGGACGACCTGCTCGACGCCCTGCCCGAACGCGCCCGGGACGGCGCCGTCGACGTCGTCGAGCACTTCGCGTCGCCCCTGCCGATCACGGTGATCTGCGAGATGGTGGGCGTCCCGGTGGCGGATCGGGAGCAGTGGCGGGCCTGGAGCCTGGACTACACCAGCATGGACCCGCGCCGGCTGAACTCCATGCTGGGCGAGATCAGCGCCTACATCCACGCGCTGGTGCGCCGGCGGCGCGCGGAGCCGGCCGACGACCTGGTCACCGGGTTGATCCAGGCCCGTGACGAGGACGACGACCGGCTCACCGACACCGAGTTGGTCACGATGGTGTTGACGCTGGTGGTCGCGGCCAACGAGACGACGCCCTCGCTGATCGCGAGCGGTGTCTGGGCGTTGCTGACCCACCCGGAGCAGTTGGCGAAGCTCCGCGCCGACCCGGAGCTGATGCCGGGCGCGGTGCAGGAGCTGCTGCGCTGGTGCGGCCCCGCCATCGTGGCCAAGGTGCGGTACGCCACCGAGGACGTGGAGGTCGCCGGGACCCTGATCCGTCGGGGGGAGCACGTGCAGGTCGTGCCGGGGTCGGCCAACCACGATCCGCGTCGCTTCGCCCGGCCCGACGCGCTGGACGTCACCCGCGACCCCGAGGCCGACCGCGCGCCGCATCTCGGCTACTCGCGCGGGGCGCACTACTGCCTGGGGGCGGGGCTCGCGAACCTGGAGACGGAGATCGCGTTCGCCCGACTCTTCGCCCGCTTCCCGGGCCTGGCGCTGGCGGTGCCGGAGAACCGGTTGAAGTGGAAGCCGATGCCGGTCACCCGGCAGTTGGCGGCGCTGCCCGTCGTGCTCGGGCCGGCTCCGCAGGCCGAGGGGGCGTGATGGGGGTGCCGGACGATCCGCGTGGGGGCGTCGTGCCGACCGCGCCGGTCCGCGAGCGGATGTGGGACGGCACCTCGGCGTGGTCCGTGACCCGTCACGACGACGTCACCGCCGTGCTGGGCGATCCCCGCATGGTCGTGAACACGGTGTCCCTGCCGGGCGGCGGCCCGGACGCCCATGCCGAACTCCTCGTCAAGGTCGGCGTCGCGCCGGACCTCGCGCCGCACCTGTCGGGCACCCTGACGCACCTGGATCCGCCCGATCACACGCGGTTGCGCCGGCTGGTGGCGCAAGCGCTCTCGACGGAGCGCGTCGCGGCGCTGCGCCCCCGGGTGCGGGCCCTGGTGGACGACCTGCTCGACGCCCTGCCCGAGCACGCCGAGGACGGCGCCGTCGACGTCGTCGAACACTTCGCGTCGCCCCTGCCGATCGGGGTGCTGTGCGCGTTGCTGGGCGTGCCGCAGGAGGGCTGGGCTCGGTGGCGGGGGTGGAGCCGGGCGTGCGCCAGCACCAGTCCACGAGCGCTGAACGCCGCCATCGGTGACATCTCACGGGCCGTACGGGAGTTGGCGGCGGCGCGTCGCAAGGAGCCCGCGGACGATCTCGTCACCGGCCTGACCCAGGCCCGGGACGAGCGCGGCGGACGGCTCGACGACACCGAGTTGGTCACGATGGTGCTCGCGCTCGTGATCGGCGGACACGAGACCACCGCGCACCTCGTCTCCAACGGCGTCGCGGCCCTGCTGACCCACCCCGAACAGCTCGCGAAGCTCCGCACCGACCCCGACCTGATGCCGGGCGCCGTGCGCGAACTCCTCAGGCTCTACGGGCCGGCCGCCACCCCTCAACCGCGGTACGCGACCCAAGACGTCACCGTCGGCGGGGTCGAGATCCCCGCCGGGGCGTGCGTCCACGCCCGGATCGCCGTGGCCAACCGGGATCCGGCGCACTTCCCGCGGCCCGATGCGCTCGACATCGCCCGTACGTCCCGCTCGTCTCATCTGGCCTACGCCACCGGCCCGCACGCCTGCCTCGGCGAGGCGCTCGCGAATCAGGTGGTCGAAGTGGCGCTCCGAGCCCTCTTCGAGCGTTTCCCCGCGCTCGCGCTGGCGGTGCCGCCTGCGCAGCTCGCTTGGAAGGCCAATCCGGTGATGCTGCAACTCGTTCGGCTGCCGGTCGCACTGGGGCAGCCGGGCTGAACGACGGCGCGCCAAGGACTCCTTCGTCCGTGGCGCGCCGTCGCGGGGGCAACCGGTGGTCGGTGGCCGGTCAGGGCTTGACTGCGACCGCGATGAGGCAACCCGACGAGGTGGGGTTCGTCTGGTTCGCCAGCTTCGCCGAGTCGAGCACTTCTTCCAGGGTGACGCCGTGCTCGCGCTCGAACTCCCTGCGGTGGGCGAGGAAGGCGTCGAGCATCCGGGGGAACGTGCCCTTGATGTTCTCGGTGACGTCCGTCAGCTCGACCAGTTCGAGGCCGGCGTCGGCTACCAGCCCGGGCCAGTCGTCGAAGGTCACGAACGACGTCATGTCCGGGACCTCCTCCTTGCGGGCGGTGGCGAAGGCCGGGTTGAAGGGCTGTGCGGTCTCGTCCACCACCGGGAACACATCGGTGAGGACGATGCGGCCGCCGGGCTTGAGGACCCGCTTCCACTCCCGCAACGCCCGCGGACGATCCATGTGCACGATCGACTCGAACGCCAACACCGCATCGAACGACCCGTCCTCGTACCCCGTCTCCATCGCGTCCCGCAACGCGAACCGCACCCGCCCCGACAACCCCGCACGCTCCGCCAACTCCACCGCCTGATCCACCTGCTGCTGACTAATCGTCACCCCCCACACCTCAGCACCCGTCAACGACGCCACCCGCACCGCAGGACTACCGATCCCACACCCCGCATCCAACACACGGCACCCGGCTTCGACACCCAGCCGATCCGTCAACACATCCGTGAACCGATCCGTCGCCTCCTGCGGCGAACTCCGATCCGACACACCCTCCCAATAGCCGATGTGGAAGTTGTCGCCCCACGCCATCCGCAACAGCGGACCCAACGCGTCGTAGAAGTCGGCCATCTGGTGGGTGGTCGGCGGGACCGCGGAAGGGGACGTCATGGGGCTCTCCTCACGTCGGCACTCGGGGTGCCGGCAGTCGTCCGGTGTGCCGTCGCGGCTCACCGCCACGCTCGTCCCGTCGATGGTCAGCGGCCCCGGTAATGGCTCGCTAAAGCTCCCGACATTTGTTTGGCCTGCCTTTAGAGGCGTTTCCCACCATGGGGCACGCTCAGCCGAATCCCATCCGGCAGCCACCTCACACGACGGGACAGGGTGCTATGCAGCAGTCAGAAGTCACCGAGAGCAACGACCAGGCCGCGCTGGACGCCGAGGCGCTACAGCAGGAGATCGCCGCGGCCGGGGCGGAGGAGCGCGAGGCGGTCTTCCGCGCAGCGGTCCGCGCCCAGGCCGCCGACGTCCTCGACCACACGACGATCGACGACGACAGCAACTTCCTGGAGCAGGGCATCACCTCCCTCAAGGCCCTCGAACTCACCCGCAACCTGATGTCGCTCACCGACGTCGAGATCCCGCTGGTCGCCATCATCGAGCACCCCACGCCCCGGGACCTGGCCGCCTACATCAACGAGGCGTACGCGGCGGAGCGCGGCTAGCCCAGGCGAGACGGCAGGCGTGACGAGGGCGACAAGGAGACCCCCTGATGGACATCGGTCACACCTCCCGCGCGCATCCGCCGGGCGACCCCGTCCAGGTCGAGGACCCCTACGGGGGCGATCCCGTCTGGATCGTCACCCGGCACGACGACGTGGCAGCGGTGGTGACCGACCCCCGCTTCGTCATGAACACCCGTTCCCTGTCCGCGGGGTCCGCGGAGTCCACGGGCCACGACTGGTACACGGACATGCTGCTCGCCCTCGGCGTCTCCAAGGGGCTCGTGCCGTATCTGGCGGGGAACCTGGTGCACCTCGACCCGCCGGACCACACCCGGCTGCGCCGGCTGGTCACCCGGGCCTTCTCGCAGCGGCGGATCGCGGCCATGCGGCCCCGGGTGCAGGCGATCACGGACGGGTTGGTCGACGCCCTGCCGCAGCACGCGGTGGACGGCGTCGTAGACCTCATCGAGCACTTCGCCTATCCGCTGCCGGTCGCGGTCATCTGCGAGCTGCTGGGCGTCCCCGAGCGGGACCGCCCGCTGTGGCACGTCTGGAGCCGCGACTGCACCAGCACCGACCCCAAGGTGCTCAACCCGATGCTGGCCGAGATGAGCGCGCACATGCTCGACCTCATCGAACGGCACCTGGAAGACCCCGCGGACGACCTGATCACCGCGCTGGTCCAGGCGCACGACGAGGACAGCGACCGGCTCACCGACACCGAGCTGATCACCATGGTGCTCACCCTCATGGTCGCCGGGCACGAGACGACCGCGCACCTCATCGGCAACGGCACGGCGGCGCTGCTGACCCACCCCGAACAGCTCGCGAAGCTCCGCACCGACCCCGACCTGATGCCGGGCGCCGTGCAGGAACTCCTACGGCTGTACGGCCCGGCGACCGCGGCCCAACTGCGGTACGCCGCCGCGGACGTCACGATCGGCGGCACCACCGTCCGCCGCGGGGACCGCGTGCAAGCCGTCCTCGCCGCCGCCAACCGCGACCCCGCGCACTTCCCGCGGCCCGACGCGCTCGACGTCACCCGCGCGTGCCCCGCCCCGCACCTGGCCTACTCCCGCGGGTCCCACTACTGCCTCGGCGCGCCCCTGGCGAACCAGGAGGCCGAGATCGCCCTCACCACCCTCTTCGCGCGCCACCCGGATCTCGCACTGGCGATCCCGCCGGAGCAGCTCCCCTGGAACCCGCACCCCCTCACCCGACAGCTGGCCCGCCTCCCCCTCGTCCTCGGGAAGGCAGCCCGGCGGAGCACCGCATCCACCCACCCCACGAATCCGGGCGGTTGACATGACCGACGCACAGTTCGCCAAGAAGTCCCCGGAGGGCCGGGTGCGCGCCTTCTACGAGGTCATCGACCGCATGCGCGGTACGGACCTCTTCACCGCGCTGATGGGGTACGAGAGCCTGCACGGCAACTACGGCTACTGGGCCCCCGGCTGTGCCGACCAGGACGAGGCGTGCGAGGCGATGGCCGAGGAGATCGCCGGGCGGGCCGGCATCACCGGGGGCGACCGGGTGCTCGACGCCGGCTTCGGCTACGGCGGCCCGGCCATCCACTGGGCGCGCACCCGCAGGCCGCAGCGCATCGTCGGGCTCAACGTCACCCCCAGCCAGATCGCCATCGCCCGGCAGGGCGTCAAGGACCAGGGCCTCTCCGACGTGATCGAACTGCGGCTGGCCTCCGCGACCTCGCTGCCGTTCGCGGACGGATCGTTCGACCGGGTGGTGGCGCTGGAGTCGTCGGTGCACTTCCACACCCGTCAGACGTTCTTCCAGGAGGCGCTGCGCGTGCTGCGCCCCGGGGGCACGCTCACGCTGACCGACCCCGCTCCGCGGGAGGGCATGCGGACCGACGGGGGCGGCGTCATCGGCAAGCTGGACGACCTGCGCCGCAAGAAGGTCATTCCGAACGCGAACTGGTATCCGCGCAGTGTGTACGTCGAGCGGCTCAAGCAGGCCGGCTTCGTCGACGTGCAGGTGGAGGACGTCACGGACCGGGTGCTGGAGCCGAACGCCGCGTTCGTGCGCGAGCGGTGCACGGCGCTGCTGGCGGACCGGCGGTTCTCGTCGCTGAAGGACCGCAGCGGCATCAAGCTGCACCGCAAGATCACCGAACTGCGCCTGGCGACCCGCGCGTACCTGATCTCGACCGCGCACAAGCCGTAGGCGGTGGCCTGCCGCGCTTCTCACACAGACTCGAAGGGGAAAGCCATGCGCGTCCTGTTCGCTTCGTTCGCCCAGCGCACGCCGTTCTTCAACAGTGTGCCGCTGGCCTGGGCGCTGCGCACCGCGGGCCACGAAGTGCGCGTGGCGGGCGCGCCGGAACTCGCGGACGCCATCACGGGTGCGGGGCTGACGGCCGTGCCCGTCGGTCCGGACGAGCCGGTCGCCGACCGGACCGTGCGGGCCATGGAGAGCGGCGAGTTGATCACCCCGGAGCAGTGGGTGGCCGAGGGGTCCCGCATGCCGGACCTCGGCGAGGGCCGGCCGGAGGAACTGACGTGGGAGTTCTTGACCTGGCTGTACCGCAGGATGCGGGTGCCCAAGGAGAGGGTCCTCAACGACTCGCTCTTCGACGAGTTGGTGGAGTTCTGCCGTTGGTGGGAGCCCGATCTGGTGATCTCCGACCCGATCACCTACGCCGGCCGGCTCGCGGCGTCCGTGACCGGCGCGGCCCACGCCCGTCTGCTCTTCTCGCAGGACGTCTACGGCCGGATGCGGGAGCACTACCTCCGGGTGAAGGCCGAGCAGCCGCCGGAGGAACAGGAGGACGCCCTCGCCGAGTGGCTCGGGCAGTGGGCGGAGCGGTACGGGGCGTCCTTCTCCGAGGAGATGACCCACGGCCACTTCACCATCGACCAGTTGCCTGACTCCCTGCGGCTGGACACCGGCCTGTCGTACGTCCCGATGCGCTACGTCCCGTACAACGGGCCCGCCGTGGTGCCGAAGTGGCTGCGCGAGGATCCGAAGAAGCCGCGGGTGCTGATGACGTTCGGGGTGTCGATGAACGACTG
Source organism: Streptomyces sp. NPDC017979 (assembly GCF_044328175.1). NCBI lineage: Bacteria > Bacillati > Actinomycetota > Actinomycetes > Kitasatosporales > Streptomycetaceae > Streptomyces > Streptomyces sp. NPDC017979. The sequence continues at coordinate 3,914 of NZ_JBIRGU010000026.1, read as the reverse complement.
GAAGGTCCTGGAGGTCGTCACCGTCGAGCAGATGCAGGACATCCTGGACGCGGTGGGCGACCTGGAGGTGGAGTTGGTCGTCACGCTGCCGGACGCGTTCGTGAAGCGGCTGGAGCGCGTGCCGGCGAACACCCGGATCGTGGAGTTCGTCCCCGTGCACGCCGTGCTGCCGTCGTGTTCCGCCGTCGTCGGCCACGGCGGTGCGGGGAGCTTCAACGGCTCCGTCCGCTACGGCGTGCCGCAGTTGGTGGTCGGCCTCATGGCGCCGGACGTGACGACGAAGAGCGAGTACTTCGAACGGTCCGGCACCGGGCTGTCGATCGTGTCGCCGCAGGACGTCACCGGCGCGCGGATCCGCGAGTGCCTGGTGCGGCTGCTGGAGGACCCTTCGTTCCGGCGGAACGCCGAGCGGGTGCGGCAGGAGGTGTTGGCCCAGCCGTCGCCCAACGACGTCGTGCCGGAGTTGGAGCGCCTCACCGCCCTCCACCGCACCCGGGGCACCGGGGCGGCCGCGCCGGCCGGCGCCGCGGGCGGGTCCTGAGCGGGCGGCCGACGCCATGGACCTGCGCGTTCGGGTGAGCGCTGACACCGCTTTGCACGTCCGGCGCTGGCCGGGGACCGGTCGCGCGTTCCTGCTCGTGCACGGGCTCGACGCGAACGCCGCGCTGTGGGCGCTGGTCGCGGAGCGGCTGGCCGGGGCGGGGCACGACGTGTACGCCGTGGACCTGCGCGGTCACGGCGATTCCGACGTGCCGCGCAGCGGCTACGACCTCGCGACGGTCAGCGCCGACCTGGCCGCGGTCGCGACCGACCTCCGGATCGGCGGTGCGGTGGTCGCAGGTCACTCCTGGGGGGCGCACGTGTCGCTGCGGTTGGCGGCCGAACGCCCCGACGTGGTGGCCGGGCTGGCGCTGGTGGAGGGCGGCTGGGTCGAACCGGCCGCGATCCACGGCGCGTGGGAGTCGTTCGCCGCCGTCCTCGACTCTTCGTTCTCCCTCGCGGGCCGGGCCCTGGGCGGCGCGAGCGTCGACGGCATGCGCACCTATCTGCGCACGCTGCACCCCGACTGGCCGGCGGAGTCCGTCGAGGCGTCGCTGCTCTCGCTGCGGATCGGCCCGGACGGAGCGCTCGCCCCGCGGCTCTCCCGCTCGCAGCGGACCGCGCTGATGCGCAGTCTCTGGGAGGAGACCCCGGACCGCTGGTTCCCGGCGATCGCCGACAGGCCGGTGATGCTGCTCGCGGCCCACCCCCGCGACAACGAGCGGTGGCCGCCGAGCATCCGGACGATCGTGGAGCGCAACAGGGCGTCGGTGCACACGGCCGTGGAGGCCCTGCCGCACGCGCAGTTGCGGGAGTACGTCGACTCCGACCACGACGTCCACGCGCAGCGACCGGAAGAGGTCGCCAAGGACCTGCTCTGGCTGGCGAGCCTGGTCTGACCACGCAGGGGCCCGGCCCGGGAGGCGTTCCCCCCGGGCCGGGCCCCTCTTCTGTGGTCAGACGCCGAACTCGCGGTCCACGAGGGCGAACATCTCGGCAGCGGTGGCGCCCGTCAGGTCGTCGTCCCCTTCGCTCCCGTCGCTCCCCAGGTTCCCGTCGGTGCCTTCGCCGTCGCGTACGGCCGGTGCCTCGTGCTTCCACAGCACGTTCCGCAGCCGGTTCAGCACGGCGGCGCGGCGCGGGTCGTCGGCGGACAGCTCTTCGAGGGCGCCTGCCACTGCGTCGAGATGTCGGTCCACGGCGCCCCCGCCCCCGTCGGCGTCCTCGTCGTCGCGCAGGGCTTCGGCCAACAGGTGGGCCGTCAGGGCTGCGGGCGTGGGGTGGTCGAAGGCGGCCGTCGCGGACAGGGTGACGCCCGTGCCGGCCCGCAGCCGGTTCCGTAGGTCGACGGCGGCGATCGAGTCGAAGCCCAGTTCCTTGAACGGACGGTCGACGCCGACCTGTTCGGGCGATCGAAGCCGCAGCACGGCCGCGGCCTGGGTGCGGACCACGGCCAGCAGCCGGGCTTTGCGGTCGGCTGCGGGCAGCCCCGTCAGCTCCCGGCGCAGCGCCGCCCCCGCCGCGTCGGCACCGGTGTCACCGGCGTCGGCCTCGCCGCCCCGCGGTGCGCGGCCGACGCTGCGCGCCGCGGGGACGGCGTCGAACAGTCGGCTCTTCCTGGCCAGTGTGAACAGTGGCAGGAAGGTCGGCCATGCGACGTCGGCGACCACCGTGTCCGGTTCGCCGCCCGCCAGCAGCCGGCTCAGGGCCGCGACCGCGAGCCGCGGGTCGAGCGGCGCGAGGCCCTGCCGGCGGGACAGCTCCAGCGGCAGCCCGGCCGCTGCGCCCGGGTCGTCGTCGGGCAGCTCCCACAGCCCCCAGGCGTGGGAGACCGCGTCCAGGCCAGCGGCCCTGCGGTGGGCCGCGGTCGCCGCCAGGCCGGCGTGGGCCGCGGCGTAGGCGCCGTGGTCACGACTGCCCCAGGTGGTGGCCGCCGAGGTGAAGTGGACCGTACGCACCGGTCGTCCGTCGGTGGCGCACACGTCCGCCAGGTGCGGGGCCGCGCCGACGCGTGCGGTACGGACCGCCGCGACCAGTTCCCGCGGGGTCAGCTCGGCCAGGGGGGCCAGCTCACCGGTGACGGAGGTGTGCAGCACCGTGCCGACGGGCGTCCCGGCCGCGGCGAGGTCAGCGGCCACGGCACGCACGCTCCGCGCGGTGCCGACGGGGTCGGCCGGGTCGCAGGCGGCGACCGTCAGCGCGACGCCCGACGCGGCGAGTTCCGTGCGCAGGCCCCGGGCGGCCGGGGCTTCGTCACCGGCGGCGTCCAGCAGGACGACGTGCTGTGCTCCGCCGCCTGCCAGCCACCGGGCGAGGTGACACGCAAGACCACCGGTGCCTCCGGTCACCAGGACCGTGCCGGACGGGGTCCAGCCGTGCTCCGCCGTCGGCCCGGAGACGGACCCGGAGCTCATCGGCTCGACGGGGGCAGGGGCGAGCCGTCGCCCGTACGTGCCGTCGGAGCGCAGCGCGAGTTGGTCATCGCCGCTGTCGTCGCTGCTGTAGGAGAGGGCGGCGCGTAGTTGTTCGGGGCGCAGTTCGCGCAGGGCGGCGGGCAGGTCGAGCAGGCCGCCCCACTGTTCGGGGTGCTCCAGCGCGGCCACCAGTCCCAGGCCCCACAGTTGGGCCTGGTGCGGGGCGTCCGGCGCTTCGGAGTCCGTGACGGCGACGGCCCCGCGCGTAGCGCACCACAAGGGCGCCGTCAGACCGCTGTCCACCAGCGCTTGGAGGAGGGCGAGGGTCCCGCCCAGGCCGGGGCCGACGTCGTCGGCCGGTTCCCCTGCGGCGAGCGCCAGCAGCGACAGCACGCCCGCGGGGCGTCGGTCCTTCGGGTACGAGCGCAGGTGCGCGGCGAGTACGGACCGGTCGGCGTCGGGGCCCACGTCGAGCGTGACGACGGACCACCCACCGGAGGTCAGGGCGTCGGCGCAGGCTTCGGCCCAGGTCTCGACGGCACCGCCCTCGGGGCGGACGAGGAGCCAGGGTCCGACGGGCCGCGGGGGTTCGGCGGGCGGGGTCAGCCGGTCCCAGCGGACGCGGTAGCGCCAGGAGTCCACGGTGGCGCCGTCGCTGCGGCTGCGGCGCCAGTCCCCGAGCACGGGCAGCAGCGCGGCCAGCTCCGGGGGCGCCCCGTCGCCCTCGGCGACGCCCAGGACCGTGGACGCGGTTCGTACGTCCCCGTCCTCCACCGCGGCCCAGAAGCGCTGCTCGGCCTCGTCCGGCACGCCGGCCGCGGACGCCGCGAGCGGGGCCACGTCCTCCAGCCAGTAGCGCTCGCGTTGGAAGGTGTAGGTGGGGAGGTCGGTGTGGGGGTGGGGGTGGGTGGTGGTGTGCCAGGGGGTCCAGTTGATGGGGGTGGCGGTGGTGTGGGCGTG
>NZ_JBIRGU010000025.1:0-27883 GCF_044328175.1 Streptomyces sp. NPDC017979 | reverse complement strand
TGCCGCCAGGCGTGCGCGTCCAGATGGGCGGCGGCGTACGGGCCGACGGCCGCGGCCACCAGCCGACCGTCGTTCGTCCGCAGCGCGTCCTCGACGAGCCGTACGCCCGCCTCTGGAGGCAGGGGCAGGCACGGCAGGGCCAGCAGCACGGCGCGGCGTTCGGCGCCGGTGCCCCGCTCGTAGAGCCGCGTCACGGCGTCCGCGTCGGGGCGGGCCGCGTGCAGCATCAGCACCCGGGCCGCCTCGACGACCGGTGACGGGCCGCACCGGCGACCCGCCGTCGAGAACAGCAGTTCCCAACGCGGTACGCCGCTGCCGGGCGGGGCCTCCGTACGGGTGCGTCCGGCGTCGCGCGCCTGGGCGAGCGCTGAGTCCAGCCAGGCGGCGCCTTCGGCATCGAGGCGGGCGAACAGTTCCTCGCGGGTGGTCAGCATGAGGGCTTCCTCGGCCGGGCGGTTTCAGGGACCGGACATCTGCGCGCGGTGGCGCGCGGGCCCGGAGCGCAGCCCACCAGCGGGGACGCCTTGGCCGTGGGCCGGTTCGCCGCGACGGCGCTGAGCTGCCCGCGGAGGAACTCCAAGGAACGAGCGGCCATGTCCGGCCCCGCGTGCGAATGGCGCGGCAGTTCGACCACGGTCAGGCCCTCGTACCCGACGGATTCGAGTGCGTCGAGTACCGACGGGAAGTCGATCTCGCCGTCGCCGAACGGCAGGTGCTCGTGGACGCCGCGCCGCATGTCCTCGATCTGCACGTGCCGCAGCCAGGGCGCAGCGGCGCGGATGCAGTCCGCCGGCGGCAACGGCTCCAGACACTGGCAGTGCCCGACATCGAGGGTGAGCCCGAGCAGCGGATGGTCACCGAACCGCCTCCGCAGCCGGTGGAAGTCGGCGAGCGAACCCAGGAGGTGCCCGGGCTCGGGCTCGACGGCGAGCGGTACGTCGGTGGCCTCCGCCGCGGCGAGGACCGGGCCGAGCGAGTCGACGAGCAGCTCCCAGGCGGCGTCCTCACCGACGCTCGCGGGCCGGATGCCGCTGAAGCAGTGCACCGCGTGGGCACCGAGATCCGCGGCCACTTGCACCGCGTTGACCAGGAGCGCGACCCGTGCCGCCCGCGCCCGGGGCTCCGGGTCGAGCAGGGTCGGGCCGTGCTTGCGGCGCGGATCGAGCACGTAGCGGGCGCCGGTCTCCACGGTGACGCCGAGGCCGAGCGCGTCGAGCCGGTCCGCGACCCGGGCCACCCGGTCGAAGAGGCCAGGGCCCAGCGGGTCGAGGTGCATGTGGTCGAGGGTCAGGCCGACGCCGTCGTAACCGAGGTCCGCGAGGACGCCGAGAGCGTCGTCGAGCCGCAGATCCGTCAGGCCGTTGGTTCCGTAGCCGAGTGCGAGCCCGTTGCGGTGATGTGCACGGCTCATGTGGGACTCACCTTCCGCGCCAGTCGACGGGCCACCGGTACGAGCCCGGTGAGCAGCGCCGCTGCCGCCAGCGGCCCCGAGCGCGCCGTGAGGGCCGCCTGGAGCGGGATGACGGCGCGGATGCCGCCGCCGACGGCCCGCTGGACCAGCGGCGGCGACGGGTTGAGCGCGGCGTGCAGGAACGGTCGCGCGGCCGTCGCCACGTAGACGCCGGCCAGCGCGGTGCGGGCGAACGCGCGGGGAGAACTGACCCCGCGCGGGTCCGGACCGGCCCCGGCCAGCGCGCCGATCGCGGCCGTCACCCCGAGCGCGGCGAGCGGCCGGCCCGGCGCGCCGCCCTTGGTCTCGGTGCGGGAGACGGCCGTCACGGCGTAGGTGTGGGCGCCGACCGCGGCGGCGGGCAGCACGGCGCGGCGCGCCGCCCGGCCCCAGCTCACCGCGCCGGCGCCGGTACGGCAGTGGGCGGTCGCCACCGCTCCGAGCAGTACGTCGAGCCCGCGGGCCGCCGCCATCGCGGCCGGACCCGCTGCGGTGTGCTTGAGTCGCAGGTCGTACGCCCAGACGGTGCCGGCGAGAGCGGACGCGGTGAGGGCGGCGGGGCGACCCGCGGCGAGCGCCAGCCCGATCCCCGCCGCGGTCAGCCCGACGGCGGCCGTCAGGGCCTGCGCGGGTGCGATGCGGCCCGAGGGGAGGGGACGGTGGGGGCGCTCGACGGCGTCCTCCGCACGGTCCGCCCAGTCGTTGAGCGCCATGCCCGCCTCGTACAGGCACAGCGAACCACCGGCGGCGAGCACGGTGCGCGCGCCGGGGCGCAGCCCGCTCGCCGCGGCCCCGGTGAGCGCGTCGCCGGGCACGGTGAACAGGGCTGACACGCGCAGGAGTTCGGCCCAGTCGCGGGGGCTGCTCATCGGACCTCCGCCAGGCGCGCCGCGAAGGCGAGAAGGGCCTCGTACTGTTCGGCAAGCGCCGATGAGCCGCCGTCGGGGTCCTTGAAGTAGAAGCCGAGCTCCGGCAGGCTCCCGACGATCCCCGCCTCATGGGCGCGGGCGGCGAGCCGAGCCAGGTCGAGCACGAGCGGCGCCGCGAGCGCCGAGTCGCACCCCTGCCAGATGGTCTGGAGGACCATCCGCGACCCGAGGAAGCCCTCGAAGGCGACGTGGTCCCACGCCGTCTTCCACTCGCCGAGCGCGGGCACGTCGTCGATGTGCACCCGGCCCTCGGGCAGCACCTTGAGGTTGTCCCGCAGGACCCGGTCCTTGCCCGCGTTCTTCGCCGCGGCGGCGGCCGAGTCGGCGAGCACCGCCCCGTCGCCCCCGCCCAGCAGATTGGTGCCGGACCAGGCCCGTACGTCCAGGTCCCGCTGACGGAACATCGGCGCGAGCACCGCCCGCAACAGGGTCTGCCCGGTCTTGCCGTCCCGACCCGCGTACGGCACTCCGGCCCGCCCGGCCGCCGCCGCGAGACCCGGGTGACCCATCCCGGTCGACGGGGTGAAGTTGACGTACGCACAGCCCGCGCGCAGGGCGGCTGCGGCGTACAGCGAACTGGCGGGTCGTCGGGCGGCGCCCTCGGCCGGCGCGGGCTCGGTGGACGCGACGTTCACCACGACGGTCCGGGCGACCCCGGCACGAAGGCCGAAGTCCACGATGTCGGCGGCGAAGGCCGCCGTCAGCTCCTCGTCGGAGCGGGTGTCACCGGCCGCCGGCCCGCCGACCCGGATCTCCCGGTCGGCGGCGGCCAGTTCACCGTGCACGGCCCGGACGAGTGCGTGCGGCAGGACGCCCTGCTCGGCCAGGGCCTCCGCGCGCTTGGGCAACGGCCAGTCGACGGTGTCGTGACCGCCGAAGACGAGGGAGGAGAGGGCCGGCAGCCCGGCGGCTGCGAAAGGCTCGGTCTCGGTGACCACGCCGGTCGGCGGGCAAAGACCGGCCGAGACGGCAGCGCACCCGGCGACCGCGGTCGTGGCGACGGAGCCACGGGCCCCGATCAACCACACACCCGTGGCGTCGGGGGCGGGGCGGGGCGTGGACGTCTCTACGTACTGGGACATGGAAGTCCTCCTGACGTGCGTCGGTGCTGACAAGCAGAGCTGCCGCGGATGGTGCGGCGGCGAGGCGGGACGGCGCCGGTCGTCGACGACGTCCCGCCCTCGCGCGTACTGGGCCGGCTCCGGAAAGCGCCGCTTGACCCGCGGCAACATCCGGAACGGACCTAGCCTCAAAGGGCTTATTCGGCCCGCTGTTGGAGCCGTGCGGCCAACTCGTTCCAGATCGCCGCGCAAGCGCGGGCGAGGTCGGTGACCTCGGGGACCCAGTGCGGGGGCAGCCCGCGCCCGATGCCCTCGATGCTGTCGCCGTCGACGGAGTAGTGGTGCAGCCAGCGCAGGGCGCGCCGGCCGGCTTCGGTGTGCCGCAGCGAGGGGTCCTCGCTGAGCTTGGCGAGCAGCTTCTGCCGGTCCACCACGACCGTGCTGCGCACCGCGCGGGCGGCGTGTGGCCGCTGCCGGGCCGCTGCGGCGGCGCTCTCGCCGCGCTGGGCGCCCCGGTCGGCGCGGTAGCGGCCCGGAACGGGGTCCTCGCCGCAGTGGATGCGCTGCCGTACGTCCCGCACCGTGGCGGGCGAGAGCCCGGTGGCACGGGCGACCTGGCGTAGACCGGCGTCAGGGTGTTCCAGGAAGATCGCGGCAGCGTGCCGGCGGCGTTGCGCGCTGTCGACGGGGCGCACCCGGCCGTCCCGACCGATCCGTGTCCCGGACCTTTCGTCGTCCACGGTCGACGAGTGCGCGCGGATGCGGGAGACGGTCTTGTCGGAGACCCCGGTGGCGGCCGCGACCGCACCGTCCGACCACTGCGGGTGGGTCAGGACGATGCGGGCCGCCGCGCGGGCGCGGTCGGCACGGGAGAGCGGCAGGCCGTGCGTGATGTTGGCCCTGACCGACAGGACGAAGGCATCGGCCGGGTCGCAGTCCAGCAGCCTCGCGGCGATCTCGGTGCGCCCGTTGAGCAGGGCCGCGCGGATCCGGTGCGCGCCGTCGATGACCTGGAGGGTGGGCCTGTGCACGGTGATCGGGGGCAGACCGGCCCCGACCTCGGCGAGCGCCCGCACGTGTTCCGGGTCCTCCGCGTTGAGACGGGGGGAGTCCGACAGGACGAGCGAGTCGATCCGCACGCGGGTGAGTGGTTGCGATTCGACCCGGGCCGCCGCCAGGTCGATCGCGTCGATATCGACAGCTGGGTACGTCAACACTTCGGCTAGCGACAACTCGCCCCCCTTATGACAGCAATCCTCTGTCGGCGCACACGTGGAAGCTCTTGTGGATACGAGTCCATGAGTGGCGTCGGCCGCCACGAGCCGTCCTGACCAGTCGTGGCCCGCCCGCTGCGGGCGGACGGGGCTGGGAATCGCTCAGTGGTGGCTGGACGCGTGCGCTCCGTCGCCGGAGGCTGATGCGCCGTAAATCCATCACGACAGTACCGTGCGGCCGGTTTTTTGTAACCCTACGAATCTCGGTCCACGCGGTGAAGCAGCCTCCTCCTGGCCTCCTTCCAGTTGAGGCGTATGCGACCTTGAGTGAGACTCCAGCCGGCGCTCGTCCAGGCCCGCGTGCACGCAACAGCCCGGTGGATTGCCGATGTTCACCCCTTCACCTGGGGAATCGTCGTCCGTCGAACTGGAGGGAGCGTCTCCTGTGCGGCGGGGCGCAGGGGCGGACGAGGGGGTGGCGGGCGAGAGGTGGCTGACTCCTCCGAGGAGCGCCGTGTCTCGCGACGACAAATTATCAAACCGGTTAGCCTGTTTTCTTGCTGGCTGATGGCGGTCGCTTGGAGTCCTCTTTGCACAGGCCGAGTGGGCGAGGGCTTTCAATTCCGGCCAATGAGTCGGTGTGGGCCTGCCGGGCTCTGCGCGCGGTCGGCCTGTTGACTTGGTGGATCCCTTGCGGCGTCAGGGGCGCCCGACGGAACGGGGGGTGCTGGCCATCTGGCCGTCAGGATCCGCCCCACCCTGGTTGCAAAACCGGCAAGTTGGTTTTATATGTAGTGAGGTAATCCCCTTAGTGGCGGGAGAGCCAACAGTGAGTCAACAGGAACGCGCGGCCCGTACCCAGAACGCACTCATCCGCTCGGCGGCCGAGCTGTTCGAGCGGCACGGCTACGAGAAGGCCAGCCTGAACGAGATCAGTTCGGGTGCCGGGGTCAGCCGTGGCGCTCTGCACTTCCACTTCGACACGAAGGCGGAAGTGGCCCGCGCCGTCGAGAGCGCAGCCGTCCGTGCGCTGCGCGATGCGGTGGACAGCTTGCCGCTGGGAGACGCGAGCGCCCTGCAGGACCTGACGGACCTCTCGCACAGACTGGTCCAACTGCTGCTCTGGGACGTGGTGGTACGGGCCGGATTCATGCTGAGCTGCGAGGCGGGGCAGCGCACCCGCGTCGACCTCTGCCAGGAGTGGCAGACCTACGTGCACGGGCTGGTGGCCCGGGCCGCGGACGAGAAGGCGCTCGCCCCGGGGGTCTCGCAGAACGGCGTCGTGAACGTCGTCGTGGCCACGACGGTCGGCCTCGCCGTGCTCAGCCGCAGCGACAAGGCATGGCTGACCGGCCAGACGCTCACCAGCTTCTGGAAGGTGCTGCTGCCCTCGGTGGCCGACCCGCGGACGGCCGCCGCACTCAATCCGAGCGGCACCGGGTGGGCGCGCGCAGGGCTACTCGCCCGTCAACCCCGCTCGGCCCCGCCGGCAGAGGGCTGTCCGGGGCCATCGGCGACACCGGACCCGGTCCACGAGAGTGCCCGACGTCCGCCTGAGAGCCGGCACGTGTGCAGCGCAGGGGAATCGTTCTAGGCCCTCGACCGAACGCCGAAGCCTGCCGCAGGCCGACCCGTACGGCGCCGTTCGCAGGCCCAGGGGGAGCTGTTTGATGCCTCAGTCGGTCGCGAGGGCGCTTTCCTGCCGCTCCGCGTCCTTCGTCTGCGCCGCCTCCATCTGTGTGAACAGGCGGGCGCCGCGGTCGGCGGAGAGGTCGAGACGGGCCAGCACGGCGGGCATGGCGATCGTCGGCATCAAGTGCTCGTACAGCACGGAGATCCGGCGCTCCACGTCCGCCAGGCCGGTCTCCAACTGGGAGAAGAGCTGGACGCCGTGGAACGTGCTGGCCAGCAACTCGGCCGTCTGCTGCGGAACGATGTGGGCGAGGATCTCGCCCCGCGCCTTGGCCTCGGCGAGCGTTCGCGCGGAACGCTCTATCAGAGTGGGCCAGGCGCTGCCGTACTGCTCCCGACCCAGGGCGTCGGACGACAGCACCGCGCCGGCACGCACCACGGGATCGCGCGGCAACTGATACGCAAGCAGCATGCCCTGGTCCACCCACTCCTGGACCTTCAGGTCCTGGGGCGGCAGCGACCGCTCGACCTGCGCCTCGATGACCCCGCGCGCCAGCGCTTCCTTGGAGTCGAAGTGGAAGTACAAGGCGCCCTTGGTCATCTCGGCGACCTTGAGGATGTCCGACACGGTGGCTGCCGAATAGCCGTACTCCGCGAACACTTTCGCCGCAGCCTCCAGTACGACGCGGCGAGTGCGAACTGCCCGTTCTTGTCGCGCCACGAGACCACCCCTTGTGCTCACTGCCCGTGTGCAGTACGCGACGGGCGAATGAAAAGAAACCGTCTAGAGGGTACCTTATATGCTCGCGGTGTCACGGGCGGTACCCATAGTCCGGCATCGCGGTCTGGACCTGCGGCACGAAGAGCGCCGCGGCAGCGGCACACTTCAGCGCTCGATGACGTACGACCACGGGCGTTCTCCTGCGTACATGGAGAGAGCCGTGCCAGGACTGGGCCGCAGCACGCGGAACTCGGGCTTCGCTTCTTCGCTCGCGCAAGGCACCCACCGCGCCCCCGTTGACCGCGCCCGGGGCAAGTCGTGCTCGACCGCGGCTCGACCCGGGCACAGGCGGCGGACCGGACCCTGTGAACGCAGTGGCGGTCCATCCGCAAGCAACCGGCGCGCGGCGGCACGGCACTTCGGCACACGGAACGGAGACCTCATGTACGCGGAGGTGGCGGGCTTCTACGCACGCCAGATGCGGCACCTGGACGAGGGGGACGCCGAAGGCTGGGCGGCCACCTTCACCGAGGACGCGGTCTGCTGGCTGTCCACCCGCGCGGAGCCGATGCGCGGCCGATCCGGGCTCGTCGCCGGGGTCCGCACGGCGACCGCGGCGATCGCCGCCGCCGGGGAACAACGCCGCCACATGACCGGCATGTTCGAGATCGAGGAGCGCCCCGACGGGTCCCTGGACGTGCGCGCGAACACCGTCGTGTACGCCACCAGCGCGAACGGCGAGTCCCGCGTGCACCAGGTCTGCACCTGCGTGGACACCCTGGTACGGGGAACGGGCCCCGACGCCCCACTCCTGGTCAGCTATCGACGGATCGACGTCGACGGGACCTGAACACGGCACGGCCCCTCCCCGTGCCCTTGTGCGCCACCCGCCGTTCGCTGCTGCCCGCGGCCGCCCGTCCAGGCACCGGTCCAGGGGGTTTCGAGTGAACGTCCAGCGCGCTCCGGCATCGTGGGGGAAAGCGTCCGAGGACCATGGGCGTGGTCCCGGCGAGGGGAGAAGTCGGTGGAAGAAGTCGTGCAGGAGTACGGCAGTCCGTTCCGTCACATTCCGCCCTGGGTACCGCCACTGTTGCTCGCCGGAGTCGACGACGAAACCGACCCCGGGCCCGAGCCCGAGGAACAGCACATCGTTCGCGGCATCGATTAGGGAGCCGGCGCAGGGCATGAGCAACTCGCTGCCGCGCCACACGGCCAAGGCCGTGTGGCGCGGCAGCGAGTTGCTCGACGTCCATTGCGTTCCCGGCAGGCTCAGACCGTCGCTGAGCTGCTGCTCGACTTCACCGCCGTGGCATCCGCCCCGGATGCGGCTGCCTTCCGTAGGGACCCCGGGCCGGCGAGCGCCGCCAGCGTCGCGGCACCGAGCGCGATCGCCGACATCACGAAGGTCGCCGTGTACCCGGACTCGGCCGGGATCGTGGTGCCCGGCACGGTCTTCGACGCCACGATCGAAGCGGCGATCTGCGTCCCGAGGGAGCTGCCGATCGTTCGCATGATGGTGTTGATCCCGGTGGCCTCGCCGACCTGCCCCGGGTCCACGGCGGCCACGACGAGGTTGGCCAGGGCGGCGTACGCCAGGCCCACGCCGACGCCCAGCACGCCGGAGCCGAGGTAGATCACCCACTCGCTGGAGTGCCCGACCGCATAGATGCCGAAGCCCACCACACCGATGAGGCAGGCGATCACCAGCGGCAGTTTGAAGCCGACGGCCGCGCCGATCCTGCCGGCCAGCGGGCTGGCGATGAGCATGGTGACGGCCATCGGCACCATGAAGAGTCCGGTCTCGGTCACCGACGAACCGAACCCGAAACCCACCTCGGGCGGCGTCTGGGCGAGCAACGGCACCAGCGTGAACGCGCCGTGCATGCCGAAACCGATGATGAGCGCCGCCACATGGGAGGTCGCGACGGCAGGCCGGCGCAGCAGCTCGATGTCGATCAGCGGCTCCCGGACCCTCCGCTCCACCACCACGAACACCGCGCCGAGCACCATGGCCGCCACGAACGAGCCGATGACGGCCGGGGAGTCCCAACCCCAGGACTTGCCCTGGCTGATGGGGAGCAGCAGGGCGACGACGGCGCCGCTCAGCAGCGCCCCGCCGACCCAGTCCACACGCCCGGGGGAGCGGTGGACGGACTCGTCGACGAACGCGGCCACGGCGAGGACGCCGAGCAGGATCACGGCCAGCCCGAGCCAGAAGACCCAGTGCCAGCTGAGCGAGTCCACGATCGGCCCGGGAAGGATGAGTCCGATGCCGAAGCCGATGCCGAACGTCGAGCTGATCAGACCGATGGCGACGGGCACCTGCTTGGGCGGGAACTGCTCGCGCACGATCCCGAAGGCGAGCGGGAAGGCGGCGGAACCGACGCCCTGCACGGCACGGCCGGCGATCAGCAGAGGCAGGGAGTCCGCCACGGCGCACAGCAGGGTCCCGATGGCGAACACGCTGAGGCAGGCGATGAGGATGCGACGCTTGCCGAACATGTCACCGACCCGGCCGAGCAGGGCGGTGGCCACGGAAGCCGTGATCAAGAACGAACTGAGCACCCAGGAGACGTCGGTGGTGCTGGCATTGAACTCCCGCTGCAAATCGGGGAGTACCGGAACCACCATCGTCTGCATCAGGGAGAACGAGAGCACCGCGACGAGCAGTGCGGCAAAGGGGGCTGCGACGCTTGAAGACGACGCACCGTCATCACCTGCGGATAACGCGTTCGGGGTTTCGGCATCGGTCATGGCTGGCTCCTTGAAAGTTCGTTCAGGGCGGTTCCGCGGCCGACGCTGGGCGCACGACTGCACGGCAAGTTGATGTCAGCCGTGGGCCGCCGGAAACTCCTCGCCCGCACACCAGAACGTGAGCGGCTCCTGCGCCGCCCCGCTGGCCGGGCCACTGCGCCGGGTGCTCGTCGCCGACGACCATACGCGCCGCGGCGCTGAGTCCTGAACGGCCACGTAAGCCTTAAGCGTCGTCGATCGAGTGCCCAGATGGTGCAGCCCCACGGAAGGCGCCTGCCATCGGTGTTGACCCTCCGCCATTCCTTGATCTGTTCCTGCCATCGACCTGCTGGTGACCCGTTAACGCGCGCCCATAGTCTGCCGGGATTTGATCGATTATCGCTTGAGTCCCGCTTGAGTCCCGATTGGATCGATCCAGCATCCCCGGAGCCCCGCGAGCCGAGGAGGCGCAGGTGAAGTCCTCAACCTGTCCTCAAGTCGGCGCCAAGCGCTGACTGCAAAAATCCCTGTACCCATGCCTGAGTCATAGTTGATCTACTCGATGTCACGCTTCCGTAAAGGCCGCTGAGGGAAACCCATGTCTAATGCAATGACGCATGTCTTCGCCGATCGCACCCCACTGTGCCGCATGAGAAGAACTGGTATCGAGAGACGCTTGGCGGGCGCCGGGAGGGAGATACGGATCTGTCGCCGCGACCCCGCCGCTCCCTCCGCGGAATCAAAGATCAGCTGGTGAATTCCCGCACCTATTTCACTTTCCATTTCTGATCGAACATTAGCTCACAAAGGAATCGTCATGGTCGCCAGACGGCGTCTGCTCGGCGCAGGGATTGCCACCGCTGCCACCGGCTTGGCCGGGGCCTCGCTCGTCCCCTTGTTCACCACGAAGGCCACCGGCGGGACGGACCGCGCCTCGGGGCAGAACGCGCCCTTGTCCATCGTTCCCTTCAGTAAGCCCATGCCGCTAATCCCGGTGGCGCAACCGGTTTCCACCACCGGCGGCATCGACCGATACGAGAGCAACGTGGTCTCCGCCACGAAGGAGATCGTGCCGGGCCTGCAAACCCAACTCCTCACCTACGACGGACATTTCCCCGGGCCGACGATCATCGCGCGCGAGAACCGCCCCGTGGTCATCCGACAGCGCAACGGGCTGAACGTCGTGGTCGCCCGCCATCTGCACGGCGCCTCGGTGGAGCCGTACAGCGACGGCGGTCCCATGGACCTGATCGCGCCGGGCGCCGAGCGGGTGTACACGTATCCGAACAAGCAGCCGCACGCCTCGCTCTGGTACCACGACCACGCCCACCACCTGGAGTCGGAGAACGTCTACCGCGGCCTCCAGGGCAGCTACCTCATCAGTGACCCGATCGAGGACGCCCTTCCGTTACCCAAGGACGCGTACGACGTGGTGGTCCAACTGCGGGACGCGCGCTTCGACGCCGCCGGTCAACTCGTCTACACCATGGGCGACCGCACCCGCACCACCGTGCTGACCAACGGCGTGCCCTACCCCTACTTCCAAGTGGCCGCCCGCAAGTACCGCTTCCGCCTCGCCAACACCTCCAACCAACGCTTCTTCACCCTCCGTCTCTCCGGCAACACCAACATGATCCAAATCGGCTCGGACGGCGGCCTGCTACCCGCCCCGCACACCACACCCTCCCTCTTCATCACCTCCGGCGAACGCGCCGACATCGTCATCGACTTCTCCACCTTCGCCCTCGGCACCCAGATCTTCCTGGAGAGCGTCGCCGACAACGGCACGGCCGAACAGATCCTGCGCTTCGACGTGACCCGCACCGCCAGCGACCCCAGCTCCATCCCCCCGGTGCTACGCACCCTGCCCCCGCTGCCCACGCCCACCGCCCAGCGCACCATCGTGATGCGGATGGACGAGGACGGCCGGCCCAACCCCCAAGCGTTCATGGACGACAAGGTCTACGACCACAACCGCATCGACCAGCACATCCGCTTCGGCGCCAGCGAGGTCTGGACGGTCACCAACGCCAACACCAGGGCCCCGCACAACTTCCACATGCACCTGGTCCAGTTCCGGGTGATCGAACGGAACGGGGCCGCCCCGGGACCGGCCGAGGCGGGGCTGAAGGACACCGTGGCGGTCATGCCGGGCGAGACCGTGAAGCTCCAGGCGACCTTCGACGCCTACCGGGGTGAGTACGTGTACCACTGCCACATGCTCGACCACTCCGCGATGGGCATGATGGCCACGCTCAACATCACCTGAGCAGCGGTACGACCACCTAGCCGCGCCGCTGGAGCGCGCGATCGACCCCGGCACGGAGCGGTGCCGGAGCCGATCACGGATGCCGCAGCGGATAGGGATGGGCCGGAGGGTGGTCGACCCGAAGGTGTGGGCGCCACAGGGTGAGGCACTGCGCGCTGGGTACGAACAGACCGTCAGGCAAGGAGTCCAGAGGCCACCAGCGCCAGTCGCCCACAGGTTCGCCGGGCCGGTCACCGGGCTCGCCGGCCCAGGCAGCGACGACGGCGACGACCGTGAGCCGTAGGACGTCGGCGACGGAGTCCAGCAGCACGCCCTCCAGGCGCACGTCGGCCTCCCGGGCGGTGAGCCCGGTCTCCTCGGCGAGCTCGCGGACGACGGCTGCGGTCAGCGACTCGCCCGGCTCGACGGACCCACCGGGCAACTCGTGCGTGCCGCGGCGGTGGCGGCCCAGCAGCACCCGGCCGTCGCGGTGGAGGACGATGCCGACGCCGATCGCCGCGTGCGGCACCGGCGGACGGTTCGCCCGCGGCCGGCTGGTCACCCGACGCTCACTGCCGTCGACCGTCCCCGGCTGCTGCTCCACCTGCACGGTGCGCGGCCCGGTGCCGGCCACGTGCTGCGAAAGGGCGCGGTGCAGCTCGATCGCCTCCCGGGCGCCGTGGGCCAACCGCAGGTCCGGCAGCTTGGCGTGGTCGAACCAGTGGAGCAGGATCCCCTCACTCAGCGGCAGCGCGGCGGCGTCGCCGTCCCAGTGCCCGAGGAAGACCTGGATGCGCCGGGCGGGGGAGTCCACCACGGTGAAGGGCCGGAGGTCCGCGATGGACAGTCCCGCCTCCTCCTTCAACTCGCGGACGATCGCCTCCCGGAGGCTTTCGGCGCCCTCCGGCGCACCGCCCAGGAAGGCGAAGGTGAAGGGCTCGGCAATGGGCCGGTCGTCGCGCAGGTGGAGCAGATACTGGCCGGCGCGGTTGACGATGAGGGCTGCCGTGCCGGTCCGAGGCGTGGTCATCATGCGGCTCCGTCGTGTCGGTGTACGACGGTCAATCTGCCGCACCGCGAGGGCGGTCCGCACGCCCGACGCTTCGATCACGCTGCCGGAGCAGCCCTCGTACGACGTCGAAAGGGGGTGACCCGATCGTGCCCGCCGGCGTCGCCCGGTGGCCCGGACCTCGGCCGACGCTCGGACTCGCGCCGGTCGTGGCCCGGGCCCGTCCGCTCTCAGGGAGCGCAGACGACGCCCTTGCACTGGGCGGCCTGACCGTTGCGGCTCGCCCGGTTGCCGCCGGCGTCGATGTTGCCCGGGTCGGCGGAGAGCCCCCAGCCCTTGTTGTTGCGGGCGGTGTTCCCCTGGAGGGTGTGCACGGACTTGGACACGATGGTGCCGTCGCCGTTGTTGGCGTTGGTGGTGTTGCCCACCAGGGCGTTGCCGGACGCGGCCGGCGCGTCCCCGACGACGTAGATCCCGCGTGAGCCGTTGCGGTCGGCCTGATTGAGCTCCACGTCGTTGTTGATCGACTGCGCCAGGCTGATGCCGTCGCCCGTGGTGTCGCTCGCGATGTTGGACCGGATCAGGTTGTTGTTGGCGAACCTGAGCTCGATGCCGCCGGTGTTCCGGCTGACGTCGTTGCCGGTGACCGTGGTGTGGTGGGCCGACTGCAGGACGATGCCGCTGTCGCCGCTGCCCCGGAGGTCGTTGGAGAGGAGGCGGTTGCCGTTGGAGTCGGAGACGGTTAGCCCGGCGTCGGCGTTCTGGCTGGACGAGTTCCCCTGGACGAGGTTGTTGTTCGAGCCGAGTTGCAGACGGATCGCGGCGTCGCTGCTGCCGCCCACGGTGTTGGTCAGCAGGGTGTTCCCGCTGGAGCCCGCGAGGACCAGGCCGGCGTCTCCGCTGCCGCTGATCCGATTGCCCTCCAAGCGGTTGTCGGCGGAGTTCTCGACGAAGACGCTCACGCCCCGGTTGGCGCTGATCGTGTTGTTGACGACCGCGGCGCCTCTCGTGCCGCCGGTTAACGTCACCCCTCTTTGGGCCTGCCGCTCGATCAGGTTGTTCCGTACTTGGGTGTTGGTGTCGGCGCCGTTGAGTTCGATGCCGCCGAACTCGTTGTTCTGGACGGCGAGCTTTTCCACGACACCACCCGACGTGCCGGGGTTGAGTCGTACTCCGTAGTCGAATTCCTGCACCCGGGCCTGCGTGCTGCTGCTGTTGGTGAGGGTGACGCCGTCGAATCCGTCGTTGCGGATGCCGACGCCCAAACCGATGCCGTCGACGGTGTGCCCGTTGAGGTCCACGGTGATGCCGCCGGCGCCGACGACGAGGCCGTCGCCGGGGCAGTTGAGCAGACTGGCTTGGAGAACGACGCTGGTCGTGACCGTCTGACCGCAGGAGAGCGGTGCCGCGTGCGCCGGTCCTGCCGGCAGCACCACGCTGAACAGTGCGATGGCTCCAGTCGCCGCGAACCACCCCGACGACAGTGTTTTGACGTTGCGAATCATGCCGTGGCTCCTCTTCCCGTGACTCATGCGGCCAGCCACGCGGGCCGGTTTACGGGGCCCAAAGGCTGAGCCGAGGCGGAGCGACCGCCCATGGCCCAGCGTTGAGTGAAAGCACACGAATGGCCACGCCTCGGCGAGGAATGACCTAAGGCCGGGGAAGATTGACTGAATCATCCGGATTCTTGTTGGCCGATTGAGGCTCAACTCCGCCGCGACGGGCAACGCGACCCCCCTTCGCGGAGTCCTTCCTGCCGACGTAGTCGACCGAAGGAGCCGAAGATGTCAGCAGGTACGGTCCGCACGGCGCTGGTCGCGGCGGTGGCGGCACTCGCCACCGGCGCGCTGGTGGCACCCGCCGCCGCGCACTCCAACGCAGGGGGTGGCGACCGGCACGGAGCCACCCAGCGGGCGCTCGAACAGGCGGTGCGGGACGGTGTCCCCGGCGCCGTGGCCCAGTCCCGGGACCGGTCCGGAAGCTGGAGCGGCACCGCGGGCGTCGGCCAACTGAACACCGGAAAGGAGCGCAAGGCCCAGGACCGCTACCGGATCGGCTCCATCACCAAGACCTTCGTCGCCACCGTGCTGCTCCAACTGGAGGCGGAAGGACGCCTCGACCTCGACGACACCGTGGAGCGCTGGCTCCCCGGCGCCGTCCGGGGCAACGGCCACGACGGCCGGCACATCACCCTGCGCCAACTCCTCAACCACACCAGCGGCATCTACAGCTACACCTCTGACCCCGGCTTCCAAACGAAGGTCTTCGGCGAGGGCTTCCTCCAGCACCGCTACGACACCTGGACCCCCGACCAACTGGTCCGCCTGGCGATGCAGCACAAGCCCTACTTCGCCCCCGGCGCCGGCTGGCAGTACTCCAACACCAACTACATCCTCGCCGGCATGGTCATCAAGCAGGCGACCGGCCGGAGCTACGAGAGCGAGATCGAACGCCGAATCCTGCGCCCGCTCCAACTCCGCGCCACCTCCGTCCCCAGAACCGACCCCCGAGTGCCGGCCCCCGCGAGCCGCGCCTACTCCCCGCTCTCCACCGACCCGGGCGCGAAGGTCCGCGACGTGACCGAGCTGAACCCGACCCTGGCCGGCGCGGCCGGCGGCATGATCTCCGACTCGAAGGACCTCCAGACGTTCTTCCGCGCCCTGCTGAAGGGCGGCCTGCTGCCGCCCGAGCAGCTGAACGCCCTGACCACGACCGTGCCGGTCGACCCCCAGCAGCCGGAGTACCGCTACGGCCTCGGCCTCCAGTCCTCCCGACTGAGCTGCGGCAAGGAGGTCTGGGGCCACGGCGGCGGCATCCACGGCTCCCAGTCCGAGGCGTTCGTCACCCGGGACGCGAGCCATTCGCTGGCGTTGAACTTCAACGGGGACTGGGCGGGGGACAGCGGGAAGGTGATCGAAGCGGAGTTCTGCAGGTAGCCGCGAACGTTCACCTCTGCGCGGCGCAGTAGATCTCCTTGCTCACCGCGCTCCAGCCGGGCCCGCCGTCCGATCGGCGACGGGCCCGGCCTCCTGAGAGCAGCGAGAGAAGGTCGCGATGGAGGCGTCGAACGAATCGACCCGGCGGCCATCCTCGTCTCTCGTCGTGCCAGCACAGAAGATCGGCCCACGCCGTACAGTCGGACGCGTGAACGACACAACAAAGAGAGCCCCTGCCGGGCTGGTTGCGGTCACGGGAAGCTCGGGCCGAGTCGGAGCGGCTATTGCTGCGGCACTCGACGCCGCCGGCTGGGTCGTCCGCGGCGTGGACAGGATCCCCGGCCGTTGGACGAACGTCGCCGGCGACCTGCGGGACCGGTCCGTGCAACTGTCCGCGTTGGAGTCGGCCGATGCTCTGGTCCATGCCGCCGCGCTGCACGCCCCGCACGTCGGACGCCTGCCCGACGAGGAGTTCCGTGCCGTGAACGTCGATGCGACAGCCGGCCTACTCGACGAAGCTGGCCGCCTCGGCGTCCGGCGGGTCCTCTACATCAGCAGTACGAGCGTGTACGGACACGCGCTGGTACCCACCGACCGCGCGGTCTGGGTCGACGAGCAACTCACACCACTGCCCCGGGACATCTACGACGAGACCAAACTGGCCGCCGAGGACCTGGTCGCCGCCAGCGCCACTTCCTCAATCACGCTGCGCATAGCCCGCTGCTTCCCTGAACCACTCCCCGTGCTCGCCCGCCACCTGCTGCATCGGGGAGTCGACGTGGCCGACGTGGCGGCGGCAGGAGTCCTCGCTGTTACGCACTCCACCGTGACCGGCCGGTTCAACATCTCAGGACCGCAACCGTTCCACCGAGCAGACTGCCTCGCCCTCCACCACGACGCGAGCACGGTCCTCGCCCAACGAGCCCCGGACGTCCTCCAGGCGTTCCGAGACCGGGGGTGGCCAGTGCCCGACCGCCTGGACCGGGTGTACGACTCGACCGCCGCCACCAACGCGTTCGGATACCGCCCCGAACGCGGAGTTCGGCAACTACTGCGCGATGTGGCACGCGGCCCGGGCCATGAGTGACCAGACGGCTGAGAGCTTGTGATCGCGTTCGCGGCAACCTGGGAGAGGGCGTCCCCGTCCCGAGAACGGAGGCCGTCCGGTGAGAAGGCGGTGCAACGGACAGCCCACAGAAGTAGAGGTTGGACGCGGGCCCGAACTGAGTGCCGCCCGCCTGCTGCGGCAACATCCACGGCGCGCTCCACCGCCGCCGCGCGGTGTGGTTCAAGAAGTACTGATCAAGCTCGACGAGGAAGTACCGCAAGACCTCGACGTCCACCTGATCCTGGACAACCACGTCACCCACAAGATCCTGGCAGCACTCGACCCCGGTCAGCACTTCACTGGGAGTTCCGCGGCCGAACACGGTCGTGTGCGGCTACCGTGTCGGGTGTCGGAAGGAGAGCGTCATGGCGGAGCGATTGCGCACCTGGGTGGACGGCCGGGAGGTCGACGTCCCCAGCACCATCCCTGCGATCCGGGACGCCCTCCCGGCCGAGTTGCGGGCCGAATTCGACCTGGCCGTCAACACCGCTGGTGTGCACGAGATCCACGCCGTGGTACGGCACTGGATGTTCGAAGCCGTCCCCGACCCGCAGGCGGACGCGATCGAGGGCCGGCTGACGCGCGAAGAGGCCGAACGGCGCGGCGCCGCGTGAGGTACCGGATCACCTACGCCCCGCCGGCCGACGACGCCCTGCGGAAGATGAGCGGACGGACCGAGTTCGAGGCTGCGATGGCGCGCACGGTCGGCCGGAATCCTTACGGGCACGGCTCCAGCCCCGTGGCCGGTGACCGGGACCGGCGGGAAGCCACCGTCGGCACCGCGATCATCCGGTACGTCGTCTCCGTCACGGTCCTGACCGTCACCGTCGTCCGGCTCATCACCCTCTGACGACTCCATCCGGCTCGCGTAGGGGGCGGTGTGCTCCCCGCGTGAAGGTGACCGATTACGGTGAACAGGCCCTCGAAGCAGTCAAGGCCCTCACCCCGCCCTGCCGGCGCCGGACCCAGCCCTCCACCTGCCGGACATCGAAATGAACGGGCCCCGGTATCAGCGAGAATCAGGTCCGTACTCTGGTCATGACGCATTCCTGACACCTGGCTTCCTTGTGGCTGCTGCCTGCCGAATGCCAGAGTGAAGAGATCCAGCAACTGCCTTCACGTAAAAGGGAGTTCGGTGAATTCTCGTATCACTTCCAAGCTTGCTGCCCTGTTCATTAGCACGGCCAGCACTGTTGCCCTGATGGCGGCGGGCGCAGCCCCGGCCGGTGCGGCGGCGGTGCCGGTGGCGGATGAAGCGAATGGCGGTGGGTTCCGCGCCGTCACCGCAGGACAGGACGCGGAGGCGGCCGCCCGCGCCGCGGAGTTCCACGTCCGAACCCCGGCTGACACCCTGTGCACCGGCACCTGGACGCACTCGGTTTCCACCGTCCAGTTCCAACGTGCCTCGGGCGGCACGCTGGCGTGGAGCTTCAAACTCTCAAACGCCGCCAAGGCTGCGCTCGGACCGACCGTCACCGTGACCATGCCCTACGCGTACGTCAACGGTCGGGCGATCAATCCGCCGTACGGCCCGCACACCGAGCCCAACTGGTACAACTTCCACGGAAGCATCAAGGGCTACCAATTCATCGGTGGTGGCAGCGGCACCATCCAGACCGGGAACAAACTCACCTTCTACTGGTACCTGAAGGGTTCCCGGCCCAACAGCGCCGCCGACCGCTACATCACCTGCAAGGTGCCGACGCCCGGCAGCGGCTGACACCCCTCAGAAAGAAGAACCTCATGAACAGGCGCGGGAATCCCAGGCAACGGTTCGCCGTCCTGGGCGGCCGTCATGAATTCGAGGTCCTCGCGCTGGAACAGTCGCAGGAATCATTCACCCTCCACTACTCGGTCACGCCGCCGCTGCCGGACGACCAGGCCCCTCTCGCCCAGCCCGTGTACATGTGGTTGGAGGCAGTGGACGACCTCGGCAACCAGTACACCGACTTCGGCGGAGCCCGGGGCATGAGCCCGGACGGCAGCCGGACCGAAGGCAGCCTCTCCGGCCGGCCCGCCGTTCCGTCCGACTCCCGATCGCTGACAGTTCGGTTGGTCTTCATGAACGGCACCGACGAGAGCGGCTACGACCTGACGATCCCGCTGCCGTCGGAGTCC
Source organism: Streptomyces sp. NPDC017979 (assembly GCF_044328175.1). Taxonomy (NCBI): domain Bacteria; kingdom Bacillati; phylum Actinomycetota; class Actinomycetes; order Kitasatosporales; family Streptomycetaceae; genus Streptomyces; species Streptomyces sp. NPDC017979. The sequence goes on along the minus strand of NZ_JBIRGU010000025.1, from coordinate 8,724 downwards.
TGAGACCAGCACCACGGGCCGGATGGTAGTCGCCGGGCCGTCCTGAGCGGCGGCAGAGAAGGCGAAGGGGGCCCGCGTACGAGGGGCCCGAACCCGAAACCGGACCGGGATCGGGCCCCCGTGCGTCCGCTGAACGGGCCCTCAGTCGATCGCAGTCGCCCTTCGGACGCAGTCGCGGAGCAGGGCACGGCGCCGATCGTGGACGTCATCGGGTTCTTGGCTGCTGGCCGTGTAGACGTTGCTGACCGGCGACCAGGCCATGGACATGGCGATGACCACGGCCATGATGTCGAACGGGTCACCCGCGCGGATCCGCCCGGCGGCCTGAGCCTCGGCGATCGCTGTGAGTTTGCGGTCGTCGTAGTGCTGATGGGCCTCGACGAGGTGCCCGACGGGTCGGCGCTCCAGCCGCGTCCAGGTGGCCAGGCGAATGAGGTCGGGGCGGCGCAGGTATTCGTCGTAGAGACGGACGGCCCAGTCCGAGAGGTCGTCGGCGTCGATGGGCACGACGTTGGTGATGCGCTCCAGCGAGTCGAGGAAGATCGCGTCGAAGAGCTGTTCCTTGTCGCCGAAGTAGGCGTAGAGCTGCGCCTTGTTGGTGCGGGCCGCCATCACGATGCGCTCGATGCGCGCCCCGGCGATGCCGTGCTGGGCGAATTCCTCGGTGGCCGCGTCCAGGATGCGCTGGTACGTCGCGGCACCTCGTGAGGTCTGGGGCTGTTGCGGCATGCGACCACCCTACCAAACAGAACAGTTTGTTTACTTGCGGCCCCGGCGCCTCTACTCTTCCCTCAATAGACCGAACAGTTTGTTTAGGGAGTGTTGGCTGTGCGAACGACCACGGGATGGCAGGCGACCGGCCCGGACGCGCTGCGGCGCATCACGCTGGAACGCCGCGACTTGCGCCCCGACGACACCGCGGTGCGAGTGGACTACTGCGGTGTCTGCTACACCGATCTACACGCTCTGGACGCCCACGAGCCGGACCCGAACGCCCCCTTGGTGCCCGGCCATGAATTCACCGGAGTGGTGACCGAGGTCGGCTCCGAGGTGACCGCGTTCTCGGTCGGCGACCGCGTCGCCGTGGGCAACATCGTCGATTCGTGCGGCTCGTGCGCCATGTGCGAAGCGGGGCAGGAGAACTTCTGCCGCGCCTTCCCGACCCTGACTTACGGCGGCACCGACCGACAGGACGGCTCGACCACCCTGGGCGGCTATGCCCGCGAGTACGTCGTCCGAGAGGCATTCGCCTACCCGCTCCCCGCCAGCCTGGACCCCGCCGAGGCCGCCCCGCTGCTGTGCGCCGGCGTCACCGTCTGGGAACCCCTGCGGGCCCACGGGGTCGGTCCGGGGAGCCGCGTCGCCGTGGTGGGACTGGGCGGTCTGGGGCACCTCGCGGTCAAAATGGCCGTGGCGCTCGGCGCCGCCACAACCGTCGTCAGCCGTACGCGGGACAAGCGCGAAGACGCCCGCAGGCTCGGCGCTCAGGGTTTCCTCGCCTCCGCGGACTCCCGGCAGATGGCTGCGGCACGCGACAGCTTCGACCTGGTCATCGACACCATCTCCGCACCCCACGACCTCGCCCCGTACCTGAAGTTGGTGGCGATGGACGGCACGCTCAGCCTCCTCGGACACTTGGGCCCGCTCACCGTAGAGGCCATGGACCTGCTGGTGGGGCGAAAGAAGCTCAGCTCCGCAGGCAGTGGCGGACGCCCCGGGACGGCCGCGATGCTCCAGTTCTGCGCCGACAACGGCATCGCCGCCGATGTCGAAGTGCTGCCGTCGTCACAGGTGGGCACTGCATTCGACCGCCTCCGGAGGAACGACGTCCGGTACCGATTCGTGCTCGACATGTCCGACCTGGACTGACCTGAGTTGGGCGCGGAGACCGGCCGCGCCGTGCGTGTGGTCGTCGCCCCGATCAGGACGACGTCCATGCGCGAGCCAACTCGACGACGTGGTGCGCCCCCCCCGTGTACTGCTTCTCGCAGTCGGCTCCGGCGACGCGCCCTCGCCCGAGCACCGAGCGACCTGCGCCCCCTGGTGCCTACTCGGAGAGCCCCAACCCCTCCGAGCGGCCGCCCGCCGGCGGTTCCCGTGGAGGGGGCGACCGAACGGACTATCACGTGCTGGGAAACCTCAACGGGGTGACGAACGTGAGAGGGAGCGAGAGGGAAACACCAGCCACAGGGGGGTACGAATGACGGAAGCACGTAGACGTGATGTGTTCGACTGGCTCTTCGCCGGAGGGGCGTGTCTGGTCGGGTTGGCGGGGGCCGCCAGCGCGGGGCTGGCGGTCGCGGGATGGGTCCATCTCGGGTCCGAACGGACACTGCGGGGCGGAGTCCGGATCGCCGACGGCCCGGGGTCGGGGTTCTACGCCGTTGCCATGGCATTCGGAGCCGTCTGGCTGATCGGACTGGCCAACGTCGTCTTCAGCGACCTCAACAGAAGCTGGCACCTACCGCGCGACCTACTGATCCCGACCCTGGTCACCACCGCGGCGGGCCTGTTGGGCAGCGCGGTCCACCTGATGGCGCTGGGCCAGCAGACCCGGCACGTATGGGGAGCGGTCTGCCTGGTCGTCGCCGGGGTGGCGCTTCCCTCGCTGATGTGGTGGCGCGACCGGATCGTCCAGCGGCGGCTTCAGGAACGGCGGGCTGAGGCCGCGCGGAGGGCCGAACGGGAACGTCGCCGCCGCCAGCGCCGCCCGCACGCAGGCCGCTGATCCCGGTGCGGTGACCGTCCCCAGATCAGATGCCCTCCAAGAGTTGAGGGGTTCGTAGGATCATCGCGTGGACTGGCTGACGCTTCTCTCCACACTCCTCGGTGCCGTTGTCGGGGTCGGCTCGACCCTGCTGGCCGACCGGGCCCGCTGGGGCCGCGAGATCCGGTCCCAGGCGCTGGAACACCGACGCACGCTCTACGGCGAGTTCCTCACCACCCTCAACCTCGCCCAGGAATCCCTGTTCGCGGTCGCCTACGGTCGTCACCCGGCCGAGCTGACACGAGATCTCGCCGCGCGTGCCGTATTCGGTGAGCACCAGGTCTACGCGGTCAGGGAACGAGTCGTGCTGTCGGGCCGTGAGTCCGTCGTGGCCGCCGCCGACCTGGCGTTCAACCACTTGAAGGCGTTCCGCGACGTCGTTGGGTCCGGTGCCCGGCCCGATTCGCCGGAACTCGCGGAAGCCATCCACGCCTACGGAACCGTCCTGCGCGAACTGCGCCATGCCATGCGGGACGAACTCGGCGAACCCCGCCTGGAGACGGACGTCTCCAACTGACGCTGATTCCCCACCGGCGTCGTTGCGCGTTAGCCGGGCCAGTCGCAGTTCTCATCGCGGGTGATGGGCCGCTTGGAACCGGAGCTCAATCGCCCCGACAACGGCCCCGTGAGACTTGGCCACGATGACGCTCGGACCCTCAAGCGGGCAGGGCCCCGGCTATCACTCGTCTCGTTGGAAAATGGAAGCCGCAATACCGCCGAGAATTCGCCCCGAGCGATGCGACGGATAGACGGGGGCCACTGAGGAATCCCAACCGAGCCGATGTCTCCTCCGCTGCTGACTCGGCCATCCCGCGTGGAAGCGTACGGGCGCAAGCAGTCGGTCCTCGGGCCGGCCACTACGGATCACACTGCTGCGTGGGCATCGGGCGATCCTTACTGGAAGCGGCGCAAATACCCCGTGAGAAAAATCTAACACTGCTCATCCCTGTTGTTACTCGGTAGCGTTACAGGGGTGAGCAGTGCACCGATGCACCCAGTCGGCGTTGCCTCTGCGACGTCGTGGACGCCGATCACGGACTCAACAGACCCCTGTTCCATGTATGTGAGGTGCAGTTCGCCGCTTCGCCGCAGTTGGCCACGGAGCCCGAGACCGCGAGATGGGGCGCTTCGCCTGAAGGTGAAGCCGCGTGTGGAGCCTATGGGGACCCTTGCGACGAACGAACTCTGACTCCACCACCGTAGTTCCTGGAGGGATGCGTGTTACGTACGGCATTTGCAGCTGCAGGGCTCATTTCCGTTGACCTCGCTCCCACCCTGAATCGGTCGAGTCGCCCTTGTACCTGCCGCCGGCTCGCTTCTTTTGCGTTCCAGTTGCCCAGTTGATGGTCTTTATGTCTACCAGGACAGCAATTTCGGAGAAGGCGGGATCTCCATCGATGTCTATGGTGAAACCACTTCACTCTGCGCGGTCCCCACGTGTTTTCTGATGGTGAGCGGCGTCGCCTGTGGCCCGGTTGGTCGCCCAGCGGTTCGCGGCGAATGGCTACGCCAAGGGCGTGGCCATCGCGAGGATGACCAACCGTGGGGAATCCTGCCGGTTGCACCGATACGCGACGGCCGAAGGTGCCGTCGTGGAGTTCCGTTCCGCGCCCTGCGCACTGCGCATTCCATGGCCAATGCGCAGACCTGATCGTTCGACACACCCCGGGGACCCGTGGGCGATCGGTCGGCAATGGGACTTCCCGTCCAAAGTGATGCCCCTGCCTGCCTGCCCACCTATCTGGCCACGCCCCGCTTTTCGGCGTCACGGGATTCGGCGTGGTCGGTTGTGAACGATCGACGTTGACTGGCTTCCGCTGTCCGCAGCATGCGGCAAGGCCAGGTCGGCCGCGTTCTCGCCACAACAGCACGGAGACATTGAGGAGTTGCTCGATGATCTGTAGCGATGTGTAGCACGCCCCGCTGAAGAGCCCGCCGCCGTGGGCGGTGCCGAGAAGTGGCTACCGGAGTTCACCCGGCTCTGACGGTCCGCTGGGCCATTCCGCCGTGCCCGTCTCCCATGACGGACGTCGACGGCCACGTACGTCCACGCCCGGCAGAGCCCCATTCGCATCCATCCGAAGGGTTCACCTGTGCCGAAATCCCTCACGACGACCGTCCCCGCACCCACGACTCCATCCGTACTCGCACCCGCATCCGAGCCAGCATCAGCCGGCGGCTTCACCCCGCTGCCGTACACGCCCAACTGCCGTCGACTCCTGCATGACGCCGACCACCTGCTGATCGGAGTGAGCCCGGGCAACGGCTACTTCAGCATCCCCACCCTCACCCGAATGTTCCGCTGGGCCCATGCCACATTCCGTCAGGTGGACGTCATCGTCCCCGACCGCTCTTTGGCGTCCAACTACCGTGCCCAGGGCTATTCGGAACAAGCGGCACGCAAGAAGGCCCGGACGGAAGTGTCCTGTGTCCGTAGGCGCATCCGACGTGCTTGGGAGCGTAGCGAGGTCCCCGAGGAGCGCCAGCGCACCCATCTGCTGTCCGATTTCGCGGAGACCGATGCCTACCAGCAACTGCATCTGCGTGTTGGGAACGCGCTCGCCGGCGACGAACGGATACGTGCGATCTGCCGGAGCATCTCCGCCCGAGCCGTCCCCATGACGGCAGCCGGTTCGGGGACAGTAGCCGGACCCGGGACCGCAGCCGGGGCCGCTGACGACAGTGCTGCCACTGCCTTGGCCCTGGAGTACCTCGTCGACGAACTGCCGTTCTTCATGGACACCCCGGGCATCCTCGGTGTCCCGTCGTCATTGGTCAGCTACCACGCGCCGGTCGGGTTCGCCGATCTGCTGTACGCCGAGCCCGGCCCCCTGCACGCCGCAACGAACCAGGGCTTCATCCTCCTCAAGGACCACGCGACGCAGCACTGACCCACCCCCGGCACGTGAAGGAGCTTCATACCGTGACCACCGCACAAGGCCCCCTCACCTTCCCCTTCCACGACTGGAGTCAGGAGCTGTCACCGCTCCACAAGCAGTTGCGCGAAGCCGACGCACCGGTCTGCCCCGTCGTCTCCGAATACACCGGGGACCAACTGTGGCTCGTCACTCGATACGCCACCGCGAAACGGCTGTTGGAAGACCCGCGGTTCAGCTCGACCGCCGCGATGGCCCCCGGCGCTCCCCGCCAGGAGCCCGTGGAACTGCGCGCCCCCGGTACCACCGGCGACGGAGTGTCGGTCCTGCGTGAAGCGGGCCTGCGTTCGGTCTTCACCGAGGGCATCGGTCCACGTGCGGCCCGGCGCCACGGCAAGTGGCTCCGTCATCGGGCCGACGCACTGCTGCGCGACCTGGCTGAGCGCGGAGGGCCCGTCGATCTTGCGGCGGACTTCGTACAACCGTTGGCGGTGGCGATGACTTCGCGTGTCCTGCTCGGTGAACTCAGCACGGAAGAGGCTGCGCTGCTGCGTGATCGGACGGATCTTGCTCTCCAGTTCTGCGGCGCCACTGCGGAGGAGCAGCGTCAAGGACTCATCGACATCCACCGGTTCTTCACCGTGCACGCTCGCCGACTGGCCGACGGACCGGGCGACCATTTGTTGAAGCGGCTCGCCGAGGCCCCGGCGAAGGCTGGCCCGCTCGGCGACGCCGCGCTCTCCGAGATCGCCGCCTTGCTGTTGATCGCCGGGTACCCCACCTCCTCGGGGTTTCTGTGTGGTGCTTTGATCACTTTGCTACGGCACCCGGAAACCGTCGCTCGGCTGCATCGCGATCCCGCGCTGATTCCGGACACTGTGGAGGAACTCTTACGGCACACACCGCTGTCAACCGGGGCCGCCAAGCGAATGGCCACGGAGGACGCGGACGTCGACGGTGTGCAGATTCGGGTGGGGGAGGTGGTGATGGTCTCGTTGGAGGCGGCCAACCACGATCCGGCGGCCTTTGACGACCCCGACTGCTTTATCCCGGACCGCCGGGGTCCGGGACATCTTGGCTTCGGCCATGGCTCGAATTTTTGCCCCGGCAATCGTCTGGCTCGTTGTCTGATTGACGCGTTGGTACGTGCGGTGGCCCGCCGGCCCGGGCTCCGCCTGACCGTGGATCCTGAAGAGATCCGTTGGCACGAGGGCCTCTTCTTCCGGCGCCCGAAGGCGATTCCCGCGTCCTGGTGACGCGTCTGCTGGCGTGTTGTACGTGCCCGTCCGTCATCGTGCCCGTGCTGTGCGGGTGTGACCGGTGGCGGACGGAGCAGGCGCCGGGCGGGTGGTTTGTCGAGGTTACGGTCCTATTCGGCTGTGTGTCTGTTGGGTTGGGGGGTGGGGTTTATTTTTTTGCAATGTGTTGTGTGGTTGGTTTCGGTGTATGAGTTGTGTATTGAAGCGGAGAGCGGGTGCAGGGCGTGGTCGGGCGTGGCTGGGGGTGGGGGTTGGATTGGCTGTGGTGTTGACGGCGCCGGCTCCCGCGTCGGCGATCAGCGGTGGCGAGCAGGCCAGCGAGGTGTATTCGTTCATGGTGTCTTTGCAGGGGCGTGCGGATGGTGAGCATTTCTGTGGTGGCGCGCTTATCGATCCGCAGTGGATTGTCACTGCGAAGCACTGTCTGGTGGATGGTGGCGGAGGGTTGATAGATCCCAAGTCTGTGCAGGTGAGGTTGGGTAGCAATGACCGTACTCAGGGTGGCGAGGTTCGCCGTGTGGCGCGTTTGGAGGTAACGCCTGGAGTTGAGATTTCCGGCCGGGAGGTTGCGTTGGTCAAGCTTGCGTCCCGAACTCAGGCTGCTCCTGCGGCGCTGCCTTCGAGGGAGCTGGCTCTTGGCGATGGGGTTCGCACGATTGGCTGGGGTGACCATGAGATTCCGGAGCCGGGCGATCCTTGGCCTCCTTTCCCGATTGTGTTGCGGCAGTTGGACACCTACATCGCCGACCCTCAGCGTTGTCGGGGGTTCGGTGGCGAGCCGATGGCTCCGAATGAACTGTGTGTTGCCGCCCTCCCGGGCGACGGCAGATGGCCGCAGACCACCCGTGCCGGCGATTCCGGCGGTCCGCTGTTGGTGAAGGACGATGGCATCTGGACCGTCTATGGAGTGGTTTCGCGCGGTACGTCTCCGGAGCAAAACTCCATTTTCGGATCCACCTACGACGCGCGACGGTGGATCGCTCGCGTCATGTCCCGCTGCTGATCGCCGAGGGGCTGCTGCGGACGTGGAACTCGGCCGTGGGGTGATCATTGCCTGTCAGGCGTGATGTCCTGACACGCGGCCGGCGGGCCTGGTTGGAGCCGTTGCCGACAGAACGCCATCTATGGGCTGTTCCGTGATCCCTGGCGGGGCGTGCGACGATGGCTACGGTGCTTTCCTTGTGCTCTGCGGGCGCGGTGGGATCCCCTCGCTGCGTTGTCGGAATCGCCACATGCATCAAGTATGTGGTGGCCCCTCTGCCTTGTGGTGCACTGCATCTGACGTCGCGCGCTGATCCGCCAGGGATGACGGGACGGCCTTTAGGCGCTGTGAGTCCGAATCGGTCACGGGTCAGGGGTGAGGTGCTGACCTGGGTGTATGTCTGGCGGTTGTCCCGGCCTGGTGAGGTGACGCGGTTTGCGGGGCCGTGGAGGGTGTAGGCGCATGCGATGTCCATGGCGTCGAACGATCTGTGCTTGCGTGGTCTTTGCTTCGGTGGCGGAGGGCGCGAGTCACTCCTGCTTGCGCAGGCATTAGTGGGCCTTGATGTCCTGCAGTGTCGATGTTGTCGAATCATCCCTGCACACTCTGGCTTCGTGCCACGCGGCCAGCTGCCGCCAGCACGTCATACCCGAGCCGAAACCCAGCTCCTGGGGCAGGTACTCCCACGGGATGCCGTTTGGGGTCGCTGTTCGGGTTTTGGGGTTGTTTGGTTGGGTTGGTTGTTTGTTTGGGGTGGTGGGTTGGTGGGTTTGTGGTGGGGTGGGGGTGGAGTGTTGTTGGAGTGTGGCTTTGTGGAGTTTTCGGGGTGGTCTGTTGGTT
>NZ_JBIRGU010000024.1:0-37432 GCF_044328175.1 Streptomyces sp. NPDC017979 | reverse complement strand
CCCTCGACCCCTACACCCACTCCCGCCGCACCGGCGCCTTCCTCCTCATCGACCCCAACGACGGCACCACCCTCACCGCCGCCATGACCGGCGACCTCCTCGGCGGTGCCGGCCACTGACCCTTCGACACCGGTCCCTTGCATACGGGACCCTTCCGAGCACGGACCTCAGGGCCCGGGGCAGAAGCCCCGGGCCCTGAGCACGTGCCCGCCCCGCTCGCCCTCCGCGGTCGGCGTCGACCGAACGACCAGCGGGGCCACGCTCACCCGGTGAGCGCGGCCCCGCTGGTCGCTTCCTGTCGGTCAGTCGGTCGTTCGGTCCGTGCGGTCAGGTGACGGACGGTGTCCGCTGCTCGTCGACGGCCTCCCGGCCCGCGGGCGGGGGAACGGCGCCGGGTTCGCCCTCCGGCGGCATGCCCTCTCCCTCGAACCCGGCCTGCGCCTTGGCGGGCAGCGCGAAGATCAGCAGGAAGATGACGAACAGCACGCCGGCGACCCAGAAGAGGGCGTTCTCGAAGGCGGCGGCGAACTCGCCGCCGATGAGCGCCGGCCCCGCCTCCTCGTCGATCACGCCGAAGAACACCACCGACGTCAGACCGAGCCCGAGCGCATTGCCCATCTGCAACGTCGTGTTGATCAGGCCGGACGCCGAACCGGCGTGCTCACGCGGCACGTCGGAGAGGATCGCGTTGGTCAGCGGCGCCGTGATCAGGCCCATGCCGGCGCCGATGACGAAGAGCGGCGCCAACATCTGCCAGGTCTCGATGTCCGTGCCGTACCGGTCGGCGAGCCAGGCGTACAGCAGCATGCCGGTGCCCATCACGAGCGCACCAGCCTGGAGCACCTTGCGGCCGTACTTCGGCACCAACTGCTGCACGGAGATGCCGGCGAAGATCGAGGTCGCCACGGAGAACGGCAGCCCCGTCAGACCGGCGCGCATCACGCTCCACCCCAGCCCCACCTGCATGTAGAGCGTCCAGATGAAGAAGAAGATGCCGCAGACCATGCCGAAGCCGACCTGCACCGCGATGCCCGCGCTGAAGCTCTTGACCTTGAAGAGGGAGAGCTCGATGAGCGGCGAGCCGTCCTTGCGGGCCTTGTACCGCTCGTACGCCACCAGGGCGCCGAGCACCAGCGGGGAGCACGCCATCGAGACGAAGCCCCACGCCGGCCAGTCCTCCTCGTGCCCGCGGGTCAGCGGGTACACGAGCATCAGCAGCCCCAGGGTGACCAGGGCGACGCCGACCAGGTCGAGCCGGAGCGCCTGGGGCGCCTTGGACTCGCTGATGAAGACCCGGCCGAGGAACAGCCCCGCGATGCCGACGGGCAGGTTGATCAGGAAGATCAGCCGCCAGTCGAGACCGAAGAGGTCCCACTCCGTCAACAGCGCGCCGAGCAGGGGGCCGGAGACCCCGCCGAGCCCGACGATGGCGCCGAAGAGGCCGAAGACCTTGCCGCGTTCGTGGACCGGGAAGGTGGCGTGGACGATGGACAGCACCTGCGGGACCATCAGCGCGGCGGCCGCGCCCTGCAGAATGCGGGAACCGACGAGCATCTCCGCGCTGCCGGCAAAGCCACAGAGCGCGGACGCCACGGTGAAGGTCCCGATTCCCAGGAGGAACAGCCGTTTCCGCCCGAAGATGTCACCGAGCCTGCCGCCGGTGATCAGACCGGCCGCGAAGGCGAGGGCATAACCCGCGGTGATCCACTGGATCTGACCGGTCGAAGCCTCGATGTCCCGCTGGATCGACGGGATCGCGATATTCACGATCGTGACGTCGACGAGGTCCATGAAAGCGGCGATCAAGACGATGGCCAGCGCGATCCAGCGACGGTTGTCTGGTTCAACCGCCGTAGCTGGGTGAGGGGTTGGAGAAGTCATGGTTAAAGGCTAGGGAAAGCCGCGCGCCCGCGGGGGCCTGCGACTTCAGGGTTTCCGTTCACACCGATCAGAACCTTTTATTGGGTCCTTCGATGGCTTGCTAACTGCATTTTCGTGCTGTTGTTTACTCGAATATCTGAACTAGCCCGGCGCCGCCCCGCGGCAGCATCACAACACCCGACGAAAGAAGTGGAAAATGACCAAGGTCTGGTTCGTGACCGGCTCGTCCCGAGGCTTCGGCCGACGCTTCGTCGAGGCGGCCCTCGGCCGCGGTGACGCCGTCGCGGCCACCGCACGCGACGTGGACTCCCTCACCGACCTCACCCGCACCTACGGCGACGCCGTCCTCCCGCTGGCGCTGGACGTCACCGACCGCTCCGCCGTCTTCGCCGCGGTCCAGCGGGCCCACGACCACTTCGGCCGCCTCGACGTCGTCGTCAACAACGCCGGGTACGGACTGTTCGGCACCGTCGAGGAGATCACCGAGGAGCAGGTCCGCGCCCAACTGGAGACCAACCTCTTCGGCACCCTCTCCGTCACCCAGGCCGCCCTGCCGCACCTGCGCGCCCAGGGCAGCGGACACATCGTGCAGATCTCCAGCGTCAGCGGCGTCGTCGCCTTCCCGATGCTCGGCGGCTACCACGCGTCGAAGTGGGCCCTCGAAGGATTGAGCGACGCCCTGGCCCAAGAGATCGCCGCCTTCGGCATCAAGGTCACCCTCGTCGAGCCCGGCGGCTACGCAACCGACTGGGCCGGCTCGTCCGCGGTCTTCGCCGCGCCCCTGCCCGCCTACGACGGACTGCGCGCCGGCATGTTCAGCGGCGGCGCGCCCGAGGTGGCCGACCCCGCCGCGGCCGGCGCCGCCCTGCTGAAGATCGTGGACGCCGAAGAGCCGCCGTTGCGGGTCGTCTTCGGCCGCCAGCCCGGCGGGCTCGTCGCCCATGTCTACGGGGAGCGGCTGAAGACCTGGTCCGACTGGGCGGAGCTGTCCGCCGAAGCCGAGCAGCCGCTCGCCGCCCCTGACCCTGCCCCCGTCTCCGCCGACTCCGGAGCCCCGGCGTCCGTCGCACGCGAAGCCGTCGCCACCGCCGGCTGAGACCGCACCACCACGTCGCGGCGCGCCCGCGCCGCGACGCCCGTACCACCCGACCCTCCCGGATGGAGGAACCACCATGAGCACCCTGACCGCCACCGCCACCGCCACCGCCACCGCCGACGACGCCACCGCCCTCTGGCGCGACCTGGTCATCGAGGACCTGGCGCCGCTGGGCGCCGGTCAGTTCCAGGCCGGCACCTGCATCTGCTGGGTGGACGAGCCGCAGGACGCCCGCGGCACCCGCAACGACGCCGCGGTCACCGTACGCCTGAACTGACCCCGCGCCACCCGCGCCACCCACGCCACCGGGTCCGCCGACGGCCATGCGGGAGAGGGCCGTCGGCGCACCCCGGCAGCACACCAGCCGTGTCGATCACAGCCGCTCATGATCCCAGGGGGAAGCATGAACAGCTCAGAGCGCAGCCTGCCCGGCCTCTCCTTCAAGCCCCACCTGAGGGCCGAAGTCGTCCCGGGCGAAGGGGTCTTCCTGGTCTCCGAGCGCGGCGTCACCGCGCTGCGCGGCGCGGGCGTCTCCGCCCTCGCACCCCTGCTCGACGGCACCCGGGACCTGAACCGGCTGATCAACGACGCGGCCCGGAGCATCCCCGCGGCGCGCACCGAGCACGTCGTCTCCGGACTGCTCGCTGCGGGGCTGCTCACCGAAGGCGGCCCGCAGGACGTCACGGCCGCCGCCGACATGGCCTTCTGGGAACTCGCCGGCCTCGACGGCACCGCCGCGGCCCGTCGACTGCGACACACCCGCGTCTCCACCGTCATCACCGGCGCCACCGCCACCGCGACCACCGCACGACAGCTCACCGACGCGCTCGTCGCCGCCGGCCTGGACGTCCTGGTCCCCGACGCCGCCCCCGGCCCCACCGCGTCGCCCCCGCCGCGGTCCGCGGACTTCACCGTCGTCCTGTGCGACGACTACCTCGACCCCGACCTCGGCGGCATCGACGCCGCCCAACGCCGCACCGGAACCCCCTGGCTGCTGGTGCGCCTCGGCGGCGACCGGCCCTGGATCGGCCCGGTGTTCCGGCCCGGTGACGGACCGTGCTGGCACTGCCTCGCCGACCTGCTGCGCCGCAACCGCCCGGCGGAGAGCTACCTCGACCGCGCCCTGGGCCGCCGCGTCTCCCCGCCGCTCTCCTCCCTCGCCGCGGTCCGCTCCGCCGGGCTGCACCTCGCGGCCCTGGAGACCGCGAAGTGGATCGCCGGCCACCGCCACCCCGGCCAGTGCGCCATCTGGACCGTGGACCCCCTCTCGCTCACCGGCCGGCACTGCCCGGTGCGCCGCCGCCCCCAGTGCAGCGCCTGCGGCGACCCCGATCTGATGCGACGCCAGGTGAACGCCCCCGTCGTCCTGCACTCCCGCCCCAAGTCCGCCGTGGAACAGTCCGACCGCTGGCTGTCCGCCGACGAGATGCTGCACCGCTACGCCCATCTGATCGATCCCCTCACCGGAGTGGTCCGGGAGATCAGCCGGGACCCGCGCGGACCCGAGTTCCTCAACTGCTTCCACGCCGGCCACAACCCCGCGACCTCGCCGGACGACCTCGCTTCCGTCCGGTTCGGACTGCGCAGCCACAGCTCCGGCAAGGGCGCCACCGAACTCCACGCCCGGGTCAGCGCCCTGTGCGAGGCCGTCGAGCGGCACAGCGGCTACTTCCAGGGCGACGAGCCCACGGTCCGCGCCGCCTACCGCGACGTCGCCGACACCGCCGTCCACCCCGACGACGTCCAACTCTTCCACCCCCGGCAGTTCGCCGACCGGGCGGAGTGGAACGAGCGCAACGCCGCCGCCCACCGAGTGCCCGAACCCTTCGACGAGGACGTCCGACTCGACTGGACCCCGGTGTGGTCGCTGACCTCCCGACGGCAGCGGCTGCTGCCCACCTCGCTGCTCTACTACAACGCGCCCTGCCCCCGCGGCGCCCGCACCTGCTTCGCCAACTCCAACGGCTCGGCCGCCGGCAGCAGCCTGGAGGACGCAGTCGTCCAGGGCACGATGGAGCTGATCGAGCGCGACGCCGTCGCCCTGTGGTGGTACAACCGCACCCGTCAGCCCGGCGTCGACCTCGACGCCCTCGACGACCCGTGGACCCAGCGCGTACGGGCCGGCCACGCCGCCCTCCACCGGGAGGTCTGGGCCCTCGACCTCACCACCGACCTCGGCGTCCCGGCCTTCGCCGCCCTCTCCCGCCGCATCGACAAGGAGACCGAGGACATCACCCTCGGCTTCGGCGCCCACTTCGACCCCCGCCTCGCCCTGCGCCGTGCCCTGACCGAGCTCAACCAGATGCTGCCGCCCGTCGCCGAAGTCAGCGCCGACGGTCGTACGGGCTACGCCTGCGACGACGCGCACGCCCTGCGCTGGTGGCGCACGGCGACCCTGGCGAACGCACCCCACCTGGCCCCCGACCCCACCGCCGGATCCCGGGGAGCCGAAGGCCCCGACGCCGTGGCCCGCCGACGCGACCTGCGCGAGGACGTGACCGCACTGGAGGAACTGCTGGCGGCCCGGGGGCTGGAACTCCTGGTGCTCGACCAGACCCGCCCCGACATCGGACTTCCGGTCGTCAAGGTGCTCGTCCCCGGGCTACGGCCCTTCTGGGCCCGCTTCGCCCCCGGCCGGCTGTACGACGCACCCGTACGGCTCGGCCGGCTGGCGGCGCCCAACCGGTTCGAGGACCTGAACCCCGTACCCCTGTTCATGTGACGGAAACACCGGATCTCCACACTCGGCTTTCACCCCCTCGGATTTTGACATAACCTCACATTGCCTCCCACAGGGGGGAGTTCAGCCAGCCGACCGACGTACGGTGAGGAGCCCCATTGCGCCGGCCAGCGCTGACCGAGGCGGCACCCCCCGACTCCGGAACCGGCCCGCAGGACGAACTGCACGGCGAGCTGGCACCGCGGGTGGCGATCTTCATCACGGCCGTGGTGCTCGGCGGGTTCTTCTTCATCGGACTGACGTACCTGCTGCGGGCCCGACCCTCCGGGGTGGGGCTCGCGGTCTGCGGAGTCCTGATGCTGGCCCTGCTGTGGCTCCAGTTGTTCCACTCGTTCCCCTCCACGGCGCCCCGCGCCGTGCCGCACCGGCGCAAGACCCTGGCCGCACAGGCGCTGATCACCTACGTACCGTTCCCGATCTTCGAGGAAGCCTGGCTTGGAGTGCCGGGCTTCCTCGCCGGATCGACCCTGCTGGTGCTGCGGTCCGCCGCCGGCTGGGCCGGCTTCGCCGCCGTCATCGGCACCGTGGGCCTGCTCAACTTCACCGTGGGCTACGACACCACCGAGTTGGCGTACAACATGGTGGCCACCGCCCTCACCGGCCTCGTCGTCTACGGCCTGAGCCGGCTGACCGACCTGGTGCGCGAAGTGCAGGACGCCCGCGCCGAGTTGGCGCGGCTCGCGATCGTGCAGGAACGGCTGCGATTCGCCCGCGACCTGCACGACCTGCTCGGCTACAGCCTCTCCACCATCACGCTCAAGTGCGAACTCACCCACCGGTTGGTGCGCATCCACCCCGAGCGGGCCGAGACCGAGATCACCGAGATCCTGCGCACCGCCCGGCAGGCGCTCGCCGACGTCCGCTCCGTGGCCAGCAGCTACCTCAACATGAGCCTGAGCCGAGAGGTCTCCGCCGCCGAATCGCTGCTGCGCGCCGTGGGCATCCAGACCGAGGTGCGGATGGAGGTGGAGCTGCCGGCCGGGCCCGTCGACACCGTACTCGCGACCGTGCTGCGGGAGGGCATCACCAACATGCTCCGGCACAGCAAGGCCCAGCACTGCATGATCGCGGCCGCCAAGGAGAAGGGCCGGGTGCGGGTGGCGGTGATCAACGACGGGGTGGGCGCCGAGACCGCGACCCTGTCCACCGACGGCGTCGGCACCGGCGGCAGCGGACTGCACAACCTCACCGCACGCGTGGCAGCCCTCGGCGGCGCGCTGAGTGCGGGGAGCCGGGACGACGGCTGGTTCGAACTGACGGCGGACGTGCCCGTCTGAGCGTCACAACCAGCCCGAAGCGCGGGCGATGCGCACCGCGTCCATCCGGTTGCGCGCACTCAGCTTGGTCACACTGGTCGTCAGGTAATTGCGGACCGTGCCGGGGGAGAGTGAAAGCCGCCGAGCGATCTCCGGGATGTCCTCGCCCTCCGAGACCAGCCGCAGCACCTCCGTCTCCCGGGCGGTGAGCGGATTCTCGGCCGCCTGGATGGTGGCGACCGCCAACTGCGGATCGATGACCTGCTCGCCGGCGGCCACCGACCTGATCGCGGCGGCCAGTTCGTCGGGATCCGCGTCCTTCAGCAGGAAACCCGACACGTGGGCCTGGATCGCCCGGCGCAGATTGCCCGGCCGGCCCAGGCTCGTGAGGATCATCGTGCGGCACTGCGGCAACTGCTCGTGGAGCTGGGCCGCCGCCTGGATGCCGTCGATCCCCGGGAGGTCGATGTCCAGGACGGCGACGTCCGGACGCACCGCCAGCGCGGCCGGCAGGATCTGATCGCCCGCCCCCACCTCGGCGACGACCTCGATGTCGGGCTGCAACTCCAAGAGCGACACGAGCGCTCTTCGAAGCATCAACATGTCTTCCGCGAGCAGGATCCGGACCACCGTTCCCCCCAGACACGCCCCACGGGATGGCCACTTCGGGGTGTGATCATACATTCGAGGGGGCCCGCGTGGGGCGGGTGCGCAGCGGACCGCCGCACCCGCACCCCCGGCATCCCGTGGAGGGCCGGTCGCCGCCGGCGTCAGCCCCGGCGCAGCAGGTACGTGTCCATGATCCAGCCCTTGCGCTCCCGCGCCGCCGCCCGCAACTCCTCGATCCGCTCCGACACCTCCGAGAGCCGACCCGACACCAGGATCTCGTCCTCGGTGCCGACGTACGCGCCCCAGTAGATGTACAGGTCCTGGTCGAGGTGGCGGGTGAACGCCCGGCGGGCGTCCAACATGACCACCACGTCGTCCACGTCGTCCGGCCAGCCCTCCGCCAGCCGCCGACCCGTGGTGATCTGCACCGGGCGCCCCACCCGGTTCAGCCCGGTGCGGTGCCGGGCCAACAGCGCCGAAACGGAGCTGACGCCCGGCACCACCACGTGGTCGAAGTCGACCGCGCCGCGCCGCAGCACCTCCTCCAGGACCGCGAGCGTCGAGTCGTACAGCGAGGGGTCCCCCCACACCAGGAACGCCCCGCACTCGTCCTCGCCCAGGTCGTCCGCGATGAAGCGCTCGAACAGGTCGGCCCGGCGCGACCGCCAGTCGTCGACGGCGGGGGAGTAGTCCGATGTTTCCCGGTCCCGCTCCGGGTCCCGTGCCTCCACCAGCCGATAGGAACCCTCCGCCACATGGGCGTCGAGGATGTCCCGGCGCAGCCGGATCAGATCCGCCTTCGCCTCGCCCTTGTCGAGGATGAAGAAGGCATCAGCCTCGTTCAGCGCCTTGATCGCCTGCAATGTCAGATGGTCGGGATCGCCCGCCCCGATGCCGATCACATAGATCTTCCTCACCCCGTGAGTCTGCCGCACCCCCGCACCGCGTCGCCTACCGGGGGCCCCGCCGGCGCCCTATCCTCCGACCATGCGTGTTGCGCTCTTCGTCACCTGCGTCAACGACGCACTCTTCCCCGCCACCGGCATCGCCACCGTGCGGCTGCTGGAGCGGCTCGGCGTCGAGGTCGACTTCCCCACCGCACAGACCTGCTGCGGCCAACCCCAGTTCAACACCGGCTACCCCGACCAGACCGAACCGCTGGTGCGCCGCACCGCCCGCGCCTTCGCCCCGTACACCCACGTCGTCACCCCCTCCGGATCGTGCGCCGCGATGGTGCGCGAGCACTACCCCCGCTTCGGCGAGGAGGACCTGCCGCGCCGCACGTACGAACTGACCGAGTTCCTCGTCGACGTCCTCGGGGTCGTCGACGTCGGCGCGTACTTCCCCCACACCGTCACCTACCACCCCTCCTGCCACGGGCTGCGGCTGCTCCGCCTCGGCGACCGGCCGCGCCGCCTCCTCGAAGCCGTCAAGGGGCTGCGCCTGCGCGAGCTGCCCGGCGCCGAGGAGTGCTGCGGCTTCGGCGGCACCTTCGCCGTGAAGAACCCCGACGTCTCCGCCGCCATGGGCCGCGACAAGGTGGCGAGCGCAGCCGCCACCGGCGCCAGCGTGCTCTGCGGCGCCGACAACTCCTGCCTGATGCACCTCGACGGCATCGCCCGCCACGAGGACCGGCCGCCCGGGCTGCGCACCGTGCACCTCGCGGAGATCCTCAGCTCCACCGAAGAAACCCCCTACCGCAGGGAGCTGCCGCGATGAGCGGACGCCACGTCGACCTGGGCATGCCGTCCTTCCCCACCGCGGCCAGGGACGCCGTCCACGACGAGACCCTGCGCGCCAACCTCCGCCACGCCACCCACACCATCCGCGACAAACGCGCCCGCGCCGTCGCGGAGCTCGACGACTGGGCGCAGCTGCGGGAGGCCGGCCGGCAGATCAAGGACCGGGCCCTGCGCCACCTCGACCGCCACCTCGAAGAGCTGGAGCGCGCCGTCACCGCCGCCGGCGGCACCGTCCACTGGGCCGAGGACGCCGCCGACGCCAATCGCATCGTCACCGAACTGGTCCGCGCCACCGGGGAGACCGAGGTCGTCAAGGTCAAGTCGATGGCCACCCAGGAGATCGGCCTCAACGAAGCACTGGCCGCCGAGGGCATCACCGCCTACGAGACCGACCTCGCCGAGCTGATCGTCCAACTCGGCCACGACCGGCCCTCCCACATCCTCGTCCCCGCCATCCACCGCAACCGCGCCGAGATCCGCCAGATCTTCGCCGACGAGATGGCGCGCTGGGGCCGCCCGGCCCCCGACGGCCTCACCGACGACCCCGCCGACCTCGCCGAAGCCGCCCGGCTGCACCTGCGGGAGAAGTTCCTCCGCGCCAAGGTGGGCATCTCCGGCGCCAACTTCATGGTCGCCGAGACCGGCACCCTCGTCGTCGTCGAGTCCGAGGGCAACGGCCGGATGTGCCTGACCCTCCCCGAGACCCTGATCTCCGTGGTCGGCGTCGAGAAGACCGTCCCGACCTGGCGCGACCTGGAGGTCTTCCTCCAGACCCTGCCCCGCTCCTCGACCGCAGAGCGGATGAACCCGTACACCTCGATGTGGACCGGCACCAGCGACGCCGACGGCCCCCGCGCCTTCCACCTCGTCCTCCTCGACAACGGGCGCACCGCCGCCCTCGCCGACGACACCGGCCGCCAGGCCCTGCGGTGCATCCGCTGCTCCGCGTGCCTGAACGTGTGCCCGGTGTACGAGCGGGCCGGCGGCCACGCGTACGGCTCGGTATACCCGGGCCCCATCGGCGCCATCCTCAGCCCGCAGCTGCGCGGCACCGGCAGCGCCGTCGACGCGTCCCTGCCGTACGCCTCCTCCCTGTGCGGCGCCTGCTACGAGGTGTGCCCGGTCGCCATCGACATCCCCGAGGTCCTGGTCCACCTGCGGACCCGGGTGGCGGGCGGCGGGGGAGCGGGCCACCGGGTCGAGAAGGCCGCGATCAAGACGGTGGGCTGGGTGCTCGACCACCCCGGGGTCCTCGCGGCGGCCCAGCGCGCCGCGGCCCGCACCCGCCGGCTGCACCCCCGCCGACCACCCGGCGCGGGTGCGTGGACCAGCAGCAGGGAGCTCCCCCAGGCGCCGCGGGAGTCCTTCCGCGACTGGTGGCGCAAGAACC
The DNA here is from genome assembly GCF_044328175.1 of Streptomyces sp. NPDC017979. Classification (NCBI taxonomy): domain Bacteria; kingdom Bacillati; phylum Actinomycetota; class Actinomycetes; order Kitasatosporales; family Streptomycetaceae; genus Streptomyces; species Streptomyces sp. NPDC017979. The sequence goes on along the minus strand of NZ_JBIRGU010000024.1, from coordinate 26,718 downwards.
GCGGCACGGACGAGGGGCGCACATGACGTACGAAGCGAGCACGGGCGGCAGCGGCGCGCGGGAACGGATCCTGGCCCGGGTCCGCGCGGCCGTCGCCCACGCTCCCGAAGCGCCGGCCGTCCGCCGCGACTACCGCACCAGCCACACCGCATCCGACGACCCGCGCGTCCTCACCGACCTGCTCGAACGCAACCTCACCGACTACCGGGCCACCGTCCACCGCACCACGGCTGCCGCACTGCCCGCGCTGGTGGCCGCCCTCCTCAACGGCCACGGCGCCCGCAGCGTCGTCGTCCCCGACGGCGTCCCACCGGCCTGGCTCACCGCCGTCGAAGCCGCCGCGGCGATCCCGGTCCGCGACACCGGCCCGCTCACCGCGGCCGAGCTCGACGCCTGCGCCGCCGTGCTCAGCGGCTGCGCCCTGGCGATCGCGGAAACCGGCACCCTCGTCCTCGACGGCGGCCCGGGCCAGGGCCGCCGCGCCCTCACCCTCGTGCCGGATCTGCACCTGTGCGTGGTCCGGGTGCCGCAGCAACTGGTGGCGTCCGTACCGCAGGCCCTGGCCCGGCTGGCCCCGACCACCCCGCTGACCTGGATCTCCGGCCCATCGGCGACCAGCGACATCGAGCTGAACCGCGTCGAGGGCGTCCACGGCCCCCGCACCCTGGAGGTCCTGCTGCTGGAGGGCTAGCCCCCCTACCGCAAGGTCAGCCGCGGTGCTTCGGTCCGCGGGTCCACCGGCCCGGCGCCCGCCGCCAGCCGTTCCGCGAGGTCCCGCGCCCAGGCGCCGAGCCCCTGCACGTCGACGTCGTACGGATCCCCGTACCCCGCGATCCGCCGCGCCCCCCGCTCCAGCAGCCGCGCCCCGCCCGCGGTGTTCCCCCGCGCGGCGTGCGTCAGCCCCACCGCCAGCTGCGCGAGCCCCTGCCACAGGTCCCGCTCCGGCTCGGGCCGGGACTTCCACGCGTCCTCGAACACCTCGTGCGCATGGAACGGCTTCCCCGCGTCCAGCAGCCGCTGCGCCTCGACGAGCGTCTCCTCGGGCCCCCGCACCACCCCCTCGGGCTGCCGTTCCACCCCGGCCCGCCCGTACGGCAAAGGCCGCCCCAGCCCGTCCCGCGGACGCGCATTGCGCGCCCGCCCCTCGCCGTCCCGGTCCCTCGGTACCCTCTCCACACCCCGATTCTCCCCGAAACCCCTGCACCCCCGCAGGCCACCGGCGAGAAGGCGCCGCAGAGTGGGGTAAAGTCTTCCCTGCACGCCGCACCCGGCACTCCGGGCGGGGCGGGCAACGGGACGTGGCGCAGCTTGGTAGCGCACTTGACTGGGGGTCAAGGGGTCGCAGGTTCAAATCCTGTCGTCCCGACTTGTGTTTTCGCAGGTCGTAGGCGGTATCGGAGTAATCCGGTGCCGCCTTTCCGTGTTTCTTGGGGACCAGCGGGTCTGGCGGCGTCGCTGAGGGGTGCGCGGACGGGGTTGAGGCGGGCGGTGAGGGTTGTCCCGGTGCTGGTGATCTGGGACAGGTCGGGGTGCTGGTAGCGCTGGGTGGTGAGCAGGGAGCCGTGTCCGGCGATCTTCCAGAGGACATGCGCGGGACTCCGGCGTCGGCGAATCAGGTGAGGCCGGAGCGGTAGGGGTCGTGGCGGCGCGAGGTGTTCGAGGCCGAGTGCGGTGACGACCTCGTCCCAGTGGGTGGCGTCGCGCAGGACGGTGGTGGAGATGCGTCCACCACGTGGTCCGGTGAAAGGCCGGGCGTCCGGGTTGGGGCCGGCGACGAGGGGGCGGATTTCCTCGATGAGGGGCACGTGGCGGGCGCGTTTGCCCTTGGTGTTCTTGTCGGTGAGTCCGCCGGGTGCGGGGGTGGTCTGCCGTGGCACGGTTCAGATCCAGTTGCTGGTGTCGATGTCGGTGACACGGACGCGGGACACTTCGCCGATGCGGGCGGCGGTCGCGGCGGCGAAGACGTCCACTCACCCCATCCCCTGAACTGGGGTGTTGCGACGACCACTAGAACGGAAGGTGGAACAGGGGCCAGTCGCGCAGGGCGAGTGCGCGGGGATTGTCGAGCCCTTCCTCGGCCTGTTTGTACTCGCGCTCCCAGCCGGTGACCCGGGCCGGGACGGTGATCAGCCCGTCGGCGTTCCCGGCGCTTTGGCGGCGGGGGCACCGGCCGCCGCTGCGGTGGTGGGCATTGGGCCCGCGGCGCCGGTCAGGGCGGCGGTGTCGAGGAGCCGGCGCCGGGTGTGTCGGGCAGCCGCGGGGTGATGGTCCGTCATGTGCCTGGTCGTTCCCTGGGGCGCCGGTGGTGGCCAGGAAGGGTGGGGAGGCCGGCGCCCAGGGAAAGAGGGCCTGTTCGGGTCCGAAAGGGATGCGTCGTGAACGACACCTTCATCACCCCGCGACCATGAGGAGCCGTGCCCCGGCGGCGAAGCGGTGGCCCCGGCCCGGCGCGCCGTCCGAACGACGCCGAGGGGTGGGCCGGATCGGCCCCGACCGGGTCGGGGGTATGCGTACGCAAGACGACGCTCATGTGGCCCCGTGTAACGCCGAGTTTGCACCCGGCCCCGTTTTGTGTCGCGGCCATGACAGTCTTGTGGTGCGGGTTGTTCCCCCTCACGACTCGGCGCCATCGTCGGAGCGCGCCGGATCACCGGCGCACCACCGTTCGAGGAGGAGCTCCCGATGGCAGCAGTTCGCACCACGAAGCGGAGAATCGTCGCCGCGATCGCCACCCTGGCGACAGCGGCACTGGCAGCCGGAGTCGGCACGGCCTTACCCGCCCAGGCGGCCCAGCCCGAGGGCCGGATCCTGCATGCGGGGGCGGCCGAGCCGGTGGCCGGCAGCTACATCGTCACCCTCAAGTCGACGGCCGGATTCAAGGCGTCCACCGCCCGGGGCAAGCAGTTGATATCCGGCTACGGCGGTCAGATCACCCGCACCTACTCGTCCGCCCTGAACGGCTACGCGGCCGAACTCAGCAGGTCGGAGGCGAAGCGGCTCGCTGCGGACCCCGCGGTCGCCGCGGTCGAGCAGGACCAGAAGGTCCACGCGAGCGCCACCCAGACCAATCCGCCCTGGGGTCTGGACCGGATCGACCAGCCGTACCTCCCGCTGAGCGGGACGTACACCTACCCCGACTCGGCGGGCGGCGCCGCCACCGTCTACGTCCTCGACACCGGGGTCCGCATCACCCACCAGGACATCAGCGGCCGGGCCTTCAACGGGTACGACTTCGTCGACAACGACGCCGTCGCCCAGGACGGCCACGGACACGGCACCCACGTCGCCACGACGGCCGCCGGGACCGTCTACGGAGTGGCCAAGAAGGCCAGGGTCGTCGCGGTGCGCGTGCTCGGGAACAACGGCTCGGGCACCACGGCCGGAGTCATCGCGGGCGTCGACTGGATCACCGCCAACCACGGCCCCCGGTCGGTCGCGAACGTCTCGCTCGGCGGCGGCCCCAGCACGGCTCTGGACAACGCCGTGCGCAACTCGATCCGCTCGGGCGTCACCTACTCGATCGCCGCCGGGAACTCCTCCGCGCCCGCCTCCGGCTACTCACCCGCCCGGGTCGGCGAAGCGATCACCGTCGGCGCGACGACCAGGACCGACGCCAGGGCCACCTACTCGAACTACGGCCCCGTCGTCGACATCTTCGCCCCGGGCTCCGACATCACGGCCGGCTGGAACACCTCGGACACCGCCACCTTCACCGGCAGCGGTACGTCCTTCGCCGCGCCTCACGTCTCCGGCGCCGCCGCGATCTATCTGACCAACCACCCCGGCTCCTCCCCGGCGGCCGTCGCTACCGCCCTGGTGAACGGCGCGACGCCCAACGTGCTGACCGGCATCGGAGCGGGCTCCCCGAACAAGCTCCTGAGGCTCGTGCCGTAGCGACACGGCCACCGAACGACGGGGTCCTTGCGGGCGATGCGCCCGCAAGGACCCCTCGGGCGGTCGGGGGGATCACCGACCGGTGGTGCCGCCGCGAGGTTGTCCCGCTCGTTCCCTCCCGCGGGGTCAGATCTGCGGGGCCGGGTGCGGCGGGGAGACGTCGAAGGACGAGTGGGCGCCGCCCAGGGCTCGGGACTCGGGGAGCCAGGAGGAGATGATGAGGCTGGTGCGGTCCATCAGCTCCGTGGTGTCCAACTCCTTGGGGAGGAAGCGGCCGAAGGCGTTCAGGCGCTCCAGGTACTCCAGGCCCTTGGAGACGGCGACGGCCGGGTCGGCGTCGCCGGACTTCTCGGCGACGGTGAGGATGCCGATCTGCTTCTCGTCGGGCTGGTGCATCAGCCAGATGCTGGACAGGCCCTTGGCCTCGGCGTCGTCGCGCATGGTCTCCCAGACCGACGCGAGCAGCTCCGCGACGTTCTCGTTGGTGTAGGAGTAGCGCTCGAAGCGGTTGACGTGGTGGGCGGTGGCCATCGGCTTGAAGTCGTGGGCGCCGGTGACCCGCCAGTAGTGCTTGTCCACGCCCGGGAAGCGGGACCAGAACTTCACGCCCGGCTCGGGGTACAGCTCCTCGTTGGTGAAGTGGTCGTAGTCGAGGACGTTCTCCCAGGTGTCGAAGAGGTAGCGCCCGCCGATGTACTTCACGCCGGTGGCCGGGTCGAAGCGGAGCGGCGTGTACTTGTGGCGCATGCCGGGTCGGATGTCCATGTTGGGGCGCTCGCGCTCCAACATGTCGGCGATGTCCTGGGTGGAGTAGCGATCGTCGAGGGGGAAGTCGGAGGTGAACGCCGCTTCGGCCTTGATCGGGCCGGTCTCGTAGCCGCGGACGTCGGTCATGACGGATGTCCCTTCAGGAGATGGCACGCAGTGCGTGATCGGAGGGGTGTGGAACACCGCTCCGGTAACCGGACCGCCCGGTCACGTTGTGAACCGTACCAGAGAAGGTGACCGCGCGGTCCGCTTAGCTGAAGAAATGTGACCGCACGGTCCGGTTAGTTATGATGAGGGCATGAAGAGAGCCGACGCCGTCCGCAACAGGAGCCTGCTGATCGACGCCGCCACCGCCGAGTTCGCCGAGCACGGCATGGACGTGTCCATCACGCGGATCGCCCAGCGCGCCGGAATCGGCAAGGGCACCGTCTTCCGCCACTTCGACACCAAGGAACAGCTCCTCGCCGAGATCTTCAGCGACCGGCTGGAGGAACTGGTGATGACCGGCCTCACGCTCTCCCTCTCCGCGGACCCGGAAGCGGCGCTGGCCGAGTTCATGCGCGCCGGCGTGGAGCTACAGGCCCGCGACCGCTCGTTCTGCCAGGCCGCCACCGCGCTCTCGCCGAGCGAGGCCAGCGTCCGCGCCTCCCGCGAACGCCTCGCCGAGGTCGCCGACATCCTCGTCACCCGCGCCCAGCGCGTCGGCGCCGTCCGTGACGACGTCACCGGCGTCGACATCGTGCTGCTCCAGACCGCCGCCTCCCAGGCCGTCCTCAGCATCGCCGACGGGTCTCCCGGGCTGTGGCAGCGCTACCTGGGCGTGATCCTCGACGGGCTGCGCCCCGCGGCCGCCCGTGCCCTGCCGATCGGGGCCCCCGCCCTGCACCAGTTCACCGGGTCGCAGGGGTGACCGCCGGGGGCTCACCGATCGGGTGAGCCCCTCCCGGCGGCCAGATCGTGTTCACCTCGGGCTGGTCGTCCTCGCGAGAGGCGCCCATCAGTGCGCCGCTCGTGGAGATCGGATGGCCGAGCCGGGTGCGCGACCGTGAGCCGAGGGCCGCCGTGCGGTTCAGGCGCCGCCCGGCACGGTGTAGCCGACGGCCTCGGGCACGGCGGCGAACGCCCGGTCAGTGAGCGCGACGAGGTGGGTGCGGTCCGCGGTCGCAGCGGGGGCCGCGGCCCAGTCATGCAGGGCGGACCGCCAAGCCGCGACGGTGATCTCCAGGGCGATCCGGAGTCGTACGTCGTCCGCGTCACCGGGTGGCAGCCGCCGGGAGAGCAGGCCGAGGATGTCGCTGGACGCCTCGGCGCAGTGTTGGAGGCTCGCGGCGGTCAGCGCCGGAACGCTCTCGACGAGGCGCCGGCTCTCCGCGAACTGGTGTTCCCAACTCTCGTCCATCCGCTCCAACGTGCCGGTCAGCGCCCGGTGGAACACGCCGAGCACGGGTCCCGACAGGTCGCAGGCGCCCAGGACGTCGAGGAAGACGGCCCAGAACTCCTTCTCCGGTGCGAGCGCCACGTCCTCCTTTGAGGCGAAGTAGCGGAAGAAGGTCCGCTTGGAGACCTCCACCTCGTCGGTGAGGTCGTCCAGGGTGGTGCGCTCGAAGCCGTCGCGGGCGTAGCGGGCCAGGGCCGTCTCGATCAGCGCTCGCCGGGTGCGCAGGCGCTTGCGCTCCCGTAGGGGCAGCTCCCGGAGCCGGTCCCCTCCGGTGGAGCCCGGCTGCCCGGCGGGGCGGTGGTCCTCGGCGGTGGTGGTCATGTCTCCGAGTCTAGGTAAACCGCCTCCGGAATACAGAAGCCCCTCCATGCCGTTTGGCGACAAGAGGCATGTGCCACTGGGTGACACAATATTCTGTGCATCCCGTTTCCGAGGAGGACCCACCATGCGCGCCCTGACCGTCGACCGTTCCGCCCCCAGCGGGCTCCGGCTCGCCGAGACGGCCGATCCGATCCCCGCCGCCCACCAGGCGCTGGTGCGGGTGCGGGCGGTCTCGCTCAATCCGGCCGAGTTCCGGTACGTCCTGCCGCAGGCGCCGGACGGCGCGGTGATCGGCTGGGACGCCGCCGGCGTCGTGGAGCGCGCGGCGGCCGACGGCTCGGGACCGGCCGTGGGCACCGCGGTGATCACGCTCGGGCTGTCCGGTGCCTGGGCGGAGCTCCAGGCGGTGGACACCGCGCTGATCGGTGCCCTCCCCGAGGGCGCCGACCCGGGTGTGATGAGCACGCTGCCCGTCGCGGCCGGGACCGCGCTGCGCGGTCTGCGTCGCCTGGGGCCGGTCCTGGGGCGGCGGGTGATGATCACCGGCGCCACGGGCGCGGTGGGACGCTTCGCGATCCAGCTCGCCCTGCGCGGCGGGGCCCACGTCGTGGCCGTCTCCCGCGACGCCTCCCGTGCGGAGGAACTGCTCGCGCTGGGTGCGCACGACGTCGTCGACGATCCGGCCGCGGTCCTGGACCCCGTGCACGGGGTCCTCGACACCGTCGGCGGACCCGTGCTCCCGGCGGCCTACCAGGCCCTCGGCGAGGGCGGAGTCCTCGTCATGGCCGGCGCCGCCGCCGGCACGGACACGGTCTTCGGCCCGGGCGCCCTGCTCGCCGACCCGGCCCGCCACCACCGGAGCATCGCCACCTTCTTCCTGATGGCAGAGGGCGACATCGACCGGGACCTGACCTGGCTCGCCGCGGAGGCGGCCGCCGGCCGGCTGCGCCCGCACATCGCGTGGCGCGGCGACTGGGCCGACGCGGCCGACACCATCGCCGCCGTGGCCGACAGCAGGCTGCCCGGCAAGGCCGTCCTCACCCTCTCCTGACCCCGTCGGCGGGCCGCCGTGCGCGGCGGCCCGCCCCTCCCGAACGACAACCCCCTCCCGAACGACAACCGAGAGAAAGTCCCATGAACCGCCGCACCGCGAACATCCCGCTGTCCGTACTCGACCTCTCCCCGATCCGCCACGGCCACGGCCCGGCCGAAGCCCTGGGCAACACCGTCGAACTGGCCCGCGCCGCCGAGGCGTACGGCTACCGTCGCTTCTGGATCTCCGAGCACCACAACACCACTGCCATGGCCAGCTCCGCGACCGCCATCATGATCGGCCAGGTCGCCGCCGCCACCGAGCGGATCAACGTCGGCGCGGGCGGCATCATGCTGCCCAACCACGCCCCGTACGTCGTCGCCGAACAGTTCGGCACCCTCGCCACCTATCACCCCGGCCGGATCGACCTCGGCCTCGGCCGCGCCCCCGGCACCGACCCGTGGACCACCCGCGCCCTGCGGCGCCGCCACGAGAGCGGCGCCGACTTCCCCGAGCAGGTCGCCGAACTCCGCGGCTACCTCGCTCCTGGGCCCGGGGACCGCAAGGTCCGGGCCGTCCCCGGAGAGGGCGTCGACGTGCCGGTGTACGTGCTGGGCTCCAGCACCTTCGGCGCCGCCCTCGCCGCCCGCGAGGGGCTGCCGTTCGTCCACGCCGCGCACTTCTCGCCCGACCAGCTCCTCGAAGCGCTGGAGCGGTACCGGACGGAGTACCGGCCCTCGGCCGCGCACCCGCAGCCGTACGCGATCGTCGCGGCCAACGCCGTCGTCGCCGACACCGAACAGGACGCCGTCCGCACCTTCTCGACCATGCAGCAGAAGTTCCTCACCCACTTCCGGGGCGAGATGAGGATCCTGCCGCCGGTCGACGACATCGACCGCGTCTGGGCGCCGCAGGAGGCCCAGATGGTGAACGCCATGCTCCGCGAGTCCTTCGTCGGCACCCCCGACACCGTCCGCGCGGGCCTGACGGACCTCGCCCGCCGCACCGGCGCCGACGAGCTCATGATCGTCTCCGAGGCGTGGGACTTCGAGGCGCGCAAGCGCTCGTACGAACTCCTCGCCAAGACCTGGAACCTCTGACCCGCATCCACGGAGAAAGGCACACCCGCCATGTCCGCCCCCGCCGCCCTCTTCCAACCCGTCCGCCTCGGCGCACTCACGCTCGCCAACCGCATGGTGATGGCGCCCATGACCCGTGCCCGGGCCCACGAGGACGGCACTCCGAGCGCGTTGATGGCCGAGTACTACGGCCAGCGCGCCACGGCGGGTCTGATCGTCGCCGAGGGGACCCACCCCACCCCCCTCGGCCCGATCGGCCCGAACGCGCCGGGATTGTTCACCGCCGCCCACCAGGACGGCTGGGCGGCCGTCGCCGACGCCGTCCATGCCGTGGGCGGACGCGTCTTCCTCCAGCTCATGCACGCCGGACGCCTCGCCCACCCGGACTTCCTCCCCGCCGGCACCCACCCCGTCGCCCCCTCCGCCGTCGCGGCCCGCACCGAGGTCTTCACCCCCTCGGGTCGGGTCCCGGCGGTGGTCCCCCGCGCCCTCACCGAGCCCGAGATCACCGCCCTGGTCTTCGACTTCGTGAACGCGGCCTGCCGCGCGGTCGCCGCCGGACTCGACGGCGTCGAGATCCACGCCGCCAACGGCTACCTCCTCCACCAGTTCCTCGCCGACAACGCCAACACCCGCACCGACCGCTGGGGCGGCGACACCGCTGGACGCACCCGTCTCACCACCGAGATCGCCCGCGCCGTCGCCACCACCATCGGCCCCCACCGCACCGCCCTGCGGATCTCGCCCGCGAACCCCTACGGAGACCTCACCGAAACCGACCCCCACACCACGTACACCACCCTCGTCCGCGACCTCGCGCCGCTCGGCCTCGCCTACCTCCACCACGGCGAGACCGGCACCGGCCTCGACGCCGAGATCCGCGAACTGTGGCCGACGGCCCTGGTCGTCACCCCCGCGCCCCTGGAAACGGGCAAGGAGGACGCCGCCGTCGGAGCCCTCGCCCGCGGCGCGGACCTGGTCTCCTTCGGCCGCGACTACCTCGCCAACCCGGACCTGGTCCACCGCTGCCGGATCGGCGCCGCACTCAACGAAGCCCGCCCCGACGGCTTCTACGGCGGCGGAGCGGATGGGTACACCGACTATCCGGCCCTGGGCGGAGAGTCGAAGCCGGGCGGGCGCGGCGCGCGGTGACCAGGCCCCGCCGGACGGGCACGGATCAGCGCTTCCCGCCGTCGACGTCCAGTGTGATGCCGGTGGCGAAGGTGTTCTCGATGAGGAACAGCGTGGCGTGGGCGGTCTCCTGCGCCTCACCCGGGCGGCCGATGGGGTGGGTGCTCACAACTTGGGCACCCCGGTCTCCGCGGGCCCGGACCGCCGGGCCGCGTTGGCGTAGATGCTCTGGGAGATGTAGCTGGTGCTCTGCTCGGCGAGGGCGGCGCAGAGGTGGCGTTTGAGGGTGCGGGCGGCGGTGTGGTGGGGGTGGTCGGCGGGGGCGAGGGCGAGGAGGTCGATGACGTGGAGGGCTTCTTGGGTGTGGCCTTGGTCGTGGAGTTGGGTGGCGTGGTCGAGGACGGCTTGTTTGTCGGTGATGGCGTCGGCGATCGCGGTTGCTGCGGCGTCGGGGTGGGCGGGGTGGAGGCTTGTCGGGTTGCGCTCCTCCCACCAGCCGTTCTCCGAGCGGTAGACGTCGCGGACCAGGTAGTCCCGGTGGCCGTACGTCTCCTTCAGCCACGGCTTGTCGAACATGCCGTCCGGGTAGTCGATGTCGTGGAGGATCGCGCCCACCGTCATTCCGCGGTTCATCCGCTCCACCACCTCCCGGCGCAGCCACCGCAGCACGGCCGCTGGTTCCCTCAGCCAGGCGTCGACCGCCTCCCGGCCTCGCGCGACCGGCCCGAACTCCGGCACCAGGACCTGTGCGCCCAGGGCCGCCAGCCGGTCGAGGGTGTCGGCCCAGCGGACCGGGTCGCGCAGGGTCCGCAGCGGGGTGCCCACGTTCGGGATCGCGTCGATCACGGCCGCCCCGCCGTACAGCACCTTCTCCTCCGGCAGCCAGACGGCCGTCGCGTCGTCCGTCTCCGAAGGTGCCCAGAGCAGTTGGACCGTGCGGTCCGGTCCGGCGTGGACGGTGTACGAGCCGGTGTAGGTGAGGTCCGGGTACGTCAGCGGGAGCCGTTCCAGCGTCGGGACGGCGCCCCGGAACTGGAGGGCGTTGATGTGGTTCTGGAGGCCGGTGGTCTCCGCGTAGCGGCGGTAGCGGCGGACCAGGTTCTCGTGGGCGACGATCACCGGACGCGGGTGGCCGAGCTGCTCCGCCTCCTTCAACCAGAGTCCGACACCGTAGTTGTAGCCGAGGTGGCCGTGGCTGTAGACGATCCACCGGACCGGGGCGCCGGTCCGGGCCCGAAGGGTGCGCTGCATCTCCTGGACCATGGGGCGCGTCGCGCCCGCGTCGACCAGGAGCAGCCCGTCGGGGGTCTCCACGACGAGGGAACGCCCCGCGCCGCCGATGGTGAACACGCCGGGGGCGACGTCCTCCACCTCGATGTCATGGGCGAGGGGGATGTCGGTGTCGGTTGCCTTGGTGGCCTTCACAGCGGCTACTCCTCTAACAGAGCGCGGTACGGGAGCGGGGTTTCAGACGAGGTGGGTCAGGAGTTCCGGCAGCACCCGGTCGGTTTCCAGCTCGGGCAGCCAGTGGCCCGCGCCGGAGAGTTCGGTGAAGCGGTACGGGCCTTCGACGTGCCGTCCCGTGGACTCGGCGGCGTCCCGGCCGAGCGCCGGGTCCCGCTCGCCCCAGATGTAGAGGGTGGGCAGCGTGACCGGGCCCGGGTCCAGGAGGAGGCTCGCCGACCGGTACCAGGTGAGGCCGCCGGTCAGCGCGGCGCCGTCGTTCGCCGCCAGCCGCCGGACGGCGGGCGCGGCCCGTTCGGCGCCCAGGTCCTCGTACACCCCGTACAGGCCGGCCGCCCCGTTCTTCAGCAGCCCCTGCTCGGCCCGCTGCCCGGGACTGCGGAAGTAGCCGATGTAGCGGGAGCGTTCCCGCTGGTCGCTCTTGGGATCGGCGAGGGCCGCGGCGAAGGCCGAGGGATGCGGGGTGGAGAGCAGGGTGAGGGTGCGCAGCCGGTCCGGCGCGGAGCCCGCCGCCTGCCAGGCGAGCCCGCCGCCCCAGTCGTGGCCGACGAGGTGGAACGGACGGCCGCCGAAGACGTCCGCCCCGACGGCGAGGGCGTCCGAAACCAGCTCCTCGGTGGCGTAGGCGGACGGTTCGCGGGGGCGGGCGCCGTCCGCGTAGCCGCGCTGGTCGAAGGCGGCGGCGCGGTATCCGGCCGCTGCCAGACCGTCCATCAGGGGCAGCCAGCAGTCGGCGAACTGGGGGAAACCGTGCAGCAGCAGTACGGGCGGGCCGTCGGCCGGTCCGGCGGCCAGACCGGTGAACTCCAGCCCGCGGACCGCGGAAACGAAGGGGGACGGCTTCATCGGGGACTCCTCGGGCTTGCGGTGGTACGTCACTCGCCCTCCGCCGCCGCCAGATAGATGCTCTGGGAGACGTAACTGGGGTTGCGGGTGGCGAGGGCGGCGCAGAGGTGGCGTTTGAGGGTGCGGGCGGCGGTGTGGTGGGGGTGGTCGGCGGGGGCGAGGGCGAGGAGGTCGATGACGTGGAGGGCTTCTTGGGTGTGGCCTTGGTCGTGGAGTTGGGTGGCGTGGTCGAGGACGGCTTGTTTGTCGGTGATGGCGTCGGCGATCGCGGTTGCTGCGGCGTCGGGGTGGGCGGGGTGGAGTGCGGTCGGGTTGCGCTCCTCCCACCAGCCGTTCTCCGAGCGGTAGATGTCGCGGACCAGGTAGTCCCGGTGGCCGTACGTCTCCCGCATCCACCAGGGCGAGAACATGTCCTCGGGGTAGTCGATGTCGTGGAGGATCGCGCCCACCGTCATTCCGCGGTTCATCCGCTGAACCACCTCGCGGCGCAGCCACCGCAGGGCCTGCGCCGCACCGCCCAGCCAGCGGCGGATCAGCTCCGGGTCGCGGGTGGTGCGGCCGAACTCCGGGACGACGACCTCGGGCCCGAGTGCCAGCAGCCGGTCGAGGGTGTCGGCCCAGCGGACCGGGTCGCGCAGGGTCCGCAGCGGGGTGCCCACGTTCGGCAGGGCGGCGATCAGGGCGGCGCTGCCGTACAGCACCTTCTCCTCCGGGAGCCAGACGGCCGTCGTGTCGTCGGTCTCCGAGGGTGCCCAGATGAGTTGCACCGCGCGCCCGGAGCCGGCGTGCACCGTGTACGCGTGGGAGTAGGTGAGGTCGGGGAACGTCAGCGGGGGCAGGTCGTCGAACGTCATGTCCGCGCCACCGCGGAACTGGAGGGTGTTGAAGTGGTTCTGGAGCCCGGCCGTCTCCTGGTAGCGGCGGTAGCGGCGGACCAGGTTCTCCTGGGCGACGATCACCGGGCGGGGTTCGCCGGCCTCCGCGGCCGCGTCCAGCCAGTACCGGGCGCCGTAGTTGTAGCCGAGGTGGCCGTGGCTGTAGACGATCCACCGCACCGGCGCGTCCGTCACCTCCCGCAGCGCGGCCCGCATCCGGGCCGCCATCTCGGGGGTCGCGCCGGTGTCGACCAGCAGCACTCCGCCGTCGGTCTCCACGGCGAGGGACCGGCCCTGGCCGCCGATGACGTGGATCCCGGGTGCGACGGTCTCCAGCGTGGTCTCCAGGTACAAGGGTGCGGTGGGCACGGGTGACTCCTCGGAGCAGAAGGGGGAGGGCGGTTCAGGCGCCGGGCAGGACCACGGCGCGGCCGGTGATCTTCCCGGCGTGCAGGCGCTCGTAGGCGAGGGGCGCCTCGTCGATGCCGTACGTCTCGATGTGCACGTCCAACTCGCCGACCCGGCCCAGCGCGAGCACCTCGGCCAGCTCCGGGCGGGTGCCCCAGTACGGGACGGACGCGGTGACGCCGTAGGGAACCCGCCCGGCCGCCAGCCCGAGCCGTCCGCCGCCGAGACCCACGACGGCGATCTCGCCCTCCTTCGCGACCGCCTTCGCAGCGGTCCTCAGCGTGGCGTCGTTCGCGACGAAGTCCAGCACCACCTCGGCGCCCAGACCGTCCGTCAGCTCCCGGATCCCGTCGGCCGCCCGCTGGTCGGAGAGCAGGGTGCGGTGCGCCCCGCAGGCGCGGGCGAGCGCCAGCTTCTCCTCGGCGACGTCCAGCGCGACGACCGTGGCCGCGCTGAGCGTGCGCAGGATCTGCACCCCGAGGTGCCCGAGGCCCCCGACGCCGATGACCACCGCCGTACTGCCCGGAACCAGCCGGTGCAGGACCCTTTTGACGGCGTGGTACGGGGTGAGGCCGGCATCCGTGAGAGGCACCGCCCGCACCGGGGCGAGGCCGTCCAGCGGCACCAGATGCCGGGCGGAGTCGACCAGGAGGTACTCGGCGATCGCGCCGGGCGCGCCGAGCCCGGGGGAGTGGATCCCCAGCCGCTCGGTGTGCGGGCAGTAGTTCTCCCGGCCCAGCGCACAGGCCCGGCAGACACCGCAGCCCCATGCTCCGTAGACGGCGACCGCGTCACCCGTGCGCACTCCCTCGACGCCCGGCCCGAGCGCGGCGACGGTGCCCGCCGCCTCGTGGCCGAGGGTCAGGGGCAGCGGGAACCAGAGCCGGTCGGCCGGCAGGCCCATGATGACCTCGTCCGAGTGGCAGACTCCGGCCGCCTCGACCTTCACGACCACCTGCCCGGGGCCGGGTTCGGGATCGGGCACGGTCGTCACCGACGGGGGTTGCCCGGGGGTGTGGTACTGGAACGCCTTCATGGCGGTGCTCCTTGCTGGGGTGCGGCCCGCCCGTTCAGCGGGCGGTGTAGCCGCCGTCGACGAGTTGATGGCTGCCGGTGATGAAGTCCGCCCGGTCCGACAGCAGGAACGCCGTCAGTTCGGCGACGTCCTCCGCGGTGCCGAGCCGGCCCGCGGGATGCAGCGACGTCAGATAGGCGCGCTGCCGTTCGTCGGCGAAGGCCAGCAGTGGGGTGTCGACGAAGCCGGGGCCGACGGCGTTGACCCGGATGCCGCGGGACGCGTACTCCAGCGCGGCGGACCGGGTCAGGCCCACCACACCGTGCTTGGCCGCGGTGTACGCCGAGCCCGACGCCAGGCCGACCGCACCGGCGACCGACGCGACGTTGACGACGGCGCCGCCGCCCGCGGCGAGCAGGGCGGGGATCTCGTACCGCATCGAGTGGAACACCCCGTCGAGGTTGACGGAGACCACCCGGTGCCACTCCTCGGCCGTCAGCTCGCCGACCAGGCCCCGGTTGCCGGTGATGCCCGCGTTGTTGACGGCGAGGTGCAGCCCGCCGAAGCGCTCCACACCGGCGGCGACCGCCGCGGCGACCGCGTCGGGGTCGGTGACGTCGCAGGACACCGCGAGCGCGCGGGCGCCGCCCGCCGTCAGTTCGGCGGCGGCTTCGGCGGCGGCCCGGCCGTCGCGGTCGGCGACGACCACCGCCGCACCGCCCGCGGCGAGCCGCCGGCAGACGGCCCGGCCGATCCCGGAGGCGCCACCGGTGACGAAGGCGGTACGGCCGACGAACTCGCCGGTCAGGGAGGTGGACACGGGAGATCCCCTAGCTGTCGCCGGCCACGACGGTGGCCGAGCCGTTGATGTACCGGATGCCGCGGATGCCGTCCCGGACCGACCGGTCGACGAGGTACTGGATGGAGACCGCGTCGACGATGGAGTGGAACGCCCCCTCCTCGGTGAAGTTGACGTTGGCTCCGGCGACCCGGATGAACATCACGGTGTCCTCCGTGTTGTCGTCGGGGGTGTAGAAGGTGTGCACCGAGCCGCCGGGTTCGTAGAGGTACGACCCCGCTGTCTGCGGGTCGTCCGGGTACTCCCGGTACAGCCAGCGGCCCTTGAGGGTCAGCACCTCCGCCGGGCCGGTGTGGTAGTGGATCGGGAAGGAGAAACCGGGCGGGACGGTGGCGAGCAGCACCCAGGTGCCGCTTTCCAGGTCGAGCCGCAGCACCTTGACGTCCACCCCGGGGCCGAGGGAGTCCTTGACCGGCGGCAGTTCGTCGCCGTTGACCGTCAGGAGATCGTTCTGCGGCAGTGCGACGAGCGGGAGCCGGGAGCCGCTGGTGGTCGCGGCGATCGCGGGGGACGGATGGGTGGGCACGGGCGGTCCCTTCTTGCCGGCGGTGCCCGGCGGTCCGGCCGGGACGGGTCCGCCGGCGGTCGTGCGGGCGGCGTCGGCGGCGGTGTTCGTGCGGACCGTCCGCCGGACGCGAAGACTCCGTCATCGTCTCCGCTGATCAGGGACACGGACTTGACATCAGGAGACAACTGTTTGACTTTTGGGGACATGTCGCTGATCCGTGGCACGTCCCTTCAGGGCTACTCCGAACTGGTCACGGCACTGGGCGCGGACCCGGGGCCGCTGCTCGCCGCGGCCGGGATCCCCGCGGCAGCCGCCGGCCACCACGACCGGTTCGTCCGCTACCGGAGCGTGGTCACCGCGGTGGAGGCGGCGGCCGTCACCACCGGCGCCCCCGACTTCGGCCGCCGCCTCGCGCTCCGCCAGGGGCTGGACATCCTCGGACCGCTGGCCGCCGCCGCCCGTACCGCGCCGACCACCGGACAGGCGTTCCGCGCCGTCCACCGCTATCTGGCCCTGTACAGCCCGGCGATCGTCGTCCCCATCGACCGGATCCCCGGCACCGGCCACGTCCGGCTGAGGTTCGAGATCGCCGTCCCCGGGCTGCCCGCGCACCGACAGATCACCGAACTGTCCGTCGCTGCCACGGTCCGGGCGTTCCGGATGGTCATCGGCCCCGACTTCGTCCCGCTCTCGGTTCATCTGCCGCACGACGCCCTGGCCCCGGAAGAGGAGTACCGCAGCTACTTCACCTGCCCGGTGCGGTTCGCGGAGCCGTACGCCGGCTTCCTGCTCAGGGCCGACGACCTCGCCCGGCCGCTTCGTTCGGACAGTGCGGTGCACGAGGTGGTCCAGCAGTACCTGACCTCCCTGACCGGCGATTTCACCGGCGGCAGGGTCTCCGGGCCGGTGCGCACCCTGGTGCGCCGACTGTTGCCCGCCGGCAATCTCGACCGCGATCTGATCGCCGGGCACCTCTGTCTCCATCCGCGCACCCTCCAGCGACGGCTCGCGGCCGAGGGGACCACCTTCGCCGCGCTCGTCGACGACGTCCGGCGCGAGGAGGCGGAGCGCTGGCTGCGCGATACGGACATGCCGATGGGGCGGCTCGCGGGGCTGCTCGGCTACAGCGAGCAGAGCGTTCTCACCCGCTCCTGCCACCGCTGGTTCGGGGTGTCGGGGACGCTTCACCGGCGGGTCCGCCGCTGACGTCCGGGCCCGTTCGACCGGCCCGCCGATACCGTCCCCCGGCCCGGGACACCCGGCCCGTGGAGCCAGGAAGTGAATAGTTGGTATCCCATGAGTGGGGTGAGCTGCCCAGTATCAGACCACCTCACGGCTATTGACCGAGGTGTCGAGGTCGGCGAAAGTGAATTACACATTCCGTCACCGACGTCGCTGTGGCAGTGGGGTGACCGGCGCATGCCCGGACGGCCCCGGCCCGCCCGCGTGCCCTCCCCTTCGCCGCCTCCCGTTTCCGCCTTCCTCCAGGATGGGTGTCCGCCATGTATCTGACCCAGTCCCTGCACCGTGCCGTACAGCGCACGCCGGACGAGACCATGACGATCTGCCGGGAGCGCCGCAGGTCGGTACGGGAGGTGCGGGACCGGGTCGCCCGGCTCGCGGGCGGGCTGCGCGGGCTCGGTGTCGCCGAGGGCGACCGGGTGGCGATCCTGGCCGGGAACTCCGACCGCTACCACGAGACCTTCTACGCCTCCTGGTGGATCGCGGCCGCCGTCACCCCCGTCAACCTCCGCTGGAGCCCGGCCGAGATCATCGCGGCGCTGAACGACTCGGGCGCCGGGGTGCTGCTGGTGGACGAGCCCTTCCTCGACCTCCTGCCGCAACTCCGCGCGGGCTGCCCGGAACTCCGGGCCGTCGTCTACTGCGGCGAGGCGGCCGGTCCCCCCGGCACCCGGGACTACGAGGAACTGATCGCGGAATCCGGTCCGGTCGAGGACATCAGGGCCGGCGGCGACCGGCTCGCCGCCCTCGTCTACACCGGAGGCACCACGGGAGCGCCCAAGGGGGTCATGGTCAGCCACCGCTCCCTGCTCACCTCCGCCCTCGGCACCCTCGCCTCGGCCTCCACCTCGGTGCCGGGCGGCCGAATGCTGGTCGCGGCGCCCATGTTCCACATCGCGGCGCTGGCCGGCTGGTCGGGGCAGAACAGCATCGGCGGCTCCTTCGTCTTCCTCCCCGGCTTCAGCGCCGAAGGCGTGCTCCGGGCCCTGGAGGAGCACCGGATCACCAGCCTCCCCCTGGTGCCGACCATGCTCCAGATGCTGATCGACCACCCCGACGTGGGGGAGTACGACCTGACCTCGGTACGGCGGGTGAGCTACGGCGCCTCCGCGATCTCCGAATCGGTGCTGCGGCGTGCCATGGAGGTCTTCCCGGAAGCGGAGTTCTTCCAGGGGTACGGCATGACGGAGACCGCCATGATCACCCTCCTGGGCGGCGAGGAGCACCGGGCCGGCGGGGCGCTGCTGCGCTCGGCGGGCCGTCCGCTCGCCCACTGCGAGGTGCGGATCGTCCGCCCCGACGGCACCGAGGCCCGGCGCGGCGAGGTCGGGGAGGTCGTCTGCCGGGGCGACCACCTCATGCCGGGCTACTGGAACCGGCCGGAGGAGACCGCCGCCGTGCTGCGCGACGGCTGGATGCACACCGGCGACGGCGCCTTCATGGACGACGACGGCTACGTCTTCATCGCCGACCGCATCAAGGACATGATCATCACCGGTGGCGAGAACGTGTACTCCGGCGAGGTGGAGAACGCCTTGGCCGCCCACCCCGCCGTGGCCTCGTGCGCCGTCATCGGACTGCCGGACGAGCACTGGGGCGAACGCGTGCACGCCGTGGTCGTGCTCAGGCCCGGGGCGGCGGCGACCGAGGACGACCTGAGGGCGCACGTACGGAAGCTGATCGCCGGTTACAAGGTGCCCCGCAGCGTCGAGTTCGCCGAAGAGCTGCCGATGTCCGGCTCGGGGAAGATCCTCAAACGCGAACTCCGAGCCGGAAGGGCCTGCTAAGGGCTGTCCCGTAATTCCCGGCGGGCGCACGACGACAGCTACGGCACCTCGCTGCGTTGTCGGATCGCCCGAATACGCCCAGTATGAGGACGACCCTCCGCCTTGCGATGCACCGCATCCGACGCCGCGCGCTGATCCACCGGGGATTACGGGACAGCCCTTAACGGGCTCGCCGGGCGGGACGGGGAAACCCCTCCCGCCCTTTCGCGTCCCCCCGAGGTGAATCTCTGGTAACCATCACGATTCGTGGGTGTGTCAGAGAAAGCCTTGTCAGAAGCCTTGTCGTGGCTTGTTTGTGATGCTTCCCTTTCGTTCTGGTGAGAGCGCCGGTCCCGTGGAGGGCCGGAAATGACCCGCGTGAGTCGTGCCCGCCGCCCCCCTTCCCGACTTCTTCGAGGGAGACCCCGTGACCATCCATGCGGACCGCACCACCGATCCCGCCTCCCCGGGCGGCGCCGTACCACCGGCGGGCCGCCCGACCGAGCGCCGCGGCTGGCTCGTCGTCTGGGCCCTGGTCCTCGTACTCGTCATGAACTACGCGGACAAGATCATCACCAATATCGCCGGACCCGCGATCATGAAGGACCTGGGGATCGGCGAGGCCCGGTTCGGTGTCGTCCAGGCCAGCTTCTTCGCCCTCTTCGCCGTCGGCGGCATCGTCGGCGGCTGGCTGATGACCCGGGTGCGGCCGTGGATCCTGCTGCTGGTCATCATGGTGATCTGGTCCCTCAGCCTGCTCCCGATGGGCTGGCAGGTGGGCTTCGGCACCCTGGTGGCGATGCGCGTCGTGCTCGGCTTCGCCGAAGGGCCGACGACGGCGCTGGCCATGTACATCGCGCACACCTGGTTCCCGCCGGAGAAGCGGGCGCTCCCCAGTTCCGTGATCATCGCGGGCGCCAACGTCGGCGCCGTGATCGGCGCCCCCACCCTGACGTGGATCGTCACCGACCACTCCTGGAACGCCGCCTTCGTCGCCCTGGCCGTGGCAGGTCTGGTGGTGGCCGGCATCTGGCTGGCCGTGGGTCGGGAGGGGAACCAGGGCGGCGCCGGTGCACATGCCGCCGGGAACGTGCTGCCGGACCGGGTCCCCCTGCGGGCGGCCCTCACCACGGCCTCGGTGATCGGCATCTCCGTGATGTTCTTCGCGGCCTACGCCTCGACCTCGCTCAAGATCTCCTGGCTGAAGCCCTATTTGGAGCAGGGGCTCGGCTACGAGGCCCGGACCGCGGGCAATCTGACCGCCCTGCCCTATCTCGGCGGGATGGTCGCCGTCATCGCCATCGGCTTCGTCTCCGCCGCCCTGACCCGGCGGGGCGTGAGCAGCAGGATGTCCCGGGGCGTCCTGGGGTCCTCCCTGGTGATCGCCGCCGGGGTGCTGCACCTCGCCTGGGCGCCGCTGGACGCGGGGCCGCTGCACATGGCACTGCTGGTGCTCAGCGCCTGCATGGGGTCCGCGGGATACGGCGCCACGTTCGCCGCGATCAGCGATGTCGCCCCGCTGAAGCAGCGCGGAGTCGTCCTGGCGGCCGTGACCGCGGTCTACGGGGTGGGCGGCTTCCTGGCGCCGCTGGTCCTCGGCGGCATCGTCGAGAACGCCGCCACCAAGGCCGCCGGCTACACCACCGGCTTCACCCTGGTCGGAGTCGTGCTGATCGTCGGCGGGCTGGTCGGAATGCTGATGATCAATCCCGAGCGGGACGCGGCCAAGCTCGCCGCCATCGCCGCCGCCGAGGCCCCCGAGCCCCCCTCCGCCCCGGCCGATGGGGTTCCGGGCAAGGAGTGACCGTGCTGGGGCGGCTTGTCCACCGCCCCCGAACATGACATGTATCAAAGTTAGCGAGCCTTCACTTGTGGTTTGTTGGTGCCTACTCTGTCAGGAGATTGATTCCTGATATCGGGTAGGAAAGATTCCCTCGGAAGTCGGAGCACCCATGCGTGACGCAGTCATCGTCGAGGCCGTCCGGACCCCGGTCGGCAAACGCGCCGGAGCGCTCTCCGGCGTCCATCCGGTGGATCTCTCGGCCCATGTGTTGACCGCCCTGACCCGGCGCGCCGGACTGGACCCGGCGGACCTGGACGACGTGGTCTGGGGGTGCGTCAGCCAGATCGGCGAACAGGCATCCAACGTCGGCCGGTACGCGGTGCTGGCGGCGGGCTGGCCCGAGGAGATCCCCGGGGTGACCGTCGACCGGGCCTGCGGCTCCTCGCAGCAGGCCGTGCACTTCGCGGCCGGTCTGGTGGTGGCCGGGCAGTACGACATCGTGGTCGCCGGGGGCGTCGAGTCGATGAGCCGGGTCCCGATCGGCGCCGCGCGCAACGCCGTCGAGTACGGCAGGCCCTTCGGACCCGCGGTCCGCGAGCGGTACGGCGTGGAGGAGTTCAACCAGGGGCTGGGCGCCGAGCTGATCGCCGAACGGTACGGGTTCAGTCGCACCCGGCTCGACGAACTCGCCCTGGAATCGCACGACAAGGCCGCCCGCGCCACGGCGGAAGGACGTTTCGACGCACAGATCGCACCCGTGGTCACGCGTGCCGCCGACGGCTCCGAGCAGCGGGTCACCGCCGACGAGGGCATCCGTACCGGATCCACCCCGGAGAAGCTGGCCGCCCTCGCCACCCCGTTCAAGGAGAACGGCGTGATCAGCGCGGGGAACTCCTCGCAGATCTCGGACGGTGCCGCGGCGCTCCTGATCACCACCAGTGAGATCGCCGCGCGCCGCGGCTGGCGGCCGTTGGCCCGGGTGCACACCGCCGTCGTCACCGGTGCCGACCCGATCACGATGGCCCTCGGCCCCGCCCCGGCGACCGCCAAGGCCCTCAAGAAGGCCGGTCTGTCGATCGACGACATCGGGGCCTTCGAGATCAACGAGGCGTTCGCCCCGGTCACCGCAGCCTGGCTGGCGGAGACCGGGGCGGACGGCGCGCGGATGAACCCCCTGGGCGGGGCGATGGCGATCGGCCATCCCCTCGGGGCCTCCGGCGCCCGGCTGATGACCACCCTGGTCCACCACATGCGGGACAACGGGATCCGTTACGGCCTCCAGTCCATGTGCGAGGCGGGCGGCATGGCCAACGCCACCGTCGTCGAACTGCTCTGACGGCCGACCGCCCGGAGCGCGGCGGAGGGGGTGCCACCGGACCGGTGGCACCCCCTCTCGCGCGTCCTTCAGAGTCCCAGGTCCTTGGCGATGATCGTCTTCATCACCTCGCTGGTGCCCCCGTAGATCCGGGAGACCCGGGTGTCCGCGTACAGCCGGGCGATCGGATACTCCGTCATGTAGCCGTAACCGCCGTGCAACTGGAGGCATGCGTCGACGACCCGCCCGGCGACCTCCGTACCGAAGAGTTTGATCCGGGCGGCCTCCGCGGCCGTCAGCTCACCGGCGTCGTCCAACTCGACGCCCCGGTCGGCCAGGGCCTCGGCCGCCCGGAACTCCGCCTCGCAGGCCGCCAGGGTGAACTTGGTGTTCTGGAAGTCGGCGACCCGGCTGCCGAAGACCCGGCGCTCCTTGACGTACTCCGTGGCGAACCGGATCGCGGCCCGCGCCTGGGCCACCCCGGCCACCCCGATCGACAGCCGCTCCCGTGGCAGGTTCTGCGACAGATAGCCGAAGGCCCGGCCCTCGTCCCCGAGCCGGTTCGCCACCGGCACCCGGACGTCGCTGAAGGAGAGCTCCGCGGTGTCCATGCTGTGCCGGCCGATCTTCTCCAGCTTCCGGCCGACCGCGAAGCCCTCGCTGCGGGACTCGACGCAGAGGATCGTCAGCCCGGCCCGGCGGTCCCCGGGGTCGTAGGGCGAGGTCCGACAGACCACCAGCACCAGATCGGCCACCGCGCCGCCGGTGATGAACGTCTTGGCCCCGTTGAGCACGTAGTGGCCGCCGTCCGCCGACAGCCGGGCCGTGGTCCTGATCCCCGCCAGGTCCGATCCGGTGCCCGGCTCGGTCATCGCGATGGCCAGCAGGACGTCCCCGGCGGCGCAGCCCGGCAGCCAGCGCCCCCGCTGCTCCTCGTTCGCGAGCCGCAGCAGATAGGGCAGCACCACGCCGGTGTTGACGTGGTGGTGGCCGATGGAGGCGGCGGCCAGTGCCACCTCCTCGTGGATGACCGCCTGGAAGCGGTAGCTCGCGGGCCCGGTGCCGCCGTACTCCTCGGGGATGTCGAAACCGAGGGCCCCGATCTCCGCCAGGCCCTTGAAGACCGAGCGGGGGACCTGCCCGGCCCGCTCCCACTCGTGGAGGTGGGGGACGGCCTTGTCGGCGATGAAGGCCCGGACGGTCGCCCGGAACGCCTCGTGCTCGGGGCCGTAGAGGGTGCGCCTCATACCCGCGCTCCGTCGACGACGAGGCACTGGCCGGAGACGTAGTCGGTCTCCGGGAGGCAGAGCGCGTAGACGGCGCCCGCGGCCTCCTCGGGGGTGCCGGGGCGTCCCAGCGGAATGACCTTCGCGGCCATGGCGGCCTTCTCCGGATTGAGGCCGACCTTGATGTCCCGGCCGTCGATGGAGAGCGTCGCGTTGTCGGCGGCCGTGACCTCGGTCATCCGGGTCAGCACGAAGCCGAAGGCCACGGCGTTCACGTTGACCCCGTAGCGGCCCCACTCCTTGGCCAACGTCTTCGTCAGACCGATCATGCCTGCCTTGGCCGCTGCGTAGTTCGCCTGGCCGAGGTTGCCGTAGTAGCCGCTCGTCGATGAGATGTTGACGACCTTGCGGTGGTACGGGACGGGGTTGGCCCGGAAGTGCGGCAGGGCCGCGCGCAGGATCTTGAACGAAGCGGTCAGATGGACGTCCAGGACCGTGTGCCACTGCTCGTCGGTCATCTTCTGGATGACGGTGTCCCAGGTGTAGCCCGCGTTGTTGACCACGATGTCGAGGCCGCCGAAGGTGTCGACGGCGGTGCCGGTGAAGCGTTCGGCGAAGCCCTCGTCGGTGACCGACCCGACGCAGACCGCCGCCTTCCCGCCGGCGGCCTCGATCGTCGCGACCGTCTCCGCGGCGGGTCCGGCGTCCAGGTCGTTGACGACCACCGACGCGCCCTCGGAAGCCAGCTTGAGGGCGATCGCCCGTCCGATGCCCCGGCCCGACCCGGAGACGATCGCGACCCTGCCGTCCATGGTTCCCATCCCGATCGACCCTCTCTGTTGGTTATGACAGATTCACTTTTTATGTGAACGTCCCTAGTGTCAAGAGGTACAAGCAGCTAGCTTGGGTGAGGAGAAATTCGCGATCAACGGTAGATCCGGCAAGGAGATCCCATGCGTGACGCAGTCGTCGTCGATGCGGTGCGAACCGCGGTCGGCAAGCGGAACGGTTCGCTCGCCCAGCAGCACTCCGCCTCGCTGTCGGCCCGCGTGCTGAACGCGCTGGTGGACCGGACGGGGCTGGACCCCGCCCTGGTCGACGACGTGATCTGGGGCTGTGCGGGTACGGTCGGCATGCAGACCGGCTGCGTCGGCCGCGCCGCCGTACTCGCCGCGGGCTGGCCCGAATCCGTGCCCGGCGTGACCGTCGACCGGCAGTGCGGCTCCTCGCAGCAGGCCGTGCACCAGGCCGCCGCCGGAGTGATCTCGGGACAGTACGACGTGGCCGTGGCCGGCGGCGTGGAGGTCATGAGCCGGATCCCGCTCGGCACCACCCGCCTCGACGGCACCTTCGGCGAACCCTTCGGCCCCGACGTCTGGAAGCGGTACGACAACGTCCGCTTCAACCAGGGCATGGGCGCCCAACTGATCGCCGACGAGTACGGCATCACCCGCACCGAGATGGACCAGCACGGTCTGGACTCCCACGCCCGCGCCGCCCGCGCCGTCGACGAGGGCCGCTTCAAGGCCCAGATAGTGCCGGTCACCGTCACCGGGCCGGACGGCGCGGAACGCGTCTTCGACACCGACGAGGGCATCCGCCGGGGCTCCACCGCGGAGACCCTCGCCGCCCTCAAGCCCGCCTTCGGCGAGGGCGGTTCGATCACCGCCGGCAACGCCTCCCAGGTCTCCGACGGCACCGGCGCCCTGCTCATCACCACCAGCGAGATCGCCCGTGCCCGCGGCTGGCGCCCGATGGCCCGCATCCACACCGCCGTCCTCGCCGGAACCGACCCGGTGACCATGCTCAAGGGGCCGATCCCCGCCACCGCCAAGGCCCTGAAGAAGGCCGGTCTGTCGATCGACGACATCGGCGTCTTCGAGATCAACGAGGCTTTTGCCTCCGTCACCCTCGCCTGGCTGCGGGAGACCGGCGCTGACTACGCGAAGATGAACCCCCTGGGCGGGGCGATGGCGATCGGCCACCCCATCGGCGGCTCCGGCGCCCGCATCATGACCACCCTGGTCCACCACATGCGGGACAACGGCATCCGTTACGGCCTCCAGTCCATGTGCGAGGGCGGCGGCATGGCCAACGCCACGATCCTCGAACTCCTCTGAAACCGCGGGAACGCACGGCCCCGCGCACCGCGCAGCCCGCACCGCGCACTCCGCCTGCCCACCCGGCCCTCGTACCCGGACCCGGGCCCGAATTCCACCGGCCGTTCCGCGCCGACGACCGGCTGTTGGCCGTCCAGCGCGGCCCCACCGCGGGCGACGGCCGGGGCCTGGTGCACGGCGAGTTCTGGACCCGCGACGGGGAACTCGTCGCCTCCGTGGTCCAGGAGACGGTGCTGCGCCCCCGCCGGCCCCGCCGGCCCCGCCGGCCCCGCCGACCTCCGGCGCGAACGAGAACGGGCCGGGGGCCGGGACGCACACCGCGTCCCGGCCCCCGGCCCCGTACCGTCCGCGTCAGCCGACGACCCCCGCCGCCCGCAGGCCCGCCAACTCTTCGGCGCCGATCCCGAACTCCGTCAGCACCTCGTCGGTGTCGCTGCCCGTCGGCCCGGCCGGCCGCGGCTCTGCCGACGGCGTGCCCAGGAAGCGGGGCGCGGTCCCCGGCTCGGGGAAGCCGTCGGGGGTGCTCCGGTACGTGCCGCGGCTCGCGTTGTGCGGATGCCGGGCCGCCTCCGTCCAGTCCAGTACGGGCGTCACGCACGTCTGGGTGCCGTCGAAGTCCGCCGCCCAGGCGTCCC
This sequence comes from Streptomyces sp. NPDC017979, assembly GCF_044328175.1. Lineage (NCBI taxonomy): Bacteria > Bacillati > Actinomycetota > Actinomycetes > Kitasatosporales > Streptomycetaceae > Streptomyces > Streptomyces sp. NPDC017979. The sequence goes on along the minus strand of NZ_JBIRGU010000024.1, from coordinate 992 downwards.
GCGGGCGGGTCGCGAACACCTCCGCGAGCCGTGCGGCCATCCCCTGCCACGCCCCGCGGTCGTGCTGCTCCGCGAAGAGCGGATCGTCGGTGAGCCCCAGCACCCGCAGCGTGGCGGCGTAGAACTGCGGTTCCACGCAGCCGACCGCCAGGTGCCGGCCGTCCGCGCAGCGGTAGGTGCGGTAGAAGGGCGCGGCGCCGTCGAAGAGGTTGCTCCCGCGGCCCTCGGTCCAGCGTCCGGTCCGCAGCAGGCCCTGGAGCAGGGCGAGTTGTATCGCGGTGCCGTCGGTCATGGCCGCGTCCACCACCTGGCCCCGGCCGGTGACCCGCGCCGAGTACAGGGCGGCGCTGATGCCGAGGGCCAGCAGCAGACCGCCGCCGCCCATGTCGCCGAAGAGGTTCAGCGGGACGACCGGATCGCCGTCGGCCGGGCCGACCTGGGCCAGCGCCCCTGCGACGGCGATGTAGTTGATGTCGTGGCCGGGGGCCTGGGCGAGCGGTCCGTCCTGGCCCCAGCCGGTCATCCGGCCGTACACCAGCCGGGGGTTGCCCTCCAGACAGGGCCCGGGGCCGAGGCCGAGCCGCTCGGTGACGCCGGGGCGGAACCCTTCGATCAGGGCGTCGGCGCCGTCGATCAGCTTGCGGACGACGGCGATGCCCCGGGGGTCCTTCAGATCGGCGGTCATGGAGCGCCGGCTGCGGTGGAGGATCGGATGCCGCGACGGGCTGCCGTGTTCGGCGGGCCGATCGACGCGGATCACCTCCGCGCCCAGGTCGGCGAGGATCATCCCGGCGAACGGCCCGGGGCCGATGCCGCCGAGCTCGACGACCCGGACGCCCGCGAGCGGGCCGCCCGCGGTCGGTTCGGGGGTGGGGGTCATGGTGACGGGTCCTTCTCTGGAGGGAGGGCGGGGGAGCGGCCGCGGGGGGGGCCCCCCGGGGGGGGGGGGGGGGGGGGGGGGGCGGGGGGGGGGGGGGCGGGGCCCCGGGGGG
>NZ_JBIRGU010000023.1:0-55854 GCF_044328175.1 Streptomyces sp. NPDC017979 | reverse complement strand
TCGCCGTCCTGCCTGCACAGCGGAAAGCAGAGGCCGCGGCGATCGAGCCCGTCGGACCCAACGGGTCCGACTGAGAACCAGCCCCACAGCGCCCCTTTCGAGATGGACCCATTAGACCCAACAGGGCCAATCCGCGCCGTGCGTGAATGCCGGACGCACTCCGAGCCCTTGGGCCATCTCCGGCCCCAGTCACATCACACCAGTCACGAAAAGGCCAAGTTTCGTTACGGGCGGGTACAGGACGGGACGGCGCGGGCCGTCCGGCAACGACGATGCGGAGGACGCCATGACGACGCTGCACCCCACGAGGCTTTGGCGGGGGCCGGACGGACTGCACTGGATCGAGACCGGCGAGGACTGGTACGACCGGGAGAAGGAGCGCCGGGTCTACCCGCTCACCGAGGCAGTCCAGGACACGGACACCGGTCGGTGGACGGCCTCACCCACCGGCCACCGCCGGCGCACGGTGGCCGGACCCCCGGCCCTCGCCGAATATGTCGAGGTGTCCGCCGATCCCCTCGCCGACCCCCAGGTCGCGCGGCTGCACCGGGCGGTGGAGCAGGTGCTGGGCGACTACGAACAGCAGGCCGGGCACCCGCACCCCGACATCGCCGAACTGCGTGCGGCGTTCGAGGACGTGGCCACCATGCCGGAGCAGCTACGCCGCCGCAGCTCCGGCCGCGTAGCCCAAGCCGCGAGCAGCGGATACCACCGCGGACGCAGCAGCGGCAGGAGGGGCTGATCGAGCAGGCCCCGCGCCGGGGCCGGGCAGGAGTACAGGTCCTGCGAGCCGATCCAGTGCCACCCCGACTTCCGCAACCCGCGGCCGATCTCTGGCCCGCGCCGCTGGACGGGGGGACCCTGGAGGTATGGCCAGGAGGAATGTCCGGCGGTGCAGCCAGTGCGGCATGGAGTTGCCGAAGGGCAGCAGGCGGTCGCGCCGGTACTGCGGGGCCGCCTGCCGCACCAGGGCCTGGCGCCAGATGCGGGCCCGGCGCGCGGCGATCGACGCCGGCGGCGAGGCACTGCGTGCGGTGCTCGAAGGACGCCGGCACCCCTGGCCCAGGTTCCTGTGCCCGGAGTGCGGCAGCACCTGGTACTCCAGCGACACCCCGTTCGGGAAGACCAAGCGGTCCGACAGCCAGTACTGCTCACCGCGGTGCCGCACCAGGGCCTGGCGGAAGCGTTCGCGTTCAGCAGGCGTCACCGTGTGACGCCTACCCGTGACGCGATCGGGCGGGTCTGCGAGCTGAAGGCCGCGGGCGGGGATTCGCCGAGAGGCCGGCGATGCGGTGGCCCAGCCGGCGCGAAGGCGGCCGCGCCAAGGTTGACCCCGTTAGGTCCAATGGGTCCGACGGTGGCGTGCAGCCCCCGGAGCATGATCGGGGAACTCGGAGGCCGTCGCGCCGGGACAGGTGCTCCACGCACCCTCCAGAGCCCCTCCTCGGGCCTGTTCCGCATGATCGGCCGGCCCAGGGTGCGCGGGTATCCGTCCAGATCGCGCCGTGTTTCGGCTAGATCGTCCGCATATGCGATGTTCACTGAGTGAACGCTCAGCGTGGCCGTCCGCGAATCGCGGACGCGGTCGGTGGGGTGGCAGGCTGCCCGCCATGGCGAAGAAGATCGACCCCGAGGCCCGGGAGCAGACGCTGGAGGCCGCCGAGGCGCTGCTGAGGGCGAAGTACAGCGGCGGCCGCGGCTGGTACGACCCGGTGCGGGCGATGCACGCCGTGCGCGCGGCCGCCGACCGATACAGCCTCGACAACGCCGAGCAGGCGGAGGTGCCGGCCGACGACGTCCTCGCCGCGCTCACCCAGCTCGACGAGGCCCGCGCGGCGCTGGACACCCTGGAGCGCGACCTCACCCGGGCCGCCCGCCGGCGCGGGGCCTCCTGGCAGCAGGTCGCCGACTCCCTCGGGCTCGCCAGCCGTACAAGCGCCGAGAGCCGGTTCGTCCGCCTAGAGCGCGACGCCGCCACCTACCGCGGCGACCGCTATCCGGAGAAGCAGCGCGCCAAGCGGGCCCGCGACCGGGCCGAGGAAACTTGGTGCCGGGCCAACGCGTCCCGGCTGCGCGCCGCCGTGTGGTCCCTGGCCTGTCTGGACGACTCCTGGGAGCTCCTGGCCTGCACCGCTCCTGCCGAGAAGCTCACCGACTGGCACCGCGAACTCGACGGGCCCGGCCTCGCGGCCCAGCTGAACGCCCTGCGCCACGTCCTCGCCTCCCCCGGCTCTGCGCTGGGGGAGGTTGCCGCAGCCGCCCGCACCGAAGCCCTGGAGGTCTTGGCCGACCTGCGCGCCGCCCGCCACGGCGTCGAGACCCCGACCGACGGTTGGCCCCATTGACCCCAACAGGTCCAACCTCGTGCCACGCGCGCGCGTAGGACGGTTCCACGAAGTTCCACGAAGTGTTCCTTTCGCAGGTCAGCAGCCTACGGCTCGACGGCGAGCGGAACCGCGGCGCTGCCTGCCGTTCGTTGACCGGGCTGAACGACTTCGAGCAGTGGATGACGGCCGTCGCGGTGACGCCCGGCCCTGGCGAGGACCGCCTCGACCGGCTGCGGGACGGCAAGGGGATCGACGGCCTGGACGAAAGCGAACAGGCGGCGTGGGTGCCGGAGACGCCGGCCGACGACGCCCTCGACGTCGAGCTGCCGATCGGCGGCGAGGACCTGGTGCTCCGGGCACACCGGTGCCGGACGAGGGCTTGGCGGAGGCGTTTGCGTTCAGCAGGCGCCACCGTGTGACGCCTGCCTGTGACGCGATCGGGCGGGTCTGCGAGCTGAAGGCCGCGATCGGGCGTTCGCCGAGAGCCCGGCGGTGGCGCCGAGGTTGACCCTGTTGGGCCCAATGGGTCCGCCGGCGGTGTGCGGTCCCCGTCGGCATCCTGCCCGCGCCGAGGCCATGCGCATCTCGCGGTCGAGGCGAAGGCGACGCCGGAGGGCGGCCACTGCCGGCTGTACGGGCGGTCGGGTGAGGTCGTGCTCGCGCGGCACTGCAGTCGATGGCCCTACCAGATGACGCCCCGCGCGCATGCTGATTCCCCGCTGAAGACCACTCGAAGGATGGGGAAAGATCACGAGAGGTTGTCGGCGCCGTGGCGTACGGTCGGGGCCGCCTTCCCCATCCGGGTGAACGGCTAGCTCAGTGCCGCCCCTTTGTCGGTGGGCGCCAGTAAGGTACCTCCCTCCACTTTCGGAACGCCTCATTCCGACCTTTGCATGAGGGAAAGTCCCGGCAAATGCCTCAAAAGACAAGCGCTTGAGTGTCCACCCCCTCACCCATACGTGGCGTGATGTGCATCACTCATTTGAGGGGTGAAACCGGCCGCAACCCGGCTGCGGCCTGGGCCGTTACCGGACAAGCAGGGGTGAACTCCGCAGATCAACATGCGACCAGGCGGTGCGAAATCCCCCCCACCAAGGCAAGATGGGGGCACTGCGGCAATCCGGTGTGATCGATGTCACGCCCAGGGGGCTTTACCTTGCGCTTGCCGCGGTATCTGCATTCGGACATGCGGAGGGCCCCACCCGAAGCCCGCGAAGCATCAAGGTGAGGCCCTCCCTCAGCACTCCGCCTGCAGCGCGGCCCCGACCGTTAGGTCGGGGCTCTTCGCGTTACAACGGCCCGTAGTCCCGCACGATCCGGTAGATCGCGAAGGCCACCGGCCCCAGCCAGCGGACCGCCCGTCGGTGCGGCGGGACCCGCTTGCTGCAGCAGCGGCAGTGCCCCTCCGGCTCGTCCTGCACAGCCATCGGGATCAATCACCCCTTTCCGTGGGACCTACGGATTTCGTAGGACCCGTGGGTGGCCCACATCCTTCGTGGGCTCCCGCGGGGAGCCACGAGTGGTCTCGGGCCCTGGGGGTGACGAATGCACAGCAGCGTACCCGCACGGTGCGGATTCCGCGTCTGACGCCAACTGCCCCCGACAACCGGGTGGATGGGGCACCGAGTGCCAGCTCAAACAGGTGCAGGAAGCATGCACCCTCAACTGGAGGCACCCACCGCACCCTTCGCCCTCCGCTGGGCTGCGACTACGTCCGGAACTGAGTGCCGGGTTCCCCATCGCAAAGTCGCCTATCTCACACATGCATGTGCGGTTGCACGTGAATCGCCCTCCACAACAGCGTTAAAAATATGACTAGTTGGGTGAAATCTCGCCGCCCGTGGAGACCGACAATCAGGCGAAGAGCAAACGATCTTGTTCGCCTGGGCGCCTTCGCGCCCGCCCTGCCGCAGGCCCCGCGCCGGCCCCCGCAGCCCCTTGAACAACGAACTACCCGCCGCCGGCACCGAGGCCGCGGTCGCCGGCGACGAGATCCTTCCGCTCCTGGCGGAACCGCTTGCCCCGCGCCATGGGACGGACGTCCCAGCCGAACGGCATTCGGGCGCCCTCACAACTCCCACCCCCGCCGAGCACCGGCTGCTGCACCGACCGCCCTTGAGGCGACCGAAGCACCTCCGGCTCGTTGTCCACGGCATGAACGACGACAACTTGTACGACCGCGCCGCCGTCGTCCTCGGACAGGACGAGTGCGGCATCCGCTGGCCCTACGGCCTGACGCCCCCGCCACCGCGACTGCGCCATGCCGACCCCGCGGAGTACGACGAACGCGCGTTAAGGGCCCGGGCCCGCCAAGAGGTGGTGGTCGCCTGGGCGGAGCGTTACGGGCTGCGCCTCAGCGAGGCCGGCTGCTGCCCGCTGTGGCTGCGTCGGGACAACAACCAGCCCTGCCGCCCCCGCTACGAAGACGGCGGTCCGTGCACGCGCTACGGCACGCCCCATCTCGACAGCGGCTGGATGGACCACCAGCTCGCCTGGCTCAAGGACGCCCGGCCCGCAGTACTCACCGCCGCCCCGTACGAGGTCGACGAACGCGACGAGTCGCGCCTGGCCTACTGGGAACGCACCGACGCGAGGCTGCGGGTGGCCCGGGGCGCGGGCTGGTACGGCTTCGGCACCGAGCAGATCGTAATGTGGCGCAGCGACCTCCTCACCGACGTCCTCCCCGCCAAACTGTCAGTTGGAACTGTTGGGACTAACAGATCCAACCGTTCCTAAGCAGGGGCTTCCGGACCGCGGGCAGTCCAGGCAGGGCTCCTGATCGCAGGCGGGCATCGACTGATCCGCTGACGCCCTGGCGCGGCTCGAACGGCAGCGTGTCTCCTTGAGCCGGTAGGGCGAGCTGGCAAGGCTGACTCCGTGAGCGAGACAGCGACGAAGAACCGGCTCGCCGCCCGGCAGAACAGGGCGGCGAGGGTGCAGGAGTCGATCGCCCGGGCCGTCCGATGCCCGCGGTGCCCGGACATCACTGCGGAGGAGGGACTGGAGATCCTCGCCCGCGCGTTGGATCCCAAGAACCACCGGTGGTGGAAAACGTCCAGGCCGGTCCAGGAGCGCGCACTGCGGCTCACCGGTGACCCCGCATGGCGCGAGCAGGCGCTGGCCTGGATCGACGCCTACTGGGATGAACACGGCCACGGCCCGACCTGGCGGCACTTCTGGAACGCGCCCGCCCTGTGGCCACAGGACACCACCGGCTCCTTGCTGAACACGGTGATGCGCCAGCTCACGGCGAACGGCTCCTTCGACGGGACCATGACCCCCTTCGGGCTGTGCCGCCACACCGAACCGGAGCCGCTCAATGGGCTTAGCCCTAACAGGTCCAACGCACGCTGACCTCGACGCAGCCCACGGCACGTTCGACTCCCAGCGACTAGGCGAGCCCCACTCGCCGGGGCGGGCAGGGCTCGTTGGACCTGTTGGACCCAATGGGTCTACAGCGGGGTGAGTCGGGCCGCCCGGTCCAGGGCGCGGAGCAGTTCGGGCTCCCACCCGGCGCGCGGGGTGCCGTAGGCGAGCAGGCCGGAAGCGCCGAGGACGTCGAGCTGCACCTGGTGCTCGACGCCGAGCCGCCACGCCTCGCGCAGGGTGCCGCGGGCCTCGTCGCGGGCCCTGCGGCCGGTGGTCGCGGTGGCCCGGGCGTCGGGCAGGGCGGCGAGTTGGCGGCCCGCGTCCTCCAGGCGGCCCATGAGAACGGCGGCCTTCTCGGCGTCGGGGCGCGGCGGGACGAGGTGGAGCTCGGGCGCGGCGACGCCGCGGCGCAGCTGCTCCATCCGCTCCGGGAGCGGGCTCCAGCCCTCGGTCCCACCAAGCTCGATGTTCACCTTGGCGACCGCCGCGGCGTACGCCCGGCCGGCGCCGCGCGGCTGCAGGGGGGTTCCGGCGGGCCGGTGCCGTGGGCCGGTCTCCTCGTCGATGGTGCCGGAGTGGTTCCCGCGCACCGAGACCCACAGCGCGTCCGCGCTGCCGGTGAGCTCGTTCATCAGCAGGCGGCGCACGAGGAACCAGCGCTGCAGAGCGGCCCGGGTCGCGCGGCGCAGCGGGTAGACCTCGACGGAGACCGGATCGTCCGGGCGGGCGTTCTGCGGCCGGCGCACGATGCGGACCTCCTCCAGGGTGGGGGAGAGGTCCTGCAGCCGGAGCGCGCACAGCTCGCCGACCCGGGATCCGGTGTCCAGGGTGACCGAGGCCATCGCCAGCATCCGTACCCAGCGGGGGAAGCCGCGGGTGAGCAGGCCGCCCTCGGCGGTCCAGTGGGTGCGCCGCCCGATGTAGTCGGCGACGGTTTGCAGGCTGGCGCGCATCCGCTCGCGCCGGGCGACGTCGACCGGTTCCTTGCGGGGCTGTTCCTCCTGCGGGCGCAGGTGGACGACCTCCAGGCCAAGCTCGCGCTGAAGCAGCGTCATCACGCCGGAGCGGACGTTCGCCGTGGCCTCGGAGGTGGGCCGCACCCCGCCCCGGGCGCGCAGTTCGCCGGCGAGGGCCAGGCGCTCGTACGCCTTGAGCGCGTCCCGGTCGAAGACGTCCGCCAGGTCCGCGTCGACGTCGAGCGGGAAGTCGGCGTGCCGGAGGGCGCGGACCAGCTCGCGGGCGTGAGCGCGGATCTGCCGCTCGCGGGCCTCGGACGGTGCGGCCCGGCACGCGGAGACGACCGCCTCCTTCAGCTCGGGCATCTCGTCCAGGACGTCGTCGGGCTTCTTCTTCACGGATCGCACGGTAGCCACGTCCGGGCCGCCCTCACGCCAGAACAACTAATTAGACCCATTAGAACTAACAGGCCCAACTATTGCTGGCATGCGGATACACGACAGCCCCGCCATGCAGGCGGGGCTGTCGGAGCCGAGGCGGGCCGGGCTACTTCGTGACCGGCGGCCCGGTCTTGAGGTTCTTCTGGCGGCGCTGCGGGAACGGGTTGCCGCCGTTGTACTCGCGCTCGTCGCGTCGGATCTGCGCGAGGACGGCGGCCTCCACGTACGCGGACAACGACACCGGTACGTCGGCGTCCTCGTCGTCGATCCGCTGCAGGGCGACCACCGTGTTGCGCAGCCGGTTCATGACGGCCGGGGTGACGTAGGCCGGGATCTTCTCCTTGGTGCCCGGGCTGGCCGGCGCCTGGCCGCCCAGTTCCTTGCCGAGGATGCTCCCCTGTCCGAACGGCAGTCCGTTACTCATGCTGCTTCCCCTCGCGGCGCCACCAGCATCCGACCGAGCTGGTCGAAGTCGCGGGTGGTGGTGGACCGTTTGCTGTACTCGCGGATCGACTTGTTGTCGCCCGGTGCCGTCTTCGCGTCGACGGACTTGCGCACCGGGCAGACCAGAGCGCCCGGGTAGTGCTCGGCCATCTCGTTGCCGACTTCCTTGGCGATGTTCGTGATGTCCCAGGCGGACAGGACCGCGGCCACGACCTCGACGTCGTACTCGTCCTGAGCGTTGGCGATCGTCTGCCGCAGGGACTCGCTGGACTTGGCGTCCAGCGCGCTGACCTGGCTCGGCACGATGACCTTCCCGCCGATGGCGAGGGTGAAGGTCGACAGCTTCCCGACCTTGGGCGGGCAGTCGACGATGGTGATGTCCACCGGCGCCTCGCTGCGCTTGATGGCGCGGCGCAGGATGCGCTCTCCGTTGACCGCCGGGTCGTACTCGGCGACCGCGCAGTCCTCGTAGCTCGGGACGATGTAGACGTTCTTGTACCGCGTGTAGTAGGTCGCCTCGTCCAGGCCGACCTCGCCGTACAGCACGTTCTTGAGCGACATCCGGTTCCTGGGCGCCAAGTCCTCGGGGTAGACCGGCTGCAGCCACCCGGTCAGGCCCGCGTCCTGCGGGTCGGCGTCGATGATCCTCACCGTGTAGCCCATCGCGGCCCAGGCGCAGGCCAGCTCCAGGGTGGTGGTGGTCTTCCCGGCGCCGCCCTTGCGGTTGAAGACGATGAACACCCGCTGCTCACCGGGGAGGATCTGGCCCGGGCGCGTAAAGGTGGAGGGGAGCAGGATCCGCGGCTTGAGCCGATTGGCCGGCTCCGTCCACGCCCGTTCGAAGACCGCGGGCATCAGCAGCCGCTCCGGGATCCTCAGCGGCTCCAGCGTTACCTGGACCATGGCTCTCTCCTCATCCGGGCCTGTCCCCGTGCTCGCGTCACCGCCCGACCGTACCGCCTCGTCCGGCGACGGGTGCACCACGCCCCGTTCCGGAAAACCGCAGGCCAGCCCCTTGCCCCCAACAGGGTTGACCCCGTTAGGTCCAACAGGTCCGAGTGGGCTGCCCCGTTGACCAGCAGGAACCCGGACGGCCCACATGCAGGCCCGCGCGCGTGAGGGCCTGTCGCAGAACGCGCGATACGGTCGCGACGGTAGCGGTCGATGTCCGTACGGTCCGCCGCCATGAGATCGAACAACCGCCGCCCCGGCCGCCCCTGCCTACTCACCCCTGAACGGGCCGACGCCATCGAGCGGGCCTCCGCCGTCGGGGCCAACACCTTCCTCGCCGCCGAGGCCGCCGGAGTCTCCCGGGCCACCGTGGCCCGGTGGATGGCCCGCGGCCGCGACGCCGCCGAGGCCCGCGAGAACGGCGAGGACGCCGACCCGCGCGACGAGCCGTACGTGGACCTGCAACGGCGGGTGGAACTGGCCCGCGCGCGGATGGCCACCAGGGCGCTCGCCCGGGTGCTGCAGGCCGGCGCCGGGAGCCTGGTCCTGGAGGAGCGTGTGCGCACCTTCACCGACCCGGTCACCGGCCAGGAGATCGAGGAGCGCCAGGTGCGATACCTGCGGCCGGACTGGCGGGCGGCCGCCTGGTGGCTCGCCCGGGTCTTCCCCGAGCACCACGGGCCCAACGCCAAGAGCTTCGACCAGGTCCTCGACGAGGTCGCCGCCCAGGAGCTCCACCACGACGGCAACAGCTCCGAGCCCACCGAGCTCGCAGGTCTTGCCGACCGCATCCAACTCGCACTCACCCAGGCGGCATCCGACGCTTCGCCGCCCGAACTGCCTGTTCCTGGCCCGGCGTCCTCCGCCTGATGCTCCGGGCCTTTCTGTCACACCAGTCCCACCCGCCACGAATTCCTCGTTTCCTGCTCTCCCTTGTCTTCGGGTGGCCTCTCTTGCTCCCCAAGCGAAGAGGGAGGCGACCCGCGCGATCTCCGAGCGGGCTGTCCGCCACTCCCTCTACTGTGGAACCCAACGGCTAGACGCGTACTGCCGTGCACCGCTGTCCTGGCGCCCACGCCGCCCGGGACGCCGTCGGTCAAGGTCTCTCGGGGCCCGCGAGTTCAAGCACTGCTCTGTCCTGGATCGGCCCCGACGTACACATGGCCGGCGGGAGCGTGGGAGACCGCTGGGTCTGGAGTACGCATGTCGCCGAAGAAGCAGAGCACCGCGGGCAAGAGGGCCCGCGCCGCCGCCCGGAAGGGCGCGAAGTACACCGAAGCCCTCCGCGCCGCCTCGCCCGATCCCGCGTCCCCGGAGTGGGACGACCTGGTCGTGGCCGCGCTGTCCGACGTCGTCGCCGAGCACGGCATCGTGCCCGTCACGGTGATCTGGAACGAGGACGCCCGCCACTCAATGGTCCAGCGCGACAACGGCGTGCGGTGGGGCGTCGCCGAGCCGGCCGCCGACGGCGTCGTCATCCGCGAGGTCCGCGGTGACGTCGGGGTGGTGCCCAAGGGGACTCGGGTGCCCGTGCCGCACCGCCGCGGCGACGGCCAGGTGGACGTCGCCTCCCTGTGGCCGGTGGTCTGGTGCTCGAACGACCAGCCGTTCTGGCGCTACGTCCACAACGGCTGGTCGGTGGAGCAGCCCGGCACCTTCCCCCACGCCCTCGATCCGGTGTGCCCCAGCCCGGACCTGCCGTACGAGGTGCGGATCTACAACGTCCCGGACGGGATCGTGGGCGAGGACCACACCGGCACCACACCGCACTGGTGGACGCGGGCCTGGTGCGACCGTCTCGACAAGGCCGTCCTCCTGGCCGACGTCCTGGTCGCCCACCGGCTGGGCCGCCCGTCCCGTCCGGCCGGCGGGGACTGCGGCGACCTGCGCGCCGAGGTCTGGCAGCACTCCATCGTCGACCTGGGCACCCTGCCCGCCCGGGTCCACCAGGTCGACGCCGACCCCGACCGGCCCGTGGTGCCCCGGCTGCCGTTCAACGCCTGGCCCGAGGGCCGTCCGGCCTCGGCCGAGCCGACGCCGGAGCCGGTCTGGTTCAAGGGGGAGAAGCACGCCCCGACGTACGACCTGCGGGTCTGGTCCGAGACGGACGGCTGGACGACGCTCGCCTGGTTCGTCGGCGGCCGCGGCCCGGCCGGGATCGCCGCCGGCCTGCTGCGGGTCGGAACCGGCGGCCCGTACGCGTGGGCGGAGACCTGGGGGCCGCGGCACCCGGACGCCTGGAATCACGACTGGACGCAGGAGGGGCGGGGCCTGATGGACCGCCACCCGGATGAGTCGTACGCCGAGGGGACCGCCCGATACGACGCGCAGCGCCTTCAGGAGATGGCCGACCTTGCAACCGCGCTCGCCGCGCGCAGCCGTGGTGCGCTCACCACGGAGGAGGCCGCGGCCCGGCTGGAGAAGGGCGGGCAGGAGTACCGCGATTTCCTGCGCGTCGGGCAGGTCTGCGTCATGGACGCCCTTCACGAGAAGCGGCGGGCCGCCGAGGGGGAGGAGCGGCTGCGGGTGCGCGAGGCGCTGGACGCTTTGGAGAAGCACCACCGGGTCGACGGCTGGGTCATCGAACTGACCCGGGCGCACATGGCCGCCAACCGGCGCGATGCGCACTACACGGAGGGCGCGAAGCGGTGGCGGGAGCGGGCGCTGCAGGAGTACCTGGAGCCCAGCCAGGACATCGACGGGGTCGACGGCCTGACCGCCTGAGACCTGTTTCTGAACTTGGCACCCGTCGTTAGGCCGGGGCAGCGGGGGCTGGGGGCCGGCGAAGACCCCCAGCCCCCACCGGGCTACGCGTCGTTCAGCTCTCCCGCGACCTGGTCGCGGGAGACGAGTTCGTCGCGGAACGACGGCACGAGCTTCCCGGCGTTGCCGTACTGGCCCGGCTCTAGCTCACGGACGCGATAGGCGACGGGTGCGCCGGCCTCGCTCCACTCCACCGCGTACACGACGGCGGGGCGCCCGTCGGTGAGGCGGATCCGGGCACCGTCGCCGTGGCCACCGTGCTGCTCAACCAGAAGGTCGTCCAACCAGCTTTTCGGGGCAAGCCACAGCACGCCGGGGGCCTCCATGTAGCCACTCGTGTTCCGGCTCTTCGTCCAGCGCCTGCGCCACTTTTCGACCAGACGGCCGATCGCAGCCCGGTCGTCGGCCTCCTGCCACGTCAGGATCTCCCGGTCGTCGGCGTCGATGAAGTCCGCGTACGCGTCCAGCTGCGGCTTCACCTCGCTCCACCACCGCTCGGCCTCCTTCGTCATCAACCGAGCCGCCGCGCGGTCCAGCGGCTCCATCACCGCGTCGACCGCGGCCTGGTCGTCCGCCTCGACGGCCGCCCGCAGCTCTGCCCGGCCGGGGCGGAACTCGGGGTGCTGGTCGGTGAGCATCGCGTAGACCAGGTCCAGCAGCCACGTGGCGTCGCGGGCGAAGAACGACCCCTCGGGGTAGGTCGCCGTCGGCGGCTCGAACCGGTTGCACAACTCTCCGGCCCGGCCGATCGGCAGCCTCGCCGCCCGCTGTACTTCGAGCCGGACAGCCTTGGAGTCCTCCGGCCGCCACGGCCGGCACAGCCCGCCCGGGTGCACCGTGCCGTCGCAGTCGGTCGCGCACACGGCGCCGGCAATCGGGTAGAGACGCGGGGGAGTGGACTCCCGGTCGGCCTCGGCGGCCGCCGAAGTGCCTGTCAGCGAAGCGCTGACATTTACTTCCGGGGTGGCGGTGAGGCGGCGACGGGCTGCCGTGTACGAAATTCCTTCGCGCTCGGCAAGCTCGCGGGCCGCGTACTTGAGATGCTTGTCGGTGGTCACGGTCGTCTCCAGACAGGCGAGAGATCCCACGCATCCCCCGCCGTGGATAACCACGGACAGCGGACCAATGCGGCACGTGAGGCTGAGCCCCTTGTCCTCAGTGCCGCTCCCGGCGTGGGCGGGATCCGGCTCGGAGTCAGGCCGACGCGTGACGGCCACTCTCAAGGTAGCGGGCCGCCCGGCGGGCCGTCAGCCCATTAGACCCATTAGATCTAACAGGCCCATACGGCTCCTTGAAGGGCGGACGCTCAGGCCCCCGTACGGATGCCTTGGAAACCCGGGCCGAGGCCGCGCCGCCTCGGCGGCCTGCGGAGCGCGGACAGCGGCGGCGCGGCGGAGGGCTGCTCCGGCTCCTGGCCGTCGACGTCGATGCCTAGAAGCCGGCGGGCGACGTCGGTCGCGGCCGCCACGGCGGCCAGAGCCCGCGCCAGTTCCGGCCCGGCACTGCCCAGGGCGTCCGTCAGGGTGTCGATCGTGTCGAGGACGTCCTCGGCGGCCGACGAAGGCCCCACCATGGCGGCGGTGCGCCGGGAGCTGGCCGACGACCCCGGCGCCGGCACCTACGCCGCCGAGATCACCCGCGAGGCCCTCCGGCTGCTGGAGCCGGGCGCCGCGGTGGTCCTCGACACCGAGACGACCTCTCTCCTGATGGACACGCTGGTGAAGCCCACCACCGAGATCACCCCGGAGGCCCGGTGGGTCCACGGGATCTCCGACGAGGACGTCGCCAACGCCCGCCCGTTCGACAAGGTCCTCCCGAAGCTGAGGACGGTCACCAAGGACCGGACCGTGTGCGCGTACAACGCCGACTTCGACCGCACGGTCGTCCTCGGCGACATCGCGCGGGCCGGCAAGAAGCCCATGCACCTGGAGCCCTTCGGGAACTGGTACTGCCTGATGGAGGCGTACGCCGCCTGGCTCGGCTCCCGCCGCTGGCTACGGCTCGGCGGCGGCCACCGCGCACTCGGCGACGCCCAGGCCGCCCGGACCGTGCTGATCGAGATGAGCAAGGGCCGCGGGACAGAGTTCGCCCCGCGCCCGCCCGCCCCCGGGCGACCCCGTGCCCGGCGCCCCGGCCGGTACGGCCCTCGCTGAGGCCAGCACGCCGGGCCGCCGCTAGACCCCCGGAAGACCATTTCCATACTCCGCCGTCGGCCCCCATTAGACCTGTTAGAACCAACAGGTCTAATGGGGGCCCGTCCGGGCACCGGCCGCCTCTCGGGTGAGGGAGTGGCGTCGGTGCCGCCCGGAGCCCGGCGCACGGTCTACCAAGAGGGGAGACCGGACTGGAGCAGAGTGGAGAGCGGGGAAGCAGATGACTTATCGGCCGTGGCGCGAGGAGCCAGGAGCCATGGAGTGGTTCAGGGAGGTGAACGCCGCGGACGAGCTGCGCGGGCCCGGCGTGCCGTTGGAGGAGCTCCCGGGGTTCATCGCGGGCCGCCTGGCGGTGGAGCGGGCCTGGCGGCTCCTGGACGACCCGTCGGCTCCCGGAGCTCTGACTGAGTCGCGGACCGGGCTGCGGTCCGCGCTGGCGCTGCTTCCGCAGTCGCGCCCGGACCAGTTGTGCTACGAGGAGCGGTGGCGCAGCCGGAGGCGCTACGGGGGCGAGTCGCTGGTGTGCAGTCGGCCGACGTGCGGCCGGTGCCTGCCGCTGAAGGCCGCTCTGGAGCACGGCTCCCCAGTGGCGTAGCAGAAGCCGACGTACGGGGAGAATGCCGGGGTGACCTCCACTCAGTCTCCCCGCGACCGTGACCGATCCCCCCTCGGGCGCGGCGTCTCCACCTTGATCCCGCAGTCCGCTGCTCTGTCGCCGACGGACCGCGCGGCGGCCGCGCTCGCGGCGATCCACACGGTCCCCGTCCACGTCGGCGTCCTCCAAGCCGCGATCGTGCTGCTGGAGGAGATGGGCCGCGTCTCCGAAGACGAGACCGCCAAGGCCACGGTGGACAGCACGGTCGCCCTGCTCCGCGAGGCGGTCGAGCAACGGCCGGACCGCGGCAGGTAGAGCGGGCCCGGGCGGCACGTCTTATGGGACGGCGGGTTCCCGTCGGTGAAGCCCGTCAGGTGCGGGCAAGCGCCCTCTCCTCCTCCGCGTAGACGGCCAGGCGTCGCGCGACGTCCTCGGTGAGCGCGCCGCGGTCGACCATGCGCTGCTGGGCAGGGGTGAGTTGCACCCATGCCGGCACCGGGGGCTCATACGAGGGAAGCGGCAGTTCGTCGAGCCGCCCCAGGTACTGGAGCCTGACTGCGGCCATCACGGTGCTGGGCCGGGGCACCGCCTCTCCCTCGATGAGCTGGTGGGCCTCGTCGAGCATGTGGCCCTGCGCGTCGATCCGGTCGCAAGACCAGCCCCCGGCGAACGGGTTCCAGATGAGGACGTGGGTGCCGTGCAGACCGATGCACAGCGCCACTTCGGGGGCGGTCACATACCGCTCCGGCCAGGTGAACCCGCTGGTGTCCCAGGTATCCGGGCCAAGCACGGCCACCACCGCGCGCAGGTAGGCGGAGGCGGGCCCGTCGGGCGTCGAGAAGGTGTTCATGTCCGTCATGGTGCCGATCCGGCCCGCCCTGCGAGCCCTGACGCGCCGCAGCGAGACGTCTCGTACGCGAGGTGAAGCCCCAGACCTGTTGCGGTCCGGGGCTTCACCGGGGGTGTGGGCTTTCCGCGCCGGGTCAGGTGAGTCCGGCGGAGGCGTTGTCGTCCCAGCCGTCCTCGCGCTGCATGTAAGCGAGCATCGAGCGGGAGTGGCGGGCCCAGCCGCCCTGGTCGGCAATGGCGACGGCGTCCTTGCCCTTCGTCCGGCCGATGGAGGCCAGGGCGATCCGCAGGGAGTGCCCGGTCCAGTCGATGGGAACTCCGGCCCGGGCGGAGATGCGGGTGATGGCGCGGGTGACGGAGTCGGGGGTCATGCCGCCGGTGACGTTGCCCCAGCGGTCGATGCCGACGAACGCGGGGGCGGACGACGCGCTCCAGCGGGGGTCGGCCTCGGCGGCGAGCCGGGCGCGGTACGCGCTCCAGGCCCGGACCGGACAGATCACCGGGTCGCCCGCGTACAGGATCTTCGCGTCGCGCACCGAGTGCTTGGTCTTGCCGGTGAGGACGGAAACGACCAAGCCGCGCGGGTGCCCGACGACGTCGGCGGCGAGGAGTCCGGCGGGGTCCTGGGAGCGGGAGGCGTAGTGGAAGCCGGTGAACACCAGCGCCTTGTCGCGGTCGCCAGTCAGGGTGTCGGGGCTGGTGCGGGCGATGGCGTACAGCCCCTCGACGGTGCCGCCGACCGCCTGCCCGCGGCCGCGCCGCTCCCCGGCCTGGAGCAGCCGGACGGCCAGGCCCTCCAGCGCGGCGCGGGCCTTCGCCTGGTCGTCGCCGGAGACGGTGACACCGCGCTGGCGCAGGCCGACGACGGCCGCCGCGAGATGGGTGGAGGCGGAACTCGGCGCGTACCCGGCGCCGTTCTGCTGGCCCTCGCGGAGCATCCAGGTCACGAACGCGACCAGCGAGCCGCGGGTGGCCTCGGTCTCGGGCAGGCCGGTGGCGGCGCAGAACCGGGTCCACACCGTCCACGACTTCCGGTAGGTGTCCACGGTGTTGTCCGGGGTGATCTCAGCGGCGACCGAGTCGGCCAAGTCCTCGGCCTCGGCGAGGCGGCGGGCGGCGTCGATGCCGTGACGTTCGGCCCATCGCTCGATGAGCGCCTGCCGTTCGGCGGCCGCCGCCGTGTCCAGTGCCGGCGAGAACCCGTCCGGCTCGGCGAGGCCAATCGCGGCCGTTGCCGGCTCAGCGGTCACCGATCCCTCCCTTCGAGCAGCCGCGGGCGGCCAGCCACCGCTCCACCGCTGCGAGTTCTTCCTTGGCTTGGCGATACGCCGCCCATGTGCCCCGACCGTGAAGAGCACACCCTGCGGACAGTGCGTTGCTATCGGCCCACTGCCAGAAGGACCGCATGGTCAACTCGGTCATCTCCTCGTGCCGCTCCCAGGCGATGCGCTCGGTGGCCGCGGCCTCCACCAGGAGGGGGAAGTGCTCAGCCATGTAGGCGGCGCGGTCATGGAGGTAGGCGGCGAAGAAGGCCCGTGCGGTCGCGTCGTCTTCCAGCGCCGTCATCGCTTCTCCGGGACCGGGACGACGGTGAGCCGGGGTGGGCTGTACCCGGCGGGGGCCCGCTCGGCGACGAACAACGCCCGGGCCATGTCGTGCTCGCTCCGGGTCGACCGGCCGGTGCGCGGGTGCAACCGGGTGCCGGCCGCGAGCAGTTCCTGAATGTCCGGCTCGTCCTCGGGCACGTCGGCGCGCTCCGGGTACGCGGTCGTCTGCACCAGCGTTGCGATATGGCGCAGCAGGGCGTAGAGCTCGTGGGTGTCGCTCGACTTGGCAGCGCCGTCGGCGACGGCCCGAGCGAGGGTGCCGTCCCGCCGGGAGGCGATGGCCCTCGCGGCCCAGGCCCGGTCCGAGGGCGAGCGCACGTAGTCGATCTTGCGGTCGCGCATCTCTGCGTAGCGCGGCCCTGCGAGGGCAGCGTCGACGAGCTCGTGCATCCCCTCCACGGTGGGGCCGTCCGCCCAGCTGACCATCCACCAGGCTCCGCTATCGAAGGCCAGTTCCACGCGGGCGCCGGCGGTCTCAGATAGGTGTCGGGCCAGCAGAGCGGCCTGACGGCTGCGGCTCACCGTGCCTCCCCCTCGACGCCGCGGCCGGCGTGCTGGTGCGCCGTGGCCAGGGCCGTCGCCCGGCCGAACAAGTAGGGGCTGGTGCCGGTGAAGCGGGCGTGCTGCCAGGCCGTGCCGTCCCAGTGGCGCCCCTGAGAGCTGCCCTCGAAGACGGCCCACCGGTCGGGAGTGTCGGGGTCACGGGCAACGACGAACTCGCCGATGCTCTGCCCACCGTCCCGGGGGCAGGGGACGCGGTACTCGGAGACGAAGGCTGCCATCTCGGTCGACGACGCTTTCTCCTTCTCCTCCCACTGCCGGAACTCCTCCTCGTCCTCGGCGTCGTAGAAGCGGACCTCGCACCAGCGGGTGTTGTCGAACCCCTCGACGTCCTTCCACTGGGAGGCAACGGCGACGAGATCGTTCCACGTGCTGGAGATCTTCTGGATGCGTTGCAGGCTCGCGACGCCGCTCGCCTGCGCCTCGGCCACGACCTCGTCGCGGAACTCGTGGCTGAGAGAGCCAGCGAAGCCGGGCACCACGGTGCGCAGGGCGGCGTTGGTCCGGAACTCCTCGGTGTCGACCTTCACCGCGGGCCGTTGGTGGATGAGCCGGGCCATGAGGAAGCGGGTGAGCGCGTTCACGTCGTCCAGGGCGAGGTCGACGGCGTAGCGCAAGGGATCGGTGGTCATGCGGCGGGTTTCCCTCCCTATCTCCGGCGCCCGGGTTGACGGGTCGCCATGTCCCGTTCTGTCGCGTCGGATAAGGAGAGGTTATCCGACGTCATGCCGCCGAACGAGGAGATCCTCGCGCCCCGTTCCGACTGTTTTTGTGATCTTCCTGGCGTACCCGGAGAAGTCGGCTAACCGGCCCCGCGACGGCCCGTAGGGCTGCCAGACTCGGCCTTCCAGGAGGGCACTTCCTGGCACACCCCCTGAAGGAGCGGGGGGCAACACCGCCCGGCGAGCCGGGGGCGGGTGCCATCACCGGAGAAGACACGTCACGTACAGGAGTACGGCGCGGGTCCGGCTCCGTGCGCGCCGGAACACCTCTGTGTACACCGACATCCTCCGCGAAGCCCTGCCCGAGTTCCTCGGCAGCCTCGCCGCCACCCTCGCCGTCCTAACCGGAGCCGGGGTTTTACGGAAGGTGCGCGCCCGTCGCAACGCCACGCGACCTCCCCTCCCCCCGGTCCGGAACGAGGACGCCAACTGACACGCCGCCCTGACGCCTGACCGCTGTGCCGGTCAGGCGTCAGGGCGGCGCCGTTCCCGGTACGCCTTCTGGCGGCAGGCTCCGGAGCAAAAGCGCCGTGGCCGCCCAGTGCGCTGGAGCTTGTTCCAGGTGGCATCCATCGGGCGTCGGCACTGAACGCACAGAGCGGCGAACTTCTCCTCCATCCGCCACTCCCGGAGCAGCGCACGCAGGCCGGCATCAATGACCAGCATCCCGTCGTCCGCGTCGCTCATAGATTCGCGGACATGCATGGATCGACTCGGGTGACGGAGGAATGAGGCGCCCAGGCTGCAGAGCCGGGGAACCTCGTCCAACGGGATCTGGAGCTCCTCTGCTATCCGTTCGTTCGAAGCGTTGTAGAGCACAACTGCCAGGAAGGCGACGGCGTAGTTCCGGTCTATGGTCCGGAGGAGCTCCGTGATCTCGTTGGTCCGCTTGACCAACGGCCGAGGCGTGGTTCTTCCTCGCCAGCGCTGGCTCACTGCTCTCCCCTCCGGGCGACAGCCGGCGTCATCCGCACGAGAACCACGGAGGGGTCAGCGGCGTCCGCTTCGGGGCTCGGCGCCTGAGGGAGCGCAGGGGGCGACACCGGCTTCCCCCAGGGCAGCAGTCCGCACAGCGACGAAATGACGTGGCTCAACCCCAGCAGTACCTGGGGCAGATCCCTGCCATCGGCCCGCCGAAGGATCAGCACGATGAGAACGCTGACAACAGCCAGGATGCAGAGCAGCGCAACAAGAGCGAACGCGGCGAGCCAGACGGGCACGCCGGCCACGGAACCGATCATCACGAGAGCCGAGCCTCCGGATACGAGAAGAGCCCCCGGCGTCTTCTCCGGGGGCTCGGCTGGAAATGCAGAAGGCCCCCGCTTCTCACCAGAGAAGGAGAGCCCACAAACCAAAAGGGCGCACTGGTGCGCCCTTGAATGCAGGCTCTCACAGGACGTCCAATGGCGTCAACCCTCGCCCACCTGCAACTTGTTGGGCCCGTGAACGGGTCAGGAGTTTCGTAACGCACCGCGCTGCATCCACAACCTGACCAACGGGGTGGGTCGCCTCATCGCCGTTACACCGAGTGGAGGGGGAGTCTCGCATTCGGTCGAGGCCGAACATCCGGTTCACTGCCTGCTTGATGGTGAGTCCGCCCTGCTCCCGACGGAGACACCGATGTCGAACGCCACTGATCGGGTCGCCAATCGCCACCAGCTTCGTGCCGGTGCGTTGCACCCGTCATGAGGACGGCGGCCTGCGGTCGTTGGACATGGTGACCTCGTCGACGACCAGGACGTAGGCGCCGGCGAGGGGCATATCCGACGCGATACCGTTCCCGGCTACCGTTCCGCCATGACCAGCACACCGCCCCGCCCCCGCTTCTCCATCCGCGTCGGCCTCACCGCCGCACCAGATGACGACGGCCCATTCGAGGACGTACCCGAACACCTGCTCCGGCCCCTCCAAAAGTGGGTCGACAGTGCGCTCTGCTACCAGGGGCACCCGCAGCCTGAAGTAGCCCGTCCCATCTGTCTGCGCCTGCGCATACCCCCATCCCTGAGCCGCTACGGCGAGGAGCAGTACGTGCTGCCACTCAGGCAAACCACAGGCCCTCAGTTGCTGGATGTGGTGGACGAAATTCTCCGTTCCCGGGCTGCATCTGAGCGGGAGATCGAGGTCCTCGGCGAAATGCTCGACGACGCCGGATCGGCCTACCGGGTCAACGAAGCCTGGGACGGGCTGGAAGAACGGGTCATTCCGACGATCCGCGACGCGGTGCGCCAGACAATCTCCGACGCGGTGGCAGGGCCCGCCGCCGGGTCAGCCGCCGACCACCTCGCTGCGGCGTGGCAGGCAGCCTACGGGCGCGGCCCGGACCCGGTACGCGCATACAGCGAGGCCATCAAGGCGGTGGAGTCCGCGGCCCACGCCGTCGTCCAGGCCAACCATCCGAAGGCGACCTTGGGCACGATGCTCGGCGAGATGGGCAACGCCCGGCACAAGTTCACCACCGCGATCCCGGCCCCGGCTGGCCAGGACCCGCTGGCCCCGGTCGAGGCGATGATGCGCGCCCTGTGGCAGGGGCAGACCTCCCGGCATGGCGCGCAGACCGTCACGGTGCCCGAGACCCTGGAGGCCGCCAGGGCCGGCGTTCACCTCGCGGCCGCCCTGGTGCAGTGGTTCGTCGCCGGCGCCGTCGTGCGCACGCCCTGACGGGTAGTTGGCCTGATCTGCCGCAGGGCAGTGCGTTGTCGCCCCGTACCGACGCCGCGAGAAGACCTCAGATTTTCTCGGCGCCCGGGCCCGACTCGCAGAAAGGATTCCTCCGGTAGACGTGCTGTGATTGCACCGTCAAACCGGTGATTCCGACGTAGCCCACACAGACCCGCCGCAACGGGTTCAATGGGTGAAGCGCCTTCGCTCTTCTCCGTGTCGGCTTCCATCCCGGTCTCGCGGACAATAAGACGTTTGCGTGAGCGGCTGGTATTGGGATGGTAGTCCGATCCTCAATGACGAAGAGGATGGATCGTGGCTCGGCGTGCGTCGCAGCAATATGCGATTGCACAAGAACAGCGCGTCGAAGATGCCTCGAAAGCCTTGCGTTAGAAGGTGCATCTACTGCCATCATCCCGTGGATTGGTACGAACGCCACGACACCAAAACATGGCTACCTCTGCTCCTTCAGGAGTTCCCTTCCCCTCTACTCCCCAGGCGTTACCACTGGTCCGTCTTCAATGGTCTCGCATACCTCGGTGATGGCGGAACCAGCTACTGCCGCATTGCTCATCCGGCAGTCTGCTCAGCGCTAGAGCATGATGACGAGCGGGTGCTTCGGGGACTGCGCCGGCGGTATGCGGTCGAAACCAGGTCGTGGATCGAGAAAGGTGAATTCGTTCCGGCACCTAGGGAGGTGTTGGAACATGATGTCGTCGAACAGCACGTCCCGAGGGACGTTGCGATCCGGCACGTCATCACGTACACCTGTTGGACCTGGCTCGCCCCTGCGGCAGTGGATCAGGTTCAGTGTGTTGCCCTGGCTGCGTCCACGGGCGAGCGTTGCAAGAATACGGTACTTGACGACGATCTCTACCAGGGACATTGGGCGCAGGTTGACATCCCTATGCCGCCCGGTAGGGCAGGTCAGGAGACTTTGTGGGCGGGGCAGCAGATGTGGGTCTACGATCTGAACGCCCTCTTCCCGAATGAATACAGTCGGTGGCGGCACCAGCGCTGCTCACTCCACGAAAGCGGCGGTGCGCCAGATGCGACGATGCCGCAGTGGGTCACGTTCGACACCTTCCGGCACCAGGATTTCGTCACCTACGAGCGGCCGAAGATGTCTCATGAACGCAGGCGCGAAGACCACCCCCTGCTGAGCCTGTTGCGCCCGGTGAAAGACGCTTCCCAATGCAACGCCGACAATTGCACCAATCGGAGCTACCAAAAGGAGAACGAGAAGTGGCTATGCTGGGAATGTAATCCCATTGCTATTCGGCGAGCGAAAACGCATGCAAAATGGCAGAGGGAACCTCAAGAGGACCCGCCATTTTGATTGAAGCAGCCTCTTTGCGTCGCCGATGGTCTACTTACTACCTGCGTTCGCAGATCTCATTCCCTAGACAGGGGCTGCGGATACCTCTTTGAGGATATCGGCCCGCCACATCACAATTTGAGTAGTGCCGGATCCGTACCAACCCGTTCCGAGTGCGGTGCGAAGGCGTTGGTCCTCTCCGGTCCACCAGGACAGCCGTTGCTCGTCCTCGTCCAGCACGGTGTAGGGAGCTGCGGTGAGGGCGGCAGGGCGGCCACCGTGAAGCCAGAAGGTCACGTGATCCAGCCAGTGCGCGTCCTCGGCCGGCGGGGCGTAGTACGCGCAGTCGCCTGGGCAGCGCCTGCTGGCTCGTCGCTGAAGCCAGCCGGGGCAGCACCCGGAGGTGCTCGCCTTGAGCCCGTAGTGCTCTGCCCAGGCGGTGATGGTCTCCTGTGCTCCTCGGCGGTCTACGCGAGCTTCTTCGTAGGCAGCGTCGGAATCGTAGGTGCGTCGTAGGGGTGTGGCGAGACCGTATGGCCACGCCACACCGCGGGGCGAGCGGCCGAAGACGGTGGTGGCGCGGGTGATCAGGTCGGCACCCCGGTTCGGTGATGAGGGCTTCGCCGTTCTGGGAGCGGAGGGTTGGCCGATCGTCCCGTAAGTACGTCCCGCCACCCGCTCTTCGGGCACCGGGGCTTGCCCGACGTCCCTCCGCCAGTGCCGGAGACCGGCGTCAGCCCGAGCTGCATGCATGCTGCGCAGCGGATCTTGCTCGACGGGATCGAGGCTGAAGCGGACGGCGATCTCGGCGACTCTGCGCACCGCGGCTTGCTTCCGGGGGGCTTGGCACGGAGTTCCCGGTGTGGCGCCGCAGCTGGTGCACGCGTGGGCCAAGGCGTATTCGTGCAGCGGGGGAAAGGGCTCCGCTTCCGTTCCCGAGCGTTGTGTGACCGCCATGCGCTTCTCCTCAGGTCCGTGCCAGGGGCTGGTTCTCCCTCTGGGTCAGGAAGGTGAGGGTCCGAGCCGGTCCCACGGGGAGGAGGGCGGCCGCTCCGGTGGTGCGGGATGTTCCGTACGGGGCGGCTGGTTCGCGGGGTTGCCGTCGGGGTGGTTCTCGATCCAGGAGAGGCCACCAATATCCAGGTGCCGTCGTGCTCGCGTGACGGCGACGTACGCGAGCCGGGCATCTTCCAAGTCGAGTTCACCCGGAAGGGCGTTGCCCTCCAGGTCGCGCTCCCGGGAGATGGGCTCTCGGAAATCTTGGGCGATGCAGACGGTGTCCCATTCTCGGCCCTTCGCCTTGTGCGCGGTGGAGACGGTGACCTGGGCTTCGGACTCGGAGTGGAGGCGGTTCATGGCGTCGAGCACCTTTGCCACCCCGTGCTTTTCGATGATCTCCACCAGCGGGAGGAGGTCTTGGCCGTCCGGGTCCTCCTCGGCGTACTCCATCAGTTCGTCCCAGGACTGGAAGAGGACGAGATCGGGGTGAGAAGCACGGCGTCCGGCCTTCAGGTCGCCGGCGGCCTTCGCCAACTCGGTCAGCGACTTCTTGCCACCGACCAAGGCGACTCGCTGTCCGTCGTCCAGCAGCTTGAAGATCTCGGCGATCGCGCCCCCGTTGGTGCGGCAGAGCACCGCCTCCGCCTTGTCCAAAGGGCCGATGCGGGTGTCGATGCTGGGGGTTCCGCGTAGTCGCAACGGCGACTCCACGATCGTCAACCAGCGGTTTGCTTCCTCGGCGAGCAGCTGGCCGAACCGGAAGGATTGGGAGAGCGTCAGCTGCTGTCCGTGGAAGTCGGTCATCACGTCGCGTGCGCCGCGCCATCCGTAGATGGCCTGGGCCGAATCGCCCACCATGATGAGCTGTGCGTGTGAGCGCTGAGCGGTGAAGACCTTCTCCATCACCGGGTTGGTGTCCTGCGCCTCGTCCAGCAGCAGGTAGTCCACGTAGAGCCGAGGCTCGGTCAGAGCCCAGATCTTTAGGGCATGGTTCGGGTCGAACCGCACGAGTCGACCTTCTGGGTTCTGCACGTCGGCCCAGGCGCGGCGGGCGTACGGGAGAACGATGGCGGCGAGGTCTCCTCGGAATGCATCGTCGAGGCCGCGGAGTCGGGGGACGTGCCGCGGCCCGATATCAGCGTCGTCCGAGTAGCAGAAGCGAGCGAGGGTCGCCAGGGAGACGTAGGAGATGGTCTTGTGGGTGAGCGCACGCTGGCCCAGGCGCAGCATGGACTTCGGGGAGATACCGAGGCGCTGTCCGACCTTCCAGCTGGGTTCCCGGGGTTGCCCCAGGCGTGCTCCGTATCGTGCTCCGACTGCCTTCATCGCCAAGGAGTGCCCGGTCCGGCATTCCACGTGCGGCGGGAACTTCAGTTTGGCGTCCTCGACAACGGGCCTGTTGAACGCCAGGAACATGCCGCGTCGGGCGTCTTCCCGAGCCAGCATGGTGAGGGTGGTGGTCTTACCTGTCCCGGCGCCGGCTTGGAGCACGAAGTGGTCGCCGGCGCGCTTCGCCTCGATCGCGAGTTCCTGCTCGTGCGTGGGCGGCGGGCCGGCCTGCCGGGACGTGCGGGTCCGCTGCACCGGCATGTTTCCGCTGGCGTGCTGGCCTGCTGTCTGTGCGGCTGGTCGGGATAGGGCGTCGAGGTACTGCTGGGCGAGGTTGATTCCCTGGTCCAGGAGTGCGTCGGAGGCGCCGGTGCGGGTGCTGATGCCGAGTCGGAGGTTCAGGCTGGCGTTGATCTCGGCGTAGGCACGCCCCGTGCGCAGAGCGATGATCGTGATCATCTTGTTCAACCGTGCGCCACGCGATAGAGGCTCCGTCGGGCGCTGAGGGACCGGTTTGGTCTTTCGCTGGGGTGTGGCGGCGAATAGGGACATCTGGTCGTCCGCCGAGCCGTCGCCGGGGGGAGGTTCTGGTGTCCCCTTCGGCTTTCTGACCATCGTGGTCCCCTTTCTGCGGGACGCGACCGCCGGACGAAGAAATGCCCATACAGGCATGAAAAGCTCCTATACCACAGGTAGTGACAATCTCTCTGCGGTAGAGCTCCGTGTTTCCCCGGTGACCGCTTCGTCGTTGACGGTCAGCCTGAAGCGGGACCTGAGAAATCTCGGTCGCCCGGTGCCCGGGTTCGGTCACTGGCGGGGAGGACGACAAGACGCGCATAGCGGGTTCGCTCCGTCACCGTACCGACGGGTGAGGCCCCTGCACGTTGCGCACGGTCCCACTTGCTCAGGCCCACATCCCAGGCGAACCGCCACGGCTGCGCGGTCCTGCGGTGGCTGAGGCACCGTCGGTCGTGCCGCTGTGGGTGCCGCGCTGGGCGGGCGAGCAGGCGGTCGCGGCTGCGGGGGCACGAAAGCGGCCAGCGGCCGCTGGTGGAGGGCCTTGGGCTTCGCACCGAACTGTCTCGTCGACGAAGTGGTCGACGAGGCCGGGCTGGGGAGGGTGATGCCGGCCGGGATGAGGGCGGTGGTCTCCCGTGGCACGCTGGTGGCGCGGGACTGCTCCAGCCGCTGCTGGTAGGAGCATTCCCGGGGGAGTGGAAGGCGCTCTGGCTCGGCGGGGTCGTGGTCGTCGACCGCCCCCGGTTCGGGATCAGCCACCACGTCGGTGGTGGCGTCCAGGTACCGCTCTCGGTCGTGGGCGGTGACCCACATGTGTGCTGCGCGGGGGCGCCGGCCCGGCTGGACTGGCAGGTAGAGGGAGACGTATTCGCCTGCCGCGGTGGCGGGGATGAGCCGGTCGAGGTACATGCCGAAGGTGGGGGCCCAGGTTCCGTGCCACTGATTGCAGCGGCCGTATCCCCGGTCCGGGCACGGTAGTGGGTTGCGGCTGTCGCACTTCTTCAGCTTCAAGTCCTTGACGCCGCCGCGCACCAGGAGGGCGTTGCCGCTGGAGAACGCCTCCAGGGGCATCTTGTCGATGCGGGCCCAGGGGGTGCGCTCGATCAGGGGCGCGCTCTCGTCGTCGGTGGTCCACAGGGGGCTGAGCCCGTCGGCGCGAGCGATGTCGCTGCGTTTGGTCACGGCCTGGGCGGTCGCGTAGGAGAGCTGGATCTCGCAGCCGAGTTCCACTCCGGCTCCGTGGACCAGGACGTCGGTGCGCCGGCGTCCGTTGGGTGCGCGCGCCTCCAGTTCGGCGGTGAACCCAGCCCTCTCGGCGGCGGTGGCGATGCGCTCTTTCAGCGCCCGGTGGCGTGGGCTCTCCGGCGCGGTCGGGTGACGTGCGGCCGTGCTGTAGTGCACGGCGACCGGACGCCCTCTCTGGAGTCGCAGGAACATCCACTGCGGGCAGCCTGGGTCGTTCTCCCGGCACTCCAGGCACTCCAGATCGCCTTTGGCGGTTTTGCCGTACAGGGACTCCCACAGGAGCCGGTCTTCACGGACGTCGAGGTCCAACTCGGAGAGGTTGATGGCCCCGAGCTGCTGGTGGAACACACCATGCGCCATACCTATGACGCTACGACCAGCCACTGACAATTGACAGAGCGTGAAACTCTGTCCATGGTTCACCTCTCGTGGGCCGTCCTGCGTGTGCTGCTGTGGCCGCGGCGATGACGAGGACGGCTCCTACGGTGCGGGGGAGGCGTCTGGTGTTTTCGGGGCAGGGTGGTCGAGGGCGCCCGGGTCGGTGGTCCATTCCGTTCCTCCGCCGAGCGGTCGGAGCCAGGCCATCGGGCGTGGTGGGTCGCCGTCGGGGGCGATGGCGAGCAGGGTTCCGCGTTGGCCGGTGGCGGCGTCTTCGACTTCTCGGCCGAGCCAGGGGTGATCGTGGTGGAGCAGGCCGCGGCTCACGAGGTCTCGCCGCCTGAGGTGGCGAGCGGTGCCCAGGTGTAGCGGAGGCGTACGCCGCGCTCGTGGAGCCAGCGGGTCTCGCGGTGGCGAAGCTCGTGCGCGGACTGCGGGGCGATGGCGGCGGGCCAGCGGACGAGCACCGTGGCGACGGCGCCGTTCTGCGCGAGTTCCCGGACCCGCCGCCATCCTGCGCGGCGGGTCGGGTCGGGTTCGCCGTACTCGTCGGTGACGACTTCGGTGATCGTCAGTCCGCGTTCCCGGGCGACGGCCTCGCCTTCCGCCAGGGCGCGTTCCGTGGGCAGGTTGGGCATCAGGGTGCCGCGGTCGACGCAGACGTACAGCACGGCCCGAGCGGTCTCGGTCCGGGGTGTTCCTGCACTGGTCATCGCTGCCTCAGCAGGTTGGTCACGTTGGCGCCCCGCCGCGCCCCGGGGGATCGAGCGCGGCGGGGCCGTACGCGACACCTAACCGCCCGTCTCCGCCTGGTGGGTATGACGAAGTCGGCCGGGATGTCCTCGGCGCGACTGACGAATTGGCCGTTCCATTACCTGCGGTCGGTCGGGCGCAGGCCCTACGGTGCTGCCGTGGCGGAGACCAGGAACGCGTCCTTGGCCGCCTGGATGGCGGCGCGCCAGATGTCGGCCGCGGAGTTAGCCGACGCGGTCAACGGCGCCATCGCCGGGTTCACCGGCCGGCTCGGCACGACGTCCGAGCGCACGGTGTTCCGTTGGCTGTCCGGTGAGAGCCGGTGGCCGCAGGAACGTCAGCGTCGTGGGTTGGAGATCGTCACCGGTCTGCCCGCCACGGCTCTTGGCCTTCTGCCTCGGGGGAGATTCCGGCCCGTTCCAGCACTGGAGGACGCCGACGTGCGCCGTCGTCAATTCCTCGGCGCCGTCGGTACCGCGGTCGCCGCCACGCCTCTTCCCCTCGCGTCGGCTCGGCCGTCGCGTGTCGGCACCGGTGATGTGATCCGGCTCCGCGACGACGTCGAGCGCCTGGTCGCGGTGGACGCCGAGCGCGGCGGGAACGGCTTGGAGCAGGCCGCTCTCGACGGGGCGGCTGAGGCGCTGCGGCTGCAACAGCAGTCCGCCACGCAGCGCGTGCGGAGAGGGCTGTTCTCGCTCGCCTCGGACTTCACCGCGACCGCGGCGTGGTCGCTGATCGATGCCGGCCGGCTCGATGGTGCCGACCGGCACCTGGACCGGGCGCTCACCCTCGCGGGCCTAGCGCAGGACTCCGAGATGACCATGCAGGTGTGGAACTTCCGGGCGATGCTCGCACGCCAGCGCCGCGACTACGCCCAGGCCGTGGCTTCCGCCCAAGCCGCCCAGGCGACGGGCATCGCCCGACGCAGCCCACTGCACGCCTCCCTCGCCCACGCCCGAACCGCTGTCGGCCTCGCACACGGCAAAGATGCCCGCGCTGCGCTGCGCTGCCTCGGCCGCGCTGAGGACGCCTTGGCCAAGGCGGACCTGCGGGAGCCGCGCTCCACCTGGATCGCCTTCTACGGGCCGGCGGAGCTGTACTCGCTGGCCGCGATCGTGCGGGACGTCGCGGGCCACCCCGGGCCGGCGGAGGCCGCCGCGCACCACGCTTTGGCCGCGCTGCCCGAGGGCTATCGGCGCAACCGCGCGCACACCACGGCCCGCCTCGCCCTCGCGCAGTTGCACCAGGGCGACGTCGAGGAGGCGTGCGCGACCGGCACCACCGTGTTCTCGATCATGGCAGGCACGCCGCTGCCGGGGCGGCTGCAGCAACTCCTGGGCGACTTCCAGCGCGAACTGATCACCCACGCCCCCTCCGCACGCGCCACTCGCGCGTGGATCGACCGCCACCAGACCGAATGGAGCAGCCTGTGACCGGCACCGTCGAACTCCGCCGCTTCCAGCACGAAGACCTGCCAACCATCCGACAGGTCCTGCTGGACGTGCACGCGGACGCCTACGCCGACGCGATGGACGACGAGTTCAACCAACGGTTCCCCTGGTTCGTGGACCACTGGGGCGGCCAGGCCGGGTTCGACTGCGTCATCGGCTACGACGACGAAGAGCCGGTCGGATTCGCCTACGGCGCCCCGGCCACTCCCGGTCGGGAGTGGTGGCGCGAGCACCTGGAAGAACCGCCGGCGAACGACTCGACCTTCAGCGTCTCGGAGCTGATGGTCCGCCCCCGGTGGCGGAAGACCGGCACCGCCGAACGCCTCCACACCACACTCCTAGCCAGCCGCCGGGAGGCACTGGCCGTCCTCCTGGTCGACCCCGACCACCCCAAGGTCCAAACCCTCTACGAGACCTGGGGATACACGAAGGTCGGCAACCGACAGCCATTCCCCGACAGCCCGAACTTCGCCGTCATGCTGCGCGATCTGCGCAGGCCGTCCCCTTCCTGACCCCACCCGTCAGCACAGCCGCAACGCCCGGGGCACGTCGTTGCTGTCCAGCGGATATTGCCCCTGTTAGGCCCAATGGATCTAACAGGGGTCGTTCATCGGAATCACCCGGAGGCCGGCCGAGATGCCCGTGCGGTCTCGCCAGGAGAACCCCTCGAACTGCCCCCGGTGAAGGGCGATTCTGCGAGGATGAGCGCGCTCGTGTTATTGACCGCACGAGAAGGCAGGCCGCAACCGGAACACACCGGACGCGGAAGACAGGGGCCGCCCGGCGAGCCGGGGGCGATGCCGACAATCCGGATGCGACACGCGTACAAGGAGTACGGCGCGGGTCCGGCTCCGTGCGCGCCGGAACACCCTTGTTTCAGCTTCTTCGTGACGCCCTCCCCGAGTTCCTCGGCAGCCTCGGCGCCGGTCTCGTCCTAGCGGTCGCTGCCCGCCTCTTACGCCGGCGGCGCAGGGACGACCCGCCCCAGCAGACCTCCGACCACACCGGACAGTCGCAGTAACGGAGCCGTCCACCCGCCCGGGGCCGGCCAGCACGTTGGACCGGCCCCGGGGCCCGAGGACGATCCACACCAGGGTGGTGCCCATCGCGCCCCGCTTGCACGGGAAGAACGGGGCCGGAGGCGACGCGGAGAAGAAGGAGCTTGTCCGCGATGCGCGGACGTCATCGGCCCGGGGCGGGCTCCGCGTGAACGGCCTCCGGTATGTCGGGTTATCCCGACATACCGGGGCCTTGTGTCAGCCCCATGCCGACATAAGGCCCTCGATGTGTCCGGGAAACCCGACACATCGATCTTCGGGTGGATCTGCCCGGGCAGCCGCCCCGGACTCGGTGGCGGAGCCTCCGGGCGCAGCGCAGGCTGGAGCCATGGTCCCGATTACCGTGCACGCTCCGAGCCGTACCGGGGGCCGCAGGGTGTCCGCGGGTGATCAGATTCTGGGGCTGGCGTTCTCGGACCACGACTTGGTGGTCTTCCTGGAGCGCGCGGGCTTGGAGGAGGCCCAGGCCCTCGTCGACGCCGACTCCGCGCTGATCGAGTGGCGCGGCGCCCCCGCGCACGTCTACCCGAGCCCGGCAGAGCACTGACCGGGCGCGAGGTCGCGTCGCTGCTGCTCAGCACCTGTTGACCCTATTGGGTCCAATGGGTCTATCGAGGGGCTGGTGTCGGAGGGGAGGGGTCGCTCGGGCATGCGGTCAGTACTTCGCTCCTCGCTGCTGGTGCCGGTGCTGGTTGGCCGTGGGGGCGGCGGACTGGTGTTGGGCGGCTTGCTTGCGGCTCGGGGCGGCGGGCTGCTCGGCGCGGTCGCGGGTCTCCTGGTCGTGCCGTTCGGGATTGGTCTCGCGGATCGTCCTGCGGATGGTCTGCTCTCGATGGATCGTGTCGATGTAGGCACGCCAGTCGGCGGCCTCCCGCGTCGCGGACTCGCTCCGGCCGTGCGCGTCGTTGCGGCGGCGCAGGTCGCGGGTGTCCATCGCCAAGGCCCGCTCGGGTAGGGCGGTGCGCAGTTCCTGGAGGCGGAGGGCGAGGTCCTCGATGGTGGCCGGGTGGTCGCCGGTGGCGCCGAGGGCTTGGGTGTCCGTGCTCCCGGTGAGCGTGGTCCAGGCGGCCTTGTGGGCGTTCTCGGCGGCGTGCTGGGCCCGCTTCTGCTCGCTCTCGGCCGCGATGCGTTGCTGGTCGAGGTGGCTGGTCGCCTTCTTCACCCCGCGCTTGGTGGAGAAGGCGAGGGCGAGCTTGAGGTGTCCGGCCTTGCGGGCGGTCGCGGTCTGGTCGTACTGGTTGCGCAGTTCTAGCGCGTGCTGCTCAGCCGTGCGGGCGGCCTTCTGCTCGGCGCGGGCGCGGGTCAGCAGGTACTCGGCGGCGGTGAGGACGATGTCGGCTCGGGTGGCGAACTCACGGCCGCGGCTGGTTCCGCTGGCGGCCGCGCGGGTCAGCTGCTCGGCCCGCTGTCGGTACTCCTCACGGGCTTGACCGGCGACGCTCTCCGCCGCTTCTGCGGCCTGCAGATACGCGGCCTGTCGGCTGCGGAGGTCCTGGTCGGACAGGTCGCCGTACGGGCGGGCGTCGGCGGGCGGGATGGCCCGCAGTTCCTGCGCACGCCGGATGGCGTCGAGCCGGGCTTGGTGGTCGTCGGACAGCCGCAGGCCGTCCGCGCCGCCGGTCTCCCCGGTGTCGTACGCGGGCAGCTCGGCGTCGTCTGGACGGTGGTCTGGCCCGGAGTGCTCGCGTTGGGCGCGGCGGGCGGCGTCTTCCCACAGTTGCCGCTTTACGAAGGTGGACTTCGCCCGGGCCGCGCGCACGCTGCGCTCGCGGGCGGCGCTGGCGTTGCGTAGGGCGGCCGCGGCCTCCTCGTGCGCGGTGAGGCGGTCGGTCTGCCGGGGCAGCGGGACCGGTTCGGGGGCGGCCCGGAGTTCGTCGGAGATCATGCCGTCCGGCCGCGACTGCCCGAGGTAGGTGGCGAACGCGTGGATGCTGCGCTGCAGGAGCTCCGTCTCGGTGCGGGCGGCGCCCAGTGCGCGCTGGGTGCGTTCGTCCTCGACGACGTCCAGCGGCAACCAGAGGTGGTTGGCGTCCTTGCCGCGGGTGATGCCGGGGTAGGTGGCGTAGGCGTTGCAGCCGTGCCCGTACAGCAGCGCCGTGTGGCAGGTCATGCCCTGGGAGGCGGCGACCGTCATCGCGTAGCCGAGGGAGAGGGCGCCGCCGGCGATGGCCTCGGGGTCCATCCACGCGGACACCTCCGTGGTGCCGTCGGGGGCGGACAGGTCTTTGGCCCGCCAGGTGATCTGGACGCGGTGGTCGTCGGTGATGGCGGTGACCTTGGCGCGGTAGCCGTTGAGGACGTCCGGCTGGGCGGGGTCGCGGCGCGAGCGGTAGTCGTTGACGCGGACGCGGACGACGTCGTTCTCGGAGAGCACCAGGGTGCGCCCGCCGGGCAGGGCGTAGGTGTGCATGGTGTCGCCCAGCTCGCCGTTGTGGCGGCGCAGCTCCTGGGCGCCGGCGTTGAGGAGGTCGACGTCGGCGTTCCGGGCCGCGAGGACGGCGAGGTTGTCCAGGAGGTCGAGTTCGTCGGGCCAGGCCGCGCGCAGCTTGTCCCAGGCCATCAGCATCTGGGAGCGGGCGTCGTCGGCGGTGGCGGCCGGGTGGACGCGCTCGGCGGCGGCGAGGAGTTCGAGGGCCTGGCGGTGGTCGCCGGTGCGCCAGATGTCGAGGGCGGCCCGTTCGGAGTCGTCGCGCTGGCGCCGGTTCTCATCCAGGGTGAGGCCGCCGACGAGGCGGTGCACTTCGCGGAACCATCCGCCGATCCCGACGGCCTGGAGCTGGAGCGGGTCTCCGATCGCCAGGACCTGCGTGCCGGTGCGGGCCGCCTCGGTCAGCAGCTTCGCCGCGGACCGGTCGTCCGTCATCACCGCCTCGTCTACCACCAGGACGTCGATCCCGGCCAGGCCCTGGCCGGACTCGATCCGCTTCAGCCAGGACGCGACGGTGCGCGCGGGGATCGCGGAGGCGTCCTGGAGGCCCTGCGCGCCGACCGCCGACAGGCACGCCCCGGCGTAGGTGGTGCCGGTGGCGTCCCACGCGATCCGGCACGCGTCCATGAGCGTGCTCTTGCCCGCGCCGGCGACGCCGACGACGGTGTCGATGCCGTTCCCGGCGGTGAGCAGCCGGGTGACCACCGCGCGCTGCTGCTCGGACAGCTCGAACCCGGCCGCCACGGCGAACACCGACATGGCGGCGTCGGCCTGCTCGGTGGTGAGGCGGACGGTGTTGTCGCCGAACCGCGCGCGGGCCTGGGTGACGGCGACGTCCTCGGCGCCCAGGACGTCGCGGGTGGTGTACCGGTCGGTGCCGCTCATCACCGTGGAGCCGAGGTGCGGCAGCGCCACGGCGTAGCCCTCGACGCGCAGGACGTCGTCGACCAGGCGCTCCAGGTCGGTGAGGTCGGCGCTGCCGAAGCCGTACGGCAGGGCGTTGACGACGGCCGCCATCAACTCGGCACGGGTGAAGTCCTTCTTCGTCGCGGTGACGCCCGTCTCGGGGTCGAAGACGACCCTCGCGATGTCGTCGGGCGGTGGGACGCGCGGCCCGCCACCGGGACCGTCGACCGCGGCTCCACCGCCTGGGCCGGGCGGACCGGGCGCGGCCGCGGCGACCATCGCGTCCACGTCGACGCCCAGGGCCTCGGCGCGCTCCCGCCAGCTGGCCCGCATCCCGGTCGCATCCGCAGTGTGCTTCGCACGGCGCGTGGCGGCGGAGACGCGCAGCTTGTCCTGCAACGAGGCGTCCTCGCCGGCGGTCTCGTTCACCAGGGCGCCGCGCCGGGAGAAGCTGTCGCGCAGCTGCTCGGGGACTCCCTCGACCTCCCACGCACGGGTCGTCTCCGCCTGCACGCGCCGTACGCCGAACCGCTCGTGCGCCAGCTCCCGGACGCGGGCCTTGAAGACGGCGTCGAGCACGGCGGCGTGCCGGTACAGGTCCCGCCCGGAGTTGGCGATGCTGCGCCACTTGCCGTCTTCGCACAGCGCCATGTTGGCGATGACCACGTGCAGGTGCAGGTGCGGGTCGCCGGGCTGTCCGTCGCCCATCGGACGGGAGGCGCGGTGCTCGACGGACCAGCCGAGCAGACCACTGGTCGCGATCCGTACCGGCTCGCCGTCCTCGCTGCCGACCGCGTAGCCGATCAGCTGCTCCGCTACCCGCAGGGTCTCGTCCTTCGCCTCGTGGACCAGCTCCCGGTACGCGCGCTCGTCCAGCTCCGGCAGCAGCGCGTCCAGCGTGCTGTCCGACTTGGGCAGGTCGAGCACGAGGTCCCACCCGCGCACCCGGGAGTCGACGCGCAAGTCCTTGTGCCCCCACGCGGACGCGACCGCCTCCTTGCCGTACACCGCATCGAGGTCGATGCCGGTCGCGCGGGCGAGCTTGTGCACGGTCTCGATGTGCAGCCGCTGCGCCTCGCCCTTCCGGTTGACCATCCGCTGCTGCTGCGCCAGCACCTTCTGCTGCTTCGCCTTGCCCTCCAGCAGCGCGGCGGGCTCGACGCCCTCAGTGGCGGCCTTCGCCTTGATGGCGCGCAACAGCGGGGCGACGCTCAGCGTGGCCTTCTCGTCGGCGCGCACGGACGTCTTGGTCGTGATGAGCCGGGCGCCGGTGGTGGGGTGGCAGCCCTTCATCAGGCGGCGGGCCGTGGCCTCCCCTTCGACCGTCATCACGGTGCCGGACTTGAGGCCGACGGTGTCCAGACCGGAGCCGACCCACACCAGGACGCCGTCCGCGTCCGATTCCAGTCGGTAGTCGACCTGGTCGTCCTGCCCAGCCTCGGCCTGGCGGCCGGCCCCGTCGACGACGCCGCACCCGGCCTGCCGGCCGAGCCGGTAGTCGACCTGCTCGTCGGCGTTGATCTCGGTGACCCATGCCATCCGGCGGCCCCTCCCCGTTCCCGCACCCTGTGCGGTTGTGCAGTCGTTCGTCCTCCCGGCCGCGGCCGGGGTTCCCCGACAGGGGAACCCCCTTTGTCCATGCCTGCTTTTCGATCTTGATCAACAGGAACAGCCGCCTCATCAGGCGCACGGGCAACAGGAGGGTCGTCGACAGTAACTCCGGATCTCCGGCTGACCAAGAAGCCCCTGATCAAGCATCCGGTTCAGGCCGGTATGACCGTTGCCCTGTGCCGCCCACGGTCTTCCTGCGACGCAGCCGGTCGGACCAGCCCCGGGCCCCGCTGCCGGCCCGCCGAGCCGGTCACCGAGACCGGAGGGGGTGTCCGCGGCGCACGGGCACTGACAGCAGAATGATCACGGACGGTGAGCAGCAGGCGGCCTCCACCCGCCATCGGGACCGGTCCCTAAACACGACGAGGCCCCCGTCCGCAGGGATCGCGGACGGGGGCCTCGGGTGGTGCACGCTGGGCGGGTCAGGCGTCGTTCGGCTCGCCACGGGTGAGGAGTTGCCGCAGCATCTCCCGCAGCTCTTCCTGCCCCTTCTCCAGCCGGTCGAGGGACGCGGTGTGGTTGGCCAGGGCGATGGTGTGCTCCGTCTGCTTGTCGATCACCCGCTGAATCTTCTCGTTCAGGATGCGGGCCATCTCCTGGCCGATCGGGTCCTCTGGCATGGCACCTCTCGTTTCAGTCGTTGTCCAGTGTGCCGTGTCGTCAAGCACGGCGGGGTCGATCAGAGGTTGCGGACCTCGACCCCGGCGCCGCGGCCAGGCGGGCGGGGGACGACGGACAGCCGGACCGTCGTGGCGTCGAGCGGGACGAACTGCATCGCGTGGTGCGCGCCGCGGCCGTCGCCCAGGGCGTCGGGCTCGAACGCCTCGGCGGGCAGGTCCATGCTCCCGCCGTTGTGCATCAGGAGGGCCACCAGCGCGGCGTGGGACATGTCCGCCGGGCTCGGCAGGCCGCTCACCAGTGGCCGCCCTCGGCGCCGACCGTCTTGGCCACCAGCGGGGCGACGTGGCGGTTGATGGCTTCCACGGCGACGGCGACGGCCTGCTTGGCGTCGTCGACGAGCAGTTCCTCGACCGGCCACTTCCCGGCGGGCTGGTGCAGCGTCCAGCCGTCCGCCGGCACGCGCAGGGTGGCGGCCAGGAGCAGCGCGGGCTTGGACTCGTCCTCGGGGGCCTGCAGGGGGCGGGGGCCGTCGGAGGAGTACGCGTACCGGTCGGTCTCCCAGTCGCGGACGGCGGCGTACGGCGGGCGCACGCTCGGGGCGAGCTGGCCGTGCTGGACGGGGGTCTCGACCTCGACCAGGAGGCGGCCGTCGTGCTGGGACTGGGTGATCCGGACGGCGCCGACGTCGGGGCGGATGCGGACGTAGCCGGGGGACATGATCGGCCCGGTGCCGACGCTCCAGGCCCACACGAGGAAGGCGGCCGGGTCGGTGCGGTCCTCGTCCCACAGGTCTTCCAGGTGCTGGGCGAGGTAGCGGCCGAAGCGGCTGTCGAGCGGGGCGTTGCTGTCGCCCATCTCGCGGTCGTAGTCGTCGGCGACGGCCACGAGGGTGGTGCCGGTCCAGGGGGTCACGTTGAAGCTCCTCAAGAGGAGCGGGGCCGGTTTCGGCGGCCCCGCCGGGTTGGTCGGGGAAGGTCAGCGACGGAACGGGTTGCCGAGTTCGCCGTGGACGAGGGCCCGGACGATCTCGGCGACCTGGGATGCGCCGGCCTGCGAGGCCGGGGCGGCGATCGTGAGGAGAGGGGCGCCGCGCGGGGTGTCGGCCCCGCGCTCGACGATGACGCTGGCGCGGGGGCCGAGCTTCGCGCTCAGGCCGATCTCGTCGGAGGTCAGGGCCTCCAGCAGGTGCCGGGCCAGGGTCAGGGTCTCCTCGACGGTGCGCTCCTTCTCCGGGCGCTCGTAGCGGCGGGCGACGACGTCGAGCGCTCCGCTGGCCAGGTCGACGGTCCATCCCCACTCGGCGGCGGTGACGCCGTGGCGCTCGCCGGCGGACCACAGGTCCGTGAGGAGTTCGGCGGCCTGCTCCAAGACGCTCGGCACGTACAGGGTGTTGCGGTGGGAGCGGCCGGCCTTCACGACGGCGGCGTACGCCTCGCTGGAGTAGGCGGGGCCGACAGCGGCGACGCTGTCGGCGGTGGGGTCGGTCATGGTTTCCTCTCGGTGGGTCCGGGGGCCGGTTTCGGCGGCCCCCGGACCCATGCTGTCGTGCCGGGTGACGGTGCGGGCGACTTCCCCGGACGTCCCCGTTGGGGGTGTTGGGTCTAATGGGTCTGGTCGGTGCGGACGCGGTCGCGGCGGGGGTTCCAGCCGGCGCAGTGGGTGCGCTCCTGGCCGCCCGCGTCGCGCACGGTGATCTGCCAGACCGGCCACGTCCCGATGGGGCGCGGGCCGGGGTCGATGGCGACGACGTCGTAGGCGCTGGCCTCGTCGCCGTGGTCGTAGCGGCCGCCGACGACGCGGGGCCCGATCTGGGTGGCGATCCACTCCTCGTACGTCATCTCGAAGCCCTCCTCCCGGTCACCCAACAGCTCGGCGGGCATGGCGTTGCCGCACTCCTCGCAGTCGCTTCGCCCGCAGGTGGTCACGGTGCCGCAGGCGGCGCAGGTCCACGACGGGCGGCCGCACTTGTGGCAGGCGTCGTACGACGGCGGGTTGTCCGCTCCGCACGTGCACCCCCACGCGCGGCCGGCGCGCTTCGCGGCGGCGAGCTCGGTTTCGTAGGTCATGTCGCTCCTTGTCAGAGACGTTGGCCCTGTTGGGTCCAATAGGCCCAACAGATGGGTGGGGTTAGGCGAGGGCCGTGAGAATGCCGGCCGCAAGGGCGACGAGGGCGACGGCGGTGAGGTCGACGGCGAGGCGCAGTGCCGCGTATTTACGGCGGGCGATCTGGGAGATGTAGATGAGGTGCCCGGCCCGGTCGACGGGGCTTCGCAGGTCGTCGAGCACCTCGGTGGGCGTGCATTTCGACCAGTACAGGAAGCTGCCGCGGCGGGCGCCGCGCAGGCGGGGGCGGACGGCAGCCAGCAGGACGGTGAGGGTCGCCGCGATCAGGCTGGCGGTGCCGGTGCCGAGGAGGACACTGGCCTCGGCGGATAGGGCTCGGCCGGGCATGAACGCGAGGAGGGCGGCCAGCGGCAGGGAGAAGGTGCTGAGCAGCACACCGCTTTTGGTGTCGGTCCGGCTGATCTCGGCGAGCACGGTGGCGGTCGCGGCTTCAAGGCGCGCGTCGATGTCGGCGTCGGCGTCGCGTTCGGGCGCGGTCTGCTCCACGGTGTTGGGTGACAGGTGGATGCCCAGGCGGCCCAGGAGCACGGTGACGGTCACGGCGGCTCAGCGGACGTTGTTGTGGTTCTTGGCGAACAGGCCCTTGGTCGTGCTGGAGACGTTCGTCGTCTCCTGGCGGACCGTGCCGGCGTAGTGGTGGTGGTGCTCGGTGTGCGCGTCGGCCCTGGCTGCGCCGAGGGACCGCAGCAGCGACCCGACGGCGAGGACGAGGGCGACGGGGGCGGCCGCGCCGATGGCGAGCGCTGCGGGGTCGACGGTGCCGAGGGTGTAGAGGACGAGGCTGGTGGCACCGCCGAGGGGAAGGGAGGCAGCGCCGGCGGCGAGCATCACGCCGGAGACATCCGTCGCCTTCTGGGACATCGGCGGACGGCCCGGCTGGACGACCGGTGGAGTGGTGCCGACCGTCGGGAGTGGCGCCGGGTCGCGGTACGACGTCGGCCCGTACGCCGCGTCGATGAGCTGGCGGGCGGCCTCGGCCTCGTCGTTGGTGAGGGGGCGGTCGGCGGCGGGGCGGTCGTGGTCCACTGGGGGCTCCTTCTTCGTCGCGTTGGGGAAGGGTGGCCGGGGCCCGGAGGCGTCATCTCCAGGGCCCAGGTGCGGTGCTGGGGTGCTGCTACAGCTCTTCGGCGTTGAGCGACCAGAAGTGCGTGATCGGCGGCGCGTAGGTGCGACCGCTGGGGGCGCGGGCCATCATGCGCGTCACCGCCTGCTCGACCACGAAGTCGTAGACGGTGCTGCGGGTGGTGCCGGGGTCGACGGTGATGACGTCGTTCGCGGTGACGAGTCCCACGCCGGGGATCTCCAGGGTGAGGACGTAGTGGAAGTGCCTCACGCGGCGTCACCGTCCTCGGCGCGCCAGGTCCACGCGTCGCCGTCGGCGGCGGCCCGTTCGGCGGCGTCGGCCAGGAGCGCCGCGGTTCGGGCGTCGGCCGGCTTCATCCGGTTGCGGGCGAGGCGCCGCAACGGCGGGGCGAGCGTGGCGACCTGGGCGGTGGGGATGCTGCGCGTGGTGCCGGCGGGGGAGCCGGCCGCCTCCCGCAGAAGCTGCACGACAAGCTCGCGCTCGTCATGGTGCAGCAGGTAGGCGTATTCGGCGACGGAGAGCAGGACCCGCGCGGGGTGCCGGTCCTCGCCGTAGAAGTCGCCGCCGTGACTGGTGACCAGAGCAAGGCGCGATGCCTCGGTGGTGGGCATGGTGCGTACCTCCTGAGCTGAGTGGTGGTGCTCGGTTAGCTGGTGAGTTCGGTGCAGGTGGCCGTGTCAGGCGGGGTGGTTGGGGCAGCGGTCTTCGAGGCGTCCGTTGCTGCGGGGGCGGCTCCAGCCGCGCTCGATCCTCAGCAAACGGCGCAGTTCGGTGTGGGTGTAGGGGATGTGGCGGACGGGCCAGTGGCCTTCCGCGTCACAACCAGGGGCGTCGCAGCGGACGACGAGGTAGCTGTCGGCGCTCATTCGCTGGTGAGTTCGTTGTAGGCGGCGGTGATGTCGGCTTCGGTGAGGCCGTCTTCGGCGACGGCGTTCAGGACGAGGTCGAGGTCAGCGCCGGGCATCATGTCGAGGAAGGTCTTCACGCGGTCGCGAGCGGCCGCCTTCTTCGTGCCGCCGCCGCGGCGGCGGCGGCCGGTGCTGCTCTCGCCGGCGCCCTCTTCGGCGTCGGGGTCGGGGGCGTACCAGTCGTCCAGGAGCGGGCCTAGTCCGGTGGTCTCTTCGTCGGTCAGGCGCCCGATGGTGTCGGGGAAGAGGTCGGCGAGGACCTGTTCGCGGTCGTCGCCGCCGAGGTCGACGTAGAGGGTGCGCATGAGCACGGGCTTGCCGCCTCGGACGACCCAGCCGATGCCGCCGATGCCCTGGGCGTCCTCGGGGTCCTCGGCGCCGTCGGCGATCTGCTGGAGGGTCAGGGTGGAGCCGCCGTACTCCTGGGGGAGCGGCTCGGGCATGTCTTCGGCGCTGATCAGTCCGTTGAAAGCGCGGCGGACGGCGCTGACGTCGCCCACGTTGAGGGTGATCTGCCGGCCGTTTAGCCGGAGCTGGTTCCGCATCGTGCTGGTCTGGCCGTCGTCGACTTTGCCGTCCTGACCGGAGACCTTGATCCCGATGCCGTATTTGCGGCCCTGGACGGAGATGCGCTCACCGAGCTGGGTGATCTCCTGGCCGTAGCGGGGGCATTTGGTCGCCGCGTTGAATTCGTCCAGATACAGCGACAGCCTCCCGTAAGCATTGTCGGGGGCGCCGGGGATCCAGTCGTGCCCGACCTTCTGTCCCATCCGGCCGCGGATATCCATGAGGGCGACAGCCGTGCGCAGCAGGCGGACCATGTAGAGGGTGCCGAATCCGAGCCGGTCGACGTGGGCGCCGGCGAGGCGGAGTTTGGCGTCCTCGGTGGCGGCGGCCCCCCACACGGTCGCGCCGTCGAGGGAGTCGGCCGCCATGTAGACGATGACGAGCTGCGTTTTCCCGGAGCCGGAGGCGCCGAGGAGGAGGGCGTGGGCGGCGCCGCCGGGCAGGTAGAGGCGGCCGTTGACGGGGCGCCCGTCGAACGCCGTCCCGGCGCGGAAGAAGCCCTCACGGTTGGGGGTGATCAGTTCCCGGGTGGCGTGGACGGTGTCGGCGAGCGGCGGCTGGTCGAAGACGGAGACGAGGAATTCGTTGCCGCGGTCGGTGACGAACACCCGCATCTCGTCGGTGTCCGCGCCGAACGCGGTGCACAGCTTGCGCATGTTGATGCGGACCGGTTCGGACGGGTCGTCCATCTTCGCGAAGTGGTGCACCACGCCGGGGCGTTCGGCCTTCCCGGTGCGGGTGGATCCGGGGGCGGCGCCCTGCTCGCGGCCGATGTTGTGGGCCCACCAGTCGGCGTCGGTCTGCGGCTTGTCGCGCTCGGCTTCCCAGGCGTCGGGGGTGACGGCGATCTCGGCCCAGCCCGGGCCGCCGGTCGACTCGATGATGGTGACCGCTTCGGCGTGCACGCCGAAGGCTGCGGCGACGTCGCGCTTCTTCAGCTCCGGGACGGGCTTGCCGTCGGGGGCCTTCACCAGCGCGGTGAAGTCGAGGCCGTCGGGGCTGTGGCGAATCACCTTGTACAGGCGGGTGTCGCCGGGAAGGGCGGCCCGCTCCCACATCGCGCGGATGGTGCGGGTGAACTCGTCCGCGTCGTCCTCCGGCCCGCCCTCCGGCTCGCCCTCGGGCTCGGGTTCCTCGATGGCCTCCAGGACCTCGACGGCCTGGCGCAGGGGGCGCCCGGAGCGGGACAGCGGGGCGAGCAGCGCCATGGAGACGCCCCAGCCGCCGGCGATCAGGGCGTCCCATCCGGCGCCCGGCAGGTAGAGGGCGGCGCCGTCAACGGCGGCCGCGGACAGGAAGGGCAGCGCCCGCATGCTGGTCTTCAGCGAGGACGCGTCCAGGTTCTGGGCCTTGCGCCAGGCGCGGGCCAGGCCCAGGCCGGCGGCGCCGGCGATGGCCGCGTGCGCGCCGAGGGTGGCCGGGGTCAGGTCGGCGTTCGGCAAGATGGCCAGGCCGATCGCCGCCCCCAAGTACGTGGCACGTTCCAGGTAGACGCGGCGCGGGGTGCGCCGCGGGACCGTGACGGTGGCGATGGTCGCCATCAGTTCCTCCTTCGGGTCGTTCGGGATCGCGACAGAACACAGGGGGGCGGGCCCGAGCGGGCCCGCCCCCCCCTTGTGCCGTCGCTCGGGGAAGTAGCGGGGGTTAGTCCTCGTCGAAGAAGCCCGGCTTCGGGGTCTTCGTCGACCGGGTGGTACGCAGCTCGTCCAGCGGGCCGTACTTGCTCTTGTGCCGGGCCGCGGCTTCCTGGGCCGTGCTGCCGACGTCGGCCGCCGCGTCGCGGGTCTGCCTCGTGTCGATCACGACCCCCCACAGCAGGGTGCTGATGGCCGAGGTCATCTCCACGTAGCGCGCGTCGCCATCGGCGTCGTCCAGCAACCCTGCGGTCTCAGCGGCGAACAGGGCGTTGCCCTTCATCACCGCCTGCACATCAGCGAGGGCGTCACAGGCGTTCTCCATCGCGGCGGCGATGGTGCGCAGGGTTCGCTGGAGCGTGGTGTAGCTGGTGTCGCTCACGTCAGTCCTCCAGGTGGTGCGAGGCGGCGGACGTGGATGCCAGCCCCGCGTCGTTCTTGAGGTCCTGGTCGCGCCGGTAGTCCGCGTTGACCGCGCGGGCCGCCATCCGCGTCTGGTCATACGCCTCCTCGCAGCTGCGGGACATGCGCTCTGCCCGGTACGCCAGGAGGGCGGCCTCCTCCATCATGGTGTCCATCAAGAGGAGCAGGCCCGGGTCGTTGACGTTGTCATCGCTCGCCACGGCCTTGAACATCGCGGTGAGCGCCTCGTTCGCGTTGCTCATGATCTCGGCGGTCTCCGCCGCCTTCTCCTGCGCGCTGCCCGTACTCAACGCGATCCGGGACATCCGCCCCAGATAGCCGCCGAGGTTCAGCTCAGTTCTGTGCTGGACCGCGACGGTCCCGCCGGAGGTCCGGACCTCCATACCGCTCATCGTCGTCCTCTTTGTCGGGGGTGGGTCCGCCGCGCGGGGGGTGTCGTCGGCGGGGGTGATGGGACCGTCCGGCTCGGGGTCGGGGGCGCTGGTTCCGGGCCGTTCGGTGTGCGGCTCCGGCGCCTGCGGCAGCGCCCGCTGCCCGGTCGTCACCGCGGGCCGCTCCGTGGCTGTCGGGTCGTCCCGCGTCCACAGGAACGGGTCCCTCGCCGGCCCGGTGGCCCGGCGCGCGGACGTGGCGGCGTCCTCCCGGTCCATGAAGAAAAGGTCGTCCGGGCCCGCGAACGCGGATTCCGCCTCCGGGTCACCGGCCGGCGAGGACGTCTCCTCACCCTCGTCGGTAGGCGTGGAGGTCTCGGACGCCTCCTTCACGAACCCCGTGTCGTCCGTGAAGAAGAGGTCATCCGGGCCCGCGAACGCGGATTCCGCCTCCGGGTCGCCCGCCGGCGAAGAGGTCTCCTCACCCTCGTCGGTAGGCGTGGAGGTCTCGGACGCCTCTTCCGCCTCGCCCTCGCCGCGCTTCTCGTCGTCCTCGTCGTCCTTGTCGAGGCTGATCACCGGCTTGTCCAAGTCCTCACGACGTTCCTTGAGACGTCGCTCCAACTCGTCGGCGACGGCCTCCGCGAGGGTCTTGTCCTGGGTCTTCGCCTCTTCGGCCTTCTTCGCCGCCCGCTCGTCCTTCGCCGTGCGGTCGGCGTCCTTGCGCGCCTGGTCCCGGTCCTTG
This sequence comes from Streptomyces sp. NPDC017979, assembly GCF_044328175.1. Lineage (NCBI taxonomy): Bacteria > Bacillati > Actinomycetota > Actinomycetes > Kitasatosporales > Streptomycetaceae > Streptomyces > Streptomyces sp. NPDC017979. The sequence goes on along the minus strand of NZ_JBIRGU010000023.1, from coordinate 12,986 downwards.
GACCGGTCGGCCAGATCCGCGGCCTGCTGCGCTGCCCGCCGCTGGTCCCGGGCCGCCTGGCGGCCCGTGGCCCGCTCCTGACGACCACGGGACCTCTCCAGAGCGGGTGTCGATGAACCCCCAGGCTTGCCACCGCCACTCTTGTCCGACCCCGAGCCGTTGCTCTTCCCCCCGGACTTCCCGTCCCCGGGCTTGCCACCGCCGCCCGAGCCGTTGCTCTTCCCGCCGGGCTTCCCGTCCGGCTTCCCGCCGCCGGACCGGCCGTCCCGCAGCTTCGCCCCGTCAGCGCCTGACGGCTTGCCCTTGCCGTTGCCCTCCGGCTTCGGCTTGGGCTTGCCATCGTTCTTGCCCAGCCCGCCGCCGTTCTTCGGGGCGGAAGTGTTCTTCGAGGCCCCGGTGCCGGAAGACCCCGAGCCCGAAGACGGCCCCGGCTTCCCGCTCCCCGCCCCCTTACCTCCGCCGCCCGACCCTGCGGATCCGCCCGAGGGCACGGTCTTCTGCTGCGCCTGCGCCTGGCGGAGCTTGTTCGCCAGCTCCTGCATCTTGAGCACATGGCCGGCCCGCTGATCCGCGGTAGCGACCTTCGCCTTCATCTTCGCCTCGCGCAGCGGGGCGCTTTCGGTGTGCGCGTCCGCCCGTCGCTGCCGCCAGTCGTCGATCGTCGTGATGACGGTGCGCAGCACGGCCAAGGCGACGGCGAGCGGGGCGGCCGCGGCAAGCGCTCCCGCCCCGGCAGGGGGTTCGGCGGTCGCGGCCGGGCTGGAGCGGAAGGTGTCCGGGAGCCCGGGCATCGACGTGGTCGTGCGCGTCGCCTCGCCGATCCGGGCGGCGTCATCCGCCGCCGAGACCCGGTCGGGTACAACCGGGAGTTCCAGCGTGGTCTCCTCCGGCGTCTCCTCTACCGGGCCGACCCGACGGGGCGGGGGGAGAGGCGGAAGGCCAGGAGGACCGACCGGCGACGCCGGCTCCCTCCTTGTCGGGAGGTGGTGGACCACTCCCTCGTCATCGTCAGACATCCATTGCTCCTTGACAGAGAGTCACGATCTCGTGTACGCGCGCGCGTGTCCGCGCGTCCGCGTGTCCGCGCCTCCGGTTGGGGCCCGGATCAGGGGCCCAACTCGGGGGTTGGGGCCCCTGACCCGCCCACGCGGTGGTTACGTTCGGTAGTGGTTGGCGAAGTGCTCCAGGAGCCGCGCGAGTTCCGCGACGGCCTCCGGGTTGCCCTGCCGCTCCTGCTCCTTGGCGACCCGGCGGGCCTCCTCGGTCCAGGCGAGGACGACCCCCCAGGCGCCGAGGCGCTGGGTGTAGTCCTCCAGCCGGAGCTGGTGGTGGGCGTCCTGCCGGAGCTGGCGGGCCTCGGCCCGCGTCATCGGCCGAGTCGCCGCCATCAGGCGCCCTTCCGCAGGTCGTGCAGCGACGCCGGAACGCCCTTGTCCTGACCGGTCTTCTCCTCGGGCTTCTGCGTCAGCGCGCCGGCGGTCTTGTTGAGCGACTTGGCCGCCAGCTCGCCCAACGCCGCGCTACGGCCGGCCTTCGCCAGCGCCTTGGCCCTGCGCTGCTCGGGCAGCGCCTGGACCAACGCGCTGTGGTCGGCGTGCGCCAGGAGCAGGGCCTCCAGGGCGGCGTACTGCATCTGCGCGCCCTTGACCAGGCGCTTTGCCTGCTTCTCCAGCTTGCGGGACCGGCGGGCGCTCGCCCTGAACCGGTCACCCTCAATGTGCTCGGCGCGGTATTTCGCCCGGATCGCGGCCAGCAGGTCGTCATACACCTCGTGGTCGGTGCCGTGAGACCGCCGGCGCTCCTGGACGAACGTGGCCAGCGCCTCCGGACTCAACAGGTTGGACAGGTCCATCAGGGTCTCCTTCTCGGGGGGCCCGCCCACAAAGGCGAGCGATGAGCGGGCCCAGCCCGCGACGTACGTACCGGCCGGCCGCCGTACGGCCGTCACGGGGGGAGGTGCTTGGCGGTGTCGGCCGGGCTCAACAGCCCCGCCTCGTTCAGCAGCCGTACGGCCCGGTCGCGGTTGCAGCCGAGCGCCGTACGGGCCGCGTTGACGGTCACGAACCCGTCGTCCGTACGGGGCAGCTCCCGCAGCGCCGCTACTGCCGCAGCGTCCGTACGGGCTGCGGGCGCAGAACCCGTACGGGCTGTACGCGCATTGCCCGTACGGGGCGCCGTACGGCCGTCCGTACGGGGCCGAGGCGTACGGTCCGTACGGTCTGCCGTACGGCCGTCCGTACGCTCCTCCCGTACGGGCGGCGTACGGTCCCCGTACGCCGTCGTCGTACGGTCGCCCGTACGGGCCGGCTCCGTACAGGCCGGCTCCGTACGGGCCGTACGGTCGTCGTCCGTACGGGACGGCTCCGACTCCGTACGGACCGCATCCCCCTCGCCGTCGCCCTTCTTGTCGGCGGGCTTCATGAGCTTGTGGACGCGCCAGACGACCGCGACGAACATGATGCAGACGGCGATGATCAGCAGCTGCTGATCATCGGCCTCGGGGGTGGCGAGGTGGTAGGTGATGTTCGCGCTGAGCATCAGCAGCAGCGCCGGGTACACGTCCCGCTCGCGCTTGAACGCCACGACGCAGTAGATGTCGATGCAGACCGGCAGCAGCGGAGACCAGGGGCCGAAGCCGACCATCATGGCGAGCTTGTACTCGCCGCTGGCGGCCAGACCGATGGCGGCGAACAGCGCGCACCAGACCATCAGGTCCCAGAACATCCGGGACATGCTCTGCTTCCGCTTCGCCCACGTGTTCTTGCGGGCAGCCGCGGCACGGGCCCTGCGCAGATCGGACTCGGCGCTGCGCTGAAGCTTCTCGGCCCGCTTGGTGGCCTCGACCGCCTCCTGCATCACCTGCGTCTTCTCCCGCGCGGCGTCGGCGAGGATCGCCTGAGCCGCCTTACGGGCCTCGGCCTCAGCGTTACGCCGCATCTGCGCGGCCTCAGTCTCCAGCCGGTCGCGCTGCACTTGGCGGTCGCGTTCGTGCTGCTCGCCCAACTCGCGGAACCGCTCCTCGATCTCAGCGCGGGCCTCGGCAGCCTCCTTGCGGTGCTGCTCCAACTCGTCCTCGATCTCCGCCCGCCGGGCGGCGAGTTCCTCGTCCAGGTCGATCCGTGCCCGGCGTCGAGCTAGGTCGAGGTCGGTGTCCAGCGCGGCGCGAGCCGCGGTGATCTCCCCGGCCTGCTGCTGCGCCTCGCCGAGGATCCGTGCCGCGTCCGCCAGAGCGGTGCGGTACGCGGCCTCGGCCGAGGTGCGGCGCATGTCGACCAGTTCGACCGCCCGCTGCTCGGCGTCGGCCAGCAGCAGGCGGGCCTGCTCGTTGGCGGCCGCCGTGACGTCCTCGGCCGTCTGCTCGGCTTCCGTGCGCGCGGCGTCAAGGAGTTCCTTGGCCTCCTGATCGGCGGCGGCGCGGAGGGTGTCCGCCTCGCCGCCGGCCCGGTACAGCCGGTCTTTCGCCTCGTCAGCGGCCTCGGCCCTGATCTGCTGGGCCGCCTCGTCGGCAGCCTGTCGGATCGTGTGAGCCGTCTCCTCGGCGTGCTCGCGCAGGAGGGCCGCCTCCTCGGCGGCCTGCTGGCGGGCGAGGGCGAGGGTGTCAGCGGCCCGGTCCATCAGGTCAGCGGACCGATCGCGCATGTCCGCGATCCGGGCCTCCGCCTCTTCCCGCACCTCCGGGCTCGGCGGCACGGGCGCCGCCGGCTCGGAGCTGCGGCGCTGCGGCGGGGGCATTGTCTTCGGCGGCGGCTTCGCGGCCGCCGTCTTCTTCCGGGTGCTGCGGGTGCCGGTTCGGGCCGCCACGCCAGCGCTCCTTTCGTGCAGGAGGTGGCCGCCGGGAGGCGGCCACCTGGTGTAGTGCGGTCCGTTTCAGTGCCGGTGGAGTCGAGCGGCGAGCCGGTCGACCTCGCCTCGGACCCGGGCACCGGCGTGGATGATCCGCTGACGGATCAGCAGGTCGCCGCCGTAGCGCAGGCGGTCGTCCGCCCGCCGGCCGGGCCCGACGAGGACGTAGGCCAGGTGGTAGTCCAGCCACGTCGTCCGCGGCCCGCGGATCGCGGACGCCAGCGTGGTGACCGCGTACAGGACGGCCGCGTAGGCGATGACGGCGACCGCCGTCGTACGCCGGTAGGCCCTGGCCCCCAGGCCGCCGATCGGCCCGTGGGCCAGGGCGATCTCCAGCAGGTTCTGGTAGACCTCCAAGTCGACCGTCGACCACGTCTCGACGTCGCCGTGCTCCCGGCGGAACTGCTCGACGGCCATCACGGGGCTGGCCATTTCGGTGCGAGGCATCCTGTATCCCCTCAGTCCTGGTCGTAGGGCTTGCAGGGGTCGGTGTCCTTGTTTCCGCACCAGTCGCAGCCGGTCACGGGGCCGGCCATCTCGGTGGAGGTCATCGGGCTTCTCCCTCAGTCGCGGCCGTGCTGGAAACGGCGCCGGCGGGGCCGGGGCCGTGGGGGTCGATGCCGAGCGTCTCGGCGTGCTGGAGCAGCAGGCGGGAGACCTCGCGGACCGCGCCGGCCGGGTCGCTCGCGGACAGTGCCAGCGCGAGTTCGGACGCGATCTCCGCGACGTGCGCCCGGTACAGAGCGGCGGCCACGGACTCGGCCACCAGCCCGACCGCGGCGGTCTCGGCGTTCTGCACCGCCGTGTCCCGCTCGCGCTCCGTCTGCTGGAGCCGGCCGGCCTCGGCGAGTTGGTCAGCCGCCGGCCGTTCCAGCCGCTCCATCAGCTCTTGGATCTCGCCCGCGAAGTCCGGCGCGGGCAGCCGCGGCAGCGACTTGGTGCGGATCTTCCAGCCCTCGGCCGGCCCGTCGGAGCCCTCGCCCACCTCGACCCAGTCGTCCCACGGGAGTCCCGAGGCGACCATCGCCGACTTGGGGTCGCGGTACACGCTGTGCACCACCCCGTCGTTCACCAGGACCGATACCGGCGCTTCGGCCGCCTTACCGGTGTACGCCAGCGCGCCCAACAGCAGAGTCGTCAGCCGGTCAAGGTCCGCGGTGCGGATCTCGGCGGCCACCCGCTCGGTACGCAACTCGGCGATCGTCTCCGCCAGGTGCTCGCGGACCTCGTCCTGACCGGCCAGGTCGACGCGGTAGGACTCAATCGCGGCCACAGCCGCGGCGAGGTCGGTGCGGAGGGCGGAAGCGAGTTCCGCGCCGACCTTCAGGGTTCCGAGCGTCGACGTACGGATCAGCCGGACGGGCAGACGCGGCTTCATCGACGGCCTCCGACCCCGGAGACCGCCTGCCCGTGACGCCGAAGCTCGGCCTCGGCACGCCGTCGGGCCTCTTCCGCCTTGCGAACGGCCTCAGCAGTCTCCGACTGCTTCTTCGCGCTCACAGCAGCGTGGAGGGGTCGACGGTGGCGGCGCCGGTCAGCACCGCAAGCTCCTGCGAGGTCGCCCAGCCCTCCGGGATGAGCACCCGGAGCTGGACGGTGCCCTGGAACATCGTGCCGCAGACGGCGAGGCGTCCGCTCGCCAGCTTCCCGGGCCGTGCGTCGTCGATCTCGGCGAGCAACACGAGCAGAACGCTCTTGGCGGCGGGGGTCACCGTGATCGTGGCGATGATGCTCGACGGGGCCACGGTGAACTCGATGTTCAGGCCCAGCCGGGCCAGCTTCTGAACCTGCTCGAACAGCGGGAACGCCTCGGCCGTAGCGTCGGTCAGCTCCTCGGTGAGCCCGATGTGGTCCAGCGGCAGGCCGGACGGCATGATGGTCATGCGGATCAACTCCCTGTGAGTTCTGGTGGTCCGTGCAGACCCCCGGCACACATGGCGGTGCAACGCCGTGCCGGGGGTCGCGCCGTCTGTACGGCGCGGTGAGCGGACAGGGACTCGCACCCCGGCCCCACCCCTGGGGCCCACTGAAAATCCGCTCTCGGGCTGCCAGCGGCCAACCCCCCGCTCAAGACCTCACCGGCTGCAAATCCGCTGGTGAGAGGGTCATCTCGTCCCGAAAGACGGCAGGGGCGCCGCGCCCGAATTTCAAGTCCACTGTTCAGTTCTCAAGCTGCAGTCGCTTCCTTCAGGCCGCCATCACGCGCTGCCCTCCGGGCTGAGAGCCACGAAGCCCTCGTTGCCTCAGCTCATGCCAAGGTCCTCACCTCTGTCGGTTGCCCGGTCAGCGGTGCACGAGAAAAGGTATACCACTAGCGCCATTTATCGCTAGTGGTAGCGACACTAGTGGTTGTGAACTACCCTTACGCGTACACCGCTGCACCCTGCAGGTGCAGCGCTAGGCGAGGAAAGGAGGATGGACATGTCCGAGAAAGTTGGGTACGCCGAGATCGCGGCGCACTACCGCCGGCAGATTCAGGACGGGACACTGCCCCCAGGCGAGACGATGCCGTCGCTTCGACAGGTCTGCGAACGGTTTGGCGTTGCACAGACGACTGCCAATCGCGCATACCGAATGCTCAAGATGGAAGGTCTGACTCTCCCTAAGTCCGGCGTCGGCACCGTTGTCGCTGGCCCCATCAGCAACAACATCGCGTCCCGAGTTGCCATGCACGAGAGCACGGGGAAGGCGCTGGGCGGCGGCGAGACGTCACAGATCTTGGAAGTAGGCACCACCGGCGCTGACGAACTGGTGGCTCCGCGGCTCGATGTGGCCCCTGGAACGCCGGTCCACGTTCGTCGTCGCCTCGTGAGTCGAGGTGGTGTACCGGTGCACCTAAGCAGCTCCTACTACCCGGCTTACGTGATCGCTGTGACGCCGGAGCTCACCGAAACCGTGTCCACAGGCGGTTCCCGAGAACTCGCCGCGGAGCGGCTAGGTGTGGCCCAGCAGCAGGTGCTGGAAGAGGTCACTTCTCGCTTCGCCACGGAGTCTGAGAAGGCCGCCCTTGGCCTGACTGCCGGGGACGTCATCGTCACCCAGGTGGTGCGCACCGTGACCCTGACGGATGACCGCGTCGTGGAGGTGGCGGTGAAGGTCACAGGAGGGGCAACGATCCTCCGGTGGTCGACTTCACTCAGCGCTCGTACATGAGTTGAGGTGCCTCAACCACGCCCCGCCCTTGGTGTCGTCGCTCTCGTGCCCCTGGCGCACCAGGGGCACGAGAGTAGGGGTCTGCCGGCTTGAGCCTGGACAGGCCACCAGCCGTCCCGACACACCCAGAATCCACTGGGAAGCACATGCCGGCGGTGGCGAGGAGGATGATGGCCCGCGAAACGCGAACAGGCCCCCGCGGGGGCCTGTCGGTCGCGCTCGCCGGTTGTGGAGGTCGGCGCCGCGATCAAGCACCTGAGAAGGAGGTGCCTGCGATGCGCAGGCTACGCGTGCCCACTGACGGTGGGCCAGCGGAACACCGCGACACGCCGACAGTTGTCAGTGGCGCCCGTCTTGCGGGACGGGTTCGCAAGTTCTCTCCTGGCAGACGGGAAACGGCACCGTTCGCGTGCAGGATCAGGTACAACATCACACCGGTGCCCGGCACGACCGCCGGGTGTACCGCCACCTCATACCAGTTGGTCGCCGGTTTCCCCAACCGGCGGAAGGGGACGACCATGGTCGCCATGTACGCGCGCGCTCCGTAACGCCGAGAGCCGCCCACCTGTTCCAGCAGGTGAACGGCTCTCTCACTGCTCACGACTCGCATCGGCCCACGAAAGCCACTGATCCTGAGTCGTACGTCGGCGGTAACGCCGGGCTCCCGACCCCTCGGGGCCCGGTCACCACCAGCCAGGATAACCGGCCAGCCAAGGTTTCCGCAGCACCGCTCGTGGACCTGTCTAGTTAGCTGGTGATCATCACCGACGTGCGGCTCTCTACCCCGATTGGGAGAGTTCGCACCCCATGCACCGCCCCCTCCGGCTCGCCTCCGCGGAGCACGCGACGCTAACCCTCGCGGCCGCGTACGAAGGCGCCGTGACGAAGACTTCTAAGCAAAAGTGCGCCCTGACCTGCCCCGCCGCCCCGGCCCAGCTCGCCGCCGAGGGGGTGGCCCGATGAGTACCCAGGGCCAGGCATGGGTCGACAAGGTCGGCATCGAGGGCTGCAAGAACTCCGGTGAGCTCCTGGTCCTCATCCGCGTGGGCAACCACGTCGGCGGGGACATGCGCGGCTGCTTCGCGAAGGCCGCGACGCTCGCCAAGGAGTGCCTCATGGGCGAGTCGACGGTCCTCAAGCACCTGCGGAACCTCAAGGCCACTGGTGTGCTGCTGCCGGGCGACGAGAAGCTCGTCGACCACATCCGCGCCGACAAGCGTCCGCCCGTCTACGACCTCGCTGGCGGCCACGAGACGGGATGCCCCGGCGGGCACCCCTCCGACGTGCTCTGCGAGACCGTCATGGCGACGGGTGTTCAGATCAAGCACCCGACGAAGGGAGCACCAGCCACGGGTGCTCGATCTGAACACCCGCAGAAAAAGCCCAGGTCAGCGGGTGCTCGATCTGAACACCCGACCACTGATGCGGGAGTTACGGGTGTTCAAATCGACGCGTCACGGGTGTTCAAATCGAGCGGTAGAAGTAATAAGGAAGTGAAACTTCCTCTCTCTCTACCGGCCGGTGGTCTGAACGGTCTGCTGTTGCCGGGCTCTTCGGCCCCGAAGAACGAGAGAGAGAGCGATGCTTCGCTCGACAAGCCCGCGGCTTCCGCCGCTGCTGCTGCTGCGCTGGTGCCGCCCCCCCGCCCTGAGCCGCATGGTCAGGCCCAGCCGACGCAGCTGCAGGTGGACCTCAAGACGGTCATGGATGCGTACATCGGTGCCCTGGGCGTCTACCCGACGCCGAGCACGGCCGCACGGATCAAGGCTGACGCTGAGGCTCTGCTGGCGCTGGCCTGGCCGGTGGAGCACGTCGCGAAGCTCGCCGGGCAACTGCCGGGCCTGGGCTATACCGACCTGTCTCGGCACGCGGACCACAACCCGCCGCCGGCGCCCAAGGCTGCCCGGCCGTCCGGGCCTCCGAAGTGCGAGCGGCACCCGGCGTACGGCGAGGGCGACTGCCCGCCGTGCGTGATGGCCGAGCGCGAGCGCCAGCGGCGCGGGAAGTCCGCTCCCGCGTCCGTCGATGGCGCTCGGCTGCTCGCACGGCTCCGCGCCGGTCAGAACGCCTGACCGTCCAACCGACGCCCGAACACGGCTGCGGCGGCCACTCCCGTCAAGAACCGGCCGCCGCAGTTGGAGAACCCCCGAAGGAGATCCACATGTCCATCGTCGCACCCGCCGGTCCCGCCGACGGCGCAGACGAGCCCCGACGCCGCGGCTCCGCCGACGGTTTCGAGCGGGTTCCTCCGCAGGACCTCGATGCCGAGCAGTCGGTCCTCGGCGGAATGCTGCTGTCCAAGGACGCCATCGCCGACGTGATCGAGGCCCTGCAGCCCAGGGACTACTACCGCCCGGCCCACGAGACGATCCACCACGCGATCCTGCACCTGTACGGCCAGGGCGAGCCCGCCGACCCGATCACCGTCGCCGCAGAGCTCACGAAACGCGGCGAGATCACCAAGGTCGGCGGTGCCTCGTACCTGCACACTCTGGTGCAGGCGGTGCCCACGGCCGCGAACGCCGAGTACTACGCCGACATCGTCCACGAGCGCGCGGTGCTTCGGCGGCTGACCGAGGCGGGCACCCGCATCACCCAGCTCGGCTACGCGGGTGAAGGCGAACTCGACGAGGTCAAGAGCGCCGCCGAGGCCGAGATCCTTGACGCGCTCAAGGGCCGGGAGCAGTCCGCCGGCTACGCCCCCGTCAGCGAGGACGTGCCTGCCTTCTGGGACCGGCTCGACGCCCGGATGAACGGCACCGCGAAGATGACCGGCCTGCCCACCGGGTTCGCCGACCTCGACTCGCTGACCAACGGCTTCAGGCCCGGCCAGTTCATCGTCATCGGCGCCCGCCCCGCCATCGGCAAGTCCACCCTCGCCCTGGACTTCGCCCGCGCGGCCTCGGTCAAGCACGGCAAGACCAGCGCGTTCTTCTCGCTCGAGATGGGCCGCGAGGAGATCGCCAACCGTCTCTACAGCGCCGAGTGCACCGTCGCCCTGCACCACATCAACGCCGGAACGGTCACCGAGGATGACCTCAACCGCATGGTCCGGCGCACGCCGGACATCGAGGAAGCGCCCCTGATCGTGGACGACTCGCCCAACTTGACTCTCATGGAGATCCGCTCGCGGGCCCGCCGCATCAAGCAGGCCCGGGGCCTGGATCTGCTGATTGTGGACTACCTGCAGCTGATGCAGTCCGGCAGCAGCCGCCGGGCGGAGAACCGCCAGCAGGAAGTCTCGGACATGTCCAGGAACCTCAAGCTGCTGGCCAAGGAGCTGGAGATCCCGGTCATCGCGCTGTCCCAGCTCAACCGCGGCCCGGAGCAGCGCACCGAGAAGCGACCGGTGATCTCCGACCTGCGCGAGTCCGGCTCGATCGAGCAAGACGCGGACATGGTCATGCTGCTGCACCGCGAAGACGCCTACGAGAAGGAGTCCCCGCGCGCGGGCGAGGCGGACATCATCGTGGCCAAGCACCGCAACGGCCCCACCGCGACGATCACCGTGGTCTTCCAAGGCCACTACAGCCGGTTCGCGGACATGACGACCTCCTGAAAATCGTATGTGTGTGCGAATGTGGCCCATCCTGTGCCGTGCCGTCCGGCGGGCCGCCAGGATGGGCCCGCGACCGACCCGAGGGGAACCATGACCAGCAGTGCCGTGAGCGACCAGCCGAGCGAGGGCCGAAAGAAGTACCACCAGATCGAGCAGGGCGACTTTCCCGACGTGGTGGTGGTGCCCTCCTCCGTGATCAACGATCCGGAGGTCTCCCCGAACGACCTCGGCCTGTACGTCCGCGCCCTGCACTACATCGCGCTGCACTACGGGCCGTACGACCTGGACGAACTCGTGACCTTCCTGACCGGTGGCCGGATGGGGCAGCGCGCCGACGGCAATGAGGCCGCCCTCCGCGCCGGCCTCCAGCGCCTGGCGGACGCAGGACACCTGCAGCTCACCTTCCCGGCCGCCGTGGCGAAGCCGATCCGCTGAGCCCGCGACGCTAACCGCAGCGGGGTGGCAGGGTGCCGCCCGTCTCGTCACACAGACCGCCCCCGGCGCACCTTTGTGTCGGGGGCGTCGTGCGTCCCGGGTACCCCGCGGTACCCACCCTCGTGGGGATGCGCCCGACGCTGTTCCGATTCGGAACGGGAGCACCGTTCCGATTCGGAACGCACCCGCTGTTCCGATTCGGAACGCGCGCCGGCCCCCTGCCCCGTCTCTGTTAACAGGCCGTTGCGCCCCCTCTCCAGGGCCGATGGGCGCGGCTAGTCCCGCGCCCATCACCCCAGCTCAGAGCCCTTCTCCGCCCCGCCCTGGCCCGGATGATCACGACCCCCTCACGCTGGAAGCGGAGCAGTAACCCGAGCCGGCGGCGGCGGCGGATTGCCGGGAAGAGGCGGGGTCATGCGCCGGACAAGACCCGTCGGTAACTAGCGCAAGGGCCTGTTAATAGCCCGTTGGAAGGGGGCGCGGCCCGTCACCCATTCGGGTGACGGGCCGCGCCGTGGGGCTGACTCTGAGAAAGAACATGCAGGTCAGAACCAATAAGGAGCCCTCCGGGCACGACCCTCCAAGCCCCATCGGCCCCGCCGATGAACACAGACGCGCTTCGCGCGGCGACCTACAGGAGCAAGGCGGCGCGTCCCTGAGCGGCGCTGTGCGGCTCTCAGGGACTGATCCGCACTCCCCGACGTCGACGTCGAGACAGGCTCCCAAAGGCCCCTTCACGCCCCGTCTCGGGGCTGTTCCGCAAGATCCCTCGGCCCCGAGCAATCGGCATCGCAGCAGACCAGACCGCATATGCGGTAGATCATCCGCATATGCGATGTTGCCCGAAGGAACGCGCGACGTCGCGACGTGGCTCAAGCCGGGCTGCGTGGTGCACGCCGTCGCGTGGCCGACTGGTACGGCGTCGACGACCAGGAGCAACTGGAGGCGCCAGCCGACGACGTCCTCGACGCCGCGCTCCCCCTGCACAAGCTCCGACGGATCTTCGGCTTCCTCGGCGCCGAGGAGCCCGCCGGCAGCAAGGCCACCGCCCGCGACGAGGTCCTGGCGCTTCTGGGCGAACTGCGCGCCGCCTGCACAGCGTCCAAGCGCGGGCAGGGCAGCCCCCGAGCTGACACCTCGACGTCACCGCCCGCCACGCCGTCGACGGCAACCCCGACGTCAGCCCTATCAGTCCCAACAGGTCTAACCCCCTGCCGTGGGAGGCGCCGTGGACGGCGAGAAGCCAGCCAGCCGCATCGGGATGCCGTTCACCGTGGCGATCGCCGGCATCCAGGCGGCAGCAAGGAGAAATCGAATCCGCAGGCGCACCGACCCCGCCATCGTGGACACTCAGCGCGTTGACCCCGCTACCGAGAGGAATCGCCCGATGGCCACCTGGGGAGCCAGCATCGTGATTGCCGAACCCGCACCCACCGCGGCGCGCCCGGCCCGCTACCTCGCTCCGAAACTCGATCCCGACGAGGCGAAGGAGGCCGCCGAGATGACTCCCATCGCCTTCCTCCTCCTGTCCGTCCTCTGCATCCTCGTCTTCGGGGGCGGCGGCGCCGGCGTGGGGTCCATCGCCGCGTCCGTCTTCGGCGAGAGCCTGCGCGTACCCGCCTGGATCGCCTTCGACGTGGCGATCGTCATCAGTCTCACCCTGTCGTACTCCCTGACGGCCCGCTACGGACTGCGCTTCCCCGACGAGCACCAGCGCCTGCGGAAGTTGGCCGAGACGGGCAACGTCGCCTGGTCCTGCCTGCCAGAACCGCAGAAGGCCGAGAACACCGAGCGGCTGCGCTCGATGAACGCCGCCGCCCGCCTGCTCGTGGTCAACTCGAAGAACGCCGAGGCCAAGAAGGTGCTGGAGCAGACCTCCCAACACCTCAACGACCTGGCCCTCGCCGTCCTGCCTGCACAGCGGAAAGCAGAGGCCGCGGCGATCGAGCCCGTCGGACCCAACGGGTCCGACTGAGAACCAGCCCCACAGCGCCCC
>NZ_JBIRGU010000022.1:0-62777 GCF_044328175.1 Streptomyces sp. NPDC017979 | reverse complement strand
CCACAGCCATCTGGCACAACTGGACCACCGACGCCACAACCAAACGCTCCCTCACCGCCTACGACCACTGACAACATTCGGACTCATTCATCTAGATATCGCCCCCACTCCGGGGACATGGAACCTCTATGGCTGGACAGTTGCTTGCTGTCGGTAGTGACAGGCTCAGGCGCGGGCTTGGTGCCGGCGTCGCCAGTGTGACCAGTGCAGGCGGTGTGCGAGGTCGTGGACCGGGCGGATCAGGGCCGCGAGCAAGTGCTGGATCTCGTTGCCGGTCAAGGGGATCAGGCCGTCGGGGGCGGTCCTGTCGCGGCGTTCGGTGGCCGCAGTGACGGCAAGGAAGGCGTGGGCGAGCATCGCGAGGGTGACCCAGCGGTGCCAGGAGGTCCAGCGGCGGACCTGGTGCTCGTCCAGGCCGGTCAGGCCCTTTCCGGCCTGGAATGTCCTCGATCGTCCACCGCCGCCCAGCGACGCGCACCAGTTCCGACATCGGCACTGGGCGGAGCGAGAAGCAGTGGTAGAAGGCGAGTTCGCCGGTTCGGCGGTTGCGGCGGACCAGCAGACACCAGCGGCCGGGCCGACCGACGGGGTCGTGGATGTCGACCTGTGCCCAGTCGTAGTACCGCTCGCCCTCGCGCCCGTTCCGGCCGACAACTGATGCCAGGCTCGCTTCGGGATCCGCGCGGCCAGGGTCCTGGCCTGGAACTTCCCGGCGTGCGTGATGACGATTCCACCCGTTCGAGTGAAGTCTCCGGGGATGGGTGTCAGGTGCCGGGGCCGGGGACGTCGGCGGTTCGCCAGCAATGTGCAGCCGGATCGGGGCGGCGCTCGGACCGGGCGTGCTCGTGGTGGACACGGTAGCCGCCCCGAGGGCGTGGGCCCGCGTCAATTCTCCGCGCCGGAGGAAGGATCCGGGCAGAGGAACGGCCGGTGAGCGCCCCCGATCCAGCGGACGTGATCGGCACGTCCGGCGGGCCGGGGGCTCGCCCCGGCGGTGCGGCCGGGAGCGGTGGACTGGGCGGCGCTTGGGGTGGAGCCGCGGTGGAAAGATCAGGAGACGGGCGACTGCGCGGCCGTTCTGTCCCCCGTCCGCGGGCCCGCCACCGGCCTGGAGCCCTACAAGCGCTACGCCGCGGGAGCCCGGCAGCGTGGTGAGACCGCCCTCGTCGTTGCCTGTACCGGTGCGGGCGAACGCCGCCACAACGTCTTCTCCGGCACCGTCGCTCCCGGCATCCACCTGCCCGACAAACTGCTCAAGCATCTGAACACCTGGCCGGGTCTGACCGGGACGAAGCCTGTTGACGGCGGCGTCCTGGTGGTCAATCACCAGATCAAGCTCCAACCCGCTCAGCGGGACGTCGAGGTCTACACCGACCGCGCGTTCGCCGAGGCGCTGACCGTCCCGGTGATCGGCAGTGCGCGTCTGTTCGACCGGTGGCGCCGCGGAGACTGGGATGCCGTGCGACACGCCGTCTTCGGTGAAACCGGCGTCGTGCAGCCTCCCGAGAGTGCCACGCCGGATGCCGATCCGAAGGCGTCCAGGCGGCCCGGGCTGCTCTCGCGCCTGCGCCGGTAGCCCGGGCCTACCAGTCCCAACGCGCCCCCACGGATTCGTGTGTGATGTGCATCACGTGGCTGGAGTTCTCGGCCCGGCGGGGACGCGCGACAGCCCGGTGAACTCGCCGGACGCGACCGTCGCCCTGTCCGGTACGTCTTCGCGCTCGGACACGAGCATCTCCTCCCACCGGCGAGCGCCGGTTCATTCGGAACCGTCTCACTCCGTCGAGTCAATCGGCAGAATGAGACGGGCAGTTCCCCAGGCCGCGGTGACGGACGTGCGGGGCAGGCCGCCGGGACAGCCTCATCCGCGCCCGCCACGGAGAACGCCGGTGAACAACGTCCGTCGCTCCGGCCGGGCGCACACCGTTCCCCAGCGTGGGCCGCCCCGCCCGTGAGAGGAAGACGTCGCCATGACCGCGTACGCAGCAGCCCAGCTCCAGGGAGACCGCGCCAGCCAGTGCGACACCCCCGCCGTCCACACCACCGGCGGGACGGCAGCGTATGTACTGCTCGACGGCATCGGCGACACCCCCGCCGTCCGCACCTGGTCCGCACCGCCGCCGAACTCGGCGACGCGGAGGCGGGACTGCGCGCCGAGCGGGACCGGTGCGCGCCCGAACCCGCCTGCCACCCCGACCACCCCCTGCCGGCCGCCGCCGCGGTCGCCGCGGTCCACACCCCCGGCGGACTCCTGTCGATCAGCTGGTCCGGGGACGCCCGCGCCTACCTCCACCTCGACGGGGACCGCGCGCTGCGCCTGGTCACCGCGGTAGGCGTCCGCCTTGTTGGTGTGGGGCTCTGTCGTGGGCTGGGACATCAGTCTCCTGACATCGAGGGGCCGGGATACCCACCGAGACATTCCGGCCAGGGAACTCGGCAGAGCGATGATGGGGGCAGCCCCATACGCTTGTGACCAAAAGCCATCCAGAAGTACGCCGTTGAGAGGTCGAACGGCACCGCGGTCGCCTCAGGAACCCGGCCCCGTCAGTTCAGCCCGCACCGACGGGCCGGCTGGTCAAGACGAGTTAGATGTGCCGCAGCATCCAGTAGGCCCAGGCAAGCGTGGTCACCGCCGTCACGATGGCGACCGTGCCGAGGACGATCCCAACCCGTGCCTTGAGGCGGCTGGCTCCCTTGTCGCCGCGCATGCGTCGCAGGGCGATGCCGCCCGAGACGACCGCCCAAACTCCCAGAGGCAGGATGAAGTAGATGGGCAGATAGCGGAGCTGGATCGGAACGGACTGGGGAAGCAGGGGGCAGCCGATCGCCGCGACAGCGACGGTGCCCAGTACGAGTGACCATGTGCCCGTCAGCCGCGGGAGAGCTTCTTCTTCGACCGGATCGACCTGCCGTGCGGAACTCATGCTCCGAAGATTAGGTGGCGGGTGACGTGTGCCACCTGAGTGCAGCTACCTAGACAGAGCGTGAGTAGACCGGGTCCGCCACCAGCGAGCGCCGCCATCCACACTGTCCGTCAGTGATCCAATTCCACGCCACCAGATGAGCCCGCAACGCCCCGTTGGGAGTGTCAGTGGAGCGCTGTTGAATGCGCTCCACGACCGTTCATGATCTGTTGCCCCGGCTATCCGGCCCCTTCGTCCTGTCTGCCCAGCGGCGGGCGTTCTCCCTAACTCGACAGCATCATCGGCGCGTCTGCTGCTGCACGCCCGATCGTCTCCGGCTGGCGCGAGGACGGCGTAGTCGGCGTGGTGGGTGTGGTGCCGTTCAGAGGATTTCGCTGTTGGGGTCGAAGGCGTGGCTGGGGGGCGGGACGTTGTCGAAGTAGGAGTTCCGGATCTTGCCGGTGAGGATTCCGACGATGAAGTCCGCGCATCCTTGGGGGTGTCGCTCCCATGCGGGACCGCGGCCTTCGTTGAGCATGACGGACCACTCGGCGGGTGCCTGGTCCGGTCGTGCGAGCCAGTACAGGTAGGCGCCGCTGCTTTCGAGGTAGGCCCAGGGGATGAGCCTGGCGGTGTCGGTGCTCTCGACCTCGGTGGGTTTCGGCTCGCCCGAACCCCACAGCTCAGCGAGTTCCGCGGCGCGTTGGCTGGTCTGGGCCACGAGGTCGTAGTCGGTATCGACGCAGCCGGGTTCGAGGAGCCAGATGGTCTCGTCGAACACTCCGCCGCCGTACGCCTCGACGAGTTGCTTGTAGTCGTCGGGCAGCGTGGCTTCCAGGGTGGTTTCGACCTGCTGCCAGTCCGGAGCCGCGGGGCGGTCCTCCGGCGGGGGGACGAGGTGGGTGAGCCGGGTGACGGACGGGTGGGTCACGGGTTGCTTCTCCGGTTCTGGTGGCGATCTACCGGTCGGCCGGCTTGGGGACGTTCGGGATAGAGACCTCGTTGGTAGGACTACCGCCTTCGTGGGGGCACGAACTGCAACCCCTTGTTGCCGTACACCTCAATGGCCAGCGCCACGGGCACGACGTCGGTGGGATCATCGGTCCGATACCGATCGGCGTCACGGTGGTACATGCTCGCCCCACACTGCCCAGCGCCACCCCCGGGCGGCTTGCCCTCGCGGTCAGCAGCCCGGCGGCCTGCAGTTGCCCCCACGGTGAGCCCTCCGACGGGAGCGCCCCCTCGCGTGCGACTTCCCGGCCACCGCCGACTCCCCGGTCACCGGGAAGTCGGCGGAGAGGGGCGGTCCGCGGTGGACGCGGACGAGTCGGGGGAATGCAAGATCCGACGGGGTTCTGGGTGTGGCACAGTTGCGCGAGACGCGCACTAGCGAATCAGAGGGGGTGATCCCTTATCGGTAGATCCGGCCCGCTCGGCGATGGCGTCGAGTTCCCGCATCGCCTGGCTATGCGCGCTCATTCGACGACTCACGAACCCCGTTGTGAAGAGCACAGTACCCGCGATCGACACCGGTAGTGACAGCCCAAGGACTGCCACCGCCTCTGGCCAGTCGCGCTCAGCTTGGCAGTAGTCCCCCTTACGGATGCCATCGTTAGCCGTACTCTGATCAGTCAACAACCGGGCCCCACACTCCTCAGGAGTGTCGCGGCCGAAGCGGGCGAACTCCCTTTCAGCCTCATACGGCGTGAGCAGCAGTACGGCGCACCACGCCCACAGGAGCCCCGCCAGCACCAGCAGGCCGAGTCCCCTCAGGCGAGTCCGCTCAGCCGTGTCGCGGAAGTCGCGGTCGAATTCGCGTGATTGCATGATCGATGAATCTAACAGCCGCGTTCGTACCGTTACACAGGCGCACACTCGCTCTCCCCGCCGCCCCGTCCATCTGGCTCTCCTTTCGTCCCGTCGCGGTCACACACTTCCGCCATGGTCCGTCACCGGGGGGCGGACCGCGCCGTCCCCCGGGCACCGGCATGCGCCGTGCGGACAGGTCGTCAGAAGGCCCTCAGTAGATATTTGGTGGAGAAGCCCCCGCCCGTGGAGCAGTTCAGCGTGCTCTCGGTGCTGGTGTAGGTGAAGCCGAGGGGACGGAGCATGTCATGAGGCCGTCGGCGGGCGGCTGGACGAGGTAATGGGTACGGAGGTCGGTGCCGCCGTAGCTCAGCGTCTGGTTCACCTGGGTGTAGGTGTAGCCGGGCGGGACGGAACAGGACCGGAACGCCGAGGTGGCGCCCGTCGGACACGGCCACAGCCGCAGCGCCGCTGGCAGCGCGCCGCTCGGGCGTTGCCGACGCGGCGGCAACGCCCGTCGGGAAGAGAACGGCGGCCACGAGCGCCGCCGCAGTCCCGGCTCCGGACAGCACCGTACGCACTGTCGATCTGATCGTGAGTAAGCACTCCTGGGAGCCGTTCGTCCCACGGAACCCATCGCAGATCGTGCGTTCGAAATAGTCACAGCTGCATAGGACTCCGACAAGAGCACTCAGGGCCCCAACCAGTGTCAGCCATTCCCGGTATCCGCCTGCCGGAAAAGCCGCAGCTGAACTCCAGACGAGGGCAAGTAATCTCGACCAGAACGGAATGCCGCGCTCCGACAGCCGATGACAGACCGCCGTGGTCCATGCCTCGCGGCCAGCCGGTGCAGATACACGCCGAATCGATTCCGCACAGGCTTTCTTCGAGAGCAACCCCGCGCGGGCGGAACGGATATCCCTGGCAGTGCACGACACCCAGCGCCCGTGAACCGCCCCTCGCCCGCGGGCGCGCCGGCGGCCGACACTACCGTCCGGTCATGGACTGGACTTCGCCGACGACCTCTTCATCTGCGGCGGATGCTGCGACGAGACGCCCCCCGCCGGGAGTCTCGTTCGACGGCGACGACATCGGCACCTTGGCGGTGGCGGCAGCAGAAGCCGGGGACCTGGGCGCGCAACCTGCTCCCGTCCCGCACCACCGCCGCCCCGCGACCCGGCATCGGCGGGGTTCGCTTCCACGGCCCGCTGAGGCGGAAAATGGTTCGCGGGGACGGGAATCGCGTGTTCACCATGGGGCACATGAGCCATGATCCACTCTCCCGGCGCCGAATCCTCGTTTCGGCTGGTGCCGCCGGAGCCGTAGGCGTTGCCGCGTCACTCGTCCCCCAGTTCGCCACCGCCGCAACGACGAGATCCGTACCGGCGGGGCGGCAGTCCGCCGCGCTGGTCATCCACAACGCACGCGTGCTCACAGGCATGCGCGGAGAGCGGGTACGGGAGGCCATCGCGGTCGGACGGAACGGGAAGGTACTCGCGACGGGGTCCTCCCGGGACGTCCGTAGGTACGCGGGGCGTGACACCGAGGTGGTCGACGCGCGGCAGGGAACCGTGATGAGCGGGATCGTGGACGGCCATGCCCACCCGGTGGCCGCCGGAGCCGCGACGCTCAACCCGAGCCTCGGCTATCTGGAGCTGACCATCCCGCAGTTGCAGGAGCTGCTGCGCGGGTTCCTCGCCGATCCGGCGTACGGGAGCGAGCCGGACGGCTGGCTGGTGGTGGCGGACTGGGACCCCGTGGGGCTGCTGCCCGTAGGGACCGTAGCGCACCACCGATTCCTCGACGCGCTGCCCACCCGCCGGCCGATCATGATCACTGCCACCGACGGTCACAACAGCTGGGTCAACCGGCGGGCGTTGGAACTCGCCGGGATCACCGCCACGACCCCCGACCCTCCCGGCGGGGAGATCGAGCGGGACGCGGACGGCGCGCCCACCGGGCTCCTGAAGGAGGAGGCACAGGGCCTGGTGCACTCCCTGGTGCCGGACCTCCCCTTCACCCGGGTGGTCGAGGCCACCGCCCACGCTCTGGCCGGGGCCGCTGCGCAAGGGATCACCGCCTTCCTGGACGCCTCCGCCGACGAGTGGCACCTCGATGTCTACACGGAACTCGCCCGCACCGGAAAGCTCCCGCAGCGCGTTGCCGCCGCGTTGCGGCTCGACGCCCACGAGATCCGGGAGCCGGAAGAGGGGCTGCGCTGGCTGGAGGCCACCCGCCGCCGGTACAAGGAGGTCGACAGACTCGACCTGCGGACGACGAAGGTGTTCGTGGACGGTGTGATGGAGTATCCCGCCCGTACCGCCGCCCTGCTCGACCCGTACCTGGACGGACACGGCAACCCCACCCAACACCGCGGACAACTGCAGCTGGACCCCGCCGACTTCGCCAGGCTCGCGGTACTCCTCGACCGCAAGGGTTGGCAGATCCACGCCCACGCCATCGGCGACCGCGCGACCCGGATTGCCCTCGACGGGTACGAGACCGCCCTCCGCACGCACGGCCGACGCGGCAACCGACACACCATCACCCATCTCCAACTCGTCCACCCCACCGACCTGCGACGCTTCGCCCAGCTCGACGTCATCGCCTCCATGCAACTCCAGTGGGCCATGCGCGACACCTGGACCATGGACGCCCTCCTCCCCTACATCGGCCCCGACCGCCACCGCCGCCTCTACCCCGCCCGCAGCCTCGAACGCCACGGCGCGCTCCTTGCAGGCGGCTCGGACTGGCCCATCGACCCGCTCGAAACCTGGAACCAGATCCGCACCGCGATCGACCGGGAAGGCGCCCATTCGGACGGCCCCCTTCACCCCGAGATGGAGGCCATCAACCGGGCGTCGGCGCTGCGCATGCACACCACGGGGGCCACGTGGCAGCTCCGGATGGACCGCCACATGGGCACCCTGACACCGGGTCGTGCCGCCGACCTCGTTCTCCTGGACCGCGACGTCACCCGCGTGCCGGTACCGGAGATCAGCAGCACCCAGGTACGTCTGACACTGGTGGACGGCGTACCGGTGCACGAGGAAGGCACCGCAACCGCACGGGCGGCACGGGCACGAACGGAGAACCCGGCCACCGGGGCCGCCCGGCGCCCGGCGCGTGCGAACCGCCACCAGGCATGCGAGGCCCATCACCACCAGCGGCCTTGGGGCGGCCGCCCGTAGCAGTGTGCAGCGGGTCGGCGTCATAGACGTTGACGTGGGGGCGGCAACGAGGGGCAACTTGTTAAGGCATCCCTCATCGGTCCCTGGGGCCCTGCCCGGACCGCGTCGGAGCGCAGGGGGCGTCACCCTCCGGCGGAATCGGCGCCCGTATCAAAAAGGGGGTACATCGGTGATGCGACGTCCAGCCGGAGCCGGTCGAAGCGCACCGGGTGCCGCCACGTTCCGCCTTTCAGCGCCGTGTCCACGATGACCTCGGCGACCAGCTGCGGTTCAACGAGCGCGACGTCGAGTCGGCGTGCGTGACCCCCAGGACGTCGTGAACCGTACGCCCTCCCACGGGTGCCGGGGTCCTGCCGGCGTCAGCCGCTCGACCAGGTCGCGGGACGCGTCCGGCCGCAGGGGTGTACTGCGGCCGACGGGCCGGAGCGTCCCGTTCTCGTCGAGGCGGCCCTAGATGAGAGTCTGCGGCCGGCGTACGGTGCCGGTGATCGCACCGATGATGGCTTCGGTGGTGTCTGTGGTTTTGATCTTGTACCAGCCGCGTCGGCCGGGCTGGTACCTCTGTCCCGCGCCCTTGGCCATCACGCCCTCGATGCCGATCGCGGACCAGTGGGTCATCCATTCCCAGGCTTGGGCCGGGTCGGTGGAGGAAGGACACAACATCCAGGGCGGGCCGAGAACATGCTCGGCGAACAACGCCTCCAAAGCGGTGCGGCGCGTTCGGTAGGGCTCGGTGAGCAAGTGGTGGGAGCCTCGCTGGAGGAGGTCGAAGACGACGAAGTACGGCGGCTTCTCCGCCGCCAGGTGCCGGGCGACCGCGGCGGTGCGGTTCCAGCGCCGCTGGAGCGCGCCGAAGTCGATCCGGCCCGCGTCGTAGATGACGAGTTCCCCGTCGAGGATGAGGTCCTCCCCGACGGCGGCGAGTGCCTGCGCAACCTGGGGGAACGCCGCGGTGAGGTCGGTGCCGCGTCGCGACAGCAATCGGGAGCGACCGTCGGCGGTGGCGTAGCCGAGGAGGCGGAAGCCGTCCCACTTGATTTGTGCGCTGTTGAGCTGTCCACGGACTATCGTCCAGCGTCATGTCGATCATGGGTTGGCGGGTGCACTTCACCCGCAGGGACCCGGCGTGGCCACGTGAAGCGACGCCGTTCATAAGGGAGTTCAGCGCTCTGTTCTCGGGTCTCGATCAGCGGTTAGACGACCTGGGCGTGCCCGAGAGGCAGCCGTTCCTGATCAGTCCAGCGGGTCAGTACGACGTGGCGCTGAACCGCTACTTCTCGGTGTGGTTGGCGTTGTCTCCGGTGGAACACCCAGGCCGCCCTGCCCGGGACCTGCGCACGTACTTCGACTTTCTGTGGTTCGGACGAGGTCGGTGCGACTGACGCGATGCGTGCATGGACGACCGAACGGCGTATGAGTGGTGGCGTCGTCGGGACGAGCACGGGCCTCGGGTGGGGACTCCAGCTGGGACCGGGAGGTCTCGACGGTCAACCAGTTCTATCTGTGGGCGATCGAGCAGGACCTCGTGCGGGCCAATCCCATCCGTCAGCGTGCCGCTGCGGCGTGGTCGTCCTGGGCGCGAGGTCCGGGGGTGGCACGGTGCGGCGGGTGCCGGCCGAAGCGTCGCACACGGGTCCGCGGCGTGAGGTGAAGTGGCTGCCGCCGTTGTCACCGTGCCACGGCCGCGTTCCTGACCCGCCACGATCCGGAGCCCGCAGCGTGAAACGCGACCTGCCCGACGTTGACACCGTCAAGGCCGCCATCGACACCGTCCTCGACGAGGTATCCGCCAGCGGACGCAGACCGACCGTCACCGCCATCGAGCGCCGTCTCGGCATCCCTCACGCCACCTTCAACCGCCACTACGCCGACCTGATCGACACCCACTTCCGGCCCCGGATCCCCGCTGCCCGCAGCCAGAGCGCACGGACCGGACGCAGACCGACGAGCCCAAGGAAGACAACCTCCGCCGGCTGCGACAGGAGAACACCGACCTGCGCCGGACCCTCGCCCTGTACGAGGAGGCCATCCGCCAACTCACCCTCGAAAATCACGCCTTGCGCGGCGGCGCCACCGTCATCCCCCTGCCCACGCGCAGTCGCCCCTCCTCACCATCACAGCCCTGACCCGGACGATGTCCGGGTCCGCCCAGCGCGTGAGGACCGGCGCCACCGCGTAGATGCGACGGTGTGGCCCTGACACCCCCGATCGAGCCGATGCTCGCCGAAGCCCGGCGGCAGCTGCCGCCGGACGAGGCGCTGCCGCGGGACTGGATCGCGGAACAGAAGTCGGACGGGTTCAGGGCCATCCTCTTCGCGCGCCCTGACCTGGCCATGGTCCAGTCCCGCCAGGGCTCGGACCTCACCGGCGCCTTCCCTGACCTCGCCACGACCGCCGAAGGGCTGATCGGCGGGGTCACCGGCACCCTGGCCTCACCGGCCACGCTGCTCCTGGCCCGGTACGGCGCCCTCGGTAACCTGCGCATGATCGCGCGCACCATACCCCTGTCCACCGCGGTACGCCGCGACCTCGCACAGCAATTACAAAGGGCCGACGCCGATCATCCCTGGCAAGGGCGCCATTTCAGTGCGGGCTGGGGCACCCGTGGCGAGCTGAATTCCACCCGGTACGGCCTGAGCTGGTGGCCGAGTTCCAGGCAGACACCGCCGTCGACGAGGGCCGCTACCGTCACCCCGTCCGCTTCCTGCGGCTGCGCGAGGACCTTGCTGTGCAGCGGGTACCGCCCTTCGGCACCTGACCGCGAAGCCACCGCGGCGATCCGGTAGGGCTGCTGTGCACCGGCCGCCCACCCGACCACCGACACCTGAGCACGGGGGCGACTCTGGATTCGGAGGATGCGTGTGGGTGCTGCCCGGGCTGTTCCTGCTGTTCGTGAACACCTCGTTGCCACCCCGCTCCGCCGGCGCCCCGGCCGTTGATACTGGCCGGGCACTTCGAGGGGGCGGGGACGGCAGTGGAGTGGACGATCTGGGCGGGGCTGGCCGCCGGGTTGCTGATCTCGGTGGTGACCGCTCCGGTCGGCGTGTCCGGAGCGGTCTTCCTCCTGCCCATCCAGCTGAGCGTCCTGGGCGTTCCCAGCCCTGCCGTCACGCCGACGAACCTGCTGTTCAACGTGGTGGCCGGGCCCGGCGCCCTGTGGCGCTACCGCCGCAACGGCGCCCTGCGCGGTCGCCTGGCCCGCCGGCTGATCCTCTGGACGCTGCCCGGCGTCGCCACCGGTGCCGCCGTGCGCGTGTTCGTCCTGCCCGGCCCGGACGTCTTCCGGCTGCTGATCGCGGTCCTGCTCCTGCCCCTCGGTCTGTGGCTGTGCATCCGAACCAGGCGCCCGGTCGGCGTACGGTCACCGGCCGAAGCCGCCACACCGTCGCCCACCGTGCTGTCGGTCCTGGCCCTGTGCGTCGGGGTGGTGGGCGGCATCTACGGGATCGGCGGCGGCTCCCTGCTCGGGCCGATCCTCGCCGCCCGCGGCCTGCCCCTGGCCCTCATCGCACCGGCCACACTCGCTGCGACCTTCACCACCTCCGTCGCCGGCGCAGCCGTGTACACCGCACTCGCGCTGGTGAGTACCGGCCCCGTTGCCCCGGACTGGTGGCTCGGGGTGGCCTGCGGCCTCGGTGGCCTCATCGGCGGCTACCTCGGCGCCCGGCTCCAGCCGCACCTGCCCGAGACGGCGCTCCGACTCCTGCTCGGCATTCTCGCCACCGCCCTTGGCGCCCTGTACGCCGTCCAGACGCTGGCCTGACACGGCGCAGCCCGGGCCGATGCCACATAGCGGCCTGGATGTGGATGCTGAGATCAGCGAACGAGCCATCGACACGGAGCAGTTCATGCGGACAACGGACAAGATCGATCCCTGTCCATAGCTTCGGTTCGAATACCACCCCGCCCGCCAGTGCGTTTGCGGCTGGAAGGTCGGGGCCTGGGAGGGCGCGGGCCAGTATCGGCTCGACAGACTCGGGGAAGTCCACGTCTGATCGGATAGCGGACTGCCGTGGGCGAGAGGTGGGTGGCGCGCGGGTGGGGCCTCCCGAAGGGTTCCTGTCGCACAGCCAGTTGCCGGTGGTCGATTGGCGGCTGGCTCTGCTGTGGTGCCCCTGGCGGCGTGCACCAAGCGCAGTACTGCGCCACGACGCTCCGCCAGCAGTTGGCCTCAGCGTCAGCGGTCGCGGATCCTTGACCACCACCAGCCCGCGGAGGTGTTCACCGGTCCAGGGTTCGGCAGGGTGCGACGCTGGAACTCATCGTCTATGCGAGTAATCAGCCGGCCGAGATCGCGTCGGGCACCGCCTGGGAGGTGAAGCATGGCTCCTTCCAGATCATCGCGGGCGTACTCCACCTCCAGTCCGGGCTGCCAGACCTCGGGTGCGTGCAGATGTCGGCCGGGTTGCTTGAACATCCATTCGAAATGGGCAAGTGCGTCAGCGACGGCACCAGGCCACATCCGTTCGTCCTCGACTCGGCGGACAGCTGGACGAGTCCTTGCGGAAACGCCTCGGATTCGCCCAACCACCACGTGTCTGCGAGGTCGCCACCGCTCGGCGCGGACGGCCTTCGGGCGCCTACGCGGCATCGCCCTCCCTGGTCAGCATGCCGTCATCCTGTCACGAACAGAGCCGGCTCCACATCGGCGCATTACGCATGCTCCCGCTGAGGAAGCAGGGGCAACGACGCCGGCGCGGTGCGGCTGAGGCTGGTTGGCGGACGGCTCGGTGTGAGCGAGGCGGGCCCGGTGTTGCCGTTCCTCTTCGTGGCTGCCTGGTGGGAGCGGGCTGGATCGAAGCGCTCGTCGTCCCGCCGGCAGAACTCCTCCGCGTCGAGGACTTCGCCCTCTGCGCCGCTGGCTGAGGACAGTGAGCACGGCGTGGCCCACGAACACCCCCGCACCGGCCAGCGACAACAAGGGCACATCTGTACGAAACCACGTGACAAGAAAATGGGTGCGACTGGCGGGGATGCCCGCTAACCGGCCCGCGCCCGCGGCTCCCGTAGGGCCCCCACGTCCGCCACACCGGTGGCGGCAGCTCCCGGCGCACTCGAACGACGTACCAAAACGCCGCGCGAGACGGCCCAAGTCCATCGCCGACGCCCGTCGGTGACGCTCCAGGGCGCTTGCGGGCCGTCCTTGGCCGAAGGGCTCGGGGGAGAATGCGCGTGCTGTGCGTCGCGGGCCAGGCGGGATGTCGAAGACACGGCCTACGCCCGCATCAGTCCTGGTGCTACAAGTATTCGCTGGAGCAGGCTAGATGTTGATGCCGAGACCACGCATGCCTGCGTACGTCCATCGGTTGATGAAGGAGCGTGGGTCGGCCACTTTCTCAGCCTCTAGCAGGTAGGTGACCGGCGAGTCGGACCGAATGCGGTCGCGTTCCTTGGCTGTGACGTGGTGGAGCCCGACCAGGCCGAAGCCGATCGATGCGGCGGTGACGGCCGGCCAGTCCGCTGCGGCGCCGCCGATGGCTCCCACGGCGGGCAGTTGCGTCTGGAGGTTCACCAGCCCTAGCCCCGAGCCGAGCTTGAGCCCCTTGATCGCGGCCTTGAGGTCGTTGAGCGGCTGCTCGAAGTGCGTCCGGCGGATGTGCGCCACATGGAGGGCGACGATCTGCGGATCCTGATTCTCCAGGAGGGAGCTCGTCAGCTCGGCGGCAGCTGCGTCGAGGGCGTCGACGAAACGGTCGAACTCGGATTGGTAGTCGGTGCGCAGCCTGATGATGTCGTCGACGGGTACGTCCGCGATGCCCTCGGGTAGCG
The DNA here is from genome assembly GCF_044328175.1 of Streptomyces sp. NPDC017979. Lineage (NCBI taxonomy): Bacteria > Bacillati > Actinomycetota > Actinomycetes > Kitasatosporales > Streptomycetaceae > Streptomyces > Streptomyces sp. NPDC017979. Next base: position 49,108 of record NZ_JBIRGU010000022.1, on the reverse strand, counting down.
GGAGCTGCGCGGCCAGCATGCCGACCACGGTTGCCGGGTTTGGGTTGTGCGAGTGGTGATCGAAGAGTTCAGCGGAGATCCGCTCCTCATCCCAGTCGTTCACCCTGCTTTGGGAGACGGGGTTGTCGGTGATCGGCGTCAGCCCGTGCTGCCGGGCCAGCTCCTCCGTCAGTGCCAACTTGTAGACCCAGGCGAACTTCGGGTCCACCGACATCCAGTCGTACTCATCGTCGCCGGACAGCAGGGTGGGGCGACGGGTGTTCAGGCCCAGCCGGGAATCGAGCAGCACTTGGCGCAGGGCAGGAGCGAACTCGTCCCAGTGCACCTCGACCAGGGACGTCCGGTCGTCCCGCGGTCGCCAGACCTCCGGCGCGATGGTGTAGCGGTTCACCGACCGCCATTCGGGAGAGCTCGGGTCGCTCTCGTCGATGTCCTCGGGGGACACGCCGAAGTAGCGGTGCAGCGCGTCGTGATGCCTGCCGATGACGTTGATGAATCCCGTGGCGATCGCTTCGGCCGCCGAGTCCGGAGGCAACTGCCGGATGAAGTCGAGCCCATCCGCGAGAGCGCGCACGGTGTCGGAGTCGTGGACCGGGTACTCCGCCGCGGCGACGCGTGCCAGCGCCGGCCAGTACAGCGCGGTGGCCTTGACCCACGCGGCGTCCCGGATGTGAACGTACGGAAAGTACAGGCCGATACGTGGCGCCACCGCTCTCCCTCGGGCGTCTGCTGCGGGATCTCTGGCATCAACCGTACGCAGTATCTTCTTCCCGGACACGGCGATCCCGCATCTCGGAGTCAGCCAACGTAGCGATACGTCCTGACCGACATGCGTCGGCATCTCGTGCCGCATCTGCGAGGCCGTCGGGACGCCCTGCTGCGGGCCCTCGCCGAGCCCTGCGCAACAGCTTGTGGGCTGGTGAGGAGGGTGGTGCAGCGACCGGATTCGACGGCTCGGGCGGCGTCGAGGGCTTGGGTGGTGGCGTGGGCGGCGGCACGCCTCCAGCAGGCAGCCCGCGTGGCTGACCGCGTGGTGCGTCGCAAGCACCACGCGGTGCGCGCCGTCCCCGGTGACCACGGCGAGTCTCAGCAGCGGCTCGCCCGGGGCGAAGCCTCCGAGGGCGGCCTCGAAGTCCAGGTCGAGGCGGAAATCCGGCGCGGCCGGCGGATCGGGCAGGTGCAACTCGAACGCCCCGTCGGCGGCGTCGATCCGCGCGCCCAGGACCGGCTGCCGTGCGGCGAGCCGGGCCAACACCGAGCGGGGCGCGTCGAGGTCCAGCGGCCCACGGACCGTGCAGGTCAAGGCGACCTGCTGGCCGAGCACGGCTAGGGCCGACTCGCCGAGCGTGAGCGGGCGGGCAGTGATCATGAGGGCTCCGATCGCGGATGCGGGGTCTTGTCACAGGTTCCGGCTGACCAGGAACGCCGTCAGTTCCTCCAGTTCGGCCACCGCGGAGGGTGTCGCGCTGGTCTGACGCTGCTCGGACAGCGCCGTTCGCGCCCGCTCCCGGGCCTCGACGACCGCCCACTCCCGTCCGCCTGCGGCCTCCACCAGGCGGGCGGCCTCCGTGACCGCGCCGGCGTCCGGTTCGTCGCCGCGCTTAGTAGAGCCGGGCCGGCTCCGCGCCCGCCGCGGTGCCGGAGGCGAGTGCGGCCACTACGGGTGGCGTCTTCTTCCGGGCGGCCAGGTCCGACCCGACGGGCTTGCCCGTCACCGACGGGTCGCCCCAGATCCCAAGGACGTCGTCGACCAGCTGGAACGCCACTCCTAGCTGACGGCGTTAGCAGGCGGCGGCGTGCCGTCCGAGCCGGCAGCGAGCGCGCCGAGCTCGCAGGCCGCGCCCGGGAGCGCGCCGGTCTGTCCCTCGGCCATGGCCAGGCACTCGGCCAGGTCGACCCGTGCACACCCCTCAAAGGAGAGGTCCGCGCTCTGCCCAGTGCACAGTTCCCGCAGGGAGGCGGTCAGCACCCGCACCGCGCCTGCGTCCGCCTCGGGCGGCCCGAGCGACTGCTCCACCGCTGCGATCAGCAGCACGTCCCCGGTCAGGACCGCACGACCGGTACCGAAAGCCGTCCAGGCGGCCGACCGAGTGGCAGGAGGCCCTGGCCTGGCTGGAGCCGAACTCCATGCCCGTGAGTGAACTGGAGGACCCTGACACCCTTCGCCGCGCGCTTGACGCCATGCGCCGCAAACTCGACGGAACGGCCGCCGCGGCCAAGACCGTGAAGCGCAAGAAGGCGGCAGTCAACGAGGTCTTCGGCGTGGCCGTCGAGCGCGGACACTTCACCCACAACCCACTCCACGGGCTCCGCTGGACAGCACCGGACGTGGCGGACGAAGTCGACCCGGACTGCGTCCCCAACCCCGCCTCACCAAGCGTCCCTACGACCTCCGGCACGCGGGCATCTCCTTCTGGCTCGCCTCCGGCGTCGACCCCGCCGAATGCGCACGCCGCGCGGGTCAGAGCATCCAAGTCCTCTTCCGGCACCACGCAGAGTTCCTGGCCGAGACACGCGACCACGCCAACCGGCTCATCGAGGACTCCATGCGGCGCTGGGAGGGCACCTCGGAGGTCGATGAGGGTCGGTTAACCGGCTACTGGCCCGGAAATACCCCGGAACAGCTGGTCAGAGGTGGAGTACGGGTGGGAGAAATCAGAAGTAAAGGCGAATTTCGACTCACCGCATGGAAGTGCATCACGAAGGGCGCCTGCCAGGGAAACCCCCTGGTCAGGCGGCCCATTCTTGACGTCTAGAAGAAGCCCAGCTTCTTCGGCGAGTACGACACCAACACGTTCTTCGTCTGCTGGTAGTGCTCCAGCATCATCCGATGCGTCTCCCGCCCGATGCCCGACTGCTTGTAGCCGCCGAACGCCGCGTGCGCGGGGTAAGCGTGGTAGCAATTCGTCCACACGCGTCCCGCCTGGATCTCCCGGCCAGCCCGGTACGCCGTGTTCACGTCGCGCGTCCACACGCCCGCGCCGAGTCCGTACCGGGAGTCGTTCGCCGTGCGGATCGCCGCCTCGAAGTCCGGGAAGGACGCGACGGCGACGACCGGGCCGAAGATCTCCTCCTGGAAGATCCGCATCTGGTTGTTGCCCTCGAAGATGGTGGGCTGGACGTAGTAGCCCCCGGCGAGTTCCCCGTCGTACTCGATCCGCTCACCGCCGGTGAGCACCTTCGCGCCCTCGCTGCGGCCGATGTCCAGGTACGACACGATCTTCTGCAACTGCTCCCGGGACGCCTGGGCGCCGATCATCGTCTCCGTGTCCAGCGGGTGCCCGGGGACGATCTTCTCGGTGCTGGCGATGCCCGCGTCCAGGAAGTCCGCGTAGTGGCCGCGCTGGATCAGGGCGCGGGAGGGACAGGTGCAGACCTCGCCCTGGTTGAGGGCGAACATGGTGAAGCCCTCGATCGCCTTGTCCCGCAGGTCGTCGTCGACGGCCCAGATGTCGTCGAAGAAGATGTTCGGCGACTTGCCGCCCAACTCCAACGTGACCGGCTTCAGGTGTTCGGAGGCGTACTGGAGGATCAGTCGCCCGGTCGCCGTCTCCCCGGTGAAGGCGATCTTCGCCACCCGCGGGCTGGACGCCAGCGGCTTGCCCGCCTCCTCGCCGAAGCCGTTGACGATGTTGACGACCCCGTCGGGCAGCAGATCGGCCACCAGGCCCATCCACAGGTGGATCGACGCCGGCGTCTGCTCGGCCGGCTTGAGGACGACCGCATTGCCCGCGGCCAGGGCGGGCGCCAGCTTCCACGCCGCCATGAGGATCGGGAAGTTCCACGGGATGATCTGGGCGACCACCCCGAGGGGCTCGTGGAAGTGGTACGCCACCGTGTCGTCGTCGATCTCGCTGAGCGAGCCCTCCTGCGCCCGCAGCGCCCCCGCGAAGTAGCGGAAGTGGTCGATCGCGAGGGGGATGTCCGCGGCCAGGGACTCCCGGACCGGCTTGCCGTTGTCCCAACTCTCGGCGACGGCGAGCTGTTCCAGGTGCTCTTCCATCCGGTCGGCGATCTTGAGCAGGATCCGGGCGCGGTCGGCCGCGGGTGTGCGGCCCCAGGCGGGGGCGGCCGCGTGGGCCGCGTCGAGGGCGCGCTCGACGTCCTCCGCGGTGCCGCGGGCGACCTCGGTGAACGGCTGCCCGTTGACCGGGCTCGGGTTCTCGAAGTACCGGCCGTGGACGGGGGCGACGTACGCGCCGCCGATCCAGTGGTCGTACCGGGACGGGAAGGAGACGATCGCGCCGTCGCTGCCCGGCGTTGCGTATCGGGTCATGAGCCTGGCCTCCCGGGGAGGTGCCGCCCGCCGTTGGACGGCGTTCCCCGGGAGGCTAGGGCAGCAGGGGTTGCGAGCGGGTTGCGGCCTGCGCTGCCTATCCGACCCCGGCCGGTCACCGGCCCCCGGTCACCGGTCCGCCTTGATCATGTCCGCGCACTTCTCGCCGATCATCATCGTGGTGATGCACGGATTGACCGCGGGCAGGAACGGCATGACCGACGCGTCCGCCACCCGCAGTCCCGGCACGCCCTTGACCCGCAGCCGGGCGTCGAGCGGCGAGTGGCGGTCCTGTGCCGCCCCCATCCGCACCGTGCCCGCCGGGTGGTAGACGGTGTTGTGCGTCTCGCGGATGTACGAGAAGAGCTCGTCGTCCGAGCGCACGTCGGGGCCCGGCGCCAACTCGCGCCCCGCCCAGTCGGCCATCGGCGAGCGCGCCACGATGTCCCGGGCCAGCCGCAGCCCGTACGTCATCACCCGTACGTCGTGCTCGTGGGTGAAGTACCGCGGATCGACCATCGGCTTGTCGCGGAAGTCGCGGGACCTCAGCCGCACCGTTCCCGTGGACCGGGAACGCGTCACGTTCGGCGTCAGACAGAAGGCGTTGTCACTGGTCGGATAGCCGCGGCGGTAGGTGTTCAGGTCGAACGGCACGGAGCCGTAGTGGAACATCAAGTCCGGCCGGTCGAGACCGGGTTCGGTGTCGGCGAAGATCCCGATCTCCCACCACTGGGTGGACGAGGTCACCATCGGCTGCTTCGCCTCCCACATGATCACCCCTTCCGGGTGGTCCTGGAGGTGGGCGCCGACGCCGGGGGAGTCCACGCGCACGTCGACACCCGCCTCCCGCAGGTGCTCCGCCGGGCCGATGCCCGACAGCATCAGCAGCTTGGGCGAGTCGATGGCCCCGCAGCTCACGATCACCTCGCGGCGTGCGGTGACCGACCCCGTGTGGACGGTGTCCGGCTGGAGGTACTCCACCCCGGTGCAGCGGCCGTCGTCGGCGAACAGCAGCCGCTTGGCCTGCAAGCCGGTGCGCACCTCAAGGTTGGGCCGCCGGCCCAGCACCGGATGGAGGTACGAGACGGAGGCCGAGGCCCGCGTGCCGTCCTCGCGGGCGTTGATCTGGAACCAGTTCGCGCCCCGCACCACGGTCGTCCCCGCGTTGAACGGGGTGGTGGGTATGCCCGCGTCGGCGCACGCCGCCAGCAGCGCCGTACCGCAGGGGTCGACCGGGGGAACGGTGCGGATGGTGACCGGACCCGACCGGCCGTGGTGGTCACCGGGGGCGTCGTTGCTCTCCAGCCGTCGGTAGAGCGGGAAGCAGTCCTCGGCGCTCCAGCCCGTGGCGCCCATCGCCGCCCACTCGTCGAGGTCCTCAGCCGGGGCCCAGAAGGCGATGCAGGAGTTGTGGGACGAACAACCTCCGAGCACCTTCGCGCGGGCGTGGCGCATGAAGCTGTTGCCGCGCTCCTGCGGCTCGACCGGATAGTCCCAGTCGTAGCCGGACTCCAACAGGGCCATCCACCGGTCCAGTTGGAGGATGTTGTCGTCACCGACGTCGGACGGGCCCGCCTCCAGGACGCACACCCTCACTGCGGGGTCCTCGGTCAGCCGGGCGGCGATCACGGCCCCGGCCGTACCACCGCCGACCACCACGTAGTCGTACTCAGGGACAGGGCTTTGCACGGACAAGACGTCTCCAGGACGGGAAGGAAGGAAGAAGAGAAGGGGCGGGGCGTCAGGACGCGGGGGCCGACGGGTCCCGGGGCGGAACGACCGCGCGGTGCTCGGCCAGCACACCGGTGCGCCGCCGCTGGACGAACCAGTAGTACGCGAACCCGCCGACCGCGACCACGCCGATGAAGAGGAACGCACCCCAGCGCAGGTACCAGTGCTGCTCACCGGTCGCGTTGTAGACCTCGGCGCGCGGCCAGGCGAGGTTGAGCGACATCACCGCGCCCCACACCACCGCGACCACGTTGACCGGCAGGCCCCAGCGGCCGAGGGAGAACCCGCCGTCGACCGGGCGCCAGGTGCCGCGCAGCCGCTGGATCAGCATCGGCAGCGTCACCAGCAGATACGCCAGATAGATCATGATGATCGCAATGCTGGTGATCACGGAGAAGATCTGCGGCTGGTTGACGTTGACGACCAGCACCGCGACGCCGACCACCCCGATCACCACCGCGGGCAGGACCGGGGTGCGAAAGCGCGGACTGACCCGGGCCAACTGCCGGGACGCGGGCAGGTTGTTGTCCCGCGCCATGGCGAACATCATCCGCGTGCCGGCCGCCTGCACCGCGAGCACGCAGACCGTGATGGCGACGACCACGCACCACAGCACGACCTCGCCCATGTCGGCGCCCAGGGTTTCCAGGACGACGTACTGGAGCCCCTTATCCGACAACTCCTTCGACGCCAGGTCAGGCACCGCCATCAGGGCGAACAACAGGATCAACCCGCCGATGAGGAAGGACGCCACCAGGGCCCGCAGGATCGCCCGGGGCGCGTTGCGGCTCGGGTCGTGGGACTCCTCGCCGAGGGAGGAGGCGGTGTCGAAGCCGTACATCACGTAGGCGGAGGCGAGCGAAGCCGTCAGGAAGGCACCGAAGTAGCCGAGGCTCTGACCGTCGCCCAGAGCCTGGGTCTCGGTGAGCACGTCGGCCGGCCCGCGGGTGATCTGCGAGGCCAGCAGCACCACCAGACCCACCGCGGCGATCAGTTCGATGAAGACGCCGGCGGAGTTGATGCGGGCCATCAGCCGCACTCCGAAGGCGTTCACGAGGGTGGAGAAGACGATCAGGACCGTGCCCAGCAGGACAGCGTTCGCCGCCGCGTCGGTCGCACCGCTGCCGTCGCCCACGATCTGGAACCGGGCGTCGATCTGCGGCAGCGTCACCTGGTACGCGAGCGCCACCGCCGAGAGCGTCACCATGGTGGCGGCGAGCATCATCCAACCGCCCAGCCAGCCCACGTGCGGCCCGCCCAGCGTCTTGGCCCAGTTGTAGACGGAGCCCGCGACGGGATAGCGCGCGGCCAACTCGCAGAAGCAGAGCGCCACCATCAACTGGCCGACGAAGACGATCGGCCAGGACCACCAGTACGCCGGCCCGCCGAAGGACACCCCGAAGTAGAAGAGTTGGAAGGTGCCGGTGAGGATCGATATGTAGCTGATCCCGGCGGCGAAGGTGTGGAAGTTGCCCAGGGTGCGCTTGAGTTCGGGGCGGTAGCCGAGCGCGCCGAGGGCCGCGTCGTCGTCCCGCGTCGACGCCCCGGGGCCCGGTGGCCCGCTCGGGCCGCCGACGTCCTCGCGCGTTCCGCTCACCCGAACCACCCCTGCGGGCGGGGCGCCAGGTTGTGCCAGACGTGCTTGGTCTCCTGGTACTCCGCGAGCCCCGTCGGACCCAGCTCGCGCCCGAAGCCGGACTGCTTCATGCCGCCCCACTCGGCCTGCGGCACGTAGGGGTGGAAGTCGTTGATCCAGACCGTGCCGGCGCGCAGTCGGGACGCGACCCGGTGCGCCCGGCCCACGTCACCGGTCCACACCGCGCCGGCCAGGCCGTACACGGTGTCGTTCGCCAGTGCGAGGGCCTCCTCCTCGGTGCGGAACCGCTCGACGGTGAGCACCGGACCGAACGACTCGTCGCGGACCACGGACATCGAGGCCGTGCACTCGTCGAGGACGGTCGGCAGGTAGTAGAAGCCCTCGGCCAGCGTGGGGTCTTCGGGCCGGGCGCCGCCGCAGCGCAGGACCGCGCCTTCGGCGATGCCGGCCGCCACGTACGCCTCCACCTTCGCCCGGTGGGCGGCCGAGATCAGCGGCCCCGTGCGGGCCTCCTCGTCGAACGGCCCGCCGAGCCGGATCCCTCGGGCCCCTTCGACGACGGCGTCCACGAAGGCGTCGTGCAACTCGTCCTGGACCAGCAGTCGGGCGCCAGCGGAGCAGACTTGGCCCGAGTGGAGGAACACCGCCGTCAGGGCGTGGTCCACCGCGGTCTCGAAGTCGGCGTCCGCGAAGACGATGTTGGGGTTCTTGCCGCCGAGTTCCAGGGCGATCCGCTTCACCGTGGGCGCCGCCGCGGCCATGATGCGCCGGCCGGTGGCCAGGCCGCCCGTGAAGGACACCAGGTCCACCCGCGGGTCCTCGGCCAGCGGAGCGCCGACCTCGGGGCCGGAGCCCAGGACCAGGTTCGCCACGCCGTCCGGGAGCCCCGCCTCGACCAGCGTGCGCATCAGCAGCACGGCGGTGTGCGGGGTCAGCTCGCTGGGCTTGAGGACGAAGGCGTTGCCGGCACCGAGCGCGGGGGCGACCTTCCACGCGGTCTGCAACAGCGGATAGTTCCACGGGGTGATCAGCGCGCAGACCCCGACGGGCTCGTGCACGACCCGGCTGTCCGTGTCCGACCGGCCGGTGTCCACGATCCGCCCCGCGCCGGCGCTGGACGCGGTCAACTCACCGAAGTAGCGGAAGCAGTTCGCGATGTCGTCGAGGTCGTACTCGCTCTCCACCAGCCGCTTTCCGGTGTCCAGGGACTCCGCTCGGGCGTAGGTCGCCTTGTCGCGCTCCAGCAGGTCCGCCACGCGCAGCAGCAGCCGGCCTCGTTCGGCCGCGGACGTCGCGGGCCACGGCCCCCGGTCGAAGGCGTCCCGGGCCGCCGCGACCGCGGCCGAGACGTCCTTGGGCCCCGCCTCGGCGACCGCACCGACGAACGTTCCGTCCGCGGGGCATCTGATCTCCCGCACGCGCTCGTCGAGTGCGGCGGTCCACCGACCACCGATGAACAGTTGCGACATGTGGGGGCGCTCCTTCGATCCGACCTGGTGGGACCTCTGGCGCGTACCCGGAGCGCCGCTCGGTATGCCAGCGTTTTTTGAACGGTCATTCTTAAGTCAGTGCAGGTCGCGGCCGGATCGGCGGTGGTCGTCAGGTTCGCTGCCAGGCGTCGATCTCGCGTACCCGTGCCATCGCCGCTGCCCGCCCGGCGCCGGCCAGCGCCGCCGCCAGTGCGCGCCACACCGCGAGGTCGTCCTCGCCCCACGGGCTGTACGCCCAGTCCGCCAGCAGCCCGGGGTCGCCCCGGGCGATCAGCGCCGCCCGGAGTTGGTCCGCGAGCCGGCGCCGCAGTCGCACCACCGCGGGCGCCAGCGAGGCCGGCAGCAGCGGGCCGGCGTACGTGCTGATCGCAGCGGTCACCGTGCCCGCCGCCAGCCGCCGGGTCACGGTGTCGAAGTCCGCGTCGACCGGCTGGGCCAGCCGGTAGGGCCGGGACAGCAACAGCTCCGGCCCGAGCAGCGCGCGCAGTCGGGACAACTCGGCCCGCACGGTGACCGGGGTGACCGACTCGTCCTCGTAGAGCTCCGTCAGCAACTCCTCGCCGCCGATGCCTTCAGGCCGGTACGCCAGCAGCACCAGGATCTCGCTGTGCCGTCGACTCAACCGCACCTTGCGCCCCTCCACCACCAGCAGCGCCTCGTCGCGGCCGAGGGCGGAGAGCTGGGCCCGGCCGGCCGCGGGCCGCGGTTGGAGCAGCGCGAGTTGGTTCTCCGCGGCGCGGGCGACCGCCTCGACGAACGCCAGGCTGTGCGGATGGGCGAGCCGGTCACCGCCGGTGATGTCCACGGCGCCCAGCACCCGCCCCGTGGCGGGGTCGTGGATGGGGGCCGCCGAACACGTCCACGCCTGCACCGGGCGGCAGAAGTGCTCGGCGGCGAAGACCTGGACGGGGCGGTCGATGGTGATGGCGGTGCCCGGAGCGTTCGTCCCGGCGACCGCCTCGGCCCAGCGCGCGCCGGGCACGAAGTTCATCAGGTCGGCCTTGCGGCGGGTGCCCGGCGGGCCGTCCACCCACAGCAGTCGGCCGTGCGCGTCGCAGACCGCCACCAGGTGCTCGCCGTCCCGGGCGTACCCGCTCGTCAACTCCCGCACCAAGGGCATCACCCGGGCCAGAGGATGGCTCTCCCGGTGGGCCACGAGTGCGTCGTCCACCAATTCCACTTCGACCGTGGCCTCCGGTCTCACCCGGGCCCGGGCGGAGCGCCGCCAGGAGTCCGCCACCACCGGGCGGACCGGTCCGTCCACCGTGCCCGCCGTCACATACGCGTCGTGTGCCCTGCGCAGTTCGGCGATCCGTTTCGCCGGATCGACGCCTGGTTCCAGGGCCACCCATGAGTGAGTCAACTCGGCCTCCCAGGCCCCCTATCGTGACCGAGGGAGAGGGGCACGACAAGCGGGTGGGAAGTGTTCGAAAACGTTTTCAGGTGTGGTTGACCTGGGCGCCTATCCGCTCGGGCCGGGTGGGTGCCGTCAGGCGAAGTTGACCAGCCGGATGTAGCGGACCCAGTCCCACAGCGGCCCCGGGTCGGTGTGCGTCGAACCGGGCACCTCGTGGTGGCCGATGATGTGCGCCCGGTCCTTGGGGATGCCGTGCCGGTCGCAGATCGCCGCGGTGAGCGCGGCGGACCGCTCGTACATCACATGGGTGAAGTACTCCGGACGGTCCACCCACCCCTCGTGCTCGATGCCGACGCTGCGGGTGTTGTGGTTCCAGTTGCCGGCGTGCCAGCCGATGTCCCGCTCGCGCACGCACTGCGCGATCCGCCCGTCCGCGGAGCCGACGACGTAGTGCGCCGAGACCTTCCGCGTCGGGTCCTGGAAGATCCGCACCGTGTCGGCGAAGGTCTCCTGGGCGACGTGGATGACGACGCGGTCGATGCGGTACGCGGAGGGGCGGCTCGACGCCGTGTAGTTCGACGGCGACGCGGGCTGCCAGGTGGCGCCGGGGTGGTCCACCGCCGGGGGCGCGGACGCGGCAGCGGCCGTCGGCGCGGCGTGGGCGCGCGCCGACGACAGCAGCACGCCGGCCGCGGTGGCGGCGACGGCTCCCCGGAGCAGTTCTCTACGGTCCATGGGGCCTCTCCTGGTGAGGTTCGCGAGTGGGCGTGGCGGTCTCCCGGGCGGGGCGGACCGGGGGTCACCGTGAGGATCCCGTGACGGCGGTCGTTTGGTGTGGACGTTCGGCGTTGCGGGTGTCGCCCGGCGACCGATGGCGGGCGACGGCAGGGCGCAGCGGTCTGGTCCCGGGCCGGTCCGACGGGAGGCACGAGCCGGTCCCGGCCGGTCCGGCCCGAGCGGATCCACGGTAGAGCCGCAGGGGCGCCCGCGGAAGACGCCCGGGAGGTCCGATCCGCGCCAACATGCGTTCGGGTCATTGGAGTTGACGCTCCGGACACCATGGAGACGTCCCCTGGGCCCGGCGGGCGCCAAGGGGACGTCTGCGTCGAGGAGTCTCGGCTGTGGTCTACCTACGCGGCTGCGGTCTACGCACGCGGACGACGGAACTGGCCCAGCAGCATCACCATGAGGGCGGCGACCAGGAGCAGGGCGCCGGTCAGCGTCCCGAAGAGGCGCACGTCCGAATCGTCGACCAGCAGGCCGAAGGCGCTCTGCCAGCACAGCGCGCACGCCAGCGCCAGTTGACCCCAGCCGTAGAGCCGTGGATTGCGCACATGGCGCCGGTTGCGGGGGAGCACCCAGCCGCGGGCGATTCCGGCGATGCCGGAGGCGGCGAAGAAGATCGCCAGCGCGACGAACGGTAGGACGAGGTACGGACTCACGGTTCCCCCCTTGTGCGCCAGGCCCACGCCGGACGTCAGTCCGATCATGATATTGCCCATCCGGTGCGTCCTGTTCGAATTCCTGGCACGCCGTCGCGCTTGTCATCCAAGATTGACGGGCTCAAAGGGGCCCCATACGGTTGCGTCATGGGACGTGACCAGCTCACTCAGCTCGCCCGGCGCGCCGGGGACGACGACCCCGTCGCGGCCCTGGCCGCGGTGGCGGAGATGAGGCGCGAGCTGGAGCGTCAAGAAGCGGTGCTGGTGCGACGGGCGCGCACCCAGGGTGCGAGCTGGGCCCAGATCGCCGAGTCCCTCGGAGTGAGCAGGCAGGCCGTCCACAAGAAGCACGGCGGTCGTCGGCTCTTCGGCTCCGAGGGCTGAGCACTCCCGACCCTCGCCGCCCCTCGTCGCACCGCCGTCAATCGCCGCACCGCCGGCGCGCACCGGGCCGACGAATTGCTCCGGTGCCGTACCGCGGGTGCGCCCTGCCCCGGTGGCCATCCGCTGCGAAGTCGGCGGCTGGGCGGACGGTCGAGAAGCCCTCCTTCGGTAAAGCCTTCGAAAGGGCGCGGAAGAGATCGGCCGAACCGAAATCCCATGGATTTTGACCGCTGACCCATGCCTGCGCCGCCAACGGCCTCGGTCAAAGGTCTCAGGGAATGGCGGAAAGTGCAGCTGCGGCGACTTGGTTCGCAACCACCACTTTCGCCAGTGGGATCCGGGCAAATTCTTCCGTGAGGTGTTTGACGAAGGCGATGGGGCGCTTCTGACATGCCGAGGCCAGTTCGCGAAGCGAGCCTTCATATGGGTGCAGGGCGCCTGTAGCGAGCCCCAGCCGTTTCGACGGTAGTACGCTGCCCGAAGTCATCCACCAACTCCCAGCGGGCAGTGGAGAAGTGCTCAAGAGGGTAGAGACTCAGCCAATGCTGGCCGAATTAAATTCGGTTGCTTCACCGTCGACGGCCCTGTGAGGATCGCAAAATCCCCCAATCCGCAGGAGTTACGTCGTGAAGCACCCCGACAAGACGCAAAAGAGATCATCCTTGCGGGTGTTGATGAGCTTGCTTGCGCCGTTCCGTTTCGTGCTGCTGGGTGTTTTCCTCCTCCAACTCGCTGCGCACGGTACTGCCCTGGTCCAACCACTGGTCGCCAGCCGGGTCGTCGAGGGAGTGCAAGAGGGCGGGAGCCTTGTCGGCCCGGTCATGGTGCTCGGCAGCCTCGCAGCGGTCGGCATGGTCCTCAACTACGCGGGCGTGTACGTGCACGGACGGGTCGGCGAGAGCTTCGTCCTGCGCATCCGGAGCCAACTGGCCCGACGAATCTTCGGCGCCCGGGTGTCGAAGGTCGAGAGCAGTTCGACGGGCGATGTCCTGTCACGCGTCGGGGCGGACACCACACTGCTCCGGCAGACCGTCATCAGCAGCACCGTCGAACTGCTCATCGTCCCGTTCACCCTGGTGATCGCGGTCGTCCTCATGATCGTCATCGACCCCGCGCTCGCGGTGACCGTGGTCGTGATGCTCGCCGTGACCACCGTCGTCGAGACCTGGGCCTTCCGGAGGGTCAGCGAACAGACCGAGCGCGCACAGGGCTACCTCGGTGCCATGACGGGCGTGATGCAGCGAGCGCTGCTCGCCTTCCGCACGGTCAAGGCGTCCCGCACCGAGAAGCACGAGGCCGACGCCTTCGACAAGGAGGCCCACGGCTCCTACCGGACGGGGGTCAGTGCCGCCCGCACCGAAGCCGTCGCGGACACCGCAGCGCTCGGCTCGGTCGAGATCACCTTCCTGCTCGTCCTCGGCGTCGGCGCCATCCGCGTCAGCGCCGGGGAGATGAACATCGGCGACCTGGTGGCCCTGCTGCTGTACGTGGTGTACATCCAGGAGCCGGTGGGGTCCCTGGTGACCTCGGCCAGCGAGCTGTCGGAGGGTCTGGCCGCCGCACGCCGGGTGGACGAACTCCTCCAACTGGAGCCCGAGGCCCCGCCAGCCGCACGAGCAGCCCACCGCACGTCCACCCCGGACGCCGAGCCCGGCGTCCGACTGGAACGGGTGACCTTCGGCTACGCCAACCGGACCGTGCTCAAGGACGTCACCATCGACGCGCCCAAGGGGCTCACCGTGCTGGTCGGGCCCTCGGGCACCGGCAAGACGACCGCACTCAGCCTCATCGAAAGGTTCGTCGAACCGGACGGCGGACGCATCCTGCTCAACGGTGCCGACATCCACGAGATGGATTTGAGCGAACTGCGCGGGCGGGTCTCCTACGTGCAACAGGAAGCACCGCTCCTCGGCGCGACCATTCGAGAGGCGGCCTCCTACGGTGCACCCGACGTCGACCCCGATCGGATCGCCGTCGTCCTCAAGTCCGTGGGCCTGATGGACTGGGTCACCACCCTGCCGGACGGACTCGACACCGAGGTGGGTGAGCGCGGTCTGCACATCTCGGGCGGGCAGCGCCAACGGCTCGCCGTCGCCCGGGCCCTGTTGCGGCCGAGTGAAGTCCTCCTGCTCGACGAGGCGACGTCCCAACTCGACCCGCACAGTGAACGCGTGCTGCTGGCGTCCCTCGCCGAACACGCCTGCGACAAGGTCGTCATCGCCGTCACCCATCGACTGCCCATCGCCCTCCAGGCGGACCAGGTCGTCATGTTGGAAGACGGCCGGGTGCACGCCGCGGGCCGACACGAGACACTGTTGGCCACCGACGCCAAGTACCAGGCGCTCGTGGCAGCAGCGTCGTGACGAGTTGCGGGACGCCCCTCGGGCGAGGGACGCCACAGGTGAGGTGCGTTCGCCCGAGGACGGGCTGCTGGGTGAACCCGACGACGGATCCAACGGCTCCGAAGTAGGTCGTGACCGGGTCCCCGCCGGCCCGGGAGTCAGTGGTGGGTGAGCAGAGGCGAGGTGATCGCCCGTATCATCACTGCGCCAAGACCCCTGCCCCCGGAGCCCTGCGCCCCCAACTCGAAATCGGGTGCTCAGGGCTCCGGCGGCCAACACTGATTCAAGGAGAAGGATGTCCGACAACACGACGTCGAGCACCGAGTTGAGATCGCAATACATCAACCAGGTGGCCAGCGACCTGGAGCGGAACACTCAGGAGCAGGAGCGCATCACTGCTGAGATCACCGCGCTCCAGGAGCAGTTGACCACCCTGCAACACGACCACACCGTACTGGTGAACATGCAGGACGCCCTCGGCGTCCCGGCGAAGGCGAAGGCGGCGGAGTCCGCGGACGGCGGCAAGGCGACCGTGCCCGCGCCCCGCAAGCGCAGCAGCGCCGCAGCATCCGGCGCCGGCAAGTCGACGAAGAAGTCCTCCGGGGCGCGTACGGCAGCCAAGGGTGCTGAGACGAAGGGCGCCGCACCCAAGGGTGCCGCGGCTAAGGTCGCTGCGGTCAAGGGCGCTGCAAAGAAGGGTGCAGCCGCGAAGGGTTCCACGGCGAAGAACGCAGCGCAGCCGACCCTGGTCGAACTGATCCGCCGGCACCTCGTCGAGCAGGGCGAGCCCCGCTCCGCGGCCGAGGTCACCGCAGCCCTGAGCAAGGTGCACCCCGACCGCAACATCAAGGCGACCGTGGTGCGCACCACCCTCGAAGGGCTCGTCGCCCGGAACCTGGCGCACCGCACCAAGCAGGGCACCTCCGTCTTCTACACCACGCCCGACGCCACGCAGCAGCAGGAGTCCGGCGCCGCCCCCGAGCCCGAGGGCCAGCCCGAAGCGTCCGCGCAGTGACCTCGGTCAAGTGAGGCAGCCGTGCTCACGGGGCGTCCCCCGGTGAGTTGCTGCCGGTCGTCCGACCCGTAGCCGTGGTGCCGGTCGCCCGCGACCGCACCTGCTCGGACCGGGCCTCCTGCGCCGGGCCTCCGCCCGTGATCGGCGGCGGTCCAGCGACGACGGGAGGGGAGTTGCGCGTCTTCCACGCGAGCCACAGCCCCAGGATCACGGTGAGGGCTCCCGCGAACAGAGCCAACTCCTCGAACGTCCTCTTCACCCAGCCGTAGGAGTCAACGAGCCAGCCGAAGGCACCGCCGTCCTTCGGCGCCTCTGCGACCTTCGCCTGCGCGACGATGGGCGGCTTCTCGTAGAGCACCGTCTCCGTGCCTTCGTAGTACGAGGTGACGGTGAGGGCGAGGTTCACCTGACCGGCCTTCTTCGGCGTGACCTCCCAGAGCCAGGCCGTCGCCTCCTTGAAGTCGCGGTCGTCCGTCACCGGTTGGCGCTCGGAGGAGATCAGCGTGCACGAAGCGGCACCGGAGCAGTGCAGCTTCACGGCCACCTGACCGCCGACCTCCACCTTCGCGCTCGCCCGGCCGTCCTGCTGCGGTGCCTGCCACTGGCCGAACACCTCCGCCCGGAAGAAGGCCGGCTCACCTTCGGTCAACTCCAGCGACGCGGGTTTGGTGTAGAGGAGACTGCCGGTGAAGAGTTCGGCCCGAGCGCGGTCCAACTTCTCGACGAACTTCGTTTCAGCGCGCGGCAGTCCACCGTCTGCGTCCGGCGACGAGAGCGAGTCAACCCACCTCATCCCCCAGGGGACGACGGCGAGCAGGGTGCCCACCACGACGAGGGCGCGGCTGAGGCGTAAGCGTGCGACGGCGGCCCGAAGCCGACCGAATCGCCACCTTCCGGCAGCACCAGGCCGGCTGCCTCGGTGTCGGTGCCCTTCGTCAGGGTGAGCCATGCGCCCCCTATGCCGAATCCTGACGGCGTGCCGATCAGCGTCCGCGACGATTTTACGCGCTGCGGCGGGGTCGGAGCACGGGATTCCCTGCCGGCTGCGGCGCTCGTTGCCCGCTCGTCTCCGTACGCACCGTCAGTCACATGCGTCCGCGCTGCGGGGCAAGCCGGAGGTGCGGGATCGACGGGCGCCGCCCGGTGCGTGACCAGCCGGTCCGGGAGCGGCGCCGAGCCCCCGAACCGGGCGTCCGCTCAGCCCACCGACCGCTTCACCAGGTCCGTGATCCGTGCCTCGACCTCGGGCGTCACCTCCGTCAGGGCGAAGCCGGCGGCCCACATGGGGCCGTCGTCGAGCTTCGCCTCGTCGCTGAACCCGAGCGTCGAGTAGCGGGACTTGAACTTCGCCGCGCCCTGGAAGAAGCACACGACCTTGCCGTCTAGTGCGTACGCCGGCATGCCGTACCAGAGCTTCGGCGCGAGGGACGGGGCGGTGGCGGTGACGACGGCGTGGATGCGCTCGGCCATGGTGCGGTCCGGCTCCGGCATCTCGGCGATCTTCGCGAGCACGTCCTTGAGCGCTGCCGCCGCCTTGTCCGCGCGCGAGCCGCGCCGCGCGGCCTTCTTCTGCTCCTGCGCGTGCTCCTTCATCGCGGCCCGCTCCTCGGCCGTGAACCCTTCGTACCCGCTGCTGTCCGAGCCGGTCATGGTGTCGCTCCCGTCGTCGTGGCCGTCGATCGGCCCGGATGCGCGCCGGCCCCGATCGCTGCCGTCACAGTTTCCCCGGTCGAGGTCCGCACCGCCTCCGTGCTGACCGCGGAAACCACCACGGACGACGACGTACGGCGTCAGCCGCGGAGGAATCCGTACCCGTCGCGGGCAGAATCCGATGGATCGGACGTACCGGACACTGCGCTGCCGTCATTTCCAGCCATGTGCGGATCGTGGCGACCACGTCGAGCTTTCCCGGCATGCCCCGGAAGAACTTCACGCTTGTGGTGGTTCCGCGGTGGAATCTTCACTTCCATGATCCATAAGCCTTGACGCACAGTGAGATCGTTGCTCTGTGCAACTTTATGGCCTGCGGTGATGTGTCCGTATGCCAGCCAACCGACGGTCGCGCCCTTCTGTGACCGGCGCGACCCGGGTAGTCATGATCGCTGCGGCCCAGCGACTGTCAGGGGGCCGCTTCGGCCACCCACCTCCCGGAGGTCCATCCGTCATGTCCAGACTCACGCGTCGCCAGGTGATCGGAGTCGTCGCCGGCGCGGCGGCGGGCACGGCGCTCGTCGGCGCCGCCACCGCGAGCGCCGACAGCTCGCCGGCCAAGGCCGCGGCACCGGGCGGTGCCGACGGCCCCGCGCCCTTCGACGAGGTCTTCCGGGGCCGCCACATCCAGGGCGTGCCCTCCGAGGCCCACGCCCACGCCCATGCCGGGCACGGCCCCGGCTACCGCGTCCTGGTCGACGGCCGCGAACTCCACGTGATGCAGCACGGCAAGAGCGGCTGGAGCAGCGCCATCAACCACTACGAAAGGTTCGAGACCCCGCTCGACGCCGCCCGCACCGCGGTCGTCTCGCTCAAGGGGGCCGCCGTCGTCCCCTTCAACCCCACCGTCTGAGCCGGGAGCAGCCGCCATGACCGTACGCAAGAACCAGGCGACGCTCACCGCCGCCGAGAAGAAGGCGTTCGTCGACGCCGTGCTCGAAATCAAGCGCACCGGCGTGTACGACGAGTTCGTCGCCGCCCACCGCCTGAGATTCGCCCTCGACATGAACACCGGGATATACGTGGGCCACTTCGGCCCGTCGTTCCTGCCCTGGCACCGCAAGTACCTCATCGACTTCGAGAAGGCGCTCCAGCAGGTCGACCCGACGGTGTCGATCCCGTACTGGGACTGGACCGCCGACAACACCGTCGGCTCCTCCCTGTGGGCTCCGGACTTCCTCGGCGGCACCGGACGCGCCTTGGACGACCAGGTCATGGACGGCCCCTTCGCGTACTCCACCGGCCGTTGGAACATCACCATCCAGGCCGACAGCCGCCCCTTCCTCGCCCGCAACCTCGCCTACCGCGTCCCCACCCTGCCGACCCGGGCCGAGGTCGACGCCGCCCTCGCCATCCCCACCTACGACTCCGCCCCCTGGCGCGACGGCTCGGCGGGCTTCCGCGCCACGCTCGAAGGCTCGGCGGGCTACTTGAGCATGCACAACCGGGTGCACAGTTGGGTCTGGGGCCAGATGGAGTCCAGCGTCTCCCCGAACGACCCGGTGTTCTGGCTGCACCACGCGTTCGTCGACAAGCTGTGGGTCGACTGGCACGCGCTCCACCCCACCAGCGCCGAGTACCTCCCCGCCGGGACCACGGCCGACGTGATCGACCTGAACGATCCGATGCCGCCCTGGACCGACGCGACCCCGCAGAGCGTGCTGGACCACACCCCGTACTACACCTACGCCTGACGCCACTGCGTGACGGCTCCCGCGCACCGCCGGTGCGGAGCGCAGGGGGTCGCCGTTGGACTGACGGGCCATGACGTCGGATCGCAGGTACGGCCCGGTTGCCGTGCCTGCTCCCGACCGTCGTGCAGGATCACCAGCCCACCGCGATCGTCCTCACGGCGATGCCCGAACGACCTGGACACCACCTGCGCTGGATGCGCGGCTCCACGTTCCGCTCCCTGTGGCGCGCCCGCTACCTCTCCCTGGCCCACCCCGCCTTCGTCGTGCAGGTCCTGCGCTGGTTCCTCCAACTGCTGTGCACCGGTGCGATCTGCTGGCTCGCCCTCCTCCACCTGCGCCACGGCACGACCCCATCGCCCTGGCTGATCGCTGTCCCGCTGGCCTCGGCTACGCCCAGGCCCTGCGCTACCTCACCGTGCGCCGCGACGACGAAACACCCACCTACCAGTTCGCCACCTGGCTGCTGACGCCGCTGGCTCTGCTGTGGGCCGGCACGGTGTTGCGGGCGGTGCGCTGGTACGCGATCGCCACCTGCCGCAACACCAGTTGGGGCACCCGCGCGTCCGGCCCCGAGGTGTCCCTCGTACCTAGTGCTGTGACCGGAAAGGTTCACCGGCTCGTGGCGTCCGGCACGGCTCCTCGCTGCGTTGTCGCATCACCCGAGTACGTCCAGTACGCGGGAGATCCTCCGCCTTGCGATGCACCGCACCGGACACCGCGAGCTACCCGGCAAACCTTTCCGGTCACAGCACTAGCTGACACCACCCCCACGCCTTGCCCGGGAACGGTCGACGGCCCACGCGCCCAACCCCACCAACACGGCCGCCCCGGCCGCGTACACCGGCAGCCACAGGGTCGTCGTGGCGGACAGACAGTCCGCCACGGCGACCTGACCGTACACCTCCTGCGCCCGCGCCAGGGCGGCACCGTCGCGACCCGCCAGGTCCCCGAGCGCCGCCTCCGTCCGTACGCTCTCGTACGCACCCAGCAGCGGACAGCTGTCCCGGCTGCCCGGCATCGGGAACAGCCACGCCCAGCGCTGCATCATCGGCGCCAGCGCGATCGCCACGCACAAGCCGACGACCAGCGAGAACGCCACGAGATTGGGCACGTACCCGGACCGCAGGCCCGGAGTCCACCGAGGCAGCCGGTACAGGGAGAACACCACGACGAGCAGCGTGACCCCGATGTACGTGGCGAACCACTGCCACGACCCCTGCGCCAACGCGGCCGCCAACACAGCGGCGAGCGCAATGCCGATGACCCCCGGCTGGCCGGCGACGCCACGGCCCGTGCCGGTGTCCGTCGTACCCCGTACTCCTCGGCCGCTGTGATCGACCACGGTTCCTCCTGCCTGGATTGCGGATCCCAGCATCCAGACATCCCGCGCGAACGCCCCGCCGCCATGCCGGGCCGACCCGCGGCCGGGCCCGATCGGCGGCTACGCGCCGGGCCGCCCCGACGTCGCCTGCGGGAGGTCGAGAAGCATCGTGTCCGACGAGCCCTCGCGCCCCACGGCCAGGAAGCCGCGGGTCATGTACAGACGCACCGCCGCATTGCCGTCCTCCACGCTGAGGCTGAGCCCCTCGACCGGCTGCTCGATCGCCGCCTTCACCAATGCGTCCAACAAGGCGCCACCGGTGCCGCGCCCCCGGTGCCCGGGAAGGACGCCGAGGGTCAACTCCGGCACGCCCGGGCCGACGTATCCGTAACCCGGATCGTCGGCCGGGAAGGTTCGCGCCCAGGCCGCGCCCACCGGATTCCCCGACTCATCCTCGGCGACGACGCCGAAGTCACCCGGCTTCCCCCAGTCGGTCACGTAGTGCGCGATGTGCGGAGTACCGAGCAGTTCGTCGCGGGTGAACCGCGGCCGGTCCCAGTTGAAGGCCGTCAGCAGCATCTCCGCCAGGAAGTCGACGTCCTGCGCCGTCGCGGGGCGCAGCCGTGCGGCGCCGGATGAGGTGTTCGTCGTGCTCGTCACCGCCTCTGTCTAACAACGGGCCGCCATGCGCGCCACCGAATATCGATCCACGCCGCGAGGTCACTTACAAGGCGGACGTTCCTTGATCGCGGAAGCACCGATGAGTTTGATCGACCCGAGGAGTCCTTTCCTGCACGAACGACCCGCCCTAGGAGGAGCCAGGTGTCCCAACTGCTGAGAGTGCAGAACTTCAGCGTCTCGATGGACGGCGTCGGCACCGGGGAGCACCAGAGCCTTGAACGTCCGTTCGGCGACGTCGACCCCGGACGGCTGTTCGCGTGGGCCGGTGCCACCGCGAGCTGGCCCGGGCGCACCGAGCCCGGCGGCACCCGGGGCCTCGACGACTACTTCACCCGGGACTTCTCCCACCACATCGGTGCCGAAATCATGGGCCGCAACAAGTTCGGTCCCCAGCGCGGGCCCTGGCAGGACCACGAGTGGCGCGGCTGGTGGGGCGAGGAGCCCCCGTTCCACACCCCGGTGTTCGTGCTGACCCACCACGAACGCCCGTCGTTCACGCTCTCCGACACCACCTTCCACTTCGTCTCCGGCACCCCGGACACGGTCCTTGAGCGTGCGCGGGAGGCGGCACGGGGCAAGGACGTCCGACTCGGCGGCGGCGTCACCACCATCCGCGAGTTCCTCGACGCCGACCTCGTCGACACCCTGCACGTCGCGGTCGCGCCGGTGAAGCTCGGACCCGGACTGCGGCTGTGGGAGTCCCCCGAAGAACTGCTCGACCGGTTCCACCTGGAGGTCGTGCCCAGCTCAAGCGGGGTGGCGCACCACCTGTTCTGGCGCAAGTGAACGAGCGCAGCGCCCGCCCGGGCGGCGCGGATCAACCCCGGCGACGGGTGTTGACGCGGGCTGCCCGCAGGGTGAGGTGATCGCGTTCGGCGACGTTGGGCGCCAGGCGGGCCGCCTCCGCGTACAGCCGTGCCGCCGTCGCGAGGTCGCCCGCACGTTCGTGGAGGTACGCGGCCACCGCGGCGTGGCGGGGGACGGCCGGGTCCACCGCCGCCAGGGCCGCGAGCCCGGCCCGCGGCCCGTCGGCCTCGCCGACGGCCACGGCGCGGTTGAGCCGGACCACGGGGCCGTCGGTGAGCCGCACGAGTTCGTCGTACCACTCGACGATCTGCACCCAGTCGGTCTCATCCGCAGACGGCGCATCGGCATGGAGCGCGGCGATGGCGGCCTGTGCCTGGTACTCGCCCAGCCGATCGCGCGCAAGGGCCGCCTGGAGGACTTCGACCCCCTCGGCGATCAAGGCGGTGTCCCATCGGGCACGGTCCTGCTCGGCGAGCGGCACCAGACTCCCGTCGGGCGCCGTACGGGCGGCGCGCCGGGCGTGGTGCAGCAGCATGAGCGCCAGCAGCCCCGCCACCTCGGGACGGTCGATCACCGTCGCGAGCTGCCGGGTCAGCCTGATGGCCTCGGCGGCGAGGTCGACGTCACCGGTGTACCCCTCGTTGAAGACGAGGTACAGGACCCGCAGCACGGTCGCCACGTCACCGGGCTGGTCCAGACGGACCCGGGAGACGGTGCGCTTCGCACGGCTGATGCGCTGAGCCATGGTCGTCTCGGGCACCAGGTACGCCCGCGCGATCTGCCGGGTGGTGAGCCCTCCGACGGCGCGCAGCGTCAGGGCGACCGCCGACGACGGTGTGAGCGACGGGTGGGCGCACAGGAAGTAGAGCTGCAAGGTGTCGTCCACCGCCGACGCCGGCCCGGGCGGCGGCTCGTCGTCGACGACCCCCTCACGCCGGCGCCGGGCGACGTCCGCCCGCCGCGCGTCGAGGAACTTGCGCCAGGCCACCGTGACCAGCCAGCCCTTCGCATCCCGCGGCGGGTCGTCGGGCCAGGTGCGCACGGCCTCGATCAGCGCGTCCTGGACGGCGTCCTCGGCCGCCGCGAAGTCGGCTCCGCGGCGGACGAGGACGCCGAGCACGCTCGGCGTGAGGCTTCTGAGCAGGGCCTCGTCCATCGATGCGATCACTCGGTGATGCAGGGGGCCGCTCCGAGGAACGGGCGCACTTCGAGCCATTCGTGAATCGGCCTTCCGCCCGCGCCGGGCGCTGCCGACAGCTCTCCCGCCAGTTCTACGGCGCGCTCGGGGCTGTCGACGTCGATGACCATCCAGCCGGCGATGAGGTCCTTGGTCTCCGCGAACGGCCCGTCGGTGACGGGCGGCCGGCCCTCCCCGTCGTACCGGACGAACATTCCCTCGGGGGCGAGCGCCTGACTGTCGACGAACTCTCCGGTCTCCTCCAGCCGCGCCGCGAAGTCCTGCATGTACTGCACGTGGGCCGAGATCTCCGCGGGCGTCCACTGGTCCATGGGCACGTCATTGACCGGGGCCGGAGCGCCGCGGTAGTGCTTGAGCAGCAAGTACTTCGCCATGGTGGTTCTCCCTGGAGTGCTGGTGCGACCCATTGTGGTCGCGTTCACTACGGGGACGGAGCCAGGCACGGATTCTCGACATCGCCGCCCGCACCTGCGTCACTCGTGCGGGCGAGCGCTACCGGCGGTGGGGTGGGGAGGTGCGTTGGTGCCGAGCACTCTCGGCCGCCGAGGGGGATCGGCGTCGTCCGGAGCAGTCCGCAGGGAACCTCGCCGCTTTCGGCGTGACGTTCACCGATGCCGAGCGGACGGCGCTGGCGCAGCCTCGGGGAGCTAGACGCTGAAGGCCGCGGCGAGGGCGTGGGTGCGCGGCTGGCCGGGGTGCGTGTGCGGGGTGGTGGTGCGTCGGCCGGTGATGTGGGTGGTGAAGATGTGTCGACCGCTTTGATGCCCGGTGACGAGCGCGGCGAAGGTGCCCGGTCGGGTGGCGGGCTGTGCGGTGGCTTCGACGAAGCACGGGGCGTCGAAGTCGGCGTAGTGGTGGAAGTGGTTGACGGTGGTGGTGGGAAGTATGGAGGTGCCGGGGTCCTGCAGGGCGCAGGCGGCCTGGCGGGCGGCTTCGAGCAGGACCATGCCGGGCATGTGGTCCCCGCCGTGGTCGAACAGGACGGGGTGGCTGGGGTCAGGGTTGAGCCACCAGACGCCCGGGCGGTCGGTGGGGGCGAGCACGACGTCGCCGGGGAGCGCGCGGCCGTAGTCGGCGGGCGACTGCCCGATGGGGTGGTAGTCGATCGACGAGGTGAGTGCGGGCCCGCGCAGCCGACGGTAGGCGGCGGGTGAGACGCAGCTGAAGTGTCCGTCGCCGGTGGCCACGACGTGCCCGTCGCGCCGGATGGTGATGTCGACGCCGAGGACGGTGTCGCGCCGGTTCCTGGTGAAGGTCGTGTCGATGGTCAGATCGCTGGGTGTGTGCCCGATCCCGAGGTGCTCGGGGTGCGTGGTGGCGGAGATGTCCCGCATGACGAAGTGATGGCCCAGCGGGATGTGGTACTCGGCGTGGGCCAGGAAGATGCCGGCCTGCCGGACCGTCTCGACGGCCTGGAGGTGATCGTGGCTCCGGCCGTCGGGACCGTTGAAGTACAGGTGCGCGCGTGGCCACTGTCCGGTGAGCGTGAAGGTGTCTTCGCCGGTCTTCACGCAGCCGGTGAGGAACACCTCCGCCAGCGAAGCCCGGTGGACGTATTCCTTGGGAACCGTGGTGGTGAGCGAGGGAAGCCGCATCGACTCCTGCTGGGATCTTTGGGCGGCGCCGTCGCGCAGGGCGTCCATCGTCTGGACCGCTGTCGAACTGCTCATGATCCTTCTCCCCCCAAGGAGCGGCTGAAAGCATTGGTCCAGAAGATACAGACTCACCGGTTTCATTTGCAAGGTTTGTTGACTGCGACCCCTCATCAGATCTTGCTCTGTGGTTGGTGGTTGGGGAGTTCGCCATGTGGCGAACGTGCCGGACGTGATTCCTGATGCTGGCGAGCCCGGACTGTCGAAGAAAGTCCTGCGAGCCTGGTGCGCGGTGTTCCGGATGTCGCATTCTGCGCCCCGGAACACCACGCCGGCACATCCGCGGTGGACGGTATGTCAGGTTGCCCAGGGGCGGAGCTTCTCGGGGTTGAGCACCGCCCAGATCCGGGTGATCCGTTCGTCCGACACGTCGAAAGCGAGCACGGAGACGGTGGCGCCGTCGCGCTGGAGTATGAGCCCGGGCTGCCCGTTGACCTTGGACTCCGCCATGGTGAGGCCGTTCGCGTTGTGGGCGGCGTTGACGAAGAAGCGGGCGACGGCCTCGCGGCCCTCGATGGGGAGGAAGGTCGTGCTGACCGATTCGTCGAGGGTGACCCGGTCCGCCGGGTCGCCGGAGTCGGTCGACGGAGCACTGATCCACTCCGTGCGCTCGGGCAGCGGCTCCGACACACATTCGCCCACGTACCGCTCCCGCTTGGCGCGCGCGGAGCCGGGCAGGTCGAGGCAAATGCTGCTCGCGACCGTGGTCAACCGGCCGCCGGGGGAGACGACGGCGTCCTGGGCCTGGGGTGTCATGGCGCACCAGCGGGCGTAGGTCTCCTGCGCGATGTCCTCGGCGTCGGCCATCGAACCGAGGAACCTGTACGCGAGGTTGATGAGCTGGCGCCGTCCGCTCAGCACCGCGCTCAAACCTGCGTCCAGCCGGCCGTCTTCCTGCTCGGGCCTTGTGTTCACTGTCGTCGCTCTCTTTCGCACATGGGCGGCTTGTTCCACCGCGGCCTGCACGAGGTCTGGCGCGTCGTGCCGGCGGGGACCGGGTTCCGCGGTTGCGCGCCCTCACCCGGCGAGGGGTGCGTGCGGTCGTTCGAACCGTCCAGCGGCGCTTGAGGGCGGCCCGAGCCGTCGTCGAGCGCCAAGACCGACCGTGATGCGGGGGTCAAGTGAAGGGGGATCCGTGGGCGGAAACGGTAGGAACTGCGCCCTGTTGAGGATCGAACGCGGCCAGGCCACCGAAGAGGAGTTGGCGGCCATCGCCGTGACGCTCATCTCGCTGGGCCTGTGGCGGCGTAGGCCGGCGGCCCCGAACCGAGAGGGACGGTCCGTCGCTCTCTGGCGCCCGGCCGGGGCCGGGGCCTTCCAGGCGCCGCACAGTTGGCGATGACGCCCCTGGGGGCGGGTGTTGGGTGCTGTTCGAGCGGGTTCTGACGCTCACAGAAGAAACCGAACGTGCGGTTGGATTAATCGCGAGCGTCGCGCCCTCCGCCCGACCCGCGCGGTGAGCAGAAGAGCGGCCGGAACGGTGGTGAAGCGCGCCCCGTCGTCAGTGTTTCCGCAGGGTGGCTGGGGGTTCTCGGCGCGGGTAGCGATAGAACATTCTGCATCCGCTGTTTCTTGACGGAGGAAGCTTCGGTCTGTCGATCATGGAACGGGAGAATCTCTCTGAGATATCCGTACCAAAAGGGACATCAGAGCTTGAGTCGCGCTCATGGCGAGGCGGTTGTCCCGCCTGTGGGTGGCTGGCGCGGTGATAGAAACCAGCTATCCGGTTTTGTATTGACAGGGTGCCGTGGATCTACTTGAATC
Source organism: Streptomyces sp. NPDC017979 (assembly GCF_044328175.1). Classification (NCBI taxonomy): domain Bacteria; kingdom Bacillati; phylum Actinomycetota; class Actinomycetes; order Kitasatosporales; family Streptomycetaceae; genus Streptomyces; species Streptomyces sp. NPDC017979. The sequence goes on along the minus strand of NZ_JBIRGU010000022.1, from coordinate 22,647 downwards.
GGTGTGCGGTCAAGTCCGCCTGCGGGCGGCACCGTCCAGGTTCAGGGGGAGAAGCTGTGGACATCGAAGCGCTGGCGTTGCACGCCGACCGAGTGGTGCCCGTCTCCGCGCCCACCGAGGGCGCCACCCCGCCATGCAGTGGACGTACCGCGTCGTGTGGCGCGTGAGGCGATCGGCCCGCCACGCACGTGCAGCGGGGCAGCCAGCAAAGAGCACGCGTGACGAAACCCGTGCGATCTCTGGTCTCGTCATCGTTCACACGGCCGCGAGTGATCCACTCGCGTGCAAGGGTGCCAAATGAGTCACGAAGAGGGCTCGACGAGGTACGGAGGGGACTCGTGAAGATTCAGGTTCTGGGTGCGTTAAGAGCTGAGGTCAACGGGGAGTCGATCGTTCCGACGGCCGGCAAGCCGCGGCAGATCCTCTCCCTGCTCTCACTGCATCCCGGACGGGCCGTGCCCGTCTCCACGCTGATGGAAGAGCTGTGGGGCTCCGAGCCGCCGCAGAGCGCGCTCACCACCCTGCAGACCTACATCCTGCAGTTGCGCCGACACCTGGGCACCGCCATGGGGCCTGACTCGCCGCACACGGCCAAGGAGGTGCTCGCCACCCGTCACGGCGGCTATCTGATGCACATACCGGCGGAGGGCGTCGACGTCCATCAGTACGAACGCCTGGTCGCCCAGGGGCGGGCCGCCGGCGAGGTCGGGGACGACGTCACCGCGGCCGACCGCTTCCGGCAGGCGCTCGAACTGTGGCGCGGGCCCGCGCTGGTCGACGTGCGGGTCGGCCCGGTCCTGGAGATCGAAGTCCTACGGCTGGAGGAGAGCCGGCTCGGCACCGTCGAATGGCGGATCGACGCGGACCTCCGACTCGGGCGCCACTCCGAACTCATCGCGGAACTCACCGAACTGACGGCCCGCCATCCCCAGCACGAGGGGCTGCACTCGCAGGCCATGGTCGCCCTGTACCGCTCCGGCCGCCAGGCGTCCGCCCTGGAGGTCTACCGCAAGCTGCGCATCCGGCTCATCGAGGGACTCGGCGTCGAGCCCTCGCCGCGGGTGCAGCGGCTGCATCAGGCCATGCTGGCGGTCGACCCCAAGCTGGACGTCGTCGCCGGACCGCGCCGCAGTTCGACCTTCGATCTGTACGCGGCCTGAGTCCACCACGGCCCGAAGCGGACTTGAGCCGCACTCGGCGGCTGCTCGACCGACTCCGGACACGCTCGGCTGACTGTCGCCGCTCGAAGGGCACGCCCGCCCGCGTGCCCCGCACACCACGGTCGGGCGGTCCGTTCGACGAGAGAGGTGGTCCCCGTGTCGGGTGAGCGCGTACGCCGGCTGTCACACACCATCGAAGTGGACGCGCCCGCGGGGGTCGTCTACACGTTGCTCCTCTCCCGCGAGCGCCGACCGCTGTACTTCCCGTCGAACGTGCACGTGGAGCAGGTCGACTTCCCCGACGTCCACGACTTCAGCGGCGCCCGTGAACGACTGCGGGTGTGGGCCCTGGCCGGCGGCGAAGTCAAGTCCTGGACGTCGGACTGGGTGTCGGATCCCGCACGGCGCCTGTTGTTCTTCCGCCAGGACCGGATCATGGAGCCCGCCCAGTCGATGGGCGGCAACTTCAGCGTGCAACCCATCGGCCCCGACCGCTGTCGGCTCACCGTGGACCACGAGTTCACCTCCCGGGACGACAGCCCCGAAGGCATGGCGTGGCTGGAGTGGAACGTCGCCGCCGTCACCCGCTCCGACTTGAAGAACCTGCGGTTCCTCGCGGAGCGGTGGGCGCGGCTGGACGAGCTGATGCTGTCCTTCGAGGAAACGCTGCGGATCGAAGCGCCCGCCGAACTCGTCCACGGCTTCTTCTACGACGTCGAGAGCTGGCCCAAGTTCTTGCCCCACGTGCGCCGGGTCGAACTGAACGAGCCGCAAGCCGGCGTCCAGCAGGTCTCGATGGACCTGGCCGAAGCCGACGGCACCGTCCAGAACATCACCTCCGTCCGCCTGTGCTTCCCGCACGCCGGCCGCACCGTGTTCAAGGAGACGACCCCCCGCAAGCTGCTCGCGGCCCACTGCGGCGAGTGGTCGGCGGTCTCCGACGACCACGGTGTGACGGTGACCTCCAAGCACCACGTCTTCCTGCGGGAGACCGACGTCGAGACGGTCCTCGGGCCGGGCGCCACGCTGGAGGACGCCCGCCGCCGGGTGCGCGCGGAACTCGGCGACGAGAGCCGGCGGACGCTGTGTCAGGCCCGCGCACACGCAGAGTCGGCCGTCCGCATGCTCTGAGGGCGCACGGGCCGCTGCGCGTCGCGGTGAGCTCCGCTGCGCAACGAGCCGTATCGATCGCCTCGCGCCCTTGCCGCCACGGAATCCGGAGACGGCGTCTGCACCTCGTGCCCCGCGACACCCGAATGTGATGTGATTCACGTCACACTCCTGGGGGTTGGCTTGCCGGCCCGCCCCGTGTCACGATGTTCGGACATTCTCCCTGCCCAAAAACATCGGTGGGAGTCGTTTCTCTTTCAATGCCCCATCCCGCACGGCGGGATGGGGCATTTCTGTCGGCCTGGAGTTGGCCGCATCGCTCATGTCCTTTGTCTTCGCCCCATCCGGGCAGCACGGGAACGGTGCGAGCGATTCCTCCCGTGCACGAGGCAGACTCTAGAGAAAGTGGATTCTGACATGCCAAGGCTGTGCAAGCCCTCGGTGAGTGTGCCGGAATACGTCATCACAGCAGAAGAGACCCTGGCCTTCGCCGAACAGGTCCACGCCGGAAAGCCACAGCTCCCGCTGGCCCTTCGGCTGATAAGGAACACGGGGGTGTTGAAGCGGCACATCGTCCAGCCCATCGAGAAGACGTTGCGCCACCCGGGTCTGACGGAACGCAACCGGATCTACGAGATCGAATCCAAGAAGCGGACCCCCGAAGTCATCGAACGGGCCATGCTGAACGCCGAGGTGACGGCGTCGGAGATCGACGCCATCATCTACGTGTCGTGCACCGGCTTCCTCATGCCGTCGCTCACGGCCTGGCTGATCAATCGCATGGGATTCCGCAGCGACACACGGCAAATACCCATCGCGCAGTTGGGGTGTGCAGCAGGCGGCGCGGCGATCAACCGGGCCCACGACTTCTGCGTGGCCCATCCCGGAAGCAACGTCCTGATCGTCAGTTGCGAGCTGTGCTCGCTGTGCTACCAGCCCGACGAGGACGACATCGGATCGCTCCTGTCCGACGGGCTGTTCGGCGACGCGGTCGCAGCCGCCGTGGTGCGGGGCACGGGTGGAACCGGCATCGAGTTGGAACGCAACGCCTCCTACCTCATTCCGAACACCGAGGACTGGATCTCCTACGCGGTGCGCGACACCGGATTCCACTTCAAGTTGGACTCCCGGGTGCCCGGCACCATGGAACCGCTCGCCCCGGTCATCCGTGAATTCGCCGCGAACCACCGCTGGGACATCGCCAACCTCGACTTCTACATCGTGCACGCGGGCGGCCCGAGGATCCTGAACGACCTCGCAAAGTTCCTCGACGTCGACCGCAAGGTGTTCCGCCACAGCTGGGCGACGCTGACCGAGCGCGGGAACATCGCCAGCGCCGTGGTGCTGGACGCGACCCTGCGGCTGTTCGAAGAAGACCCCCCGATGGTCGACGCGACCGGTCTGATCGCCGGCTTCGGCCCCGGCATCACCGCCGAAATGGCGTTGGGGCGCTGGGGCAGCGATGTGCCGCGGGCCGGCGACTGAGCCCGGCGCAGGGGCCCGCGCCCTCCCCGGCGCAAGATCTCACACGGACAAAGGAAACAAGAGCTCATGACTGACCTCATCATTCCGCCCGGCGGGGGGCGAAAGCTGATCACCCCGGCGCAGGAAGTGACCTTCAAGGCGACCAAGGCGCAAGGATCGTCCATATCGATCTTCGAAGTGATCGTCCCGCCGGGATTCGACGTCGGGGCCCATGTGCACAACCACTCCCAGGAGTTCTTCTACGTCCTTGAGGGCGAACTGGACCTGCTCTGCTTCGAGCCGGCCGAGCGCACGGCGGACACCTGGCACCACTGGACCTCGCCCAAGGGCGACCGCGTCATCAGGGCGGCGGAGGGCGGCTGCATGTTCGTGCCGCCCGGCACCCCGCACGCGTTCCGCAACCCCACGGACAAGCCCGTGAAGATGCTCTTCCAGAGCTACCCCTCGCCCGAGCACGAGACCTACTTCGAGGAGATCGCGGAGATCTGGGCCCGCGGCAGCACGGTGGACGCCTCCGCCGTGGAGGAGATGCGCAAGCGCTACGACGTCAGCCAGATCACTCCGCTGCGGTACGAGCCGCCCGTGCCCGTGGTACCCGGCCAGCGGGCGAACGCGGATCGGAGCGCGTGATGCTCTCCGTCGAGGCGATACCCCTGGTGCACGCGAGCCTGGGAGAACGGGAACTGGCCGCCGTCGCCGAGGTCTTCGCCTCCGGATGGCCGGCCGGGCAGGGCCCCAAGGGCAAGGCGCTGGAAGCCCAACTGGCCCGCAAGTACCAGATGTCCGACGCCGTCGCCGTGAGCAACTGCGGCGCCGCCCTCCACCTGGCCCTGATGGCGCTCGGCGTCCAGCCGGGCGACGAAGTGATCGTCGCCGACTACACCTTCCCCGCGCCCGCCCACGCCGTGCGCTACCTCGGAGCCGTCCCGGTCTTCGCCGACGTACGGCCCGACACCGGCACCGTCGACCCGCAGGCGGTCGCCGATCTCATCGGGCCGCGGACCGTGGGCGTGATCGCGGTCGACACGGTCGGCATGCCCGCCGACTACGCCCCGCTGCAGGCCCTCGCCGACCGCCACCAGCTCTTCGTCGTGGAGGACGCCGCCTGCGCGGTGGGCGCCACGTACCAGGGGCGTCAGGCGGGTGCGCTGGCCGAGGTGGCCTGTCTCTCCTTCCACGGGCGCAAGGGCGCCACGAGCGGCGAGGGCGGCGCCCTGCTGGCCACCGACCCGGCGATCGCGGCCAACGCTCGACTGCGCTCCTCCTTCGGCATCGGCAGCATCTTCGACCTGGGCAACGTCGTCGGCCTGCCGATCCCCGAGTTCACCGAGATCGGCTACAACTTCAAACTGTCCGACATCGCCGCCGCCATCCTCCAAGTGCAGATCGACCGGATCGACGAACTGCTCGCCCGCCGCACCGCCGTCGCCGCGCAGTACGCCGAACTCCTCGCGGACGAGGAACTCCTGACCGTCCCGCAGGTGCCGGACGACCGCACCCACGCCTGGCAGTCCTACATGGTGACCCTGGACGCCGACGTGGACCGCGCGGCGGTCGCCGCCGACCTACGGGCCCAGGGCATCGGCTGCGGACACGGCACGTGGGCCACCCACCTCCAGCCCGTGTTCGCCTCCGGCCAGTCCTGCCCGGTCGCCGCGGACCTCTTCCACCGGAACCTCGCCATACCCATGCACGCCGAACTCGCCGCGAGTCAGGTCGAACGGGTCGTCGACGCGCTGCGCGGCGCGCTGCGGGCCCACTCGACGACCCGCGTCCTAGGAGGTGCCGCATGACGGACGACCAGCCCACGCCCGACGGCGTACTGCAACTGATCAACGGCTACTGGGCCACCGGGGTCCTCGGCGCCGCGGCCTCCCACTCGCTCTTCACCCACCTGGAGAACGGCGCCGCCACGGCCGCGGAGCTGGCCGCCCGCGCCGAGATCTCCGAACGCGGCGCGCAGACCCTCCTCGACGGGCTCCTCGGCGTCGGCCTGATCGAACTGCACCAGGGCCGCTACCGCAACACCCCCGCGGCCTCCGCCTACCTCGTCGAGGACAAGCCCGCCTCCCTGAGCCGCCTCGCCCGGCTGAAGTTGAAGCACATGGGCGCCCTGACCACCCTGCCGGACGTGGTGCGCGCCGGGGGACCGGTGGCGGACCCGACCACCGAGGTGGTCGACAACCCGCACTGGGGGGAGGTCGTCCCGGCGATCGCCGCCCAGTCGGTGCCGGCAGCGACGGTCGCCGCCGAGGTGCTCGGCCTCGCCGACGCGGGGGAGGTCTCCATCCTCGACGTGGGCGGCGGCTCCGGCATCTACTCGGCGATCTGGCTCCAGACCAACCCGGCCGCCCGCTCCACCCAACTCGACTGGGAGCCGATCAACGCCATCGCCCGCCGGCTCCTGGCCGAGCGCGGCGTGGCGGACCGGTTCACCTGCGTCAACGGCGACTTCCACACCACCGACTTCGGCACCGCGACCTACGACATCGCCCTCTACTCCCACATCGCCCACCAGGAAGGACCGGAGCAGAACATCGAGGTCTTCAGCAGACTGCGCAACAGCCTCAAGCCCGGCGGCGCGCTCGTCGTCTGCGACTACGTCGTCGACGACGACCGCGGCGGTCCGGCCTTCCCGTTGATCTTCGCCTCGGAAATGCTGCTGAAGAGCCAGCAGGGCGGCACCTGGCGGCAGTCCGACTACCGCGACTGGCTCGTCAAGGCCGGCTTCGAGGAAGTCTCCTTCCACCCCGCACCGCCCGCCACCCTGGTCGTCGCCCGATAGCCGAGCGCCATCCGATGAAGGCCGGCAGCACCGCCGGCTGACCTGCCGAGCCGAACCCCTCCAAGGAGAACTCCCGTCAACGTCGCCCTGTGGATCAGCGCGGCGTCACCCACCTGCGGCGACACGGGAACCAGGCGATCGCGGTGAACGCGGTCGTGCTCGTGGTGGCGGCCTTCGCGGCGTGGGGCGGCTTCCGCCCCTACCTTCTGACCCAGTCAAGGACCTGACCCACCGCGGGCGGCGCAGCAGCGCAGCGCATCGAACGAACCGACGTGCCCTCGGCTGGCTCCGAGGGCACGTCACTTCATGCGCTGCCCAGCGGCGACGGTCCGGATACGACATCGCCCACCGCAAAGGAGACGGCCCCCATGAAGGGCTCCACGGCCTACAGATCCATACAGAAGCGCGGTCTGCACATCGGCCTCCTGCCGGAGATGGCCGCAGCCGTGAACCCCACTACACCCATCACCCTCGACCACGACCTGGCGGTCTTCCCCGATGCGGGGCGCCGTCTGACGGTGGCCCGGTACGCCGAGCACGTGGACGACCTGGCGGCCCGCCTGTGGGCCGCCGGCGTCCGACCCGACGAACACGTGGTGCTCTACAAGACCGCCAACGCCGACCACTGGATGCTCGCCGCCGCGGTGTCCCGCATCGGAGCGGTCGTCGTGAACCTGTCGCCGACCCTGGACGCGGCCACCGCAGCCGTGCTGATCGAGCGGGTCCACCGGCCGACGCTGCTCACCGACGGCGCCAAGCTCGACGTGCTGGCCGAGGTGCCGCTGGCGGACATCACCCGGCGGGTGATCACCTCGGCCGGCGATCGGCCCGGTGCCCGCTCGCTGGCCGAGTTCGCCGGATCGCCGCGGGTCAGGCCGGTCGTCCGGCCGATCGACGAAGCCGCCGTGATCACCCACACCTCCGGCACCACCGGCACCCCCAAGCTCGTCGTGCACACGCCCCGCACCCAGGCCATCCGCCTCCTCCCGCAGTGGCGGCTGCTCTCTTTGGCGCGCAAGAAGCAGCCCGTCGCGATCCACATCCCCTTCGTGCACTCCCGGATGGTCGCGGCGATGTCGCTGGCCCTCCTCAAGGAGTTCCCGGTCCTGCTCATGAAGGAGGCCGCCCCCGCCGACGTCGCCGAGCAGTTGATCGAGCACCGGCCGTGGCTCATCGAGGCGCTGCCGAACTCGCTGATGGAGTGGGAGGGGCTGGCCGAGGACCCGCGTGCGCCCTTCGGGCCGGTGAAGGTCTTCAGCAGCACCTTCGACGCGATCCACCCCGGCACGATGAGCAAGCTCCTCAACGCCTCCGACCGGCGCGGCGCCCTCTTCTTCCAGATCTACGGCCAGAGCGAGGTCGGCCCGGCCGTCGGCCGTGCCTACTTCCGCTCCCTCGCGCACAAGGCGAACGGCCGCTGCGTGGGCTGGGCCATGCCGAAGGGCGCCGCCCGGGTCCGGGTGGTGAGCCGGGACGGGCGGACCCCGTCCGAGACGAACCCGGGCTTCATCGAGGTCGCGTGGGACGGCCTGGCGAAGACCTACTTCGCCGAGCAGCAGCGCTACGACACCAATCGCGACGGCGAGTGGTGGCGCACCGGCGACGTCGGCTACCGCACCAAGCTGGGCTGTCTGCACATGCTCGACCGGGAGGTCGACATGATCCCCGGGGTGCGCAGCTCCCTGGAGGTCGAGGACGTCGTACTCGGCCGGCTGGACGAGCTCAGCGAACTGGTGCTGGTGGAGGGCCCCGACTCCGAGCCGATCCCGGTGATCTGCACCGACGGCGACAGGCCCCTGGACCGCGCCCGCTGGCGCACGGCCGTCGCCGACTTCCCCCAGTTGGGCGAGCCGGTCCAGATCCCGCAGGCCGAACTGCCCCGCACCGCCACGCTGAAGGTGCAGCGCAACGCGCTCGCCCACTGGTTCCAGGAACAGCTCACCGACCGGACCTGAGGAACCCGCACACCGGTCGCGGCCCTGGCCGCGGCCTCGAACGGCTCCGCCAGGCAACCAACTCGAAAGGGATCCTTGCAATGACGTCTGACGCGACCCTCGCGCGGTTCCGTGAGTACATGGTGGGCCCCTCGCGGTTCATGACCTTGTTGTCCACCTTCGAGCTGGGCATCGTCGACCTGCTGCGCAAGACGCCCGGTCTGACCGCCAACGAGCTCGGCAAGGCGGTCGGCGCCAAGCCCGACGCCGTGGAACAGCTCCTGCTGCTCCTGGTCAAGGAAGGCTTCATCGCCCACGACGAGAGGAGCGGCGCCTACGCCCTCGACGCCCTCGCCGACGTCGCCGAATCCGATCTGCGCCGCGCACTGGCGTACATGAACCTGATCAAGGTCACGGCGCTGCGGCAGTTCTTCTACTTGACCGAGAGCGTGCGCACCGGCACCACCGCCGGCCTGAAGCACCTCTACGGGGTCGACGGCACCCTGTACGACGCCGTGGCGGACCACCGTGACCTGCGGGACGCCTGGTCCAAGCTGATGGACACCGTCACCGCGAACATCGACCCGTGGTTCTTCGCCAACGTCGACATCCCCGCCGGCGCCCAGGTCCTCGACGTCGCCGGCAACACCGGACTCGGCGCGATCCACACCTACCGGCACAAGGCGTCCCCCGGACTCAAGGTCACCACCTTCGACCTGCCGGAGAAGGAGGGCGAAGCCCTGGCGAACTTCAAGGCCCACGGCGTCCAGGAACACTGCTCCTTCATCGGCGGCGACGTCTTCGACGAGATCCCCCAGGGCTTCGACACCGTGCTCATCAAGCACTTCCTGGACATGTTCGACAAGGACGACGTGCGCACCATCCTCGACGGCGTCCACAAGGCCCTGAAGGTCGGGGGACAGGTCAACATCCTGGTGCCGGTGTACCCGGAGAACATCAAGGACACCGACAACTACAACGTCGACTTCTTCCCCGCCTTCTTCATCGGCGCCGCGATGGGACAGGGCGGGCCGCAGAAGCTGTCGACCTACCAGAGGTGGCTGGAGGAGAGCGGGTTCCAGGTCACCAAGGCGGTCACCAAGGCGTCCGCGGAGATCCCGCCGGACGTCATCCCCGTACAGGCCATCCTCAGCGCCACCAAGGTCGACTGACCCAAGGCACGTCCCTCCACCACGTCACGCCCCGCCCCACCGCGAGTCCAGTTCGCCGCCGGGCACTACGGTGCGATCGTCGCCCCCGCCCCGTACAGCTTCAGCCTCACCACCGTCGTCCCGGTCTCCATGGTCATCTGCGCCGCAGCCTCGGTGGACCTACGGGGCGAGGGCGGCTGGCTCGCCGGCAGGACCACGGTGTGGCCGGGCAACGTCTCCTTCGCCTTCTAGCTCGTCCAGGCCCTGGTGATCTTCTACGCCAGACCCGAGCCGTTCGACGGCCGCACCTTCGGCACCCCCGCGGCCCTCGGCCTCCTGATCGTCGTGTTCGCCGCGAACCTGCCGGCCGTCTGGCTGCCGTACAGCCTGGTGGAGAAGCCGATGATGCGCGGCTGGAGCCGCAGCCGGAAACGGCCCGAGCCGAGCGCACCGCAGCGCACCGAGTTGGCGGCGACCGGCAAGACCGTCTGACCCGAAGGCGGTGAGACCTCACACCATCAGCGACAAGGGAGCTGAGCGCGTTGACCCCACCGACCCTGGGCCAAGCCCCGTCACAGCAGCACCGGACGCGCGCCATCGGAACCGGCAGCGCCCACGCCAAGGCGATCCTGCTCGGTGAACACGCGGTCGTGTACGGCGCCCCGGCGCTCGCCCTACCGATCCCGCAACTGACGGTCGTGGCGAGCGCCGGGCGGTCGCCCGATTCGACGGACGACCAGGACGACGTGCTCTCCACGATGACCGCGTCCGCCTCCAGACAACTGGTCACCGAAGCCTCCGGCAGCCTGGGGCGACTGGTCACCGAAGCCAAGGCGTACCTGGGCGTCCCGGACGGCCCCCGCCTCGACGTGATCGTCGACTGTGCGATCCCGCCCGGCCGGGGACTGGGATCCAGTGCGGCCTGCGCCCGCGCGATCGTCCTCGCCCTCGCCGAACTCTTCGACCGAAGGATGTCGGAGGGGGAAACGTTCGACCTGGTGCAGACGGCCGAGAACGTGGCACACGGCCGGGCCAGCGGCGTCGATGCCCGCGCCGTCGGCGCACCCGCTCCACTGGTGTTCCAGGGCGGCGAAGCACATGAACTGGCCGTCGGCTGCGACGGGCTGTTCATCATCGCGGACAGCGGCGACGTGGGCCGGACCAAGGACGCGGTCGAACTGCTGCGCACCGAGTTCCTGCGCCGGCCCGGCGCACGGGAGGAGTTCGTCCGCCGCGCCTGGTACCTGACCGACGAGGCGCGCCGCGCCCTCGCCGCCGGCAGGCCCCGCAAGCTCGGCGCGTGCCTCACCGACAACCACGAGCTGCTGCGCGCGGCCGGACTCAGCACCGACCGGATCGACACCCTGGTCGACACTGCGCTCGCCGCCGGCAGCCTCGGCGCCAAGATCACCGGCGGTGGACTCGGGGGCTGCATGATCGCACTGACCGAGATGGGCCAGGCGCGGGAGGTCACCCGCCGGCTGCACGCAGCCGGCGCCGCGCGGACCTGGGCCGTACCGCTGAAAGGACCGTCCCGCCATGCGCGTTGACGACCAGAGCAGCGCGCACCGGGCCCCGGATCGAAGCAGCACGCCCGCCACGGGACATGCCACCGCCGTTGCGCACCCGAACATCGCCCTGGTCAAGTACTGGGGCAAACGGGACGAGCGGCTGGTCGTCCCGCGGACCGACAGCCTCTCGATGACCCTGGACGTCTTCCCGACGACCACCCGCGTCCACCTGGCCGCCGCAGCCGGGCCCGACACGGTGATGCTCGACGGGGCACCCGCGGCGGGCGAGGCGCGGCGGCGCGTCGTCGCCTTCCTGGAGTTGGTGCGCAAGCGGGCCGGATCGGCCCGAGCGGCCGTCGTGACCAGTGAGAACACCGTCCCCACCGGGGCCGGCCTCGCCTCGTCGGCCAGTGGCTTCGCCGCGCTCGCCGTCGCCGCCGCCACCGCCTACGGACTCGACCTCGACGCCACCGCACTGTCACGCCTGGCCCGTCGGGGCTCCGGATCGGCCTCCCGCTCGCTGTTCGCCGGCTTCGCCCAATGGCACGCCGGACCGCGCGCCGCATCCGATGCGGAGGCGGACCTCGGCTCGTACGCGGAGCAGGTGCCCGTCGGAGCCCTCGACCCGGCGCTGGTCATCGCCGTCGTCAACGCCGGCCCCAAGGCCGTGTCCAGCCGGGCGGCCATGCGGCGGACCGTGGAGACGTCGCCGCTGTACGAGCCGTGGACCCGGTCCAGCGCGGACGACCTCGTCGACATGCGTGCCGCGCTCGTACGGGGCGACCTCGAAGCGGTGGGGGAGATCGCGGAACGCAACGCGCTCGGCATGCACGCGACCATGCTCGCGGCCCGCCCGGCCGTGCGCTACCTCGCGCCGGCCACCTTGTCCGTACTCGACGCCGTGCTCCACCTCAGGCAGGACGGCGTCGCGGCCTACGCGACCATGGACGCCGGCCCCAACGTGAAGGTCCTCTGCCGTCGCGCGGACGCCGAACGGGTCGCCGACGCCGTCCGCAACGCCGCCCCGGACGCCGCCGTGCACACGGCCGGGCCCGGCCCCGCCGCCCGACTGCTCGACGGGGGCGGACGGTGACCCCCCGAAGGACCGTGGTCCGGCGCGCGCCGGGCAAGCTGTTCGTCGCCGGCGAGTACGCCGTGGTGGAGCCGGGCACCCCGGCGATCCTCGTCGCCGTGGACCGGGAGGTCACGGTCACCGTGTCCGAAGCCACCGGGGCCGACACCGTCGTCTCCACCGACCTCGGCCCGCGGACCCGGACGCCCCACGTGAGCGCGGCGATCGACACCGTGGGCCGTCTGCTGACCGAACACGGCCTGCCCGCACCGCCGTTGCACCTGTCCATCAGCAGCCAACTGCACGAGAGGGGACGCAAGTTCGGCCTGGGCTCCAGCGGCGCGGTGACCGTGGCCACGATCTCCGCCGCCGCAGCCTTCTGCGGCCTCGCGCTCTCCCACGACCACCTGTTCCGACTGGCCCTGCTCACCACCGCCCGGATCGATCCCAACGGCTCCGGCGGCGATCTCGCCGCCAGCACCTGGGGCGGCTGGATCGCCTACCGGTCGCCCGACCGCGCCTTCGCCCTCGACCTGGCCCGCCGCAACGGCGTGGGCGAAGCGCTGCGCACCGAATGGCCCGGTCTCGACGTACGCAGACTGCCGCCGCCCGAGGGACTCGCCCTGGAGGTCGGCTGGACCGGAACACCCGCCTCCACCACATCCCTCGTCTCCGACCTGCACCGACGGACCTGGCGTTGCAGCGCCGCGCACCGGGAGTTCGTGACGGCCGCCACCGACCTGGTGGGCGCCGCGACCGCAGCACTGGAACGCGGCGACGGGCCGCACCTGCTGCACCAGATCCGGCGCGCCCGACACCAACTCGCCCGTCTCGACGACCAGGTCGGCCTCGGCATCTTCACGACCGAGCTGACGGCGCTGTGCGACGTCGCCGAATCCGTCGGCGGCGCGGCCAAGCCCTCAGGGGCAGGGGGAGGCGACTGCGGCATCGCCCTGCTGGACGCCGAAGCACCCCGGGACGCCCGTCACGTACGCGAACGGTGGGCCGCGGCCGGCGTGCGGCCCCTCACGATCCGCCCCGCTACGCAAAGAATCGAGGAATCATCGGCATGATCGGCCAACGCAAGGATGACCACGTCCGCCTCGCCGCCGAACAGCAGCGCGCACACAGCGGACGCAACCAGTTCGACGAGGTCTCGTTCGTCCACCACGCCCTGGCCGGCATCGACCGGTCGGACGTCTCGCTGGCCACCACCTTCGCCGGCATCGCATGGCAGGTCCCCCTGTACGTCAACGCGATGACCGGCGGCAGCACGAAGACCGGCATCATCAACCGGGACCTGGCCATCGCCGCCGCCGAGACGGGGGTGCCGCTCGCGTCGGGATCGATGAGCGCGTACTTCAAGGATCCCTCGTGCGCCGACACCTTCAGCGTGCTGCGCACCCGGAACCCGGACGGCTTCGTCCTGGCGAACGTCAACGCGAACGCCTCCACCGAGCAGGCCCGGCGCGCCGTCGACCTGCTGCGGGCCGACGCCCTGCAGATCCACGTCAACACCGTGCAGGAAACGGTGATGCCGGAGGGCGACCGGTCCTTCGCCGCCTGGGTCCCCCGGATCCAGAAGATCGCGGACGCAGTCGACGTCCCCGTCATCGTCAAGGAGGTCGGCTTCGGACTGAGCCGGGAGACCGTCCTGATGCTGCGGGAACTGGGCGTGCAGGTGGCCGACCTCGGCGGCCGGGGCGGCACCGACTTCGCCCGGATCGAGAACGGCCGACGCGAACTCGCCGACTACGCCTACCTCCACGGCTTCGGCCAGTCCACGGCCGCCTGCCTGCTGGACGCCCAGGGCGTCGGGATCCCCGTCCTCGCCTCCGGCGGCGTCCGCAACCCGCTCGACGTCGCCCGCGCCCTCGCCCTCGGCGCATCCGGCGTCGGCGTGTCCGGAGGATTCCTGCGCACCCTCCTCGACGGAGGCGTATCGGCGCTGATCGCCCAGATCACCACCTGGCTCGACCAACTGGCCGCGCTCCAGACCATGCTCGGCGCGCGCACCCCCGCCGAGCTCAGGCGCTGCGATCTGACGATCCACGGCGACCTCCGCTCCTTCTGCACCGACCGAGGCATCGACACCCGTCCGCTCGCCCAGCGGTCCCGCGCCGTCGACGCCCCCCACGAGCCGACGGGAACCACACGATGACTGACGTGCACGCGATAGCGGGAGTCCCCATGAAGTGGGTGGGACCCCTGCGGATCTCGGGGAACGTCGCCACCACCGAGACCCACGTCCCGCTCGCCACCTACGAGTCTCCGCTGTGGCCCTCCGTGGGCCGCGGCGCGAAGGTCTCGATGCTGGCCGACGACGGCATCGTCGCCACCCTCGTCGACGAACGGATGACCCGGTCGGTGCTCGTCGAGGCGGTCGACGCACAGACCGCGCACACGGCCGCGCGGACCATCGAGGCACGCATCGACGAGCTGCGCCGGGTGGTGCGCACCGGCAGCCGGTACGCCGAGCTCATCGGCATCCGGCACGAGATCGCCGCCAACCTGCTGTTCGTCCGGTTCGAGTTCTCCACCGGCGACGCCTCCGGGCACAACATGGCGACCCTCGCGTCCGACGCACTGCTGAAGCACCTGCTCCAGACCGTCCCGGGGATCTCCTACGGATCGATCTCCGGGAACTACTGCACGGACAAGAAGGCGACCGCCGTCAACGGCATCCTGGGCCGCGGCAAGAACGTCGTCACCGAACTGCTCGTGCCGCGCGACGTGGTCGAGGGCGTCCTGCACACGTCGGCCGCGAAGGTCGTCGAGCTGAACATCCGCAAGAACCTCCTCGGGACCCTGCTCGCCGGCGGCATCCGCTCGGCCAACGCCCACTTCGCGAACATGCTGCTCGGCTTCTATCTGGCGACGGGCCAGGACGCCGCCAACATCGTCGAGGGCTCGCAGGGCGTCACGATGGCCGAGGACCGCGACGGCGACCTGTACTTCTCCTGCACCCTGCCCAACCTGATCGTGGGCACCGTCGGCAACGGCAAGGGACTCGGCTTCGTCGAGACCAACCTGTCCCGGCTCGGCTGCCGGGTCGAGCGCGCGCCCGGCGAGAACGCGCGCCGCCTCGCGGTGATCGCCGCGGCCACCGTGCTGTGCGGCGAGCTCTCCTTGCTGGCCGCGCAGACGAACCCGGGCGAACTCATGCGCGCACACCTCCACCTCGAACGCGACAAGCAGACAGCAAGGGTCGGTGCTTGAGACATGGCCAGTCAGTCCGCGATCGGAATCCACGACCTGTCGTTCGCGACGACCGAGTTCGTCCTGCCGCACACGGCACTCGCCGCGCACAACGGCACCGACATCGGCAAGTACCACCTGGGCATCGGGCAGCATTCGATGAGCGTGGCCGCCGCCGACGAGGACGTCGTCACCTTGGCCGCGGCCGCGGCCGAACCCTTGATCGCCCGGCACGGCACCGACCGCATCCGCACGGTCGTGTTCGCCACGGAGTCCTCCATCGACCAGGCGAAGTCGGCCGGCGTGTACGTCCACTCGCTGCTCGGGATGCCCTCGTACACCCGGGTCGTCGAGCTGAAGCAGGCGTGCTACGGCGCGACGGCCGCCCTCCAGTTCGCCATCGGCCTGGTGCACCGCGACCCCGAGCAGCAGGTCCTCGTCATCGCGAGCGACGTCTCCAAGTACGAACTCGACAGCCCGGGCGAGGCCACCCAGGGCGCGGCGGCGGTCGCCCTGCTCGTCGGCAAGGACCCCGCGCTGGTGCGCATCGACGGGCCTTCGGGCCTGTTCACCGCCGACGTCATGGACTTCTGGCGGCCCAACTACCGCGAATCCGCCCTCGTCGACGGACAGGAGTCCATCACGGCGTACCTGCAAGCGGTGGAGGGCACGTGGAAGGACTACACGGAACAGGGCGGGCAAGCGCTCGACGCGTTCAGCGCGTTCTGCTACCACCAGCCGTTCACGAAGATGGCCCACAAGGCGCACCACCACCTGCTGAGCACCTGTGGGTACGACACGGACGCCGTCGACGTCAAGCGCCTCATCGGACGGACCACGGCCTACAACGCGGTCGTCGGCAACAGCTACACGGCGTCGATGTACCTGGGCCTCGCCGCGCTGCTCGACCACCCGGAGGACCTGACCGACCAGGACGTCGGCTTCTTCAGCTACGGCTCCGGCAGCGTCGCCGAGTTCTTCGCCGGCAGGGTCGTGCCGGGCTACCGGAAGCACCTGCGGACCGAACAGCACCGAGAGGCGATCGACCGGCGCGGGACGCTCGACTACGCCGCCTACCGCGAATTGCACGAGCGGTCGTTCCCGACCGACGGGGGAGACCACCCCACCCCGGTGCAGACCACGGGCTCCTTCCGGCTCGCCGCCCTACGGGGCCACAAGCGCATCTACGAGAGGCGCTAGTTGGTTGCCACGGCTTCAGCGCCGACGAGGTGGCGTGTGACCGTGGCGGCGAACACACGCACCCCGCCGTGGACCTACCCACGGCGGGGTGCCCGCCCGCGATGCGATCAGCCCCGGCGTTGCAGGGCGATCTCGGTGAGTTCCTGTATGTCGAACTCCGAACGGCCCGGTATGCCGTAGCGCGTCAGCTTTCCCCGGCTCACCCACTTGCGGATGGTGGCTTCGGACACGCCCGCCGCGAGGGCGGCGACGTTGGTGGGAATCAGCCTGTGCCGTGGTGGTCTGCTCACGCGACGTCCTCTCGCTGCCGGTTCATGAGTTGTCGAAGCGCCAGCCAGTCCCGCAACTCCCAGGAGTGTCCGAAGGAGCAACCGATGCTGCCCTGCTGGACGCCTGCGAAGTGTTGTGGCGAGGCGATGATGACTCCGGTGCAGTCGGGCACGACGCAAGGAGCGGCGAGCGCACGGTGACCGCCGTGCTCCGGATCGATGACGCGCAACAGGTCCGTTCGCAGGCCGTCGACCTCGTCCGCGAAGTCATCGGCGGGCTGCTGGGCGGTCAACCACTTCAGATGATGGGTCAGGAAGCGCACGAGCTGAGTGACCGAAGAATCCGGTGCGGGAACGCCGAGGTCGTCCACGACGACCTCGGCCCACGACATGAGGACGGCGACGATGTGGTGCCGGGTGTCGAGCACGGACACGTTCAGACGGTCCCGCTCCCGACTCCCGGAAACTTTGGTCGGATTGCTGATCCGCCTGGTCGTGGACGACATGTGCTGCAAGGATTCCTGATGCAAGCCGGGAAGGGCGCGCAAATTACGTTCGACCTGCTTGAGGCAGGGGGTGCAGAGGGTGGACCCGATGGCGGAGCGAATTTCCTGATCATGACTCCTGGGACATATGTCAAACTCCATTGGGTGTCCTTCGTGAGGTGAATCGCCCTGCGATCAGCGCGGATCGCATGCCTTTCGTTGACTCGTCATGCGCATTCATGGATGAACTTGAGCGTTCCACGATGAAACGTGGGTGTCAACGTACGACCGGGACGGCGAGAGCGATAATCTAGCCTCGTGTAATTCTCGGTCCATCGCCTTTAAAGGGAGATACGATGTCCGTTCGAGGAGGACCGGGTGAGTGGAGCCGAGGGATGGGCGGCACTGGAGGGTTTGCCGCCCGTCGAACGCGCGGTGTTCGTCCTGCGGGAAGTGTTCGCGTGGCGCCTGCCGGACATCGCGGCGGCCCTGGGATGCTCGGCGCAGGCGTGCCGTCGACTCGCCGCCGCCGTCCCCGGATTCGACGGTGGTGACGAGCCCGGGGAAGGGGCCCTGTGCGTCGTCGGGGCCGCGAGCGTGGCCCGACTGCTGACCGCGACCGTCCCCCCGCTCTTGCACATCGGCTTGTCCCTGGAGCAGTGGCCGGTCGACGGCGGGCCGGGCGTCGTCATCCGCGACCGCAACGGCGAGGTCCGCGGCGCCCTGGCGCTGGACTTCGTCGACGGTCGAATCCACACGATCCGCGCGGTGCCCGACTCTACCCGGCCCTGAGCGGCCTCGCTAATTCGGTACGGCGTCCACCAGTGCATCAGTTGAATACGGCTTGAGACCTCATCGCGCGGCCATGGGCTTCTGTTGCGAAAACGCCCTTTTCGGCGCGATAGTGGGTGCGGCATCGAGTATTGCGCGTAATGGGTGCAATGCTGGGTCCTGCCATGCCCTTTTATTTGCTTGATATTTCCCTTCTCCTGGCGCCAATTGTGGCGACCGGAATGTCCCCACGTTGCCCCCACCGCCCGAGCCAACTGATCCACCCGCACCACTTCGACCAGTGGGAGAACGAACGAATGCACACGTACGTAGTCGTCGACGCCTTTGCGCGCCAGCCCCTCACCGGGAACCCGGTGGCGGTCTTCTTCGGCAGCGACGACCTCACCGCCGAGCAGATGCAGCGCATCGCCCGGGAGATGAACCTGTCGGAGTCCACCTTCGTGCTCCGGCCGCGACACGGTGGCAACGACGCCCACGTGCGGATCTTCACCCCCGTCAACGAACTCGCCTTCGCGGGTCACCCGCTGCTCGGCACCGCCATAGCCCTGGGCGCCCGCACCGACGGGCACCGGCTGCGGATCGAGACCGCGATGGGTGTGATCCCCTTCGAACTGGACCGCGTGGCCGGCACGGTCGTCGCCGCGAGCATGCGCCAGCCCGTCCCCGTGTGGGAGCCCTTCGACCGCGCCGACGAACTCCTGGAGTCCCTGGGCATCGAGACGTCCACCCTCCCGGTGGACATCTACCGCAACGGCCCGCGCCACGTCCTCGTCGGGCTGGCGAGCCTGGAGGCCCTGTCGAAGCTGGACCCCGACCACCGCGCCCTGGCCCGCTTCCTCGACATGGCGGTCAACTGCTACGCGGGATCCGGCCGCACCTGGCGCAACCGCATGTTCTCGCCCGCGTACGGGGTCGTGGAGGACGCCGCCACCGGCTCCGCCGCCGGGCCCATCGCGATCCACCTCGCCCGGCACGGCATCGCCCGCTACGGACAGGACATCGAGATCACCCAGGGCGTCGAGATCGGCCGCCCCTCGCTCATGGGCGCGTGCGTGCAGGGGCGGGGCGACCGGGTCGACTCCGTCGACGTCCACGGCCACGGCGTCGTCACCATCGAAGGGATCCTCCATGTCTGACCCGACCCGAACCCGCTCCGAGTCGCTCACCGGCGCCGTCGACGTGGACTTCCCCGAGTTCCGCACGCCGCCGTCTGAGCCGATGGGGCTGCTGGCGAGGTGGCTGGAGACCGGCGCCGCCCACGGGGTGCGCGAGCCCCGCGCCCTGGCCCTGGCCACCGCCGACGAGCGGGGCCGCACCTCGTCGCGCACCGTGGTGCTCTCCTCGGCGACCGGCGCCGGCATCGACTTCGCCACCCACGCCGACAGCCAGAAGGGCCGCGAACTGGCCGCGAACCCATGGGCGTCCGGCGTCCTGTACTGGCGGGAGACCAGCCAGCAGATCACCTTCGCCGGCCCGGTGCACCGGCTGTCCGACAGCGAGACCGACGCCCGGTGGAGCGCGCGGCCGGTCTTCACCCACGCCATGACCACCGCGTCCCGACAGAGCAGGCCCTTGACCGACCTGGACCACGTAGCCGAACTACGGGCCAAGGCGCTGGAACTCGGCGAGCCGCAGCGGCCACTGCCGCGCCCCGCGACGTACGCGACGTACCGACTGGTCCCCACCTGCGTCGAGTTCTGGGCCAACGGCACCGACCGACTGCACGAGCGACTGCGCTACGACCGCGCGGACGCCGGCTGGAAGGTGAGCCGGCTCCAGCCATAGGGCCCGCCCCACGGATCGGGCGAGCGCCGCAGGATCCGTCAGGCACCCCCGGCGGTCGCGGCGGGGCACCTGGAAAGAGCCCCCGTCGCCCACCTCTGGCAGGTGGGCGACGGGGGCTTCTTGTGGGGGGTCAACGGGTCGGGACGGCCTCGACCACCGACGCGTGCGACGAGGGCTCCAGGAAGCGCGTGACCGTGAACCCCGCGGCCGTGAGCAGCGCCTCGTACTCCGCGCGGGTGCGGCCCCGGCCGTCGAGGACCGTCATCATCAGCATGTCGATGGTCTTGCCCGGGTGGGGCTCGTTGCCCGCCGGGATCATGGCGTTGACGGCGAGGAGGCGCCCGTGCGCGGGCACCGCGGCGCGGCACGTCCGCAGGATCTGGAGGCACTGCTCGTCCGGCCAGCTCGCCAGCACGTGCTTGAGGAGGTAGACGTCGGCCCCGGACGGCACGGAGGCGAAGAAGTCGCCACCGACGGCGCTCCACCGCCCGGTCAGGTCCGGTTCGTCGAGCACGTGCCCCGCCACCACGTTCTCCCGGTCCAGCAGGGTGCCCGTCATGTGGGGGTTGCGCCGCAGGACCGCGCGCAGCAGACCGCCGCGGCCGCCGCCCACGTCCACGACGCTGCTGGCCCCGGGGAAGACGCAGACCTCCGCGACGTCGTCGCTCAGCGCCTCGGAGAACGCAGCCATGCTGGAGTTGAAGGCCCTGCCGAACTCGGGCTCGTCGGCGACGTAGTCGTAGAAGGGAATGCCGTACAGGCCGGCGAAGGCGGTGGTGCCGGTGCGGACCGCGTCGTGGAGGCGGCCCGCCGACTCCCAGAAGGCCGCCTCGCCGCGCACCATGATGTACTCGCGCAAGGACCGCTCCGTGCCCGTGCGCAGCGGCTCGGCCAGCGGAGTGAGGTGGAAGCGGCCCTCGTCGTCCTCGCGGAAGACGCCCTTGGTGGCGAGGAACCGCAGCAGCCGGTACAGGTGCGGACCGTCGACCTGCACCGCGTGGGCGATCTCACCGGCGGTGCGCGGGCCTTCGGCCAACTCGTCGGCGACGCCGAAGCGGGCGGCGGCGTGCAGGGCAGCTGAGTACACATAGCCCAGGGCGAGTTCGAGCAGTTCACCCGTCACCTGCGAGGTGTCGGACGTCGGCGGGTCTTCTGCTGCCTCCAGGCGAACGCCTGCCATCGGTAAGGTCCCCTCTCCCGAGCCGTACGGGGCCGGCGCACACAACGCCCACGGACCCCGGAGTGCGCCTCCCAGCTTGGTCCCGGCGCATCGCGTTCGACTTGAGTACCGCGGGAGCACGCCGCTCCTCGGCCGCGCGCAGACCCTCAAACACCGCTCGACCCGGTCCCGAGCCGTGAACACGATGATTCACCTCGATCGGCCCTAACACGTTGCTGAGGGGACACCATGACTGACGAGTCGACGCACGGCTTCACCGACGCCGCCGAACTGCGGCGCAAGAACCGTGCCACCGTCGAGAAGTACCTGGCGGACACGAAGGGGACGGCCCGGTTGCGCCGGCACGAACTGTTCGTCGAGCACGGCAGCGGCGGGCTGTGGACCAGCGACAAGGGGGAGCCCATCGTCATCAAGGGCCGCGACCGACTGGCCGCGCACGGGGTCTGGTCACTGGACATGTTCCCCGACTGGGAGTGGTACAACATCCAGGTCTTCGAGACGCAGGACCCGAACTTCTTCTGGGTCGAGTGCGACGGGCACGGAAAGATCCGCTTCCCCGGCTACCCCGAGGGCTACTACGAGAACCACTTCCTGCACTCGTTCGCGCTGGACGACGGCAAGATCGTGCAGAACCGCGAGTTCATGAACCCCTTCCAGCAGTTGCGGGCCCTCGGCATACCCGTCCCGGAGATCAAGCGCGAGGGCATCCCCACCTGACCGCCGCACCGCGACCGGCCCCCGCGGGGCCGGTCGACCGGCACGGCCTCAGCCCGGGTACCGCTGGACGGTCGGCGTCAGCAGCTCGATCAGCTCCTCCGGCGAGGCGGACGCGATCGGCTGCATCGTGAGCACGGTGTCGAAGCCCTGGGGGATCTCGTCGAAGACGTCGCCCCGATGAAGGCGCAGTGTTCCTGGATTGCAAGGATCCCTTTCGGATTGGTCGCTGCCGACGGCGGTCCTGGCAGCCGAACGGAGACGGTCCGGCCCGGCGGCGAGCGCCGGGCCGGACCGTTGCCTTGCTCGTCGGAATAGGGCGGTGGCGCCGCCGTAGGTGTCCGCCGACAGCTGAGTGCCGGTGACGGTGGACACCCGGTCCTTCCAACCGGCGGCCACCGTCCGCACGGCGGAGCCGTCATCGAGGTCGATCAGCACGCCCTCCGCGCACGTCTTTGTTGCTCTGGACATGCCTTTCCTCAACTTGGCACGCCTCCGCAGCCAGGAGCGAATCAATTCCTGCATCTCCGTAGACGCGGCAATTGGCTCGAATGCCGTGCGCAAAATCGGAAATTCCGCAGTTTTGCGCCGGGTTGGTCGACCGTCGCGAACTCCCCTGTGCATTCGAGGCAAAAGTCAGTTGAGGAATATCGGCAGAGCTTCTCAAACACTTGATGGCGGGGGCCGGGATGCGCTTCGACGGCCCGATCAGACGATTCCCGCGAGCCGTAGGAGTAGGGATTTGACGTCGGTGGCTTTGATGCGGTTTTGGATGGTGTGGGGGGTGGAGCAGAGGAGGAGTGGGCTTTCGTTGTC
>NZ_JBIRGU010000021.1:0-91647 GCF_044328175.1 Streptomyces sp. NPDC017979 | reverse complement strand
GAGTTGGTAGTGGGTGGGGATGACTTGGATGGGTTGTCCGTTGGGTCGGGTGAGGAAGCAGGCGGTGAGGTGGGGGTGGCGGTTGAGGACGGTTTTGGCTGCGGTGTTGAGGCGGGTGGGGTCGAGGGGGCCTTGGAGTTGTAGGGCGACTTGGACGATGTAGACGTCGGGGGTGTTCTGGTCGTCGTATTGGGCGTGGAAGAGCAGGCCCTCCTGCAACGGCGCCAACGGCAACACGTCCAAGATTCCCGGCTTCATGAATCCGCTCCCTCTGGTGTCCTTGTTTCTGGAATGGGTCAGGAGGCAGCGCCCGTCCCCTCGATGGACGGACCACCGAGGACGGCTGCTGCTGCATGCGCATGAAAATGGGCTCAGCCCGCTGTGGTGCCGGGTGCCGGCTGAGTGGAACGGTCCAGGGGAAGCGCGCACGGCAATGTCCGGCGGATCGCCAGCGACGATCCACCAGGCGCGCGGAGGTCAGCCGAGTTGTCGTTCGATGTCGTCGAGTTCGGCTTGGGAAAGCGAGATGAGCGGGGTGTCCGCGGCCCCGGACCCGGCTTCCTCACCATGGGAGTCCGCCGTCGATTCCTCGGGCGGTGCCACCTCTCGGACGACGGCGGCCAACTGGGCGGGCGAAGGGTGCAGGAAGATCTCGCGCCGAGTGAATTCCAGTCCGGCCTCCCGAGCCAGACCGACCAGACCGACCGCGGAGATGCTGTCTCCGCCGAGGGCGAAGAACCCTTCGTCGGCGGATACTTCGGGTCGCTTGAGCACTTCGGCAAAGAGCCGGCAAAGGAGCTCTTCGCGGGGTGCCAGGGGCTCGTGTTCACTCGTCATGATGTAGGTCTCCCACGTGAAGCGTTCTGTTCCGGTCGGAGCCATCGGAGGCGGGACGCACGAGCACTTCGTCGGCGTGCGGGAGATGAGACCAGTCCCGGGTACTGGAACTCGTCGGGGGCGCCCTGCCCGATCCCGTACCGGCTGCGGGGGTGCCGGCCCAAGATCGATGCCCACTGACGCTAGACGCGGGATCTGAAAGCTGTAAATCATCCCACCGGCGAGACTTCCGCCCTTCTCCTTCAATGGGAGGGGGTCGACGATGCGGGGTCCCCCCGCTGGTGGAGCGCAGTGACCCTCCGCCGATGGGAGGAGGTCCGGCGTCCCACCGTCTCCTCCTCGGGGACCGAATCGACCCGGAGTGGTCCCGTCGGAGGTTCACCGCAGGTCGTCGCGAGCCATAGCCTCGGCGAAATCCAAACGGCGTTCCAAGCGCTGGTCCAGCGGGGATCCAAGGGGACTCAAAAGGTGCGGGGGCACAGAAGAGGAGCCGGTGTGACCAGACCGATTCCGATCCGGCCGACGCCCGGCTCCGTCGCGTGCCGCGTTACGGCACGACCGTTGATCCCCCTGTGATTCCCTTCCGATCCCCCCTCGGGCGGCCCCCGGCCGCAGGCGGGCGGACGGTCCGCTGAGCGCGTCCGCCGGCCCGCGGCCTCAGCCCTCAGCAGTGGAAGAAGATGCTCTTCCAGCCGAACGGGTCCCGGCTCTCCTGACTGCCCCGGAAGGTGTGGTGCACCACTCCCCGGCAGTCGGAGTCGTTGTACATCGCGGCGGACTGGCCGGTGTACGTGAAGCGGTAGGCGGCCTTGTGGCCGGGGTCGATGTTGTGGCAGCCGCACGCGTGCAGCTCCCTGGCGCTCCCGGTGTTCTGCGGCCCCGCCCAACTGAGGAAGGTGCTCGCGACGGCCGTGCCGCCGGTGCCCAGGAGGAGGGCGCAGGCGAGCGCCGTCGAGCCGAAGGCGGTTCGGACGGAGTGAGGTGTAAGCATGGGGCTCCTGTTCGCGTCGTTCGTCTCCCGGTCTTCGGCACGCGGTCGGCCGCAGGCCGTGCTGCCGGTGCCGTGTGCCGTTCCGTACCGAGTCGTCGCAGGTCGCGACGGCCCGGGTGGGGCGCACCAGACCGGGTGGGTACCTTCCGAGGTCCCGCACAGCAGCCTTCCGATACGCGCTCTCCGCCCGGTCACACCCCGGTCACTCCGCCGCCCGTACGCCCGCGACCCGTACCCCTTCCGCCTCGCACGCCTCACCGACCTCACCCACCTCGTACGCGATGTTCAGCGCCAGCGCGATGCCGTCCCCGTCCCCGGCGCCCCGCTCCCAGGCGTCGGCGTACGCGCCGGCCGACAGGTGCTCCCGTACGACGGATCGCGTACGGGCGTGCAGCGCGGCGAACGGGTGGAGCCCCGTCAGTTGCGCCCCCGTGACCTGCCGGTGGCGACGGGCCGCACCGAGGACGACGACCGCCTCCCGGTGCCGGCCGAGCGCGCCCAGCGTCCAGGCCAGCGTCTCCAGGCTCCACGCGGGACCCCAGTTGTCGTCCACGGCCCGCTGCCGGACGAGTGCGTCGCACAGCGGAGCGAGGGCCAGGCGCGGGTCCCCGTGCAGGAGCTCGGTGAGCCCGGTGCACCACTGCGCCCAGGTCAGCGCCCATTCGGCACCTGCCGCCTGCGCCTCCGCGACGTACGCGGCGCAGGCGGTACGGGCGGCGTCCCCACCGCCGAGGAAGGCCGTCGCCATGGCCCAGAACATGGTCGCCATGTGCGCGTCCCCCGACTGCCCGCCCGCGGCGAACTCCGCCCGCGCACGGGCGAGCCGGTCGATCGAGGCGGGGTCGCTGAGCACCAGCAGGCCGTGTACGCCCGTCATGTACTCCACCGGCGCGGCCTGCGGCGCGCCGTCCGCGCGGGCGGCCGTACGACACTCCGCCAGGTACGCGGTGGCCGCCGGGTCACCCTGGACCAACGCGATGAAGGTCTTCATCGCCGTCACCACCACGGCCGGCGCCCCGCCCGCCCCGCCCGCGGCATCGGGGAACCGGGCCGACAGGCTCTCGATCCAGTGCCGCGCCTCTCCCAGCGTGCTGCCGAAGAACCAGGCGCGGGTCCGCATCAGATCGACGGTGATCTGCGCCCCGGTCGGCGCCCGGCCCGGGTCGGCACGGCAGAAGTCCAGCGCGGAACGCACGTTGGGCAGCTCCATCCGCAGCCGCTCCAGCCAGCCGACCTCGTCGGGTCCGCACCACTCGGCCGCGGCGCGGGCGGCCAGGTCCCGGTAGTACTCGCAGTGCCGCAGGCGCACCCCGGTCGCGTCGCCCTCCGCGCGCAGCCGCTCCGCACCGTACTGACGGATGGTCTCCAGCAGTCGGTAGCGGGACGTGCTTCCGTACCGCCGACGGCCGGCGTCCCCGTGGTCGACCGTGACGACGGACTTGTGGACGAGGCCGTCGACGAGGTCCAGCACCGCCGCGCGGGCGATGCCGCCGCCCGTGCACACGGACTCGACGGCCACCAGGTCGAACCCGCCCACGAAGACCGAGAGCCGGCTCCACAGCAGCCGCTCCGCAGGCGTGCACAGGCCGTGGCTCCAGTCCATGACGCCGCGCAGCGTGTGCCGGTACCGACCCGGACCAGCCATGACGCCCGACGGCCCGGCGCTGGACGGCTCGACGCCCGACTGTCTGACGTCCGACGGTTCGACGCCCGGCGGGCCGGCGCCCGGCACGCGTTCGTGCCGGGCTGACAGCAGGTGGAAGCGGTCCTCCAGGCGTTCCAAGACCTCCTCCACGGTCAGTGCGCTCAACCGTACGGCCGCCAGTTCGATGGCCAGCGGGATGCCGTCGAGACGCCGGCACAGCTCGGTGGCCGCCGCGGCGCGCCGCTCGTCGGCCCACGCTGGCGCGCCGCTCGCGGCCGATCGGTCGACCAGCAGCCGAACCGCCTCGCACGGGGTCCCGTCCGGCCCGTCCCGCAGGGTCAGGCACGGTACGAGCAACACGTGCTCCCCCGGTACGCACAGCCGTTCGCGGCTGGTGGCGAGCACCCGCAGCTCCGGTGCCGCCCGCAGCAGCCGCAGCACCAGCGCGGCCACGGCGCCCACCAGGTGCTCGCAGTTGTCCAGGACGAGCAGCAGCCGCCGGTCGTGCAGCCGGTCGACGATCGCCTCGCCCGCCGACCGCATGGACTGGTCGCGCAGCCCCAGCGACTCGGCGACCGCCCGCTCCAACAGCGCGGGGTCCGTGAGCGCGGCGAGGTCCGTCAGCCAGACCCCGTCGGGGAACGAGGGCGCGAGCCGCCGCGCGGTCCGTAGCGCGAGCCGGGTCTTGCCGACCCCGCCGACCCCCGTCAACGTCACCAGCCGGCCCTGCGCCAGCAGCCGGCCCGTCCGGTCGATCTCGTGCTCCCGACCGACGAACGACGTCGTCTCGGCGGGCAGGTTCCCCGGCGCGTCCGAAGACGGCGCGCGGTCGCCGGCCGTGAGGAGTGCGTGCCGTCGGGGCGTCGGTACGAGGTCCGGCGCGGCCGTCAGCATCCGCTGGTGCAGGTCCTTCAGTTCGGCGCCCGGGTCGATCCCCAACTCGTCGGCGAGCACCGCGGACACCAGGCGGAAGCACTCCAGCGCCTCCCCCTGCCGACCGCACCGGTACAGCGCCAGCATCCGCCGGGCCCAGAACCGCTCGTCCAGGGGGTGGCCGTCGGTCAGCCGCCGCAGTCGCGGCAGCGCGTCGGCGGGCCGCCCGCACGCCAACACGGCGTCGACCCACGCCTCCTGGGCGGCCAGGTGCTGCTCGTGCAGTGCGGGTACGACGTCCTGGAACCGCTCCACCGGCAGATCCCCCAACGGCTCGCCCCGCCACAGCCCGAGCGCCCGGTCGAACAGCTCCGCGGCCCGCTCCGGGCGCCCCTCACCCGCTGCGGCGCGCCCCTCGGTGACGAGCGAGGCGAACCCGCGGACGTCCAGCCGGCCCGGCTCCGCGACCCGCAGCACGTACCCGCACCGGTCGGTCAGCACGACGCCGGGCCCGAGGGCGCGACGCAGGCGAAGGACGTAGTTCTGCACGGCGTTCCGCGCGCCGTGCGGCGGCCCGTCCCCCCAGAGCCGGTCCACCAACGCAGCCACGGGGACCACCCGGTCGGCGTCCACCAGCAAAGCGGCCAGCACGGTGCGCAGTTGCACCGCGCCGACGACCACGTCCCGCCCGTCCCGCACGACGTGGACCGGCCCCAGGATCCCGAACTCGTACTGTGCGTCCATCGCCGCGATGCTAGAACACAGAGTGACGACTCCGGTGCGGTGCGTGCAGGGTTGGTGGGGGTGCGGTCTGGCCTTCTCGACCGTCGAGGGCGCGCCTCACGGCCCGAAGGCGGTCACGGCGTGCAGACGACGCCCGCGCACTGGGCCGCCTGGCCGTTGCCGCCGGCCCGGTTGCCTCCGCCGTCGACGTTGCCCGGATCCGCGAAGACGCCCCAGCCGCCGTTGTTGCGGGCGGTGTTGTCCTGGAGGGTGTGGACGGCCTTGGAGACGTGGATGCCGTCGCCGTTGTTGTCGTCGGCGGTGTTGCCGACCAACCGGTTGCCGGACCCGGCAGCGGCGTCCCCTTCGACGGAGATGCCCCGCGAATTGTTCCCGTTGGCCTGGTTGAACTCCAGCGCGTTGTTGACGGAGAGCTCCAGGCTGATCCCGTCCCCGGTGGTGTCGCTCGCGATGTTGGACCGGATCAGGTTGTTGTCGGAGTCGCTCAGCTCGATGCCGCCGGTGTTCAACCGGACGTCGTTGCCGGTGATCGTCGAGCCGTGCGCGGACTGGAGGAAGATGCCGCTGTCGCCGCTGCCCTGAAGGGTGTTGTTCAGGACGCGGTTGCCGTTGGAGCCCGAGACGATCAACCCTGCGTCCGCGTTCCGGGTGGAGGAGTTGCCCTGGATGAGGTTGTCGTTCGACCCGAGCCGTACGAGGAAGGCGCCGTCGCTGCTGCCGCCGACGGTGTTGGTCAGCAGCGTGTTCCCGCTGGAGCCCTCCAGCACCAGCCCGGCGTCGCCGCTGCCGGTGATCTCGTTCCCCTCGATGCGGGTGTCGGCGGAGTCCTGCACGAAGACGCCCTCGCCCTGGTTCCCGGTGATCGTGTTTCCGGCGATCGCATTTCCGCTCGCTCCGCCGAGCGACGTCACGCCTCTCTGGGACTGCCGGTCGATGAGGTTGTTGCGCACCTGGTTGTTCCCGCCGGCGCCGTTGAGTTCGACGCCGGAAACTTCGTTCAACTGGACGGTCAGCTCTTCGACGACATTCCCCGAGGCGCCGGGGTTGAGCTGGACTCCGTAGTCGAAGTCCTGAATTCCTCCGGGATTGCTGCTGCTGTTGGTGATGGTGGTGTTGTCGAAACCGTCGTTGCGGATCCCGACGCCGAGACCGACGCCGTCGACGGTGTGCCCGTTGAGGTCGACGACGATGCCGCTGCCGCCGACGACCAGCCCGTCCCCGGGGCAGTTGAGCAGATCGGCAGTGAGGACGACGCTGGTCGTGACGGTCTGGCCACACGCGAGCTGCGCCGCGTGCGCGGCCGGCGCGGGCGTCACCGCGCCCAACAGCGCGGTGGCGCCCACTGCTGCGAACCACCCTGAAGACAGCGTCCGGGAAAGGCGGATCATGCCCGTACTCCTTCTACCGTGCGTTGCTCGCCGACCTCATGAACCGGGCTCGGGTCCTTGAGGATGACGACGAGGCGGGCGGCCCGCCCCCTCGCACAGCGTCAAGCGAGAGCAAGCCGAAGGCTATGGAGCGGCAAGGAATGACCAAAGCCGGAAGAAGGTTGACCGATGTGTTTTTCGCCGTACGTCTGTCCTGTCGATTCCCTAGCTTTTTCTGTCACTTTTTCATGCATGGAACACCCATAAGGGAATGTGTGATTCCGCCTTAGACGCCATCGTCACTCGCATGCACCGACAGAGCCCGGGTGGCCGCCCGACCTGCCGCGATGCGCTCGCCAGCCAGTCCAGGGACCACCGGACCTACCACGGCCATGCCCGCCCAAGTGGCCGACCGCGCCGCACGAGCTCCCGACGCCATCCCACCGGCCGCTACCGGCCACCCTGTCGGCCCACCCCGGCTCGGGCGGTGGGGTGACGTGCAACCGGGGCCTTCCGCTGCTGGGTGTTCACGTGACGGTGCTCAGCTGTGTCGTTCGAGGAACGGACGCTGTTCCGCGGGATTCCGCGGCTCTGTGCCCCAGAGACGTCGACCGCCTCCGCGGCGATTGGAGGGTCGTCGGCGTGGACGAGCCGGTTCGGCAGAGTCAGCCTGTACCAGCCGCCGTCCGTCGGACCGCTGATGGCCGCGATCTTGGGGAGGATGTCTTCCGGTGCCCGCTGGGTGGGTGAGGCAGTCACGACACAGCCGGGAGGCATGGATCGCGTAGCGAGGGTGAGCGGCGTCGCGCCGGTCGAGCCACTAGCCCGGCGCGGGTGACAGCGCGGACCGTCTTTTCCAGCGCGGCCCGCTCCGCCTCGTCCAAGGTGGATGCCGGCAGGGATGCGGCCGCGGAGTCCGTAGCCGTGTTCACGTGCCCAGGCCCGGATGCCGTTGCAGGACGCCATGGCGCTGGTCTGTGGCGGTGGGGGCGACGGCGGGGGTGGCCTCGGATCAGTGGGCGGGGAGCCGCCCCTGCTGTACCGAGCGGACGCCGGCCTCGAAACTGCTTCGTGCACCGAGGCGTTCCATGGGGTCGCTGGCCAGGCGGCGGGCGGTCCGGGGGGACACGCCGAGGTGATTGGCGATGGCTTCGTCGCCGCGCGCCCCCACTCGGCCTGTCTTCAGCAGGCCAGAGAGGGGGCGGCGGTATTCGTGCATCAGATGTCGCGGAAGATCTCGATCTGCGCCCCCACCGAGTTCAGCCGCTCCGCCAACTCCTCGTACCCGCGGTTGATCACGTAGACGTTCCGCAGCACGGACGTGCCCTCCGCGGCCATCATCGCGAGGAGGACCACCACGGCCGGGCGCAGGGCCGGGGGGCACATCATTTCGGCGGCGCGCCAGCGGGTGGGGCCTTCGACCAGGACGCGGTGGGGGTCGAGGAGTTGGAGGCGGCCGCCGAGGCGGTTGAGGTCGGTGAGATAGATCGCGCGGTTGTCGTAGACCCAGTCGTGGATCAGGGTCTGGCCCTGTGCCACGGCCGCGATCGCCGCGAAGAACGGGACGTTGTCGATGTTGAGGCCGGGGAACGGCATCGGGTGGATCTTGTCGATGGGCGCCTCCAGCTTGGAGGGGCGCACCGTCAGGTCGATCAGGCGGGTGCGGCCGTTGTCCGCGGTGTACTCGGTGGAGCGGTCGTGGTCGAGGCCCATCTCCTCCAGCACGGCCAGCTCGATCTCCAGGAACTCGATCGGGACCCGGCGGATGGTGAGTTCGGACTCCGTCACCACCGCGGCGGCCAGCAGGCTCATCGCCTCGACCGGGTCCTCGGAGGGGGAGTAGTCCACGTCCACGTCGATGTTGGGGACGCCGTGCACGGTGAGGGTGGTGGTGCCGACGCCGTCGACCCGTACGCCGAGGGCCTCCAGGAAGAAGCACAGGTCCTGGACCATGTAGTTGGAGGAGGCGTTGCGGATCACGGTGACGCCGTCGTGGCGGGCCGCGGCCAGCAGGGCGTTCTCGGTCACGGTGTCGCCGCGCTCGGTCAGCACGATGGCCCGGCCGGGGGAGGTCGTGCGCTCGACCCGGGCGTGGTAGAGGCCCTCGGTGGCGGTGATGTCGAGGCCGAAGCGGCGCAGCGCGATCATGTGGGGCTCGATCGTGCGGGTGCCGAGGTCGCAGCCGCCCGCGTACGGCAGACGGAAGTTGTCCACGCGGTGCAGCAGGGGGCCGAGGAACATGATGATGGAGCGGGTCCGGCGGGCGGCCTCCGCGTCGATGGCGTCCAGGTCGAGTTGGGCCGGCGGGACGATCTCCAGGTCCATGCCCTCGTTGATCCAGCGGGTGCGCACGCCGATGGAGTTGAGCACCTCCAGCAGACGGTAGACCTCCTCGATGCGTGCGACGCGGCGCAGCACGGTGCGGCCCTTGTTGAGCAGGGAGCCGCAGAGCAGGGCGACGCACGCGTTCTTGCTCGTCTTGACGTCGATGGCACCGGAGAGCCGACGGCCGCCGACGACGCGCAGATGCATCGGGCCCGCGTAGCCGAGGGAGACGATTTCGCTGTCGAGGGCTTCCCCGATGCGGGCGATCATCTCAAGGCTGATGTTCTGATTGCCGCGCTCAATGCGGTTCACTGCGCTCTGGCTGGTGCCGAGCGCTTCGGCGAGCTGACTCTGTGTCCAGCCGCGATGCTGACGCGCGTCACGAATGAGCTTGCCGATGCGTGCGAGGTAGTCGTCTGCCATGTGCAGGAGGTTATCTCAGATATGAGATGCGGCGCGCGCTGGGGGTGTCATCCGAGTGAGGTGCACCCGTTCGTACGAGCCTGCGGCCCTCCGCTTCTGACGTTGCGTCGGAGGGGGCGCCCCGGCAAGCGGAGGCAGTCCATCCGGGTGGTGCCCACCGGCTACCCGCTGCCCCTGTCGTCATGCCTGTGGCGTGTCTCGCATGCGAGATCGGGGCAAAGTGGGCGATTCGCTCCTAGACGTTCGCCGCCCTCGCCGGAGACGCCGGAGACGCCGGAGACGCCGGAGGTGGCCGGAGCCGCTCACTTGCCCGACGCCGCGCCGATCACCTCGTCCAGCACCTCGCGGGACCGCACCAACTCGTCGATCAGGCCGTTGATCCGGGTCCGCTCCTGGGTGAGCCACTGGACGAGCTGGGGCGTGGCCGTCGCCGAAGGACCGCCGTCGGAGTCCCGCATGCACGGCAGCACCTGGGCGATCGTCGCCGTGTTCAACCCCGCCGCCAACAGCTCCTGGATGTGGACCACCCGGTCCACGGCCCGCTCCGGATACTCTCGGTGCCCGCCCGGCGTCCGGTCGGACGCCAGCAGTCCCCGCTTCTCGTAATAGCGCAACGAACGCTCGCTCACGCCGGTGCGCAGCGCCAGCTCCCCGATCCGCACGTCGTCCCCTCCTACGCCTCCGCAAGCCGCGCGGCCTCCGCCGCGCCGCACTTGAACCTGACACCCGTGTCAGGTTCTACGGTACGGCCATGACGCACTCACCCCTCCTCGCACCGTACGAACTCGGCCGCCTCCACCTCCCCAACCGCATCGTGATGGCGCCCATGACGCGGCTGCGCGCCGCCGACGACGGCACGCCCCTGCCCGTCGTCGCCGACCACTACGCCCAGCGCGCCAGCGCCGGCCTCATCGTCACCGAAGGCATCTGGCCGAGCAGCCGCGGCCAGGCCGGCTGGCGGATGCCCGGCCTGGAGACCGAGGACCACATACGCGGTTGGCGCGCGGTCACCGAAGCCGTGCACGCCGCCGGCGGGCGGATCGTCGCCCAACTCATGCACGGCGGACGCCACGGCCACCCGCTCGCCCGGATCGACGGCGACGTCCCCGCCGGCCCGTCGGCCGTGCCCGTGCCCGGAGACGTCCACGTCCCCGGCGGCAAGGTGCCCGCCCCGCAGCCCCGCACCATGACCGTCGAAGACGTCGAACGCGCCGTCCACGACCACGTGCTCGCCGCCCGCAACGCCGTGGAAGCCGGGTTCGACGCCGTCGAACTCCACGGCGCCAACAGCTACCTCATCCACCAGTTCCTGGCCGACAACACCAATCTGCGCGACGACCGCTACGGCCGCGGCAGCGTCCGCGACCGCATCCGCTTCCCGCTGGAGGTCGTGACCGCGGTCGCCGACGCCGTCGGAGCGGACCGCACCGCGCTGCGGCTGTCGCCCGGAAACCCGCAGGAAGGCATGGTGGAACGGAACCCCGGGCCGGTCTACCGGGCCCTGGTCGAGGAGGTCGACCGCATCGGACTCGCCTATCTGCACCTCATCGACGACGACCACTACCCCGCACTGACCGACCTGCGCCCGCTGTGGCACGGCACGCTGATCGCCAACGTCGGCGAGAACCGCGACGCCACCACCAAGGAAGGCGGCGAGGCCGTCCTGCACGAGGGCCTCGCGGACCTGGTCTCGTACGGCCGCGCCTACATCGCCAACCCGGACCTGCCCGAACGCTTCGCCGTCGACGCACCGCTGAACGAGATCGACGCCGCGCACCTCTACGGCCACGGCGCACGCGGCTACACCGACTACCCGACCCTCGCGCCACCGCGGCCCACCGAGCCCGCCGGCCTCGCCGCAAGCGCAGGCACGCACTGAAAAGTGCTGGTGATCGCGGTGCAACGCTGCTGGGATGGCGCCATGCAGCACGAACGGGACAACGGGCCCGCCACGGCGGTGGACCGCGGCGCCTACCAGGACGCGGTCACCCCGTGGGACCGGCCGAAGTGGCGCGCCGCCGCCCTCGCGTGGATCGCGCGCGAACTCGCCGCGCACGGCCTGCGGGAGTCCGGGCCGCGGACCGTACGGCTGCGCCCCTGGTCCGTACTGGTGCGGACGCACGCGACCGGGCTCGGCACCGTCTGGTTCAAGGCCAACCCGCCCGCCAGCGCCTTCGAAGCGCCGCTGACCGAGGCGCTGGCCCGCTGGACGCCCGAGCACGTTCTGCGGCCCATCGCCGTCGACGCCGACCGGGGCTGGTCGCTGCTCCCCGACGGCGGCACCCTCTTCAAGACCGCGCTCGGCGGCG
Source organism: Streptomyces sp. NPDC017979 (assembly GCF_044328175.1). Lineage (NCBI taxonomy): Bacteria > Bacillati > Actinomycetota > Actinomycetes > Kitasatosporales > Streptomycetaceae > Streptomyces > Streptomyces sp. NPDC017979. The sequence continues at coordinate 80,133 of NZ_JBIRGU010000021.1, read as the reverse complement.
GGCCCGTCGACCCGCGCGCCTGGGAGGAGCCGCTGCGGCAGTACGCGCACATGCAGCGCGCCCTCACCCCGTACGCCGACGAGATCGAACGGCTCGGCGTTCCCGGCGCACGCACCCGCGAGTTGCCCGACGTCGTGGACCGGCTCGTGACCGACAGCACCGCGCTGGCCGCTGACGACCGCCGGCGGCTGCGGGCGCTGCGGCCCCGGCTCGTCGAGTGGTCCGCCGAGTTGGCCGCCGTCGGCATCGAGGACACCCTCGACCACGCCGATCTGCACGAGGGCCAACTCTTCCACCCCGAACCGGGCCGCTACACCTTCTTCGACTGGGGCGACGCCACCGTCTCCCACCCCTTCTGCAGCTTCCGCGTCCCGGCCCGCCGCGTGCTGGCCGAAGACCGCGGGGGTACGGGCCGCGCGGCGCTGCTGCGACTGCGGGACGCGTACCTCGAACCCTGGACGGGCGACGGCGCGAGCTCCGCCGAACTGCGCCGGGCGATGTCCCTGAGCTGGCGCCTCGGCGCCGTCGGCCGGGCCGCGTCCTGGGGCCGGCTCTTCCCCGGGGCCTCCCGCGCGAGTGACGTCGTCTGCGCCGCCCAGAGCGCCGCCTCCCTCCTCGAACTCTTCGACGCCCCGCCGGCCCTCGACTGAGCACCGCGGCCGGCCCGCCCGGTCAGAGGTCGGCGACCAGCAGTCGGTAGCCCAAGTCGGCGGCGTCCAGCGCGAGCAACTCGCCGTACCGGTCGTGCCAGCGGCCGGTCGCCAGGTCGTCCGCGAGCCGCGCCAGCCCCGGCCCGTTCACCTCGTCCCCGGTCTGGGCGAGCAGCGAGATCCCCGCGCGCACCTGCGGGTCGAGATAGGCGTGCGGGCGACGCCAGTACGCGGCGGCGAACCCGTCCGTGCAGTCGTACGGCACCGGGACCGTCTCCTGGCGGGCCCCGCCGAGCAGGTCCGCCAGGTGATCCACGTCGACGGCGCGGGCGTCGTCGAATGCCGCCGCCTCGGGCAGGTAGTCGCGCACCAGCCACCACCGTTCGCGAAAGACGCGCTGGTCCCACGTGAGGACGACCACGCGGCGCCGGGCGATGCGCCGCAGCTCCCGGACGCCCGCCGCGAGGTCCGTCCAGTGGTGGACGGTGAGCACGGCCATCGCGGCGTCGACCGCGCCGTCGCGCACCGGGAGGCGTTCCGCGACCGCCCGCACGGCCGGTGCGGAGTGCGGCGGGCGCTGGTCGATCATGACCCGGCTGGGCTCGACGGCGAGGACGGTCCCCGGCGGTTCGTACGACCCGGTGCCCGCGCCGACGTCGACGACGTCCGCGGCGTCGCCGAGTGCGGCGCGGATCCTCGCGGCGATGCGCGGATCGGGTCGTCGGGTCCGGGCGTACGTCGGGCCGAGCGTGTTGTAGGTCGCCATGGCGGGAGCCTGCCCCGCGGGAGAGATCGACACCGGGGCCGCGCCGAGCCGCGGAAGGCATCGAGCCGCAATATTCGGCACCGCATTCGCCCAGCCGTGCCAGGATCGGGGGATGGAGACGGCCGACGTCACACGCGCGATCGCGGCTGCGACTTCGGTCGCCGCATCGCTCGACCTGCCGACCGACGACGCGGTCGTCCTCCACGACTCGAACAGGTTGGCCCTGCGGTTGACGCCGTGCGACGTCCTCGCCCGGGTCGCCCCCGCGGAGCACGGGGCCGCGGGGTTCGAAGTCGATTTCGCCCGACTGCTCGCCCGGGTCGGCTGCCCGACGGGCCTGTTGGAGCCCCGGGTGGAGCCGCTCGTGCACACCCGCGACGGCTTCACGGTGACGCTGTGGACCTACTACGAACCCGTGACTGCGCACACCCCGCCGGCCGACTACGCCAAGGCGCTGGAGCGACTGCACGCCGGCATGCGCAGGGTCGACGCGCCGAGCCCGCGGTTCACGGACCGCGTCACGGAGGCGGCGGAGGTCGTCGCCAACCCGCACCGCTCGCCCGAGCTCGCCGCCGCGGACCGCGCGTTCCTCGGCGGCAGGCTGGCAAGCCTGCGACGGGCGATCGAAGGCCGCGGCGCCCCGGAGCAACTGCTCCACGGCGAGCCGCACCCGGGCAACGTGCTCGGCACCGAGCACGGCCCGCTCTTCATCGACCTTGAGACCTGTTGCCGCGGGCCCGTCGAGTTCGATCTCGCCCACGTCGCCGAGGCGGTCTGCGAGCACTACCCGAACGTCGACCGAGAGCTGCTGGACGACTGCCGACAGCTCGTGCTCGCGATGGTCGCGGCCTGGCGTTGGGAGCGCGGCGACCAGCTTCCCAACGGGAGGCGCTTCGGCGGGGAATTCCTGCGCCTGCTGCGCGCGGGGCCGCCCTGGCCGACGCTCGACGAGGTCGCCCGGCGACTGGACGGTTCGTAGAAGACGCCGAGGGGCTCGGAAGTCCGACGCGTCCAGGACGAAATGCGGCAGCCGGGCCCGTTCGCCGTAGCCCGCACGGCCGCCGGTGGTCACCGCGCACGGTCCGGCCCGGGAAGCTTCCGGCTGGTCAGCACGGCCGGCGCACCAGCCGAACCGGACGTTCCACCCGGCGTAGACCGGCCTCGGTCGGCCGTGCTCGACCGTCGATGCGGCGCGGTCATGCACGGGCCCGCGCATGACCGCGCCGCATCGATGTACTAGAGTTATCTCGACATCGAGATAACTGCCCGGGCGTACCGCAGTCGCCATCCCGGTAAGGGTTACCTAACTAAGCCCTACCTTAGCGGATCGATGAGGGGCCATGGCGGCAGCATGACGTAGTACGCGCACATTGATGAAGGAGACTGTCGTGTCGGCGAACAGCTTCGACGCCCGCAGCACGCTGCACGTGGGCGACGAGTCGTACGAAATCTTCCGGCTGGACAAGGTCGAGGGCTCCGCTCGTCTGCCCTACAGCCTGAAGGTGCTGCTGGAGAACCTGCTCCGCACCGAGGACGGCGCGAACATCACCGCCGACCACATCCGGGCGCTCGGCGGCTGGGACTCGCAGGCCCAGCCCAGCCAGGAGATCCAGTTCACGCCGGCCCGCGTGATCATGCAGGACTTCACCGGTGTCCCCTGCGTCGTCGACCTCGCCACCATGCGCGAGGCCGTCAAGGAGCTCGGCGGCGACGCCGCGAAGATCAACCCGCTCGCCCCGGCCGAGCTGGTCATCGACCACTCCGTCATCGCCGACAAGTTCGGCAGCAACGACGCCTTCGCGCAGAACGTCGAGCTGGAGTACGGCCGCAACCGGGAGCGCTACCAGTTCCTGCGCTGGGGCCAGACGGCCTTCGACGAGTTCAAGGTCGTCCCGCCCGGCACCGGCATCGTCCACCAGGTGAACATCGAGCACCTGGCCCGCACCGTCATGGTCCGCGGCGGCCAGGCGTACCCGGACACCCTCGTCGGCACCGACTCGCACACCACGATGGTCAACGGCCTCGGCGTGCTCGGCTGGGGCGTCGGCGGCATCGAGGCCGAGGCCGCCATGCTCGGCCAGCCGGTCTCCATGCTCATCCCGCGCGTCGTCGGCTTCAAGCTGACCGGTGAGCTGACCCCCGGCACCACCGCCACCGACCTGGTGCTCACCATCACCGAGATGCTGCGCCAGCACGGCGTCGTCGGCAAGTTCGTGGAGTTCTACGGCGAGGGCGTGGCCGCCACCTCGCTCGCCAACCGCGCCACCATCGGCAACATGTCGCCCGAGTTCGGCTCCACCGCCGCGATCTTCCCGATCGACGACGAGACGCTGAACTACCTGCGCCTGACGGGCCGTTCCAGCCAGCAGGTCGCGCTGGTCGAGGCGTACGCCAAGGAGCAGGGCCTGTGGCTGGACCCGGCCGCCGAGCCGGACTTCTCCGAGAAGCTGGAGCTGGACCTCTCCACGGTCGTCCCCTCCATCGCCGGCCCCAAGCGCCCGCAGGACCGCATCGTCCTCGCGAACGCCGCCGAGCAGTTCGCCCAGGACGTCCGCAACTACGTGGACGACGACGAGGAGGCGGGCAAGGAGTCCTTCCCGGCCTCCGACGCGCCGGCCTCCGCCAACGGCGTGCCGAGCCGCCCCACCCAGGTCACGGCCCCCGACGGGACCACGTACGAGATCGACCACGGCGCCGTCACCGTCGCCGCGATCACCTCCTGCACCAACACCTCGAACCCGTACGTCATGGTCGCCGCCGCCCTGGTGGCCAAGAAGGCGGTCGAGAAGGGCCTGACCCGCAAGCCGTGGGTCAAGACCACCCTCGCCCCGGGCTCCAAGGTCGTCACCGACTACTTCGACAAGGCGGGCCTGACCCCCTACCTCGACAAGGTCGGCTTCAACCTGGTCGGTTACGGCTGCACCACCTGCATCGGCAACTCCGGCCCGCTGCCGGAGGAGGTCTCCAAGGCCGTCAACGAGCACGACCTGGCCGTCACCTCGGTGCTCTCCGGCAACCGCAACTTCGAGGGCCGGATCAACCCCGACGTCAAGATGAACTACCTGGCGTCCCCGCCGCTGGTCGTCGCGTACGCCATCGCCGGCTCGATGAAGGTCGACGTCACGCGTGACGCCCTGGGCATCGACCAGGACGGCAAGCCGGTGTACCTCCAGGACATCTGGCCCACCGAGGCCGAGGTGAACGACGTCGTCGCCAACGCCATCGGCGAGGACATGTTCTCCAAGTCCTACCAGGACGTCTTCGCGGGCGACGCCCAGTGGCAGGCCCTGCCCATCCCGACCGGCAACACCTTCGAGTGGGACGCCGAGTCCACCTACGTCCGCAAGCCCCCTTACTTCGAGGGCATGCAGATGGAGCCCTCGCCGGTCGAGGACATCGCCGGCGCCCGCGTGCTGGCCAAGCTGGGCGACTCGGTCACCACCGACCACATCTCCCCGGCCGGTGCGATCAAGGCCGACACCCCGGCCGGCAAGTACCTCACGGAGCACGGCGTCGAGCGCCGCGACTTCAACTCCTACGGCTCGCGCCGGGGCAACCACGAGGTCATGATCCGCGGCACGTTCGCCAACATCCGGCTGCGCAACCAGATCGCGCCGGGCACCGAGGGCGGCTTCACCCGCGACTTCACCCAGGACGGCGGCCCGGTCGCCTTCATCTACGACGCCTCGCGCAACTACATCGAGCAGGGCACCCCGCTGGTGATCCTCGCGGGCAAGGAGTACGGCTCCGGCTCGTCCCGCGACTGGGCCGCCAAGGGCACCGCGCTGCTCGGCGTGAAGGCCGTCGTCGCCGAGTCGTACGAGCGCATCCACCGCTCGAACCTCATCGGCATGGGCGTGCTGCCGCTCCAGTTCCCGGAGGGCGCCAGCGCCGAGGCCCTCGGCCTGACCGGCGAGGAGACCTTCTCCATCACCGGTGTGACGGAGCTGAACGACGGCACCACCCCGCGCACGGTCAAGGTCACCACCGACTCCGGCGTGGAGTTCGACGCGGTCGTCCGCATCGACACCCCCGGTGAGGCGGACTACTACCGCAACGGCGGCATCATGCAGTACGTCCTGCGGAACCTGATCCGCGGCTGACGCACCACCGCAAGCGCACGAAGGGCCGCACCCCGCATCGGGGTGCGGCCCTTCGCCCTTCCCGTCCAGCCGCTACGAGAGCAGCTCCACCTCCGCCAGCGTCCCCGCGCCCGCCCCTGCGGCGGGCACCAGCCGGTACTTCGGGTACGCGCCCGGCGCGGCGATCGAGAACGCCCGGGTCTGCCGGTCCCAGGCGAACTCCTCGCCCGAGCGGCGGTCCAGGTCCTGCCAGCGGGTGCCGTCCCGCGAGCCCTGGAGGACCCAGCCCCCGGGCGCCTTCGCCGCCTCGGCGGACGTCAGGGTGTACTGCACCGCCCGGGTGGCCGCCGGCACCGGCAGATCGAGCACGCCGTCGGGGGCGACGGCCGCCGACGTCGCCGACGAGTCGTCGAAGAGCGCGCCGGCGCCCGCCAGCACGTCGGCCCACGGCTTCGGCACGGCGTCGTCCCGGGTGATGGAGACCGGCGCCGCGTCCTTGCCGGTGCCCCACGACGACGGCTCCGGTCCCATCGCGAACTCCAGGGTGCCGCCGCGCGCGACGGCGGAGTGCGGCAGCGCGGTGGAGTTCCACGCCTTGCCGTTCACCTTCAGGCCCTGCACGTAGACGTTCTCCGCGCTGTTCTTCGGCGCCTTGACCACCAGCTTGCGACCGTCGTCCAACTCCACGGTCATCTTGGTGAACAGCGGCGAGCCGATCGCGTACTCCCCGCTGCCCATCACCAGCGGATAGAAGCCCATCGCGGAGAACAGGTACCAGGCCGACTGCTCGCCGTTGTCCTCGTCGCCGTGGTAGCCCTGCCCGATCTCGTTGCCCACGTACAGCCGGGACAGCACCTCGCGCACCTTCTCCTGGGTCTTCCAGGGCTGCGACGCCGCGTTGTACATGTACGTGGCGTGGTGGGCGACCTGGTTGGAGTGGCCGTACATGCCCATCCGGACGTCCCTGGCCTCCGTCATCTCATGGATGACCTGGTCGTACGAGCCCTTGAACTCGGGCGACGCGGTCTCCGGGGTGGCGAAGTAGGCGTCCAGCTTCTTGCCGAGCCCCGCCCGGCCGCCGTACAGGTTCGCCAGGCCCCGGCTGTCCTGCGGGGCGGTGAAGGCGTACCCCCAGCCGTTGGTCTCGGTGTAGTCGTGGCCCCAGACCCGCGGGTCGTACTTGTCGCTCGGTACCCGCCATCCGCCCTTGAGGTCCCGGCCCTGGAAGAATCCGGCCCCGGCGTCGAAGAGCGTGGTGTAGTTCCGCGCCCGGTTCAGGAAGTACTCGGCCTCCTCCCGGTAGCGCTCCTTGCCCGTCTTCTTGTGCAGCGCCTGCGCCATCTTCGCGATGCCGAAGTCGTTGAGGTAGCCCTCCAACGACCAGGACAGGCCATCGTGGGTCGCGGTGGCGGCGTAGCCGAGGAAGGGCGAGGTCGCCATGCCCTTGCGGCCGACGCCGGAGGAGGGCGGCACGACCGTCGCGTTCTTCAGGGCCGCCTCGTACGCCGCCTCGGCGTCGAAGCCGCGCACGCCCTTCACGTACGCGTCCGCGAAGGCCACGTCCGAACTGGTGCCGGTCATCAGGTCCGCGTAGCCGGGGGACGACCAGCGGGAGATCCAGCCGCCGTCCCGGTACTGCTGGACGAAGCCGTCGACCAACTCGCCGGCCTTCTCGGGGGTGAAGAAGGAATACGCCGGCCAGGTGGTGCGGTAGGTGTCCCAGAAGCCGTTGTTGACGCACACCTTGCCGTCGACGATCTTCGCGCCGGTGTGGGTGGGGGTGTCCTGCCCGGTCATCGGGGAGAACGGGCTGGCGTACCGGTAGCGCGGCTTCGCCTTGCTGCCGGTGTTCTCGAAGCCGGAGTTCGGATAGAGGTAGAGCCGGTAGAGGCTGGAGTAGAGCGTCACCAACTGGTCCTCGGTGGCGCCCTCCACCTTCACGCGCCCCAGGAGTCCGTCCCAGGCGTCCTGGGCGCGCTCCTTGACCTGCTCGAAGCGGGTGCCCGCGGGGATCTGGTCGGCCAGGTTCTTCTTCGCCTGGTCGACGCTGATCAGCGAGGTGGCGATGCGCAGGTTGACCGTGCGGTCCGCGCCGGCGTCGAAGCGCAGGTGGCCGCGGACGCCGTCGACGCGCGAGTCGGTGACCGGCGCGTCGAAGACGCCGTGCACGAACAGCCGGGTGGCCCCGGTGGACAGCCCGCTCTTCACGTCCGAGTAGCCGGTGAAGGACCGGGTGGCCGGGTCGAGGGTGAGTCCGCCCTGCGGGGTGACGTTGTCGAAGAGGACGCTCGCGTCGTCACCGGGGTAGGTGAAGCGCATGGTGGCCGCGTGGTCGGTCGGCGTCAGCTCCGCCTTCAGGCCGTTCTCGAACGTCACGCCGTAGTAGTGCGGACGCGCGGTCTCGTTCTCGTGCCGGAAGGCCAGCGCGCGGGCGTCCTTGCCCGTGTCCGGGGTTCCGGAGGCCGCCGACGGCATGATCTGGAAGGTCTGCCGGTCACCCATCCAGGGGCTCGGCTCATGACTGGCGCTGAACGCCTTGATGGTGGGCAAGTTCGCCGCGTTGTTGCCGAGTTGGTAGTCGTAGAGCCACCCCGTGGAGTCGGCGCGGGTCACCGGGGTCCAGAAGTTGAAGCCGTGCGGCACGGCGGTCGCGGGGAAGGTGTTGCCGCGCGAGAAGCCGAACGCGGAGTTGGTGCCGCGGGTCGTCGACGCGTAGTCCGACACGCGCTCCGGCCGCGCTGCCTCCGGCGCCGGGGCCAGGACCAGGTCGTCCAGCCAACCCTGGAACTTCGCCGGGCCCTTCGCCGAGTCGTACGCCACCAGGATCCGGTCCACGGTCTTGCCGGCCGCCACCGAGCCGATCGCCGACGACACCGCGTTCCACTGGTTCGCGTACAGCCGCTTCGCGTCGCCCTGGCCCTGCGGGGTCAGCCGCCCGCCGTACGAGTCGACGGCGCCGAGGTCGCTGAGGTAGCTGCCGTCGGTGAAGGCCAGGTCCACCGCCACGTTGGTGGCCGCGTAGTCGAGGTCGCCGTCCGCCATCGCCGGGAAGACCTTGTACGACAGTTCCGTGTCCCGGCGCACGGCCGTGTCGACGTCGAAGACCTTGTTGTACGAGTGGGCCCGGCCCTGCGCCAGGTGGGTGCCGGCGTAGCGCAGCGCCCGGGTGCCGGTGAAGCCGACCCGCGCCTTCGCGGTGGGGGAGGAGTGCGGGCCGCGGTCCACCGTCGAGCGCATGTCGTCCGGCGGGGGCGGGGTCGTCCCTCCGTCGGAGAACTGCACGTCGGCGAGTTGGGTCTGGGCGGCGCCGCCGTTCGCGGTGATCTCCAGCCGGTAGTGCGGGTACGCCTCGACCTGCGCCGGGTCGCCCACGTCGTACGTCCTGGTCTGGAAGCGCTCGGCGAAGGTCTGGCCCGTGCGGGAATCCAGCACCTTCCACTGCTTGCCGTCGCTCGACCCCTTGAGGGTCCAGTCCTTCGGGTCGCGCGGGGCGTGGTCGTTCGCCGAGGTCAGGGCATAGGCGGCGACTTTGACCGGGGCGTCGGCGGTGAACTCGACCCAGGAAGTCGCGGCGAACTCCAACCACTTCGTATTCGGCTGAAGATCGACCAGGTTCTCCTTCACCTCGCCGCTGCCGGCGTTTTCTCCACTGGCGCGCACCTCTATCACCTTGTCGGTGACATTGCCCGGTATTCCGGTGGCGAATCCGCCGTTGACGCCGGATGACCGCTTCTTTCCGTCCGCTCCGACTTCCACGGTATTGCGCCAGTCCGGCTGGCGTTCGTCCGCTTCGAAAGAGGAGGTGAAGGAGGGCTCCGCGGGGGCCTTGGAAACCATTGCAGCGCTGGTCGGCAGGGCGAAGGCGGCGGATTGGCCGCTCGTCGCCAACAGGGCGGCGGCGGCCGCCAGGGCCGCCGTTCGGGTGGGGCCGTGCCGAGGGCCGGTCGGTCGTTGCCGACGTCTGGGTGTGGGCATCACGGGGCCTTCCTCCGTCTGGAAGCCACGGTGGACAACGTTGTCAGCGTCGATGCGTAAGCTCCAGTAGGGAGGTAAGTGCAAGGCGGTGTCAAGGGTGCTGACGCGGTGTCGGACTTGGAATCGGCCATTCCGCGAAGAATGATCAGGTCATGCAGAGCCGAGCGCGTCGACGCCGTGTCGTCCGAGATATCCGACAGGTCTCAACTCGGGAAAGACTGGAGGCCAACCTTGCTTTTGATCTTGCTCCCCTGACGGGAAGTGGACTATACCTGTCGGCGTCCGGGCAGCCGTGCGAACGCTGCGTCGCTGCGCGGGCCAGGGGGAGCGGGGGAGGCGCGCAGTCATGACCACACGACGTGCAGTCGTCCGTCCGTTTCCGCTGCCGAATGGTGCACTACCCAAGCTTCACTGAGTTTCCCCCGGGAAACCACAGCAATTGACCGCGGTGGCGGGGCCCTTCGCCGGGAGGCGAGACGGACGGGCGACTTGTTCACCGCCCAGTCCTGATGAAGGCGAGGACTAGAGCATGGGATCCACCTCCGCCCACGACGAGACCAACGCGGGTCTCGACCGTCGCAAGCTGATCAAGCGCTCCGCTGCGCTCGGGCTGCTGACGGTGCCGACGATGAGCTTCCTCTCCGCTTGTGCCAGCGGTGACGGCGGCGACGACGGAGACGTAGACAAGGGTGAGAAGAGCGACAAGAACCCGCTCGGCGTAAACGATTCCGCCGGGCTCGACTTCGTCCTCTTCGACGGCGGCTTCGGCAGCCAGTACGGCAAGGACGCCGTCAAGATCTACGAGAAGGACTTCCCCAAGGCGAAGGTGAAGTTCCACGCGACCCAGATGATCCAGAGCGAGCTCCAGCCGCGGTTCAACGGCGGCACCCCGCCGGACCTGATCGACAACTCCGGCAAAGAGCAGATGGACATGGGCGTCCTGGTCGGGCAGAAGCAGCTGCACGACCTCACCGAGCTGCTCGACGCCCCCTCCTACGACGACCCGAAGAAGAAGGTCCGCGACACCCTGCGGCCGGGCATCGTGGAGATGGGCCAGTTCGACGGCTCTCAGGTGTGGATCCTCTACTACTCCTACACCGTCTACGGCGTCTGGTACTCGCAGAAGCTCCTGGAGTCGCTCGACGCGACCTACCCGGAGACCTGGGACCAGATGCTGGCGGTCTGCGAGAAGGCCAAGAAGAAGGGCATCGCCGGCTGGACGTACGCCGGTGTCCACCCGTACTACATCCCCTTCTCGCTCTACCCGATGATCGGCAAGCGCGGTGGCAGCGAGGTGCTCGACGCCATCGACAACCTGGAGCCGAACGCCTGGAAGCACCCCGCGGTGAAGGACTGCTTCGAGGCGTACTACGAGCTGAAGCGGAAGGGGTACATCCTCGACGGCACCCCGGGTCTGGACCACATCCAGTCGCAGACCAAGTGGACCGAGAACAAGGCGCTCTTCATCCCCAACGGCTCCTGGGTGGAGAACGAGGCGGCGAAGACGATGCCGAAGGACTTCAACCTCGCCGTCGGCGCGCCCACCGGCCTCGACTCCGGCGACAAGCTGCCCTTCGGCACGCTGTGGGCCTCCGGCGGCGAGCCCTTCATCGTCCCGTCGAAGGCGAAGAACAAGGCCGGCGGCATGGAGCAGTTGCGCATCATGCTCAGCGAGGGCTCCTCCAAGAACTTCACCTCGCAGGTGAAGTCGCTGAGCGCCTACGACGGCGGCACCACCGGCATCGAGCTGTCCCCGGGCTTGAAGTCGGCCGTCGCCGCGCTGGAGAAGGCCGGCAAGAACGTGCTCAACCCGCGGATGCAGGACTGGTACGTCGCGCTCCAGAAGGAGAAGATCGGGGTCGGCGGACTGGGCGAGATGATGGCCGGCCGGCTCACCCCGACCGAGGCGATCAAGCGCATCCAGGGCTACGCCGACGAGGCCGCGAAGGACGACTCCATCAAGAAGTACAAGCACCAGTGATTCCCGTCGGGGCCCCGTCCCGGCGACCGGGGACGGGGCCCCGGCCCTCCACACGGCACCAGTGGTGCTTACCGCAGGTAGATCGGGGTCGGTAGGAATGCAACACGGCAAGTACCGTTTCATCGTGGGGTTCCTGGTGACGCCCCTGGCGCTGTACGCGCTCTTCGTCATCTGGCCGTTCGTCCAGTCCATCTACTACTCGTTCACGAACTGGAGCGGGCTGAGCCCGGAGTTCTCCATGGTCGGGTTCGACAACTACGCGAAGCTGCTGGACGACGACATCTTCTGGAAGTCCCTCCAGCACAGCCTGACCTTCGCGGTGGTGCTGCCGCTGATCACCCTCGGGCTCGCGCTCTTCTTCGCGTTCATGATCAACGTGGGTGGTCGCCGTCGCAAGGGCGCCGCCATCGCGGGCGTGCGCGGCTCCTCGTTCTACAAGATCGTGTACTTCTTCCCGCAGGTGCTGTCGATCGCGATCGTGGCCCTGCTGTTCAAGTTCGCGTACAACCCCAGCGACGGAGCCATCAACTCCTTCCTGAAGGGCATCGGCCTCGGCGACGTGCAGCCCGACTGGCTGGGCGACCCCGACCTGGCGCTGATGTGCGTGATGGCGGTCCTCGTCTGGTCGACGGTCGGCTTCTTCGTCGTCCTGTTCTCCGCGGCCATGGCCTCCATCCCCCGGGACTTCTACGAGGCGGCCCTGCTGGACGGCGCCAGCCGGTTCACGACCTTCTTCAAGATCACCCTGCCGCTGCTCTGGGACACCGTGCAGTCGGGGTGGATCTACATGGGCATCCTGGCGCTGGGCGCCGAGTCCTTCGCGGTCGTGCAGATCATGACCGTCGGGCCGAACGGCGGCGGTCCCGACTACTCGACCATCGTCCTGCCGCTGTACGTGTACCAGAAGGCGTTCCGGGACGGCCAGGCCGCCTACGCGACGACCATCGGCGTCTCCCTGCTCCTCGTCACGCTGCTGTTCGCGGCCGTGGTGATGCGGCTGGGCCGGCGCGAGCGGCTGGAGTACTGATGAAGACGACTGACACCACCACGGCCGACGTCGCGGGCGACGGCGAGCCGGTGACCAAGACGACGTCGGCGCCCGTGCGCACCGAGCCCAAGCGGGGCAAGGGCGAGGGCGGGGTCCTCAACGTCTTCTCGCACGGCGTGCTGGTCATCTGGGCGATCATGGTCGTGCTGCCGCTGCTCTGGGCGGTGATGACCTCCTTCAAGACGGACAAGGCGATCTTCACCTCGCCCTGGTCGCTCCCCGACAAGTTGCACTTCGAGAACTGGTCGCGCGCCTGGAGCGAGGCGCACATGAGCGACTACTTCCTCAACACCGTCCTGGTGGTCGGCGGCTCGCTGCTCGGCACCCTGCTGCTGGGCTCGATGGCGGCGTACGTGCTGGCGCGCTTCGAGTTCCCGGGGAACCGGTTCATCTACTTCCTCTTCATCGGAGGAATGAGCTTCCCGGTCATCCTGGCGCTGGTGCCGCTGTTCTACGTGCTCCAGAACATGTCGCTGCTGAACACCCTGCACGGTCTGATCCTGGTGTACATCGCCTACTCGCTGCCGTTCACGGTCTTCTTCCTGACGGCCTTCTTCCGCACCCTGCCGACCTCGGTCGCCGAGGCGGCGTTCATGGACGGGGCCTCGCACACCAGGACGTTCTTCCAGGTCATGCTGCCGATGGCGAAGCCCGGGCTGATCAGCGTGGGGATCTTCAACTTCCTGGGGCAGTGGAACCAGTACCTGCTGCCGACCGTGCTGAACACCGATCCCGACCGCAAGGTGCTCTCCCAGGGCCTGGTGCAGTTGGCGGTGAGCCAGGGGTACAAGGGCGACTGGTCGGGCCTCTTCGCCGGTCTGGTGATGGCGATGCTGCCGGTGCTGGCGGCGTACGTCATCTTCCAGCGGCAGGTGGTGGCCGGTCTGACCGCGGGCGCGGTCAAGTAGCGGCCCGGGGCGCGCGCTCCGCCGACGCTCCCGCACCCCGCTCCGTACGCACGCCCCCCGGCCGGGTTCCGCCGGGGGGCGTCGCGGTGCTCAGGTCTTGACGTGATGAGCCCCGGACGGTCAGCTTGGAGTTCATTAGTTGTACGCAAGCTGGGCGGGAGTGGTGGGTCGATGGAGACTCCGGGTTCGCAGACGTCGTTGCACCGGGCCAATCTGGAGCGGGTGGTGCGGGCCGTCCGCATGGCCGGGTCGCTCACCCAGGCCGAGATCGCCCGGAGTACCGGTCTGTCCGCGGCCACCGTCTCCAACATCGTCCGCGAGCTGAAGGAGCGGGGGACGGTCGAGGTCACGCCCACGTCGGCGGGCGGCCGGCGGGCCCGCTCGATCTCGCTGCGCGGTGACGCGGGCATCGTGGTCGGGGTGGACTTCGGCCACACCCACCTCAGGGTGGCGGTGGCGAACCTGGCCCACGACGTGCTGGCCGAGGAGAGCGAGCCGCTGGACGTGGACGCCTCGGCCGGCGCGGGCTTCGACCGCGCGGAGGAGATGGTCGACCGGCTCGTGCGGGCCACCGGCGCGGCCCCCGGCAAGGTCGTCGGCGTGGGCCTCGGGGTGCCCGGACCGATCGACGGCGAGTCCGGCACCATCGGGTCCACCGCGATGCTGCCCGGCTGGGTCGGCGCCAACCCGGCCAAGGAGATGTCCGAGCGCCTCGGCGTCCCCGTCCACGTCGACAACGACGCCAACCTCGGCGCGCTGGGCGAACTGGTGTGGGGCGCGGCCCGCGGGGTGTCCGACCTGGCGTACATCAAGGTCGCCGGCGGGGTCGGCGCCGGCCTGGTGACCGGCGGCCGGGTCTACCGGGGCCCCGGCGGCACCGCGGGGGAGATCGGCCACATCACCCTGGACGAGTCCGGCCCGGTCTGCCGCTGCGGCAACCGAGGCTGCCTGGAGACCTTCGCCGCCGTGCGGTACGTGCTGCCGCTGCTGCACTCCAGCCACGGCCCGGACATCACGATGGAACAGGTGGTCCGGCTGGCGCAGGGCGGGGACCCGGGCTGCCGCCGGGTCATCGCGGACACCGGCCGGCACATCGGCAGCGGGGTCGCCATGCTGTGCAACCTGCTCAATCCGAGTCTGGTCGTGCTCGGCGGCGAGATCGCGGACGCCGGTGAACTGGTCCTCGCGCCGGTACGGGAGTCGGTCTCGCGCTACGCCATCCCCAGCGCCGTACAGCGGCTGTCCGTGGTCCGCGGCGAACTGGGCGCCCGTGCCGAGGTGTTGGGCGCCGTCGCCCTGGTGCTCAGTGAGATGGGTGATTCCAGCGTGCTGGCGCAGAGTGTCCCGAAATCCTGAGATGACTTCACTTAGAGAACGCATGGCACCGTTGTCATCTCGTTAAGGATTTACTCCTTGACGCTGGCTACGGGGCCGAGTTGACTGCCTGCCACCTCGGCCGCAACGTCGCGGCCCCGTCAGGGAGGTTCCAGGATGAACGCACGTCTGCGTCGTTGCGCGATCGCCGCCGCCACCACCGCGCTGGCCGTCGCGCTCGCCGCCTGCGGCAGCGCCAAGGAAGCCGGTGACAAGGGCAAGGAGGGGGACGGGGCCAAGGAGGGCGCGAAGGGCGACGACATCACCGTCGGCCTGCTGCTCCCGGAGAACCAGACCGCGCGCTACGAGAAGTTCGACAAACCCCTGATCGAGAAGAAGGTCGGCGAGCTCACCGGCGGCAAGGCGAAGGTCGTGTACGCCAACGCCAAGCAGGACGCCAGCCTCCAGACCCAACAGGTCGACACGATGATCACCAACAAGGTCGACGTGCTGATCCTCGACGCCGTCGACTCCAAGGCGATCGCCGGCGGGGTCAAGAAGGCCAAGGAGGCGGGCATCCCCGTCGTCGCCTACGACCGCCTGGCCGAAGGGCCGATCGACGCCTACACCTCGTTCGACAACGAAGAGGTCGGCCGGGTCCAGGGCAAGGCGCTGCTCGACGCCCTCGGCGACAAGGCCAAGACGGGCCAGATCGTGATGATGAACGGCTCCGTGACCGACCCCAACGCCGCCCTGTACAAGAAGGGCGCCCACTCCGTCCTGCACGGCAAGGTCACCATCGGCCGGGAGTTCGACACCAAGGAGTGGAAGCCGGAGAACGCCAACTCCAACATGGAGAGCGCGATCACCGCCCTCGGCAAGGACAAGATCGTCGGCGTCTACTCCGCCAACGACGGCATGGCGGGCGGCATCATCACCGCCCTGAAGGCCGCCGGCGTCACCGCCCTGCCGCCCGTCACCGGCCAGGACGCCGAACTCGCCGCCGTCCAGCGCATCGTCGCCGGAGAGCAGTACCAGAGCGTCTACAAGCCCTACTCGGGCGAGGCCGACGCCGCCGCCGAGATGGCCGTGGCGCTGGCCCAGGGCAAGGACGTCAAAGCCGTCGCCCGGCAGACCGCCGACAGCCCGACGACCAAGGGCGTCCCCGCGGTGCTGGTCCCCGTCGTCTCGCTGACCAAGGACAACATCAAGGACACCGTGATCAAGGACGGCATCTACGCGCCCACCGAGATCTGCACCCCGAAGTACCGGGCCGCCTGCGACAAGCTCGGCCTGAAGTGACCCACCCCGTCTGAAGCAGCAGCGGGAGCCGGGGCCGGGAGGCCCCGGACCGCCGCGAAGCCCGTCCGGTGCCCGCCGTCCCACACCCCGCCGACGGCGGGCACCGGGCGCACCCCCCCCGCCGTGTGGCGGTGAAGGAGTTGGTTCATGTGTCCGCTGCGCCCGTACTGGCGTTGCGAGGGGTCTCGAAGCGGTTCGGCGCCGTCCAGGCCCTCACCGACGTGGAGTTGGAGGTGCACGCCGGTGAAGTGGTCGCCCTCGTCGGCGACAACGGCGCCGGAAAGTCCACGCTGATCAAGACGATCGCCGGCGTCCACCCCATCGACGACGGCGTCGTCGAGTGGGACGGCCGGCCCGTGCGCATCGACAAGCCGCACGACGCCCAGGAGTTGGGCATCGCCACCGTCTACCAGGACCTCGCGCTCTGCGACAACCTGGACGTCGTCGGCAACCTCTTCCTCGGCCGGGAGCTGCGCAAGGGCGGCGTCCTCGACGAGATCGAGATGGAGCGCCGCTCCCACGAGCTGCTCACCACTTTGTCCATCCGGATTCCGAGCGTGCGCATCCCGATCGCCTCGCTCTCCGGCGGGCAGCGCCAGACGGTGGCCATCGCCCGCTCCCTCCTGGGCGACCCCCGGCTCGTGATCCTCGACGAGCCGACCGCGGCGCTCGGCGTCGAGCAGACCGCCCAGGTGCTCGACCTGGTGGAGCGGCTGCGCGAGCGCGGGCTCGCCACCATCTTGATCAGCCACAACATGGCGGACGTGAAGGCCGTGGCGGACCGGGTCGCGGTGCTGCGGCTGGGGCGCAACAACGGGGTGTTCGAGATGAGCGCCACCTCCCAGGAAGAGATCGTCTCCGCGATCACGGGTGCCACGGACAACGCGGTGACCCGACGCGCGGCGCGCAGTGAGGAGTCCGTCGCATGAGCGCGCAGAACACGAGTGGCTCACCGGGCGACGGCGGCGCGGCGAAGACGTCCCTCGCCAAGCCGTCGGCCGCGTCCAGCGGCGCGGTGCCCGCGCCCGCCGCCGCGGGCGACGCCGTCGTCGCCGTCGACCCCCGGCTGCTCGTCCGCGAACAGGGCTTCGCCGGCTACCTCGCCGAGTTCACCCGACGGATGCGCACCGGCGAACTGGGCTCGGTCCCCGTCATCGTCGGACTCGTGGTGATCTGGGTCACCTTCCAGTCGTTGAACTCCGCCTTCATGTCGGCGCAGAACGTCTCCAACATCTCCGTCGACATCGCCGGCACCGGGCTGATCGCCGTCGGCGTCGTCTTCGTGCTGCTGCTCGGCGAGATCGACCTGTCCGTCGGCTCGGTCAGCGGTCTGGCCGGCGCCGCCTTCGGCGTCCTCAACGTCACCCACGGGGTCCCGGAGTGGCTGGCGCTGCTGCTCGCCGTCCTCGCCGGCACCGCGGCCGGCGTGCTCCACGGCTTCTTCTTCGCCCGGATCGGCGTCCCCGCCTTCGTCGTCACCATGGCCGGGCTGCTGGCGTGGAACGGGCTGATGCTCCAGATCCTCGGCGCCAACGGCACGATCAACCTCGACGACTCCGGCCTGGTCGCCAAGCTCACCAACTACTACTTCTCCGACATCGCCGCCGCCTACGGGCTGGCGACGGTCGCCGTCGCGGGCCACTTCCTCGCCGCCTTCCTCGGTGCCCGCAAGCGGGCGGCGGCCGGCGTGCCGTCCCGCCCGCTGAGCGAGCTGGCCCTGCGGACCGTCGCCCTCGCGGTGCTCTGCTACACCGCGGCGTACCTGCTCAACCAGTACAAGGGCCTGCCGCTCGCGCTGGTCATCTTCGTCACCGTGGTCGTCGTCACCGACTTCGTACTGCGCCGCACCGCCTTCGGCCGCAAGGTCTTCGCGCTCGGCGGCAGCATCGAGGCGTCCCGGCGCGCCGGGATCAACGTGGCCGCCGTCCGCATCGCCGTCTTCGCCATCGCCAGCACCCTCGCCGCCATGGGCGGCCTGATGATCGCCTCGAAGATCAACGCGGCCAACCAGGGCGCCGGCTCCGGCGACCTGCTGATGAGCTCCATCGCCGCGGCCGTCATCGGCGGCACCAGCCTCTTCGGCGGCCGCGGCCGCACCTGGTCCGCCCTGCTCGGCGTGCTGGTGATCGTCTCCATCCAGAAGGGCCTCCAGTTGGAGAGCATCGCCGAGCCCGTCAAGTACATGATCACCGGCGGGGTGCTGCTGGCCGCCGTCGTCATCGACTCCGTCTCCCGTCGTACGCAGAAGGCCGCGGGCAGAGCCTGACGCCCACCGCCCCCGGTGCCCGGCCCCCGCGACCCGCGGGGGCCGGGCACCACCCGTCCACGCCCCTGCCGCAGTGAGAGGTGCGTCACAAGGGACCCGGGAGTCGCAGGGCAACGGCCGACGTCGGGACGGGGCGGTCAGTTGTTCCCGAGGTGAGATGCGGCCCCTTCGGTAGCGGTCCGGTGGCGGAACATTAGACTCGGTCAGATCGCAAGGCTGTTCCGCGACGACTCGACCAGCTCATACGCCCAGCTCAACACGCAAGGAGGCACGGGTGACGCTGCTTACCCGTATCAGGGGACCGCGCGATCTGGACGGGCTCAGCCCGGAGCAGTTGGATCAGCTGGCCGAGGAGATCCGCACCTTCCTCGTCGACGCAGTCTCCAAGACCGGTGGCCACCTCGGCCCGAACCTCGGCGTGGTCGAGCTGACCATCGCCCTGCACCGGGTCTTCGAGTCCCCGAAGGACAAGATCCTCTGGGACACCGGCCACCAGAGCTACGTGCACAAGCTGCTCACCGGCCGCCAGGACTTCTCCCGGCTGAAGATGAAGGGCGGCCTCTCCGGCTACCCCGCGCGCGCCGAATCCGACCACGACGTGATCGAGAACTCGCACGCCTCCACGGTCCTGGGGTGGGCGGACGGGTTGGCCAAGGCGAACGAGGTGCTGCGCAAGGACGACCACGTGGTCGCGGTCATCGGTGACGGTGC
The DNA here is from genome assembly GCF_044328175.1 of Streptomyces sp. NPDC017979. Lineage (NCBI taxonomy): Bacteria > Bacillati > Actinomycetota > Actinomycetes > Kitasatosporales > Streptomycetaceae > Streptomyces > Streptomyces sp. NPDC017979. The sequence continues at coordinate 61,130 of NZ_JBIRGU010000021.1, read as the reverse complement.
GCTGACCGGCGGCATGGCCTGGGAGGCGCTGAACAACATCGCCGCCGCCAAGGACCGCCCGCTGGTCATCGTCGTCAACGACAACGAGCGCTCCTACGCGCCGACCATCGGCGGCCTCGCCAACCACCTCGCGACCCTGCGCACCACCGACGGCTACGAGCGCTTCCTGGCGCGTGGCAAGGACCTCCTCGGTCGCACCCCGGTGGTCGGCAAGCCCCTCTACGGGACCCTGCACGGCGCGAAGAAGGGCCTGAAGGACTTCATCGCCCCGCAGGGCATGTTCGAGGACCTGGGCCTGAAGTACCTCGGCCCCATCGACGGCCACGACATCGAGGCCCTGGAGTCCGCGCTGGCCCGCGCCAAGCGCTTCGGCGGGCCCGTCATCGTGCACTGCCTCACCGAGAAGGGCCGCGGCTACCAGCCCGCCCTCCAGGACGAGGCGGACCGCTTCCACGCCGTCGGCAAGATCCACCCCGACACCGGACTGCCGATCGCCAGCTCCGGCCTCGACTGGACGTCCGTCTTCGGCGAGGAGATGGTCAAGCTCGGCGAGGAGCGCCCCGACGTGGTGGCGATCACCGCCGCCATGCTCCAGCCGGTGGGCCTGGACAAGTTCGCCAAGGCGTTCCCGGACCGCGTCTACGACGTGGGCATCGCCGAGCAGCACGGCGCGGTCTCCGCGGCCGGGCTCGCCACCGGCGGCGTCCACCCGGTGTTCGCGGTGTACGCCACCTTCCTGAACCGCGCCTTCGACCAGGTGCTGATGGACGTCGCCCTGCACGACTGCGGCGTCACCTTCGTCCTGGACCGGGCCGGCGTCACCGGCACCGACGGCGCCTCCCACAACGGCATGTGGGACATGTCGATCCTCCAGGTCGTGCCCGGGCTGCGGATCGCCGCACCGCGCGACGCCGACCAGGTCCGCGCCCAGCTCCGCGAGGCCGTCAGCGTCGACGACGCCCCCACCGTGGTCCGCTTCTCCAAGGGCGCGGTCGGCCCTTCGGTCAAGGCCGTCGGACGGATCGGCGGCATGGACGTGCTGCGCGAGCCCGGCACGGACCGGCCCGACGTGCTCCTGGTCTCCGTCGGCGCGCTCGCCCCGATGTGCCTGGAGGTCGCCGACCTGCTCGACGCGCAGGGCATCTCCACCACCGTCGTCGACCCCCGCTGGGTCAAGCCCGTCGACGAGGCCCTCGCCCCGCTCGCGGACACCCACCGCGTCGTCGTCACCGTCGAGGACAACGTCCGCGCCGGCGGCGTCGGATCCGCGGTCGCCCAGTCGCTGCGCGACGCCGGCGTGGACGTGCCGCTGCGGGACTTCGGCATCCCGGCGCGCTTCCTCGACCACGCTTCCCGCGCCGAGGTGATGGCGGAGATCGGCCTGACCGCCCCGGACATCGCCCGCCAGGTCACCGGCCTGGTCTCCCGGCTCGACGGCCGCTTCGAGGACACCGAGAGCGAGACCGTGGAGCCGGTCCGCGACTGACCCGGCAAGGGGCCGCACGGCCCTGAGCCGGACCCGGGCCGGAAGGACACCCTGGACGGGTGGACCTTCCGGCCCATTCGCGTGAAACCCACCCGTATGGACCCCTGCGGCCCGCACCGCGTCCCGATCATGTCGGGACGACAAGTGTGGAGGTCCACGGTGAGCACAGAGACAGGCCCCGAGTCCAGGGCGGGCGCCTTCCGTACGAAGTCCGTCGAGCAGTCCATCCGGGACACGGAGGAGCCGGAGCACGCACTCAAGAAGTCCCTCTCCGCACTGGACCTCACGGTCTTCGGCGTCGGCGTCATCATCGGCACCGGCATCTTCGTCCTCACCGGCGCCGTCGCCAAGGAGAACGCCGGCCCCGCCACCGCGCTCGCCTTCGTCGTGGCCGGCGTCGTCTGCGGCCTGGCGGCCCTGTGCTACGCGGAGTTCGCCTCCACCGTGCCGGTCGCCGGCTCCGCGTACACCTTCGCGTACGCCTCCCTCGGCGAACTGCCGGCCTGGATCATCGGCTGGGACCTGGTGCTCGAATTCGCCCTCGGCACGGCCGTCGTCGCCGTCGGCTGGTCCGGCTACCTGCGCTCCCTGATCGACAACGTCGGCTGGCACCTGCCCGCCGCGCTCTCCGGTACGAACGACGTCACCGGCTTCGGCTTCGACCTGCTGGCGTTCCTGCTGGTGCTGGCGCTGACCGTGGTCCTCGTCATCGGGATGAAGCTGTCCGCGCGGGTCACCTCGCTGATCGTGGCCATCAAGGTCGCCGTCGTGCTGATCGTGATCGTCGCCGGGTCCTTCTTCGTCAAGGCGTCCAACTACGACCCCTTCATCCCGCCGTCGGTCCAGGCGGCCGGCGAATCCGGCCTCCAACAGCCGTTGATCCAAGCGCTGTTCGGCTACGCACCCACCAACTTCGGCGTCATGGGCATCTTCACCGCGGCGTCCGTCGTCTTCTTCGCCTTCATCGGCTTCGACGTGGTGGCCACGGCGGCGGAGGAGACCAAGCTCCCGCAGCGCGACATGCCGCGCGGCATCATCGGCTCCCTGTTCATCTGCACCGTGCTCTACGTGGCGGTCTCGATCGTGGTCACCGGCATGCAGAAGTACACCGACCTGTCGATCGACGCCCCGCTCGCCGACGCGTTCAAAGCGACCGGACACCCCTGGTACGCGGGCGTCATCAGCTTCGGGGCCGTCATCGGACTGATGTCGGTCTGTCTGATCCTGCTGCTGGGGCAGACCCGGGTGTTCTTCGCGATGAGCCGGGACGGGCTGCTGCCGCGGTTCTTCTCCCTCACCCACCCGCGCTTTCGCACGCCGTACCGCGCGACGGTCCTCCTGGGCGTGGCGATCGCGATCATCGCGGGCTTCACCAACATCGAGGAACTCGCGGTGCTGGTGAACATCGGCACGCTGTTCGCGTTCGTGGTCGTCGCGCTGGGCGTCCTCATCCTCCGCCGCACCCGCCCCGACCTCCCGCGCGCCTTCCGCACCCCGCTGGTCCCCTGGCTTCCGATCGCCTCGGTCGCCGCGTCGCTCTGGCTGATGCTGAACCTGCCGACGGAGACGTGGCTGCGGTTCGGGGCGTGGATGGTGCTGGGGGTGGTGGTGTATTACGCGTACGGCCGCCGCCACAGCCGCGTGGGCCGCGACGAGCGCGGCGGCGACCTGAGCGCGTAAGTCGCCGTGCGGCGGGCGTTGCGGGGCGTCCGCGGCCCGTGCTGCGCCGGACGGCAAGTGCTCTGAGACGCTCGCGCCGCAACGGTGGGCGTTCACCGGTCTCTGCGGCCCGTCTGTGGCTTGTCGCGCAGTTCCTCGCGCCCCTGATGGTCTACCCCCGTCGGTCATCTGCGGGCCGAGTGTCTGACAACCCGCGGCAGCCAGGGGCGCTGGGCGTGCCCCACGCCCTCTGGGCGTGGGGGGAGGAACTGCGCGACAAGCCCACCACCGGCCCGCGCAGACCAACGCGGCCCGCAGGGCTACGGCGGGAGTGTCCAGGGCGCGCGAGGACGCGGGCCGCAAGGGCGACGGCAAGCCGTCACGTACCGCGCCACGGCGCAAGCGCACCCGCTCAGGGGGCGTACACCGTGCGGGGGCCCAGACGGGTCGCGCCCGCCAGAGCCACGCGGTCGCGCAGGCCGCGGTCCGACGTGACCACCGCGCACGCACGGCCCGCGCGCCCCGCCTCCGCCGCCAACTCGGCGATCAGGTCGTCACCGCTGCCGCGCGCCTCCTCGATCCGGACGCCCGCCACGGGCGCCACGCCCCGCGCCGCGCCCTCCACGACCAGGACCACTTCCAGGGGCCCCGGCAGGCCGGCGACGCCCGCGGCGGCGAGCGGGGCCAGCCGGTCCCGCAGTCGCCCCGCGGCCGCGCGGCGGTCGCGCCACCAACCGTCGGGCACGGAGCCCACGACGTTCGCACCGTCGACGATCAACAGGGTCCGCATCGTCGTCTCCTCGTCGAATGGAAAGGGGCCGTACGGAAGCGTTCCGCACGGCCCCTTTCGTACACCAGGTCAGGCGGGGACGCTCGCCACCCCACCCGCGAGGAACGTCTTGCCGTTCACCCGCTCCGAGACGCCCTCACGGTCCAGGTACGGCGTGATGCCGCCCAGGTGGAAGGGCCAGCCCGCGCCGGTGATCAGACAGAGGTCGACGTCCTGCGCCTCGGCCACGACGCCCTCGTCCAGCATCAGACCGATCTCCTGCGCCACGGCCTCCAGCACCCGCGCCCGCACCTGCTCCTCGGTCAGCACGACGTCGCCCTGCACCAGCAGCGCGGCGACCTCGGGGTCCAGCTCCGGCTTGGCCGGATTGCCGTCGGCATACACGTAGAAGCCCCGCTTGCCCGCCTTGACGACCGCCGCCAGGTTCGGCGAGACCGTGAAGCGGTCCGGGAAGGCGCGGTTCAGGGTCTCGGAGACGTGCAGCCCGATCGCCGGACCCACCAGCTCCAGCAGCACCAGCGGGGACATCGGCAGGCCCAGCGGCTCGACCGCCTTCTCCGCCACCGCGACCGGAGTGCCCTCGTCGATCACGTTCTGGATCTCGCCCATGAATCGGGTCAGGATCCGGTTCACGACGAACGCCGGGGCGTCCTTCACCAGCACCGCGGTCTTCTTCAGCTTCTTCGCCACCCCGAAGGCGGTGGCGAGGGAGGCGTCGTCCGTCTTCTCCCCGCGGACGATCTCCAACAGCGGCAGCACCGCGACCGGGTTGAAGAAGTGGAAGCCGACGACCCGCTCCGGGTGCTTCAGCTTCGAGGCCATCTCGCTCACCGAGAGCGAGGAGGTGTTGGTGGCCAGGATCGCGTGCGCCGGCGCGACCGCCTCGACCTCCGCGAACACCTGCTGCTTGACGCCCATCTCCTCGAAGACGGCCTCGATGACGAAGTCGGCGTCGGCGAAGCCCGCCGCCTTGTCCAGCACGCCGGTCACCAGCCCCTTGAGGCGGTTGGCCTTGTCCTGGTTGATCCGGCCCTTGCCGAGCAGCTTGTCGACCTCGCCGTGGACGTACGCCACGCCCTTGTCGATGCGCTCCTGGTCGATGTCGGTCAGCACCACCGGCACTTCGAGGCGGCGCAGGAACAGCAGCGCGAGCTGCGAGGCCATCAGGCCCGCGCCGACGACGCCGACCTTGGTGACGGGACGGGCCAGGTTCTTGTCCGGTGCGCCCGCCGGCCGCTTGCCGCGCTTCTGCACCAGGTTGAAGGCGTAGATGCCGCTGCGCAGTTCGCCGCCCATGATCAGGTCGGCCAGCGCCCGGTCCTCGGCGTCGAAACCGGCCTGGAGGTCGCCGTCCTTGGCCGCGGCGACGATGTCCAGCGCGCGGTAGGCCGCCGGGGCGGCGCCGTGCACCTTGGCGTCGGCGATCGCCCGCCCGCGGGCCACCGCGGCGTCCCAGGCCGCACCGCGGTCGACCTCGGCGCGCTCCACCGCGGTGGCGCCGGTCAGCACCGAAGCGGTCCACAGCAGCGACTGCTCCAGGAAGTCCGCGCCGTCGAAGAGGGCGTCGGCGATCCCCAGGTCGTGGACCTGCTGGCCCTTCAACTGACGGTTCTGGTTGAGCGAGTTCTCGATGATCACGGACACCGCGCGGTCCGCGCCGATCAGGTTCGGCAGCAGGGCGCAGCCGCCCCAGCCGGGCACCAGACCGAGGAAGACCTCGGGCAGCGAGAAGGCCGGGATCGCCCGCGAGACGGTGCGGTACGTGCAGTGCAGGCCGACCTCGACGCCGCCGCCCATCGCCGCGCCGTTGTAGTACGCGAAGCTGGGCACCGCGAGGGAGGCCAGCCGCTTGAAGACGTCGTGGCCGCTCTTGGCGATGGCGAGCGCGTCCTCGTGGCGGGCGACCCGCTCCACGCCCTTGAGGTCGGCGCCGACGGCGAAGATGAACGGCTTGCCGGTGATGCCGACGCCGACGATCGAGCCCTCGGCCGACTCCCGCTCGACCTGGTCGAGCGCGGCGTCCAGGTTGGCCAGCGACTGCGGGCCGAAGGTGGTCGGCTTGGTGTGGTCCAGGCCGTTGTCCAGGGTGATCAGCGCGAACCGGCCGGCCCCCGGCAGATCCAGATGGCGTACGTGCGCGCTGGTGACGACCTCGTCCGGGAAGAGTTCGGCCGCACCCTTCAGCAGTTCAGCGGTGGTGCTCACTTGTCCCCCTCGAAGTGCGGGTTCTCCCAGATGACGGTCGCGCCCATGCCGAAGCCGACGCACATGGTGGTGAGGCCGTAGCGGACCTCGGGCTGAGCCTCGAACTGGCGGGCGAGCTGGGTCATCAGCCGGACGCCGGAGGAGGCCAGCGGGTGGCCGTAGGCGATGGCCCCGCCGTACTGGTTGACCCGCGGGTCGTCGTCCGCGATGCCGTAGTGCTCCAGGAACGCGAGCACCTGGACGGCGAACGCCTCGTTGATCTCGAACAGGCCGATGTCCTCGATGGACAGGCCCGCCTGGGCCAGCGCCTTCTCGGTCGCCGGGATCGGTCCGTACCCCATGACCTCCGGCTCGACGCCGGCGAAGGAGTACGCCACCAGGCGCATCTTGACCGGGAGGCCGTTCTCGCGCGCGAAGTCCTCGGAGGCGATGACGGCGGCGGTGGCGCCGTCGTTCAGCCCGGCGGCGTTGCCCGCGGTGACCCGGCCGTGGGTGCGGAAGGGGGTCTTCAGCCCGGCGAGGTTCTCCATCGTGGTGCCGGGGCGCATCGGCTCGTCCTGGGTGGCCAGGCCCCAGCCGGTCTCCCCGCCCTCGGGGGTGGTGCGGCGGATCGCGATCGGCACCAGGTCCTGCTGGATCGTGCCGTTGGCGTACGCCTTGGCCGCCTTCTCCTGGGAGCGGACGGCGTACTCGTCGGCGCGCTCCTTGGTGATGGAGGGGTAGCGGTCGTGCAGGTTCTCCGCGGTCATGCCCATGAACAGGGCGGACTCGTCGACCAGCTTCTCGCTGACGAAGCGGGGGTTGGGGTCGACGCCCTCGCCCATCGGGTGGCGGCCCATGTGCTCCACGCCGCCGGCGATGACCACGTCGTACGCGCCGAAGGCGATCGAACCGGCGGTCGTCGTCACGGCGGTCAGCGCACCGGCGCACATCCGGTCCACGGAGTACCCCGGGACGGACTGCGGCAGCCCCGCGAGGATGCCGGCGGTGCGGCCGATGGTCAGGCCCTGGTCGCCGATCTGGGTGGTCGCGGCGATGGCGACCTCGTCGATCTTCGCGGGGTCGAGGGCCGGGTTGCGGCGCAGCAGCTCCCGGATCGCCTTGACGACGAGATCGTCGGCGCGGGTCTCGTGGTAGATGCCCTTCGGGCCCGCCTTGCCGAACGGGGTGCGGACGCCGTCGACGAAGACGACGTCCCTGACGGTACGAGGCACGATGGCTCTCCTCCAGGGTGCGGGATGGCACTGCTGCGGGGCGCGTGCCGAGCGGGGCTAAGCGCGCGCTTCCTGCTCATGCTACTTACGAGTAACCCTAGTGCCCACCCCTCACGCGTCGAGCGGCGAACGTCACACCCCGCGCCGGATGCGCTTGCGCTGCGCTTGCCCGGCGTGGTGAGTCCGGGCTCCCGCGCCACCTGGACATGCTCGCCGTGGACCTGCGGGCGGTATGGCCCCCGCGGCCGGTGGGTGGCCTGTCGCGCAGTTCCCCGCGCGCCTAAAAGCCCGTCCTGTGGGCGGTGGGGATGCCCACGGGCCCCAGAACGCCCGGCAGGGCGCTCCAGGGGCGCGGGGAACTGCGCGACAAGCCACCCGCCGGCCGGTGGAGACCCGCACTCCCGCGGGGGCACGGCGGGCGCATCAGGGGCGGGGCGCCCCGCGCACGTTCGGCGCGGGGCTACTTCGACGAGGTCAGGGCGCGGGAGAGCGTGGGGGAGACCAGCGCGGCCTGCCAAGCCCGCGCTCCCAGCAACCGCAGCGCGGACGTCACCGCATCCGGGGAGCGATCAGCCGGCGGCTCCCAGCAGATCCGCCGCACCGTGTCCGGCGAGATCAGGTTCTCCTGGGGCAGGTGGAGCTCCTCCGCCAGCGCCGAGACCGCCGCCCGCGCCGCGGACAGCCGCGCCGCCGCCGCGGGGTCCTTGTCCGCCCAGGCACGCGGCGGCGGCGGACCGTTCAGCGGCTGCCCCTGCTGCGGCAGCTCCAGGTCCGGGAGCGCCTTCGCCCGGTCGATCGCCGCCTGCCACTGCTCCAACTGCCGCCGGCCCATCCGATGGCTGAAGCCGGTCAGTCCGCTCAGCGCGTGGACGTGCGCCGGCAGGGCCAACGCCGCCTCGACGATCGCGGCGTCGCTGAGCACCTTGCCCGGCGAGACGTCCCGCCGCTGGGCGATCGCGTCGCGCGTGGTCCACAGCTCCCGCACGACCGCCATCTGCCGGCGCCGGCGCACCTTGTGCATGCCGGAGGTGCGGCGCCAGGGGTCCTTGCGCGGCGCGGGCGGCGGGGCGGCGGCGATCGACTGGAACTCCTCGTGCGCCCACTCCAGCTTCCCCTGCCGGTCCAGCTCCTTCTCCAGGGCGTCCCGCAGGTCGATCAGCAGCTCCACGTCGAGCGCGGCGTACCGCAGCCAGGGCTCGGGGAGCGGGCGGGTGGACCAGTCGACCGCGGAGTGGCCCTTCTCCAGCGCGTAGCCGAGCACGGACTCGACCATCGCCCCCAGGCCGACCCGCGGGAACCCGGCGAGCCGGCCGGCCAGCTCCGTGTCGAAGAGCCGGCTGGGAACCATGCCTATCTCCCGGAGGCAGGGCAGGTCCTGAGTTGCGGCGTGCAAGATCCACTCGGTGTCGCCGAGCGTGCTGCCGAGGAGGGAGAGGTCGGGGCAGCCGACGGGGTCGATCAGTGCGCTGCCCGCGCCCTCGCGGCGCAGCTGCACCAGATAGGCCCGCTGGCCGTAGCGGTACCCGGAGGCCCGCTCGGCGTCCACCGCGACCGGGCCGCTGCCCGCCGCGAAGGCGGCGACGACCTCGGCGAGCGCCTGGGCGTCGGCGACCACGGGCGGAATGCCCTCACGCGGCTCCAACAGGGGGATCGGGGCCTCTTCGGCTGCGACGCCGGCGTCCGGGGGAGCGCCCCCGGCGGTTCGCAGTGCGGTCTCTGCTGCGGTGTTTCGGGCGTCGGTCACGTGTCAAGGGTATCCGTGAACGGCGTGCGCCTGTCGACGGAAACGATCCGTCGACAGGCGCACGGGGGAAGCGCGGGGGAGCGGGCGGGTCAGTGGATGATGCCGGTGCGCAGCGCGACCGCGACCATGCCCGCCCGGTCGCCGGTGCCGAGCTTGCGGGCGATGCGTGCGAGGTGGCTCTTGACGGTCAGCGCGGACAGGCCCATCGAGACGCCGATGGCCTTGTTCGACTGGCCCTCCGCCACCAGCCGCAGGACCTCGACCTCACGGCCCGACAGCTCCCGGTAGCCGCCCGGGTGGCTCGGGGCGCCCGGGGGGCGGCGGTGGCCCAGCCGGGCGGCCGCGGCCCCGATGGGGGCCGCGCCGGGGCGGGTGGGGTGGCCGATGTTCGTACGGGTGCCGGTGACGACGTAGCCCTTGACCCCGCCCGCGAGGGCGTTGCGCACGGCACCGATGTCGTCGGCCGCGGAGAGCGCGAGGCCGTTCGGCCAGCCGGCGGCTCGGGTCTCCGACAGCAGGGTCAGCCCCGAGCCGTCGGGCAGGTGGACGTCGGCGACGCAGATGTCGCGCGGGTTGGCGATGCGGGGGCGGGCCTCCGCGATCGACGACGCCTCGATGACGTCCCGTACGCCGAGGGCCCACAGGTGGCGGGTGACGGTGGAGCGGACGCGCGGGTCGGCCACGACGACCATGGCCGTCGGCTTGTTCGGACGGTAGGCGACCAGGCTTGCGGGCTGCTCGAGAAGGACGGACACCGGGCTCCTCCTGGGGGGAAGGTGCAGGGACGGGGCCGGCTCGGGGATGAAGCCGGGGCGTTCCGTGAAGTTAGGGTCATTGACCTCTTCGGCAGCCCGACGGACGTCCTTTAGGGAATGATCACGATTTGGTGAGTAACAATTAGTGCAATTCGGACGCGTGATCGATCATCCTACGAGTGAACTGACGGTCCGTCGGCTGGCGGGTCGGACGGTGCGGGAGCGAAGGTGCACCGCGGCCCCCGACAGCGGTGCGGCCCGGGACCAGTGTCCCGGGCCGCACGAGTCGCAGCGCACCGCGTGCGCCGGCGGACGTCAGCGGTGCTGCGGCCCCCGCCGCTGCGGAAGCGTCACCACGCCCGTCGCCATGTCCGCCGTCCCGACCGGCGCCGGCGGCAGCCCCGCGATCTGACACAGCAGGTCACACCAGGCGGCGAGGTGCGCCGCCGCGTCCGGCGTTCCGCAGTGCGCCTCCTTCGGCGTCCACGAGGCGCGGATCTCGATCTGCGTCGCGGGGCGGCGCTGCCCGAGTCCACCGAAATAGTGAGAGCTCGCCCGGGTGACGGTGCCGCTCGGCTCCCCGTACGACAGGCCGCGCGCCTCCAGCGCGCCGGTCAACCACGACCAGCACACCTCCGGCAGCAGCGGATCCGCCGCCATCTCCGGCTCCAACTCGGCGCGCACCAGGGTCACCAGACGGAACGTGCCCTGCCAGGCGTCGTGCCCCTCCGGGTCGTGCAGCAGCACCAGCCGGCCGTCCGCCAGGTCCTCGTCGTCGTCGACGACCGCCGCCTCCACGGCGTACGCGTGCGGGGCGAGCCGCTGCGGGGGGCGGGCCGGGTCGAGCTCGACCTCGGGGCGCAGCCGCGCGGCCCGTAGCGCTTCGACCGCCAGCCGGAACGCCCGGGGGACGGCGTCCTGCTCCGCGTCCGACGACGAGTCGGCGCTCCCTGGAGGTCCAGCATGTTCAGCATGATCGGAAAAACGTCCCTGAGCCGCAGCCATGCGGGGAAGACTAGGCGGAACGGGGCGTGCGCGCAGGGAAGGACACCCCGCACCCGACGGCCGCTTTCCCGGTACGTGCGAAGATTTGGGCGTGAGCGCCAACGACCGCCCCGCGGGCCCCCAGCCGAAGACGCACGACTCCGCCTTCTTGAAGGCGTGCCGACGAGAGCCGGTGCCCCACACCCCGGTGTGGTTCATGCGCCAGGCGGGGCGCTCGCTGCCCGAGTACCTGAAGGTGCGCGAGGGCATCCCGATGCTGGAGTCCTGCATGCGGCCGGAGCTGGTCAAGGAGATCACGCTCCAGCCGGTTCGACGGCACGGGGTCGACGCGGCGATCTACTTCAGCGACATCGTCGTCCCCCTCAAGGCCATCGGCATCGACCTCGACATCAAGCCGGGCGTCGGGCCCGTCGTCGCCGAGCCGATCCGCAGCCGCGCGGACCTGGCCCGGCTGCGGGACCTGACGCCCGACGACGTCCACTACGTCACCGAGGCGATCGGGCTGCTCACCGAGGAACTGGGCGCCACCCCGCTGATCGGCTTCGCCGGCGCGCCCTTCACGCTCGCCAGCTACCTCGTCGAGGGCGGCCCCTCGCGCAACCACGAGCACACCAAGGCGCTGATGTACGGCGACCCGGAGCTCTGGGCGGACCTGCTGGACCGGCTCGCGGAGATCACCTCCACGTTCTTGAAGGTGCAGATCGAGGCGGGGGCGAGCGCGGTCCAGCTCTTCGACTCCTGGGTCGGCGCGCTGGCCCCGGTGGACTACCGGCGCTCCGTGATGCCGGCGTCCACGAAGGTCTTCGACTCCGTCGCCGGCTACGGGGTGCCCCGCATCCACTTCGGCGTGGGCACCGGCGAGCTGCTCGGCCTCCTCGGTGAGGCGGGCGCGGACGTGGTCGGCGTCGACTGGCGCGTCCCCCTCGACGAGGCGGCCCGCAGGGTCGGGCCGGGCAAGTCGCTCCAGGGGAACCTCGACCCCGCGGTCCTCTTCGCGCCGACCGCGGCGGTGGAGGCGAAGACGCGGGAGGTGCTGGCCGCGGCGGAGGGGCTGGAGGGGCACGTGTTCAACCTGGGCCACGGGGTCCTGCCGACGATGGACCCGGACGCGCTGACCCGCCTCGTGGACTTCGTCCACACGGAGACGTCGAGGGCGTAACCCCTGCGTGACGCCTGCGGCGGGCTTGGTGGACCTACTCGCCGTTTCCCTGCGGGCACGCTGGCCCCAGCGCCCCCAGAAACCCTCACCGTTTTCCTGCGGGCGCGTTGGTCTCTGCGGGAGTGTCCAGGGGCGCGAGCAGCCAGTCGCAGTCCGCGGAGGTCGCGCGGGGGGTTACGGGCGCTCGGTGAGGCGCTTCGTGGCGCGGCGGGCCGCTACCAGGACCGGGTCCCAGACCGGGGAGAAGGGTGGGGCGTAGCCGAGGTCGAGCGCGGTCATCTGCTCGACCGTCATGCCCGCCGTCAACGCCACCGCCGCGATGTCCACCCGCTTCGCCGCGCCCTCGCGGCCCACGATCTGGAGGCCCAGCAGCCGCCCCGTGCGGCGCTCCGCGATGACCTTGACGGTCATCAGGCCGGCGTCGGGGTAGTAGCCGGCGCGCGCGGTGGACTCGACGGTGGCGGTGACGTACTGGAGGCCCACCGCGGACGCGTCCTTCTCCCGCAGACCGGTGCGGGCGATCTCCAGGTCGCAGACCTTGCTGACGGCGGTGCCCACGACGCCGGGGAAGGTGCCGTAGCCGCCGCCCACGTTCGCGCCGATGACCTGGCCGTGCTTGTTGGCGTGGGTGCCGAGCGGGACGTACCGCTCGCGCCCCGAGACCAGGTCGAGCACCTCCACGCAGTCGCCGCCCGCCCAGATCGCGTCCTCGCCGCGCACCCGCATCGACAGGTCGGTGAGGAGTCCGCCGTACGCGCCGAGCGGCAGTCCTGCCGCGCGGGCCAGCTCCGTCTCCGGCTCGACGCCGATGCCCAGCACCACGACGTCGGCGGGGTACTCGGCGTCCGCGGTGGCGACCGCGCGCACCCGGCCGTCCGGGCCGGTCAGCACCGCGGTGACCTCGGCGCGGTCGACCGTGGTGATGCCGAGCCCGTCCATCGCGGTGTGCACCAGCCGGCCCATGTCGGGGTCGAGCGTGGCCATCGGCTGTTCGCCGCGGTTCAGGACGGTGACCTCGAAGCCGCGGTTCAGCATCGCCTCCGCCATCTCGACGCCGATGTAACCGGCGCCCACGACCACCGCGCGGCGGCCCTCGGTGGCCGCGATCGTGTCGATGAGCGCCTGGCCGTCGTCGAGGGTCTGGACGCCGTGCACCCCGGGGGCGTCGATGCCGGGGATCGGCGGGCGGATCGGACGGGCACCGGTCGCGATCACGAGCTTGTCGTACCCCGTCCAGCCCTCCGAGCCGGTCTCCAGGTCGCGCGAGCGGACCCGGCCGCGCGCGGTGTCGACCTCGGTGACCTCGGTGCGCATCCGCAGGTCGATCGCGCGTTCGCGGTGCTCGGCGGGCGTACGGGCGATCAGGTCGTCGCGCTCGGCGACCTGGCCGCCGATCCAGTACGGGACGCCGCACGCCGAGAAGGAGCTGAAGTGGCCGCGTTCGAACGCGACGATCTCCAACTCCTCCGGCGCGCGGAACCTGCGCGCCTGCGACGCGGCCGACATGCCCGCCGCGTCGCCCCCGATGACCACCAGTCGCTCTGCTGTCATGGTCCACACGCTACGGGGGCAGGCGGCGTCAGCCCTCCTCGCCCCCGTCCCCCGCGGGCGGCTCGGGCCGCCGCGGCAGCAGCGGGCGCACCAGCCAGCGCCAGATCGCGTACACCGCACCGGCGGCTGCGGCGAACGGCAGCACGGCGCTGAGCACGACGCCGATCCAGAGCACCGTCGCCTTCAGCGCCTCCCAGCTCCCGCCCAGGGCGTCCAGCGGGCCCGGGCCGTCGTCGCCCTCCTCGTCGTCCTCCTTCGCGGGCGCGGAGACGTCGAGGGTGATCGTCGACAGCGACGTGCGGTCCTTCACCGACGACTGCCGGGCCAACAGGGACTCCAGGTCCGCCTGACGCCTTCCCAGTTCGGCCTCCAGCGCGACCACGTCGGACAGCTTCTCCGCGCGCTCCATCAGCTCCCGCACCCGGGCCACGCTCGCCCGCTGGGAGGCGATCCGGCTCTCCACGTCCACGACCTGGTCGGTGACGTCCTCGGCGCTCGACGTGCGGGACAGCACCCGGCCGACCTTCTCCAACTGCGCCAGGGCATCCGCGTACTTCTGCTGCGGCACCCGCAGCACCAGCCGTGACGTGAGCCCGTCGGCGCCGGTGCCGTGCGCCTGCTCGGTCGTCTCCTCGGAGACGAAGCCGCCGGCCTCCTCCGCGACCCGACGGGCGTGCGCCACCGCCCGGGCCGGGTCCTTCGCCGCGAGCCGCAGCTCGGCGGTGCGCACGACGTACGACGTCACCGGCGGGGCCGATGCCCCCGCGCCCTTGCTGCCGCCCCGCGCGTCCGGCGCCGCCGATGCGCCCCCGGGTCCGGTGGGCTCCGCCTTCCCGGCCGCCTCGTCCGCGGCGCGCTGGACGCTCCCGCCGGCCTTGTCGCCGGAGTCGCCGCCGGCGCTGCACCCCGTCACCGCGACGCCCGCCGCGACCACCAGTGCAACGAGCAGTCGTCGTGCCCGTACGTCCGCCCCCATGTGTCCCCCTCCGCCTTCCGCCGTCATCCGGTCGGGTTCCGGCCAACCGACGGATACCGGCCGGCCGTTGCCCGATGCTTCTTGGACGTTCGAAGCACCCCGGACCGTTGGGTGCGGACCGGTTCCGAACCGGTCACGTTCGGGACTCGGAACGGGGTCTGAGACAGTGGAGCCATGTCTTCCCAGCATGTGGACACCGCACCAGGGTCGGGACCGCCCGCCCGTCACGTCGTCGTCATCGGAGGCGGCATCTCCGGGCTCGCCGCCGCCCATCGGCTGGTCACCGCCGGAGCGCGGGTGACCCTGCTGGAGGCCGGCGGCCGGCTCGGCGGCAAGCTCCACCGCGGCGAGATCGCCGGCGCACCCGTCGACCTGGGTGCCGAGTCGATGCTGGCGCGCCGCCCCGAGGCCGTCGACCTGGCCCGCGCCGTCGGACTCGGCGACCGGCTCCAGGCGCCCGCCACCAGCACCGCGTCCATCTGGACCCGCGGCACGCTGCGCCCCATGCCGCGCGGCCACGTGATGGGCGTCCCCGCCACCCCCGACGCCCTCGCCGGGCTCCTCTCCGACGAGGGCGTCGCCCGGATCGCCCGGGAGTCCGAGCTCGCCCCCGCCGACCCCGCAGACCTCGGCGACGACGTCGCCATCGGGCAGTACGTCGCCGAACGCCTCGGCCGCGAGGTCGTCGACCGGCTCGTGGAACCGCTGCTCGGCGGGGTGTACGCCGGCGACTCGTACCAGATCTCGATGCGGGCGGCCGTCCCCCGGCTCTTCGAAGCAGCCCGACAACACCCCTCGCTCCTCGACGCCGTGCGCGAGGTCCAGGCCGAAGCGCAGGCCCAGCAGCAGGGCGGGCCGGTCTTCCTCGGCATCGACGGCGGGGTCGGCACCCTGCCGCTCGCCGTCGCCGACGCGGTCCGCGCCGCCGGGGGCGAGCTGCGCACCGGCACCCGCGTCCTCGGCCTGGCCCGCGCCGGCGCCGACGGCTGGCGGGTGCGCACCGACAGCGACACCCTCACCGCGGACGCCGTGATCATCGCCACCCCCGCCTGGTCGGCCGCCGAACTGCTCTCCGGCGAGTCCCCGGCCGCCGCCAGCGCACTCGGCTCCATCGAGTACGCCTCGATGTCCTTGGTCACCCTGGCCTTCCGCCGCTCCGAGCTGGGCGCGCTGCCCGCCGGCAGCGGCTGCAGCGGTTTCCTCGTGCCGCCCGTCGACGGCCGGTCGATCAAGGCGTCCACCTTCTCCAGCCAGAAGTGGCAGTGGGTGGCCGACGCCGCGGCCGACCTCTTCGTGCTGCGGACCTCGCTCGGGCGGTACGGCGAGGAGGAGCACCTGCACCGCGAGGACGTCGAACTCGTCGCGGCGTCCCTGCGGGACCTCGGCGACGCCGTCGGGCTCGCCGCCCGGCCGGTGGCCACCGAGGTCACCCGCTGGATCGGCGGCCTGCCGCAGTACCCCGTCGGCCACGTCGCACGCACCGCCCGGATCCGCGCCGAGGTCGCCAAACTGCCCGGCCTGCGGGTCTGCGGCGCGGCGTACGACGGCGTCGGCATCCCCGCCTGCATCGCCGACGGACAGCGGGCCGCGGACGAGGTCCTCGATCAGGACCACCCTGCTGACGGACGTCGATCGGGACGCGGGACAATGGCCTCATGAGTGCGCCAGAAAAGATCCCGAACGCGGGCAAGAAGGCCAAGGACCTCAATGAGGTCATCCGGTACACGCTGTGGTCGGTCTTCAAGCTGCGCGACGTGCTGCCCGAGGACCGCACCGGCTACGCCGACGAGGTCCAGGACCTCTTCGACCAGCTCGCCGCCAAGGACGTCAAGATCCGCGGCACGTACGACCTCTCCGGGCTGCGCGCCGATGCCGATCTGATGATCTGGTGGCACGCCGAGACCGCGGACGAGCTCCAGGAGGCGTACAACCTCTTCCGCCGCACCCGCTTCGGGCGCACGCTGGAGCCCGTCTGGTCGAACATGGCGCTGCACCGCCCCGCCGAGTTCAACAAGTCGCACATCCCGGCGTTCCTCGCCGACGAGACCCCGCGCGACTACGTCAGCGTGTATCCCTTCGTGCGCTCGTACGACTGGTACCTGCTCCCCGACGAAGAGCGCCGCCGGATGCTCGCCGAGCACGGCAAGATGGCCCGCGGCTACCCGGACGTGCGCGCCAACACGGTCGCGTCGTTCTCCCTCGGGGACTACGAGTGGATCCTCGCCTTCGAGGCCGACGAACTGCACCGCATCGTCGACCTGATGCGCCATCTGCGCGCGTCGGACGCCCGGATGCACGTCCGTGAGGAAGTCCCGTTCTACACGGGGCGCCGGAAGTCCGTCGCCGAGTTGGTGGCGGGGCTTGCGTAGCCTTCGACCGGTGGCCCGGGGGTCGTTCCCCGGGGGATGCAGCACGGGGCGTCGGAAGTCCGTGGCCGACTTGGCGGCGGGACTGGCGTAATCTTCGGGCTGCGGCCCGGTGATCCCGGGCCGGTGATGTGGTGGCGGAACCGGACTGCGGTCCCGCCACCGGGACCCGGAAGATCAGACGGAAGGGCGCGGCAGCACGGGCTGCGGCGCGCTCCGGTCCAGCGACACCGGGTCGGGCTCCGGGTGCGGCGCGCACGACGCGCGCCGCACCGGCGCCTCGCCGCGCAGGAGGTAGTCCTCCAGGTACGAGTTGACGCAGTCGTTCGGCCCGCCGCCGATGCCGTGGGTGCCGGCGTCCTCCTCCGTGATCAGTACGGCACCCTTGAGCCGGCGGGCCAACTCCTTCGCCCCCGCGTAGGGCGTCGCCGCGTCCCGCTCCGCGGCCAGGATCAGCACGGGCGGCAGTTGGCCCCAGCGGGTGCGCACCTGAAGCGGCTGCTGCCGGGGCGCGGACCAGTAGGCGCACGGCAGGTTCAGCCAGGCGTTGTCCCAGGTCTCGAACGGCGCCCTGCGCGCCAGTTCGGTGTTGTCGCGGTCCCATACCTCCCACCGCGTGGGCCAGGGCGCGTCGTTGCACTCCACGGCCGTGTACACCGCGTTCGCGTTCTCCGCCGCCTTCGCCTGCCCGCGCCGCGGCGCGGCCTGCTCGACCAGCGGTTCGTGGTTGCCGCGCAGGTACTCGGAGAGCGCGGTGGCGCGCGGCACCCAGTAGTCGTCGTAGTAGCCGGCGCCCAGGAACGCGGACTGGAGTTGGCCGGGGCCCACCACCCCGCCCGCGGGCTCGTCGGCGAGCTTCGCCTTCGCCTCCTCGTAGCGGTCGGCGACCTCCTCGGGCGTGCTGCCGAGTCCGAAGGCGTCGTCGTGCCGGGCGACCCACGCCCGGAAGTCCGCCCAGCGGCGCTCGAACGCCAGCGACTGGTCGAGGTTGTTGCGGTACCAGATCTTCTCGCGGGCCGGGTGCACCGCCGAGTCGAAGACCATGCGCCGTACGTGCGCGGGGTACAAGGTCGCGTACAGCGCCCCGATGTAGGTGCCGTACGAGGCGCCCATGAAGGTCAGCCGCTCCTCGCCGAGCGCCGCGCGCAACACGTCGAGGTCCCGGGCGTTGTTGAGGGACGTGTAGTGCCGCAGGGCGTCGCCGGCCCTGCGGGCGCAGCCGTCCGCGTACGCCCGTGCCTCCGCGATCCGCTCCCGCTTGAACGCCTCCGAGGGGGCCGTGGGGGACTGCGTCGGCGCCTTCACGTGGTCCTCGGGGGCCTGGCAGGACAGCGGCGCGGAGCGGCCGACGCCCCGCGGCGCGTAGCCGACCAGGTCGTACGCGCGGGCGAGCCGCCGCCACTTCGGCAGCTCCGCGTACAGCGGGAAGTACATGCTGGACGCGCCGGGGCCGCCGGGGTTGTAGACGAGAGTGCCCTGGTGCTCGGTGGTCTCGCCGCTGGCCCGCACCCGGCTGACGGTCAGTCGGATCGACCGGCCGTCGGGGTGCGCGTAGTCCAACGGGACCTCCACCGTGCCGCAGGAGACGGCGGACGGCAGCGACTCCTCCTTCGGGCAGGTGCCGAAGGAGACCCCGGCCGCGGCGGCGCGCTGGGCGGCGATCGCCGTGCCGCGGGACTCGGCGTCGGGCGGGGCCTCGCGGCCGGGGGCAAGGCCGTTGGCGGTCGGCACGGCGAGTGCGGAGACCACCAGCGAGCCGAGTCCGGCCACGAGTCCGTACGCCAACCCTGCTCTCGTCACGTTCCGTTCCCTTCGTGCGGACGGCAGTGCAGTCCAGGGATTTTTCGGGGTACGCGGCGAGCTGTAAAGCACCTTTGTGCGGGTGTCGCGGGCAATGCCTCCTATGCGCCGTCCGCCCGCCGGTGCGCGCCCGTCAGGCGCCGCCTCCGCCGCAACCCCCGCCGCCGCCACAGCCTCCGCCGCCGCTGCTTCCGCCTCCGCCGTCGCCGCCCCCGCTGCCGCCTCCGCAGCCGCCGCTCATGCCGCAGCCGGAGCCGTCGCCCCAGCCGCCGGTGTCGCCACCGCACCAACTCGCCCCGGCGGAGGGGCCGGCGGAATTGCCGGAGGAAGTGGAGGGGCTCGCGGTCACGACCGCGAGCGGAGCCGCCGCCGCGGCTGCCATGAGCACCCGCACGTCGGCGTCGGGCACCATGCGCGGGCCGAGGAGCGCCACCCGCACCGTGGTGGCGCGCGTGGCGCTGTGCGCCTTGCGGTACTTCCGCAGCGCGACCCGGCCCGGCCCGGTCACCCGGCGCCGCACGCGCCGGTGGACCACGCCCGCGACGAGCGCGCCCACGAGCAGCTGCGGCAGGAACGCCAGCAGGACGGACTCGTCGGGCAGCGTGACGAAGGTGACGGCGAGCGCCACGACGAGGCCGAGCAGACACGCGACCCACTGGATCCGGGCCCATCGGCCCACCGCCCGGCGCTGCCGCGACGGCCGGAACATCAGTCCCTGGTCGGCGAGCCGGTCGCCGATCTCCTGGATCACGGATGCGGTGACCGCCGCGTTCCGCACGGTCCTCAGCTCCCCGCGGTCGTGCTGCCGGGCGACGTCCAGGACGCCCTGCTGCACCGCGCCGCGACCGCGGGTGCCGCGGACCGCGACGACGCCGTGGCCCGAGACCCGGGCCGGCGCGGTGATGTCGAGCTTCCCGTCCTCGTTGAGGCCGGCGACGGCGGTGTCCACGACGCGCGCCGGGCCGCCGCTGAGGAACGCCGCGTCGTACGCGTCGTGGACGGCACGGGCCCCGCCGCGGGGCGCCCGGGGTGCGCGGAGGGAGAGGGCGGCGGCGATCAGGGCGACGCTGAGGCCGCCGACGATTGAGGAGAGGACGAGGGCGAGAATCGGATGGTCGTTCATGCGGTTCCCCCTGGGTGGGCACGGTGTCGCCGTGCAGCGGGCTCTGTGCGTGCAGGGCGGCCCGGAAGCCGCCTCGACCCTTCCCACCCCCTTCCGGTAGCACCGCGGTTTCGCCGTGCGGCGAGCTGTGGCGCCGTCTCTGCGACCGTCTGCGGCTTGTCGCGCGCCTAAGTAACCTCGCCGTTTCCCTGCGGGAGCGTTGGCCCCTGCCGCTCCGTCGTGGTTGTTCGCGCAGTTCCCCGCGCCCCTGTTTCGCTGCTCCCGTCACTTGCCTGCGGGAGCGTTGGTGTCTGCGGCTCGGTGATGCAGTTCCGCCCCCCATGCCCAGAGGGCATGGGGCCCAAGCGCCTCTGTTTCGCTGCCCTTGTCGACCACCTGCGGGGCGGGCACGTTTTGCCCTACGCCCGTAGGGCGTGGGCAATCAGGGGCGCTGGGGGTCCCCCCATGCCCTCCGGGCATAGGGGGCGGAACTGCGCGACCAGCCCACCACCGGGCGGTGGAGACCAACACTTCCGCAGGGAAACGGCGCGCACGTCCGGAGGCGCAAGGAAGCGCACGGGACCCTACGGGCCGGGCGGTTCGGGTCAGCCGCCGCAGCCGCCACACCCGCCGCAGCCGCCACCACCACCGCAGCCCCCTCCGTCGCCGCCGCAGCTCCCGCCGCCCCCGCCGCAGCTCGAACCGCCCTGCTTGTCCTCGCTGCCGCCACAGCTCGTCGTCGCGCCCGAGCCGCACCACACGGACTGCTGGGAGCCGTCGGCGGCCATGGCGGCGGGCGCGGCGACCGCGACGAAGGCCACCGCGGCCGCGGCGACCATCAGCTTCTGGACCGTGGGGTCCTCGATGCCCTTCTTCAGGCCCTTCACCACCACGAGGCCCGCGGGGGACTCCGTCTTCTCGTTCCGCGTCCGGTGGTCGGCGAGCGCCTTCAGACCGGCCTTGGTGGTCCGGCCGCGGACCTTGCTCCGTACGATCCCCGCGACGACCGCGCCGACCAGCAGCATCGGTCCGACGTGGAGGACGAACGGCCCGCTCACGCCCGGCAGGTCGTAGTCGTAGTTCGCCGCGGTGAGTGCGAAGGAGGCGAACAGCGCGAACAGGAACACCGTCTTCTGCGCCAGCGCCCAGTACCGCAGCGTCCGGCGGTCCTTGGTGGGCGTGACCATCAGGCCCTGGCCGGCGAGCCGGTGCCCCAGCGACTGGACGGTGACCGAGGCGGCGGCCCTGTGCCGCAGCGTGGACAGCGAGCCGTTCGGCGCGTTCTCGGCGGCGGCCAGCACCGCCTGCTCCACGGCGTCCCGCGCTTCGGCCCGTACGACCGAGACGATGCCGGGCTCCGCCAGCCGCAGCCGTTCGTCGGCGATCAGCTCGACGATCGCGGCGTCCACGACCCGCAGCGGGCCGCCGCTGAGGAAGGCCGCCTCGTACACGTCGTCGACGCGGGCGTCCTCGGCCCTGGCCGCGGTCACGCCGCGCCGGCGCTGTCGGCGGGACACCGACGCCTCGATCAGCAGCCAGACCGTGAGGACCCCCACGACGACGTTCACCAGCACGGCGACGGTGCTCAGCTCCACGACTACCTCCCCACGAGTGCGGCCCGGGCCGCACGGACGATGCGGGCGGCGCGGCGCGGGCGACGTTCCCCGGTCCGCTCCTGCCACCAACGCGTCAGCTGACGGCGCGCCCGCTCGTCCTCGGGACGGCCGGCGACCAACAGCTGTTCGACGAAGTCCAGCGCGTCCCGACGGTACCCGGCGCGCATCGGACGCTTCGCGGCGTACGCGAGAAAGGCGGCGCGGTAGCCGTCACCGAGGATCTCCGGCAGCTCCGGCGCGACCTTCGCGACGACCTGTGCCCGCTTGACCGTCAACGCACGGCTCTGCACCCGCAGCCGGCGCTGGTCGAACTCCTCCGGCGCGGGCGTCCCGGCGACCAGCGCCGACAGCAGCGCGGCCTGGGATATCGCCAGCCGCTCCCGCGCGGTCTCCGTGGCCCCGTCTTCCGCCTCCACCGCGGGCGGGCCGCCCCCGGTGGCAGCGGCGTCCGGCTGCGGGCGGGCCGAGTCCAGCACCGTACGGATCGCGGTCAGCTCCGCCGCCAACTCCTCCTGCGGCGGGAAGTTGTCGTCCCGCTCCAGCAGCACGCCCGGCGGCGCCACCCGCGCCACCAACTCGCGGAGCACGTCGAGCACGGGGCCGGGGACCGGGTGGGCGTGGGTGTCGTGCCAGACGCCGTCCCGCTCGACGCCGCCGGCGACGTGGACGTACGCGATCGCCTCGACGGGCAGCTCCGCCAGCGCCTTGACGGGGTCCTCGCCGCGGTTGACGTGGTTGGTGTGCAGGTTCGCCACGTCGATCAGCAGCCGCACCCCGGTCCGCTCCACCAACTCCGCCAGGAACTGCCCCTCCGACATCTCCTCGCCCGGCCAGGCGATGAGGGCCGCGATGTTCTCCAGCGCGAGCGGCACGGGCAACTGGTCCTGCGCGATGCGGACGTTCTCGCACAGCACGGCCAGCGCGTCGCGGGTGCGCGGCACCGGCAGCAGGTGCCCGGCCTCCAGCAGCGGGGACGCGGTGCGCGCGCCGCCCGCCCGGACGAACGCGATGTGCTCGGTGACCAACGGCGCGTCCAGGGCCACGGCCCGCTCCGCGAGGTCCTTGAGCTTCTGTTCGCTGGGGCGGTCCGCGCCGCCCAGACCCAGGGACACGCCGTGCGGGACGACGGTGGTGCCGCGGGCGCGCAGCCGGGTGAGGGACGCGGGCAGGTGGCCGGGGCACACGTTCTCCGCGACGACCTCGACCCAGTCGACACCGCTCAGGCGCTCCACCGCCTCCGCGATCTCCGGTCGCCAGCCGATGCCGGTGCCGAGCGTGCTGTGTCGCATCGTTCCTCCCCCTGGTGACTGCGCCGTACGACGGTGCGTGCAGGGGTCATGGCCCCGCAGTGCGGTGGTGAATCCCCGAAGAGGGACGTTCAGAGGAGGATTTGAGGTTCCCGTCGGGCGCGGATAAATCGGCGGGTTCTCACGACGGCGCCGGCGCGAGGGTGGCGGGCGCTTCCACCAGTCCCTCCGCGGGCGCTTCCGCCGGTCCTCCGGCGGGCGGGGCCGGGCGGTCGGTGTTGACGGCCGTGGGCGCACCGGGCCCGGTCGACGGACGGGAGGTGAAGGCGTCGCTCCCGGTCGGCCGCGCCGCGTCCGGGGCCGCCGGCAGCTCCGCGTCGGGCGGCGGCGGACCGGTCGGGCTCGCGGTCGTGCCGTCCGCCGCCTCGCCGGCGATCGCGTCGAAGTCCACCAGGCCGGTGGCCTCCAGCATGGTGATGTGGTCCAGCACGGTCTGGTTGGCGTCCGTCGCCAACTGACGGATCAGGGAGTTGCGGGTGGTGTGCCGGACCTGGGCGACCAGCGCGAACACCTTGCCGTGCGCGTTGCGCAGCAGGTTCGCGAACTTCCGCTCGTACTCCCGGCCGCTGGCCGCGGACAGTTCCCGCAGCCACCCCTGCTGCTGCTCGTTCGGCTGGTTCGGCAGCTCCACCCCGAGCTTGGCCGCCACGTCACGGGCGCGGGCGTCCAGGTCCGTGTGGCCGACGACGAGGTGGTCACCGGCGTCCCGGACGGCCCGGGTCGGCGCCCGTTCGACGGCCTGCTGGCCGGCCGGCAGCTCCCACAGGCCGGCGAGCCGCACCTTCACCAGGAAGTCGCGGTCCGTGGCGGACAACGGCCCGTAGGGGGTCGCCACGGTCGCTGCGGCCAGCTTGTCCCGTCCCGTGCCCGACCGGTCCGCGTACGACCACACCGGGAACGCCAGCGCCCCTGCCGTGGCGAGCAGGGCCGCGATGATCAGGGCCGTTCCGCTGACGCGCCGCTGCAAGGTGCCTCCCGAGCCGATGTGCCCCCGGCGCACTCGACCGCCGGACCGGCCGTCGCACCGACACCGGTCTCATGGGCTTCGTCGGTGCGACGGCAGGGAGAGGTACGCAAACGGGCCGGCCGGCGTTCAACGGACGCGACGGCCCGGGGGTCAGCGGGGAGCGAGCCTCGCCCGCAGCGCCGGATGGTCGGCGACGACCGTGCACGACCCGGCGGCGATCTCCGTGAAACCGGCGTCCCGCACGACCGGGAGCCCGCTCGCGACGAGCGCGTCCCACTGCCCGGGCTCCGCGGTGCGCACCGCGAGGGCGAACCCCGCCTCGGCCCAGTCCGTGCGCTCCGCACCGGTCAGCTCCCACCAGGCGAGCTGGGCGCCGTGCCCGGACTGCGCCATGGCCTTGCCCGCCGACATGTCGAGCCCGGGGCTCAGCCACAGCACCGGCGACCCGGGGGCGGGCGCGGCCGGCGCCGCGGGGTCCGTGAGGTCGGTCCCGGAGACCTGGAGCCGCGCCAGGTCCTTCGGCCAGCCGTCGAGCGGTACGGGCGGATAGACCCGCACCTCCGCCGCCGCGCCGCGGACCGTGATGCCCGGCAGCGCCGAGGCCCGCCGCCACTCGGCGCCGCGGGCCCGACGGACCACCTTGCGGATCCGTGCGTCCTGCCAGTCCCGCACCGCCCGCGCCCATTCGCCGTCGCCGAGGGACCGCTCGTCGGCCAGGATCGTCAACACCGCGCGGGCGGCCGTCTCCAGGGCGTCCGTACGGGCCGGGGGAGCGGACTTCTCGATCCGGGCGACCATCGGCAGCACGAACTGCGGCGCCGCGTCGCGGTCGGACGTGTCGGTGCTCCCGGCGTTCTCGGCGTTCTCGGTGTTCTCGGGGCTCAGAGGCTCGGCGCTGAGGGGTTCGCTGCTCACCCCGCCCAGTCTGCCAGCCGGCCGGGAAGGGTGATTCTTTGGTCAAACAGCGCCGTTCGGGTGAGGATGCACTCCATGAAAAGCGACCTCTTCGCCTCCGAGAACATGGCCCAGCCGGCGTCCGCACCGGGCATGGTCCAGCAGAACGCCAAGTCCATCAAGTACGTCGTCAACGGTGAGATGTACGCCCGGCAGGGCTCGATGGTCGCCTACCGCGGCAACCTCCAGTTCGAGCGCAAGGGCCAGGGCCTGGGCGGCATGCTGAAGCGCGCCGTCACCGGCGAGGGACTGGCGCTGATGACGGTGAGCGGGCAGGGCGAGGCGTGGTTCGCCCACGAGGCCGCGAACTGCTTCATCGTGGAGGTCGAGCAGGGCGACGCGCTGACCATCAACGGCCGCAACGTGCTCTGCTTCGACCCGACGCTCTCCTACGAGATCAAGACGGTCAAGGGCGCCGGCGTGACCGGCGGCGGGCTCTTCAACAGCGTCTTCTCCGGATACGGCAAGCTCGCCGTCATGTGCGAGGGCACCCCGATCGTGATACCGGTCTCCGCCCAGCAGCCCGTGTACGTCGACACGGACGCGGTCGTCGGCTGGAGCGCCAGCCTCCAGACCTCGCTGCACCGCTCCCAGTCCGTCGGCTCGATGATCCGCGGCGGCTCCGGCGAAGCGATCCAGCTCGTGCTCTCGGGGGAGGGCTTCGTCATCGTCCGCCCCAGCGAAGTGGTCCCCGCCAAGTCGAGCAGCTGATGTTAGAAGGCGTGGGGCGCCGCTACGGCGTCCGTGGGCCGTGGGTGCTGCGCGGGGTCGACCTCGCGCTGCCCGCGGCCACGCTGACCCGGGTCGTCGGCACGAACGGCACCGGGAAGTCGACCCTGCTGCGGCTGATCGCCGGGATCGACGCGCCCACCGAGGGCCGGGTCAAGGGCCGGCCGCGCACCGCGTACGTACCGGAGCGCTTCCCGGCCGCCCTCCCCTTCACCGCGCTCGACTACCTGACGCACCTGGGCCGCGTGCACGGTCTGAGCCGGGCGGCGGCCCGTCGGCGCGCCACGGACTGGCTCGACCGGCTCGGCGCGGCCGAACACGCCCGTACGCCGCTCGCCGAACTCTCCAAGGGCACCAGCCAGAAGGTCGCCGTCGCCCAGGCCCTGCTCGCCGGGCCGGCGCTGCTCGTCCTCGACGAGGCGTGGACCG
The DNA here is from genome assembly GCF_044328175.1 of Streptomyces sp. NPDC017979. Taxonomy (NCBI): domain Bacteria; kingdom Bacillati; phylum Actinomycetota; class Actinomycetes; order Kitasatosporales; family Streptomycetaceae; genus Streptomyces; species Streptomyces sp. NPDC017979. Next base: position 35,316 of record NZ_JBIRGU010000021.1, on the reverse strand, counting down.
GGCTCGACACCGGCGCCCGTACGGAGTTCGACCGAGCCGTGGCCGAGCGGACCGCCGACGGCGGGGCCGTGGTCTTCGTCGACCACGATCCGCAGCGGCTCGCGGGGCGCGCGGACGCGGTGTACGAGCTGACCGACGGCACCCTCGTGGCCCGGCCCGCCACGCCCGCCCGGCAGGTGCCCGCGGCGGACCCCGGGGGCTGGGTGCGGATCGTGGCGTCCGGGGCGGGCGGCCCCCTGCCGCAGCTCCTGCCCGGCAAGCCCCGCCGCGAGCCGGGGCCGGACGGCGCCACCGTGCTGACCGTGCCCGCCGTACACGGCGACGACGTGCTGCGCGCATTGCTGGGGGCCGGCCCGCCCTGGCACATCCGGGCCGTCGAGCCCGTCGCGCCGTCGGAAGGGGGCGACCGGTGATCGCGCTGCTCGGCTACCAGACCGCGCTGCTCCTGCGCTCCCAGCGCTGGCTGGCGCCGCTCGTGCTCTACGCCCTCCTGATCGCGGACGGCGCGCTGTCCGGCCGTCCGCTGGAGTCCCTGGGGTACGCAGCGGCGGGGCTGTTGCCCGTCACCGCGTGGCTGGTCCGGCTCTGCGCCAACCAGGAGCCGGCGGCGGCGCGCGACGTCGTGGCCGCGGCGAGCGGGCCGGTCCGCGCGCACGCCGCGGCGCTGCTGGCGGCGACGGTCTGCGCGGGGGCGCTGGGGGTGCTCGGGACCGGCGCGGTCCTCCTCGGCAAGGCCGCCGATCCGCCGCGCGGGCCCGCCGTCCCGCTGGCGGAGGCGGGTGCCGCGGGGCTGCTCGCCGCGGCGGCGTGCGTTCTGACGGGCGCGGCGATCGGCGCGGTGTGCACGCGGCCGGTGCTGCGGCGGGCGGGCTGGTCGTGGGCGGCGACGGCGCTGCTGTCGCTGTTGGCGCTGGTGGTGCCGTACTCGCCGGCGAACCGTGCGGTGTTCGACATGGTCGACGGAGCGGGCGGCACGAGTTCGCCCCTCCCGCTGTTGCCGCTGGCCGCGGCGCTGGCCGTGGCGTGCGCCGCATTCGCCCTGACGGCCCGCCTCACCCGCGCGACCGCGCGCTAGCCCTTCGCGCCTGTGACGTCCCCGCCGTTGCCCTGCGGGTGCATTGGTCTCTGCGGCTTGTCCGTGGCTTGTCGCGCAGTTCCTCCCCCTCGGCCCCCTGGGGCCTGGGGGGGACCCCCAGCGCCCCTGGGTTGCCCTCCCCGACGCCGCACGTGGCAGACGGGTTGCACCGGCCATGAGCCCATGCCGAATGGGCGATGGGGCAAACCCGCACACGGCCCGCAGGTGACCGACGGGCTGAGCGAAACAAGGGCGCTGGGGGTCCCCCAAGCCCCCCTGGGGCCGAGGGGGAGGAACTGCGCGAACCCGCCCCACCGAGCCGCAGGGACCACCGCGTCCGCGGGGCTACGGCGGGCACGTCGCGAGGGGCGAGGAACCCGCGCCGCAGGGGTCAGGGCGCGGGGCGCATCATGGTGGAGACCTTCACGAAGTCGTAGCCGCGGGCACGCAGCGCGGGGACGATTTCACGGATCGCCCGCTCCGTCACCGGGGCCGCACTGCGCGTGCAGTGGAGCACCACCACCGAACCCGGCTTCACCTGGGTGAGGACCTGCTCCGCCACCTTCGTCGCGTCCTGCGCGAACGCGTCGCCGCTGACGACGTCCCACTGCACCGCCGTCACCTTCCCCGGCGCGATCGCCCGCAGCGCCGCGTCGTCGTAGCAGCCGCCCGGAAAGCGGAAGTACGGCACGACGTTGCGCGCACCCGCCTTACGGAACGCCGCGAAGGCGCGGTCCACGTCGGACGCCATGTCCTGTCGCGCGACCGTCGGCAGGCCGTAGCAGGGGGTCTTGAAGGCGTGGTGGCTGTACGAGTGGTTGGCGATCTCGAAGAGCGGGTCGGTGCCGATCGACCTGGCCTGGTCGGGGTACTCCTCCGCCCAGCGGCCGGTCATGAAGATCGTCGAGGGGACCTTCAGGGTGCGCAGCGCGTCGATCAGCCCGGGGTTGTCGAAGCGTTCGCCCGCCGCCGCCCGCGGGCCCTGGTCCGCCGTCATGTCGGCGTCGAAGGTGAGGGCGACCGTCTTGCGGGCCCGGTCCGGCGGGACCGCCGAGCGTTCGAAGACGGGGGTCACCCCACCGCGGCCGGGCGCGAGGTTCGGCGGCGGCGCCGCCTCCGCCCCGGCGCCGGGGCTCGTCGGGGCTCCGACGGGCGAGCGTTCCGCGCCGTCACCGCCGCAGCCGACGAGAACGGAACCCAAGGCGCCCAGCGCGACCGCAGCCGTGAGCATGCGTACGTTGATCATCACATAACGGAAAATATGTGATGATCTCACCGTTCGGTGGGTGTGTTGCGTGGGTGTCGGGAACCCGGCCAGGCTGTCCACCCGAGCGGGTCAGACCCCGGGACGGGAACCCGGGGCGGAGGCCGCGTCGAGGAGGAAGACGATGGACCAGTTGCCGGCGGCGGGAGTACTGACCGGCCCGGTAGACGTCCGGGCCGTGCCCGACGACCGCGGCGGCGCGCTGTGGCGGCTCGCCGCCGCGGGGCGACAGTTGGACGCGAACGTCGTCCGGGTGCGCCCCGGGACGCGCATCGACGCCCACGTCGAACCGGACCTGGACGTCCTGCTGTGCGTCATCGGCGGCGGCGGCGAGTTGGAGAGCGCCGCGGGCCGGCAACTGCTGGAGCCCGGCTGCGTGGCCTGGCTCCCGCACGGCACGCCCCGCGCCGTGACCGCGGGGGACGAGGGACTCGTCTACGTCACCGCGCACCGCCGCCGCCCCGGCCTCGCCGTCCGCGGCACGGGCCGCGCCGCGCCGGTCGAAGCGGTGGACGAGGGCGGTGAGGGGGCGTGCCTGCTGCACCGGATCTGCCCCGGTTGCGACCGCCCGTCGGACGACGCCACCGCGGCGTACTGCAGCCGCTGCGGCACGGCCCTGCCGTCGTAGTGAAGGGTGCGGAGGCGGAACGGCGAAAACGGGGCAGCGGACGTTGAACGCCCCCGCCGCCCCCTGCGTATCAAGGAGCGGAGCGCCTCGCGAGCGCTCCGACCCCCACGGGACGTCGGGCGGGCCGGACTCCGGCCCGCCCGACGTCTTTCCCGTTCCGCTCAGTCCTGCCAGGGGCCGGTGATCGCGAAGGTCGTGCCGGGCCGGTAGCAGTTGACGTACATCGTCTCCCCGTCCGGCGAGAACACCGCCCCCGCGAACTCGCCCCACTCCGGGGCCTCGGGGGTGCCGATGTTCTGGCGGTTGCGGGCCATCTCGTACAACTCGCCCTTCCGGGAGAGCCCGTACACGTGCTGCGCGCCGTCGCCGTCCTCGCACACCATCAGGTTCCCGCCGGGCGCGAGGCAGATGTTGTCGGGGGACTCGCCCGGCAGTTGGATGTCCGTGCTCGGGCCGAAGACCACCACGAGGGTCAGCCGACGGCGGGCCGGCTCGTACTTCCACACCTGTCCGAAGTGGTCGCCGGCGGAGCCCTGGCTGCTGCGGGCGTAGCTGGAGACGAAGTACACCGAACGCCCGCCCCACCAGGCGCCCTCCAGCTTCTGGGCGCGCGTGATGCCCTTGGGGCCGAAGTCCTGCTTGCGGACGGAGGTCTGGACGGCCTGGCTGTCCGGGACCGGGACCCACTCCACGCCGTCGAACGCCGCGCCCGGCTCGGCGACCGCCGCGAGGTCGGGCACGCCGGGCACCCGCATGGCCTCCAGCGCGCCGCCGGCCCGCAGGGACCCGTGGCCGCCGAGGGGCCGGTTCGGCAGGAAGCGGTAGAAGAGGCCGAAGGGGTTGCGGGCGTCCTCCGTCTCGTACACGACCCCGGTCTTCGGGTCGACGGCGACCGCCTCGTGGGCGAAGCGGCCCATCGCGGTCAGCGGTACGGCCCCGGAGCGGTGCGGGTCGGCGCCGTCGACCTCGAAGATGAACCCGTGGTCCTTGGTGTAGCCGTTGGTGCCGGCCTTGTTCTCGTTCTCCTCGCAGGTCAGCCAGGTGTTCCAGGGCGTGGGGCCGCCGGCGCAGTTCACCGCCGTACCGGCGATCGCGACCCGCTCCGAGCGCACGTTGCCCCGGCTGTCGAGTTCCAGGACCGTACAGCCGCCGCGGGCCGCCGGGTCGTACGTCAGGCCGGCGACGGTGGGCACGGCGAGCGGGTCGGCGTGGTCGTTCTCGTGGTTGCGGACGAGGTGGACCCGGCCGCGGCGGCCGGCGAGGGCCGCCATGCCGTCGTGACAGCCGGGGACCGCGCCCTCGCCGGAGCGCAGCGGCTCGCCCTCGCGGGACAGGACCCGGTAGCGGAAGCCGGCGGGGAGGTCGAGCAGCCCCGCGGGATCGGGGACGAGCGGGCCGTATCCGCGGCGGCCGTGGGCGGCGGCGGTGCCTGCGAAGAGTTCGGAGACGGTGCCGGCGAAGGCGATGGAGGCGCCGAGCACGCCGGTGCGGGCGAGGACCTGGCGTCTTGTGCTTTCGGACATGAGGCAACTCCCTGTTGGCGGACAGAGAACAGACGGACGGTCAGACGTCCCGCGGCGGGGACCGGTGCGGCCGGTGTGCCTCGCGGGACGGTGAACAGGCGCGGGGAGGTGGGGAAGTTGGGGGCGGTGAGGTGGCGCGGGGGTCAGGAGAAAGAAGTGACCCGCACGTGTGTAGCACGCACCTGGTGGGTGCGTGAACCGTGCGGGTCACCGATGTTCTTGTGTCGTCTGAAACTCTACGTTTCCCTGGCCAAAGGCCCGGGACGGAACGTCAGGCCAGTTCGGCGGAGAGCGTGATCGTGGTGCCGGTCAGCGCCTGGCTCACCGGGCAGTTCTTCTTGGCGCCCTCGGCCGCCGCGACGAAGGCCGCCTCGTCGATGCCGGGCACCTCGCCGCGCACCGACAGGTGGATGCCGGTGATGCCCTCGCCGGGCTGGAAGGTGACGTCGGCCTTGGTCTCCAGCCGGGTGGGCGGGGTGCCGGCGCCGGTCAGGCCGTGCGAGAGCGCCATCGAGAAGCAGCTGGAGTGCGCCGCCGCGATGAGCTCCTCCGGGCTGGTCTTGCCATTGGCCTGCTCGGCGCGGGACGGCCAGGAGACCGGCTGCGTGCCGATGCCGGAGGAGTCGAAGGTGACTTCGCCGGACCCGGTGAGCAGCTCGCCCTGCCAGACCGTGTGCGCCGTGCGAGTGGTGGCCATGGTGTGGATCCCTTCTCAAGAACGGTGGTTACGCTCCCCGAACCTACTGGTCGCGCGCCGTGTGCGGGAAACGCGCCGCCACGCCGGTGGCTACAGCAAGGACTTGGCGTCGCGCGCCAGCGCGGTGAGGCGCGAGATCGCCCGGAAGTACTTCTTCCGGTAGCCGCCCCGCAGCATCTCCTCGCCGAACAACCGGTCGAAGGGGAGCCCGGCGGCCAGTACGGGGACCTCCCGGTCGTACAGCCGGTCCGCGAGCACCACCAGGCGCAACGCCGTCGACTGGTCCGGAACCGGACCGACGCCCGTCAGGCACACCGCGGTGATCCCGTCCGTGAGCGCCCCGTACCGACTGGGGTGCACCTTCGCCAAGTGCTCCAACAGGGCGGGGAAGTCGTCCAGCGAAGCGCCCGGGGTGGCGTACGCGGCCTTCGTCACGACGTCGTCGGCGTACGGCGCCGGGGCCTCGGGCAGCCCGCGGTGCCGGTAGTCCTCGCCGTCGATGCGCAGCGGGCGGAAGTGCGCGGACAGGCCCTGGATCTCGCGCAGGAAGTCGGCGGCGGCGAACCGGCCCTCGCCGAGCTTGCCCGGCAGGGTGTTCGAGGTGGCGGCCAGGGCCACGCCCGACTCGACCAGCTTCGCCAGCAGCGACGACACCAGGACGGTGTCGCCCGGGTCGTCCAACTCGAACTCGTCGATGCACAGCAGCCGGTGGCCGCCGAGGGTGCGCACGGTCTCCTGGAAGCCCAGCGCGCCGACCAGGTTCGTCAGCTCGACGAAGGTGCCGAACGCCTTGAGCGCCGGCTCGGCGGGGGTGGCGTGCCACAGGGACGCCAGCAGGTGCGTCTTGCCGACCCCGTACCCGCCGTCCAGGTACACGCCGCGCGGCCCGGCGGGGGCGGCGGGCTTGCGGGCGAACCAGCGGCGCTTGCCCGCACCGCTGGCGTGGGCCCCGCCCAGCCCCGCCGCGAAGGAGGACAGCACGGAGACGGCCTCGCGCTGACTGGGCTGCGCCGGGTCCGGGAGGTAGGTGTCGAAGCGCACGGCGTCGAAGCGCGGCGGCGGTTTCAACTCGGCCACCAGCCGGTCGGCGGGGACGTGCGGCGCACGCTCGCACAGCGACTGCGGCGAACCGTGGGCTATGGGACTAGTGACAGGTGACGACACAGTTCACCACTGTAAACGCCGTGTAAGACTGCACGTCATGCGACGCCTGTTCCCTGTGACCGATTCGACAGCACCGACCCTCGGGCCCGACGACCGCGAGTGGTCGCTGGACGAGCTGGCGGATGCTTACGCCTATCCGGAGGCATCCTCCGTGGGTGCCGGCGCCGCCGTGTGGCTGCGGGCCAACATGGTGTCCTCGCTCGACGGGGCCGCACAGCACGAAGGCGCGTCGCAGCCGTTGTCGAGCGCGTCGGACATGCGGATCTTCGGGGTGCTGCGGGCGCTGAGCGACGTGGTGATCGCCGGCGCGGAAACGGTACGCCGGGAGGGGTACCGGCCGGCCCGGGCCCGGGAAGCCTTCGCGGCGCGCCGCGCGGCGGCCGGTCAGCGGCCCGCCCCGGCGATCGCGGTGGTCAGCGCCTCGCTCGACCTGGACTTCGAGGCTCCGCTTTTCACCGACGCCCTGGTGCCCACCCTGGTGCTCACGGGCGCCGCAGCGCCCGCCGAGCGGTTGCGCGCGGCGCAGAAGGAGGGCGTCGAGGTCGTGGTCGCGGGGGAGGGCGCCGGGGTGGATCCGGTGCGCGCCGTGCGGGCGCTGGCGGAGCGCGGGATGACCCGACAGCTCACCGAGGGCGGGCCCAGGCTGCTGGGGCAGTTCGTGGCGTCCGGAGTGCTGGACGAACTGTGTCTGACCGTGGCGCCGCTGCTCACGGCGGGCGGCGCGCAGCGGATCGCGGGCGGTCCGGAGGTCGCCGTTCCGGAGCGGTTCGCACTGGCGTCCGTCCTGGAGGAGGGCGGCTTCCTTTTCACCCGATACCACCGTTACCACCGCATCTGACAATCAGCGGAATTTCTCGTTCCGGTTAGCTTCGGGCGGGCACACTTACTCCTGCAGACCCCGTGCGGGCACGGGGAAGGATGGTTTCCGCAGAAGGGCTCCTGAACGTGTTCACAACCGTACTGATGATCGAGAAGCCTCTAACCCCTGACGACGTGGACTTCGTGACGACCCTCCACGGGGACGAGGGCGTCTCCTTCGTCGTGCTGTTGCAGCCCCGCGGCGACCAGGCGGACGCGTTGCTGCGCGCCATCGACGACGTGGCGCTCGGCGAGCTGAAGGACGCCGTCCACGAGGGCGAGGAGCCGGAGGGCGAGGACGCGCTCGCCCCGGCCGAACTCGCCCTGGAGCACTCCGTGCGCGCGCTGCGCGAGGCGGGCTCCGAGGCGGTCGGCCAGGTCATCGAGCGCCACCCGCTCGACAAGCTGAAGTCGGTCGTCGAGGAGTCCAACGCCGACGAGGTGATCGTGCTGACCGCCCCGCACTACGTGGAGGAGTTCTTCCACCGCGACTGGGCCTCCCGGGCCCGCCACAAGGTCGGCGTCCCGGTGCTCAAGCTCTTCGCGCACAGCGAATAGGGTGGTCTCCGGCCGGGCGAGCGACCGGCCGGAGGCTTGCACCAGAAAGGCAGATACGCATGGCATCCGCCATCCCCACGGCCATGGAACGCCCGCACTTCATCGGCATCGGTGGCGCTGGGATGTCCGGCATCGCGCAGATCCTCGCCCGACGCGGTGCCCGGGTCGCGGGCAGCGACGCCAAGGAGTCGCCCACGGCGGATGCCCTGCGGGAACTGGGCGCCACGGTCCACATCGGCCACGCGGCCGGGCACCTGGCGTCCGACGCGAGCTGCGTCGTCGTCTCCAGTGCCATCCGCGCGGACAACCCGGAGCTGCTGCGCGCGGCGGAGCTGTCCGTTCCGGTCGTCCACCGCTCCGACGCCCTGGCGTCCCTGATGACCGGGCGCAGCGCCATCGCGGTGGCCGGCACCCACGGCAAGACCACCACCACGTCCATGCTGGCCGTGGCCCTCGGCGAGCTGGGCCTCGACCCCTCGTACGCCATCGGCGGCGACCTGGCGGGGCCCGGCACCAACGCCCGGCACGGCGACGGCGAGATCTTCGTCGCCGAGGCCGACGAGAGCGACCGCAGCTTCCACAAGTACGACCCCGAGGTCGCGATCGTCCTCAACGTGGAGCTGGACCACCACGCCAATTACGCCTCGATGGACGAGATCCACGAGTCCTTCGAAACCTTCGTCGGCAAGGTCGCCCCCGGCGGCACGCTCGTCGTCTCCGCCGACCAGGAGGGCGCCGTCGAGCTGACCTCCCGGCTGGGGGACCGCCCGGACCTGCGGATCGCCACGTACGGCGAGTCCGCGACGGCGGACGTCCAGGTGCGGAGCATCGTTCCGCACGGCCTGACCAGCGAAGTCACCGTCTCGCTCGACGGCGCCGAGCTGACCTTCACGGTCTCCGTGCCCGGCCGCCACTACGCCCTGAACGCGGTCGCCGCGCTCACCGCCGGCGCGGCGCTCGGCGTCCCCGCGGCCGACCTGGCGCGCGCGCTCGGCGCGTACACCGGAGTGAAGCGCCGCCTCCAGCTCAAGGGCGAGGCGGCGGGCGTCCAGGTGATCGACTCCTACGCCCACCACCCCACCGAGATGACCGCCGACCTGGAGGCCATGCGGGGCGCCGCGGCCGACTCCCGGCTGCTCGTCGTCTTCCAGCCGCACCTCTTCTCCCGCACCCAGGAACTCGGCAAGGAGATGGGCCAGGCGCTCGCCGCGGCCGACGCCTCCGTGGTCATGGACATCTACCCGGCGCGCGAGGACCCGATCCCCGGCGTCACCAGCGACGTGATCGTCGAGGCGGCCCGCGCGGCGGGCGCGGACGTCACCGCGGTCCGCTCCGCCGACGCGGCCGCGGTCGTGGAGGTGGTGGCGGGAATGGCGAAGCCCGGTGACCTCGTTCTCACCATGGGGGCGGGTGACGTGACGGACCTCGGTCCGCGCATCCTGGCCCGTCTGTCGAGCTGAGGAAGCGGTTTTCATGGCGTACGACATCGAGAAGCCGGACGAGCAGTGGCGCGCGGAGCTGAGCCCCGCCGAGTACCAGGTCCTGCGGCAGGCGGGCACGGAGCCCGCGTTCACCGGGGAGTACACCGACACGACGACGGAGGGCGTCTACGAGTGTCGGGCGTGCGGTGCGGAGCTGTTCCGCTCCGACACCAAGTTCGCCTCGCACTGCGGCTGGCCGTCCTTCTACGACCCGAAGGACTCCGACGCGGTCGAACTCCTGGAGGACAGCTCGCACGGCATGGTGCGGGTGGAGGTGCGGTGTGCGCGGTGCGGGTCGCATCTGGGGCACGTCTTCGAAGGCGAGGGGTATCCGACGCCGACGGATCAGCGGTACTGCATCAACAGCGTGTCCTTGCGACTGACCCCTACGGAGTCCTGAACGCCCCGCCCTTTGCGGCGCCCCGGTTTCCCCTGCGGGGCGCGTAGGTCTGTGCGCCCGGTGCCGGGCTGCTCGCGCAGTTCCGCCCCCCCCGTGCCGTGTGGGCACGGGGGACTCCCAGCGCCCCGAGGAACCTCCGCCGTATCCCTGCAGGTGCATTGGTCTGCGCGGGCCGTCTGTGGCTGGTCGCGCAGTTCCCCGCGCCCCTGATTTGCTCCCTTGTCGGTCACCTGCGGGGTAGGGGGTTTGGGGCGCTGGGGGTCTGCGCGAGCGGCCCGGCGCCGGGCCGCAGAGACCTCCGCACCCCGTAGGGAAACCGCAGGTGCGTCCCGGGACGCGGGTCGCGTCGGCAGGGCGGGTGGGAGAATGCGCGCATGAGGTTGTCGTCGCAGTTGGCGGGGCGCGCGGGCGACCTCGTCGCGGGTGGGGGTCGGCGGATCCTGGGGATCGCCGGGGCCCCCGGCGCCGGGAAGTCCACGCTCGCGGGGGAGCTCGTCGACGCGCTCGCCGGGGACGCCGTGCTCGTCCCCATGGACGGGTTCCACCTCGCGCAGGCGGAGCTCGAACGGCTCGGGCGGGCCCACCGCAAGGGCGCGCCCGACACCTTCGACGTCGAGGGGTACCTCGCACTGCTCGCCCGGCTGCGCTCCCCCGCCCCCGGCGTCACCGTGTACGCGCCCTCCTTCGACCGGGACCTGGAGGAACCGGTCGCCGGGAGCATCGCCGTGCCGCCGGACGTCCCCCTGGTCGTCACCGAGGGCAACTACCTGCTCCACGACGACGGCCCCTGGGCCCGGGTCCGGCCGCTGCTGGACGAGGTGTGGTACCTGGAGCTGGACCGGGACGTCCGGGTGCGCCGGCTGGTGGAGCGGCACGTCGCGCACGGCAAGGAGCGCGCCGCGGCCGAACGCTGGGTGGCTCGGTCCGACGAGGCGAACGCCCGGCTCGTCGCCCCCGGCCGCCACCGCGCCGACCACGTCGTACGGCCCAGCGCGCCCTGAGTTGAACCGCGCTTTGCCTGGCCGGACGATCAGGGTGGGTACGCTCGAAGGAAGGCACGGCAGTCGAGTGAAAGGCGGATGACGTGGGGTTCTTCCGGCGAGGGCCGAAGCGCGACGGACGCGACGCGCCCCGGGACCCCGAGTTCTCCTACTTCTCCGTGGACGAGGGCGCCCGCTTCCGCTCCCACGTGCGGCAAGCCTTCGCCGAGCAGGGGTTGGAAGTGACGGTGTACGCGGACGTCGTCGCCGACAGCGCGGGCCGCCAGTTCGGTCTGGCCAACCTCGCCGCCGTGGTGCACAACGACGACCGCGGCCCGCGCGCCTGGCCCGAGCTGGTCCGCAAGCACGTCGGCATGGTGCTGCGCACCATGGAGGGCCCGTCCGCCCTGGACACCCTCCCCACCGAGCAGATCCGCGCCCAGCTCTACCCCCGCGTCCTCGGCGCCGAGGGCTTCGACCCGGCCGGCTTCGAGTACGCCCGCGGCCTCGCCCCCGGACTGTGGGAGGTCATCGCGCTCGATCTGCCGGAGAGCGTCATGATGCTCACCGACGAGGCGCTCGCACCGCTGGGGGACCTGCGCTACCTGCGCGAACAGGCCCTGTACAACCTCCGTGGACTGCCCATCGAGGGCCACGAGACCGTCAAGGGCGAGGACGGCGTGCGCTTCGAGGTCGTCGTCGGCGACTCCTTCTACACCGCCAGCCGGGTGCTGGTGCTGGAGAGCGTCGTGCGGGAGGCGACGGGGGAGACCCTGCCGCCCGAAGGCGCGTTGGTCGCGTTCCCCTTCCGGCACCAGCTCGCCTTCCACGTCATCCGGGACGTGAGCCTGATCCCCGCGCTCAACGCGCTCGCCGGCTTCGCCGCGTCGGGGTTCGCCGACACGCCCGGGGCGATCAGCCCGTACGTCTACTGGTGGCGCGACGGGACCCTCACCCAGCTCAGCGACCGGGACGACGAAGGCGACGGCGAGGCGATGCGGATCGTGGTCGGCCGGGAGTTCCAGGAACTGCTGGAGCGGCTCATCGCCGAGGACCAGGGGATCCCCGGCGACGACGGCCCGGGCGACGCAGGCCCCGGCGGCCCCGGCGACGGTCGCAGACCGTAGTCGTAGCGCCCGCACAGGGGTCGCGCAGGCCACCCGCCGCGGGCACGATGGAGCCATGTCCACCGAATCCGAGTCGCCCGTGCCCGCGCCCTTCACGGCCGATGAATACCGCGCCCGCATGGACCGGGCGGCCCGGGCCGCTGCGGACGCCGGACTCGCCGGGGTGCTCGTCGCCCCCGGGCCCGACCTCGTCCACCTCACCGGTTACGGGCCGCCCGCGGACACCGAACGCCTCACCCTCCTCGTGCTGTCGGCCGAAGCCGACCCGGTCCTCGTCGTGCCCGCCCTGGAGGCCCCGGACGCCGCGAAGGCCGTGGGCGCCCCCGCGCTCGCGCTGCGCGACTGGACCGACGGCCGGGACCCGTACGCGATCGCCGCCGACCTGCTCGCGCCCACCGGCCGCTACGCGGTCAGCGACAACACCTGGGCCCTGCACTTGCTCGGGTTGCAAAGGGCGCTGCCGGACACCTCGTACGCGGCGCTCACCGACGTCCTGCCGATGCTGCGCGCCGTCAAGGACGCCCACGAACTGGCGCGGCTGGCCGCGGCCGGCGCCGCGGCGGACGCCACGTACGAGGAGATCCTGAAGGTGCGGTTCGCCGGCCGCCGGGAGTCGGAGGTCGCCCGCGACCTGGACTCGCTGCTGCGGCAGTTCGGCCACTCCCAGGTGGACTTCACCATCGTCGGCGCCGGCCCCAACGGCGCCAACCCCCACCACGAGGCCGGCGACCGCACCATCGAGCACGGCGACATGGTCGTGATGGACTTCGGCGGCCTCAAGGACGGATACGGCTCCGACACCACGCGCACCGTCCACGTCGGCGAGCCGACGCCGGCCGAGCAGCACGTCCACGACGTGGTGCGCGAGGCCCAGCAGGCCGGTTGCGACGCGGTACGGCCCGGCGTGCCGTGCCAGGACGTCGACCGGGCGGCCCGCGAGATCATCGAACAGGCCGGCTACGGAGACCTGTTCATCCACCGCACCGGCCACGGCATCGGGGTCACGACGCACGAGCCCCCCTACATCGTCGAGGGGGAGGAACAGCCGCTGGTGCCGGGCATGTGCTTCTCCGTCGAGCCGGGGATCTATCTGCCGGGCCGGTTCGGCGTCCGCATCGAGGACATCGTGACGGTCACGGAGGACGGCGGCCGCCGGCTGAACGACACGGACCGGACGATGGCGATCGTCGAGTAGCCGCGGTTTCGCCGTGCGGCGAGCTTGGGCTGCGACGTCTGCGGCCCGTCTGCGGCGGGTCGCGCAGTCCCGCCCCCCGGCCCCGGAGGGCCTGGCTGGGGGACCCAGCAACCCCTGAAACCTTCGTCCGGAAAGTCCGGTGCGCTTCCCTGTGCGGGTGGACGTAGCCGCCGTTGCCCTGCGGGAGCGTCGGTCTGTCCGGCCCGGTGGTGGGTTGTTCGCGCAGTTCCCCGCGCCCCTGTTTCCCTGCTCTTGTCGGTCACCAGCAGGCCAGGGGTTTCAGGGGCGCTGGGAGTACCTCCCACGCCCTCCGGGCACAGGGGCGGAACTGCGCGAACAACCCACCACCGGGCCGCAGACGCCGTCACCGCTTGGCACCCGCGACGCGACCGCGCCCCCCGGCCCCCGCCAAGGGCTTAGCGGCTGTCGCCGAGGCGGGACTGCATTTCGTAGGGGTACGGGAGGGGGCGGGCGCTGGCCGCGTCGAGGCGGGTGCGTTGGGAGGGCGTCAGGGTCCAGCCCACCGCGCCCAGGTGGTCCGCGAGTTGTTCCGCGGTGCGGGGGCCGAGGATCGGCGCGGTCACCCCGGGCTGCTCCGCCAGCCAGCGCAGCGCCACCTGGGAGGGGGTGCGGCCGGTCTGCTCGCCGACCTCGTCCAGCGCGTCGAGCACCCGCCAGGTCTCCTCCGTCGCCTTGGTGCGCCAGCCCTCCTTGCCGCTCTGCCGCTGCCAGTGCGCCTCGCGCGAGCCCTCGGGCACCGACTCCATGCCCCGCCGGTACTTGCCGGTGAGCCAGCCGCCGGCCAGCGGGCCCCACGGGATGACGCCGACGCCCTGCTCGGCGCAGAGCGGCAGCAACTCCCACTCCGTCTCCCGGCAGAGCAGGTTGTACCGGGGTTGGAGGCAGACGTACGGCTGCCAGCCCGAGTGCCGCGCCAGGTCCAGGGAGCGCTGGAGTTGGGCGGGCGTCACGTTGCTGGTGCCCAGGTAGCGCACCTTGCCCGCGGTCACCAGGGAGTCCAGGGTCGCGAGGGTCTCCTCCAACGGGGTCCAGGCGTCCCAGATGTGGGTCTGGTAGAGGTCGACGTAGTCGGTGCCCAGCCGCCGCAGGCTCGCCTCCACCGCGGCGACGAGGTGCTTGCGGCCCAGCCCCTGGTCGTTGGGAGCGTCTCCCATGCGCCCCCACACCTTCGTCGCGATGACGAAGTCCTCCCGCCGCCGCTTGGCGAGCCAGCGGCCGAGGATCTCCTCCGACTCGCCCCGTGCGTACATGTCGGCGGTGTCGATGAACGTGCCGCCCGCGTCCGCGAAGGCGTCGAGGACGCGGTGGCCGTCCTCGTCGCCGCTGAAGCTCATGGTGCCGAGGGCCAGTTCGCTGACGCGCAGGCCCGTCCTGCCGAGGTTCTTCTGCTCCATGGCACCGACCCTATGGTCCCCGGGCGCGACCGTCACGTGATCACCCGGAGCACGGTCGTCACGGGACGAGGACGACGACGCAGGTGCGCGGGCCGAGCCGTAGCCCACCCTGTGCGTCCGGCGCCTCGGGCGGGTCCCAGGAGGCCAGTACCTGCGCGTCCGCGCCCACCTGAACCCGCACCGGCTCCGCCCCGAAGTTGTAGACGATCCGCAGGTCCCCGCGGCGCACCACGAACCGGCCCGCCCCGTCGTGCGTCGCCCGCACCGTCGCCAGGTCCGGGTCGGTGAGGTCCGGCTGTGCGCGGCGCAGCGCGATCAGCTCCCGGTGCCAGGCCAGCAGGCGGTCGTGCGGCGGGCGGGTGCGCTCGGCCCGGTCCAGGCAGGAGCGCCGGCGGGTGGCGGGGTCCTGCGGGTCCGGCACGTCCCCGGCGCCCCAGCCGTGCGCCGCGAACTCCTGCCGCCGGCCCTCCCGCGCGGCCCGCGCCACCTCCGGGTCGGTGTGGTCGGTGAAGTACTGCCAGGGCGTGCCGGCGCCCCACTCCTCGCCCATGAAGAGCATCGGCGTGAAGGGGCCCGTCAGTACGAGGGCCGCCGCGCACGCCAACAGGCCCGGCTCCAGCGACGCCGAAAGCCGGTCCCCGGCAGCCCGGTTGCCGATCTGGTCGTGGGACTGGGCGAAGCCGACGAAGCGGTGCGCCGGGGCGCGCGTCAGGTCCACCGGGCGGCCGTGGGAGCGGCCCCGGAAGGCGGAGTACGTGCCGTCGTGGAACCACACCCGGGTCAGCGACTTGGCGAGCGCACCCGCGGCCCCGCCCTCCGGATGGGCGGCGAAGTCGGCGTAGTAGCCCTGGGACTCGCCGGTGAGGGCGGTGTGCAGCCCGTGGTGGAAGTCGTCGTTCCACTGGGCGTGCAGCCCGAGGCCGCCCCCGTCGCGCGCCGCGGTGGTGCGCGGGTCGTTCCGGTCGGACTCGGCGATCAGGAACAGCGGCCGGCGCAGGTCTTCGCCGAGCCGGTCCACCGCGGTCGACAGCTCCTCCAGGAAGGTGCGGGCGCGGTCGTCGACGAGCGCGTGCACCGCGTCCAGCCGCAGCCCGTCCAACCGGAACTCCCGCAGCCAGCGCAGCGCGCTGCCGAGCAGGTACGCCCGCACCTCGTCCGAGCCGGGTCCGTCCAGGTTGACCGCGGCGCCCCACGGGGTGCGGTGCGCATCGGTCAGGTACGGGCCGAAGGCCGGCAGGTGGTTCCCCGACGGGCCGAAGTGGTTGTGCACCACGTCGAGGACGACGCCGAGGCCGTGCCCGTGCGCGGCGTCGACGAACCGCTTCAGCGCCGCCGGCCCGCCGTACGGCTCGTGCACCCCCCACGGCAGCACCCCGTCGTACCCCCAGCCGTGCACCCCGGGGAAGGGGCACAGCGGCAGCAGTTCCACGTGGCTCACGCCCAGCTCCGCGAGTTCGCCGAGCCGGTCCGCGGCCGCGTCCAGGGTGCCTTCGACGGTGTACGTGCCGATGTGCAACTCGTACAGGACGGCGCCGGGCAGCCCCCGCCCCGGCCAGTCGTGCCGCCAGTCGTGCGCGTCGGGGAGCGCGACCGCGCTCGGGCCGTCGGGGCCTTCGGGCTGGCGGCGCGAGCGCGGGTCGGGCAGCACCGGGCCGTCGTCGAGCGCGAAGCCGTACCGCGTGCCGTCGCCCGCGTCCGCCTCGGTGCACCACCAGCCGGGGCGGTCCTCGTCCCGTTCCATCGCCCGCAACTCGCCCGCCAGCCACAGCGTGACCCGCTCGCGAGCCCGGGGCGCCCACACCTCGAACAGCACCGCATCCCCTCGTCCTCGACGCCGTACGCAACCCGTGCGACGGACCCCGGGGCCCGGGCCGCCGGAGGCCGTACGGCCCCCATCCTGACAAGCCCGGGGCCTGAAGGGGCGGTCGGTGCGGCCAGTGGGGTCACGGGCCGCACCGACGCTGCGGAAGTTCCCGGCCGGGTGGAGCCCCGGCCGGGTCGAGGACGTCGACGTGGCTCTCCACGGCTCGCCCGGAGCGCGCTCGGCGCGGGGGTGCCCGAAGCTCACGGACACCCCCGCGCACGATCAACGCTCAGGACGGGACCGGGTACGGATCACACGGCGGTCGGCGCCGCCCCCGGCAGCAGGTCGATGCGCTCCTGCACGATCGGGTAGCCGGCCCGGGCGAAGTTCTTCGCCATGGGCACGTTCGGCTGGTCCGTGGCCGCGGCGATCTCCTGCGCCCCCTCCTCGACCAGTCGGTGGGTGCACTCCACCAGCAGGTCGTAGGCGTAGCCGTGCCCGCGGGCCTCGGGCACCACCCCGATGAAGCCCACGCACGGCCCGCTCGGGTTGTGGGCGGGCACGTGCAGCCCGACCAGCTCGCCGTCCGGGGTGTGCGCGAGCTGCAACCACTCGCGCGGCGACGGGCACCAGTGGAAGAACTCCAGTTCCTCGCGGGCCGCCTGCTCCAGGCCGCCTTCCGCGATGGAGTGCAGCGCGTGCGCGTCGAGGGTGCCGGTGTGGACCCGCCGCAGCACGTCCAGGACGACCTCGTCGTCCGGCTCCGGCCGGAACACCAGCCGGCCCGGCCGCTCGGGGAGCCCGCACTCGGGCGTCCACAGATAGCGGTACCGCTCGACGAGGACGCTCATGCCGGCCGCCTCGGCGGCCCGGAGCCGGGCCTCGCCGGCGGCCTTCAGCACCGGGTCGGCGCGCCAGCCGGCGGGCAGCACCAGCTCGTAGTCCACCTGGTACGGGGAGGTGCGCAGCAGCTCGGCGCCCGCCTCCTCCTCGCCTTCGGCGACGTCGAACCAGTTGACGTTGATGGGGGAGGGGTCGTTCGGGCCGCCCCACCAGGCGGCGCGGGCGACGACCTTGCCGTCGCGCAGCGCGACCCGCTTCCACTCGGGGCGGTGGGAACGGCCGGCCAGCGCCTCGGCCATGCCGAGCGGGTCGGGCAGGGTGTCGAAAAGATGTGCGTCGCCCTCGGAGAGGGCGCGGATGACCAGAGAGGTCATGGAAAAAGCCTCCGGAATGCAAAACCTGCGATGAGGAGCGCTCCCGGGTCAGCTGACGAACGCGCGAAGGTGCGAAAGGGAGCGCGAGATTGCGATGGACTGCACGGCACTCGCCTCCTTTCGACCTGGTCTCTTCGGCGTCGTGAGCACGCTAACCCGGGGACCCGTCCGCCGTCCAGCGGCTTTTCCACCCGCCGAGCTCCCCGGCCCCCGTGGCTTCCGCGCAGGTCAACAACCGGACCGTGACGGTCGAAGCCGTCGATCGTGTGGACACCCCGACCGTGCCGGACCGACAATTGACGGCGTGACGTCGTCCACCGAGTTCCCCGCGCTGCCCGTCGGCCCCGTGCCGCCGCGCCCCACCGACGCCGAGCGGGACCGGGCCATCGGCGTGCTCACCGACGGCGCGGCCGACGGCCGGCTCTCGTACGACACGTTCCAGCGCCGGATGGAACTGGCCCTGGCCGCCCGCGACCCGGCCCAACTCGACGCCCTCACCGCCGATCTGCGCGGCGAGGGCGACCTCGCCCAGCGGCTGGTCCGCTCGGTGGGCGGGGTGTCCGCCTTCTTCGTACGGCTGCGCAGGGCGTGGCACGCCGAGAAGCTCCCGGCGCTGCTGCTTCCCGAGCCCGGGCCCGACGCCCTGCGGATAGGCCGCGACCCGGGCAACGGCCTGCGGTTGAGCCACGAGAGCGTCTCCCGGGCGCACGCGGAGCTGAGCCTGCGGCACGGCGTGTGGATCCTGCGGGACCTCGGCTCCACCAACGGCACCACCGTCAACGGCCGCCGGGTGACCGGCGCGATCCCGGTGCGCGCCGGCGACGCGGTCACCTTCGGCAACATCGCCTTCCGCCTCACCGCCCGCTGACGCAACGTCACAGTTCTTCGTGGATGGTGGTGTTCAGTCGCGGGGGCGGGCCAGCAGCGCCACCGGGCCCTCCAAGAACAGCTCCGCCACCGCCACCCGCCCGCCGCGCACCGTCCGCCCCGCGAGCACGTCCGCCCACGGCCCCTCGGGCAACTCCACCTCCGTCCCCCGCCACCCGCCGGCCCGCTCCAGCCGCAGCGCCAGCCGGGTGACGGCCACCACCACCTCGCCCGTGCGGCAGTACGCCACGCAGTGCTCGGCGGCCGGCCCGCTGACGTCCAACGGCACGTACGTGCCCGACGCGCCGAACACCTCAGGGCGCTCCCGGCGCAGCCGCAGCGCCGCCCGCGTCAGCGCCGTCTTCCCGTCGCCCGGCCCCTCGTCGAACGGGGCCCGGTTGTCCGGGTCCACCAGCGCCAGGTACTCCCGCTCCGTGCCCTGGTACACGTCCGGCACGCCCGGCACCGTCAGGTGCAGCAGCGCCGCCCCGAGCGCGTTCGCCCGCGCCCAGGGCTCCAACTCGGCGGCGAACCGCGCCACCGTGTACAGCGGGGGACCCGCCGGGCCGGCCGCGACGAACGCCGCCAGCGCCCGTTCGTACGTCTCGTCCGGCTCCGTCCAACTCGTGTGCAGCGCCGCCTCCCTGGCCCCCTTCAGCAGCGCCGCCCGCAGCCGGTCCTCGTACGGGAAGCCGAAGCCGACCGCGGTCTGCCACGCCGCCCACGCCAACTGCGCGTCGGGCGCCCGACCGCCGTCCGCCCCCGCCGCCTCCTCGGTGACCTGCGCCAAGAAGGCGTCCCACCGCTCGGGGCACTGGGACAGCACCGCGATCCGCGCCCGCACGTCCGCGCTGCGCTTGGCGTCGTGCGTGGTGAGCACCGTGCCGGTGGTCGGCCAGTCGCGGGCGATGCGCGCGCAGTGCTCGTGGAACGCGGCCGGGGTGACGGCGGGCGCGCCCGGGTCGCCGCCGACCTCGTTCGCGCTCAGCAGCGGGACGTACCGGTAGAACGCGGTGTCCTCCACCGACTTCGCCCGCAGCGCGGACGCGGTCTGGGCGAACCGGGCGCGGAAGGCGTCGTGGTCCGCGCCCGCGCCGAGGCGCCCGAGCGCCAGGTCCCGTACGACGTCCACCGCGGAGCTCTCCGCCAGCACCGGGAAGGTGGCCTTCGCCACGGCCGCGGCCCGCAGCGTCAGCACCTCGTCGCCGCCGACCCGGTACGGCCGGTACACCGGCAGCCGCACCAGCAGCTCCCGCACCGCGGCCCGCAGCGCCCACGGCGCGTGGTCGCGCAGCGCCGGCTCCCCGGCGCACACCCGCACGGCGAGCCGGGTCAGCGCCGCGGTCTCCGACGCCAACTCGTGGACGACCACCCGGTACGCGGCGCGGCGGACCGTCGCGTCCCAATAGCCGCCGCGGTCGCCCGCGACGTCGGTGAACCGACGGTAGGAGGCGGTCAGTTCGGCCGCGCCCTGCGGATCGGTGAGGAGACCGTCGACGTACCGCAGGGCGTCGTACCCCGTCGTGCCGGCGACCGGCCAGGACGGCGGCAGGTGCTCGGTGCCGGTGAGGACCTTCTCCACCACCGTCCAGCACGCCCCGCCCGTCGCCCCGTCGAGCCGGGCGAGGTACGCCTCCGGGTCCGCGAGCCCGTCGGGGTGGTCCACCCGCAGCCCCTCCACCACCCCGTCCCGCACCAGCTCCAGGATCTTGGCGTGGGTGGCGTCGAAGACCTCCGGGTCCTCCACCCGCACCCCGATCAGCTCCGCGACGGTGAAGAAGCGCCGGTACGTCAGCTCGGTACGGGCCAGCCGCCACCAGCCGAGGCGGTAGTGCTGGGCGTCCAGCAACTCCAGGAGGTCGGCGTCGGGGCCGGGCCCGTCGACGCGCAGCGGGAAGCGGTGCTCCCCGTACTCCACCGCGTCGCCGTTCACCCGTACGTCCGCCAGCTCCTCCCCGAACGGCCCGGCCAGCACCGGCAGCAGCACCCGGCCGCCGCCCGCGTCCCAGTCGACGTCGAACCAGCGGGCGTACGGCGAGGAAGGGCCGTCCCGCAGCACCTCCCACAGCGCCGGGCTGTGGCGCGGGCTGAGCGCCATGTGGTTCGGCACGACGTCCACCACCAGGCCCATGCCGTGTTCCCGGGCGGCCCGCGCCAGCGCCCGCAGCCCGTCCTCGCCGCCGAGTTCGGCCCGCACCCGGGTGGGGTCCGTGACGTCGTAGCCGTGGGTGGAGCCGGGCACCGCCTCCAGCACCGGCGACAGGTGCAGATGGGAGATCCCCAGCCCCGCGAGGTACGGCAGCACGGCCGCGGCCCGCGCGAAGGGGAAGTCGGGCTGGAGCTGGAGCCGATAGGTGGCGGTGGGGTTCATGCTGGCGTACGTACCCGGGCCGACGGCCGCCGTGTCAGTGCCGCCGCCCCTGGCCTCCACCGGTGGAGTGACACCACCCCGCCGGCCCGCACCCGATCGGCCGCGGTGTCCCTTGCGGGAGCGTCGGTGTTTGCGGCCCGGTGGCGGGTTGCTCGCGCGTTCCGTGTGGCCTGTCCGGCGGTGCTGTTGCCTTGGCAGGCGCGGATTCGCCGTGCGGCGGGCTGTGTCGTTGCGTCTGCGGCCCGCCTGTGGCTGGTCGCGCAGTTCCCCGCACCCCTAAACACCTTCGCCGCGGCCCGCAGACAAAGTGACGGGGGCAGCGAATCAGGTGGCGCTGGGGTCCCCCCAGGCCCTCTGGGCCGAGGGGGCGGAACTGCGCGGGTAACCCACCACCGGGCTGCAGACACGACTACGCAGTCCGCCGCACGGCGAGGCAGCGGCGCCGTCGGACCGGCCGCACGGGACTCCGGGCAGGTCCCCGGGGCCTGGCCTACGCGGGGCGACGCAGCACCGTCAGGCTGTGGTTCAGCAGTCGGACGCGCTGGCCGCCGAACACCTTCGTGCCGCCGCCCGGAGGGACGCCCGCCGTGCGGGCCGTGTCCACCACCACCTGCCACTCGCTGCCGTGGTGCACGGGCACGGTGAAGTCCAGGTCCTCGTCGCCGGCGTTCACCATCAGCAGGAACGAGTCGTCCCGGATCCGCTCCCCGCGCGGGCCGGGCTCGGAGATCGCGTGCCCGTTGAGGAACACCGACATCGCCCGGGCCTGCGCCGACTGCCAGTCCCGCGGCCGCATCTCCGCCCCCTGCGGGGTGAACCAGGCGATGTCCGTCAGCTCGTCGCGGGTGCCCTGCACGGGCCGGCCGCGGAAGAAGCGGCGCCGGCGGAAGACCGGGTGGTCGCGGCGCAGCCACACCATCGTCCGGGTGAACTCCAGCAGCGCCCGCCGAGCCAGGCCGTCTCCCGGCCCGTCGTCGACCGCCTCGGGCTGCGGCCAGTGGACCCACGCCACTTCGTTGTCCTGGCAGTACGCGTTGTTGTTGCCGCCCTGGGTGCGGCCGAACTCGTCGCCGTGGCTGAGCATCGGCACGCCCTGCGAGAGCATCAGCGTGGCGATGAAGTTCCGCATCTGCCGGGCCCGCAGCTCCCGCACCCCGGGGTCGTCGCTCTCGCCCTCCACCCCGCAGTTCCAGGAGCGGTTGTGGCTCTCCCCGTCCCGGTTCTGCTCGCCGTTCGCCTCGTTGTGCTTCTCGTCGTACGACACCAGGTCCCGCAGCGTGAAGCCGTCGTGGCAGGTGACGAAGTTGATGGAGGCCAGCGGGCGCCGCCCGTCGTCCTGGTAGAGGTCGGAGGAGCCGGTCAGCCGGGAGGCGAACTCGGCCAGCGTGCGCGGCTCGCCGCGCCACAGGTCGCGCACCGTGTCGCGGTACTTTCCGTTCCACTCGGTCCACAGCGGGGGGAAGTTCCCCACCTGGTAGCCGCCCTCGCCCAGGTCCCACGGCTCCGCGATCAGCTTCACCTGGCTGACCACCGGGTCCTGCTGCACCAGGTCGAAGAACGACGACAGCCGGTCCACCTCGTGGAACTGCCGCGCCAGCGTCGCCGCCAGGTCGAAGCGGAACCCGTCGACGTGCATCTCGGTGACCCAGTACCGCAGCGAGTCCATGATCAGCTGGAGGACGTGCGGGGAGCGCATCAACAGCGAGTTCCCGGTCCCGGTGGTGTCCGTGTAGTGCCGCCGGTCCTCCGCCAGCCGGTAGTACGACGCGTTGTCCAGCCCCCGGAAGGAGAGCGTGGGGCCGAGGTGGTTCCCCTCCGCCGTGTGGTTGTAGACCACGTCGAGGATCACCTCGATGCCCGCCCGGTGCAGCGCGCGCACCGCGTGCTTGAACTCCCGCACCTGCTCGCCCCGGTCGCCCCAGGAGGCGTACGCGTTGTGCGGGGCGAAGAAGCCGATCGTGTTGTAGCCCCAGTAGTTGCGCAGCCCCGCGTCCACCAGCCGGTGGTCGTGCACGAACTGGTGCACCGGCATCAGCTCCAGCGTGGTGACGCCCAGCTCCGTCAGGTGCGAGAGCACCGCCGGATGGGCCAGCCCCGCGTACGTGCCGCGCAGCTTCGGCGGCAGCTCGGGGTGGAGCATCGTCAGACCCTTCACATGGGCCTCGTAGATCACCGTGCGGTGGTAGTCCGTCCGGGGCGAGCGGTCGTCGCCCCAGTCGAAGTACGGGTTCACCACCACCGAGCTCATGGTGTGCGGCGCCGAGTCCAGGTCGTTGCGGGAGTCGGGCCGGCCGAAGCGGTACCCGTAGACGGACTCGTCCCACTGCACGCTTCCGCTCATCGCACGCGCGTACGGGTCGAGCAGCAGTTTGGCGGAGTTGCACCGCTGCCCGCGCTCCGGCGCGTACGGGCCGCGGACCCGGAAGCCGTACCGCTGCCCCGGCATCACCCCCGGCAGGTAGGCGTGCCGTACGAAGGCGTCCGTCTCCCGCAGCTCCACCGCGGTCTGGGACCCGTCGTCGTGCAGGAGGCACAGCTCGATGCGGGAGGCGGCCTCCGAGAACACCGCGAAGTTCGTGCCGGCGCCGTCGTACGTGGCACCGAGGGGATACGCCTGCCCCGGCCAGACCTGCATGGATCGACTCTGCCCCTTCTGATCCGGGCGGGTGGGGGACGCGGGGCCCGGTTCCCGACCGAACGTACCCCGAGCGTCCCTGGACCGCCCGCGGACGGCGCCGAGCGCCCCCCGACCGCCCCCGACGGACGCCGTGCGACGCCGGTCAACACGCGGCTCGTTCCGTCACCCGCGAGACGCCCGGGACCACGGCCGGGCGCCCGCCCCGACCGCCCCGACGAGCCCCCCGGCCCGCCGCGCCGGCCCCACCGCTATGAATCCGCTCACTCCCCGGACCGCCGCCGAGGAGAACGACCTCCGCCCGACCGGGAGTTGGGAAAAGAGCCTGTCCATCCGGCTGCACCCACTCACGCTTGCGGAGTAGTCTGCGGTGATCTTTGGTGGGGGACGGGAAGGGGCACGCCGGTGAGCTCGGGAGGGCTGGAGCTACCCCCCGGTGACGGTGGTCACGAGGGGGACACCACCGACGCCCCGCCGGGCGCGGTCTCGCTCGCCAGACCCGTGGAGATCGGGGCGGAGCTGGAGTGGGACGCGGAGTCCTGGCGCGAGGTGCGCACCCGCGCCCAGCGCGCCGGCCGCGCCTACATCTGGCTGAACCTGGTGGAGCAGCGGCTGAGGGCCGTGGTGGCCGCGGTGCTGCGCCCCATCTACGAACCCGTGCACGGCGACGACTGGGTCGTCGCGGCGGCCGGCCCCGCGGGGCAGGAGTGGGTGCAGCGGGCCGTCGCCGTCCGGGAGGTCTCCCGGCGCAAGGGCTACCTCCTCGACCCCGCCGACGACAACGTCCTCTCCTTCCTGACCCTGCCCCAGCTCCGCGAGCTGATGGTGCAGCACTGGCCCTGCTTCGAGCCGTACTTCGACGACCGGCGCGACGTGGAACTCGCCCTGGACGAGTTGGAGGTGGCGCGCAACGTCGTCTCCCGCAACCGGGCCCTGAACGAAGCCGTCCTCGCCCAGGCGGAACGGGCGTCGGCCCGGCTGCTGGAGATGCTCGGCACCGGCGCGCGCTCCGTGGACCGGCTGCCCGTCGACGCCGTCGAGGACCTGGTCGGCGACCGGTACGCGGACGTCGTCTCCGTCCACCCCGACCGGGTGCGCCTCCAGCGCCAGCTCCCGGCCGAGGACCTGTTCGGCGGCGCCCGCCGGCTGGACGCCGTCGGCATCGGCCTCAACCTGCTCGTCCAGAACTTCTCCGGCCGGCGCCTGGTCCGGCTCGCCGAGGCGGGCGCCCGGGTGCGGCTGCTCTTCCTCAACCCGGCGAGCAGCGCGGTCAAGCGGCGGGAACGCGAACTGGGCATCAAGAAGGGCGAGCTGAGCCGGACCGTGGAGATGAACATCCTGCACGTGCGCCGGGTGCGCGCCCGGCTGCGCGACCCGGGCGCGTTCGAGATCCACGTCTTCGACGAGACGCCCCGCTTCACGGCGTACCTGGTCGACGGCGACGGCCCCGACGGCGTCGCCGTCGTCCAGACCTACCTGCGCAAGGCCCGCGGCATCGAGGCGCCCGTGCTGGTGCTGCGGGGCGGCGGACGGTCGGTGGTGCGGGCCGCGGACCCGGCCGACCCGGGGGAGCACGGCCTGTTCCAGATCTACCGCGAGGAGTTCGAGTCGGCGTGGGCCGACTCCCGCCCGGTGTCTTGAATGTCAGTGCGGCATGCGAGGGTGAAGGGCAACTGGGGGAGCGTCATGGAGAAGGGGCCCGGGATGACTTGGCACACGCAACCACTGGTCGGCTTCGACCTGGAGACGACGGGCACGGAGCCGTTCCAGGCCCGGATCGTCACCGCCGCGATCGTCCACATGGACGTGGAGGCGCCCGTCGAGCGCCGGGTCTGGCTCGCCGACCCCGGGGTGCGGATCCCGGAGCAGGCGTCCGCGATCCACGGCATCACGACGGAGCGGGCGACGGCGGAGGGCCGCCCCGCGCGCGAGGTCGCCGACGAGGTCGCCACGGTCCTGTGCGAGCACTGGGAGCGCGGGACCCCCGTCGTCGCGTACAACGCGGCGTTCGACCTGACCCTGCTCACCGCGGAGCTCCAGCGGCACGGCCTGCCGACGCTCGCGGAGCGCCTCGGCGGCCGCGACGCGGCGCCCGTGATCGACCCGCTCACCATCGACCGCGCCGTCGACCGCTACCGCAAGGGCAAGCGCACCCTCGAAGCGGCCTGCGCGGAGTACGCGGTCGCGCTCGCCGACGCGCACGACGCGACGGCGGACGCGGAGGCGGCGGTCCGCGTGGCGCGCGCGCTGGCGGCGCGCCACGCGTCGGTGGCGGCGAGTTCGGCGGCCGACCTGCATGAGCGTCAGATCGTCTGGTACGCGACGTGGGCGAAGGACTTCGAGTCCTTCCTCCGCCGCAAGGGCAACGCCTCGGCCCAAGTCGACACCTCCTGGCCCCTGCGCGCCCCGACCCCGGCGCCCCACTGACCCCACCGCGCCGCGCGCTCCCTGCGACCGGCGTGGGCTGCTCGCGCAGTTCCTCGCCCAGCCCCCCTGCCCTACGGGCGAGGGGGGTTGGCATGGCGCACCGGAAGCAGGAAGCACAGGGCTACGGCAAGCCGCAACAGGGTCGCTTGAAGAGCCCCGTGCCCGCGGGGCACAGGGGGAGGAACTGCGCGGGCAACCGGCAACGGGCCACAGATAAGACGCGGCCCGCGTCGCCGCACCCGTCGCGCTAGAAGGGGTACCAGCGGACGGACGGATCCGCGTCCCGGAGGGAGGCGACGCGGCGGGTGAACTCCTCGCGGGCCTTCGGGTTCGTGGGGGCGTGCTGCGCCACCCACGCACAGCTCGCAGTCTCCCGCGCCCCGCGCAGCACCCCGCAGCCCTCCCAAGCGCGCACGTCCCACCCGTACGCCCGGGTGAACGCGTCGTACGCCTCCGGCGGCAGGCCGTACCGGTCGCGGGAGAGCGCCAGGACCACGAGGTCGTGTTCGCGCAGGTCCGTGGCGAAGGTCTCCAGGTCGACCAGGACCGGCCCGTCGGGGCCGACGTGGACGTTGCGCGGCAGGGCGTCGCCGTGGATCGGGCCCGGCGGCAGGTGCGGCGTCAGCGCCGCCGCGGCCGCCGCGAAACCGTCCCGCCGCGACCGCAGGTACGCCGCGTCCGCCGGGTCGATCGCGTCGCCCGCGAGCCGTAGCCACCGCTCCACCCCGCCCAGCAGCTCACGGCGCGGCAGCGCGAAGTCGGGCGCCGGCAGGGCGTGCACCCGACGCAGCAGCGGCGCCAGGTCGACGGGCTGCGCGGGGCGCACCGCCGGCGGCAGCCGGTGCCAGACGGTGACGGGATGCCCCTCCACCAGCCGCGCGCCGTCCTCCGCCGGCCGTACCGCCGGGACCCCGGCCGCCGCCAGCCACGCCCCGACGGCCACCTCGCGCTGCGCGCGCTCGAACAGCTCTCGCGAGCGGCCGACCTTGACGACCACGTCGCCGACGGCGAACACCGCGTTCTCGCCCAGCGCGACCAGCTCCGCGCCTCCCGAAGGACCCGCCGCCCGCAGCCCCGCGGCGTCCAGGACCTGCCGCGCCCGTGTCTCGTCCATCCCTCGCGTCCCGCGCCTTCCGTACTCGCCACTCGCCGTCCACCTGTGCGAACTCGCCAAAGTGTCGCATTCGCGGCAGGCGTCCTTGACGCCCGGTGGGGCCGTCACGACGATGTCACAGGCCCGCAGAGCAATCCCGCAGAAGCAGGTCCGTATGTAGACAGCCCACGGCGCAGGCCGGCGCAGAACCGAAGGAGTCGTAACCGTGACAGCGGCGACCGCGGCTCCCGACACCGACACCAGCACCCGTCCCCGCCCTCGAAAGCGTCGGCACCTCGACCACGGCGCCTGGTTCCTCGTCCTGCCCGCGCTGCTCCCGATCCTCGTGCTGAGCGTCGGCCCGCTGCTGTACGGCGTCTCCCTCGCCTTCACCGACGCCCAGGCCGGCCGCACCCAGCCCACCCAGTGGATCGGCACCCTGAACTTCCAGGACCTGCTCAAGGACACCCTCTTCTGGGAGTCGTTCGGGATCGGGCTGCTGTGGGCCGTCGGGGTCACCGTCCCCCAGTTCGCCCTCGCCCTCGGGCTCGCCCTGCTGCTCAACCAGGACCTGCGTCTGCGCTGGCTGGCGCGCGCCCTCGCGATCGTCCCGTGGGCGATGCCGGAGGTCGTCGTCGGCATCATGTGGCGCCTGGTCTACAACCCGGACGCCGGCATCCTCAACGAGACCGTCCGCGACCTCGGCCTCGGCGACGGCCAAGCCTGGCTCACCGGCCTCGGCACCGCGCTGCCCGCCGTGATCGTCGTCGGCATCTGGGCCGGCATGCCCCAGACCACGGTCGCCCTGCTCGCCGGCCTCCAGAACACCCCGCAGGAACTGCACGAGGCCGCCGTCCTCGACGGCGCCGGGGCCTGGCGCCGCTTCCGCACCGTGACCTGGCCGGCGCTGCGGCCCGTCGCCCTGGCGATCACCGCCCTCAACTTCATCTGGAACTTCAACGCCTTCGCCCTGGTGTGGGTGCTCACCTCCGGCGGCCCCGGCGGTCGCACCCGGCTCCCGATGCTCTTCGCGTACGAAGAAGCCTTCCGCTACGGCCAGTTCGGCTACGCCGCGGCCATGGGCTGCGTCATGGTCGCGGTCATCTCGGTGCTGCTCGCCTGCTACCTGGTGGGGCGGCTCAAAGGAGGCGACGAGCGGTGAAGCAGCCCAGCGGCACCGTCGACCCCGCCCGCACGCCCGCCCGGGCACCCCGCCCGGCCCGCCGCCGTCGCCGCGGTGCCCGGGCGACGGCCGGCCGCGCCGGGCAGTACCTGGCCCTCGTCGGCTATCTGCTCTTCCTCGCCCTGCCGTTTCTGTGGCTGGTTTCCACCGCCTTCAAACCGGCCCGCGAACTCGGCTCGCTGCACCCCACCTGGATCCCGGAGGACCCCACCCTCGACAACTTCCGGCAGGCGTTCGACGAGCACCCGCTGCTGCGGGCCGCCGGCAACAGCCTGCTGGTGGCGCTCTCGGCGGCGCTGATCGCGGTGGTGATCGCCACCCCGATGGCGTACGCCATGGCCCGCGCCCGCACCCGGCTGGCCACCGCCGCCACCGGCTGGGTCGTGCTCAGCCAGGCGTTCCCCTTCGTCCTCCTGATCATCCCGCTGTTCCTCGTCCTGAAGAACCTGCGGCTGATCAACACCCTCTCCGGGCTGGTCCTGGTGTACGTGGTGTGGGCGCTGCCGTTCGCGCTGTGGATGCTCACCGGGTACGTGCGGGCGGTGCCGCGCGAGTTGGAGGAGGCCGCCGCGGTCGACGGCGCGAGCCGGGCCCGCACCCTGGTGTCGGTCACCGCGCCGCTGCTCGGGCCCGGCATCGTCGCCACCGCGCTCTTCGCCTTCGTCACCGCGTGGAACGAGTTCTTCTTCGCGCTCGTCCTGCTGAAGTCCCCGGAGAAACAGACCCTGCCGATCGTGCTGACGCACTTCATCGGCGCGGAGGGCGTCGCCGACCTCGGCCCGCTCGCAGCCGCCGCGTTCCTGGCGACCCTCCCGTCCCTGCTGGTCTTCGCGCTCATCCAGCGGCGGATCACCGGCGGCGTGCTCGCGGGGGCGATGAAGTCGTGACGCGGACGAAGCTGCCGACGCCGCCCGAGCTGCTGGCCCTCCTGGCCGTACTCGCCCTGTTGCTCACCGGCTGCACCGCCGACGACGACGGACCCGACGACGGCACCATCCGCCTCCGCTTCCTCTCCCTGGCCTGGCAGAAGGAGTCCGTCGACGCCAACAAGGCGCTGGTACGGGAGTGGAACGCGGCCAACCCGGGGGTCCGCGTGCAGTACGTCCAGGGCAACTGGGACAGCGTCCACGACCAACTGCTGACCTCCTTCGAGGGCGGCGAGGCGCCCGACGTCATCCACGACGCGTCCGACGACCTCGCCGACTTCGCCTACGGCGGATACCTCGCCGACCTGCGGGGGCTGCTGCCCGAGCGGCTGGTCTCCGACATCCCCCGGGAGAGCTGGCGCACCACGACCTTCGGCGACGGCGTCTACGGCGTCCCCTTCCTCCAGGAGCCGAAGGTCCTCATCGCCAACCGCAAGCTCCTCGCGGCCTCCGGCGTCCGCGTCCCGACCCCCGAAGCGCCCTGGACCTGGGAGGAGTTCCGCCAGGTCGCCAAGGACCTGACCGCCCGGATGGGCGAGGGGAAGCACGCCGTCGCCTGGCCCCTGAAGGAGCCCGTCTCCATCAGCCTCAACATGGGGCTGTCGGCCGGCGGACGGCTCTTCCACCGCGAGGACGACGGCAAGGTCCGCATCCGCTTCACCGACGCGGACGGCGTGGTGCCCGCCGTCGTGCGCGACCAGGTCAACCGCGACCGCACCGCGGCCCGCACCACCCTCGGCGGCGGCGGCTCCGACACCCTGCCCGGCTTCTTCGGCGGCAAGTACGCGATGGTGCCGCTCGGCTTCTCGTACCGCCAGCAGGTCGTGCAGCAGGCCCCCGACGGCTTCGAGTGGACGGTGCTGCCGATGCCCGTCGGCCCCGGCGGCGCCGTGCAGGGCGTGAGCCCGCAGACCCTGTCCATCGCCGAGGACGCCCGCCACAAGCGGGAGGCCGCCCGCTTCGTCGACTTCCTGCTCCAGCCGCAGAACACGGTCCGGCTCGCCCGCGGCGACTGGATGCTCCCGACGGGGACCCGCGCCCTGGCCGACCCGTCCCTGCGCACCGCCGAACACGGGTGGGCCGTCGGCACCGCCCTGGCGCGCGGACTGCGCCCCGCGCCCGCCCAGTCCGTCCGCGGCTACCCGGAGTGGAAGGACAAGGTGGCGACCCCGGCGTACCAGGAGTACTACAGCGGCGCCATCGACGAACGGGAGCTGCGCAAGCGACTGGTGCGCGACGGAAACCTGGTGCTCGCCCGCTACCAGCGGGACTGACCCGCTGTCGGACCCGGTCCCTACAGTGAGTCGCATGAGTACGAGATACGCGGCGCTCCTGCGCGGGATCAACGTCGGCGGCCACCGCAAGGTCCCCATGGCCGAACTGCGCTCCGTCATCGCGGACCTGGGCCACCGGGACGTCGTCACCCACCTCCAGAGCGGCAACGCGGCCTTCACCGCCGTCGACGACGCCGCCGACGAGGCCGCCGGCGATGCGGTGCGCCGCGCGCTGGAGGAGGCCATCGAGCGCCGCTTCGGCTTCGCCGTCGACTGCCTCGTGCGCGACGCCGCCTACCTTCGCGCCGTCGTGACCGACTGCCCGTTCCCCGCGGATGCGCTGGAGCCCAAGCAGCTCCACGTCACGTACTTCTCCGGGCCCGTCGCGCCCGAGCGGTTCGACGGCATCGACCAAGCGGCGTTCGCCCCCGAGGAGTTCCGCATCGGCGACCGCGCGCTGTACCTCTACGCCCCCGACGGCCTCGGCCGCTCCAAACTCGCCGACGCCCTCGCCCGCCCCTCCGTCACCCGCGGCCTCGTCGCCACCACCCGCAACTGGAACACGGTGACTAAACTCGTCGAACTGACGAGCCTCTAGGTCACGCCCGGAAGGCCCCGCGCCCCAAACGCCTCCGCCTTCAGCCGGCAGGCGAGTGACGGGGGGAGCGAATCAGGGGCGCGGGGAACTGCGCGACAAGCCACAGACGGGCCGCAGACGCCACAGCGCAGCCCGCCGCACGGCGGAACCGCGCCTACCCCGGCCAGCCCGGCGGCACGCCTCAGTGGCGGCGGGAGTCCCGGCGCAGGCTGAAGCCGCCCGGCAGCCGCACCGCGGCGCTGCGCCGGCCGTGGCTGTCCCGCGTCAGATGCGCCCGCCGGCCGCCGAGCGACCAGGACCAGCCGTGCCGGCTGATCGTGACGTGCAGCAGCTTCGGGATCAGCGTGATCCGCTTGTGGTAGTGGAACGGCATCTCGGCCTCCTGCCCTCTGCCCCCGATCGTGCCCGCCCTGCGCTGCGTCCCCGTCACCGAGGTGCCACGAGCGCGTCACGGACCACCGACCGTACCGGGCCCTACGCGGAAACCTCGATCCGATCGGACGCCGCACGCTCGCCGCGGGTCGCGGCGACCGCCTGCTCGTACCGTTCGACGAGCAGCCGGGCCAGTTCCGGGGCCGGGCCGAGGACGTCCGCGAGGACGTCCGCGTCACGGGCGCCGGCCGCGATCCGGTCCGGGAGGCGGCCGGGGGCGATCACGTACGGGGCGACGGCCACGCGCGCGCAGCCGTCGGCCCGCAGCGCGCGCACGGCGTCCTCCGTGCGCGGAAGGGATGCGGAGGCGAACGCAGGCCGCACGGAGCACCAACCGGTGCGCCGCAGCTCCCGCGCCGTTTCTGCGATCGCTGCGATCGCCTCCGGGTCTGTGGAGCCCGCCGAGGCCAGGACGACCCCGGTCGAGCGTCGGACGGCGGCGGACGGCGCCGCTCCGGCCTCGGTCAGCCGCCGCTCCACCGCCGCCAGCAGCAGCGGCGAAGGGCCGAGCACCTCCGCCTGTCGGACGCGCAGCCGCGGCAGCCTGGCGGACGCCTCGGCCAGCACGGCCGGGATGTCGGACTTGGCGTGGAAGGCGCGCGTCAGCAGCAGCGGCAGCGCCACCACGTCCGTCACCCCGTCCCGCGCCCCCGCACCCCGGGCCGCCCCCGGCTCCTCGGCCGCCAGCCGCTCCAACACCTGCGGCACCGAAGGCGCGTTGAAGTCGAGGAACCCCGTCTCCACGCGCAGTCCGGGCCGCAGCGCCCGCACCCGCCCCACCAGGGCGTGCACGGTCGCGGCGTGCCGGGCGTCACGGCTGCCGTGGGCGACGACGAGGAGACGGGGAGGGCGCATGCCGGTGCTCAGTTCTTGACGAGGAGACCGCGACCCCGCAGGATCGCGCGCTCCAGCGGGCTGAAGATCAACAGGTCGATGGCGATGCCGACCACCAGGATCAGCAGGATCGCCAGGAAGACCCCCGGCATGTCGGAGTTGTTGCGGCCGTTCTCCAACAACTGGCCGAGGCCGAGCCCCAGATCGGGGGAGGAGGCGATGATCTCCGCCGCCATCAGGGACCGCCAGGAGAACGCCCAGCCCTGCTTGAGCCCCGCCACGTAGCCCGGGAGCGCCGCGGGCATCACGATGTGCCAGGTGCCCTTGAGGCCGGTGGCGCCGAGCGTGCGCCCGGCCCGCAGGAACAGCGGCGGGACCTGGTCCACGCCGGACACCAACCCGTTGGCGATCGACGGGACGGCGCCGAGCAGGATCACCGCGTACATCATCTGGTTGTTGAGCCCCAGCCAGATCACCGCGGGCGGCACCCACGCCACCGAGGGGAGGGACTGGAGACCGGAGAGGATCGGCCCGATCGCCGCCCGGACGAACTTCACCCGGGCGACCAGCAGACCGAGCGGGGTGCCGATCGCCAGCGCCAGCAGGAAGCCGAGCAGACCGCGCGAGACGCTGGTCCACACGATCTCCAGCAGCGTCCCCTGGAGCCACAGGTCGGACAGGCTGTCCCACACCGCGGACGGTGCGGGCAGGGAACCCTCGTCGGTGACCTCCGCCCACACCAGCGTCTGCCAGACCGCCACCACCAGGGCGACCGCCACCAGCGGCGGCAGCACCTTGTTCAGCAGCACCTGACGCAGCGGGGTCCGCTGGGTCTGTACGGCGTCCAGGGCGTCCAGCCCCGCTTCCAACCCGGCGAGGTCCCCCGAGCCGGCCCGGGGCGCCCCGGTGTCCCCGGCGTCCGAAGCGCCCTTGGGACCGTCGGCGCCCCTGGCGTCCTTCGCCGGACTCTCAGTGCTGGCCATGTCGGCGGATCTCCCCCCGCAGTTCTTCGGTGATCTCGATGGACAGCTCCGCCACCTCGGCGTCCTCGATGCGCCGCGGCTGCTCGATGCCGACCTCCCACTGGCGGGCGATCCGCCCCGGCCGGGACGACAACAGCACCACCCGTTCGGCCAGCCGGACCGCCTCGCGGACGTTGTGCGTCACGAACAGCACCGAGAGCTGCGTCTCCCGCCAGATCCGGGTCAGCTCGTCGTGCAGCACGTCCCGGGTGATGGCGTCCAGCGCCGCGAACGGCTCGTCCATCAGCAGCAGTTGGCTGTCCTGGGCGAGCGCCCGGGCCAGCGCGACGCGCTGGCGCATGCCGCCGGACAGCTCGTGCACCCGCTTGCCGTACGCCCCGCCCAGCCGCACCAGTTCCAGCAGTCGCTCCGCTTCGGGGCGCCGCTCCGCCTTGGGGACGCCGCGCAGCCGCAGCGCCAACTCCACGTTCCGCCCCGCGGTCAGCCACGGGAAGAGCGCGTGCTCCTGGAACATCAGCGCCGGGCGTCCGCCAGGGGTCTCGATGGCCCCCGCCGACGGCGCGTCCAACCCGGCGACCAGGTTGAGCAGCGTCGACTTGCCGCAGCCCGAGGCGCCGAGAAGGGTCACGAACTCGCCCGGAGCGACGTCGAGACTGATGTCGTCCAGGACGAGTTGCCGCCCCGCAGGCGTCGCGAAGGACTTCGAGACGTGCTCGATCCGCGCGGCGTACCCGGCCGTCGTACGGGCCCCGGCCCGGTCCTTCGTCACAGTGGCGCTGGCCATGGTCGTCACCTCCTGGGATTGGCTTACGGCTTACTTGACGCCGAGACCGGCGTCGGGGACCTCGGGCTTGCCTTCGGCCTTCAGCACCTTGTTCAGGGGCCGCAGGTCGTAGATGCCGGCCAGGTCGGGCTCCTTCAACAGGCCCGCCTGCACGGCGTTCTCGGCCTGCGCCTGGAGGGTGCTGGCCAGCGGGTCGTCCAGGAACTGGATCGACGGCCAGGCGCCGTCGATGATCTCCGCGGGCAGCTCCTTGCCGGTGAGCGCCTTGAGCTTGCTGTTCGCGGACTTCTTCGCGGCGTCCGAGTTGGCGTTGATCCACGCGTTGGTCTTCACCGTGCCGCGGACCACGGCCTCCACCACGTCGGGGTGGTCCTTGAGGAACTTCTGGTTCACGATCACATTGGTGATCACGAACTTCTTGTCCGGCCACAGCGTGGACTCGTCCAGGAGCTCCTTCGCCCCCAGGCTGACTAGGCGGGCGGCGGTCGGCTCCGGCACCCAAGCGCCGTCGATGGAGCCGGACTTGTACGCGTCCGGGGTGATCTTGTTGTCCGAGCGGACCACGGAGACGTCGCCCTTGCCGCTCTGCGCGTCGGTCTTCCAGCCCCGCTCCGCGATCCAGTTGAGGAAGGCGACGTCCTGGGTGTTCCCGAGCTGGGGGGTGGCGATCTTCTTGCCCTTGAGGTCGTCCAGCGTCTTGATCTTCGCCGGGTTGACCACCAGCTTGACCCCGCCGGATGCCGAGCCCGCCACGATCCGCAGGTTCTTCCCCTTGGACTTGGTGAAGCCGTTGATCGCGGGGGAGGGGCCGATGAAGCCGATGTCGATCGAGCCCGCGTTCAGCGCCTCGATCTCGGAGGGGCCGGCGTTGAAGGTCGTCGACTTGATCGCGGTCCCGCCCAACTCCTTCTGGAGGATGCCCTCCTGCTCACCGACGAGCGCGGTGGCGTGGGTGAGGTTGGGGAAGTAGCCGAGGCGCACGCTGTCGGCGGAGAGCTTCTTCCCCTTCGCGGCCGGGGCGACCTCGTCGTCCTTCTCGGCCTCGGAGCCGTAGCCGCAGGCGGCGAGCGTGCCGACCAGCAGCGGCAGCGCAGCGGTCAGGGCGAGGGTACGGCGGAGGGTGGGGCGGGTGGCAGGCACGGGAGGTGTTCCTCTCGTTGTCCCCTGGGGCCACGCCGGTGCGGCGCGGCCGGGGAGTCATCGGGTAAGGGTCTTCGTTTCCGGCGCGGGTGGATCGGGACGCGGGTCAGCGCGCACATCGCTCCACACCTCCCGAACCGGCGCCGAGGGTGCCACTACCCACCCGACCGCCCTCTTTCGCGAAGGTGGCGAACACGTTCTGCATCAGAAATCCCACTCCGACTTCTCGTCAGGGGTGTCGGCGGGCTCCGCCGCGGCCCGCGCCGACCGGGCCGCGGTCACGAAGCTGTCGCCGGTCATGGCGGCGGTGAGGGTGGTGCCGTCGTTGGGGTCGATGAGGAGGAAGGCGCCGGTGCGGCGGGAGTGGGTGTAGGGGTCGAGGG
>NZ_JBIRGU010000020.1:48827-98872 GCF_044328175.1 Streptomyces sp. NPDC017979 | reverse complement strand
GCCAGAAGGGCGTCCAGGTTTGTCTTCACACACTGACCAACGGGCGCCCTTCGCCATGGTCGCGGCCAGCACAAACATCGGACTCATTCATCTAGTGCCGTAGCAAGCAACGTTTGCCCTGTTGTGATCTGACGCGCCGTCCCGGTGTTGTGCCGGGCGGCGCGTGGCCGTCACCCTGTCCGCGTGGCAGAACGAGTGCGTGTACGTGAGATCGACGATGACGAGGGCAGACGGCTGCTTCGGATCATCCGCCGGGGAACCGGGTCGGTGGTGACCTGGCGGCGCGCCCAAATGGTCCTGCTGTCCGCGCAGGGCATGCCGGTGGCGAAGATCGCCGAAGTGACGTTCACCAGTGATGAACGGGTCCGGGATGTGATCCACAACTTCAACACCGACGACTTCGATTCCCTGTATCCGAAGTACAAAGGCGGCCGGCCAAGGACCTTCACCCTGCCTGAGCGGCGCGAGATCAAGAAGATCGCGAAGTCCAAGCCGACCGAGCACGACCTGCCGTTCTCCACCTGGAGCCTGACCAAGCTGGCCGACTTCCTGGTCGCCGAGGAGGTGGTCGACGACATCAGCCACGAGGGCCTACGCACCCTGCTCCGCGAGGAAGGCGTCTCCTTTCAACGCCTGAAGACCTGGAAGACCTCCCGCGACCCCGACTACGCGACCAAGAAGGCCCGCGTCGAACACCTCTATGCGATCGCTGACGGCGAGGTAATACCGGAAGAGGGTGAGCCCGACGTCGTCTTCTGCATGGACGAGTTCGGGCCGCTCAACCCGATGCCCCACCCGGGCGGGCAATGGGCCGAACGCGCAGGCAAGCACAAGGACCCCGAACGCGAGCCACGCCGCAGGCGGCGGGCGACCTACAACCGCTACGGCGGAGTTCGACACCTGTTCGCCGCCCTGGACCTGGCCAAGGACAAGCTCTACGGCCACATCAAGCCGATCAAGAAGCGCGCCCAGTTCCTGGAGTTCTGCCGATACCTGCGCAGCCTCTACCCGCCCCAAGTCCGCATCGCGATCCTCTGCGACAACTTCTCCCCGCACCTGACCACGAAGAAGTGCCAGCGGGTCGGCACCTGGGCGGCAGCGAGCAACGTCGAGATCGCCTACACCCCAACCAACAGCTCCTGGCTCAACCGGATCGAATGCCAGTTCACCGCCTTGCGCTACTTCACCCTCGACGGCACCGACCACGCCAGCCACAAGGAACAGGGCAGCATGATCCGCCGCTACATCATCTGGCGGAACAAACACGCCGCAGATGAACGTCTTCGCGCCGTCGTGAGCAGAGCAAACGTCGCCTGAACTGCCATCCCAAGCAGGGCCAGGTCACTCTTCTGCATCCGCCTCAACTGGGCGGACGTACCAATCCGAGCTGAAATCCGCCTGTAGAACCGCCTTGTCCCGATAGCCGGCATCATCAAGGATGACTCCGCTCACCACGAAGTGGCTGCCACCCGAGTCGATCGAGTCCTTCATCTCGACCGACCTCGGCGCCAGCGGCACGTCGATGCGTATCGGTGCCTCCGCAGGCAATCCACTGAGGGCTTCGAGTAGCTCCCCCACCGTCAGCTCCACGGTCTCATGCCGGTAGCGCTCTATCTTCATCTCATCGGCCATGCGTCACAGAGTAGGAGCAGGGATCCCTTGATCAACAGGTGTTGATCAACTCCTTCCCGGCAACATCGGTAGGGCAAACGTTGCTTGATGCGGCACTAGATGTCGCGAGGTCAGTGCCGGTGCATACTTCCTCACCGTGGAGATCACAACAGGCGAGCTGCGGCGCCTTCGATCTGGACCGGGCGCCGAGGATGACGACGAGCCCCGGCCGTTTCTTGTGCGCCTCCGCTTCGCTGCCGAGGATCCGGTCCAGGTCATCGACAACGCGCGGGCGGTACTGGCGTGTGTCGTCTCCCAGACCGGTGACTGGCCGGCAGATGAGCTCTGGCCGCAACTACTGCCAGCCTGGTTCATTCAGCGGTGCGCGCTCGAGACCGCGGAATCGGAGCACGGCGAGCCCTTCGATACGGAGGCTTGGCTCCGTCAGTGGCGCGCGATGACGCCAGAGGAGAAAGCGGCCGTCGACCAGGGGTCGTGGACGCTCTCGGGATGGTTGTACTACTTCGACCCGACCGAGCAGGGAATGGGAGACGATCGCAGCTGGTGGTGGTGGCACGCAGGAACCGACAAGTCGGGCGGCTGGGTGCAGGTGGCCACCACCGGCTGGCCCTTCGGCAGCGATTCGCTGTCCTGGCTGATCGAGGCCAGCGGCGGCGTGGATCTCGTCTACGGGCCGTAAGCAGCGACTCGCCATGATCGCGAACCACGGCTGGAGTACTAGAGCCGGTCAGGACACGGGCACTACAAACATCATGAACAGGGAGAAAGCAGGTCGGTAAATTCCAGGGACAGGAACCGTAACGGAGCGGGCGAAGGCGCCTCCGGAGCGATCGTCATGGGGGGGAATCGTAGGGGCCTGGCGTGCGTCCGGAGGTGCTCAGTCCTCGCCCACCTGAAGGAGCACGACGACGAATCCGTTTCCGCTGCCGGCGACTACGCCGTCGAAGGTGTGTCGGGTCACGGGATTCCACGCGCGTCCGTTTGTCCAAGGGCCGTTGATGTTGGAGAACCATTCCGACCCAGGGCCCAGAATCGACATCGTCGTCGTTGCGGCTCGCTTGGTGTGGGTGAGGTCACGCCGCGAGTGTCCGGGGAATACCAGGCTGTCGGCGGAGAGTTTGACCAGGAGCTCGACCGCTGTGTCACGTGTGACGGGGTGGAGGGCCGCCTCGATCTCCTTGATCGTGGTCGGTCCAGCGGCGCCCCTTACCGCCTCGTGAGCCCAGTCGGCTTCAGCGGTCTTCGCGAGGTCGTGGACATGGTGCGCGAGGTCAGCTCCCCAACTCCAGCACCACCGTGAGTAGACGGTCTCCTCGCTGGCCAGAGAGGAGACAAGCGATTCGAGGAGGTCTGCATCGTCCATGGCTGAATCCTCGCAGGCCGATCCAGGTGAGAGACCAGGGTCAGGTCTTCGGCGACGAGGTCCTCGCCACCGCCATCCTTCGACCACCTCCTGCACATTGCGAAGTGATCTCCATCGACGGCCCCAGCTAACAGCTGAAGAACCACCTCAAGGCCATCGAGCGCGAGAGCAACGTGGCCTGGCCGGCTGCGATCACGGCGTCGGCGCCATCGGCATCCTCGACACGTCCCTTGTCCGCGGCCACCACCACAGCTCCAACGCCCAGCTCATCAACCAGGCGAGCACACCACGTGCCTCGCCCGGGGCGAGAATCAGCCCGCAAGGGCAGCACCAACCGGCTGGGGACCGGCCATCGGTCACGGGCCGGGGCAGTCGACTCCTCTCCTTGCAACTACCACTGCATGACAGCGACTTCACGTCGTACTGAAAGCGCGAGGCTAGGTAGGTGTTTTTCTACCTGCCTCACGGATCGCGGAAGGTCGGCAGGAGCTGGGGGCGAAGTCCGGGGAAGGGGTGGTGTTGTCTGGGCCTTTCGCGTTCCTGCTTCTCAGATGGTTTCTGGCGTGGCGTAGGTGAAGTCGTACGGGGCCCAGTCGGTGATCCTGCGGTATCCGAGGCGTTGGTAGAGGGCGTTGCTGGTGGGGTTGCCCGCGTCGGTGAAGAGCACGACCTCTGTGGCGCCTGCGGCGCAGGCGGCCCGGCTCACCTCTGCGGTGACGGCTGCTGCGTAGCCGCGTCCGCGGAGGTGGGCTGGGGTGTAGACGGGGTCCACCCTGACCATGCCGGCGACCATCGGGTTCACGCCTGCCATGGAGACGGGGGTGCCGTCCGGGGTCTCCCAGAAGGTGTAGGTCTTCTCGGCGAAGCGGGTGCCGGCCCAGGAGGCGGCGTTGATGGTGACGGTCTCGCTGAGGTCGGCAGCGAGTTCACGGCACCAGCGCATGAGGTGGTCGTGGTCCTGCTCGCCCACTGGGCGGCTGTGGCCGTCTGGGTGCGGGTTCGGCGGGGTGAGGGTGTCGAGGCGGTAGAGGTGCATCGGGACGCGGAGTGTGGGCGTCGCGCCGGTGTGCCGCTGCCAGGCTTCGGCGAATGCGGTGGCGGTGTCGTGGTCCGCGGTGACGCCGGCGAGGGTGTGGCCGAGGCCGGTCAGATGGACGACGAGGACGTCGGCCTGCTCGGGGGAGAGTGGCGTGAGGGTCAGTCGACGGGTCGGCGGGCGGTAGAAGATCGCTTGGGTCTCGCCTGCCGACTCCAGTCGGCCGAAGAGGACGGCTCCTGAGGTGAACGCGTCCGGTTGGGTCCGCCACTTTTCCAGTGTGGTGAGCGGCGTGTTGTGCAGAGCGGGGCGCGAGCGGAGGAAGTCTCCGGCCCGGGAAAGGAAGTCGTCGATGTCTTCGGTGAGGTGCCAGGCATCCGGGAGCATGGTTCATGATCCCGGATGTGTTGAACTCGGTGCAGCGCTTTGCGGGGAGACGCACCATCGCGACGCCTGCGCCAATGACTTTCAGTCACGTGGCGCGCAGCTGCTGTTGATCAGGCACGAGTTCTCCTTGCCCACTGGCTGGTGCGGGAGTTTTTTCGGGTGAGGCGTCGGGTCATCATGGTGATGAGCGCCCAGTTCAGGTGGGCTTCGGAGTGCTGCGGGAGGCGTGTCGGGTAGCGGGGACGCATTGCTGCGTCCCCGCTACCCGACAACCCTGCCCACCCGCTCAGAAGCCATGATCCACCTCGCCATGACCGACCTCATGGCCCGCCGCCTCACCGGCGAGACCACGATCTCCTGGCGCAACCCGGCATCACCGGATCAAGTTCGCAGTCCAGGATGAAATAACGGGAGAAAACGACCTCTAAGCTCGACCCCACCCCACCAGTGAAGGGACCCCCCTCCATGACCAACGGCCTCACCTGGATAGGCGCCCACGCCTACACCGACACGCCCGTCCCCGGAATGCGCGGCGGCGTCTCCCTCACTCTCGCCCGAGGCATCGACCCTGACGAGTTCCTCATCAACCTCGGGGCCGACCTCGATGAGCTCGCCGCTCGCACCCCGCTGGCCGAACTGCGTAGCCAGCCCACCCCGCCCGGCCACGACCCCACCCGCTACTCCTACGCGATGTACGGCAGCG
Source organism: Streptomyces sp. NPDC017979 (assembly GCF_044328175.1). Taxonomy (NCBI): domain Bacteria; kingdom Bacillati; phylum Actinomycetota; class Actinomycetes; order Kitasatosporales; family Streptomycetaceae; genus Streptomyces; species Streptomyces sp. NPDC017979. The sequence continues at coordinate 93,751 of NZ_JBIRGU010000020.1, read as the reverse complement.
AGGGTGAGTGGACGTACGTGCTGGAGAACGACCACGCCGCGATCTGGGCAACCGGCTTCCGCCGTGTCCCCTCGATGTGGCCCGGCCCGGGTGAAGAGATCCTGTGCGCCAGTCGGAACCTGTACAGCCCGCCCGCCGCGATCCTGCACGTCGAAGGCGACGAGGTGATACGGCGCGCAGAGTTCGGCACCACCACCGGCCACGAGTCGGCATTGGATGCGGCGCTCACCGCCGCCGGTGCCGTCTTCCCCTCCATCCCCGATGCCACCGCCGACGAGGTGATCGCCTACTACGAACAGCACGGCGCGCGCCTGCCCGCCCTGGTGTTCACCGCGCTGGGCGCGTACACGGGGCTGAGCATCGACCAGGATGCCGCACAGGCCGGGAACCTCCCCGCCGTCCACCTCCTCACTCCTTGAGCGACTCTGAAGCTTCTATAGATCGTCAAGCCGTGGGAGACAGCCGGGGTGCTCCGCTGATTGCTCTGGTGAGGTGGTGGTAGACCTCGCGCGACGAAACGCTTGAGGCATCTGAAGATGTCCTTCGTCTTGAGCCCTTCGAGGGTGCGTCGTGCGACGTAGTCGCGGGTGCGCGGGTCGTAGCGCATGCGGACCAGCACGATTGTGTGCCGCGCGCGGTTGGCCTGGCGGTCTCCGCCGCGGTTGAGTCGGTGGCGGTCGGTGCGCCCGGAAGAGGCTGGCACGGGCACGGCGGCGCACGCGCTGTTGGTCGAGGGCGGGGAGAAGTTCGACTCCCACCTCGGCGGTAATCCGTAAGACACGGCGTGGTCGCGGCGTTGCAGGATGTAGAGGTCCCGGTTGTCGGGGTCGCCGACGAAGACGAACAGCTTCGGGTGCTCGGGGGTCCCGAGTACTTCCCAGGTGTCCGTAGGGCAGTCGTCGACGGAGACAACCACCTCCTGTGACCACGGTCCGGCACCCGGGTCGTATTCCCAGGTCCCGATGCCGGTGCACTGGTGCATCACGGGTTCGAAGGATTCGTCCACGTCGAACGTCTCGACGCGGATTGCCGTGGCCCTACCGTCGGCCGTGAGAGTGAGCACGCCGCCCTTTCCGTCGGACCAAGTCCCGGCCGCCCGTTCCGTGCTCAGCCGCGGAGGCTCGTATCCGATCCCGGCGTACAGGCCGATCCCGGCGAGCATGCCGGTGGTGACAACGGCGAACGTCCCATAGAGCGCCACCCGCCCGAACATCGCGCCGCCGGAGAGCCACGGACGGTCCGGTAGCAGCAACCTACGGGCGACCAGCACCGATACGGCGAGCGCCACCGTCACCACGAGCCCCCCTCCGAGGCACGCCAGGAGACCGGACTCCATGAATACCGCCGCAACCACGGCCGGCAAGGCAGTTCCGGCGGCCGCCAGCACCGGGACCCACCACCACTCCTCGCGTCCCGAGAGCCGGCGCCCAAGCCATCCGGCCACGACCAAAAGCGGCATCACCACACCGACGGACAGCAGGGCACCGAGGGCAGCTCCGGCCGCCGCAACGAACGGCGCCACCACGACCAGGACGAAGATCCCCATCGTGTTGTAGGCAAGACCTGGGCTCTCCTGGGTCTGCCCCCACACGACGAGCGCGATCGCCCCGATCACAACCTCGACGGACAGCACGGACATCGCAGCCACCAACACCGCTCCGAACCTGTCCATCACGCGCACCTGCGGCTGCACCAGCTCCCGCATTTCTGAACGCATTCAAAATCCCCTCCCGTCTCCTCCTCCACGCGGATGGGCCCCCGTAGCCGGGGTCCCCCGGCGAGCGCCATCCCGCACCGGAGCTCATGGCCGGCTGCCCGCGGGCACGGAGGTGGGAACGGCGCCCGAGCCGGAGTAAAGCGCGGCGGGGCGGGGGCGAAGAAGCGGGCCACCTCGGCCAGAGCGTCGCGGAAGGAGTTGGAGCGGCTGACGAAGGCGGAGCTGCATGAGCGCGCCACCCGAACTGGTGCCCCTGGGGCGACGTTCGCTGTCACCGTCGCGAGGTCGACCTGCAGTGACGTGGCTTCGTTCACCTTCACTGACAGCGTTTGTCGACCAGTTTGAACAGCGGTTAGCGATCTCTGGGGGAAATGTCTTCATGAGTTTTGACGGCGCTACGCGTCAGTGATCTTGGCCTGCGGTCCGTGCGGAGCAGTCGTGTCCATCGCCGGGCAGGCCCATGACGTTCAGCACGGGTTCCTCGCCCTCGGGGATCTCAAAGGTGAAGTTCGCTCTTGACTCGATCACCGTAAGCGAGCACTGGTTACCAAAGGTCAGCGCAGCATGCGGCTTCCAGGAACAGCCGGCCCTGCCCAAGGCGGAAACGACGTCCGCGTGCTTCAGCCCTGCCGGGAAGGTGCCCGTCCCTCCGACAACCAACGGAGGGAGTTCGACGACGTCACGCCAGGTCTGATCGGCCAGCCACTCCCGCACCGGACACACGCGGCCCTGCACCCCTGCGACGAATGACCGGCGGGGAGCCGTCTAGGGCGTGTCGTTCGGATCTTGCTGGGCTCGCGTGCCCTGGCACCATGCCTCGCGGCGTTGTCGTCAATAGTTGAGGGCAGATGCGCGGAACGCCAACTATCCGTGCAGGCATCGCCGCATCACTCTCCCCGCCCCCTTGTAGGTTCGCACCCGGACGAAACGCACGGCGACAGAGCGAGAAGGGAAATGAGGACATGAAGTTCACGAAGACGGCTGTGACCCTGTCCGCGCTCGCGATGGCAGTGGGCGGGACGATGGCGACCGCTGGCCCCGCCGCCGCGGTCGGGGGGTGCCCCTCCGGGAAGTTGTGTCTGTACGAACCCATCAACTTCGGGAGACTCGATGTGACCTCCCAGAGCACGAACGCGTGCATCGACCTCCGCAACTACGGCCACACCGGGTTCCGCCACGGAATCGGCTCCTACGTCAACAACCTCTCGGTCAACGTCAGGGTCTACCACCTGACAGCGAACGGCGCCTACGCCCTGGACGGCACCATCGGACCAGGCCGCTCCAGCTCCAACACATCCTCCCCGAGGGCGTTCGGTAACTACGGCAAGACGTGCACAGGGTCAGCCGTCCCCAGCTAGATTGAGTCCGATGTTCTCAGTGGTCGTATGCGATTAGAGATCGTTTGGTCTTGGTGCCGGTGGTCCAGTTGTGCCAGATGGCTGTGGCGAGGGCGAGGAGTCGTTGGGCGGTGCGGGCGAAGACTCCTGCTGGGGTTCTGCCGCCGTGGTGTTCCAGGCTGAGTGGGCCTTTGAGGGTGTCGAAGACGGCCTCGATCCACTGGCGTGAGCGGGCGAGGCGGCCGTGTCGGACCGGCTCGTCCTTGCGGTCTGGCCGGATGGGATGAACACCGAACCACTCGGTCAGTAGGGCCTCGAACTCCTTCCCGGCGAAGCCCTTGTCGGCCAGGGTCACCTGCCCGGCGTGAACGAGGTGATGGTCGCGGTGCAAGAGCGCGGTCATCACTTCGCGCTCTCCGATTTTGGGGTTGGCCAGGCACCAGGTGACGGGCATGCCCTCGGCGGTGGTGACCAGGTAGAGCCGGAAGCCCCAGAAGAAGCGGGAGTGGGAGCGGCAGTAGCCGTAGCCGCAGTGACCGGCCAGATCGGACCGTTTGACCGTCTCGCGGGAGGCCGCGCAGGGCAGTGGTGTGGAATCGATCAACCGCAGGTTGTCGTTCCAGGTGGGCACCTGCCGGGCCAATGCCTCGATCACGTGGCTGATCAGTGGCCCGGCGGTGTTCAGGCGCTTATTGTAGGCGGACTGCTGGGGCAGGTAGCGGAACAGGCGCCCCAGTCGGGCGTGGGCGAAGCGGATGAAGTGACGGGCCGAGGGGAAGCCGAGCAGTACCTGGGCCACCGCCAGGCACAGGAGTTCGGCATCCGTCAGTCTCGGAGGTCGCCCGATCCGGCGAGGAGGCGCCACATGGTCGTCCATGAACACGTACAGTGCCGCCAGAAGGGCGTCCAGGCCAGGAGTCACACCCAAGCCAACGGGCGCCCTTCGCCATGGTTGCGACCAGCGCAAAAATCGGACTCAATCATCTAGGGCGACCAGCCGGGCGCCCTCCGGGGTCGGGCGGTCAGCCAGTAGCCGCAGTGTGGCCTCCACCGCCCGGTCCCACCACTCCCCCACCGCCGTCACATCGGAGGGGGCCGCGGTGTCCAGGGCCGCGGCGTGGGGCGGGTGCGCGGCGAGCAGTCGGGCGTGCAGATGCGCGTGGACCTGGTCGATCCGGAGCCACGCCCGTAGCCGCTTGGCGAGCGGGAGGCCGGCCGTGGCATCCACTGCGGCGAGGTCGAGAACCGTACGGGCGAGCAGCGGCTCGGCGAAGGCCGCCGGGTCGCCGAGGCGGACCTCGTCGTGGTCGACGTCGAGGACCAGAGGCCGGGCCGCGGGCGCGGTCGCCTCAACGTCGCGGCGTAGCAACCCCGCCAGCGCACCGGGTACGGCGCGGGCCGACCGGAATGCGCCGCCCTCGGCGGCAGCGGGGTGAACGGTCGCCACCAACTCCTGCAGCAGGCCCGCGACGTCGTGACCGGGCAAACGGTCAGCGCTCTACCAGGCGCTCGCCTCCTCCAGCTCCGGGTCGGCCAGTGCCGCGGCACGCTCGGCGCCAGACGTCACCGCCGGGGCGGAGCCGGCCGCTGCGGCGCACTGGGCGGCATGCGCGCGTTCCAGCACCGCCTGCAGCGCCGAAGGCCGGCGTGCTCGGGCATCCACGACGACCCCTGGCCGGTTTCACAACCATCGGGGCGTCGACGGCGATCGGGCGGCTCAGGAAGATGGACATCCTGCCGAGGTCCGACGAACCCAAGTAGCGTCAAGCTGCCCGTCACCTCCGCCCGCGTCGGGTACGGCAGGGTAGGCCGATTACCCAGCAGCACCCAAGGGCGGCTGGTCAGTCACATGCGGGTACGGGTACGGCGACCGAGGCCGGCGTCCGGCCGCAGGCTCGCGCAATCAGGGTCGGCCGTGCAGACACAGCAATGGCGGCAAGTACAAAGCCAGCGTGATCTGCGAAAGCTTCCAAGGTCAGATCGTCGGTCGCGATGCACCGAATTGGACGTCCAGCGGGGTTTCCATCGTTTTCTGTGCGCCGTGGACCTTCGTCAAGTCTGGCGGCTACTGGTCAAGGTCTCACTAGAGCTGCTCTGCAGTCGAGTCGCCAAGCGCTCGCCGGTGAACTGCGCGACCGCGAGGCCCGCAGCACTCCACGCGAGGCGTGGCGGCTGAGCATCGAGCACCACTCGCTGTAGGCATGTTGGAGCGCGCCGTGCGCTTCCGCGGTCGAGGCCGCGATGAGTTGGAACCGCTGGCCACGGACCACACGGCTTGGATACTCGGCTTGAGGTTCGGCCGGGAGGTTGCCGGGAGCTCCGAGGCTTTTTCGGTGACCAGCGTGCCGATCGCGGTCCCGAGGCCCATCGGCTCACGCCCGTCGCGGAGCACCGTACGGACGACCTGCGGCTTCGCCTTCTCCTTGCCCCGGCCGTTGGTGCGCGCTGCCTCCATCGCGGCCCGCAGCGCGCCGGGGTGGACCCGGCCCGCAGCGCGACCCGGGCCGGGTCCGCCCCGGACAACTCGCCGTTCACGCCTGCCCCAAGGGAGGCAGCCGAGGTTGAGGTGCCCGAATCCGGAGAGGCGCTGCGCTTGGTCGACCAGCTGGTTGCTGAACAGGCGCCGGGCCGAGGTTCCGCCGTACTGGTTGATGTTGTCGACACCACCTGGGAGTCGTGAGAGGTGCGGGCCCGCCAGTCGATGACCTGCCTGCGGGTCCGCTCCTCCAGCACGAGGGGCTCCTGGTCGACGTCGCCGACGGCCGGAACGGTCGGCACCTGACGACGTGGGGTACCCCTGCCCAGCAGGAACACCGCTCCGGACTGGACTATTTGGTCAGTCCAATCGGCGTGCTGGGGCAGCGTCTCGTAGTCCCTGCAGTTTCGGCGCGCTCTCATGACCCACGAGATACTGCGTTCAACTGACCACAGCTGAACGACACTCCGCCATCAGTCACTCACCGTGGATGTGGGACGGCTTCTCAACCCGTCGGCCACCACCCCGCGCGGCGGACTCCGCCGAAGAGACCCCCCTTAACCCGAACAGCACCCCCGTGCACCCCCGCACCGCGACACCCGCCGACCCCAAGACCGCAGCGGACGGGCCCGACGGCGGCGGACGGGAACCGGTTCCCTGCGGCTCCGGCTGGCCGCATCCGGCGCGGGCTAACCGCGCCCGCAGCGGCCCTCACGATGACGATGCGAACTACATTCGGTCATGGCGTATCACGTCACGTAATCATGGAGATTCCGATGTCCCGATGGGGCCGCTTCTTCGCCGTGGAGCTGATGGGCGGTCTCTGCCCGCTCCTGGCTCCCTCCTCCGCCGTCGCCGCCACCGGTATGGTGACGGTGACGCAACTCGACGCCAGCGGAACGGTCCTCGGGATCGAGACTCTGGAATTCTTCCTCAACGGAGGCTGCGTCCCCACTCCGACCGCGTCCGGGCAGCAGCAGACCAACATCGCGAACAACACCACACGCGTAGTGCGGATCTACGCCCGGCCGAACTGCGCGGGTCCCTTCGCTGAGGTCCCGGCCGTGGTCGGATCCTTCCATTCCGGCAGTGTCATCCGCTCGGTGTTCGTACCGTCCGGCCTGTGAGCACCGCAGCTGGCAGCTCCCGGGCGGCCGGCGACGAGCGACCGGCCGCCGGGCGAGGACGCCACGATGCTGCGGCGCGGGAGGCATCCGCAGCGGACCCAGGGTCATACGCAGGAACGGCTCCGGCACCTCGGGGGCCCGTGAGGTGGGCACGGCCCGTGCCCGGCAAGGCGCTACATGGCGCGACGATGCTCTGTCCCCGGCCCGGCGGTCCGGTCGCCGCCCGGACGGCACCGTCCTACGGTGGAGAGGAATCGCCGTACACCGGCCCGGCTCCCACCGCGGGCAGGGGTGCGGGCCGGTGAGCGAGAAAGCCGCGCGTCATGGAGAGCATGAGGTTCCCAGCCCCCGCCGAGGGGTTCGTCCTGACCCACTTCATCGCGGTCGCGGACGTGACCCGGGCCCGCGACTGGTACACCACGGTCCTGGGCGGGGAGGTCGTCCTGGACTCCGACCCGTGCATCGTCAAGGTCGCCAACGGCTGGATCACCATGGCCACCGGCGGCGGCCCCACCCCCGACAAACCCGACGTCACCCTGCGCCCGCCCGCCGACCTCCGCACCGTGACCGCCTTCCTCAACCTGCGGGTCGCCGACGTCCACGCCTGCTACGAACAGTGGACCGCGAAAGGCGCGCACTTCCTCACCCCGCCCCTCGACCGCGGCGCGGAGATCCGCTGCTACATGCGCGACCCCGACGGCCACCTCATCGAGGTCGGCCAGGCGACGGGTGTCCTCGACCGCGACACCGCCTGACCACGACGCGAGGAACGGGCCTGCCCCGGCCCCGGACGGAAGGAAGGTATCCGGATGCTCGGTGAACACCCCGTCAGCCCCGTCCTCCTCGCCACCGACCTGGCCGAGGCCCGCCACTTCTACCACGACCTCCTCGGCCTGGAGATCGCCGCCGAGAACGACGCCCTGATCACCTTCCGCACCGGGCCCAGCCTCCTGTTGGTCTCCCTCAGCAGCACCGGAACGGCCGACACCCAGACCCAGGCGTCCTGGACCGTCACCGACGTCTGGGCCGAAGCCGACGCGCTGCGCGCCCGCGGGGTGACGATCGAGGACATCGACCAGCCGGGCCTGGCCACCGACCACGGCATCGCCGACGCCGGATTCGCCTGGGCCGCCTGGATCACCGACCCCGCCGGGAACTCCCTCAGCATCCTCCAGCTCAAGTAACCCACCCCACCTCACCTATGCGTCCGTTGGTCGGCGCGCTGCTTGCCTGCCCCGCCCGGTGCCGAGAGGTGCCGTCAGACGAGTGCGCGGGGAGTCGGTCCAGGCGTTCGCTGTACACCGCGATCTGGGCCCGGCGCGGAGTGTCACGAAGGTGGCACGGGAGTTGGACAAATCCCGGGCGCTGGTGGGCCGGTGGTCGCGGTCGTTCACGTGGGTGATGAGGGCGGTGGCCTACGACCGCGAGCAGGACCGGTTGTTCCTTGCGGAGCAGGAGCAGGAGCGGCGGGCTGTCGGTGCCGTGGCCCCGGACCCGCGCGCCCCGTCATGCGGTGGTGCGCAGCGGAAGGGGCGCGGCGGGGACCAGGGCAGCGGTCCCGGCCTGCCGGGCGGCACGTTCTGCGCGGGCCCACCGCGGTCGGGGTGGCGAGGACGAGACGGGCCAGCAACGGTCTGATCTGTCCGATCGCCTTGGTGACGGTGCACCGGTCGACGTCAAAGAGCTCAGCCAGCGCGGCATGCGGCATGTCCAGACGCAGGTTCGCGAGCGTAAGCAGGACTCGGTCGACGAGCACCAGCTGGTGCTTGCGGCCGGCCCCGGCCGCCCGTTGCCGGCGACTGCCACGACGGGCGTGTAGACGGCCCTCGCGTTGAGCCGCCCACGGGCCGGACGGCTCTTCCACCAACACGCCAAGATGTGCGCGCGAGAGGCCCGTGAAGGCGGGATGGGACAGAGCCTCACAGGCCCACTTCGTGGTCACGACCGAAGAACCGATGAGGCTCTTTGCACGTCACGGGTCGACCACTGCCGATGGCCGTCGCCGGCGGATGTGCCCGCGCTCGCGTGGTCACTGCGGCCAGGCGGCAGGCTGCCGGGCTGATCCTGCGGGGTGCGCCTTGTCGGGATGATCCCCTCAGCCAGAGAGTTCGATCTCTGGGTAGAGGGAGGAGGGAGCGTCGAGCAGTGGGTGCTCGCGGTCCAGGAGGTGGTGCTCGAACAGTGCGCCGAGGCAAGCACGGGTGATCTCGATGCCTCGGCCGCGGGCCAGAGTGCCGAAGGCGAATTCGTCCTCCTCATCGGCGCACTCGCGAATGCCCAGGGGCCCGGCCAGGACATCGAGGTCGGTGGCCGACATGTGGCCCGCGCCGGACACCACCATGTGGCGACGCCAGCCCCGCAGACCGTTCCACAACTGGGCCCGCGCCTGCGGCTCCTCGGGGAACTCAGGGTCATCGGTGGAGAGCTGGACAATCAGGAAGGGGCGGTCGAGACCGGCTTCGAGGACTTCGCCGTAAGGGGTGCCGTCCACGTTCGCGCCCACCACGACCCTCGGATCGAGCCGCATGGCCTCGGCCGCGGTCGCGCCGCCCAGGGAGTGGCCCGCGATGCCGATCTTCGACGAGTTGAGGTGCCCGCTCCACCAGTACGCGGGATCGGTCAGCCGGTCGAGAGCGAAGCGGACGTCGGCGACGCGGGTACGCAAGTAGCGCGTGGACAGGTCGTTGTTGTCTCCCTTCTCCAACCCGTCCGGCTCCCGGTAGTCCACGACCCGGCCGTCGGGGAACTCCACCCCGACCGCGTCTGCCGGATGATCGATGGAGGCCACCAGAAAGCCGCGGCTGGCCAGGTCCTCTCCGAGCGAGGTCAGGCATGCGCGGTACTGCCCGTGCCCCGGCGACAGCAGCACCAGCGGACAGTCGCGTGCGGCCGGTGCCAAGGGCGCGCCGCCCACACCGTGCAGGACGACAGCAGCCACCTCATCCCGCGTCAGCCCGGATCCATTCGGCTCCACCTCCCACCAGTCGAGCAGCAGGCCAGCCACCGTGGGCGGGACATAATGGTCGACTACCGCGCTGGGATCCTCCTGTGCCGGATACCACAGCTGGACCATGAGCTCCCGAGGCTGACCAGGGCGGAACGGGTCGTCCCGGTCATGATCAACGAGATGTGCGGTCCGCACGCCGACAGCATGGCGACCAGTGGGACGGGGCAACTCCAAGCGGGGCACAGCCCGCTGGGTGGAAGCGTCATCAACTGCTGGACACATGCTGCGGGAATCCGCCATTCCATCGTCCTCTCGTCATCGCCGCGGTGGCAACATGACAACAACACGGACGACGTGCCGAACGCACCTGCTTTTCGACGGCCAAACCACAGGCTCATGCGAGTCCTCAAGCGTCCCGAGCTCCAGGGACCGAGCAGCCCTCGCCGCACCGCCAACTGCGAACATCGTCGTAAGAGAACGTCGGTCACCGATGACTGCGGAGGCCCTTCTTGCCCGCTGGCCCACCGCCGCACCAAAGGCGGAGCTCTTTCACGGCGCACTGGTCTTCGCGGGCAACTTCGACGAGCGTGACGTGGAGGCCGCAAGGCGCACCTATCCAGGCCGTCATCCCATGCTCAACGCCGATGGCGGCCTGGAAGTGCACCCGGGTGAGCCAGATCGCAGGGTGCGCCAGACGGAGGACACCGTGGTGACTGTCTTCGAATTGCCCGGTTGAAGGGTGTATGCCCTCTTCCCACTCGGGCCGCCGTCTACGGCAGCCGGTCGTCACCCGCCCCCACGCACCAGCGCCCCGGCCGCGCTCACCATCACCGCCGTCCGGCTGATCAGCTTCTGACATCCGGCCTGGGTCTGGCGGACACCGTGGCGCGGAGGCCGGCTTTCTTCCGGGCGTCATGATGCCGCGGAGAGCCGGTGCGTCGGGGCCGGGGTGGGTGGTGGGGCGTTCAGTAAGGCGGTGCCGAGGTGGGTGGGGCTGTGGAGCGCGGTGTTGCGGTGGCGAGCGGTGTGGACCAGGCCGGCTTCTCGGAGGACGGTGGTGTGTTCGCTTGCGCTGGCGGGGGCGATGCCGACGCGTCGGGCGATCTCCCTTGTGCCGCAGCCGGGGTGTTCGGCGATCGTGCTCAGTACGGCGGCTCTGGTTCTACCGAGTAGCGCTGTGACCGCGGTCGGGGCCTTCGCGTCGGCCGGCTTGGGAGTCAGGGCCATCAGCGACGGTAGCGGGTGGTGCTGTCCTGCGGGGTAGGTGACCACCGGTTGGGCGACGCCTTCGACGTTTACCGAGGAGGAGGTCGTCAGGAACGTCGAGGGGACGAGGAGCAGTCCCCGCCCCTCTAGGTGGAGGTCGTACACGGCCTCCTTCATCACGGTGCGGATCTCCAACACCGGTGGGTTCCATCGCATCCACCGCGGATTGGCCTGAGCGAGGAGGTGTTCCACGCCGCCGGTCAGCATCTGTCGTGCGCGTACTGTGCGGTCCGCCGCGTGGAGGTCGTTGATCGACGCCCAGTGCGGTTCGAGCAGGTGCGTGTAGAGCTGGTGCCAGCCTTCGAGGAGGTCGTCACGAAGCTCGGCGTCGTCAGCGAGTCGGCGTGTCCAGGAAGGGACGGGCCATCGCTGCGCCATCGAGTTCACGTCCGCCGCGATCTTTCGGCCGGGCGTGGCCCGCACGTGCTCCAGTACCTGGTCGGGCGGGCCCGCCATGAGAGGGCAGAAGAAGTCAGGTGCCACACCGATTTGCGGGGCGAGAGCTAAGGCCAGCCGTGTCTGGGGGGAGAGCCGCGGGATCGCTTCGCGGCGCCAGGCGTCGAGCCGAGCGGGCTGGTTCCGCCCTTGCAGCGCCCGTGCCGCTTCGGTGAGTTCGACCATCGGCATCGGCGCCGTGGCGACGTGGGTGCGGGTCAGGTCCTGGGCGGTGAAGTGGATGCGGTAGACCATGGTCCCCTCCGGCGCCGGTCGGTGCCCACCACTGTCCCGGAACTCTGCTGTTCGGACCAGACCGAATCACGACGCAGGGCCGGTCGGTCGCCGGAGAACCTGGGTGTCCGAAGACCCCCTGAGGAGGCGTCGTGGTGTGGTCCAGGGTGTCCCTGTTCCTGGTGGAGCAGTACGCGGAACTACGGTACGGCCCAATGCTGCTCGTCGGCGTGCTCCTCCTGGCATTCGGCGCCAAGGCACGGTCGGCGAGCGCGCTGTGCGTGGGCGGGCTGCTTGTACTGCTGCTCCTGCTGCGCTGAGTCCTCCTGCGCCGAAATCAGGTGCGCGGTCATGACGGGTAGAGGCCGAGCACCATAGCCCGTCCCTGCTGGGACGGTGCAGGCTGGTCTCGGCCTCTTCTTCTTACCAGGGCGGGTCACGCCGCTCTTGCATGTGGCTGGCCTCCGCGGCAGCGCCGTGGTCGGGAAGCTGCGGCGCGACGGCGGCCGCGATGTCGGGCCAGCGGTCCAGCACGGTCCCGCCGGCGGCCCGGGAGCTCCCAGGCCCGGCCGGCCATCAGGCCGTGGCGAACCCGGACGGCTCGCGACCGTCGCGCTGTACGACGCGCTGACGGCGGCGGCGCCGGGCGCAGGTCTCACTGTCGCCGCGCTTCTTGGCGGCTTCGCGGGCCTGGTGCAGCGCGACGTGCTTTCACCTGCCAACCGGCCGGACCATCGCGGCGGCGATAGGGCGTACTCCTCCCGCCGCAACCGCCGCTACCTGCGGCGACGGCAGATCAAGCACACCATCCCCGAGCCGACGAGTCAGCGGGCCAACCGCAAGCGCCGCGGCGGGCGGCCCACCGGCTTCAACAAGACGGTCTACACGCGCAGGAACGCAGTGGAGCGGACGATCAACGCCCTCAAGAACTTCCGGGCCGTGGCCACGAGATTCGACAAGCGTGCCTACGTCTTCCAGGGCACCGTGACCGTCGCAGCGATCCGGCTCTGGCTCCGGGCACAGATCCATTATCCGGGTGCGAAGGGGTGCCTGTCACCGTCCTCCAGAATGATCTTTACGCCTGATTTGCGCCTTTAGGGTTGCCGTCGACGAGCACAACGCATTGACGTATCCAAGGAGTTGAGAGTGGCGCACGACGTTGCCGCGCTGGCGGTGGAACTCACCGACATGGCCGTGGCAGATCACCAGTCCGCAGTCCGCGCGAACAGCGAGGACCCAGCCGAGCAGTTGGCGTGGCGCCGGCTGACCGCACGGCACGGCGATCGACTCGGCGAAATCATGGATCGGTACGGCTGGCCGACTGCAGAACTGGTCGGCGAGGAAGCCGCCCGCGCGGCGTGGCTGATCGCCCAGCACGCCGACCGGCAGCTCGACGTCCAGCGGCGCGCCCTCCAGCTGATGGAGCAGGCGGTGTCGGCCGGCTCGGCCAGCCCACGCGAGCTGGCCTTTCTGTGCGACCGCACGCTGGTCAACGAGGGCCGCAAGCAGGTCTACGGCACTCAGATCGCCGGCGTGAAGGACGGGTCACCGGTTCCGTGGCCTTGCGAAGAGCCCGAGCGCATGGACGAACTCCGTGCGGAAGTCGGCATCGAGCCCTTCGACGAGTACGTTGCCAAGTTCGCGATGACCTGACGACCAGCCGCCAGCTATATGCCGGCGGATCCTTGCCCAAGGCTCACCTACCGTGGGGCAATGATCCGCCGGACAGGCCCTAGCTCAACCAGCTGGTTGAGCTCAGCGCACGACCCCCTGGGCGGCCCCCATGGCAGCCCCGGTCGCTTCCCTTTGCCGCTCACTCGCCCTCCCGATCGATGGTTGCCGGACAACCCCATGTTGTCGCCGGAGAACCATCCAACCGGCTCACCTGCGGGTTCGGCCCGGGGATCGTCGTCTCGACCACGGACATCACACGATCCAGGCGGTGCGCTCATGAACTACACCCTCCCGGCGGTCCCGCCCCCTCGCGCTGACGCTGGCCCTCTTGTTCTCCACCTTCGTCGCGGCGATTGCCTTCGCCCTGGCCCGCTGGGACGGGGCTACGGTCCCATCAGCCCTCACCCGCAGCAGTATCGCTTTCGCCGCATGCCTCACCCTGTGTCTCGCCGTTCTCTCCACGATGGACCGCCGACGACTGCCACCCGGTCGGGGCAGCCGCAGCATGTGGAGTGGACTGGCTCACTGGCTGAAGGCACTGACTCGGTTCTCGTACTCGCGCCGGGCCCGCGGGGATGCCCTGGCCGCCGTCGAGCGGTTGGCGGCGGGCGAGGAGTCGATGGTGCACGGCGGGACGGCGGTGACGCGTAGGGTGCAGCCCTGGCTGCGCCGCACGGTCACCCCCTGGTCGAGCGCGGCCCGCTCGGCCGGCTCCAGTTCGGCGGTGCGCAGGAAGTCGGCGACCTTACCCGGCACGTCGAGGGTGACCAACACCTTCGGCGCTGGGGAGTCCTCCGAGGCGGCGGCGTGCTCGGGCACGAGCTTGGCGACGGCGGTACAGATCACACTGTGGCTGACGCCGCGGTGATCCAGAAGACGACGTCGTGATCCTCAGTCGCTGCGGAGGATGACCGCGAGGCTGAGCAGCGGTACCAGCGTATCGCCTGCGGTAGGGGAGGTGTTTGGAGGTCGATTCTGGTGATTTGGTCCTTCGGCTTCAGCGTGATCCCTGTGTGCAGCCCATCGGACTGCTCCTCCTGGCCGGGGCCGGCCAACCATTCGATGCCCTATGCCCCTGTGTGGGCTTGTTGAGTAGAAAATCGCGTTCGTTCATGACCGCTTCCCGTGGGGTAGTCGTCGCTCCGCCGCGGTGATCAGGATTCCGAGCAGCATCGCCATCTCGGCCGCGCCTTCGGCGTCGTCGGCCCAACGCGTGGTCTGCAGTGGGTGAACCTGGTCGAGGAGGACGTCTTCGCGGGCCAGGACGAAGGCCAATGCCAGCATGGCCGCGCGGGCGTTGCCGTCCTCGAACGGATGGAAGAACAGGATGTCGAGGTAGGTCCGGGCAGCACGTGACGGGAGGGGCAGATCCGGTTGGACGTTCTCGGACAGACAGTGCTCGAACAGCGCCTGTGTATCGGGCGCAAGGTCGTAGCGCTCCCGTCCGCCCTTCGCGAAGGCCGGCGTCGTACGGAACCCGACAAGATCCTGGCCCAGCACGATCCGCTGCCATTTCACCATCAGAGCAAAGGTCAGTGGTCTGCGCTGCTGGGCGTCGGCGAAGGCCAAGTCGAGAGCGGCCAGGACCCGCGCGGTTCTCTGGTTGTCCCGTCCGTCTTGCGCTGCCTTGAAGGACCGCCGCAAGCCATCGCGGGTCGGTGCTCCTGAGGCTGGGGTGTGCCAGGGGGAGGACTTGCATGCAGTGCCCGTACCAGCCACTCTCGGCCCGAGTGCGGTCAGCCACCACGGCGACCAGGCGGGTGCACGCTCGCTCCCAGTACCAGTGGTTTGTCGAAGTCACCGGGGTGTTCCCCGGCGGAGCCAGGTCCGCGAACCGTTCCGTCAGGTCTTCCAGCCAGCCACGCCATTCCTGAAGGGCCTCAACAACCAGCAGGGCAGTCGTATCCGGGGTCGTCACGGAGCAGTCCTTGTACCACCACCAGACGAAGAACGTGTTGGTGTCGTACTTGCCGAAGAAGCCGGGCTTCTTCTAGGAATGCAAGAAGGGCGCCTGATCTGGAATTCTTCCCGTCAGGTGCCCTTCTTGTCGCACTTGTGTGACCGTCAGCCGGAGCCTGACCTCGGTCCTTTTCCATCGTCCCCGGGAGCGGTGGAATCGACGGAATGCGACTGCGGTTCTCGCTGCCAGGTAGGTGTCAGTCCGTACCCGACTCGATCGCCGCATGGTCGAGCCGGCTTGATTCCACGATCTCAGGCTCGCCGTCACCGGCCGCGATGGCCACAGCGCCGCCCGGGGCGAGCTCCCCGATCAGTCCGCTCCACGGCCTGAGCTGGTCGTGGGTGGCGTACTGCTCAAGCTTGTTCCGTGAGTCGGCGATGTCCAGGTTCCGCATGGTGAGTTGACCGATGCGGTCGTCCGGGACGAACGCGGGGTCGAGGCTGCGCTCCATCGACAGCTTCTCGGGGTGGTAGCTGAGGTTCGGCCCCTGGGTGTCGACCACCGTGTAATCCTGCCCGCGACGGAGCCGTACGGTGACGGAGCCCGTGATCGGATAGCCGATCCAGCGCTGAAGGCCGTCGCGGAGCATGAGCGCTTGCGGGTCGAACCATCGCCCTTCGTAGAGCAGGCGCCCGAGTCGGCGTCCGTCGACGTGGTACATGGCGATGGTGTCTTCGTTGTGGATGGCGTTGAGAAGGCGCTCGTAGCAGATCTGCAGGAGGGCCATCCCGGGGGCCTCGTACACGCCTCGGCTCTTCGCCTCGATGATGCGGTTCTCGATCTGGTCCGACATCCCGAGCCCGTGGCGGCCACCGATGAGGTTGGCCTCCTGCACCAGCTCGACCGGATCGGCGAACGCACGTCCGTTGATCCGGACGGGGCGCCCGTGCTCGAACTCCACCGTGACGTCCTCGGCGGGGACGTCGACTTCGGGGTCCCAGAAGCGGACGCCCATGATCGGCTGCACCAGCTCAAGCGAGGTGTCGAGGTGCTCAAGGCGCTTGGCCTCGTGCGTGGCGCCCCAGATGTTGGCGTCGGTGGAGTAAGCCTTCTCCGCGGAGTCCCGGTAGGGGAGGTTGCGCTCCGCGAGCCAGACGGACATCTCGTGCCGGCCGCCGAGCTCGGTGACGAACTCCCGGTCCAGCCAGGGCTTGTAGATCCGCAACTCAGGATTGGCCAGCAGGCCGTAGCGGTAGAACCGCTCGATGTCGTTGCCCTTGTAGGTGGACCCGTCGCCCCAGATGGACACGGCGTCCTCGTGCATCGCCCGCACCAGGAGCGTGCCCACGACGGCGCGGCCGAGCGGGGTGGTGTTGAAGTAGGTCTGAGCGCCGGACCGGATGTGGAAGGCACCGCACGTCAGCGCCGCGAGTCCCTCTTCCACCAAAGGAGCTCGGCAATCGAGAAGCCGCGCCTGCTCCGCACCGTAGGTACGACCGCGCTCGGGGACGTTCGCCAGATCCGGCTCGTCGTACTGGCCGATGTCGGCCGTGTACGCGAATGGAACTGCACCCTTCTCGCGCATCCACGCGACTGCCACCGACGTGTCCAGCCCGCCGGAAAAGGCGATGCCGACCCGTTCGCCGACTGGCAACTTACTCAAGACTTTTGACATGTGCGCACCCTAGACCCGCCGTCGCGGGCCCCTGACTCGTGACAGACACGTGGCTCGGGAACACCGAGAACATCAGGATGGCATACTTTTGCAGTGCCCCGCAAGAGCATGCGTCCTGCTCGGATGCGGACCCACAGGCGCCGTGGATCACTCCGTGCGGCGTGGATCGACCGCGCTCGCGCCGCGTTCGGCGACCTCGGACCAGAACTCCACGGCCACCTCCTCGAACCGCAGGCCGAACGCCAGGGCTGCCGCCTGCGGGCCTTCGAGCCCCGGCCCGCCCGCCACGACGTCGGATGCGGACGTCTCCTGCGCGGTGGCCGACGCGAGGATCGTCTCGTACTCGGCGAGCTTGCGGCGGTGCGCCTCCAGTTGCGTCACCGCGAGTCGACGCACCTGAGCATCGGCGGACGTCCCGTCCTGCTGGAAGTAGAGCCGCAGCAGGCCCTCGTCACGCACGTCCGTGGCGTGTTCGGCCGGGTCGGTGAGCCAGGCGGCGAGCACGTCCCGCCCGGCCTGGGTCAGCGACAGCGTCCGCCGTCGGCGCCCGGCGCCCTCCCGGTCCTCGGCGACGAGCCCGTGGCGCGCCAGCCGGGCGGCCTCCGCGTAGATCTGGGACCGCGGGAAGGCCCAGAAGTGCCCGATGCTCTGCTGGATCTCGCGGTCGAGTGCGTAGGGGGTGGTGGGGCCCGACCGTTCGAGGAGGCCGAGCACGACGAAGGCGCTGGCGGAGAACGTTGGCATGGCATCTCCCGGTCTGGACGGTCTGAACCTCGGCGTTGCACGCCCTATTTCGACGTCGGAGTATCGAAGACCGTACAGGCTGCACGTTCCCTCCTGTCGATCGGAGTCATCGATGACCACGACAATCCGCAATCCCTATCTGGAGGGCAACTTCGCCCCCGTCGCCGACGAGGTGAGCGTCGACGACCTGCCGGTGACGGGCGCGCTGCCGCGCGAGCTGACCGGCCGCTACCTGCGGACCGGCCCCAACCCCCGCGGCGACGAGACCGGCGCGGGCCACCACTGGTTCATCGGGCGGGGCATGGTGCACGGCGTCCGGCTGCGCGACGGGCGGGCCGAGTGGTACCGCAACCGGTTCGTCCGGGGCGACGGCCCCGGGGACTCGCCCAACACCAACGTGCTCGCCCAGGGCGGCCGGATCCTCGCACTCGTCGAGGGCGGCGGGGCGCCGGTGTCGATCTCCCCGGATCTGGCCCGGATGTCGACCTGGGACTCCGACGGTGCGCTGCGCCCCGGCTTCACCGCCCATCCGAAGGTCGACCCGGTCACCGGTGAGATGCACTCCGTCAGCTACCTGCTCAAGCCGGGGGCGGACCACCTGCGGTACGTCGTCATGGACGCCGCCGGGAAGGCGACGCACACCGCCGAACTGCCCGTGCCCGGGGTGCCCATGGTTCACGACATGGCGATGACCGCCACCCGGGTCGTCGTGCTCGACCTTCCGGTGACGCTGTCGACGGAGGCCGCCGGACGTCTCGCGGCCGGGACGCCGCAGGGCGGCGACGCCTTCCCGATGCGCTGGAACGAGGAGCATCCGTCGCGGGTGGGGGTGCTGCCGCGCGGCGGCACGGCCGAGCAGATCAGGTGGTTCGAAGCGCCGCGCTGCTACGTGTTCCACGTCCTCAATGCGTACGACGCCCCGGACGGCTCGCTCGTCATGGACGTCGTCCGTTACGACACGGTCTTCCGCGACGCGCTCCGCGGGCCCGCGGACGGGCCGCCCGCCCTGGCCCGTTGGACGATCGCTCCGCACCGGGGCGCCGTGTCCGAGCAGATCATGTCCGACTACGGCATGGAGTGGCCCCGGATCAACCAGGAACTGGCCGGGCGCTCACACCGGTACGGCTGGTTCGGCGGGGTCGGTCGCGACGGCCTGCGCCTGTCCGACGACGTCAACCGCGACCGCGGGGGCAGCCTCGAACCCGGTCCGCTGGTCAAGTTCGACACCACGACCGGCGAAGCGGCGGTGCACCGCTTCGGTGCCGGACGGGTGACGCAGGAACCGACGTTCGTGCCCCGGCCGGGCGCTGTGGCCGAGGACGACGGTTGGATCCTCTCGGTCGTCTACGACGCCACCGTCGACCGCAGCGAACTGGTCGTGCTGGACGCCGCCGACGTGGCGGCCGCCCCGCTCGCGCGGGTGCACCTGCCGCGCCGCGTCCCCTTCGGGTTCCACGGCACCTGGGTCTTCGACGACGAGGTCGGCTGATGGTCCCGGACCGCTCGTCAGGACCGCGTGCCCGCTCGGGCGAGGGACACCGCGGTCGGCGTGCGGTCACGGGCCGGCTCCTTGTGGAAGGCCCAGGACAGGTCCGGTTCGGTCACCGGTTTCAGGACCCGGCGCACCAGCGGGGTGCACATCAGGGTGACGGCGATCGCGACGGCCGCGGACAGCACCACCTTGCCCAGGGGGTCGTGCAGCCAGCCGACGCGTTCGAACAGGCCCGCGTACTCGGCCCCCTTGATGAGGAAGCCGTGCAGCAGATAGCCGCAGATCGTGCCGGCGCCCAGGGCCGTGAACCACGTGCGGTGCTTCGGGACCAGGGCCAGGAAGGCGACCGTCAGCAGCAGCGCGCCGCCGAACAGGGCGGTCGTCATCAGGGGGCCGACCCACCATGCCGCACCGAGTTCCTGTGCGCTGCTGTTGCGGAAGACCCAGCCGGTCTCCACCCGGGTGGCCGCCCAGTACGCGAAGCCGCCGGCGACGGCGAACACCGGCGCGGCCAGCAGTCGGGCGCGTCGGTGTCGTACGAGGGCCAGGTGTTCGGGCTTCAAGCACAGGCCGAGGACGAAGTAGGGCAGGAACTGGAGGACGCGTTGGAGGTTCAGGTCCTCTCCGATGGCCGGCGACGCCGAGGCGAGCGCGGCGACGGCCAGGGCGAGCGGCAGCGGGTGTCGTAGCCACTGCCACAGCGGGGTCGTGACGCGCCAGATGAACAGGGCGCCCAGGAACCAGGTCAGGAACCATGGGTCGAGGAGGCTGATCGGATGGTCCGGGGTGTCGTCCGCGTACCGTTTGAACAGCGAGTACGCCGTCTCGAAGACGACGTAGGGCACCACGATGCCGGAGACGAGGCGTCTCAGTTGCCGCGGCCGGCCGGCGAAGCTCCGCGAGAGGTAGCCGGAGAGGATGATGAACGCCGGCATGTGGAACGCGTAGACGAGCACGTACAGCGCTTTGGTGGCCCGGGTGGCCTCCACGACCTCCCAGGCGTGTGCGACCGCCACCAGGACGATCAGTAGGTATTTGGCGTTGTCCAGGAAGGCGTCTCTTTCCTCGGCCGGTGCGGCCTGACGTCTCGTCACCGTGTGCAGATCGGGCGGTCCAAGGACGGCGTTCTGCTCCTGCGGCAAGACAAATCCTTCGCGTGTGGGTGCAGGGCACGCGAGACCCGGTCGATCGAGGCGCGGCAGTCGACGTGCGGCACGTCGGACAGGGCTTCACGCCGGACCAACCGCACGAAGAGTGCGATCCGGGGCCTCGTCCGGCCACCGTAGCAGGTACGTTTCGGCCTCCTTGGAGCCGTGTGGGGGCGCACGCCGCAGGGGCCGCGGCTGGTGGCAGGGCGTCGGCACGGTGGCTGCGGTGGAGGCAGCCGGGCAGCGGCTATGCCCGGACCAGGGGGGTTGTTCCAGGATCGTGCGGTGCGGGTGGCCGGTGCAGTGCGCGTTCCCCGCGCGGGTCGGACGGACGGTGGCCTTCACGCCCGTCGGCGCGCCGGCGTGCCTGTCCGTGGTGGGCCCTCTGGCTGCGGCGTCCGCCTCGCGGAGGGAAAATCGTGAGGGGGCCGCGAGAGGTGTGAGTGACGGGTACGAGGGAAGAGCCGTGACCGGTCCGATCGTCGTGGGTGTGGACGGCTCGGACGCGGCCCTGGTTGCGCTCGACTGGGCCGCGGACGCAGCGCGCCGTCTCGGGTTGCCCCTGCGTGCGGTGTACGCGTCCCTGTGGGAGCGCTACGAGGGTGCCGCGCCCGCCTCCTTCGGCTCCGCGCGCCCCGAGGACGCGGCCCTGGCCGACTGGATCGTCGGCTCGACGGAGGCGCGGGTGCACGCGCACTCCCCCGGGTTGCGGGTGGAGGCGGTGGCGTTGCCGCAGGACGCGGGGGCCGCGCTCGTCGCGGAGTCGCGGGGCGCCGCGCTGGTGGTGACGGGTGTGTCGGGGCGCGGGTTGATCACGGAGCGCCTCCTCGGCTCGGTGAGCCTGACGCTCGCCGGTGGGGCCCACTGCCCTTCGGTGGTGGTCCGGGGCGAGCAGCCCAATGTGCAGGGGCTGTACCGCCGGGTGGTCGTCGGCGTGCACGATCCCGCGCAGGCGCGTCCCGCGCTGCGGTACGCCCTGCGCGAGGCTGCGGCCAGGCGGTGCGAATTGCAGGTGGTGCACGCGTGGCGGCGGGTTGCGCAGGAACCGGTGGACCACATGGGGGTACCGGGCGACACGATGCGCGCGCAGCGGGACCGGGTGGTGCACCTGCTGGAGGAGGCGGTGGGCATCGTCGTGGGCGGCGGGGGTGACGTGGCCGTACGGCGCACTGCCGTGGAGGGGCCGGCCCATCGTGTGTTGACGGGGCTGTCGACGGAGGCCGATCTCCTGGTGATCGGCGCTTCACACCAGGAGCACCACCACGACCAGCGCCGCGGTCCGCGCGTCGGGCACGTCGCGCACGCGGTGTTGCACCGTGCGGCCTGCCCGGTGGCGATCGTCCACGAGACCGGTTGAGCCCCGTCCGTGTTCCGTCCGGGCGTTCGTGCGCCCGGACGGAACGGCCGCGGGTGTCAGGCGGTGCTCACGGAACCGTCGCTGCGCGGGTCCGTCCCTGCTTCGAAGCCGGTGCCGGATGGGTCGCGGCGGACGAGTTGGCCGTGGCCGACCTGTTCGTCCTGGTCGGCGCAGACCGCCACCCGGTAGCCGCCCTTGTTCAGGGCCGCGACGACGTCCTGCGGTACGGCGCCCTCCACGGATGCCACCTGCGCCGGCTCGTCGACGCCGAGACCTCCGATGACCCAGCGGGGTCGGCCGAGCGCTGCGGCCGGGCCGTCGCCGGCGGCGATCCGCAGCGCCAACTGGGTGTGGATCTGCGGCTGGGCCTTGCCGCCCATGGTGCCGTGGGCGCCGGTGACGACGCCGTCGCGGCGGGTCAGGACCGGCATCAGGGTGTGGGCGGGACGCTTGCCGCCGGCCAGTCGGTTGGGGGCGCCCGGCGCGAGGTCGAAGAAGGAGCCCCGGTTGTGCAGTACGACTCCGGTCGCGGCATCGAGGATGCCGGAGCCGAAGCTGTGGAAGAGGCTCTGGATCAGGGACACCGCGTGGCCTTCGTCGTCCGCGGCGACCACGGCGACCGTGTCGCCGCTGGGCCGGGCGGCTTCGTTGCGGCGTACGGCGGCGGGCTCGGAGGCGGTGCGGCGCGGCGCGGTGCGCACCTCGGCGGCGAGCCGGTCCAGGTGCGCCGCGCCCAGCAGTTCGGTGACGGGGACGTCCACGTGACGGGGATCTGCGAGGTGGCGGTCCCGGTCGCGGGTGATCGCGTCGAACACCCGGGCCGTCACGTCCGCGTCGGAGCCCAGCAGTTCGGCTTCGGCGGGGAGGCGTTCGACGATGCCCAGGGCTTGGAGCAGGTGCAGGCCCTGCGAGTTGGGCGGAGCGGTCAGGTACTCCTCGCCGCGGAACGCTGCGGACAGGGGCTCGCCGGTCTCGGTGGTGTGGCGGGCGAGGTCGTCGGGGGTGAGCGGGGAGCCCTTGGCGCGCAGCGTGGCGACGATGCGTGCGCCGAGTTCGCCTTCGTAGAAGGGGGTCGGGCCCTCGGACGCGAGCCGTGCGAGGGTGTCGGCGAGCGCGGGTTGGCGCAGCGGGGCGCCCTCGGTGAGGGGGGTGCCGTCGGGGAAGAACACCGCGCGCATCCCCTCGTCGGCCGTCAGCAGGTCGGCTTCGGCGCGCAGGGCGGTCGCGACCCCGGGTGCGGTGGGCACCCCGTGGCGGGCGTACTCGATCGCGTCGGCGAACAGCCGCTCCCACGGCAGCCGTCCGGCGGTGCGGTGGAGGGCGGCCCAGCCGGCGACGACTCCGGGGACGGTCACGGTGAGCGCGCCGGTGACGGGCATCCGCGGGCCGGGTACGGCCGTGGGATCGGCCGCCGCGGCTGCCGCGCCGCTGCCGTTGACGGAGACGACGCGTCCGTCCGGCAGCGCGACGAGGGCGACGAGGTCGCCGCCGACGGCGCATTGGTGCGGATAGACGACAGTGAGGGCGATGGCGGCGGCGACGGCCGCGTCCACGGCGTTGCCGCCGGCCCGCCGTACGGCGGCGCCCGCCTCGGTCGCCAGGGCGTGCGGGGCGGCCAGTCCGTACGGAGCGGGGCCGGACCCGCCGGGGGACGCGGGGCGGACGGGGGAAGGGGGTGCGACGGACATGTGGGTGGCTTCCTGAGGGGCGGCGGGCGCGGAGCCGGTCAGGCGGTCCCCGGGTGCGTGGGGGCGGGGCCGCCGTGCTCCAGCGTGTCGATGATCATTCCCTGCACCTCGACGAGGTGGTCGGCCATGGCCTGGGCCGCGGCCTCGCTGTCGTGGCTGATGATCGCGGCGAGGATGCGGCGGTGGGCGCGCAGGGAGGTGGCGAGGCGTTCGGTGGACTGGTACTGGGGGTCGCGGGAGGGGCCGACCCATTCGTTGGTGGCTTCGAGGAGCCGGGTGAGCATGGGGTTGTGCGCCGCCTTGGCGACGGCGACGTGGAAGGCGCCGTCCAGTTCGATCAGGGCGGTGCGGTTGTCGCGTTCGCGTTCTGCCTCGGCCCGGGACAGCAGGTCGGCGAGGTGTTGGAGGTCGCCGTCGGTGGCGCGGACCGCGGCGCGGGCGGCGACGGGCGGCTCGACGGCGGAGCGCAGGTCCATGACTTCGTGGACGAGCCGGGCCGCGTCGTCCATGTCGCCGAGTTGGCGGGCGTGCAGGTCGGGTCGGTCGGCGCCGGTGACGATGGTGCCCCGGCCCGGCTTGCGGTTGACGAGCCCGCGCAGTTCCAGTTCCCGCAGCGCTTCGCGCACCGAGGCCCGGGAGATGCGGAGCTTTTCGGCGAGTTCGCGTTCGGACGGGATGCGGGTGCCCGGGGCCAGCCGGCCGTCCTCGATGAGTCCCTGGAGGCGGCCGGCGAGCCGGTCGGGGCCGAGGGCGGCCTCGGGGGCGATGAGGGTCCAGTCGAGGGGCACCGGGGGACCTTTCCGGTCGGGGCCGTACGGCGCCGGGCGGGCGCCGCCGGGGGCGGGCGGGGTGGTGCCGGGCGCACGGCCCCGCGTCCGCCGGGCGGCGGTTGCGCGGGCCGCGGCACGGGCGCGGTCAGTCGTCGATCTCGACGGTGAGCCAGTTCTCGAAGCAGCTGCGGCGGGCCAGGCTCATCACGCCGATGGTGGCCCGGCCGCCGAGGCCCGCCTCGGGCCCGAAGACCTCGCGGAAGAGGTCGGTCGCGCCCGAGGACACCTTGTGCACGTCCTCGAACTCGGGGGTGCTGACGACGAAACACAGTGAGCGTACAAGGGAGCTCACCCGGTTCAGCGAGCCGAGGGCGTAGCGGATGCCGCCCAGGCAGTTGAGCGCGGTGAGGCGGGCGGCCTCGTAGCCCTCGTCGACGGTGACGTCGGCGCCGAGCCGTCCGGGGTGGCGGACGTTGCCGTCCGCGTCGTCGGCGGTGTGGCCGCCGAGGAAGAGCAGGTTGCCGCTGATGTGGTGGGGCTTCATGGAGCCGTACTCGGCGCCGTAGTAGGGCCGGGCGGAGAAGTCGGGGATGACGAGTCCCAGTTCGCGAACGCGGGTCTCGGGATCGTTTTGAGCCATGGAGATCGTGCCTTCGGGATCGTGGTGGCCCTGCCGGTGGGCCGAGATAGTCAGATGGTCCGACCAAGTGGGTTTATTGTTTGGGCACGTTTTCCCCCATGTCAACCCCCGTCGTCGGCGGCACGTCGTCGACGACGGCATCCGACCCCGAGGAACGGCACCATGCAAAATCAGCCAGCGGACAACCCTGAGGACCCCCGCGACCGACCGCACGGGCCGTCCCCCGCACGAAGGGGGACCGGCACGGCACCCAAGAGCGACGACCGTACGGTGCGCCGGCTCGCCGACGTCCTTCCGCTCCTGTTGACCGTCGCGGCCGGGGCCACCGACGCGGTGGCCTACCTCGGCCTCGGCGGGGTCTTCACCGCCAACATGACCGGCAACCTCGTACTGCTCGGCATCGCGGGATCCCACGGCGTGGACCTGCACGTGGCGCGCGCCGCCGCGGCGACGGTGGCCTTCACCGCCGGTCTCGTGGTGGCCTTCCTGATGACCCGCGACCTGCCGAAGGGCGCGGTGTGGCCACCTCGCATCACGGCCGCGCTGGCCGTGAGCCTGGTATGCCAGTTGGGCTTCCTCGTCGGGTGGGCCGCCGCCGACGGCCGGCCGGGCGAGGTGGCGGACGTCGGCCTGGTCAGCCTGTCGGCGCTGGCGATGGGAGTGCAGACGGCCTGCGCACGGCGGGTGGCGCTCGGCGGGATCACCACCACCTTCGTCACCGGCACCCTGACCTCGGTCGCGGAGGCCGCTTCGCACGGCTCGGCCAAGCACTTGCCGCGCCGGCTCGGCGTCCTGCTGGCACTGGTGCTCGGCGCCCTGGCCGGTGCACTGGCCCTGCGCCACTCCCCCACGGCGGCCGCGCTGATCGCTCCGGCGCTCGTCGCGGTCACACTCGTCCTCGGGGCTCGACTCCACTCAGTGCGACGAAATCCGTAGTTCAATATGAGATCAACTAACGTTTTCCGTTGTCTGACCCCCATTTCGCGCTGAGGTCGTTGACAAGCAGCAGTGACCGGCCACACCTTTGGCCGCACGAGGCCCACCCTGCCGGAGGGCCCCCGGGGCCGACCAAGCCGCCCCTCGCGCCGCGCTCGTCCGCGGGGCGGGCGAACCGGGTCCACCGTTCGCCCGCCCGCCGGCACCCGGCGCCCCGCCCCCGCTCTCCCCCAAGGCGGCCGTCTCCCAAGGACTCCCCGTGACCTCTCCACGCCCGGACGTCTCCGCCCCGCTCGCCCCCTTGGACGTGTCCTTCACCGACGACCCCCGGGTCGTCAAGGAGGCCGCCAACGAGGACTATTCGACGCACATCGTCCCGCTGACCTGGCGCAGCGGGCGACTGTCCCTGGCCATGACCTGGTACGCCCTGGTCAGCGGGATGTTCTACCTGGTGACCGCGGCCACCTTGGCGGTGACCGTGGGCACCGTGAACACGCTGATCGGCATCCTGCTCGCGGTCGCCGTGTTCGGCACCGTCAACTACGTCTTCTCCCGCTACGCCGCCCGCACCGGGCTGACCGTGGCCCTGCTCTCGCAGCGGATCTTCGGTTCGATCGGTTCGGTCCTGGCGCCGCTCGTGCTGGCCGCCACCGCCATCTACTACGCGGTGTTCGAGGGCTCCGTCATCGCCCACGCGCTGCACGCCTACACGGGGGCGTTCACGATCGAGGTCTGGTACGCCATCTCGATCCTGAGCAACGTCCCCATGGTCATCGGCGGGGTGCGCCGCTGGCTCGACAAGTTCAACGGCGCCCTGCTGCCGCTGTACTGGACCGGCTTGATCATCGTGGTGGTCCTCGCCGCCCGCGAGTACAAGCCCTCCGGCTGGCTCACCCACACCCCGGACGTGCTGCCCGACCTCGGGGCGCCCGGCTGGCTGTACGCCTTCTTCGTGTACATGGGCGTGTTCGTGTTCATGATGTACACCATCGACTTCGGCCGCTTCGGCAAGCGCGAGGACGCGAAGTTCCACGGCGTCGTCACCTTCGGCCCGGTCTTCTACTTCTTCTGCTACTTCGTCAACGGCCTCATCGGCATCTTCCTGGTGCTCGCGGCCGGCGCCGTCGGCATGCCGACCGAGACCGCGATCGGTGACACCGTCGTCGCCCTGATGGGGGTGTGGGGCCTCGGCGTGGTCTGGTTGACGCAGTCCCGCATCAACACCGCCAACTACTACGTGGCGTCGACGAACCTGGAGGCCGCGGTCGCCCGGCTCTTCCACGTCCGGGTGCCGCGCGTGGTGGCCCTCGCGCTGGCCAGCGTGGTGACGTACCTGATCATGCTCACCGACGTGCTCAGCTACGTCCTGACCGCACTGGCCTGGCAGGGCGCCTTCGTGGTGGGCTGGGTCGGCATCGTGCTCACGCACCTCGCGCTGCACCGCAACGGCGACCGGGACGGCCTGCCCGAGTTCCGTCCGGGCCGGGTGAAGTCCATCGCCCCGGGCGCCGCGGTCTGGTTGGTGTCCTCCCTCACCGGCATCGTGGTGCTGGAGTTCACCGGCACGTTCGGCACGACGTGGTCCTCACCGCTCACGTTCGTGCTGAGCATCGGGCTGTACGTGCTGGCGCTGCGGCTGACGCGCTCCCCCGTGCTCGACCGCGACGCTGACCCGCGGGACGAGGTGGACGACATCTGGGAGGCCCGGGTCCGCTGCCACCGGTGCGACCACTCGTACATCGCGGCCGAGATGGACCGTGACCCGTCGGTCGAGGGTTCCCCGGCGATCTGCGCGGACTGCGCCGGCCGCAGCGCGGAGTTCCGCAGGGCGGTACGGGCCGCGGCGGCGGCCGAAGGGACCCCGGGCGACCGGGCACCGGAGCCGGCCGCCCGCGGGTGAGCCCATGAACCGGCCGGTGTCCCCGAACAGTCGGGGGCACCGGCCGTCTTCGCGTACGGAACGGGCCGGCCTGCGCCGAGGTCACGGGGCGTCGGGCAACTCCGCCAGGAACTCGGCGAGGATCGCGTTGAACACCTCGGGGCGCTCCATGTTCGGGTAGTGCGCGGTCAGTTCGACCACCGCCGTCCGGCCGTCCGCCACCTCGCGGGCGAGCCGCCCGGCCATCCGCAGGTGGTCCTCCGAGTCCACGCCGCCGTTGAGGGCGAGGGTGGGCACCGCGATGCCCGGCAGCCGTTCCCAGGTCCGGGGCACCGGCACCGTGACCACCGGCTCCCCGGCACCGTGCTTGGCGAGGGTGCGCCACGCCATCTGCCGCAGGGCGTGCACCGCCTCGGGTGCGACGTCGGCCAGTGTGCGGGTGGGGCCGGCGGCGAAGTCGAGGAAGCGCTCGATCCCGCCCGCGGCGTCGCCCGCGGCCAGCATCCGCTGGACGTCCGCCAGCACACCGGTCGTCCAGGGGTCCTTGAAGTCAGGCTCGCTGGTCCCCACCCCGCTGACCACCAGGGCCCGCACCAATTCGGGGTGTTCGAGTGCGGTGTCGGTGGCGATCCCGCCGCCCATCGACAGGCCGACCACGACCGCGGGCGCGCAGTCGAGGTGGCGCAGCAGGGCGGCGACGTCGTCGGTGTGGCGGAAGGGGCGGGTGGCGTTTGTGGAGCCGCCGTGCCCCCTGGCGTCCGGTGCGATCACCCGGTGGGAGCGGGCGAAGAAGTCGATCTGCGCCTCCCACATGGTGTGGTCCAGGAAGCCGCCGTGCAGCAGGACGAGGGCGTCGCCCGTGCCGCAGTCGCGATAGGCGAGGACGCCGTCCTCGGTGCGGAACTCCTGCGTGCCGGTGTTCGGGGGTGCGTCAGTCATGACAACCAAGGTGTCATGACGGTCGAAGAATGACAACTGAGGTGTCATGATGATCGAGTGTCCGAGACCTCAGAACCGCTGCCGCCCGACGACCTCGCCGACCACCTCGCGGAGGTGCTGGGCCTGGTCGGGCTCCTCTACCGGCGGGTGCTGCGCAAGGTGGAACAGACCGCTCCGGCCCAGGGCCTGTCCGTCGGAGTGCGGGCCGTCCTCGACCTGCTCCGGACGCAGGGCCCCATGACCGTCCCTCAGATGAGCCGTACGCAGGAGCTGAGCAGGCAGTTCGTGCAGCGGATGGTGCACGACGCGGCGGCCGAACACTGGGTGGAGACCGTGCCGAACCCGGCCCATCGGCGCTCCCCGCTGATCCGGCTCACCGACGGGGGGCTGGTGGCGATCACGGCGGTCACCGCCCGCGAGAAGCTGTTGCTGCGCCGCGCCGGCGGTGACCTCACCGACGCCGAGATCGCGGCCTGCGTCAAGGTGCTGGGGCAGATGCTCGTGCTCTTCGGCGAAGGGGACGCGCCGGCCGAATCCGACTGATGCGTCCGAACGTCCCCGGCGGCGCGTCCCCGCGCGGTCAGCCGGGTGACGGCGGCGCGCGGCGGCACGTCGTCCGGCTCGCGACCCCACCCGCGGTGTCAGATTGGCCCAGTACGTCGCCCCGCCGTACGCGTGCCGAGCCCGGGAGGACGGATGACCGAGGTGGACCGCCGGCCACCGGGCGGTGTCGCGACCGAAGGGGCGCGCCGGCGCGTGGCCCTGGGCGCCCGGATCCTCGATCTGCTGTCGACGACGGACCACAAGACGATCGGCCGGATGTACCTGACCACCTCGTTCGCGTTCTTCCTGTTCGCCGGCGCCCTCGCATTGGTGATGCGGGCGGAGTTGGCGAGGCCCGGTCTCCAGATCGTCTCCGCGGAGCAGTACAACCAACTCTTCACGGTGCACGGCACCGTGATGATGCTGTTGTTCGCGACGCCCACCTTCACCGGCTTCGCCAACGTGATCATGCCGTTGCAGATCGGCGCACCCGACGTGGCGTTCCCCCGGCTGAACGCGTTCACCTACTGGGTCTACCTCTTCGGCGGGCTGCTGGTGGTCGCCGGGTTCCTCACCACCGGCGGGGCGGCTTCGTTCGGCTGGTTCGCCTACGCGCCGCTCAACAGCGCCGACCACACCCCCGGCGTCGGCGCGGACCTGTGGGTGATGGGGCTCGCCGTGTCCGGGTTGAGCACGATCCTCGGCTCGGTCAACTTCATCACCACGGTCATCTGCCTGCGGGCCCCGGGCATGACGCTGTTCCGGATGCCGATCTTCACCTGGAACGTGCTCTTCACCTCGGTGCTGGCCCTGCTCGCCTTCCCCG
Organism: Streptomyces sp. NPDC017979; assembly: GCF_044328175.1. Lineage (NCBI taxonomy): Bacteria > Bacillati > Actinomycetota > Actinomycetes > Kitasatosporales > Streptomycetaceae > Streptomyces > Streptomyces sp. NPDC017979. The sequence goes on along the minus strand of NZ_JBIRGU010000020.1, from coordinate 64,001 downwards.
TGCTGACCGCCGCCCTGCTGGTGCTGGAGGCGGACCGCAAGTTCGGGGCGCAGGTCTTCGAAGCTGCCAACGGCGGAGCGCTGCTGTGGCAGCACCTGTTCTGGTTCTTCGGCCATCCGGAGGTCTACATCGTGGCGCTGCCGTTCTTCGGGATCGTCTCGGAGATCCTGCCGGTCTTCAGCCGCAAGCCGGTCTTCGGCTACGTGGGGCTGGTGGGCGCCACGATCGCCATCACGGGTCTTTCCGCGGTGGTCTGGGCGCACCACATGTTCGCCACCGGCGCGGTGCTGCTGCCCTTCTTCTCGCTGATGTCGTTCCTGATCGCCGTGCCGACGGGGGTGAAGTTCTTCAACTGGATCGGCACGATGTGGCAGGGGTCGCTCTCCTTCGAGACGCCGATGCTGTGGTCCATCGGCTTCCTGGTGACCTTCCTCCTCGGCGGTCTGACCGGGGTCCTGATCGCCTCCCCTCCCCTGGACTTCCACCTGACGGACAGCTTCTTCGTCGTGGCGCACCTGCACTACGTGCTGTTCGGGACCATCGCCTTCGCGACCTTCGCCGGCTTCTACTTCTGGTGGCCCAAGCTCACCGGGCTGATGCTGGACGAGCGGCTGGGCGCGGTCCACTTCTGGACGCTGTTCGTCGGGTTCCAGCTCACCTTCCTGGTCCAGCACTGGCTCGGCGAGCAGGGCATGCCCCGCCGCTACGCCGACTACCTGGCGGGCGACGGGTTCACCGCCCTGAACACCCTCTCCACCGTCGGGTCCTTCGTCCTCGGGCTGTCGACGCTGGTCTTCCTCTACAACGTCTGGCGGACGGCGAGCCGCGGCGCGCGCGTCACCGTCGACGACCCGTGGGGGTGGGGGCGTTCCCTGGAGTGGGCGACGGGCTCTCCCCCGCCGCGCCACAACTTCCAGGCCCTGCCCCGGATCCGCTCGGACTCGCCCGCCTTCGACCTGCACCATCCGGAGGCGTTCGGCGCGGGGGCGCGGGCGGGTGCCGGGGAGGGCGCGCGGTGAAGGGCGAGGCGTGGTTGTTCACCGCGACGGCCGGCTTCTTCCTGGGCGTGGCGGTGGTCTACGGGGTCTTCGCCCGGGAGCCGGCGGGCCTGTCGGCGCTGCTCGTGTCCTTCGCGATGACCGCGCTGATCTCGGCGTTCCTGTGGCGGCAGCGGCTACGGACGCTCCCCCGCCCGGAGGACCGCAAGGACGCCCAGGTCCAGGACGCGGCCGGCCGTCGCTTCACCTTCCCCCGGCCGCACAGTTACGCACCGGTGACGGCCGCGGCCGGGTTCGCCCTCCTCGGGCTCGGAGTGGTCAAGGGGTTGTGGATCTTCTTGATCGGGGTGGGCGTCCTGGTGCCGGGGGTGTACGGCTTCGTCTTCGGCGGTCGCGACGAGGCGGAGTGAGCGGCGCCGCCGACGGGTCATTCGTGCCCGTCGTGGCGGGTCGGTCCGGCGAGTACCCGTTCGCGTTCCTCCTGCGGGGCGATCCGGCCGGCCCGGTCTCCGTAGTACCAGGTGCTGAGCCCCGTCCGCAGCCTGCGCGTCCAGCGCTGGCGGGCGCGCTCGTCCGGTAGCGGGTCGGGCGCCGCGAGCGGCGCGGGGAGTTCCCTGACCAGGGCCGCGTACCGGCGCTCGGGCGGCACCGAACGGTGTTCCGGGTGGTATCCGCCGTCGGCGGACTGCCGTACGCCGCCGGTCCCCTCGCCCTGCACCAACCGTCGCCCCTCCCGCTCCTGGAGTCCCAGGCACACCCGTCTGGTCACCCAGAACGCCAGCAGCGGCAGGGCCACCAGGCCCGCCCGGAGGCCCCACGTCAGTGCGTGGACCGGGACGTCGAAGACGAAGGCGAGCACGTCCTGCGCCCCGGCGAGCAGCAGCACCCCGTACGCGGTGACGGCCCCGGCGCACAGCCCGGTCCGCACGGGCCGGTCCCGCGGACGGTCGCACAGGTGCCGCTCCCCGGCGCCGACGGTGATCCACCGTTCGAAGAAGGGGTACGCGTACAGCATCAGGAACAGCAGCCCCGGCAGCACCACTCCGGGCAACAGCGGGTTCCAGGCCACGGTGTGGCCCCACAGCCGGGTCTCCACCCCGGGCATCAGCCGCAGCGCGCCTTCGAGGAAGCCGACGTACCAGTCCGGTTGGGAGCCCGTGGACACCTGGTCGGCGCGGTAGGGGCCGTACACCCAGACGGGGTTGATCTGGGCGATCGCCCCGAGCACCGCGAGGACGGCGAAGACCAGGAAGAACAACCCGCCCGACTTCGCCAGGTAGCGCGGCAGGACGGGCTCGCCGACGACGTTGCGCGCGGTCCTTCCCCGCCCCGCCCACTGGGTGTGCTTGAGGTACACGATCAGCGCCACGTGCACGGTGACCAGCGCCACCAGCAGCGCCGGGACCAGCAGGATGTGGGCGGCGTACAGCCGCGGCACGATGTCCTCGCCGGGGAACTGTCCGCCGAAGACGAGGAAGGAGGCGTACGTCCCGACGATCGGCACGGAGAGCGTGATGCCCTGGGCGGTGCGCAGCCCCGTGCCGGACAGCAGGTCGTCGGGGAGGGAGTAGCCGGCGAACCCCTCGACCATGGCGAGCAGGAGCATCGTGACCCCGACGGCCCAGTTCAGTTCGCGGGGACGGCGGAAGGCGCCGGTGACGAACACCCGGAGCAGATGGGCCGCGATGGACGCCACGAAAAGCAGCGCGGCCCAGTGGTGGATCTGCCGGGCCAGCAGCCCGCCGCGGACGTCGAAGCTCAACTCCAACGTGGTGGCGTACGCCTGCGACACCGGCACGCCTTGCAGTGGCCGGTAGGAGCCCTCGTACACCGACTGCTCCATGGAAGGGTCGAAGAAGAACGTGAGGAAGACCCCGGTCAGCACCAGCACGGCGAAGCTGTACAGGGCGAGCTCGCCCAGCAGGAAGGACCAGTGGTTGGGGAACGCCTTGCGCAGGGCGCTGCGGGCCGCTTCGTACAGCGGCAGCCGTCCGTCCGCCCAGTCGGCCAGTCGCTCGCCCGGCGGGCGGGGGCGCATGGGGGGTGCCGGCTGTTCCATCCCCGAGACCTTCCTGACGACCCCCGGACCGACGCACCTGACTGTTTGTCACATCAGGTGTCCATGGGATCACGGATCGCTCGGGGTGCGGCCCGTGACACAGGGGCAGCGGGTCCGTTTGGCGGTCCGTCAGCTCCGGATCATGTCGGGGAGCGCGGGGAGTTCCCCGGCGAGTTGGGGTTCGTGCACGTGGGCCAGGGCGGTGAGGACGAGGGCGATCGCTACGGCGCCGGGGTCGGGCAGTCCTTCGGAGTGGTAGCCGGTGTAGCTGGCCCTGCCGCGGCGGGCGGTCAGGGCGGCGGTGCGGCGGGCGCCGTCGATCGCGGCGTGTGCGGCTGCGGTCAGGGCGCGGCCCGGTTCGGCCGGTGGGGTGACGGCGAGGGCGTCGGCCGCGGGGGCGAGGGCGTCGACGAGGGTGCAGTCGCCGGGGCGGGCGCCGCCGATGGCGGTGATGCGGCTCAGGGCGCGGCGCAGGGCCGCGGCGAGGGCGGGGACGTCGGCGGGGAAGCGGTCGGCGCTGGGGGCCAGGGCGGTGAAGAGCATGCCGAAGAGGGGGCCGCTGGAGCCGCCGACGTGGTCGCGGAAGGTGTCGGCCAGTGCGGCGGTCCCGGCGATGCCGGCGCGGTCGGCCAGGTGCACGGCCGCCGTGACGCCGCCGCAGAAGTTGTCGCCGAAGTCGCCGTCGCCGGTGGCCTGGTCGAGTGCGGTGAGGTCGGTGTGGGCGAGGGCGGCGACCTGGTGGAGTTCGTCGAGGAAGGCACGGCCGCCGCCCTGCGCCGTTGGGGCGGTCGCGCGGGCGGCGGACGGGGCGTGGGTGGGGGGCGCGAGGGTCGTGGTGGTGGACGCGGCGGAGCCCGGCAGCCGCAGCGGGGTGTCCGTGGGCAGGTCCCACAGGCCGGCCCAGCCGGGGGCGAGCCCGGTCAGGGTGATGCTGAAGCCGGCCATGTCGAGGGCCGTGACGTAGGCGCCGGCGGCCAGCGCGTGGACGTGGACGCCGCGGGAGGTGAGGTCCTGGTGGACCAGGGCGCTGATGATGCGCAGTTCCAGGTCGCTGGTGCCGCCGAGGCTGGAGACGACGGCGATCACGCCGTAGGGGCCGGTGGGGACGTGGCCGAGGAGTTCATCGAGCATTCGGGTGACGACGAGGTCGACGGAGGGGTGGTCGGCGAGGGTGTGCGCGGCCCGTTCGCCGTGGATGCCTATCCCGTAGTCGAGCGTTCGGGGATCGAGGTGGAAGGCGGGCGCCCGGTCGGCGGGTGAGGTGTGGGCACGGGCGCAGACGGCGATGCTGCGGGAGGCCGCGGCCACCTGGCCGCCGAGTTCGGCGAGTCCGTCCAGGTCGGCGCCCTGGTCCGCGAGGGCGCCGAGGAGCTTTTCCACCACGACGGTGGCTCCGGTGCCGCGTCGCCCTGCCGCGGCCCGGTCGGTGGCCAGGTCGTCGTCGACGACGACCTCGGCGACGGGGATGCCGGCGGCCCGTGTCTGGTCGGCGGCGAGGGCGAAGTTGATCCGGTCGCCGGTGTAGTTCTTCACTATGTGCAGGACGCCGTCGCGTTCGCCGAGCAGGGCGGCGGCCAGGGTGGCGGCGGCTATCTGGGCGCTGCCGGGCGAGGTGAAGACGGCGCCGGGGACGACGGCGTCCAATCCGCCCCGGCCCAGCAGACCGGTGTGCAGGGGTTCGTGGCCGGCGCCCCCGCCGGCCACGAGGGCGACCCGGCGCTGCGGTGCGGGCCGAGTGGCCAGCAAGTACAGCGGCTCGACGCACAGGCCGATGCCCGGGTACGTGAGGGCGAGCCCTTGGCACGCCGTCAGGACGACCTCGTCTTCGGGCAGGAAGTGACTCATCGTGCCTCCAAACGGGTGACGGCACCGGCGCCAACGCGCCACTGCCGCCCGCGCGACCACCGGCGCGCGGGGACGCCCGCGCGGGCTGCCGGCGAAACGTCCGCCCGCGGGCGGACGGACAGGTGCCGGACCCGCGCTCCTGCTCCACGAGGCGATGGTAAGCCGACTCGACCGGTGATGGGTCGCGTCCGAGGGCGGGCCCGAGGGCCGGGATCGACGTCGTCGCGCAGGGAACGGACGCCCCCCGGGAGCGTTCCGATGCGGCGGAGGCAGGTGAGTTGGTTGCGGCAGGAAATCGACGTCGTCGCCGATCCCGCATGAGTGGAGGGAAAAGGCTCGGACTATTCGGCGAGATCCGCGGGCGATGATTACGCCACTCAGCGATAATCACCGAGAAGGGGCGGAGAATTTCTGGCCGAGCCCCCGTTTCTTCCTTCTCCGTGGCGTTCAGTTCACGCCGGACGGGCCGTACTGTTCCCAGCCGCTGACCCAGGCGTTGAGTTTCGAATCAGTCAGGGACGTCACCCACCCGTCCGCGAGTCGAAGGTGTTCCGGCGATGGGTTCTCGCCGACTCCGATCACTGGAATGCCGGCGCTGACCGCCGATTGGATTCCGCAGAGCGAGTCCTCAAGGGCGAGGCAGGAGGCGGGGGCGACGGCGCACCGGGACGCCGCCTCCGCGTAGACGTCGGGGTCGGGCTTCGGCCGGACGTCGCCCCCGGGCACGACCACGTGGCGGAAGTGCCCCAGCAGCCCCGCGGACTCCAGGCAGGTCTCGACCACGTCCTGGGGGCAGTTGCTGGCCACCGCGAGCGGCACCCGGCTGGCCGCGGACGCGACGAGGTCGGGCGCCCCGGGGCAGGTGACGGGAGCGGCCGAGGCGAAGTCGCGGAAGGCCCGCAGCAGTTCGTCGGTCATCGTGGCGGCGAGCCGGGGCCGGCCCGCCAAGGTGGCCATCAGTCGGCCGCACTCCGTGTAGTGGACGCCCTGCGCCAGTTCGGCGAACTTCTCGTCCAGGGCGACTCCATGGCCCGCCAGCACGTGCCGCCGGGCGTCCATCCAGTGTTTCTCGCTGTCCAGTAGCGTTCCGTCGCAGTCGAAGACGACGGCCCGTGGGGACCAGCGCGGACTTCTGTTTTTCAGCATGCCAACACCCCTTCAATCCTTCTGGAGTGAGATCGAACTCCGGATTCCGTCGGCTCACCGGAAAGCACATGGCTCGCTCGCACACGATTGGTCGAGCCGTACCAGAGTCGAACGTGACTATTGGCAAGCTATTTCCCGCTACAGCTACAAGTCAACGAGGATTCCGAAAGTGACACAAACGGAAAATTGAGCGGCCCGGAACCCATGCCGCTCAAGTCCTATCATCGCCCGGGATCGAAAAGGGCCATCGCATACCGGATCATCCCGATACCCGGCCCCGGAAAAGCAGCCATGTGATCGACGCATCCCCGTTCCCTGCGGAATATGTTCCATGGCGGAGGGGTGTGCTCCTGCTGCTTCCCGGGGGACGGGGGCGCCGGGCGGGATCAGCCGGCCGTCAGCTCGCGCACCGCCCGTACCAGCGCCGCGTTGTCGGGGGCGGCGCTGCCGTCGGGCAGGTCGGTGCCGTCCTCGAAGCCGATCCGGGCCTGGTGGCCGTCTTCGGCCGCGGCCCTGACCAGCGGCCACACCGTCGGGCCCTCGCCGTGGTAGAGGATCGGGCACTGGACGCCGGCCGCTCGGATGCGCGCCGCCATGGCGCGGGCGGCTGCCACCGCCTCCGCGGGGTCCTCCTCGACGGGTTCGATCAGGATGCGCACGTTGTCGTGCAGGGTCGGCGAGGCGAGCAGGGCGGGGACGTCGTCCATGGTCCACACCGCGCTCTCCAGCACCATCCCCCGCTCCCGCACGAGTTGAGCGGTCTCGGCCGCGCCCTGTTCACTGAAGGCGACCGAGGCGAAGTCGGGCAGCACGTCCCACGCCTCGACCAGGGCGTACCGCTCTTCGGGGCCCGAGCAGGTCCACAGGCCGGTGGTGGTGCCGACGACGGCTTCGGGGGCGACGGCCCGGACGGCGGTCAACACCTCGGCGAGCGCGTCGGGGCGGATGGTCTGCCCGCCGTCGGAGGTGCGGACGTGGAAGTGGACGACGTCCGCTCCGGCGGCGAGCACCGCCAGGGTGTCGGCGGCGATCTCCGCTGCGGTGACCGGGACGGTGGGGTGCTCGGCCTGGGAGCGCCCGCCGTTGACGGCGGCTTTCAGAAACACGGTGGTCCTTTCGGGGGTGTACGGACGGGGGCGGGTGCGCCGGCTCAGTCGAACGCGCCCAGCCCGCGGAGCATGTCGGTGGCGCCGGTGAGCGACCCCAGCGGCGCACCGCGCCGCACTTCGGCCACGAGCGCCGGTTCCTGTGCGTCGTCGTCGATCGCGTCCGCCAGCACGGCGGCGAGCCGGCCGGCCGGGGCGATGATGACGCCGTTCGCGTCGCCGAGCACCAGGTCGCCCGGGTGGACCGGGACTCCGCCGCAGGTGACGGGGGCGCACAGCGAGCCGTCGGCCAGCCCGTGCAGCTTGGTCGTGAGTGCGCTGCGGCCGAAGGCGTACACCGGCAGCCCGACCTCCCGCAGGGCGTCGACGTCGGTGGCGAGGCCGTCGACCACGACGCCGGCCGCACCGCGCGCGGCGAGCGCGTTGGCGAGCACCTCGCCGAGGGGGGCGTGGCGGCGGTCGCCGCCGGTGTCGACGACGACCACGTCACCGGGGCCGACGAGGCCGGCGGCGTGGTGGAGCATCGTGGAGTCGGTGGCGGTGGTCCGTACGGTCACGGCCCGACCGACCAACTTGCCGCGACCGGCGACGCGTTGCAGTCCCGGGTGGCAGAAGCCCTCCTCCAGGTAGTGGCCGAGGGTGGGGAAGTCGACCGTCCGCAGCCGTTCGACGAGCTCGGCGTCGAGCGGGGCGGGCAGTTCGCGGATGTCCAGGGGCACGGTCGGGTCACCTCGGTCCGATGATGATGCGGCGGTTGCGGAGCACGGGCAGGACCGTGCGGGCCCGGTCGATCCGGTCCTTGTCGGCGTCGACGACGAGCAGCGAGCGCTCCTCCTCGCCGAGGGATGCGCGCACCACGCCGAGGGGGTCCACGGCCATGGACGTGCCGATGCAGTCGGGGGTGGTGAGCGAGGACGCCACGACCCAGCAGGTGTTCTCGATGGCCCGGGTACGCAGCAGGGTGCGCCAGTGGTCCTCCTTCAGCGGACCCTTCACCCAGGCCGCCGACACGGCCAGCAGGTCGGCGCCCATCTCGACCAGGGAGCGGGTGAACTCGGGGAAGCGGACGTCGTAGCAGTTCACCAGGCCGACGTTGAAGTCCCCGATGCGGACGACGACGGGGCCGGTGTCCCCGCGTTGGATGTGCCGCGACTCGCGGTAGTCGAAGGCGTCGTACAGGTGCATCTTGCGGTAGAGGCCGAGGACTTCTCCGCCGGCGTCCACGGCGGCCATGGTGTTGTACGGCAGCGCCGTACCGCTGTCCTCGTACCCGGCGGCGACGAGTGCGACGCCGTGCGTGCGGGCGGTGCGGGAGATCCCTTCCAGGAAGGGCTCCCAGTGGGTGACGGCGAACTCCCCGAGCGGGACGTCGTTCTCGTCGAGGACGTCGGAGGGGATCATCGACTCCTCGGGGAAGACGACGAGTTCGGCGCCCGCGGCGGCGGCCTCGGCGGTCATCTCCTCGATGACGGCGAGGTTGGCCGCCGCGTCTGCGGTCGGGGCGAACTGTGCTGCGGCGACCTTCACGGCCGTGTCTCCTTGTGCAGGGGCGGGGTGCGGCGGGGGCGGGGTGCACCGCCGTCGGCGATCCGGAGCGGGTCCGGGGCGGTGGCGGTCATTCGGCGAGCAGCCGGGACCGGGCGGGGTCCCAGCCGGCGCGGACGGCGGCGCCGACGCAGAGTCCGCTGCGGCCCCGGCCGCGCGACTCGGCGATCAGGTCCGTGCCGTCGGCGAGGGCGAGGTGGTAGCGGGTGGCGCTGCCGAGGTACACGATCTGCTGGAGCGTGCCGTCGATGAGGTCCGCCCGCGACGACGGTTCGTCGGCGCCGGTGAGGTGGACGTTCTCCGGTCGCACCGCGAGGTGCGCCTCGGTGCCGGGGGCGAGGCCGTGGCCGTCGGGGACGGGGAGGTGGCCGAGGCCGGGGACGGCGAGGCCGGTGGCGTCCAGGGTGCCGGTGAGGAAGTTGGAGGTGCCGATGAAGTCGGCGACGAAGCGAGTCGCGGGTCGTTCGTAGATCGCTTCGGGGGTGTCGACCTGGAGCACCCGGCCCCCGTCCATGACCGCGATGCGGTCGGACATGGTGAGCGCTTCCTCCTGGTCGTGGGTGACGGTCACGAACGTCACCCCGACCTCCCGCTGGATCTTCTTCAGCTCCAACTGCATCTCGGCCCGCAGCTTCTGGTCGAGGGCGCCGAGGGGTTCGTCCAGGAGCAGCAGGGAGGGGCGTCCGATCAGGGCCCGGGCGATGGCGACGCGCTGTCGCTGGCCGCCGGAGAGCTGGGCGATGGAGCGGTCTCCGTACCCGGTGAGCCGTACGAGGGCGAGGGCCTCGCGCACCGCGTCGCCCATCTCGGCCTTGGGCCGGGACCTGCGCACCTTCAGTTCGAAGGCGACGTTGTCGGCCACCGACAGGTGCGGGAAGAGGGCGTAGCTCTGGAACAGCATGTTCAGGTCCCGCTTGTGGGGCGGGATGGTGTTGGCGGGGACGCCGCCGAGTTCCACCGTGCCTTCGCTGGGCGTCTCGAAGCCGGTGATCATCCGCATGAGGGTCGTCTTGCCGCAGCCGGACGGCCCGAGGATGGAGAAGAACTCGTTGCGCCGGATGTCCAGGGTGACGTCCGCGACGGCTCGGGTGGCGCCGAACGCCTTGCCCACGCCGGTGAGGCGGACGGCCGGGGCGTCGGTGTCGGGGGTCGCCGCCGCGGCGGCGGTCTTGGTGCCGGAGGTCATCGTCAGGACGCCTTCACCTTGGTCCAGCCCTGCTGGAAGTGCTTCATCGCGGTGCCCGGGTCGAGCAGGAAGTCCGCCTTCTCGATGGCCGCGTCGGAGGCGTACACCGCGGGGTTCTCCAGCGCCTTCTTGTCCTTGACGAAGTCCCGGGCCTTGGCGTTGGTGCTGGCGCTGCCGCCGTCGTCGGTCGCCATGGCGGCGATCTCGGGTCGCAGCAGGAAGTTGATGAACTGGTACGCGGCGTCCGTGTTCTTGGCGCCCTTGGGGATGGCGAGGCCGTCGGTCCAGATGGAGCCGCCCTCCTCGGGCAGGACGTAGTGCACGTTCGGGTTGGCGGCGACTGCCTTGGCCATCGCCGTGCCGCTCCACGCCTGGGCCGCGCACGCCTGACCGGTGGACAGCAGCTGCGGATAGTTGGTGGAGTTGTAGCCCGCGAGCATCTTCTTCTGCTTCGTCAGGGCGTCGGTGGCGGCCTTGATCTCGTCCTCGTCGGTGCTGGTGGCGCGGGCGCCGGTGACCTGGAGTCCGGCGATGTAGGCGGCCAGCATGTTGTCGAGCATGTAGACCTTGCCCTTGTACTCGTCGTCGAAGAGCGTCGCCCAACTGGTCGCCGACGGGATGCACTTGTCGTTGTAGGCGAAGCCGGTGGTGCCCCAGATCCACGGCACGGAGTACTTGTTGCCGGGGTCGTACGACGGGTTGCGGAACTTGTCCGCGAGGTTGTCCAGGCCCTTGATGCGGGAGTGGTCCAGCGGTTCGATCAGCTTCTGTCCGATGAGTTGCTGCACGCTGTACTGGCTGGGCTCGACGAGGTCGTAGCCGGCGGAGCCCGAGCTGAGCTTGGCCGTCATGGTCTCGTTGCTGTCGAAGGTGTCGAGGGTGACGTCGATGCCGGTGTCCTGCTCGAACTTCTTCACCACCGAGTCGGGGATCTCGCCGGCCCAGGCGTAGACGTTCAGCTTCTTGCCGCCACCGGACGCCGAGTCGGCGTCGGAGCCGCCGCAGCCGGTGGCGACGAGCCCGGTGACGGTGACGACGGAGACGGCGATGACTCTTCTGGAGAGGCTTCTTGCGCGCATGGGGTGGTGCCTTTCGTACGGGGCTGAAGAGCGGGATCCGACGAGTGGGGGCCGACTCGCCGGGTCAGGGGCGGTCGGCGCCGAGCAGGACGCGGCGCATCTGCCGCAACCCGACGCCGAGGATGATCAGCAGGGTGAAGAGGACGAGCAGCGTGCCCAGTGCGTTGATCTCGGGCGTGAGGCCGCCCTTGAGCATCGAGTAGACGCGCAGCGGGAGGGTGGTGCTGCCGATGCCGCCGGTGAAGGTCGACATCACGATGTTCCCGAAGGAGATGGTGAAGCTGAGCAGCCAGGCGGCCAGCAGCGGTTGGCGCAGCAGCGGCAGCGTCACCCGGCGGAACGCCTGCCAGGCGTTGCAGCCGAGATCGGTGGCGGCCTCCGTCAGCGAGGGGTCCAGGGCCCGGTGGGCGCCGAGCACGATCAGCGCCGCGTACGGCAGGGTCACCACCAGGTGGCTGAGGACCAGGGTGGTCATGCCGAGCTCCGCGTGCATCGCGCCGAAGACGGACAGCAGGGCCACGCCCAGCACGATCTCCGGGATGATCAGCGGCAGGAACAGGCCGCCGGAGAAGAGCGCCTTGCCGCGGGCCCGCAGCCGGGCCGTGCCCATGGCTGCGAGCAGTCCGCACAGGGTGGCGAGGGTCGCCGAGACCAAGGCGGTCTCGGCGCTGACGCGCAGGGCGGCGAGCAGTTCGGTGTTCTCCGCCAGCCGCCCGTACCAGCGGGTGCTGAAGCCGGCCCACTTGTAGGTGACCTCGGAGTCGTTGAAGGAGAGCACCACGACCACGACGATGGGGACGTAGAGGAAGGCGATGACGCCCCGGGCGAGCCAGGCGGTCACGGTGTCGAGTGCGTGCTTCATGCCGACTTCCTCCTCAGCCGTCGGGCGGCCAGTCCGAACGCCGCCATGGAGGCCACCATCAGGAGCAGCAGCACCACGGAGGCGGCAGCGCCCATCGGCTGGTTCCGGAACTCGGTGTAGAGGGTGACGATCAGGTTGCCGACCAGTTGGTCGCGTCCGCCGCCGAGCAGGACGGGGATGACGAACACGCCGAGGGTCGGGATGAAGGTGAGCAGCGCCGCTGCGAGCATGCCGGGCCGGGCGATCGGCAGCAGCACCCTGGTGTGCACCCGCCACCAGCCGCAGCCCAAGTCGCGGGCGGCTTCGCCGAGCGAGCCGTCGACGCCGCGCAGGGCCGCGTAGATCGGGAAGATCGCGGTGGGCAGGAAGGCGTACACCAGGCCGACGAAGGACGCGCCCTGGCTGGGGATCCACTGGGTGGGGCCGTCGGTGAGCCCGATCCCGTCGGTCAGGGCGTTCACCGGTCCGCCGGGACTCAGCAGGTTGATCCAGGCGAAGGTGCGGACCAGGAAGTCGGTCCAGAACGGCACGATGATCAGCAGGAGCAGCAGCATCTGCCGCTGCGGGGAGCGGCCGGCCAGGTAGTACGAGACGACGTAGCCGAGGACCAGGCAGACCGCGGTGTTCAGGGCCGCCATGCCCAGGCTGTAGCCGAAGACCTTGAGGTAGACCGGGTCCATCAGGTCCTGGTAGTTCGACAGCGTCCAGCCGCCCTGGATGCCGCCGTACGCATCGGCCGAGGCGAAGCTGTTGCGCACCACCAGCACCAGCGGCACCAGTACGAGGCCGAGGACGGTGATCCCGGCGGGCGCCAGCAACAACGTCGTCACCGCGGCCCGCCGGGTGCGCGGCGGGGGCGCGGGGCGGGGCGGCGCGACGGCGGTGGGCTGGGTGACCGTCACCGGGACGTCCGCCGGGGCGCTCGGTCGGGCGGAGGGGTGGTGTGCATGCGCTGAACTCCTTGTCCGGGGGCGGGCCGTTCGGGGCTGGTTGTCGGATGGGGAAAGCGTGGGGGAACGGGTGGTGACCCGAGAAGATGGATCCACAACGAATCCCGTGGAATGCGGCCCCGATTTCCACGTGTCTCGCAGCGCCGTGGTGGTGTGACGGACGACCTTGACAGTCGGCGGGGTGGGGAACGAGGGTGCTGACAGTGCCCGCAGGCACCCGCACACGCCCCGGAGGACATGGTGATCGACGACCTGGACCGGCAGATCATCGACCAGCTCAGGGTGGACGGCCGTCGCTCCTTCGCCGAGATCGGGCGTACGGTCGGCCTCTCCGAGGCTTCGGTGCGCGCCCGCTACCAGCGCCTCCAGCGCAAGGGCGTGCTCCAGGTCGTCGGCATGACCGACGCGGTGCGCATGGGCGAGATGGAGGTGCACCTCGCGGTCCGGGTCCACCACATCCCGGTGTCGCTGGTGGCGCGGGAGCTGTCCCGGATGCCGGAGGTGCGCTACGTGGCCTCCTGCGTGGGGCCCTACGACCTGATCGTGGACGTCCGCTGCCGCGATCTGGAGCACCTGGCGGAGTTGCTCACCGAGCGCGTGCGCCGGGTCAACGGCGTGGCGCACGCGGAGGCGCTGACCGTGCTGGAGGTCATCAAGGACTCGTACCTGTGGGCGGGGTTCCGGGAGGTCCCGGTGCGACCGGAGAAGCGGATCATCCCGGGGTGACGGCCGGCCCGGGCTGGTTCGTCACGGGCTACTCCTCGGCGACGCCCTGGCCGACCGCGCTCGCCAGCCCGCTCCACGAGTAGTCCTTGAACAGCTCCAGCAACAGCAGGACCTGGACCCGCGAGACCCCCGGCAGCATCCGGATGTCGTCCAGGAGTTGGACGAGTTGGGCCTGGTCGCGGCAGGTGCCCTCCAGGAAGATGTCCTGGCTGCCGGCGCACAGCGCGACGTGGTTGATCATCGGCATGCCGGAGAGCGTCTTCGCCACCGCCCGCGGGGTCAGGTCCCGTACCCGGATCATCAGCCGCACGGACTGGTGCCCCAACTGCAACGGGTCGCAGAGCGCCACGATCCGCAGCACCCCGCTCTCCTGGAGCCTCGCCACCCGCTGGCGCACGGTCCCCTCGGAGACTCCCAGGTCACGGGCGAGCGCGGTGTAGGGCGTCCGTCCGTCGCGGGTGAGCGCGCGCATGATCCTGCGGTCGGTGTCGTCGAGCACGCCCCCACCATGTCACCCGAAACGCCGCATGACGCCCCAATGTGGCGCCCGTCACAAACCAGGGTGTAGTGCACTCTCCTATCTGGTGCGGACGGTGCCGACGGCGCGGACGGTGCGGACGTACGCATCAACGGACGCGGGCCGCCGCCGCTCCGGCCAGGGCCTGACCTCGATGCGCTGGAGGACGAGGACCTGCTGGTCTGAGCGGGCGGCGGCCGCGCCGGGGTCAGGGATGGCTGAGCCGTGCGGCCATCAGATGGGCGTCGAGCAGGGCGACGTCGGCGGTGCGGTCGGCACGTGCGTAACCGGCGAACATCCGCTTGGTGAGCGTGAGGGCTTCGGCCGACCGCCGGGCCATCGGCCTGGTCCAGCCCTCGACGACGCCGTCCAGTTCGTCCAGCGGCGCCACCTTGTGCACGAGGCCGAGCCGTTGGGCGCCGGCGGCGTCCAGGACGTCGCAGGTGAGCATCAGCTCGCGGATCCTCGCGGCACCGGCCTCCGAGATCAGCCGCCCGAGGACGCCGCCCCAGGCGGGCGGCATCCCCAGGCCGACCTCGGGCAGCCGCAGGGTGCAGGTGTCCGCCGCGGCCCGCAGATCGCAGAACGCGGCCAGCGCCAGCCCCTGCCCGACCACCTTGCCGTGCAGCCGGGCGACGGTGACGACGTGGGAACCCTCCAGCGCCTGGAACAGCCGGTGCCCCTTGTCCAGGATGCGACGCAGGGACAGCCCGGAGGGGTCCGCGGCGAGCGCGTCCCGGTACTCGCTGCGGTTGCCTCCCAGGCAGAAGTCCTCCCCCAGCGACGACAGCACCACGACCCGGATCCCGGGCCGGTCGTGGAGGCCGTCGAACAGCGCGATGAGTGCGTCGATGACGGCGACGTCCAGCGTGCTGGCGTCACCGCCGGGGTTGAGGCCGACGTGGAGGACCGGGCCGTCCTCCCGGATGTCGAGGGGCGTCGACGGCGTGGCCGGCGTGCCGGACGGCGCGTCGGACGCACCCTTCGTACGGCGCGCCCGGGTCGCGGGCACGGCGCGCTTCGTGGTGGTGGCAGTCTTCGTCGTGGCGGACTTGGCGGTGGTGGCGCGCTTCGTCGGCGCGGCTGACTTCGCCGCAGCGGACTTCGTCGTGGCCGCACGCTTCGTCGCCACAGCCGACTTCGCCGCAGAGACAG
>NZ_JBIRGU010000020.1:0-48728 GCF_044328175.1 Streptomyces sp. NPDC017979 | reverse complement strand
GGTTTCGCCGTGGCGGCACGCTTCGTCGCCACAGCCGACTTCGCCCCAGCGGACTTCGTCGTGGCCGCACGCTTCGTCGCCACAGCCGACTTCGCCCCAGCGGACTTCGTGGTGGCCGCACGCTTCGTCGCCACAGCCGACTTCGCCGCAGAGACAGGTTTCGCCGTGGCGGCACGCTTCGTCGCCACAGCCGACTTCGCCCCAGCGGACTTCGTCGTGGCCGCACGCTTCGTCGCCACAGCCGACTTCGCCGCAGAAGCGGGTTTCGTGGTGGCCGCACGCTTCGTCGCCACAGCCGACTTCGCCGTGGCGGCGCGCTTCGTCGGCGCGGCCGACTTCGCCGCAGAGGCGGGTTTCGTGGTGGTCATGCCGGCGCGACATCCAGATTCAGCATGCGCCGGAACGCCACCCGAGGCGCCCACGACGGACGGCGCACCAGAGCGAGTTCAGGCAGGCGCTCGATGAGTTGAAGGAGCAGGGTCTGGGCTTCGAGCCGGGCCAGCGGTGTCCCCAGGCAGTAGTGCATGCCGCCGCCGAAGGAGAGGTGGCCGGGCTTGCGCAGCGGGTCGAACCGATCGGGGTCGTGGTGCCTTAGCGGGTCGCGGTTGGCCGCGCCCACCATCATGTGCACCATCTCGTCCTTGCGGACCTCCGTGCCGCCGAGCAGCAGGTCCTCGCTGGCGATCCGGCTGACGATCGGGGCGGGCGCGTCGAAGCGCAGCGTCTCCTCGACGAAGCTCGCAGCCAACTCCGGCTCGGCGGCCAGCCTCCGCCACCACTCGGGGTGTTCGAGGAGTTGCAGGACCATCGTGGCGAGCAGCGCGGCCGTGGTGAGCAGCGCGGCGAGGAAGACGGAGAGCGTCAGGTAGTAGACCGCCTCGTCGGACTTGTCGCGATCGGTCTCCATGGTGTCCCAGGTGGCCAGCCACCGGGAGACGGGGTCGACGCCGGGCCTGGCCCGACGCTCGCGCACCAGGTTCCTGAAGTAGCTGCGCAGCTCCATGGTGGAGGCGTCGGACAGGGCGAGTTGGCCGGGGGTCGGGAACAGCTCCTGGGTGAAGACCTGGTCGTGGGTCAGCTCCCACAACCGGGGCAGGTCCGCCGAAGGCAGTGCGAGCCAAGCGCCGATGACGTTGATCGGCAGCCGCTCGCAGACCAGGTCGACGAGGTCGGCCTCGCCGTCCCGCACCTGCTCGACGACCGGGTCGAGGAGCCGGTTGGTGGCGCTGGTCACCGTCCGCTCCAGCTCGCGGACGGTGGTGCGGTCGAAGGAGCCGAAGGTGCGGCGCATCCGGGTGTGGTCGGGCGGGTTGAGCACGATGAGCGTGAAGCCCATCTCCGTCGACGAGGGCGTGTCCCAGCGCGTCCCGCCACCCCGGCGGCGTCGCCAGTGCCGGTCGGGTTCGAGCCACTCCCGCCCGCGCAGCATCTGGTCACACAGGTCGAACCCGGTGACCAGGTGCCCGCCCCACGGGGCCGGGAAGACCGGGCCCAGCGACTGGAGTTCCGCGTAGTACGGGAAGGGGTTGCTCTGTCCCTTGGGCGTCCTTAGTCGTGCGAAGTGCGAGATGACGTTTCGACGGCTGGCCTGGGAAGGGGCGGCGACCTTCACGGTGACGGATCCTTTCTTCAAAGTCAGCCGCCATACGTACCCTTCACATTGTTAAACCATCCGCCATCAGAGGACTACGGGACGTTACTTACGTCACTCTCCCCTCGTCCACGCCAGGAAGCGACTGAACAGACCGCCCTTGGGCTGGGGACGGGACGAAGTGTTCGTAGCAGATGTCGACTGAGGTATCGACGTGGCGTTGAGCGACGTGGTAGAGGAGCGCTCGGAAGCCTTGGGGGCGATGACCTTCGGGGTGAAGCGGACCGGCAGGGTCAGCAGGGTCCGGCTCCAGGGGATCGGCGCCCAGTTGAGGTCCTTGAAGGGGACGCGCACCTCGATGTCGGGGAGCCCGTTCAAGAGCGCCTCGACGGCCGCCACCGTGATCATGAAGGCCGGGTCCTTGGCGGGGCAGGCGTGCGGGCCCGCGCCGAACGCCAGATGGGCCTTGGCGCTGAGCTGTTCGCGGTGCGCGGTCAGCCGCGGGTCGGTGTTGGCCGCCGCGAAGGAGATGGTGATCGGGTCGTTGGCCCGGATCGTCCTGTTGCCGAGTTCGACGTCGTGCGTCGGGTAGTGCGTCGCGTAGTTGGCGATGGGCGCGTAGTTCCACAGCGTGTGGGAGACCGCGTCCTCGACGGGGAGGCCGGTCTGCCAGTCCTCGGAGAGGTACAGCGCGCTGCTGGTGCCGATGCTGGCCGCCAGCGGCGCCGTGCCGCCGGAGAGGAGCACCACCAGTTGGTGCAGCACCTCCTCGTCGTTCAGCCCGGCGGAGTGCTCCATCAGACGGGTGGTCAGGTCGTCGCCGGGCTTGCGCCGCTTCAGCTCGATGAGGTCCGCGATCGCCCCGCCGAGCACCTTGTCGGCGTTGGGGGTGCCGTCGTAGATGCCGGAGACACCGGCGATGACCCGGTCGCCGATCTCCGGCGGGCAGCCGAAGAGCCCGCTGTAGACGAGGAGGGGCAGGGGACGGGCGTAGTCCGTCATCAACTCGGCCTGCCCGTGCGGCGCCGAGCCGAACTGGCCGATCAGGTAGGCGGCGGACTGCTGGGTCTGCCGCACGAGTTGGAGTTCGTTGACGGTGGCCAGGCTGTCGGTGATGGCCTGCCGCAGCCGGGCGTGCGCCGCACCGTCGGTGAACAGGGCGTTGGGCCGGTAGCCCATCATCGGCAGCGCCGGGCTGTCCTCCGCGATGCGCCCCTCGCTCAACGCGTTCCAGCGGCGCGAGTCGCGCACGAAGGAGGCGGGGTTCTGCAGGATGAACAGCGCCGCGTCGTAGCTGGTGACCAGTTCGACCTCGACGTCCGGGGCGATCTCGACGGGGGCGCTGGGGCCGGTCGCGCGCAGCGCGGCGTAGGTGCCCTCGGGGTCGGAGCCGAAGGCGGGCCCGAAGAGTGCGGTGTTGCCGTGCGCGGGGCAGCCGGCCGGCATCCCCGATTCGGAGTGCTGCATGCGGATCTCCTAGCCGATGAGCGAGAGAAGGTGGTTCACCAGGGTGATCAGTGCCTGCGCGGAGGACTGTTGGTCGCGTACGTCGCAGGTCACGACGGGTGTGTCCGCGCTG
Organism: Streptomyces sp. NPDC017979; assembly: GCF_044328175.1. Lineage (NCBI taxonomy): Bacteria > Bacillati > Actinomycetota > Actinomycetes > Kitasatosporales > Streptomycetaceae > Streptomyces > Streptomyces sp. NPDC017979. The sequence goes on along the minus strand of NZ_JBIRGU010000020.1, from coordinate 45,558 downwards.
AGGTTGAGCGCCTCACGCACCTCGTCGAGCGGGTAGGCCGGGGACTGCTGGAAGTGGTTGACGCCGATGGCGTACGTCAGCCCGAAGCTCTCGACGAGGTCCAGGACCGGGAACGACTCGGAGAGGCGCTCGGGGTCGACGAGGACGAGTGCGCCCAGGGCTCCGCGGGACAGCTCCTCCCACATCTCCTTGAAGCGCTCCTGACCGGGGGTGCCGAAGAGGTAGAGCACCACCTGATCGCTCAGGGTGAGCCGGCCGAAGTCCATGGCCACGGTGGTGGTGGTCTTGTCCGGCGTGCCCGACAGGTCGTCGTAGCCCTCACTGGCCTCGGTGATCTCCTCTTCGGTCTGAAGGGGTTCGATCTCCGAGATGCTGCCGATGCAGGTGGTCTTGCCGACCCCGAAGTGTCCCACCACGAGGATCTTCACCGCGGTGGAGACGCCTGGATCCAGGTACACGAATCACGCTCCGAATCGGGATTTCAGGCCATCGAGCACGGCGCTGAGCAGTTCTCTGTCGGCGCGCTCGGCGCGCGGGACAGGCTCGCGCACGAAGATGAGGCCGCCCTCCTCCAACTGCGCGAGCAGGATGCGCACGATGCCCAGGGGCAGGTGCGTGTGGCCGGCCACCTCGGCCACGGAGAGGTAGCCGTCGGCTATCAGCTCCATGACGACGCGCGCTTCCGGGGACAGGGTCCGTGCCGCGGCCACGCTCTCGTCCTGGGCACAGACGAGGGTGGTGCGTTCGTACTCGTGATCCGGGGGCAGGGACCGCCCGTTGGTGATCACGAAGAGCGGAACCAACGAGGACGTCAGTTCCAGCTCGCGTTCGTGGTCGTCATGCATGGTCGCCCCCCACTCGTGCGTGACCGGGGTTGAGCCGCGGCACCACGCCGTGCAGACGGGTGCTGAAGTCCTCGATGTCGGCGTCCCGGTCGGCCGCCGCGGCCAGGAAGGCGCCGCGTCCGGCGGCGATCAGGAAGATCCAGCCGTGCTCGAACTCGATGACCGTCTGGCGCCACTCGGACTCCGCCGCGACACCGGCGAACGGAGAGGTGACGCGACTGTAGGCGTGGATGCCGGTCATCGCGGCGGCGATGGTGTCCGCCAGGTCCCGGCTCAGGCCGGAGGTCGCCCCGCGGGGCAGTCCGTCCCCGCCGAGCAGTACGGCGTGCCGGGCGCCGTGCACCTCGGAGACGACCTCGTCGAGCACGTCCAGGACGAACCCGGCGCCGGGCGTGGACGTCGTGCGGTCGCGGGCGGCGTCGCCGTTGCCCGCCTTGCCGACGTCGACCCGCGGCGGCGAGGTCAGGTTGTCCCCGAGCCGGGCGACGAGGCGGTGCATGCGGAAGGAGATCTGCTGCATGTCGACTTCGGGCGCCGCCGCGGCGGCCAGGTAGGCGCCCTGGCCCGCGCCGATCAGGAAGATCCAGCCGTGCTCGAACTCGATGATCGTCTGGCCCCACTGCCGGGCCTCCGCGTCACCGGCGAAGTGCGCGATGGCGCGGCTGAGGGACTGCATGCCCGCCATGGCGGCGGAGATGGTGCGCACGTCCTTCGCCGGCAGGCCCTCCGTCGCGCCGCGCGGAAGACCGTCGGCCGAGAGCAGGACCGCGTGCCGCGCCTTGGGCACGTTGCGCACGATGTCCTCAAGCATCCACGACAGATCTGGGCTCATGTGTCTTCGGACCCTTCGAACGGCGGGGAGTCCAAGTTGCGGCCGGAGATGGTGCCCCGCTGGAAGGCGCCCAGGCTGCGGCCGGTGGCGCGGGCGGCCTCGTCGGGGGTGCGGGACGCGGGCCGGGCCGTGCGCTGGGAGACGTTCACCAGGGGGGTCTGCCGGCTGCCGCGCTTGGGCAGGCCGTGCACGGTGCGCCCGGAGTTCTGCGACCGGCCCTCGGCCTGTCGGATGTCCCGTACGGGCGCCTCCTCCACGATCGGTGCCTCTTCCATGGTCCACAGCTCCTCGGGCAGCAGCACCACGGCGCGCACGCCGCCGTAGCGCGAGACGCCGGTGACGTCGACCTTGAATCCGTACTGGCTGGCCAGCAGGCCGATGACGGGGAAGCCGAACTTCGGCTGGTTGCCCAGCTGCGACAGCCGGGGGCTGACCTCGCCGGACAGCAGCGCGGTCGCCTTCTGCCGCTCCTCGTCGTTCATGCTGACGCCGGCGTCGTCGATGACGATGCACAGGTTGTTCTGGACGTGCTGGAACGTGACCTCGATCGGGGCGTCGCTCTGCGAGAAGCTGGCGGCGTTGTCGAGGAGTTCGGCGACGGCCAGCGCCACCGGCGAGACCGCGGACGCCTTCAGGGCGAAGCCGGTCTGCTGCATGATCTCGACCCGGCGGAAGTTGCGGATCTGCCCCTGCGCGCTGCGCACCACGTCGTAGACGCTCGCGGGGCGGCTGCGGCGCCCGATCGGCGCGCCGCACATCACGGCGATGCCCTGCGCCTTGCGCGCCATCTGGGCGTTGGCGTGGTTGACCTCCAGGAGGTCACCGAGCACGGAGTGTCCACCGTACTTGCGCTGGATCTCCTCCAGCAGCGCCATCTGTTCGGCGGCGAGGGACTGCAGGAAGCGGGCCGCACCCTTGAGGACCGCCTTCGTGCTGTCCTCTGACGACTCCTCAGCCGCCCGTACGGTGCTGTCCTGTTCGTCCTTGAACCGCCGAAGCTCCGACTGACTCACGGCCAGTTGGCCCTCCGAGGTCCGCAACTGCTGCCCCAGCGCGGCCTCGACCTCTCGTCTCTTAGCTCCCAGAGCTCTGTTGCGGCCGACGAGCAACACGACCGCAACGACGGCTATCGCCGCCACGACAACCAGGCACCATATGAGTGCGTCCTGATTCACGGCATACCTTTCCCGGCGCATGACCTAAAGACATCCACGGATACACCTCAAGAGGGTCCGCAACCAGGCCCGCTCCCCCGCGTCAACTACGCATTTTCGTGCCTGAGTTGTGAGATTCATGATCGCGGATTCGGGAATGCTATCACCGCGCCTTCCCCCCTGGGACCTGCACTTTTGCCCTCCCATGGGCGTCAATAGGGCCTCTGTACGGATATCTCTCCTGACAGGTGGTCAAAGGGAGCAAGTCACCCGACGGCGGTTTCGCCGGGACGGCCGGGCCCCGAGCCGAGGGGGCATGAAGGGTACGGATTTCGCCATGGCCCACCACCCTGTGTGAGGGCGCGGGCACGGACACCGACTGGCGCGCGGGGCCGCGCAGAGAGACGGTGTCGAATGTGGCACCCCAGCAGCAGGCCCCCGACCGCCGGGCGCGGGACGTGCACACCCGGGTGACGGTGCTGGTCGCGCTGGGCGCCAACGTGCTGATCGCCGCCGCCAAGACCACCGCTGGCCTGCTGACGGCCTCCCCCGCGCTGCTGTCCGAAGCCGCGCACTCGATCGCCGACAGCCTCAACGAGGTCTTCCTGCTGATCGCCGTGCGCCGCAGCCGACGCCCCGCGGATGCCCGCCACCCCTTCGGCTACGGCAAGGAGCGGTACTTCTGGGCCCTGCTGGCCGCCGTCGGGATCTTCGTCCTGGGCGGCTCCTTCTCCGTCTACCAAGGGCTGCACGCCCTGCGCACCGGCGGCCAGGAGTCCCACGAGGGCTACGTCGTCGGGCTCGCGGTCCTCGCGGTGTCCCTGTTGGCGGAGGGCGGCTCCCTGCTGCGCGCCCTGCACCAGGCGCGCCGCCAGCGCGGGCGGGTGCGGGACCCCGCGCTGCGCACCGTGATCGCCGAGGACTCCACCGCCGTCCTCGGCGTCGTGCTCGCCATGGCCGGCATGGTGCTGCACCTGGTCACCGGGCAGGTGGCCTGGGAGGCCGCGGCGTCCCTCAGCATCGGCCTGCTGCTGATCTACGTGGCCTACCGGCTCGCCCGGGAAGCCCGTGACCGGCTGATCGGCGAGGCCGTGGACCCCGAACTCAGCGATCGGATCGGCGCCCTCCTCGCGTCGCAGCAGGAGATCGACAACGTCGCGTCCCTGCTGACGATGCGGCTCGGCATGGACTCGGTGCTGGTGGCCGCCCGCATCGACCTCGCGCCCGGGATCGACAGCGAGGAGGTCGAGCTGGCCTGCGTACGGATCAAGCAGCGGATCCACGAGCAGTGGCCGCAGGCCGACCACGTGTTCCTCGACATCACCGAGGCACCGGCGGCGGGGAGCGCCCGCGAGTGAGGCGGCAGTCCGCGCCCCGCGCGAGCCTTCGAAAAACTGATGCTGACCCCCGGAAGTATCCGCTTTCGTCTCCCCCGGCCCGGGGCTGAGGATGGCTGCGAGTCCGACCCCGTGGAGGAACCATGTCGTCCGCCATCTCTGCGGACCTGCTGCCCGACACCGCGCAGGACGGCCCCTCGGGGCTGTCCGTCGGCGGTGTTCCGCTCGTCGAGCTGGGCCGCAGGTTCGGGACACCGCTGTTCGTGTACGACGAGGAGCACCTGCGGCAGCGCTGCCGGGAGGCGGTCGCCGCCTTCGGCGCCGGGAACGTGGCGTACGCGTCCAAGGCGTTCCTGTGCACCGCCATGGCGCGACTCGCCCACGAAGAGGGGCTGCTGCTCGACGTCGCGTCGGGCGGGGAGCTACGGGTCGCGCTGCACGCGGGCGTGCCCGGCGAGCGGATCGTGCTGCACGGCAACAACAAGGACGAACACGAACTGCGCACCGCGATCGGCGCCGGGGTGCGGCACGTCGTCGTCGACAGCTTCGACGAGCTGGACCGGATCGAGCGGCTGCACGCCACGGGCGGGCTCGCGCCCGTGCCGGTGGTGCTGCGGGTGGCACCGGGCGTCGCCGCCGGTGCCCACCAGGCGATCCGCACCGGCGGCACCGACTCCAAGTTCGGCTTCGGGCTCGCCGACGGAGCCGCCGCGGCGGCGGTGCGCCGGGCCGCCGACTCCCCCGCGACGGCGCTGGAGGGCGTCCACGCCCACGTGGGCTCCCAGGTGCTGGACGCGGCCGAGTTGGCCGACGGCGCCCGGGCCGTCGCACGGTTCGCCGTGGAGACGGGGGTGCGCGGGCTGACCGTGGGCGGTGGCCTCGGCGTGGCCTACGAGGCGGGCCAGCGCGTGCCGTCGTTCGCCGAGTGGGCCGCCCGGGTGCGGGCCGCGGCCCGGGAAGCCGGCTGGCGGGGCGAGGTGACCGTGGAGCCGGGGCGGTCCATCACCGCACGCGCCGGTCTGACGCTGTACCGGGTGGGCACGATCAAGCGGATCGAGGGCGTGCGGACGTACGTGAGCGTCGACGGCGGAATGAGCGACAACCTCCGCCCCGCCCTGTACGCCAGCCGGTACGAGGCGTTCCTGCCGCGCGCGCCGCACGCCGCACGCCCGCTGCGCGCCCGGGTGGTCGGCAAGCACTGCGAGAGCGGTGACGTGATCATCGACGACGCCGAGCTCCCGGCCGACCTGCGGGTGTCCGACCTGTTGGCGACGCCGGTGACCGGGGCGTACGGCTACGCCATGGCGTCCAACTACAACAAGCTGCCGCGCCCCGCCGTGGTCTTCGTCCGCGACGGCGACGCCCGGCTGGTCGTGCGGCGGGAGACCGAAGAGGACCTGCTGCGCCTGGACGTGGCACCGGGCCCGGGCGACCGCCCGGCCGAACTGGTCACGGCCCGCGGTGCGGTCTGAGGGCCGCGAGGGCGTGTCGGCGGGGTCCCGCGCACTTTCCCTGCGTCTCTTGACGTAGCCGCCGTTTCCCTTGGGGAGCGTTGGTCTCCACCGGCCGGTGGTGGGCTGTTCGCGCAGTTCCGCCCCCTGCGCCCTGCGGGCACGGGGGGACCCCCAGCGCCCCCAACCCCCTGCCCTCAGCCCGCAGACAGATGGCGGGGGAAGCGAAGCAGGGGCGCGGGGAACTGCGCGACAAGCCACAGAGCAGCCGCAGACGCCATACCGCAGCACGCCGCACGGCGAAACCGTGCCAGCCAAGGCGCGGCACTGCCGCACGGGGCCTCGTGGGACTCTGCGGACACGGCCTAAGGGAGTTCCGCCCCGACTCGGCACGATCCGCCCGAACCGTTCTAACCTGACGCGATGCTGAACAGTGCTCGTCTGCTCGTCCTGCTGGAGATCGCCCGCAGGGGCACCATCGTGGCGGCGGCCGGGGAGCTGCACTTGAGCCCCTCGGCGGTCTCCCATCAACTCGCCCGGCTGGAGCAGGAGGTCGGGGTCGCGCTCGTGGAGCGCGGCCCGCAGAGCCTGCGGCTGACGCCGGCTGGCCGGCGGCTGGCCGAGCACGCCCAGGCCATCGCCGATCTGATGGCGGTGGCGCGGGACGACCTGCGCGAGCACTCCCGCGGCGAGGCCGGGGTGCTGCGCCTCGGGTTCTTCGCCTCCGCGGGCCTGGAGCTGCTGCCCCGGGCCCTGTCGGCGTTCGCCGTGGACCGGCCCCATGTGGAGCTGGAACTGATCCTCGGGCAGCCGCACGAGTTGGTGCCCGACCTGGAGGCCGGCGCGCTGGACGCGGTGGTCGTCTTCGAGCACCCGTTGGACCCGTGGTGTCGGCAGGCGTCGGTCGACGTGGAGATGTTCTTCGACGAGCCGCAGTTGGTCGTGGTGCCGCTGCGGCACCGGCTGGGGCGGCGCTCGGTGGTCCGACTGGCCGCGCTGGAGGGCGAGAGCTGGATCGGCACCCGCGGCGGCCACACCGGCGAGCCGGTGTTGGAGCGCGCCTGCGCCGCGGAGGGCTTCCTGCCCCGGGTCCGCTGCCGCAGCGACCACTACCAGGTGACCATCAACCTGGCCCGCGCGGGCATGGGCATCGCCCTGGTACCGGCGCTGGGGCTCGGGGACACCGCGGGCGTACACGTCTGTCGCCTGGACCATCCGCAGTTGCACCGCAGGATCGGCGTCGCCACCCGCCGTACGAACGAGAACCCGCTGCTCCGCGCCTTCCTGGCCGACCTGCGGTCGGCGGCGGAGGAGGTCGGGGCGCTGCTCGGCGCGCAGTGGACGTGACCGCGACGACCGGTCCGGGAGGCCCGGACCGGTCGTCGAGCCGTCAGTCCTCCTGGCGCGGGGCCCGGCCCGCGTAGTCGGCGAGGGTGCGGCCGACGTCGCGGATGGCGTGCACCGCGGCCCGTTCCGTGCTGTCGCCGAGCGCGGTGTCCCAGTGCGCGACGACGGCGTACGCGACCCGGCGTTCGCCGATGAGGATCCCCGCGTCCGCGCGGACCCCGGTGTCGGTGCCGGTCTTGTTGGCCACGAGCCGGCCGCCGGGCAGCGGTTCGGGGAAGCAGGTCGCGTACGGGTCGTGCGCGACGAGCGCGGGGACCAGGCCGTGGTCGGTGTTGGACCGCATCCAGTGCAGCAGCCGCCGCGAGGCGCCCGGCGAGGTCATGGTGGACCGGGCGGCGTGGGCGACGAGTTCGGCGAGCGAGCGAGCGGTGCCGGTGGCGAAGACGGGCGGGTCGCCCGGGCCGCGCTCGTCGCGCACGCGGTCGTGCAGGGTCAGCCCGCTGACCCCGAGGTCCGCGGCGAGCGCGGCGGTGGCGTCCAGCCCCACCAGTCGCAGCAGCGCGTTCGTCGCGGTGTTGTCGCTGACGGACGCCGTGAGCCAACACAGGTCCGCCACGCTCCAGCCGCTTCGACCGAGCCGGCACAGCAGCCCGGTTCCGTGCGCCACGTCCGCCGCCGTGACGGCGACCGGCTGCCCGGCGCTCAGTTCCCCGCTCTCCAGCCGGCGGGCGACCTCGGCGAGCAGCAGCAGCTTGGACGCGGAGGCCACCGGCAGCACGACGGTGTCGTCGACGCCGACGCTCCGGCCGTCGTCCACGTCGATCGCGGCGACGGCGAGGACCAGCGGCAGCGCGGTGGCGCGTCGGGCCGCCGCCGCCACTCGGGCCAGCGTCACGGCACCCTCACCACCCGTCCCGCGCGTTCTGCGGTCGGCCGGCCGTCGCGGACGGCGACCAGTCCGGCCACCACCACCGCGTCGACGCCGTCGGGCGCGCGCAGCGGTTGGTCGAAGGTCGCGGCGTCCCGCACGGCGTCCGGGTCGATGACGACCAGGTCGGCGTGGGCGCCGTCGTGGACGGTGCCGCGGCCGGTGAGGCCGAAGCGCCGCGCGGGCAGCCCGGTCATCTTGTGCACGGCGCTCTCCAGGGTGAACAGGTCCTGGTCTCGACCGTAGTGCCCGAGGACCCGGGCGAAGCTGCCGGCCCACCGCGGGTGGGGGCGACCTGGCTTGGGCACCCCGTCCGAGCCGATCATCGACAGCGGGCTGGCGAGCACCCGGCGGACGTCGTCCTCCCGCATGGAGTGGCTGATGATGGTCACCGCGCCGTGCTCCGCGAGCAGCAGGTCGCAGACGTAGTCGACCGGGTCGACGCCGCCGGTCTGCGCCAGGTCGGCGATGCGGTGGCCCTCGGCCCGGGGGTGGTGCGGGGCGGCGGCGACGGAGATGAGGTCCCAGCCGCCGTTGCCGACGGTGTTCTCCCAGCCGTCGACGCCGTCGGCGATGGATGCGCGGATGCGGTTGCGCACCTCGGGGTCCGGCAGCCGTTCGAGCAGGGCGCCGATGCCTCCCTCGTTCGCCCAGGGCGGCAGCAGGGCGTGCAGGACGGTGCTGCCGGCCGTGTAGGGGTAGACGTCGCACAGGACGTCGACGCCCTCGGCCCGCGCGCGCTCCAGTCGGGGCAGGGTGCGCAGGGTGGCGCCCCAGGCGTGGCGGCCGGCGGTCTTGTGGTGCGAGACCTGGAGCGGGGCGCCGGAGCGGCGGGCGATCTCCAGGGCCTCGTCGAGCGCGGCTTCGACCTGGGACATCTCGTCGCGCAGATGGGTCACGTACGGCTTGCCGTGCCGGGCCGCGACTTCGGCGAGCGCCACGAGTTCGTCGGTGGCCGCGTATCCGCCGGGCGGGTAGATCAGCCCGGTGGACAGTCCGGCGGCGCCTTGGGTCAGGGCACGGTCCAGCAGCGCGCACATGGTGCGCAGTTCGTCGGGGGTGGCGGGGCGGTCGTCGAAGCCCAGCACGCCGGCGCGCAGGGTGCCGTGGCCGACGAGCGAGGCGATGTGGGTGCGGCGCAGCGCGGGGTCCTGGCCCGCGGCGAAGCCGTCGAAGTCCTCGGCGGGCGGTACGTCGCCGAGTCCGAAGGTCACCCGTACGTGCTCGGCGAGCCCGGGCAGCCGCTCGGGGAGCGCGGGGAAGAGGCTGCTGCCGCAGTTGCCGCTGATCTCGGTGGTCACGCCCTGGAGCAGCGGCGCGAGGCGCAGTTCCTCGATCGCCGCTTCGTCCGGGCCGCCGTCGTGGCGGGCGGCCAGGGCGTCGGAGTGGGTGTGGACGTCGATGAAGCCGGGGGTGACGACCCGGTCGGTGGCGTCGACGGTCTCCGCGGCGGCCTGTCGCCCGCCGGGCGGCAGGACGGTGATCCGCCCGTCGGTGACGGCGACGTCGGCCTTGCGGCGGGGCGCGCCCGTTCCGTCGACGAGGGTGCCGCCGCGCAGGAGGAGGTCGTGGACGGGGCCGGCCATCACAGCACCGTCGACAGGAAGGCCCGCGTGCGGTCGTGCCGCGGGTCGTTGAACACCTGGTCCGGGTGGCCCTCTTCGACGGCGGCGCCCTGGTCGAGGAAGAGGACGCGGTCGGCGATCTCGCGGGCGAAGCCCATTTCGTGCGTGACCACGATCATCGTCATCCCGCTGCGGGCCAGGTCGCGCATGACGCCCAGCACCTCGCCGACGAGTTCGGGGTCGAGCGCCGACGTGGGTTCGTCGAAGAGCATCAGGGTGGGGTCCATGGCCAGCGCCCGGGCGATCGCGACGCGCTGTTGTTGGCCGCCGGAGAGCTGGCTCGGATAGTGCTGCGCGCGGTCGGCGAGCCCGACGCGGTCGAGCAGTTCGCGGGCCCGGCGCTCCGCGTCGGCCCGCGGTCGCCCCTTGACGACGAGGGGGCCCTCCATCACGTTCTGCACCGCGGTGCGGTGCGGGAAGAGGTGGAAGCGCTGGAAGACCATGCCGATCCGCTCGCGCTGTCTGCGCACGTCGCGCGGCCGGCGTTCGCGCAGCACCGCCCGGGAGGTGCCGTGCTGCTCGTAGCCGACGAGTTCGCCGTCGACCCAGATGCGGCCGGCGTCGATCTTCTCCAGGTGGTTGAAGCACCGCAGCAGGGTGGACTTGCCGGAGCCGGAGGGGCCGATGACGCAGAGCACCTCGCCGGTGGCCACGTCGACGTCGATGCCCTTGAGCACCTCGGTGTCGCCGAACCGCTTCCGCACCCCGCGGGCGCTGAGGACGATGTCGTTCACGCTGTGGCTCCCTTGCCGGTGCGGCCGGGTACGAGGTTGGTCAGCACCCGGCGGCGCACGGGCGTCGCGCCGGGGTGGTAGTGCCGCTCGATGAAGTGCTGGGCGACGCTGGCGAGCGTGGTGAGGACGAGGTACCAGATGGACGCCACCATCAGCAGGGCGATGACTTCGAAGTTCGCCAGGTACAGGTGTTGGGAGACGGTCATCAGGTCCGAGCCGGCGATCACCGACACCAGGGAGGTGGTCTTCAGCATGGAGATGAACTGGTTGCCGAAGGGCGGGATGATCACCCGCATCGCCTGCGGGAGCACGACCCGGGTGAGGATCCGGCGGTTGGACATGCCGATGGACTGGCCGGCTTCGCGCTGTCCCGGGTCCACGCTCTGGATTCCGGCGCGCACGATCTCCGCCATGTAGGCGCCCTCGTTGATGGAGAGGCCGAGGAGGGCGGCGACGAAGCCGGTGATGACCGCGTTGGTCTGCCACTCGACGAGCTTGGGGCCGTCGAAGGGGACGCCGATGCCGATCACCGGGAACAGCAGTGCCAGGTTGAACCAGAAGATGAGCTGGACCAGGAGCGGCGTGCCGCGGAAGAACCAGGTGTAGGCGCTGGCGATCAGCCGCAGCACCGGGCTCTCGGAGAGTTGCATCACCGCGATGAGCACGCCGATCGCGATGCCGACGGCCATGGAGATCAGGGTGAGCTGGACGGTCACCCACAGGCCCTTGAGGATGCGGTCGTCGAATTGGTAGTCGACGACGACGTCCCAGTGGAGGTTGGGGTTGACGATGATCGTGTACGCCAGCCAGGTGGCGAAGAACAGGGCGGCGAGGACGGCCAGCCAGCGCCCGGGACGGGGGCGGGCGGTCACCTTGAGCGTGAGCTCGTCCGCCGGCGGCTTCGCGTCGGGCAGGGGTGCCGGGGCGGGCGCTGAACCCTTCAAGGAACCCTTTGAAGGAACGTTTTTGCCGAGGTGGGACATGATCGCGCTCCCTCTCCTCAGGCGCCGTCGTTGACGGTGGCCTTGGGCACGGCGCTGCCGCCGACTCCGTAGGAGTCGAGGATCTTCCGGTAGCCGCCGTCGTCGATCAGCTTCTGGAGCGCCGCTTGGACGGCGTCCCGCAGCCCGCTGCGGTCCTTCGCCACGGCGATGCCCCAGGGCGCTGCGCCGTACTGGGTCGGCAGCGCCTCGTACGTCCCCTTCTCCTTCGCGAACAGCGCGGCCACCGGATAGTCCACGATGGTTGCGACCGCGCGTCCGCTGTCGAGCTGGAGCAGCCCGGTAGGGGCGTCCTCGCTCTGCGAGATCCGCATCTTCTCGGCGCACTTCGCGTTCTGCTTCTGGCCGATGTCGAGGTTGGAGCTGCCCTTGGCGAGGACGACCGACTTGCCGCAGAGGTCATCGAGGGTCTTGATGCCCTCGGGGTTGCCCTTCTTCGTCATGATCACGCCGCCGGTGCGGAAGTAGTCGACGAAGTCCACCGCCTGACGGCGCTCGGGGCTGTCCGTCATGGACGACATGACCAGGTCGAACCGGCCGGACTTCAGTCCGGGGATCAGCCCGTCGAACGCGGCGTTGGTGAGTTCGAGCTTGAGTCCGAGCTCGTCGGCGACGGCCCGGGCGAGGTCGGGGTCGACCCCGGTCAGCTCGGTCGTGCCCGGCTTGTACATCTCCATCGGCGGATAGCCGACGGCGGTGGCGACGCGCAGCACGCCCTTCTTCTTGACGTCCGGCGGCAGCAGGTCGGTGGCGCTCTTGCCCGCAACGGCGGGCCCTCCTGCACTGGAGGTGCTGCCCTGGTCGGAGCGTCCGCAAGAGACGGTCACGAGAGCGGCGATGGCCAGGACCGCGAGGGAGCGGGCGCGTCTCCGGATTGCCATGGGTACTCCTCGTTCATGCCGCGCGTCGCGCCATGCGTGTCTCCACGCCTGGTGACGTGCTGGGTGAGGTGACGGGTGACGTCGTGACGACGTGCGCAGATGCTGGCAGTCGGGTGGCTCGAAACGGAAGATGATGAAGCCATTCACGGCTGAGCATCGAAATCGGTACGGCTCGCGCGCCGTCACCTCACCGGGCAGACGGGACTGTGCAGGCGAGAGCTACGGCGTCGCGCGGCGCAGTTCCTTCGCGAGCCGGCTGATCGCCGAGGGGTTGCGCGGGCTCTCCACGAGGTCGACGTAGTCCAGGACGACGAAGCGTTCGTTCTTGATCGCGGAGACCCGGGCGAGCGGGGCGTACGACAGCAGGAACCGCTTCTTCTCCTCGGCGCTGACGTTGCCGTAGTTGTTGATGACGATCACCTCCGGGTCGCGCTCCACGACGGTCTCCCAGCCGACCGCGGTCCAGCTGTCCTTCAGGTCCTTCATCACGTGGTCGCCGCCGGCCCTGGTGATGATGTCGTGCGGGCCGGCGTAGGCGCCGGAGGTGAAGGGCCGGTCGCGGCCGTCGTCGTAGAGGAAGACCCGGGGGCGGTCGGCGCCGCGGGGCGCCGCGGCCTCGACGTCAGCGACCTCCTTGCGGAACGTCGCCACCAGTTCCTTCGCGCGGTCCTCGACGTCGAAGACCTTCCCCAGGTTCAGCAGGTCGGTGTAGAGCGCCTCCAGCGGCGGCATCACGCCCCGGGCCTTGGTGCGTCCGCTGCGGCACGACTCGCTCAGGACGTACGAGTCGACGCCGAGCTTCTTCAGCTTCGCCGGGGTGAAGCCCTCGCCCTCGTCGAAGCCGTAGTTCCAGCCGGCGAACACCAGGTCGGCCTTGGCGTCCAGCACCAGCTCGGTGTTGATCCGCTTCTTGGACAGCCAGGTGGTGCGCTCGTAGCCGTCCTTCCAGGGGACCTGGTGCACCGAACCCTTGTTGTCCGGCATGACGTAGCCGGCCATCCGCTCCTCCAGGCCGAGCGCGAACATGATCTCGGTGATGCCGACGTCGTTGGTGACGACCCGCTCGGGGGCCTTGGCGAAGGTGCGGCGCTCGCCGCAGTTCTCCACGGTGACCGGGTAGTGGTCCCGTGCCGCGGCGTCCCGGTCCTCCTGACTCTTCTCGACGGTGGCACCGCAGCCGCTGAGGAGCGCGACGGTCGTCAGCAGCAGCGCCGGGGTGCGCAGGGCACGGGGCAGGAACAGCACGGTGGGGTCTCCTTTGTGCGGGTGGGGAGGGGGCGCGGGTGTCAGGGGGTGGGGCCGTCGCTCGGCAGCCGGTCGAAGAGGAGCTGCATCGCGCCCGAAGCGGGGTGGCGGACCCGGTGGGCCCGGACGCCGAAGACCTCCGCGAGCAGGTCGTCGGTCAGCACCTTCGGGGGCGGTCCGTCGGCGACGATCCGGCCGCGCTCGATCACGTACAGCACGTCGCAGTACGCCGCCGCGAGATTCAGGTCGTGCAGGGCGGTGAGCACGGTCAGCCCGCTGGCGCGCACCAGCGGCAGGACCTCCAACTGCTGGGCGATGTCCAGGTGGTTGGTGGGCTCGTCGAGGACGAGGACGCGGGGCCGTTGGGCCAGCGCCCGGGCGATGAGCACCCGCTGCTTCTCTCCCCCGGACAGGGACAGGAAGCCGCGGTCCGCCAGATGGGCGGCGCCCACCGCGTCCAGCGCCGCGCGGCAGGCCGCCCGGTCGTCGGCGGTGGTCCTGGCCGCGGCGCGCTGGTGCGGCAGCCGGCCCATGGCCACCACTTCCCCGGCGGTGAAGTCGAACTCCCCGACGGTCTCCTGAGGGAGCGCGGCCACCCGCCGCGCCCCCTCGCGCTGGCTGAGGGCGTGCAGGTCGTCACCGTCCAGCCGGACGGTGCCGGCGGACGGGCGCAAGGCACGGTAGGCACAGCGCAGCAGGGTGGACTTGCCGCTGCCGTTGGGGCCGACGAGGCCCACCAGCCGGCCGCTCCCGGCGTGCAGGGAGACGTCCTTCACCAGGCGGGCTCCGTGCACGGTCACGGTCAGGTCGTCGATGTCCACGTTCATGCCCGGCCTCCGAACGCATAGCCGCGGCGGCGCATCAGCACCACGAAGCACGGGACGCCGATCACCGCGGTCAGCACGCCCACCGGGAGTTCGGTGGGGGCGAGCAGCACCCGGGACAGGACGTCCACCCAGACCAGGAGGACCGCGCCCATCAGCGGGGCGAGGAGGAGGACCTTGCGGTGGTCGGCGCCGACGAGCATCCGTACGGCGTGCGGAACCATCAGTCCGACGAAGCCGATGGCGCCGCTGACCGCGACCACCGCGCCGGTCACCGCTGCGCAGACGACGAAGAGCTCCCGGCGCAGCCGGTCGGCGTCGACGCCGAGCGCGGCACAGGTCTCGTCCCCCATGGCGAGGGCGTTCAGCCGGCGGGCGGAGAGCCCGAGGTGGACGAGTCCGGCGAGGACGGCGCAGGCGGCGATGGGCACGGCGTCCCAGTTGGCGCCCCCGAGGCTGCCCAGCAGCCACATCATGGCGGAGCGGGCGGCTTCGCCGTGTTCGGCGGCGAAGACCATGAAGGTGGTGATGGCGGAGAACCCGTAGTACATGGCGGTGCCGGTCAGCACGAGCCGGACGGGGGTGAGCCCTTGGGCGCTGCCGGCGATCGCGTACACCAGGGCCATCGCCAGCAGGGCCGAGACGAAGGCGGCGCCGGACAGGGCCCAGACGCCGAGGGCACCGAAGGCGCCGAAGATCATGACGGCGTTCGCGCCGACGGCGGCACCGGAGGATATGCCGAGGACGAAGGGGTCGGCGAGGGCGTTGCGCACCATGGCCTGGACGGCGACGCCGATCGCGGAGAGGCCGGCGCCGACCACGGCGGCCAACACGGCGCGCGGAAAGCGCAGTTCCCAGACGATGGTGTACTCGGCGACCCGGTCGGCGGGGATGGTGCCACCGGTCAGCCCGGCCCACAGGTGGGACAGGGCCCGGCCCCAGCCGATGCCGGACGCCCCGATGGCGACGGCGCAGACCACGGAGAGCGGCAGGGCGAGGGCGAAGACCGACAGCAGGGGCAGCAGCGGCATCCGCCGTCCCGCCGTCGGTGCGCCCTCGGGGCCCGGGGGCCCGTCGTCGCGTTCGGTCGGCGGCGGGGCCGGAGTCCGTTCGGTGCGTACGGCCACGAGCGGAGCCTCTTTCGGCTCGGGCCGTGCACCCCGGAGGAGCGGCACGGGCAGCCGGGCCGGCCATCCTCTCGCAGTCCACGGCGAGTTGACAGGATCGAGTGCCGCCGTGGGTAATCGGGCTCACGCCGTCCCGGGCCGGGACGGCGTCCACCGTTGCGGGTCAGCGCCGGATTTCGACCGGACTTCCCCCACAGGGCGCAGGAAGCGTAACCCGTCGGCGCGCCGGGTGACTTCGGCGTCCGCGATCGGGGCCCGGGCGGGCGAACGGCGACTCCCCCGTGGTCGGCCACGGGGGAGTCAGTCGAGTTCGGGGCGGACCCCGTCTGCGCACCGGTGTTCGGCGCTAGGCTCCGATGTCGCGTTGCCGGGCGCGCACCAGGCCCGCGGCCGTCAGCACGGCACCGATCAGCAGCAGCCACACCAGCGGACCGGCCGTCACGTCGCCGCCGGGCACCCGGGGCACGTGCGTGAACGGCGAGACGTCCAGCAGGCTCTGGTCGAACTCCAGCGCCTGGCCGAACTGGCCGAGCATGAAGCAGACCGCCAGCGCACCCCAGCCGGCCACCGCGGTCAGCCGGGGCAGGAGGCCGAACAGGGCCACGGTGAGACCGGTCAGGATCCACACCGCGGGGAGCTGGATCATCGCGCCGCCGAGGGTGGACGAGACCTGTCCGCCGACGTCCGAGACGTTCGCGCCGTGCACGACTCCCGCGGCGAGTCCCGCCACGGCGAGCGCCGCTGCGGGCCCGACGAGGGCGAACACCAAGTGGGAGACGACCCACGGGACCCGGCTGGCGCCCGTGGCGAGGAGGTACTCGCCCCGTGCGGACTCCTCCTCGCGGCGCAGTCGCAGCACCGCCTGGACTCCGTAGCCGGCGGCGATCAGCCCCACGAGGCTCATCATGGACGCGATGTAGGAGTCGACCAGGCCCTGGTCCCCGCCGATCCGGGCGAAGACCTTCTGGGCCTCCTCGTTGTCCTTCAGCAGGTCGCCGACGCCTTCGGCCATGCCGCCGAAGACCGCGCCGATGATCACGAAGGCGACCAGCCAGCCCACCAGCAGCGACCGGTGCAGATGCCAGGCGAGCCCCAGCGGACCCCGTAGGCCCGGTGCCGCTTCCGCGCGGCCGAGCCGGGCGGCCACCAGGCCGGCGCCCACGTCGCGCCGCGCGGAGACCGCCATCGCGACGCCCAGCACCACCGCGGTGAAGAGCGCGAAGACCAGTAGCACCCACCAGCGGTTGTCCCCGAAGGCGCTCAGCTCCGTACGCCAGCCGAGCGGTGACAACCAGTTGAGCCAGTTCAGCCCGCTGTCCTCGCCGCTGGTGTCGGCGGAGAGCCGGATCAGCAAGAACGCGCCCATGGCGCCGATGGCGATGCCGCGGGCCGTTCCCGCGTTCTCCGTGACCTGTGCCGCCAGGGCGCCGATGGCCGCGAAGGCGCACCCCACGGCGGTGAATCCCAGGCCCAGCAGGTACGCACCCGAGCCGGGCAGGTCCCGGCTGAGGGCGGCACCCATCAGCAGCCCCACCACGAGGTTGGCGACGACGGTCACCAGCACCGCGGCGGTGAGCGGGGCGTGCCGTCCGCAGACCCCGGCGCTGAGCAACTCGCGCCGGCCCGCCTGCTCTTCGGTGCGGGTGTGCCGGATCACCGTCAGCAGGCTGACGAGCGCGACGAAGAGGGTGACCGCACCCAGCCGCTGAGAGACGATCCCGCCCACGCCGACGTCTTGGAGCGGTCCGTACAGCGCGAGGAACGTGGGGTTGGTGCCGCTGGTGTTCGCGTACTCCTCGCGGTCGGCCGCGGTGGGGTACTGGTCCTGGTAGGTGGTGGCGAAGCTCGATGCGATCAGCACGATCCACAGCATCCACGCCAGCATCAACCACCGGTCGCGGCGCAGGATCAGCCGGACCAGCCTGCCCGTACCGACGAACGCGGTCACCTCGCCGCCCCCACGCCCACGCCCTCGTTGCCGCCGCCGTCCCGGGCGGTGGCGTAGTGCCGCAGGAAGAGGTCCTCCAGCGTCGGCGGCTGGCTCACCAGGCTCCGCAGCTCCAGCGAGACCAGGTAGTCCAGCACTCCGCCCAGCATGTCGGTGTCCACCTCGCACCGCACGCGGTCACCGTCGAGCTGTAGCCCGTGCACCCCTGCCAGGCCCTCCAGCCCCTCGGGCGGCTGGCGCACCACGGCGTCGATGGACGTGCGCGTCAGGTGCCGCATCTCCGCCAGCGTCCCGCTCTCCACCCGGCGCCCGGCGCGGATGATGCTCACCCGTTCGCACAGCACCTCGACCTCCGAGAGGATGTGGCTGGAGAGCAGCACCGTGCGGCCCGCGTCGCGCGCCTCGATGACGCACTGCCGGAACACCTCTTCCATCAGGGGGTCCAGGCCGGACGTCGGCTCGTCCAGGAGCAGCAGGTCGGCGTCGGAGGCGAGGGCCGCGACCAGGGCGACCTTCTGCCGGTTGCCCTTGGAGTAGGTGCGCGCCTTCTTCTTCGGATCGAGTTGGAACCGGTCGAGCAGCTCCGTCTTGCGCGCCTTGTTCAGGCCGCCGCGCATCCGGCCTAAGAGGTCGATGACCTCACCGCCGGAGAGACCCGGCCACAGGTTGACGTCGCCGGGGACGTAGGCGATGCGCCGGTGCAGCTGCGTCGCGTCCGCCCACGGGTCACCACCCAGCAGCCGTACTTCGCCGGCGTCGGCGCGCATCAGCCCCAGCAGGATCCTGATCGTGGTCGACTTGCCCGCGCCGTTGGGCCCGAGGAAGCCGTGGACCTCGCCGGTGGCCACGCTCAAGTCGAGGCCGTCCAGCGCGCGGGTCGGGCCGAACTGCTTCACCAGCCCGGTCACCGCAATGGCATCAGACATGGCAGCGTCCTTCTGTCATGGAGGGTGTCTTCCTTGTACTCGTCATTCGTGTTCACCAAGGGGAACGTGGTTACGCATGGAGACGTGATGTCGCATGGGAACGGGGTTTCACAGGGGGACGGGGTCGCCGTCCTGGTCGGCGGAGGGCTGACCGGGTGAGAGGGACCGCTCGACCACGGCGCCCGGGCCTTCGGCCAGGGCCTCTTCGGCGGACGCCGCGTACTCCGGGCTGACCAGGCGGTGGGAGAACAGGTCGAGCATGGCGAGGGCGATCTTCCGGTCCCCCTCCGTGGAGAAGATGTCCACGCCCATCGTCCGGGAGACGTGTTCGTGGAACGCGGCGATGCCCAGGGACTGCACCACCATCAGCGCGGCCCGGGTCTCCCGGTCCACCCGGGGCGGATCCGTCCGTTCGGCGTCGGCGAGCGCCAGCCACCGGCTGACCATCTGCACCATTCCGTCGAACATGGGGGCCGCGACCGACGAATCGTCCCGCAGGGCGTTGACCAGGTACCGCTGGATGGGGTCCAGCGCGTGCCGGTCCGCTAGACCGACCGGAACGTGGCCCGGCTGCTGCTCCCGCTCCTGGGTCGCCTGGTCGTTGAAGCGGTTGAGGGCTTCGAGGACGTATGCGTCGCAGGCGTCCCGCAGGCCCTCCTTCGACCCGAAGTGGTGCCGGACGAGCCCCGGGGACACGCCCGCGGTGCGGGCGATGTCACGGATCGTCGCCTTGGCGAACCCGGACTCGGTGAAGTGCTTCAGCGCGGCGTCCCTTATGCGGGCGCGGGCCGTCAGGTCCTCCGGTTCCGGTGCCGGTCTGCCGATCCTGCGCTGGGTACGGCGCTCGGCGGCATCATCCCGTGCTCCCTTCATTCGATGCTCCCACTCACGCGTATTGCTCGCTGTACGGCTGGATCGCCTGCTGCACAGCGGTACAGGCGACTGTACTCATGTATAGCCGACGCACAAGCCGGACGACGCGTCAAAACGCCGCTAAGAACGCGGCGGAGAGCACGAGCTCGACGCCGATCGGGCACAAGACGCGCAGCGGGGGCGAGAGGACCGGCCGCGACCTGGGACTTTAGCGATCCGTTGCCGCGGCTTCGGGGGGCCCTAACGGGGGCTGGCTAGACAGGTGCGTCATGCCGCGCGCAGTCCAGCGCCCATTTGGAGGAACGCGATGACGTCCCCGTCAACTCCGCTGCCGACCAGCGACCAGGTGACCGACTACTACAGCGCGTTGGGTCCGCTGTTGCGGATGGCGTGGGGCGACAACCTCCACTTCGGCTATTGGGAGGGTGTGTCGGATCGGAGTTCGCCGCAGGAGGCGACGGATCGGTTCACGGATGTGTTGACGGATCGGCTGGGTGTCGAAGCCGGGTGCCGTGTGTTGGATGCGGGGTGTGGGATCGGTAGTCCTGCGGTGCGGGTGGCGTCGTTGACGGGTGCTGAGGTGTGGGGGGTGACGATTAGTCAGCAGCAGGTGGATCAGGCGGTGGAGTTGGCGGAGCGTGCGGGGTTGTCGGGGCGGGTGCGGTTCGCGTTGCGGGACGCGATGGATACGGGGTACGAGGACGGGTCGTTCGATGCGGTGTTGGCGTTCGAGTCGATCGTGCACATGGATCGTCCGCGGGCGTTGCGGGAGTGGAAGCGGGTCCTCAAGCCCGGCGGCCGCATCGTCCTCACCGACACCTTCCCCCTGGACGGGGCCGCCCGGCGGCCCGGTGACACGGTCGGCGACGTCGCCTCGATGGCGACGCTGGAGGAGTACCCGCGCCTGCTCGCCGACGCCGGTCTGGAACCGGTCGAGCTGACGGACGTCACCGAGCACACCAAGTTCACCTTCACCCGGGTGCTCGACGGCATCCTGCGGTGCCGCAAGGACTTCGAGCGGGAGCACGGCATGACCGTCGAAGAGGTGCTGGACGCGATGAAGCCCGCGCACCCCCAGGCGTCCCAGAGCGCCGGTTTCGGTGCGCCCCCGCAGGTCGGCTGCCTCATCGCGGTCGCCCGGAAGCCGGCGTCGGCCGACGCCGGCCCGCGCTAGGCGACGGACGCGTCATGAAGGGCATCATCCTCGCCGGCGGCAGCGGGACCCGGCTCCAGCCCCTGACCCTCGTCAGCTCCAAACAACTGGCGCCCGTCTACGACAAGCCGATGATCTACTACCCGCTGTCGATCCTGATGTTCACCGGGATCCGGGACGTCCTCATCATCACCCGCCCGGGGGAGCTGGCGGCCTTCCGCCGGCTGCTGGGCGACGGCGAAGCGCTCGGGATGTCGATCTCGTACGCGGTGCAGGACGAGCCCCGGGGCATCGCTGACGCCTTCCTCGTCGGCGCCGAGCACATCGGCGGCGAACCCTGCGCCCTGGTGCTGGGCGACAACCTGTTCCACGGCGCGGACCTGCCGTCGCTGCTGCGCCGCAGCGTGCAACGGCTGGACGGCTGCGTGCTCTTCGGCCACCAGGTCGCCGACCCCGAGCGGTACGGCGTGGCCGAGATCGACCAGGAGGGGCGCCTGGTGTCGATCGAGGAGAAGCCGGAGAAGCCCAAGTCGAACCTGGCGGTGCCGGGGCTGTACTTCTTCGACGAGCAGGTGGTGGACGTCGCCCGCGGGGTCCGGCCTTCGGACCGGGGCGAGCTGGAGGTCACCGACGTGCTCCGGACCTACCTGGAGCAGGGCCGGGCCCGGCTGGTGTGGCTGGGCCGCGGGGTGACGTGGCTGGACACCGGCACGCACGAGACGCTCCTTGAGGCGGGCGAGTTCGTCCGTCACGTCCAGCGCCACCAGGGCATGCGGATCGCCTGCCTGGAGGAGATCGCCCTGATCATGGGGTTCATCGGCGTCGAGGAGTGCTACGAGCTGGGGGCGGCGCTCGGCCACTCCCCCTACGGCCGCTACGTGATGGACCGGGCCCGCGCCTACCTGCCGGAGCGGGCGCTGGCGAAGATGCTGGAGGAAGCGTGAACCTTCTGGTGACCGGCGCGGCCGGCTTCATCGGCTCGACGTACGTGCGGATGCTGCTGGCGAGCGAGCTGCCGGGCATCGGGGTGACGCGCGTGACGGTCCTGGACAAGCTCACGTACGCCGGCTCGCGGCAGAACCTGGACCTGACGGATCCGCGGCTGCGGTTCGTCGAGGGCGACGTGTGCGACGCGGAGTTGGTGAACGCCTTGATGGCGGGGATCGGGCAGGTGGTGCACTTCGCGGCCGAGTCGCACGTGGACCGGTCGATCGCCGACCCCGGGGCGTTCGTGCGCACCAACGCGCTGGGCACCCAGACCCTGCTGGACGCGGCGCTGCGGCACGGCGTGGAGCGGTTCGTGCACGTGTCGACGGACGAGGTCTACGGGTCCGTGGTCAGCGGCGCGTCCACGGAGGAGGACCCGCTCGACCCGAACTCCCCCTACGCGGCTTCGAAGGCGTCGTCCGACCTGATCGCGCTGGCGTACTTCCGTACGCACGGGCTGGACGTGCGGGTGACGCGGTGCAGCAACAACTACGGGCCGCGGCAGTTCCCGGAGAAGGTCGTTCCGCTGTTCGTCACCCGGCTGCTGGACGGCGGCCGGGTGCCGCTGTACGGCGACGGGTTGAACGTGCGTGACTGGCTGCACGTGACGGACCACTGCCGGGCCGTGGAGCTGGTGCGGACCGGGGGGCGGGCCGGCGAGGTGTACAACGTGGACGGCGGCGTCGAGCTGACCAACCGCGACTTGACGGAACGGCTGCTGGCGGCGTGTGGAAGGGAGTGGGACAGCGTGGACTTCGTGACCGACCGCAAGGGGCACGACCGGCGGTACGCGATCGACGGCGGCAAGCTGCGCCGCGAACTCGGCTACCGGCCGGTCGTCGACTTCGACGACGGCCTGGCCTCGACGGTCGACTGGTACCGGGCCAACCGGACCTGGTGGGAGTCGCGGCAGGTGGCCGCGTGAGCGCCGCACCGCAGGGCGCGCCGGTCTTCGGGGCGCCGGTCCGCTTCGGGGTGCTGGGCTGCGCCGACATCGCCTGGCGGCGGATGCTGCCCGTGCTCACCGCCGCGCCCGACGTCGAGGTGGTGGCGGTCGCCAGCCGGGAGCGGGCCAGGGCCCGGCGCTTCACGGACCGCTTCGGCGGTCGTCCGATCGAGGGGTACGAGGCGCTGCTCGCGGCGCGGGACGTGGACGCTGTGTACGTGCCGCTGCCGGCGATGCTGCACGCCGAATGGGTGGAGCGGGCGCTGCGGGCGGGCAAGCACGTGCTGGCGGAGAAGCCGCTGACGGGCAGTGCGGCCGAGACGGCGCGCCTGGTGGAGTCGGCGTCCGCCCGGGGGTTGGCGCTGGTGGAGAACGTGGCGTTTCCGCACCACGCGCTGCACGCGGACGTGAGGGACCGGCTGGCGCGCGGGGCGATCGGGCGGTTGCGGGGCTTCGGCGCGACGTTCACGATCCCGGTGCTGCCGGCGTCCAACGTCCGGCACCTGCCGAAGGTGGGCGGCGGGGCGCTGCTGGACATCGGGATCTATCCGGTGCGGGCGGCGCTGGAGTTCTGCGGCCCCGACCTTGAGGTGGTGGGCGCGGTGCTGCGCGAGCACGGGCGGACGGGCGCGGTCGTCGCGGGCCGGGTGCTGTTGGCCTCCGCGCAGGGCGTGACGGCGGACCTGTTCTTCGGGATGGAGCACTCCTACCGGAATGCGTACGAGTTCGCCGGGAGCGAGGGGCGGCTGACGGTCGACCGGGTGTTCACCCCGCCGCCGTCGTACCGGCCGGTGGTGTGCGTGGAGCGGCAGGACCACCGGGAGGAGTTCACGGTGGCGGCGGTTGACCAGTTCGCGGCCGTCGTCGCGCTGTTCGTGGCGGCGGTGCGCTCGGGCGGTGACGCGCAGGGCCTGGCGGCGGCGAGCGTACGGCAGGCGGAGCTGGTGGCCGCGATCGAGGAGGCGGCGGTGCGGGTCACGGTGTGACGGGCACCGCCTCCTGCAACGATCCGGGCCCGTGGCCGCCGCGCGGTCACGGGCTTCCCGCTGCCATGGCGTTGAGGCAGGTGAGCAGGGTCCGGGCCTGGACGCTGACGTGGTGTCCGTAGCGGGCGAGGTCGCAGAGTTGCGCGTGGGACAGCCACTGGAAGCCGGGGGGTGCTTGCCGCGGGGCCTGGCCCTCGTCGGCGTCGACGACCAGGTAGCGGCTGACGGAGTCGAGGAACCGGCCGCCTTCCTCCGAGTGTCGGACGTCGTAGCGCACCCGACCCGGGTCCGGGTCGAGCACCAGGTCGAGGAAGGGCGGTCGCTGCGCGGGCGGCAGGTGGGCGTGGTTGCCGGGGGTGCACTGCACGGTGGGGCCGACCTCGGCGGTGTCGAGGAGGCCCCCTTCGGGGCGGGCGGCGGCCAGCACGTGGGGCACTCCGTCGAAGGTGCGGGTGAGGAAGGCGACGACGCCCTCGCCGCACGGCGCGAACAGGGGTTGCGTCCACTGGGCCACTTCGCGGTTGCCGGCCTGCACGGCCACGGCGACGACGGCGAAGTACCGTCCGTCGGCGCGGTGCACGGCGCGGTCGCCGTGGATCCAGCCGGGCACGGTGGCCAGCGGGGTGCGGTCGGCGCGCACGGTGTGCCGGGCGCGTTCCCTGGCGAGCCAGGACAGGACGGCGGTGTCGGGGTGCAGGGCGTGCGTGCGGCGCGGGCCCGGCAGCCCGGCCAGCACGGACCTGGCGTCCATGTTGACCACGTTGTCCTGGTGCAGCAGCGCGGCGAGTTGGCCGAGGGTCAGCCAGCGGAAGTCGTCGTGCGGCGGCACGTCGTCCGCCACTTCGACGATCATGTTGCGGTTGCGCTTGTGCAGGAACCAGGAGCCGTGTTCGGACTGGAGCACGTCGGACAGCACCCGGCCCCGGCCGGGTTCGACGAAGTACTCCAGGTGGCGCACGG
The DNA here is from genome assembly GCF_044328175.1 of Streptomyces sp. NPDC017979. Taxonomy (NCBI): domain Bacteria; kingdom Bacillati; phylum Actinomycetota; class Actinomycetes; order Kitasatosporales; family Streptomycetaceae; genus Streptomyces; species Streptomyces sp. NPDC017979. The sequence goes on along the minus strand of NZ_JBIRGU010000020.1, from coordinate 21,448 downwards.
CCGCGCCGCGGTGGACCTTGGAGTAGTTGGAACGGGTGGCCTGCACGGTCGGCGAGAGCTGGAGCAGGTTGGGGTTGCCCGGCTCCATCTTGGCCTGCATCAGGAAGTGCAGCACCCCGTCGATCTCCTTGGCGAGGATGCCGAGGATGCCGACCTCGGGCTGCACCAGGACCGGCTGGTGCCACTGCGTCCAGGGGTCGTCGTCGGTCTGCCGGCGCACGTGCAGCCCTTCGACGGTGAAGAACCGGCCGCTGCGGTGCACCAGGTTCCCGGTGTCCTCGGCGAAGGACCAGGCGTCGAGTTCGCGGAAGGGGACGCGGTCGACGGCGAAGCGGGTGGCCGCGCGGCGTTCGTCGAGCCAGCCGTGGACGTCGTCGACGCCGCCCGGACCGCTGCCGCGGCGGGGCCGGGCCGCTGCCGAGCGGGCGATGCGGGTCGCCAGGTCCGCGTCCTCGCGGGGCCTGAGCGGGGGTCCGGCGGTGGTCCGGGCGGTGGCGGTCACCGGTGGGCCCCGACGAACTCGGTGACGGTGGCCACCACGTAGTCGATCATCTCGTCGCTGAGGCCGGGGTAGACGCCGATCCAGAAGGTCTGCTCGGTGATGACGTCGCTGTTGGCGAGGGAGCCGACGACCCGGTGGGCACGGCCTTGGTAGGCGGGGTGGCGGGTGAGGTTCCCGGCGAACAGCCGGCGGGTGCCGATCTTCCGGGACTCCAGGAAGTTCATCAACTCCGCCCGTCCGTATGGCCCTTCGGGGTCGACGGTGATGGCGAACCCGAACCAACTGGGGTCGCTGCGCGGGGTGGGCTCGGGGAGGATCAGCCCGGGCAGCCCGTCCAGGCCCTCGCGCAGCCGGCGCCAGTTGCGCCGCCGCACCGCGCAGAACTCGTCGAGCTTGGCGAGTTGGCTGAGGCCGAGGGCGGCCTGCAGGTCAGTGCCCTTCAGGTTGTATCCGACGTGGGAGAAGATGTACTTGTGGTCGTAGCCGGCGGGCAGGGTGCCCATCTGGTAGCCGAACCGCTTGCGGCAGGTGTCGTTCTCGCCCGGTTCGCACCAGCAGTCGCGCCCCCAGTCCCGCAGGGACTCCACGATCCGGGCGAGCACCAGGTTCGAGGTGAGCACGCAGCCGCCCTCCCCCATGGTCAGGTGGTGCGCCGGGTAGAAGCTGACGGTGGCGAGGTCGCCGAAGGTGCCGGTGAGCCGTCCGTCGTAGGTGGAGCCGACGGCGTCGCAGTTGTCCTCGATGAGCATCAGGCCGCGCTCGTCGCAGAGTTGTGCGACCTCCGCGGCCTGGAAGGGGTTGCCGAGGGTGTGCGCCATGATGACGGCCCTGGTGCGCGGTCCGACGGCGGCTGCGATGCGCTCCGCGGTGGCGTTGTAGGTGCGCAGGTCCACGTCGACGAAGACGGGGGTCAGCCCGTTCTGCAGGATCGGGTTGACGGTGGTGGGGAAGCCCGCGGCGACGGTGACGACCTCGTCCCCCGGCTTCAGCCGCTGCTCGCCGAGCAGGTGGGAGGTGAGCGCCGAGACGGCCAGCAGGTTCGCCGACGAGCCCGAGTTGGTGAGGTGGGCCTTGCGGAGCTTGAGGGTGCGGGCGAAGGTCCGCTCGAACTCGCGCGAGGAGCGGCCCGCGGCGATCCGCATGTCCAGGGCGGCTTCGACGAGCGCGGCGCGGTCGTCCTCGTCGAGGACGGCGCCGGAGGGCCAGATCTCGGTGACGCCGGGCACGAAGCCGCTCCGTGCGGCCTGGGTGTCCTGGTGGTGCTTGCGGACCTCGTCGAGGATCCGCGCGACCCGTTCCGTCATGTCCTTCCTTCCCTGTGCGGGTGGGGCTGTCGGGTGGGGCGCGGCCGGTTCGGGGTGGCTCCGGCGGCGGTGAGGAAGTCGGCGAGCGACTCCTCCAGGGAGCGGCGCGGCGTCCAGCGGAGGAGCCGACGGGCGCGGGCGACGTCCAGGCACAGCCAGGGCGCGTCCGAGCGGGTCCCCCGTGCGGCCGCTTCCTCCACGACGCGCAGGGGCCGGCCGCCGAGCGCGATCAGGAGGTCGACGAGCTCGCGCACGGGCACGGCCCGTCCGCTGCCGACGTTGATCACCCGGCCGGTGGCGGGTCCGCCCGCGGGGGCGCTGGCGGCGGCCACCGCGGCGGCGGCGACGTCCCGGACGTCGACCGGGTCGCGGTGGGCGTGCAGCGGGGCGAGGCGGATTTCGGCGCGGCCCGCGGCGAGGTGCGCGGCGACGGTTCCGGGGAGGCTGCTCGGGGGCGCGCCGGGCCCGCAGGCCATGGAGATCCGCAGCACGACGGCGTCGATGTCCCCTTCGGTAGCGGCCCGCAGCACGGCCTGCGTGCCGGCGAGTTTGGTGCGGCCGTAGGGCGTGTTCGGGGCGGCCGGGTGGTCTTCGTCGGTGACGGCACCCGGCGCGGCAGGCCCGTACTCGTAGGCGCTGCCGAGGTGCACGAGCCGCGGTCGCCCGGGCAGTTCGGTCAGGGTCCGTACGAGCCGTTCCACCAGGTGGGTGTTGGCGTCGGCCATCTCCTGTTCGGTGCCGCCCCACACGGCGCCGGCCGCGTTCACCACCGTGTCCGCCCCCGCACACAGCCGGGCCAGCGAAGCGGTGTCGGCGCAGAGCAGGTCCAGCGGGACGCGGCGGGCGGTATCGGGGGCGGGTCCGCCGCTGCGGTCGGGGGCGGGCCCCGGGCGGCGGGAGACGGCGACGACGTCGGCGCCCGCGGTGGCGAAGGCCGCGCACGCGTGCCGGCCGAGGAATCCGGTGCCGCCGAGCACGACGACGGTGCCCGTCGCCATCGCTACTGGCCGCCGCCGTTCTTGTAGAGGGCCTGCCAGAAGTAGCTCCAGGGGATGCCGCGGGCCTCGGCGACGCACTCCCAGCCGTCGCCCGGGGTGTACGCGGCGACGTACTCCGGCACGACCGCGGCCACGGCCTCGCTGTCGAAGATGTCGATGACCTTCCGCAGCGGGCCGGTCCGCAGCGCCATCTGCACGGCTTCGCTGCCCTTGAAGTGACCGTCGAGGGTCTTGTCGAGGAACTTGCCGACCGGGTTCTTCACGTAGAAGGCGCGGCACTTCTCGGCGATGAGGTCGAGGTACTCGCGGACGGTGGCGGGGGTCATCTCGGTGAAGGAGTGGATGTTGACGCAGAGGTCGTACGGGGGTGCCTGTTCGACGACGTCGATGTCGTCGACCGCCACGAAGCGCACCTTGGCGAACTGTCCTTCGTCCAGCACTTCGCTCAGGTAGGCGCGGCTGAGCTGCATGGTGTTCGGCAGGTCGACGATGCAGTACTCGGCGAGGTCGTGGTTGGACAGCAGGGCGTGGCAGGTGCGGCCGTAGCCGGCACCGATCTCCATGACGCGGGCGCCGTCGAGCGTGAGCTGCCGTTCGATGAAGCCGAGTTCCAGTACGGCCTGGAGGTAGTCCAGGCAGATGGACTCGCCGTGCAGTCGCACCGAGAGGGGGTTGCCGAACTCCCGGTTGCGGATCCGGCGCAGCCGGGCCCAGTCCTCCTCGTCGAGCCGTTCGGCGAAGTCGTACACCAGGGTCTTGAGGTAGCGGACGCCGTTGGCCTCCGGGTTCCACAGCGCGATGTTGTAGTTGCGGCTGTCGGACTTGAAGTCGGTGAGGTCCGCGGCCACGTCCTCGGTGACCCAGTGTTCGGTGATCCGTTCCCACTGCGGGCTCGCCTGAAGGTTGCGCACCATGTCGTCTGTCTCCTCCGAACGTTCGCGTGGGATCCACTCGCGCCCGTCACCCTCGCCGAACCCACTAAAGGTGGCCTAAGAGGAAGGGGACGCCCCGCCTCGGTCCCCGGGGCGGGTCCGGCGGGGTCGCCGCGCGCCATCAGGGCCGGGTTAGCCGCTCTTTAGCCGCCGACCGGACAGTGAGCCCTCTGGACCGTCAGCGGGCGATCATGGAGTCGGACGTGAACTTTCGGGAATCGGGCCACGAGCGAGCCGGACAGGCACACCGCACGTCCTGGCGGAAGAGGCGCACCCCCCTGGCCGTCGTCGGTGCCGCGCTCGCGCTGGTGGTGACCGGCACGGCGCTGGCCGCGGCCGGGGAGAACGAGGGCGGCGCGGCCGGGACGAAGGCGGCGTCGGGGACGGCCGCGGCCTCCCCGGGGCGCCACAAGCCGGGCCCGGCACCACTGCCGGCCCCGCCGCAGATGGCCGAGCTGAGCTTCCTCCTGGGGTCGTTCATCTGCACGTACACCCCGCCGGGCGGCAAGGAGAAGGTCATCCGGATGGCCACCAAGCGGTCCTTGAACGGTCATTACTACGACGCCCTGGCCACGATCCCCGACGACAACCTCCGCAGCCGCCAGGTCTTCGGCTGGAACCCGGGCAGCGGTGAGTACGTCCTCCAGTTCCACGACGACTGGGGCAGCGTGGGCACCGCCGCGTCCCCGCCGAAGCGGGACGGGGCGTACGTCTTCAAGGGCACCTACTCCCTGGTGGAGAAGCCCAGCGCCGACGGCCGGGCCAAGGCCCACGAGGCGCAGGTCGTCGACGTCATCACGCCGGGTCCCAACGGGAGTTACACCGACGTCCAGACGCTGACGTTCCCCGCCAGCAACTTCACCTTCCAGCTCAGCTACGCCTGCAAGCGGGAGAAGGCCGGCCATGGCGAGTGAGGAAGCGAAGCTCCTCGACTACCTCAAGCGCGTCACCGCCGACCTCCGCTCCACGCAGCGCCGGTTGCAGGACGTCGAGGCGGCCGCCCGGGAACCGATCGCCGTCGTCGGGATGGCGTGCCGCTTCCCCGGCGGCGTGACCTCGCCCGACGAGCTGTGGGAGCTGGTCGCGAACGGCCGGGACGGCGTCCGCGGCTTCCCCACCGACCGCAACTGGGACCTGGCGGCCCTGTACGACCCGGACCCGGACCACCCGGGCACCAGCTACACCGACCAGGGCGGGTTCCTGGACGACGTCGCCGGGTTCGACGCGGCGTTCTTCGGCATCAGCCCGCGCGAGGCGCTCGGCATGGCGCCGCAGCAGCGGCTCGCGCTGGAGGCGTCGTGGGAGGCCGTCGAACACGCCGGCATCGACCCGCGGACGCTGCGCGGCACCCGCACCGCGACCTTCATCGGCTGCGACCACCTGGACTACTACGCCGACCCGTCACAGGTGCCCGACGGCTCCGCCGGGTACTTCACGGTCGGCAACACCGCGAGCGTGGTGTCCGGTCGGATCGCCTATCTGCTGGGGCTGGAGGGGGCCGCCGTCACGGTCGACACGGCCTGCTCGTCCGCCCTGGTCGCGCTGCACCTGGCCTGTCAGTCGCTGCGCCGCGCGGAGTCGTCGATGGCGCTGGCGGGCGGCGTCGCCGTCATCTCGTCGTCGGGTCCGTTCGTCGGCTTCGCCGACCTCGGGGCGCTGGCGCCGGACGGCCGGTCCAAGGCGTTCTCGGCCGACGCCAACGGCATGACGATGTCGGAAGGCGTCGGTGTCCTGCTGTTGGAGCGGCTGTCGGACGCGCGGCGCAACGGGCACCGGGTGCTCGGTGTCATCCGCGGCTCCGCGATCAACCAGGACGGCACCAGCAACGGGCTGACCGCCCCGAACGGGCCCGCGCAACAGCGGGTGATCGCCGAGGCGCTGGCGGACGCCCGGCTGACGACGGCCGACGTGGACGCCGTCGAGGCCCACGGCACCGGCACCCCGCTCGGCGACCCGATCGAGGCGCAGGCGCTGTTGGCCACGTACGGTCAGGGCCGGCCGGCGGGGAAGCCGCTGCTGCTCGGCTCGGTGAAGTCGAACATCGGGCACGCGCAGATGGCTGCGGGGGCGGCCGGGGTCATCAAGATGGTGCTGGCGATGCAGCACGGGGTGCTGCCCGAGTCGCTGCACATCGCCGAGCCCAACAGCGAGGTGGACTGGGGCTCCGGCGCCATCGACCTGCTGACGGAGCAGGTGCCCTGGCCGCGCGGGGACCGCCCGCGGCGGGCGGGGGTGTCGTCGTTCGGCATCTCCGGCACCAACGCGCACGTCGTACTCGAAGAGGCACCGGAGCCGCCGGCCGAAGCCGAAGCCGATGCCGATGCCAGCACGGCAGTCGACGAGGGCGGTGGGGACGCCGTCGTGCCTTGGGTGCTGTCCGGGCGCACTGCGGATGCGTTGCGTGACCAGGCGCGGCGACTGGCGGCGCACGTTACGTCGGAAGCCGGGGCGGAATTCGGTGCGCGCGAGGTGGGGTGGGCGCTGGCGGGCACGCGGTCGGTGTTCGAGCACCGGGCCGTGGTGGTGGGGGCTGACCGTTATGCGCTGTCGGCGGGGCTTGAGGAGTTGGCTGCGGGGCGTTCCCACCCGTCCGTGGTGACGGGTTCGGGGCCTGCGGGGCGTGTGGGTCGGACGGTGTTTTTGTTTAGTGGGCAGGGTGCGCAGCGGGTGGGGATGGGGGTGGGGTTGTATGCCCGGTTCCCGGTGTTTGCGGCGGTGTTTGATGAGGTGTGTGCTGAGTTGGATGGGCATTTGGAGCATTCGGTGCGGGGGGTGGTGTTCGAGGGTGAGCCGGCAGGCTTGTTGGATCACACCACGTACGCGCAGGCGGGCTTGTTTGCTCTGCATGTTGCGTTGGTGCGGTTGTTGGAGTCGGTGGGGGTTCGGCCTGATGCGGTGGTGGGGCATTCGATCGGTGAGGTTGCGGCTGCTCATGTGGCGGGGGTGTTTGATCTGCGGGATGCGTGTCGGTTGGTTGCGGCTCGTGCTTCGTTGATGGGTGCCCTGCCCCAGGGCGGTTCGATGACGGCGATCGAGGCCGGTGCGGATGAGCTCGCCGACGATCTCGCTGCGTACGACGGTGTCAGCATCGCTGCTCTGAACACGCCCACGAGCACTGTCATCTCCGGCCCCACGGACCAGGTCGCTGCGATCGCCTCGGTGTGGGCTGGTAGGGGTCGGAAGACGAAGGCGCTCACGGTGAGCCATGCCTTCCACTCGGCGCTCATGGAACCGATGCTGGAGGAGTTCGAGGAAGCAATCGCGTCCCTCACCTTCCATGAACCGTCGCTGCCGTTGATCAGCAACCTCTCCGGGGAGCCGGCCGGGCCGGAGATCGCCACCCCCGCCTACTGGGCCCGGCACATCCGTCAACCCGTCCACTTCGCCCCCGCGGTGAACCACCTCGCCCCCGACACCGGCGTCTTCCTCGAACTCGGCCCCGACCCCGTCCTCGCCACCGCCACCCAACACACGCTCCAGCACCTGCGGATCGCCGACGCCCGCGACGACGGTGTGGAGCCCTTGGCCGCCGCGGTGTTGACCCGGAAGCGGCCCGACGTCAGCGGGCTCGTGCAGGCACTGGCCCGGATCCACACCTTTGGTGTGGACGTCGACTGGGCGGCCTTCATCGACCGGGGTGAGGGGCGGCCACGCGCGGTTCCGCTGCCGACGTACGCCTTCCAGCACCAGCGGTTCTGGTTGGCGCCGCCCGCGCGGCACGGCGGCGGTACGGACGAGGGCGCCGACGAGTCCGCCCTGTGGCAGGCCGTCGAAGACGGCGACGTCGAGGCGCTGACCGCCACCCTGCGTCTGAGCGAGGGGGGTTCGGAGGTCGACGTCCTACGGCCCGCTCTGCCGATCTTGTCCGCCTGGCGCCGCCAGCGCCGCGAACGGGCCCTTCAGGACTCCTGGCGCTACGAGATCTCCTGGTCAGCGCTCTCCCCCGCGGCCGCGACCACGACCGCGCCCAGTGGGACCTGGCTGGTCGTCGTGCCCACCGGCCACGAGTCGGATCCGGCAGCACGGGCGGCGCTCCAGGCCCTTCAGGAGCACGGCGTCGCCGTCCGCGTCGAGACCGTCGACCCCACGGAGGTCGACCGTGCGGCCCTCGCCGACCTGTGTGCAGCGGCGGATGGGGACGCACCCACCGGGGTGCTCAGCCTGCTCGCCCTCGACGACCGCTCCCTCTCGGCCCATCCCTCGGTGCCGGCGGGGTTGATGGGTACGGTGCTGCTGCTCCAGGCGTTGAGCGACGCGGGCATCGCCGCGCCCCTGTGGTGCGTGACCCAAGGCGCCGTCGCCACCACCCCCACCGAACCACTCCCCCACCCCGCACAAGCCCAGACATGGGGACTCGGCCGAGTCGCCGCCCTCGAACACCCCCAACACTGGGGCGGACTCATCGACCTCCCCCACACCATCGACGACCGAACACCAACCCGCATCGCCGCACTACTGACACCCGACCAACCCGAAGACCAAATCGCCATACGCGCCTCAGGAGTGCTGGTACGCCGACTACGCCCAGCACGACCCGCCGCGACCGTCGCGCCCGCCGATGCGTGGCGGCCCGAGGGCACCACGCTGATCACGGGCGGAACCGGTGGCATCGGCATGCACCTGGCGCGGTGGCTGGCGGACGCCGGTGCACCGCACCTGCTCCTCGCCAGCCGCAGCGGCCCCGACGCACCCGGCACCACCGAACTCGTCAACGACCTCACCCAACGCGGCACCAAAATCACCATCACCTCCTGCGACACCGCCGACCACACCCAACTCAAAGACCTCATCACCAACATCCCCACCGAACACCCCCTCACCGCCGTCTTCCACACCGCAGGCACCGCCGACGTGGGGCCGGTCACCGGGTTGGACGCCGCAGCGCTCGACCACCAACTGCGGTCGAAGGCCCTGGGCGCGGCACATCTGCACGAGTTGACGCGCGAACTGGACCTGAGCGCCTTCGTGCTGTTCTCCTCGAACGCCGCGACGTGGGGCAGCGGCCAGCAGGGCGCGTACGCGGCGGGCAACGCCTACCTCGACGCGCTCGCCGAACACCGCCGCGGACTCGGCCTACCCGCCACCAGCATCGCCTGGGGCCCCTGGGGCGAGATCGGCATGGCCGCCGACGCGAACACCCTCGCGTACCTCAGGAAGCGCGGGCTGGCGCCGCTCCCCACGGCCCCGGCGACGGCCTGTCTGCACCGGGCGCTCAGCGACGGGGCGACGACGCTGACCGTGGCCGACGTGGACTGGCGGAAGTTCCCCCTCGGGTTCACCGCGCAACGTCCCAGTCCGCTGCTGGGCGAACTCGCCGGTACGGGGGTAAGCGAGTCGGACGCCGGCAGCGAAGGACCGGGGACGGGCCCGCTCCAGCGCGAGCTGGCGGACGGCTCGCCCGCCGAGCAGCTCCAGGTGCTGCTGCGGCACGTCCAGGGCCAGGCCGCGGACGTGTTGGGCCATCCGGACCCGGCTGCGATCCTGCCGGGCCGCCCCTTCCAGGAACTGGGCTTCGACTCGCTGACCGCGGTCGAACTCCGCAATCGCCTCACGGCGCTCACCGGGCGGAACCTCCCGCCCGCCGTCGTCTTCGACCATCCGACGCCGAAGGCCCTCGCCGCGCACCTGCGGGCCGAACTCGGCGGCCGGAGCGCCGCGGCCGCGGTGCGCGCACCGGTCGGCGCCAGCGACGAGCCGATCGCGATCGTCGCGATGGCCTGCCGCTTCCCCGGCGGCGTGCGCTCCCCCGAGGACCTGTGGGACCTGGTGGCGCAGGGCCGGGACGCCATCGCCGGGATGCCCACCGACCGCGGGTGGGACCTGGACGGCTTCTATCACCCGGACCCCGGGCACCAGGGCACCAGTTACGTACGGGAAGGCGGCTTCCTGTACGACGCCGCGGGCTTCGACGCGGGCTTCTTCGGCATCTCGCCGCGGGAGGCCCTCGCCATGGACCCGCAGCAGCGCCTGCTGCTGGAGACCGCCTGGGAGGTCTTCGAGCACGCGGGGTTGGACCGTGCCGCGCTGAGCGGCAGCAGCACCGGCGTGTTCACCGGCGGTACGTACCAGGGGTACGGCTCGGGCGGGAGCGCCGGCGCACCGGACGTGGAGGGCTACTTGCTCGCCGGGGCGACGCCGAGCGTCATGTCCGGCCGGCTCGCGTACGTCTTCGGGCTCGAAGGCCCCGCGGTGACGGTGGACACGGCGTGCTCGTCGTCGCTGGTGGCGATGCACCTGGCGGCGCAGGCGCTGCGAGCGGGCGAGTGCTCCATGGCGCTCGCCGGCGGTGCGGCGGTGATGGCGACGCCCGCCACGTTCGTGGAGTTCTCCCGACAGCGCGGGCTGGCGGCCGACGGCCGCTGCAAGCCCTTCGCCGCGGCGGCCGACGGCACCGGCTGGAGCGAGGGCGCAGGGCTGCTGCTGTTGGAGAAGCTGTCGGACGCGCGGCGGAACGGTCATCCGGTGCTGGCGGTGCTGCGCGGCTCGGCCGTGAACCAGGACGGCACCAGCAACGGGCTGACCGCGCCCAACGGGCCCGCGCAGCAGCGGGTCATAGCCCAAGCACTGGCGAACGCCCGGCTCGCCCCCGGCGACGTCGACGCGGTCGAGGGCCACGGTACGGGTACGGCGTTGGGCGACCCGATCGAGGCGCACGCCTTGCTGGCGACGTACGGGCAGGGTCGGTCGGTTGAGCGTCCGTTGTTGTTGGGTTCGGTGAAGTCGAACATCGGGCACACGCAGGCTGCGGCGGGGGTCGCTGGCGTCATCAAGATGGTGATGGCGATGCGGCACGGGGTGCTGCCGGCGTCGCTGCACATTGACGAGCCGTCGCCGCACGTGGACTGGTCGGCGGGCGCGGTCGCGCTGCTGCGGGAGCAGACGGCATGGCCACAGGACGGACGTGTGCGCCGGGCCGGTGTGTCGTCCTTCGGCATCTCCGGCACCAACGCACACGTGATCATCGAACAGGCCACCGCCGATGTGGCGGCCGTGACCGCTGACGCGGACGGCGCGGACGACCCGGAAGTCACCGTGCCGTGGGTCCTTTCCGCCCGCGGGGACGCAGCGCTACGCGGCCAGGCAGCGGCGCTCGCCGCGCACGTATCGACGCATGAGCCACTGCGTGCGGGGGACGTCGGCTGGTCGTTGGTGACGGGTCGGTCGGTGTTCGAGCGTCGTGCGGTGGTGGTGGGTGAAGACGCCGACGAGTTGGTGGCGGGGTTGCGGGCGTTGGCGGCGGGTGAGGCGCATCCGGGTGTGGTGACCGCGGCCAGTGCTGTTGCAGGACAGACGGTGTTTATGTTCAGCGGTCAGGGTGCGCAGCGGGTGGGGATGGGGGTGGGGTTGTATGCCCGGTTCCCGGTGTTCGCGGCGGCGTTCGATGAGGTGTGTGCCGAGTTGGACGGGCACTTGGAGCATTCGGTGCGGGGGGTGGTGTTCAAGGGTGAGCCAGCAGGGTTGCTGGACCACACCACCTACGCGCAGGCGGGCTTGTTTGCTCTGCATGTTGCGTTGGTGCGGTTGTTGGAGTCGGTGGGGGTGCGGCCTGATGCGGTGGTGGGGCATTCGATTGGTGAGGTTGCTGCTGCTCATGTGGCGGGGGTGTTTGATCTGCGGGATGCGTGCCAGTTGGTTGCGGCTCGTGCCACGTTGATGGGTGCCCTGCCTCAGGGCGGTTCGATGACGGCGATCGAGGCCGGTGCGGATGAGCTCGCCGACGATCTCGCTGCGTACGACGGTGTCAGCATCGCTGCTCTGAACACACCGACGAGCACTGTCATCTCCGGCCCCACGGACCAGGTCGCTGCGATCGCCTCGGTGTGGGCTGGTAGGGGTCGGAAGACGAAGGCGCTCACGGTGAGCCATGCCTTCCACTCGGCGCTCATGGAACCGATGCTGGAGGAGTTCGAGGAGGCGATCGCGTCCCTGGCTTTCCATGAGCCGTCGTTGCCGTTGATCAGCAACCTCTCCGGGGAGCCGGCCGGGCCGGAGATCGCCACCCCCGCCTACTGGGCCCGGCACATCCGTCAACCCGTCCACTTCGCCCCGGCGGTGAGCCACCTCGCCCCCGACACCGGCGTCTTTCTGGAGTTGGGCCCGGATCCGGTCCTCGCTACCGCGACGCAGCGCACCCTGGACGGTGACCTGAACCCCGTCGTGGCATCCGTTCTGCATCACAAGCGAGCGGACGCCGACGCCCTCGCCCACGCCCTGGCCCAGCTCCACACCCACGGCGTCGGCGTCGACTGGCACGCCTGGTTCACCACCCACGACACCACACCCCACACCATCGACCTCCCCACCTACGCCTTCCAACACCAGCGCTACTGGCTCGCCGCCACCTCCCCGGAGGCGGCTTCGGTGGCGTCCCAGGGGCTGGACGACTCGCCGTTCTGGGACGCGGTGGAGCAAGGGGACGTAGAGGCCCTGACGCGTACCCTCGGCTCGCCCGCTGACCAGTTGCCGGGGCTGGACGAGTTGCTGCCCACGCTGTCGGCCTGGCGGCGGCAGCGTCGTCAGCGGGCCTCGCTCGACGCCTGGCGCTACCGGGTCGGTTGGCAGCACCTCCCGGAGGTGGCCGCACCCGCGCTCAGCGGGACCTGGCTGGTCGTCGTACCCGCAGGTCACGAATCGGAGCCGGCCGTCGAATCCGTGTCGGCCGCGCTCGCCGCGCACGGGGCGACGGCCGTCGTACAGTCCGTCGACACGATCGACCTGCGGCTTGAAGAGTTGACGCAGGTGGTCGTGGAGACGACCGGCGGTGAGACGCCGGCGGGCGTATTGAGCCTGCTGGCGCTGGCGGAGTCGGCCCACCCCGACCACCGGGCCGTCCCGGCGGGGTTGATGGGTACGGTGCTGCTGCTCCAGGCGCTGAGCGACGCGGGCATCGCCGCGCCCCTGTGGTGCGTGACCCAAGGCGCCGTCGCCACCACCCCCACCGAACCACTCCCCCACCCCGCACAAGCCCAGACATGGGGACTCGGCCGAGTCGCCGCCCTCGAACACCCCCAACGCTGGGGCGGACTCATCGACCTCCCCCACACCATCGACGACCGAACACCAACCCGCATCGCCGCACTACTGACGCCCGACCAACCCGAAGACCAAATCGCCATACGCGCCTCGGGTGCGCTGGGGCGGCGGCTGCGCCGCGCGGGTTCGCCGGACACGTCCGCCGACGGCTGGCGGCCGGCGGGCACCACTCTGATCACCGGTGGGACGGGGAGCATCGGCGCCCACGTGGCGCGGTGGCTGGCGGACGCCGGTGCACCGCACCTGCTCCTCGCCAGCCGCAGCGGCCCCGACGCACCCGGCACCACCGAACTCGTCAACGACCTCACCCAACGCGGCACCAAAATCACCATCACCTCCTGCGACACCGCCGACCACACCCAACTCAAAGACCTCATCACCAACATCCCCACCGAACACCCCCTCACCGCCGTCTTCCACACCGCAGGCACCGCGGGCATCGGCGGCCTGGCGGAGATGGACGTGTACGGCTTGGGCGAGGTGTTGGCCGCCAAGACGTTGGGGGCGGCACATCTCCATGAGTTGACGCGCGAGCTGGACCTGAGCGCCTTCGTGCTGTTCTCTTCGGGGGCGGCGACGTGGGGCAGCGGCCAGCAGGGCGCGTACGCGGCGGGCAACGCCTTCCTCGACGCGCTCGCCGAACACCGCCGCGGACTCGGCCTACCCGCCACCAGCGTCGCCTGGGGCCCCTGGGGCGAGGTCGGCATGGCCGCCGACGACGCCGCCGTGGCGTACTTCGGTCATCTGGGGCTTGCTCCGTTGGAGCCGGGTCGGGCGATCGCCTCGCTCCAGGGCGCACTGGACGCCAGGGACGCGACGCTCACCGTGGCGGACGTCGACTGGGAGCGGTTCCCCTCGGCCTTCACCACCCAGCGGCCCAGTGCACTGTTGGTCGACCTCGCCCGGCCGGCCCGCGGCGCGCTCGACGAGCAGGAGGCGGCCGCCCCCGGGACCAACGGCGGGGACGGCCCCCTGCGGCGGCAGTTGGCCGACGCGTCGCCGGCGCAGCAGCACCACACCGTGCTGCGGCTGGTGCAGTCGCAGGCGGCGGCCGTGCTCGGACACTCCGGCGCGGACGCGGTGCCCTCGGGGCAGCCGTTCCAGGAACTGGGGTTCGACTCGCTGACGGCGGTCGAGTTGCGCAATCGGCTCAGCGAGGCCAGCGGGTTGAGGCTGGATGCGACGCTGGTCTTCGACCATCCGACGCCGGAGGCGGTCGCGGTCCACATCCGGGACGCACTCCTGGGCGACGGCACGGCTGCCGCGGGTGCGCCGGTGCGGGCGGCTGCGCCGGGGCAGCACGACGAGCCGATCGCGATCGTGGGCATGGCCTGCCGCTATCCGGGGGGTGCGAGCGGTCCGCGGGAGCTCTGGGATCTGGTGGTCTCCGGTGGTGACGCGATCACCCCGATGCCCACGGACCGCAACTGGGACCTGGACGTCGTCTATCACCCCGACCCCGACCATCCGGGCACGACGTACGTCCGGGAGGGCGGCTTCGTCCACGACGCACCGCACTTCGACGCGGAGTTCTTCGGGATCTCGCCGCGGGAGGCGCTGGCGATGGACCCGCAGCAGCGGCTGCTGCTGGAGTGCGCGTGGGAGGCGTTCGAGAGCGCCGGGCTGACCCGGGACGCCCTGCGGGGCAGCAGCACGGGCGTGTTCACCGGAGTCACGTCGCAGGACTACCTGTCGCTGATCAACATCACGCCCAGCGACGTGGAGGGCTACGTCGCCACCGGCAACATCGGCAGCGTGGTCTCGGGCCGGGTGGCGTACGCCTTCGGACTTGAGGGCCCGGCGGTCACGGTGGACACCGCGTGCTCGTCCTCGCTGGTGGCGACGCATTTGGCGACGCAGGCGCTGCGCCAGGGCGAGTGCTCCATGGCGCTCGCCGGCGGGGTGACGGTGATGGCGACGCCGGGGGCCTTCGTGGAGTTCTCCCGGCAGCGCGGGATGTCGCAGGACGCGCGCTGCAAGGCGTTCGCCGCGGACGCGGACGGTCTCACGTGGGGCGAGGGCTCGGGCCTGCTGCTGTTGGAACGGCTGTCGGACGCCGAGGCCAACGGGCACCAGGTGCTGGCGGTGATCCGTGGTTCGGCGATCAACCAGGACGGTGCGAGCAACGGCCTGACCGCGCCGAACGGCCCGTCTCAGGAGCGCGTCATCCGGCAGGCGCTGGCCAACGCCCGGCTGTCGGCGTCCGAGGTGGACGTGGTGGAGGCGCACGGGACCGGTACGGCCCTGGGCGACCCGATCGAGGCGCAGGCCCTGTTGGCGACGTACGGGCGGGAGCGGGCCGACGGTCGGCCGTTGCTGCTGGGCTCGGTGAAGTCGAACATCGGGCACACCCAGGCCGCGGCGGGCGTCGCGGGCGTCATCAAGATGGTGGAGGCGCTGCGGCACGGGGTGCTGCCGGCGTCGCTGCACATCGACGAGCCCACCCCGCACGTGGACTGGTCGTCCGGTGGGGTGCGGCTCCTGACCGCGGCCGAGGAGTGGCCGCGCGGGGAGCGCCCGCGGCGGGCCGGGGTGTCGGCGTTCGGCATCAGCGGGACGAACGCACATCTGCTGCTGGAGGAGGCGCCAGGAAAGCCGGTCGGCGGCGAGCCCGGCGACGGTGCAGGGGTGCCGCCGTTGGGTGCGGTCGCGTGGCCGTTGACGGGGCGGAGCGCTGAGGCGCTGCGGGGTCAGGCCGCGGCGCTCGCCGCGCACTTGGCGGCGTCCTCCGGGCCGTCGTCCCGTACGGCTCCTTCCGTGCCGTCTCCGCTGGACGTGGGCCGGTCACTGGACGTGGGCTGGTCGCTGGCGAGCACCCGGTCGGCGTTCGAGCACCGCGCGGTGGTCGTCGGCGACGATCTGGATGCGCTCGTGGCGGGGGTCGCGGCGCTGGCCGACGGTGTGCCGCACCCCGATGTGGTGACCCCCGGCGGGCCGGCGGTGGCTACGGACGTCGGGGCGGTGCTGGTGTTCCCGGGGCAGGGTTCGCAGTGGGTCGGCATGGGCGCCGAGTTGCTGGACTCGCTGCCGGTGTTCGCGGAGCGGATCGCCGAGTGCGAGTGGGCGTTGGGCCCGTACGTGGACTGGTCCCTCACCGAGGTGCTGCGCGGCGACGGGTCCGAGTTGGCCCGGGTGGACGTGGTCCAGCCGGTGCTGTGGGCCGTCATGGTGTCGCTCGCCGCCGTGTGGGCCGACCACGGCGTCACGCCCGCGGCCGTCGTCGGCCACAGCCAGGGGGAGATCGCCGCGGCCTGCGTGGCCGGCGCGCTGTCCTTGGAGGACGGTGCGCGGATCGTCGCGCTGCGCAGCAAGGCGCTTCGGCGACTGGCCGGCGGCGGGGCGATGGCATCGGTGGCCGCCGATCGGGAGCGGGTGGCGGAGCTGCTGGCCGAGGTGGGTCCGCAGGTCGGTGTGGCGGCGGTCAACGGGCCCTCGTCGACGGTGGTCTCGGGGCCGCCGGAGCAGGTCGCGGCGGTCGTCGCACGGGCGGCGGAGGAAGGGTTGCGGGCTCGGCTCATCGACGTGGACTACGCGTCGCACGGCCCGCAGGTCGACCTGATCACGGACGAGTTGACGTCGGCGCTGTCGGGTGTGCTGCCCGTGGACGGCGAGGTGCCGTTCTACTCGACGGTCACGGCGGGGCTGTTGGACACTGCCGCGTTGGACACCGAGTACTGGGTGCGCAATCTGCGCGAGCCGGTGCGGTTCGCGGATGCGGTGCAGGCCCTGCTGGAGACCGGGCACCGGGTGTTCATCGAGGTCAGCAGCCATCCGGTGTTGACGCTGGGGATGCAGGAGGGCTTCGAGCGGGCCGGTGTCGCCGCGGTCGCGGTGCCGACGCTGCACCGGGACCGCGGCGACCGGGGCCAGGTGCTGAGGTCCCTGGCGCTCGCCTTCGCGGCCGGCGCAGGGGTCGACTGGGCGTCGCTGTTCCCCGTCGAGCCGGCGCCGCGGACGGTGCCGTTGCCGACGTACTCGTTCCGGCACCGGCGCTACTGGGTGGCGCCCCCCACGGCGGCCGAGCCCGTGCCGGGCGCAGCCGATCCGGCGGAGGCCCGGCTGTGGCACGCCATCGAGGAGCGGGACGTCGACGCGCTCGTCAGGACGCTGCGGCTGGACGGCGACGCGGCGGCCCTGGAGAGCCTGCGGCCCGCCCTGCCGATCCTGTCGGACTGGCGGCGCGGTCACCGCGAGCGGTCGGTGCTGGACTCCTGGCGCTACCGGGCGGAGTGGGCGTCGGTGGCAGCCACCACTGCGCGGCCCCTGCCCGGACGGTGGCTGCTGCTGACCCCGGCCGGTGCGGAGGACCATCCGGCCGCGGCGGCAGCCGAAGAAGCGCTGACGCGGCACGCCGGCGCCGTGGCCGTCCGTGCGCTGGGGCCTGCGGACGCGGGCCGGGCGGAGCTGACGACGCTGCTGATGGAGTCGGACACCGAGGAGCCCTTGGCGGGGGTCGTCAGCCTGATGGGTCTCGATCAGTCGCCGCACGCCGACCATCCGTCGGTGTCGACGGGCCTCGCGGCCACCACGGCGCTGGTCCAGGCGCTCGGGGACGCCCACGTCGAAGTGCCGGTGTGGAGCCTGACGCAAGGCGCGGTCGCCGTCTTCCCCGCGGATCCGCTGCCCCGGCCCGTCCAGGCGCAGGTGTGGGGGCTCGGCCGGGTGGCGGCGCTGGAGGAGCCGCAGCGCTGGGGCGGTCTGGTCGACCTGCCCGAAGCGCCGGGCGATGACCTGCCCGACCGGCTCGCGGCGCTCTTCGCGCCCGGCCAACCGGAGGACCAGGTCGCCCTGCGGGACTCCGGGACGTACGCCCGACGGCTGCGCCGTGCGCCGGCCGAGCCCGCCGGGCCCGACGCCGCCGTGAACGGTTCGCGCGTCAACGGGTCAGGGGCCAACGGCTCCAGGGCCAACGGGTCCGCGGCCAACGGCTCGGCAGGCCGTGCTGATGCTCCGTACGACGCGGGCGCGGGCTGGCGGCCCACGGGTACCACCCTCGTCACGGGCGGCACCGGCAGCATCGGCGGCCACGTCGCCCGCTGGCTGGCGGACCGGGGCGCACCGCACCTGCTGCTGGTCAGCCGGGGCGGCCCCGACGCTCCAGGTGCCGCGGAACTCACCACTGACCTGGAGGCGCGGGGCGCCCGGGTGACCGTCGCCGCGTGCGACGTCGCCGAGCGGGCCGCGCTGCGCGCCCTGCTCGGCGGCGTACCGGCACAACACCCGCTGACCGCCGTGTTCCACGCGTCCGGCGTCCCGGAGAACATGCCGTTCGGCGGTCTCGAACTGCCGCACGTCGAGACTGTCCTACGGCCCAAGGCACACGCGGCCCGGCTGCTGCACGAGCTGACGCGCGACCTGGACCTGACCGCCTTCGTCCTGTTCTCCTCCGGTGCTGCGGCCTGGGGCAGCGGCCTCCAGGGCTCGTACGCGGCGGCGAACACCTATCTCGACGCGCTCGCCGAACACCGCCGCGGCCTCGGCCTGCCAGCCACCAGCGTCGCCTGGGGGCCCTGGGGCGAGGCCGGGATGGCGTCGGACGCGTCGGCCGTCGCCTACTTCGGGCGCCGCGGTCTCGCGCCGCTCGATCCCGGCCCGGCGCTGAAGTCCCTTGCGCTGGCACTCGACCACGGCGACACCACGCTGGCCGTCGCGGACGTCGCGTGGGACAAGTTCGCCGCCGCGCTCACCACCCGCAGGCCCAGCCCCCTGCTGTCGGACCTGGCCCCGCCGCAGTCGGGCGGAGCGGACGACGGACGGGACGGCACGGCCGACGACGGCGCGCCGCTGCTGCGCCAACTCGACGCCGGGACCCCGGAGCAGCGGCGGACGCTGCTGCTGCGTCACGTGCAAGCGCAGGTGGCCGCGGTGCTCGGCCACCCCGATCCGGACGCCGTGCCGCCCGACCAGCCGTTCAAGGAGCTCGGCTTCGACTCGTTGACCGCGGTCGAGTTGCGCAACCGCCTCAATGCGTCGACGGGGCTGACGCTGCCGCCGACCCTCGTGTTCGACCATCCGTCGCCCGGCGCATTGGCCGAGGTGCTGCGGGAGCACTTGGGCACGGACGCGCAGGACGCGTCCGAGGGCGGCGTCCTGTCCGGTCTGGAGCGGTGGGACGCGTCGGTCGAGCCCGCCGCGCTGGACCGGGCCGCACGGCGCCGGGTCACCCGGCGGCTGGAGCTGCTGTTGGCGAAGTGGAACGGGGCCGGTGCCGCGCCGGAGCGCTCCGCCGCGCACCGCGACCTCGCCGGCGCGACGGCGGAAGACATCTTCGACCTCATCTCCGAGGAGTTCGGAAAGTCGTGAACCAGGTGAACCAGGCGAACCGGGTGGATCAGGTAAACCAGGCCGACCGGGTGTCCCCGAAGCGGCGCGTCAGCCGGAGGAGCGTGGGTTTCCGTGCCGAATGAGGAACAGCTCCTCGACCATCTGAAGTGGGTCACCGCCGAGCTGCGCCAGACCCGTCAGCGGCTGCGGGAGGTGGAGTCCGCGGAGCCGGAGCCCGTCGCGATCGTCGGCATGGCCTGCCGCTATCCCGGCGGCGTGCGGTCCCCGGAGGACCTGTGGCGGCTGGTGGCCGACGGCGGCGACGCGATCGGCGGCTTCCCGTCGGACCGGGGCTGGGACGCCGCGGACCTGTACGACCCCGACCCCGACAAGCACGGCAAGACGTACGTCGTCGAGGGCGGGTTCTGCGAGGACGCGGTGCAGTTCGACGCGGCCTTCTTCGACATCAGCCCGCGCGAGGCGCTCGCGATGGACCCGCAGCAGCGGCTGCTGCTGGAGTGCGCCTGGGAGGCGTTCGAACGGGCCGGGCTGCCGCGGGAGGCCCTGCGCCGCAGCGAGACGGGGGTGTTCACCGGGGTCAGCTCCCACGACTACCTGTCCGTCATCGGCGATCTGACGAGCGAGGTGGAGGGGTACGTCGGGACCGGCAACCTCGGCAGCGTGATCTCCGGCCGCGTCGCCTACGCGCTGGGGCTCGAAGGCCCCGCGGTCACGGTCGACACGGCGTGCTCGTCGTCGCTCACCGCCATCCACCTGGCCTGCCAATCGCTGCGGCAGGACGAGTGCACGCTCGCGCTGGCCGGCGGGGTGTCCGTGATGGCCACCGCGGGCGGCTTCATCGAGTTCTCCCGGCAGCGGGGCATGGCCGCCGACGGCCGGTGCAAGCCCTTCGCGGCCGCGGCCGACGGCACCGGCTGGTCCGAGGGCGTCGGACTGGTCGTCCTGGAGAGGCTGTCGGACGCGCGGCGCCACGGGCATCGGGTGTTGGGGGTGGTTCGTGGTTCGGCGATCAACCAGGACGGTGCGAGCAACGGCCTGACCGCGCCGAACGGCCCGGCGCAGGAACGCGTCATCCGGCAGGCGCTGGCCAACGCCCGGCTGTCGGCGTCCGAGGTGGACGTCGTCGAGGGCCACGGCACGGGCACGACGCTGGGTGACCCGATCGAGGCCCGCGCGGTGTTGGCGACGTACGGCCAGGACCGGCCGGCGGACCGGCCGCTGTGGCTCGGCTCGGTGAAGTCCAACCTCGGACACACCCAGGCCGCGGCGGGCGTCGCCGGCGTCATCAAGATGGTGATGGCGATGCGGCACGGGGTGCTGCCCGCGTCCCTGCACATCGACGCCCCGTCGCCACACGTCGACTGGGACTCGGGCGCAGTACGCCTGCTGGACCAGGCACGGGAATGGGCGCGGTCGGGCGATCGGCCGCGGCGCGCGGGTGTCTCGGCCTTCGGGATTTCGGGGACGAATGCGCATGTGATTGTGGAGGAGGTTTTGGGGGCGGTTGTTGTGGAGGGGGGTTCTGGGGTTGGGGTTGGGGTTGGTGTGGCTGGTTTGGGTGGTGTGGTGCCGTGGGTGGTGTCGGGGCGGAGTGGGGATGCGTTGCGGGGGCAGGCGGCGGCGTTGGTTGACCATGTGGCGGAGGTGTCGGTGGGGGTGGGTGGTGGGGTGTCGGTGGGTGGGGTGGGCTGGTCGCTGGTGTCTGAGCGGTCGGTGTTCGAGCATCGGGCCGTTGTCATCGGCTCGGACGTGGATGAACTCGTGGCTGGTGTGCGGGCGTTGGCGGCCGGTGTGCCGGACGATCGGGTGGTGTGCCCCGGCCTGCCCGCCATGACGACCAGCACCGGGCCGGTGTTGGTGTTCCCCGGACAAGGCTCGCAGTGGGTCGGCATGGGCGTCGAACTCCTCGACACCTCAACCGTCTTCGCCGAACACATCGCCGCCTGCGAGTCGGCGTTGAAGCCGCATGTGGACTGGTCGTTGACCGGTGTGTTGCGCGGTGACGGTGCGGAACTGGCCCGGGTGGATGTGGTGCAGCCCGTGCTGTGGGCGGTGATGGTGTCCCTCGCCGCCGTGTGGGCGGAGCACGGCGTGAAACCGGCCGCCGTCATCGGGCACTCCCAGGGCGAGATCGCCGCAGCCTGCGTCGCGGGAGCACTCACGTTGGAGGACGGTGCACGGATCGTCGCCCTCCGCAGCCGGGCACTCCGCGCCCTGTCCGGAGGCGGCGCGATGGCGTCCCTGGGTCTGAGCGCGGCGGAGGCGGAAGGCTTCTTCCCCACCGGTGGTTGTGTGGTGATCGCGGCGGTGAACGGGCCGTCGTCCACCGTCATCTCTGGCCCACCACAAGCCGTCGCAGACACCGTCACGGCGGTCGAGGGCGCTGGGCATCGG
>NZ_JBIRGU010000019.1:0-111368 GCF_044328175.1 Streptomyces sp. NPDC017979 | reverse complement strand
CGCGGAGCAGATCGACACGTCCGGGATGTTCGAGTCCCGGAACCTGATGCCGAAGTTCGAGATCCCCGACGGCTACACCGAAACCACCTGGTTCCGCGCGGAAGTGCTCGCCGGAATGCGCCGGCGCTATCCCGGGGGCTGGGACGAGCGGTATCAGAAGCAGGTCGACTACGAACTCGACATCATCGTCGAGATGGGGTTCCCGGGGTACTTCCTCGTCGTCGCCGACTTCATCATGTGGGCCAAGCGCAACGGCATCGCGGTCGGCCCCGGCCGCGGCTCCGCGGCCGGCTCACTGGTGTCGTACGCGATGGGCATCACCGACCTCGACCCCCTGGAACACGGACTGATCTTCGAGCGGTTCCTGAACCCCGAGCGCATCTCGATGCCGGACGTCGACATCGACTTCGACGAGCGCAGGCGCGTGGAAGTCATCCGGTACGTGACGGAGAAGTACGGTGCCGACAAGGTCGCCATGATCGGCACGTACGGCACCATCAAGGCGAAGAACGCCATCAAGGACTCGGCCCGCGTGCTGGGCTACCCGTACGCGATGGGCGACCGCATCACCAAGGCCATGCCCGCGGACGTCGGCGGCAAGGGCATCGAACTGGCCGGCATCACCGATCCGTCCCACCCCCGCCACGGGGAGGCGGGCGAGGTGCGGGGGATGTACGAGAACGAGCCCGACGTGCGCAAGGTGATCGACACCGCGCGCGGTGTGGAGGGCCTGGTGCGGCAGATGGGCGTGCACGCGGCCGGCGTGATCATGTCCAGCGAGCCGATCGTGGACCACGCCCCGATCTGGGTCCGGCACACCGACGGCGTCACCATCACCCAGTGGGACTACCCCCAGTGCGAGTCGCTGGGCCTGCTGAAGATGGACTTCCTGGGCCTGCGCAACCTCACCATCATGGACGACGCCGTCAAGATGGTGAAGGCGAACAAGGGCGTCGACCTGGAACTCCTCGCGCTCCCCCTCGACGACGCAGCCACCTTCGAACTCCTCGGCCGCGGCGAGACGCTGGGCGTCTTCCAGTTCGACTCCAGCGCGATGCGGGCCCTGTTCCGGCTGATGAAGCCGGACCAGTTCGAGGACATCACCGCGGTCACCGCGCTCTACCGGCCCGGCCCGATGGCCATGAACTCCCACACCAACTACGCCCTGCGCAAGACGGGCCAGCAGGAGATCACCCCGATCCACCCGGAGCTCGACGAGCCGCTGAAAGCGGTCCTGGACCTCACGTACGGCCTGGTCGTGTACCAGGAGCAGGTGCAGAAGGCCGCCCAGGTCCTCGCCGGCTACTCCCTGGGCCAGGCGGACCTGCTGCGCCGCGCCATGGGCAAGAAGAAGAAGGAAGTCCTCGACAAGGAGTTCGTCCCCTTCCGCGCGGGCTGCCGCGAGCGGGGCTACTCGGACGGGGCGATCCAGGCGGTGTGGGACGTGCTCGTCCCCTTCGCCGGCTACGCGTTCAACAAGGCGCACGCCGCGGCGTACGCGCTGGTGTCGTACTGGACCGCGTACCTCAAGGCGAACCACCCCGCCGAGTACATGGCCGCCCTGCTGACCTCGACCAAGGACGACAAGGACAAGTCGGCCGTCTACCTCAACGAGTGCCGCCGCATGGGCATCAAGGTGCTGCCGCCGAACGTCAACGAGTCCCGGTCCGACTTCGCCGCGCAGGGCGACGACGTGATCCTCTTCGGCCTCTCCGCCGTCCGCAACGTCGGCACGAACGTGGTGGACGCGATCATCCGCAGCCGACGGGCGCGGGGGAGGTACGCCTCCTTCCCCGACTACCTCCACAAGGTGGAGGCCGCGGCCTGCACCAAGCGCGCCACCGAGTCGCTGATCAAGGCGGGCGCCTTCGACGAGCTGGGCCACACCCGCAAGGGGCTGCTCGCCCACCACGAACCGCTGATCGACAGCGTGCTCGCGGTGAAGCGGAAGGAGGCGGAGGGCCAATTCGAC
Source organism: Streptomyces sp. NPDC017979 (assembly GCF_044328175.1). Taxonomy (NCBI): domain Bacteria; kingdom Bacillati; phylum Actinomycetota; class Actinomycetes; order Kitasatosporales; family Streptomycetaceae; genus Streptomyces; species Streptomyces sp. NPDC017979. The sequence goes on along the minus strand of NZ_JBIRGU010000019.1, from coordinate 109,396 downwards.
CTCTTCGCCGGCGATCCCGCCTCTGACTCCGGCTCCGGCCCCGGCTCTGGCTTCGGGCTCGACGTCGAGTTCTCCGCCGACGAGTGGGAGAAGTCCCATCTCCTCGCGCAGGAGCGGGAGATGCTCGGCCTGTACGTCTCCGACCACCCGCTGTTCGGGGCTGAGCACCTGCTCGCGGCCCGCACCGACACCCCGATCTCCCAACTCGCCGGGGGCGCCCATCCGGACGGCGCGGTCCTCACCGTCGGCGGCATCGTCACCGCCGTCCAGCGGAAGATGACCAAGCAGGGCAACGCGTGGGCCATCGCCACCGTCGAGGACCTGGCCGGCTCCGTCGACTGCCTGTTCTTCCCCGCCACGTACCAACTGATCGCGTCCGCCCTCACCGAGGACACCGTCGTCCTCGTCAAGGGCCGGCTCGACAAGCGCGAGGACACCCCCCGCCTGGTCGCCATGGAACTCACCCCGCTGGACCTGGCCGCCGCGGCCGGCGACGCCCCGATCCGCCTCGACATCGACGCCCCGCAGGTCACCCCCCACACGATCCGCCGCCTGAAGGAAACCCTGCACGCCCACCCTGGCCCCACCCCGGTCCACCTCCGCGTCCACGGCCCCACCCGCACCACGGTCTACCTCCTCGGCTACCGCGTCACGCCCCACCCGGCGTTCTGGTCGGACCTCAAGGCGTCGGTGCCGGTGACGTCGGACCGGTGACCCCACGGCACGGTGACCCCACGGCACGGGGGCGGGGCCACTGGGGGGCAGGGGTCGCGTTTCAGCCGTGCCCGCGGCGGGGTTACGCCCCCATGTGCCCGGTTCTGCGCCCCCAGCTCCCTCGCCCGCAACACCGGCCTCTTGCGCCACTCGGCAAGGTGGCCGAAGTTCAGCCGCCGTCCCGCCGGCCCGGAACCGCCGCGTCAGGACGGGTGCCGTTACGCAACCGTCCTGCGGAAAAGTGAGGGTGCGTCAGTCAGTTGTCGGCCGGGGCGGCGAGTGGCCCGTTCGAACCACCCGGCCCGCGCGACCAGTTCGGTGAGGGTGCGTCAATCGAACAGGCGGGGGCGACGGTCCCGAGCCGGCGCCCCGAGTCGTACTGACCGCCGAGCCAGCACGGCGTACGCCGCACGGTCCGTCCTCCGACTGCGGAGGCGGCCGCCCTTTCGCAGGACCGGCAAAGACGGCTTCCCCGCAGGTCACAGCAGCGGCGACGGGACCAGGCGCGACCAAAAGCCGTTCTTGTCGTGGCGGGGGTGGCGACCTAGATTCCTGATCACGCCGGTTGACAGGATCATGACCCGCCACACTCGGGGTCGGACGCGTCGGCGCCACCGAGGGCCTGTCGTGCGGAACAGGCCGGAGGTGGGCCGGGGGCACCTCCTGGCCTACGGGCCGCGGGTGCCCGCCGGCCTCGGATCCACGCGGAGGCGAGCAGTGAAGACCAAGCGCACAACCCCCCACGACGGCCTTCCCCCCTCCCGACGGGCACGGCCGCGCGCCGGCACCGTCGGTGCGTCGGTCGTCGCCGCGCTTGTCGCTCCCACCGCCGTGGCCGGGTCGGGCGGTGGTGGCGCGCTCACCGCGCCACCGCCGCTCGGCTGACGGACGTTCGGACGTCCCGACGTCCCGACGGAGCGGGTGGATGCGCCGACTGCCGTACGCAGCCACCCGACGACGACCGCGCGGGGCCGGAGGCCCCCGGTCGGCGGGGGACCTCCGACCCCGCGCCCGCCGGGTCGCTTCCAAGCGCCAAGAACGCGCCCGCACCGTCGCGCCCGTAGCGGGACGGACAGCGCACCGACTGCAAGGAACCGCCCTCTTCGCCCGCGATACGGTGCTGTCATGTCTCGACCAGCCGAAACCGGCCCAACCCCGTCTCCCGTCACCGCGGACGACGTCGCCCTCGCCGTACGGCTCGCCGTGCGCACCCTGCGGGACGCACCCCCCAAGGGATGGGACGCCAAGGCCGGTTCGCTGGAGTGGGACTGCTGGGAGACCGTCGAGCACCTCGCCAACGACCTGTTCTACTACGCCGTACAACTCGGCCCGCAGAGCCCGCCGTTGGACACCCACGTGCCCTTCGCCCTCACCCGCAAGAGGCCGGAAGCCCCCGTGGTCTTCGCCCACGCCGAGCGCGACGCGGGTCCGGCCGGCCTGCTGCAGGTGCTGGAGGCGTGCGGCGCGCTCCTGGTCGCCATGGTGCGTACGACACCACCCCACGTCCGCGCCCACCACGCCGCCGGGGTGTCCGACCCCGAGGGCTTCGCGGCGCTGGGCGTCCAGGAAACGCTGGTGCACCTGCACGACGTGGCCGAAGGCTTCGGCCTCCCCTGGACCCCGCCCTCCGACCTCTGCTCGCGGGTCCTCACCCGCCTCTTCCCCGAAACTCCGCGCGACACCGCCCCCTGGCCCACCCTGCTCTGGGCCACCGGCCGCGCCGAACTGCCGGGCCGCCCCCGCCTCACCACGTGGCGCTCGGACAGCACGCCGCGGCAATAGGGGGCAGACCGGCTCCAGCCGCAGTGGCGCCACCGGGTCCAACGGGCCCGAGGCGCACGTCGGGACGCGCCTGGCGTCGTCAGAGCGTCCAGGACGCGGGGTGGGCGCCGGTTCGCCGGAGAGTGTGGGTGCCGCAGGGTTCGACGGTGAGGGTGTACGCGCCGGGCTCGGGTCGACGGGCGGCGGCCCACTGCACGGCGAGGTCGAGGCGTTCGCCCCACAGGTCCCTCGCGCCGTCGTGCTCCACGGTGACGCGGTCACCGGCCTGGGGAGTGATCCTGGCCCACGATCCGGTCGACGGGTGGACGAGTCCGTGCACCACTGCGGCGGGGTCCGTGGGGTCCGTCCCGAACGACATGGACAGCACGTCGTGGTGGAGCATCCAGATCTCGTGGGCCAGGGTGTGGACGATCTCGTCGGCGGAAACCGGGAGGTCCATCTCCCGGCGAGTGCCGGTCTCATTCATGATCAGCCCGGTGAACTGGGCCGCGACGGGGGCGGTGTGGTCGGGCTCGGGGCGGGCCCGCATGAACATGGCGTCGCCAGGGAGGAAGCGGCCCTCAGCAGTGCCGTCTCGGTCGACGGTGAGGCGGGCGACGCCGTTGCCGATGTTCGTCACGACGATTCCGCCGGGGCGGACTTGACGGGGCCAGGCGACGGGGAGGCGGTCGACGCCACAGGTGGCGAGGATGCCGTCATACGGGGCGCCCGCGGGATGTCCCTGGGTGCCGTCGCCGGTCACCACGGCGGGGTGGTGGCCGATGTCCGCCAGGCGCAGGCGGGCGGTGGCGGTCAGTTCCGGATCGACGTCGATGGTGGTGACCTGGGCGGCGCCGAGCAGGTGGCACAGCAGGGCCGTGTTGTACCCGGTGCCGGTGCCGATCTCCAGGATTCGGGCGTTGTCGGGAACGGTGAACGCCTCCAACATCCGGGCCATCAGCGAGGGCTGGCTCGACGAACTCGTCGGTGTGCCGGCGTCGTCGTGCCGGATGGTCAGGGTGGTGTCGGTGTAGACGGCGTCGAGGTAGCCGGCCTCGCCGGGCTCGACGGCGCGGCGGCCGTCGGGCCCGCTCAGGGTGAACCGGGGCACGAAGACTTCCCGCGGCACCGCAGCGAATGCCTCGTGCCAGGGCGAGCCCTCGGTCAGCGCGCCTTCGGAGGTGAGGGCGTCGACCAGGCGCCGGCGGGCCTTCGCAGGGTCGGGCGATGTGGTGGTGGGCATGAGGGAGTCACTCCTTGCAGGACGTCGGCGATGGCTTGGCTGATCGGTTCGCGCAGGTGGGGGATGAAGCCGTACTGACCGTTGGGGTTCAGATCGACTGCGTGCCAACTCCCTTGGTGGTCAACGAGGAAGTCCATCGCCGCGTAGCGGAGGCCGAAGGTGTTCATGAGGGTGCTCACACCCCGGCGCACGGTCTCGGGAACGTGCGCGCAGGGTGCGTAGGTGAGTGCGTCGTAGTCCCGGCGGAAGTCGGTCCGGGACGCCTCGGACCCGGCGTGGATCTCGCCGGCGAACAGCCGGTCGTCCACTGCGGTGAGTCGAACCTCGTACGCCTTGTCGATCCATGCCTGGAACAGGTGGGCGGTGACGGCGACGTCCGCGGTGATGTGATCGGCGGTGACGGGCGTGGTCCACAGCGCGTGTTGCTGTCCCTTGTGTGATCCCGGTGCGCTGTTCCCCAGCGGCTTGTAGGCCGCCCGGCCGCGGGGAAGGGCAGAGACGAAGTCACGGGCTTCCGCGGGGTCGTTGGTGATCAGGGTGGGCGGGACGGTCAGGCCGCTGCGGGCGGCTTCCGCCAGGGCCACGGGTACGCAGTCCGCGACGGCGTTGCGGTGAGGATGGTTGACCCAGGTGCAAGGCAGCGAGGTGAGCACACCGCCGAGTCCGGCACGGGCCTCGGCCTGCGCCCAGCGGGCGTCCTCGGCGGAGAGGCCGGGACGCAGTCGGTTCCCCGTGGGTCGGCGGTAGTAGACGGACGTGACGTCTTCGAACGGAAGGTCCCGGTGCTGCCCCCGCCACACGCCCGCCCAGCCGGTCCGTCCGGGATCGATCCGAGCGGTGAGCCCGCTGGACTCGGGAAAGTCGCCGGGGTCAAGCCGGACGACCGGTACACCGCGTGCGGACAACTCGGCGACGACCATGTCCGCAGTGGCGTCCATGTGGCGGCGGGTCAGTACCAGGACCGTCATGATCCACTACCCCTTGGGTCAGTCGGTGTCGTTGTCCGTGTCCGTGGCGAGCTGCATGTCCTCCCGCGTCTGGGACGTGGTCTTGAACGCGGTCTTCATGGACGGGGCGTGGATGAAGGGCTCTCCGTCGCCGGTGACGGTGAGCTGACGCTCGGGGCAGAAGGCCAGAGGGCCGACGGGTTCCTCGGCCAAGGCGACCGGGACGGTCAGCGTCAGCCCGAACGGCCGGACCGACAACGCTGCCGGGTCCGGTTGCGGACCCGACGCTGACGCGTCCAGCCCGGTGACCACGGGAGGTGCGAGGGTGTTCATGTACGTCTCCTCGAACTCTGCGTGCGGCCCCGACTCGGGCAGGAACCCGAGCGGAAGGGCCGCGGGACTCCTCGACCATGGCGCCTCAACCCCGGCCGGGCGAAGCCCCCACCTCGTGGTCGTAGGTCGTTGTCAAGCCCCCTGCCGTCCCCTCCCGTTGCGCTCCCGCATCCGGCACTGCGCCCTTCCTCCGTCCGTCACGGGGCTTCTACACTCCGCGACGATTCCCGTTCGTCCCGGCCCAGGAGGTCCCGGTGTCCCCAACCCCGGACAACGACCATCCTCTCGTCCACGCCCGCAGGCGTGGGGGTTTGTCGCAGCAGATGCTCGCGGACCGCATCCGCGAAGCCGGGCACAGAGCACGGATCAACGTGGCCACCACGAAGAAGACCGTCTCCTGCTGGGAACACGGCCGGGCCCCCGACGGGGTGACGCAACGCTTGATCGCCGTCGTCTTCGACGTGGACGAAGAGGCCAGGCAGGCGACACCGTGGCCGTACTGGCTGCCCGGCCCCGACCTTCCCGAGCTGTATCGGCCCTGGACCGCCGTCGGTACCGTGGCCGTACTCGACGACGTGCTGAGGAGCGGCCGAATGGACCGTCGGAAGTTCATCATCGTCTCCGGTGTCACCCTGACCGCGCTTCTCCACGACTGGCTCACCGCGAACCCCGACATCGCCCACGCCACCGCCCGAGGTGGCCGCCGCGTCAGCGCGTCCATGGTCGACCGGATCGAGGCCCGCATCTCCGAACTCCAGCGCGATGACGACGCCTACGGCGGCGGGGACCTGATCACCGAAGCGGAAGCCCACCTTTCCCTCGTCCACCAACTCCTCGCGCACAGCTCCTACACCAGCGCCCAAGGCGCACGCCTCCACGCTCAAGCAGCCGATCTGGCACGCATGTGCGGATGGATGGCCTTCGACGCCGGACGCCACGCCACCGCCCAGCGCTACTTCAACGCCGCCCTCCGGGCCGCCCGCACCAGCGGCGACGTACTGCTATGTGCCAACGTCTTCGCGTTCGCCGCCGTCCAGCACTACTCGGTGGGAAACCCCCACGACGCCGACACGATGATCCGAACCGCGCAAGTCGCCGTCCGCGGCCAGAGCACCCCCGTCGTCGACGCCATGCTCTCCGCCCGTCAGGCACGGGCCCTCGCCAAGGCGGGCGACGCCCGCGCCTGCTACCGCGCGCTGAACCAGGCAGTCGATCACCTCGCCGCCGGCCACCGGGACAACGACCCCGCCTGGGCCTACTGGGTCGAGCAGCCAGAGATCGACATGCTCACCGGCTCCTGCCTCCTCGATCTCGGCCGCCCCCGCGATGCCCAGGTCAAGTTCACCGAAGCCCACGCGTCCTACGGCGACGGGTACACCCGCACCCGCGCGCTCTACCTCTCCCGGATGGCCACCGCCCACTACCAGCAGGGCGATCTCGACGGGGCCTGCCAGACCGGGATGCAGGCCCTCGACCTCCTCGACACCCTCAACTCCCCCCGCAGCAACGACCACGTCCGAGACCTCGCAGCAGCCATGAACCACCACGGCGCGGTATCGGTGGTACGGGAGTTCAGAGATCGAGTCGCCGAGGCGGTGAGCCCATTTCAGCGCTGACGCCCCAGGGCGAAGGAATCCGCTGGCGCACGTCGGAACGCGCCCGTGCGTCGTCCCGATGGAAGTGCGTCCGCATCCCGCGGTCGGCCGAGCGATGAGTTTCGGGTCGGGTGGAGGTCACAACCCGCAGGTCCGGTCATAGGCTGACGGGCTCGTACTGAAGGAGACGCATGGCAAAGCTCATCTACTCGATGATCACCTCGCTCGACGGCTACGCGGAGGCGGCGGAAGGCGGCCTCGGCACCGGCGCCGACGACGAGGAGGTGCACACCTTCATCAACGACCTGTTCCGCCCCGTCGGTACGTACCTCTACGGCCGGCGGATGTACGAGACGATGCTCTACTGGGAGACCGCGCACACCGAGCCCGACCAGCCGCCGCACATCCTGCAGTACGCCAGCGACTGGCAGGCCGCGGAGAAGGTCGTGTACTCCACGACGCTCGATTCGGTGTCCAGCGCGAAGACCAGGATCGAGCGGAGCTTCGACCCGGAGGCGGTGCGCAAGCTCAAGGCCGACGCCGACGCCGACATCACCGTGGACGGCCCGAACCTGGCGGCCCAGGCGATCGCGGCCGGCCTGGTGGACGAGTACCACATGTTCATCACCACGAGCGTGGTCGGCGGCGGAAAGCGGTTCTTCCCCGACGGCGTGCGCCTCGATCTCGACCTGGTCGAGGAGCGTTCCTTCGCCAGCGGGCTGATATACGCGCACTACCGGACCCGCTGAGCCGCGCGCAGTTGTTCCGGCGGCCGGTGCCGGAGGCGCCTCCGCGTTACGGAGTGAGTCCTCACTCATTGACGGAGTGAGGGCTCACTCCGTAGGGTTGTCGTCATGACAGCACCCAAGGAGAACCAGTCCGCACGTCGTCGCGCCCCCGGCATGTCCCCGGAGCAGCGGCGCGCGATGATCATCCAGACCGCGATTCCGTTGATCGCCGAGTACGGCTCAGCGGTGACCACCGCGAAGGTCGCCCGCGCCGCCGGCATCGGCGAGGGCACGATCTTCCGGGTCTTCGCCGACAAGGACGAACTGCTGCAAGCCTGCCTGGCGGAGGCGCTCTCCCCGGAGCACGCGGTCCGCGAACTCGGCGCGATCGACGTGTCCCAGCCCCTGCCCGACCGTCTCGCGGAGGCGGCCCAGGCGCTCCAGGCGCACCTGGCCCGCATGGGCGCGATCGCCGGCTCCCTGCATGCCTCCGGACACCGCGGCGGCAAGCACGCCGGCACGGTGCGCGGCGCCGGCCGTGAGGAGTCGACGATCCGCATCCGTACGGCCATCGCAGAACTGCTGGAGCCCGACAAGGCCACCCTGCGCCGCCCGCCGGAGCAGATCGCGGCCCTCTTCTTCGGGCTGCTCTTCACCCAGCCGCACATCGAGGACGAGCCGGAGCTGACCACGCAGGAGCTGGTGGACATCTTCCTGCACGGCGCGGTCACGGACGGGAACGCGGTCACGGGCGCGGCTTCGGGCGCGGCTTCGGGCGGCGCCAAGTGAACGTGCGCAAACGACGCTGGGCGGTCACGGGCCTCGCCGTCCTCGCGCCCCTCCTGGTGTGGCTGGTCGCGGACCCGATGCTGGGCCGGCAGTTGGAGATCGCCAACGGCGACGAAACCCTGGAAATCGGCGCGGTGGTGGTCGCGTTAGTCGCCCTGCTGGTCGCCCTCGCCGGCTGGGGCCTCCTGGCCGCGCTGGAACGGTTCGGGGTACGCCGCGCCCGCGCCGTCTGGACGGGGGCGGCCGTCGCCGTACTCGTCCTGTCCTTCCTCCCGCTCACCGGCGACATGGCCGGCGGCACCCGGGCCGCGCTGATCCTGGTTCACCTGACGGTGGCGGCGGTGCTGATCCCGGGCCTGTGCAGGGCGGCCCCGCCACGTGCGTAGCGGACGTCGAGCACGCGAGGGTGCCCCGCCGAGCCGTCGACGGGGCACCTCGTCCTCGGTGTGCGGTCAGCGTTCCAGGAGGGCGATGCGGACGGCTCGTTCGACGTGGGCGGCGGCGTTGGCGTGGCCCGCGGCGTTGGGGTGGACCAGGGTGACGCGCTTGCCGATGAGGGCGCAGTTCAGCAGGGTGCCGGGGACCTTGGAGGGCCAGTAGTCCGCGGCGTCACCGCAGATGCCCTCGACCCACTTGGTGCCCGCGGGCTGGCAGGCGTCGTGGCCCACGCTGGAGGAGTAGACGTCGACGTAGCGGTCGCCGAAGAACTGCGAGACCCGCTTGATGGTGCCGTTCAGCGGCTCCAGGACGTCGTCGCGGAGCCAGTCGACGTCGGCGTGGGTGATGGAGCCCAACTCGGTGAGGGAGAGGCGGTTGCAGCTGCTGGCGTCCTCCGGCAGGACGGCGGGGTAGCCGACCGTGATCACCTTGGCGTTGGGCGCGGCCTGGTGCACCTGGGCCAGCATCTCGACGTACTCGTCCTGGACCCGGGCGAGCTTCTCCTGGATGCTCTCCTCGCCCTCGGGCGGGTTGGTGTAGTACTCGCGGCAGGACTTGCCGGCCACGCCCTGTTCGAGGCACTTGAGGAGCATGCCGCCGAAGGGCAGGCTGTTCCCGCCGATGCCGATCGTGACGACGTCGGTCCGGTCGTCGAGGCCGGCCCGCTGGATCTGCGGGTCCACCGCGGGCCAGCCGCCCTCGGGGGGCTCGACCGGGCTGATCGGCACCTGCTTGGCCTGGGCGATGTCGGCGATGGTGGCGGCGCCGCAGCTCACGTTGGTCAAGTTCACGGGCTTGCCCGGCGGGAACTCCGCGAGCTCCCGCTCGACCAGGCCGGGGTAGGCGTCGCTGGTGCGGTCGCAGCCGTCCCGTGCCGCGTCCCCCAGCGCGGGCTGCGGCTCGCCGACGAAGATGCCCGCGGTGTACGAGTCACCCAGCGCGGCCCACTCGTACTGATCGGCCGCTCCGGCGGAGCCGGCGGGCACCAGCGCCGAGGCGGCCAGCACCAACCCGACGGCCAGCGCTCGGGTGCGCAGGCGGGAGACAGGGTGTGGCATGGATCCTCCAGGGTCTGTGACAGCCGCCCGGCTCTGGAACGCGCCCCGGGCGAAGGCGCTCGGCGGAGATCATCTACGCCATCCACCCGCCCCGTTGACGCACCGGGCCCACCGTCCCCGATCAGCCTAAATATTCAGATCTTTCACGCCGCGGACGTCCTGGGCCCGGTCTCCGCACGGCTGAGCGTCGCCACGGACACCGGCCACGGCGACGTCTTCGCCCGCCTGTGCGACGTGGATGCGCAGGGCCGCTCCGTCAACGTCTGCGACGGGTTGGAAGGGCTCCGGGCGGCCGTACCGATGCCCCCGCGCACCACGGTGCCGATGGGCTCCACCGCCGGTGCGCCGGCACGCCGGTGCGCATCACGCTCCACGCGGATCCGGCGCTGATGCTTCCGGTCCGTCCGTAGCGGGACGCCGGCGGCCCGTACCCGCCCACCTGCTCGGTGGGGCATCCTCGTTGCAGGTCGAGACAGTCGCGGCAGCCGCGTCACACGAAGGGGAGTCGTACATGAGCAGCAGGCCCGGACAGGACGACGGGGTGTGGTTCTTCCCGTACGGGCTGGACCGCGAGACGTACGGGGCGCTCGACGCCCGGGACGGGGTGACGAGCACGTCGCGGGCCGCGACGCCCGGCGATCGGGAGCTCGCGGAGTCCGTCGTCGCGGCGGGGCGGGCCGCCGCGGACGGGGCGTGGGCGCGGACGTTCACGCAGAAGGAGCTGTGGGAGGTGCACGCCCACATCGCCGGTCAGGTCTGGCTGGGCGTGCACCTCATGGACGGCGGTGACGGGTGGTCGGACGAGGAGCGGGCGGAGCGTCAGGCGTACGCCGTGCGGCTGCGCGACGAGCTGCGCGCCATCGCGCAGTTGGCGGCGCACCCGGTCGGCGACCCCGACCCGACGGCCACCTGACGCCAATCCTCACCGCGCGCTCAGCGCCCGCGGTACGCGTCGTGGATGGTCTGCTGCAACGTGTTGCCGGCCGTGTCGACCAACTCGGCGCGGAGGGCGACGGATTGGCCCGCCGCCGGATTGGTGACCGTCACGGCGCCGTCGACGAGCGGCACCTTCGTCCACGTGCGCCCGTCGTCGTAACTGGCGCGGACCGTCAGGGACCGTACGCCGCCGTCCGCCGCCGCGCCCTCGACCGTGACGGGGACGCGGGACGACGCGCCCGCCGGTGCGGTGGAGTCCGAGGCGAGTTCGGGGGAGAAGCGGACCGTGGAGACGGGAAGGTCGACGGGGGCCGCGGTGCGCTGCGAGGCGAACGTCCACTCGGCGGCGACCTTCGTCGACACGGAGGTGAAGCCGCTGCGGGTCTCCGTCGTGCTCAGCCGGTACTCGGCGCGGTCCGCCGGCACGGTGAGCGGGGTGTCGCAGAGTGAGCCCTTGCCGTCGAAGACCGGTTGGCCGTTGCGGTGCAGGGTGGTGGCGTACGCGTCTGCCGGCGCCTGACCCCAACGGCCCGGCCCGTCGGCGAACATCGGCAGGCAGCCGCTGATCACGTCGCCGGACCGGGTCAGCCCGCTCCGTGCCTCCGGCCGGTTCGGGTCCGCGGCGACGCCCGGGCCGAAGACGCCGATGCCCAACCGGACCGGGGTTGCCTTGCCGGGGGCGTACCGGCGCGGGCCGGTGTGCAGGTCCGCGCCGCGGTCCTGCGGGTCGTACTGCCGGAGCGAGAGGTTCCAGCGGACGCCGCGGGCGTTGACGTGCAGGGTGTACGGGCCGGGGAGGTCCAACCCGTCGAGGCGCTGTGAGAAGCGGTCCCCGCTGCTGCCGTCGAGGACTGCGAGCGAGTCCAGCATGCCGTACAGCCCGGCCGTCGATGCGCCGAACTCTCCATGCAGGGTGGAGAGATCGGCTGGTAGGAAGTCCCGCGTGACGCCCGTCGGGAGGGTGGCCCCGCCGGCGGTGAAGGCGAGTCGGTACGCCTCCGCGGGACTCTTGCGCCAGGTGCCGTGGAAGCTGAGCGCCGCACGGTCGCCGGTCGGGAGCGCGGGTCCCAGGTGAGCGGTGCGCACGTCGTCAAAGGAGGTGAAAGTCCATTCGTCCCTGAGCTGTTGCCCGTCGACGTCGACCGACCGGGCCAGTTTCGCGTCCACCGGCGTCGCCGCGGCGTCCGGCACGGTGACCCGCACCGGCCGGGCGGTGCGGGCGTCCACGGTCACCGTGGTGTCCCGGTCGACGACCAACCGGGGCTGGCTGATCAGGTCGAAGGGCCACCGCCAGTTGCCGATGCGCACCTGGCTGTCGAGGAAGTAGTTCCCGCGGGGCAGCCGGAGGACGGATGCATCGACGTCGAACCGCTTGGTCTGCGCGGGCCCGGTGAGCGCCGTCAGCGAGGTCGAGTGGAGCAGGCTCGGTTGACCGTCCCGTCCGATGTGCTTCACGGTGACGTCGTACGACTCGACCTCCAGGTCCAGGGAGCCCAGGGTGCGGACCGTCTGACCGCCGCCCGTCGCCGTGAGCTGGACGGTGAAGAGCCCGTCGGCCGTGCTCACCCGCCCGCTCGCGGTCACGTCGACGCTCGCCGTGCCGCCGGCCGGCACGGTGACCCGGTCCGTGGAGAGCGCGAAGACGCCCGGTGACGCGGGCTTCCCGTCCGGCCCGGTGCCGGTGAGGGCGAGGTCCAAGGTCACCGGTGCGGTGCCGGTGTTGCGGTACGTCACCTTCCGCGTCGTCGCGGTGTCGTCGTGCCGGGGCCACCGCTGCCGGCCGAAGGAGAGCGGCGGGCTCTCCACGAGCACGGTCCGGGCGAGCGCCGCGGCCACGTCGATCCGGCCGTGTCCCTGCTCGAACACGGTGTACGGGCCCGGCTTCGCCGAGCCGGCGAGGGCGCCCTTCAGGGCGCCGGCCTGCCACGTCGGGTGCTTCTGCTTCAACAGCGCGGCGGCGCCGGCCGCGTGCGGTGCGGCCATCGACGTACCCGTGTTGGCGACGTATCCCGGCGTCGCGGGGTCGCCCGCGCCGACGGCCGCGGCCACGACGTTGTCGCCGGGCGCGGTGGCGTCGGGCTTCAAGCCGCCGTCGCCGCGGGTCGGGCCGCGGTCGGACATGGGCATCAGGACGTCCGAGTGGTCGACCCCGCCGAGGGTCAGGCCGGCCTCCGCGCTGCCAGGGGAATCGATGCCGTCGTTGTAGTTGTTGCCGGCAATGGTGGTGAAGAGGGTCCCGCTGGTGGCAGTGAGCCGATTGACGCCCTCCTCCAACACGTCGAGCCCGGGAAAGTCATTGCCGGTGATGCTCATGTTCACCACGTCCGCGCCCTGCGCGACCGCCCACTCCATGCCGGCGAGGATCTCGGAGTCCAAGCCGTAGCCGTTGTCGTCGAGCACCTTCCCGTCCAGATAACTCGCGGCAGGAGCCACGCCCTTGAACTTTCCGCCGGACTTCGCGCCCGAACCGGTGGCGATGGACGCGACGTGCGTGCCGTGGCCGCGGCGGTCCACGGCGTCCGGCGCTCCGGTGAAGTTCCGTTCGGCGAGTTGGCGGCCGGCGAGGTCGGGGTGGGTGTCGTCCACCCCGGTGTCCAGGACGGCGATCTTCACGCCCTGGCCGTCCAACCCGGACTGCCAGGCGGCCGGCGCGCCGATCTGCGTGGTGCTGCGGTCCAGCCCTGCTCGCCGTACGCGGTCCAGCCAGATCTTCTCCACACCTTCCGCGGCCCGGAGTTCTTCGCCCTGCGCGGTGGTCCGGCCGGCGCCCGCGGGGCCGGTGGTGTCCGTCAGCGCCGCCCACACCCGGGCGGCGCCGGCCGCGTCGCCGACCCGTACCGCCCGGGCGTTCACCGCGGGCAGCTCGTGGCCCAGCCGGTCGGCGGTGCCGAGCACCTTGCTCAGCTCGGCCTCCGGCGCCTTGGCCGTGCCGCGGTAGCGCACGACGAGCGGCAGTCCGGGGCCGCGCTTGCGGTACTCGGGGCGGCTCAACTCCGTGACGTCGAAGAGCCGTTCGTCCAACCGTCCGGTACGGATCAGGGGCTCGGCGTCCATCGGTACGACGAGGGTGCGGTCCGCGCGCCGGCTGATCTGCACCGGGATGCGGTCGCGGCCCGGGCCGGGCTCGATCTGCGCGACCTGGCCGCCGCGGTCCAGGACCACGGTGTCCCCGGTGACGAGGACGATGCGGGGGCCGTCGCCGCTCGGGGCCGGGCTTGGGGGCTTTTCGGCCTTGGTCACCGGTGCGGTGAACCCCACAGCCATGGTCGCCGTCACCGCGGCTAACGCCACGGCCGTCCTGCTGCTTCTCCTGCTCCTGCTGCTGCGTCGCAACGGGCCTCCCCGGAAGTGGTCGGAGAGGTGGTCATCCCCGGGGCGGCCCGGGGTGACACGGTGATGCTCGTATCACGCGGACGGGACGAGCGACTTGTACATGTGGACGTCCTCCGCGCCGCCGGGGAACCCGAGCGTCCGGCCCGTCTCGACGTAGCCGTGCCGCTGGTAGAACCCGGGCGCCTGGAAGGTGAACGACGACACGCACGCCCGGTCGCAGCCGCGCCGGCGCGCCTCCTCCTCGGCGGCGAGCAGCAGCTTGCCGCCCCAGCCGTCGCGGCGGCTGTCCTCGCGCACCCACACCTTGTCGATGCCGAACAGCCCGCCCCACGTCCAGCCGGTCAGCCCGGCGACGACCCCGCCGGCCGCGTCCAGCACCTTCACCGACAGGCTCGTCTGGTCGGCGGCCGTCGTCCCGGTCGCCGGGAAGTTCACCGCGTCGAGCCCGTCGGACAGGCACTGGTCCAACTCGGCGTCCTGGTCGCCCACGCTGAGCACCGGGCCAGCGGTGTCATGATCATGTGACATGTTGCACAGTGTGGCATTCCGGGACACCGATGAGTTCGGAGGGTGACTCGTGTCATATTCGCTGATCACGCGGCGATGACGGAGAGGGAGTCTCATGAGCACGAACACCACGGGTGGGTCCACGGGCGGTTCCACGGCGGGGGCCAAGGGCCCCGCGAGCTACTTCCCGGCGATCGAGAAGAAGTACGGACGCCCGGTCGAGGAGTGGCTGGAACTCATCCGCGCGTCCTCCCTGACGAAGCACATGGAACTCGTCGCCTGGCTGAAGGCCGACCACGACCTGGGCCACGGCCACGCGAACGCGCTGGTCGCGTACGCGTTGAAGGAGCCCCGCGACAAGTAGCCCCCGCGCGGGGGCGCGGCGCCTTCGCAACGAGCGGGAAGGGCACCGGCCCTGGTCGGCGTGCCCGCCGTATTCCTGCGGGCGTGTTGGTCTCTGCTGCCCGGTGGTGGGCTTGTCGCGCAGTTCCTCCCCCTGTGCCCTGCGGGCACGGGGGCACCCCCACCTACGGCCAGAGGTGTGGGGGAGCCCCCAGCGCCCCGATTCGCTTCCCCCACCACCGGGCCGTGGAGACCAACGCTCCCGCAGGGAAGCGGCGGATGCGTCCAGACGCACAGGGACCTGCGCGGGACTTCCGGACCCGACCTGTGTGCTCTCCTGAACCGGCCGTCCGACCGTCGGCGCCGACTGCGCGCGCGGCTCCGCAATCGCCGGGAGCGGCGCGCGGACCTGCGCGGCGGCCACCGGGCCGGTGGTCCCCGGCGTGCCGCGCGTGATCACGGACGCTCGGGTTCGGCGGTCGGCTTCGCCGGCCCCGCAGCCGGCTCCGTCGCCGGAGGCGCGGGCGACGGCGAAGGCGTGCCCTGCGCCACCACCTGCGGTGGGCGGACCGTCAGGGTGCGGACGTCGCGGCTGCACAGCGCCGCCGCCGTCGCCGCCAGACTCAGCAGCGCACCGCCCAGCAGCGTCGCGCGCATCCCGTACCGCTCGGCGAGCGGACCCGCGGCCATCTCGCCCAGGGGGAGGGCGAGGAGCGAGCCGAGGATGTCGTACGAGTAGACGCGGGCCAGCCGGTCGGGCGGGACGTTCTCCTGGAGGGAGAGGTCCCAGGCGACGCTGAACTGCTCGATCGCCATGCCGTTCACGAACATCGCGACGACGAGCAGCGCGACCGGCGCCGCCTCCGCCAGGGCGATCAGCGGCAGCACGTCGAGGGCGATCACGGCGACGCCGATCCGCAGCATGTGGCGCGAGCGCGACCGGGCCACGACGAAGCCGCCGACGAAGGCGCCCACCATCTGCCCGGCGAGCACCAGGCCCCACGCGGTGCGGCCGAAGGTGTCGTCGGCGATCGTCGGGCCGAGGACGTGGATGCCGCCGGAGGCGACCGCGTTCACCACGAAGAACTGCGCGACGATCGCCCACACCCAGGTGCGGGAGGTGAACTCGCGCCATCCTTCGACCAGTTCGGCCAGCGGACGGGACCGCGCCGGCGCCGGCGCGGAGTCGTCCTTCGGGGCGCGGGGGATCCGTATGCAGTGGTACGCGAGGCCGGCGCAGACGAAGACGGCCGCGTTCACCGCCATGCCCCAGCCGGCGCTGAGCAGCGAGGCGAGCAGCCCGCCGAGGGAAGCGCCCACGATCATGCCGAGGTTGACCCCCATGCGGGTCACCGCGTTCGCGCTGCGCAGCATGTCCTTCGGCGCGACGAGCGGCACGAGCGCCGCCGTCGCGGGCATCGACATCGCGGACATCGCGCCGTTGACCACGCTGAGCACGACGAGCAGCGGCACGGAGGGCGAGCCCAGCAGCAGGACCGCGGCGACGGCGGCCTGGGAGAGCGCGGCGCCGGCGCTGGTGCCCTGGAGGATCAGCGGGCGCGGCAGCCGGTCGGCGAGCAGCCCGCCGAAGAGGACGAGGACGACGGTGGCGATGGAGCGGGCGCCGACGACCAGCCCCAGGCTGACCGCGGAGCCGGTCAGGTCGAGCACGGCGAAGGCCAGGATGATCGGGGCCATGGCGTTCGCGAGCTGGGTGAGGGTGCGGCCGGTGGCGAGCCAGCGGAAGGGCCGGTGCCGCAGCGGTGCGAACAGCGACGTCGTGGGGGCGGGCGCGGGGGTGCCGTTCACCGGGCGGCACCGCGGTGCGCCGTCGCGCCGTCCGGGTCGGGCCCGGGCGACTTGCGCTCCTCGCCCCGTCCCACCATCGGGAACAGCATCACCGTCGCGCTGACCCGGACCGCCCCCGCCGTGCCCGGTGCGAGCGCCTCCTCGTGCATCACCCGGCCCAACTCCGCCGCGAGCGCCTTCACCCGTTGCCACGCCTCGGGCGCCAGCGTCAGCTCGGCGTCGGTGAAGTCGCCGGCCGCGCCGGGCAGCCGCTCGCGGCTGCGCCGGACCAACTCGTCGGCGAGCACGGACGCGACGGCGCGCTGGTCCGCGCCGGATCCGACGGGCAGCCGCTCGCCACTGTCGGGCATATGCCGGTAGCGTTTGGCCCTGCCGCCCCGTACGGACGTCTCCTCGACCAGGTCCAGCAGTCCGACGGCGTGCAACTGGCGGATGTGGTAACTGACGTTCGCCTGGGACTCCCCGAGTTCCCGGGCCGCCTCCGCGCTGCTCATCGGCGCGCCGGTGAGCAGGGAGAGCAGCCGCAGTCGCAGGGGGTGCGCGAGGGCGCGCAGTCCGCTGAGGGGCGGATGTTGATCGGCACCTGACATGCCGGGCAGTCTGCGCCCGGAACCCATCACTGTCAAAGACTTATTTTGAGGTTGGTCGCAAACCGTCACGGCCACTGCCCACGGGTGTGCCCACGGGTCCGTCCGTGGCCTGTGTGGGGGTCTGTTGGCGGGCTCGCCGGCCGACCCGTCCGCGCGCCCGGGGCGACACCATCGCCGTCGCCGTGATGGGCGACCCGTGCCGTATGCCCCGATATAGCCTCCCTCCATGACCTGGCTTCGCGCGCTGAAGGAGACCGCGCGCTTGGGACTCACCGTCGAACGACAGGGGCTCGAACCGCTCGTCGCACTGCGAGGCGCGGCCGGTCTCGCGATCGTCGTCATCGGGACCCTCGCGCTCTTCGGGCCACTCGCCGCCGTCAGCTCCGCCTTCGGCGCCTTCCAGGCCGTGATCGCGACCTTCCAACGCTCCTGGCGGCCGCGGCCGGTGCTCGCGCTCGCGTCCGGCGGCAGCCTCGCCGTCTCCACCTTCGTCGGCTACCTCACCGCCAGCCACCCCGCGCTCTTCGCCGCACTGATCGCGCTGTGGACCTTCGGCGCCGGGCTCTGCTGGGCCCTCGGGCCCACCGTCGGCATCATCGCCTCCTCCAACGTCGCGATCATGCTGGTGACGATCACCCTGCCGACCTCCGTCGCCGCCGCGGCCGGCCACGCCGCGGTGATCGCCGCCGGCGGCCTCGTCCAGGCCGCGCTGATCCTGCTCTTCCCCGTACGCCCCTGGGGCGCGCAGCGCGACGCGCTCGCCGACGCCCTCGCCGCGGAGGCCGACTACGCGCGCCGACTGCGCCACGACCCCACCGCCCCCTTCGACCCGGCGCCGCTGATGCTGGCCCGCAGCGCCGCCGCGGTCAGCCCGCGCCAGGCCCGCCGCCGCCCGGCCGAACTGCACGGCACGCGCGGCATCGCCGAACGCATCCGACCCGTGCTCGCCTCGCTCGCCGACCCCTGCGTCGGCGTCCCGGAAGAGGGTCCCGAACGCGCCCGGGTACGCGAACTGCTCGCCGCCGCAGCCGTCGTCCTGGACGCCGCAGCCCACGCCGTACGGCACGGCGAACCCGTACGCCTGCCCGCCCCCGCGCTCGCCGCGCTCCGCACCCCCGACACCGGCGCGGTGCTCGCCGGCCCGCCGCGCCGCGCCGCGGTCCGCCTCTCCGCACTCCTCGCCGACGTCACGGAGACCGCCCGCGGCGAAGGCCCGACCGACGGACACCGGGCCCGCCCCTCGCTGCTGCGGCTGCTGCCGTCCGCCCTGCGCACCGTCCGCGCCGAACTGCGCCGCGGCTCACCGGTGCTGCGGCACGCCGAACGCTCCGCGACGGTCGTGGTCGCCAGCTACCTCGCCGGCGCGGCGCTCCCGCTCGGCCACGGCTACTGGGCGCCGATGACCGCGGTGATGGTGATGCGCCCCGACTTCTCCCAGACGTACGCCCGCTCCGTCGCCCGCTTCGGCGGCACGCTCGTCGGCGTCGGCCTCGCCACCGCCGTCGCCGAGGCGGCGGACCCGGGCCCCTACCAGTCCGCCGCCCTCGCCGTGGCCTGCGGCTTCGCCACCTACCTCGTGCTGCGCACCGGCTACGCGGCGGCCAACGTCGGCATCTCCGCGTACGTCGTCTTCCTGCTGCACATGGGCGGCGAGGAGGCCGGCCAGACGGTGCCCGAACGCATCGTCCTCACCCTCATCGGCGGGCTGCTCGCGATGCTGTCGTACGCCGTCTACCCGGCCTGGGAGACGCCGCGGCTGCGCAACCGCCTCGCCGACTGGCTGAAGGCGGACTGCCGCTACGCCGCCGCGGTCGTCGACCACTACGCCCGCCCCGCCGAGACGGACGCGGCGAAACAAGACATCCGACAGGCCCTGCTGGCCGCCCGGGACGCCCGGGTGGCCTGGCAGGACGCCCTGCAACGCGCCGCCAACGAACCCGTCCGCAGCCGCGGCCTCTCCCGCGCCGCCGCCGAGGCCGCCGGCGAAGCCCTCTCCCAACTGGGCCGCGGCGCCATGCTCCTGGAGGCCCACCTCCCGGCCCACGAAGACGCCCCCGTCCCCGCCGCCGCGACCCTGGCGAAGGCCCTGCGCCACGACGCCGAACGCGCGGCCCGCGCGGTGCGGGAGCGGCGGGTGCCGCGCTGGGACGGCGTGAAAGAGGCCCTGTCCCAGCAGCCCGACCAGGGCTACGACCTGCTGGACACGGCAACGGCCCAGATCGGCCGGGCCCTGGAGGAACTCACCGCGACGCTCGCGGCGGAGGCGAAGAGATAGGGGAGCGGCCGACGGGGCTCAGCCCGCCCCTTCCCCTTCGGCGGTCCGGAAGCACTTGGTGGCGAAGGACACCTCGACGGCGCTCTCGTATCGCTGCCCCGGGGGAAGGAGCCGCAGCCGGACGTCCGTGGAGACCTTGCCGTCCGTCGAGTCGGCGATGATCTGGGGCGAGCGCGCCCGGCTGTCGTCCTCACCATCCGGTCGCCTCGTCGCGCACGTCCGCGGGCAGGCCGTTCAGCGCGCCGACGCTCGCCGGGTTCATGCTGAGGTAGGCGTCCTGCTGCTCGTCCGTGAGGCCCTTCCACCACTGGGCGTTGTCCTCGGGGGAGCCGTCCTTCGGCGGGCCCTTGATGGTGTCGAGGTACGGGTCGGCCGCCTGCCGCACGCCGGCGGCGTCCGCGGTGGTGTCCGTCCGGTCGCGGGCCGAGACGGTGAGGTCGTCGTCCGCCTTCAGGGTCCGTAGCTCCGGCGCCCACTTCTCGTCGGCGGCGGTCGCCTACGCCAGCGCGGTGGCGATCCGGTCGGCGATGTCCTGGGCGGCGATCGCGTACGGATCGGGCTGCTGCGCCGCCGCCTGGCGGCCGAGCGAACCGGCCAGGGGCGTGCTGCGGCCCGTGGCCGTCCCCGCCGGCGGGACGGCGCCGTCCACCTTCTCCGGGCCCGGCGGATACGTCACCGAGCCGTCGGCGTTCACCGTCAGCTTCTGCGTCCCGGCGTCGGCAAGCGCGTCGTCCAACTTCCGTTTGGCGGCGGCCAGGTCGAAGGCGAAGCCGTTCAGGGCGGTGCTGATCAGACCGCACTCGGTCTGGGTGTAGAGGAAGTTCTTCCCCCGTTTCCGCAACTCCCCGCGGGCGGTCTCCGCGGCTTCGCCCTGGAGGGACTTGCGCATGCCCGCGACGACCGTGCCCTCGATCTGGTCCTCGGCCGCCCGCGCCATGTCGGCGACGGACCGGTATCCGTCGGCCGCGTTCTCGTAGTCGGAAGGCTTCAGCGCCTTCAGCGTCGCGAAGTCCACGCCCGTCACCGGGTCGAGGGGACGCAGGAGACGGGGTCGACGTCGGCGTATGCGCCCCGGACCCGGTCGATCTCCGCTTTGACGGCTTCGTCGGTGGCCAGTTGGTCCCGCCCGACGCGCTCCATGATGCTGCGCAGGCTCTCACACCGCTTGCGCCATGCGTGCGTCCACCCCCTCGTCGACGATCCCCAAAGCGTTTCCGGCTCAACGACACCGTTGCTGATGGGGTTTCAGAAGTCTGCTGCCCGTGTGTCGGATCCGACATCCGTCGCCGTACTCAGATCGCACCGGACCGCATCGAACCGCATCGGTTCGTTCGGCACCCACGGGACACCCCTTGGTCGGCCCGTGTGGATGCACAAGCGCTTTCGGGTGCGACGGAGGAGACGGGCATGGGCTGTCGTGACGGGTGTTGGCGGAATGGCCGCACTCCGTCGCCTCTCGTCGCGCGTCGTCCTGCTCATCACTTGCAATTACGTGGAAACTGGAGCCTGCGGGGCTCGCTCCGCGTCTCATCCAGTGCACGGGGGTTCAACCCGGCGGCGCCTCGGGCGTCGAGCGGGACCGTTCAATGCGTAACCGAGGCAACACCCCGCGTGCACGTGCATCTGCGCGTGCGGATGCTCGCGCATCCGCACGCGAAACACAGCTATGATCCCCGACAGTTGACACATGCACCTTGTACCTCGGGAGCTACACGTGCACCACGCGTACAACGGCATGGCGGCCACGGAGCTTCCCGGGGTCGTCTGGCAGAAGAGCAGGCACAGCAACTCCCAGGGCTCCTGCGTGGAGTTCGCCAAGCTGCCCGGTGGTGGCGTGGCGGTGCGCAACTCGCGCCACCCGGAGGGGCCCGCGCTCATCTACACGCCCGCCGAGATCGAAGCGATGATCCTGGGCGTGAAGGACGGGGAGTTCGACCACCTGATGGCGGACTGACGCGGGCGTCATGCCGCTTGCAGCGGCACCGCTACGAAGCGGCGCACGGCCGGCCCGAACATGGAAGCGGGCCCGCTCCCCAGGGGGCGGGCCCGCTTCGGTCGGTCGGCTCGCGCCGCCGGCCGCAACCGCTCAAGCCAGCCTGAAAAGCGCCCACACGACCTTGCCGTGCAGCGCTCCGGCGAGCGGATGCCATCCCCAGGCGTCACTGAACGAGTCGACGAGGAACAGTCCCCGGCCGGACTCGGCCGTGTCGCACGCTTCCGGTAGCAGCGCGAGGCCCTGCGGCGTCACGCCGTCCGCGTCGAAGTCGAACGCCTCGGCGCGGGAGTGGGCACCGGAGTCGACGTCGAAGCGCGCCCCCGGGATCCCGGGGCCGGGGTCGCGCACCGCGACCACCAACCGGCCCGGCCAGCGCATCAAGTGCAGCCGCACGGGCGAGTCGTACGTCTCGTACGTGTCGGGTGCGGGCTCGTCCGGCAGGGCGTGCCGCAGCGCGTTGGTGACGAGTTCGGAGACGACCAGGGTCACGTCGTCGTAGCGCTCCTGCAACTCCCAGTCCCGCAGGGTCGCGCTGGCGAACTGCCGTGCCGCGCGCACCGCTTCGTGGCGGCCGGGCAGCGAGCAGGACGCCGAGCTGACGGCCCGTGCGGAATCAATGGGGGGAAGCCCCTGCCTTAAGGGCTTGAGCATGGTCGATCCATTCGTCCCCATGCGAGGCACTCCCCCGGGAATCGCAGCTGTGACGCTTCAACACGAACGGGCACGCTGTACGCGGGACCATGGTTCCCAATGCTTACGGCAGATGCAAGGGCAGATGCACGTGCACGCGCCTGCCGTGTCAGCTTTCATCAGGTTTCCTGCCGATATCTTCCTCTCATCTGGTCCATCGGCTTCCCAAGTGCTTTCCATTTCCGTAACCGAACGAGTACAGGGTGGAGTGTTTTGGTGGCAGAATCCCGCACTTGGGGTTAGGGCATGCTCCACGCTGTACTGAAGAACCGGAGGGCCGACACGTGCGGACGGACACGTTGGGCGACAGACAGAGACCGATGGAAGGGGAGGGGCGGAGTCGTGACCGCTGGCGAGTCGTGGGCGCAGGGCCCGGGTGGCGGGTCCGTGGTGCGGCGCATCCTGTTGGGTTCGCAGCTACGGAGACTGCGCGAATCGCGCGGCATCACCCGTGAGGCGGCCGGCTATTCGATCCGCGCATCAGAATCGAAGATCAGCCGCATGGAGTTGGGACGTGTGAGTTTCAAGGCGAGGGACGTCGAGGACCTGCTGACGCTCTACGGGGTGGCCGACGAGACCGAGCGCGAAGCGCTGCTCGCCCTGGTCAAGGAGGCCAACGTGGCGGGCTGGTGGCAGCGGTACGGCGACGTGCTGCCCGGCTGGTTTCAGACATATGTGGGACTGGAGGCCGCGGCCTCGCTCATCCGCATCTACGAGGTCCAGTTCGTCCACGGCCTGCTCCAGACCGAGTCGTACGCCCACGCCGTCGTCACCCGCGGCACCCCGGACGCCCCCAAGGACGACGTCGACCGAAGGGTCGCCCTGCGTCTGGAGCGGCAGAAGGTGCTCGTCTCCGAGCGCGCACCGCATCTGCACGCGGTCCTCGACGAAGCGGCACTGCGCCGGCCGTACGGCGATCGGTCCGTGATGCAGGGGCAGTTGAAGCACCTCATCGAGATCTCGGAGATGCCGAACGTCACGCTCCAGGTGATGCCCTTCAGCTTCGGCGGGCACTCCGGCGAGAGCGGCGCCTTCACCATGCTGCGGTTCCCCGAGTCGGACGTCTCCGACATCGTCTACCTGGAGCAGCTCACCAGCGCGCTGTACTTGGACAAGCGCGAAGAGGTGGCCCAGTACGAGCGGGCGCTGCACCGACTCCAGGAGGACAGCCCGGACTCGGCGGAGAGCCGGGACGTGCTGCGCGGGCTGCTCCAGCTCACCTGACCCCGGAAACCCGAACTCCGAACCTCTGCCCCCTGATCCACTGATCCTCTGATTCCGTGATCCGCTGATCCCGTAGCCCGATCAAACCGAGCCGGTCGTACGGCTCACCGGACCGTCGGCGGGTGCCCTCGCCCCCGACCACCCACTGACCGCCCATCGGCCGCCCCTCGTCGTCGGCCGCGCTCCCGGCAACCGAGCCCCGCGTCACTCCGCGGGTCGCCACCCCCCTTCCGCCGGGTCACCGCCCCCGCTCCGTCCTGAGCTGCACCTTCCGCCCCGGAGCGCTGGGGGTCCCCCCGCGCCCTCCGGGCGTAGGGGGCGGAACGCCGTCCGTCGCATCGCGGACAGGTCTGGTCCACCGCAGTTTTTATCGCCGTGGTCTACTCCAACTTGATTAAACCGCCCGTATAGTGACGTCACATCAGCACCGCACCAGTCATGCGCTTCCGAGGTATCTGAGGGATAAGGAATCGGATCACCATGTCCTTGTTCACCGAGCTGGCCCACCAGTACATCGACGGCGAGTGGAGGCCCGGGAGCGGCTCCTGGGACATCATCGACTTCAATCCGTTCAACGGGGAGAAGCTCGCGTCGATCCCGGTCGCCACGGCGGCCGAGGTGGACCAGGCGTATCGCGCTGCCGAGCGTGCGCAGGTGGCATGGGGCGAGAGCAATCCGTACGCCCGTCGGGCGGTCTTCGAGAACGCGCTGCGCATCATCGAGGAGCGCGAGGCGGAGATCACCGAGGCGATCATCGCCGAGCTGGGCGGCACCCACATCAAGGCCGGCTTCGAGCTGCACCTGGCGAAGGAGTTCCTGCGCGAGGCGATCCAGCTCGCGCTGCGGCCGGAGGGCCGGATCCTCCCCTCGCCGGTCGACGGCAAGGAGAACCGGGTCTACCGGCTGCCGGTGGGCGTGGTCGGGGTCATCAGCCCGTTCAACTTCCCCTTCCTCCTCTCGATCAAGTCCGTCGCGCCGTCGCTGGCGCTCGGCAACGCGGTCGTCCTCAAGCCCCACCAGAACACCCCGATCTGCGGCGGCTCGCTGGTCGGCAAGGTCTTCGAGGACGCGGGCCTGCCGCCCGGGCTGCTGAACGTGGTCATCACCGACATCGCGGAGATCGGCGACGCGCTGATCGAGCACCCGGTGCCGAAGGCGATCTCCTTCACCGGCTCCGACAAGGTCGGGCAGCACGTCGCGACCGTCTGCGCGGCCAACTTCAAGCGCGCGATCCTGGAACTGGGCGGCAACAGCGCGCTGATCGTGCTGGACGACGCCGACGTGGACTACGCCGTCGACGCAGCCGTCTTCAGCCGCTTCGTCCACCAGGGCCAGGTGTGCATGGCGGCGAACCGGGTGCTGGTCTCGCGTAGCGTCGAGCAGGAGTTCACGGAGAAGTTCGTGGCCAAGGTGCGGACGCTGAAGGTGGGCGACCCGGCCGACCCCACCACCCACATCGGCCCCCTGATCAACTCCCGCCAGGCCGACGCCGTCACCTCGCTGGTGGACCAGACGCTCGCGGCCGGCGCGACGGCGCTGCTGCACGGCGGCTCGGAGGGCAACCTCGTCGAGCCGTCCGTGCTCACGGGCATCGCGACGGACTCCCCGGTGCTCGGGCAGGAGATCTTCGGGCCGGTGGCGTTGATCGTGCCGTTCGACGGGGACGACGACGCGGTGCGGATCGCCAACGACACTCCGTACGGGCTGAGCGGTGCGGTGCACACCGCGGACATCGAGCGCGGGGTCGCCCTGGCGAAGCGGATCAACACCGGCATGATCCACATCAATGACTCCACCGTGCACGACGAGCCGATCGTGCCGTTCGGAGGGGAGAAGCACTCCGGCAGCGGTCGTCTGAACGGCGAGTCGATGATCGAGGCGTTCACCACGCAGAAGTGGATCTCGGTGCAGCACGGCCGGTCGCGGTTCCCCTTCTGACCCGAGGGGTCCGCGTGAACCGCGGGACGTGTCACTGGAGCGTGTCCAGGCGTCCATTAGGTCAGGAACTGGCCTAACCGATTCGTAGCGTTTGCGGAGTCGCAGCGGGGGCGAAAGCCTCGTCCTTGACGCGACTGCTCATCTGTCACGTTCGGAAGGCGGACACCATGGTCACCCACGTTCCCGCGGAAGCCCACGGAGACGAGCGCGGTGCGCTCCTCGGCTTTGTGGAGGCGCAGCGCGGTGCGTTGCGGCGTTCGGTCATCGGGCTGAGCGAGGAGCAGGCCGCGAGTCGGCCGAGTGCGAGCGAGTTGTCCCTGTCCGGGTTGGTGAAGCACGCCGCCGGCGCCGAAGTGGGCTGGCTGCGCCTCGCCCAGCAGCGCGGGGACGAGCACCGGCCCACCCACGACACGTGGCGCGACAGCTTCCGGCTGGTCGGGGACGAGACCGTGCCCGGCGTGCTCGCCTTCTGGGACGGGGTCGCCGCGGAGACCGCGGAGTTCATCGCGTCGGTGCCGAGCCTGGACGACACCTTCCCGTTGCCCGACGAGCCCTGGTTCCCCAAGGAGGGCAGGGTCTCCATGCGGTGGTTCCTGCTGCACCTGATCGAGGAGCTGGGGCGGCACGCCGGCCACGCCGACGTCATCCGGGAGTCGCTGGACGGGAAGGTCGCCTTCGACCTGGTGGCGCTGGAGCACGAGGAGGGCGCGGGGCGCGCGGAGGGTTCCGCGGCGGCGTAAGGCCGTGTCGTGCGAACAGTGGGGCGGACGGGGGGAGACCCGTCCGCCCCACTGTTCGTACGCACCCGAAGGCACTCGCAGGCATCGCGCACACGGGCGCCCGCACCCGCAGGCGCCCGGTCCGCCCCCGTCCGCCGCTACTCCGTCAGCTCGGCGAGCCTCGTCAGCACGTCCTGCGCGCCCGCCCGCTCCTCGTCGGTCAGCGGGACCCCCGCCGCCCGCGCCAGCAGTTCCTCCGCCAGCCCCGCCTCGCCCTGCCGCTGCGCGACGTCGCCCCGCAGCACCAGCAGCCGCAGCAGCTGCACCGGGGTGGGTCCGGCCTCCGTGCCCCCTTCGCCGTCGGCCCGCTCCAAGGCCCGGTCGATGATCCGCGCGGCGCCCGGCAGGTCCTCCTTGGAGTCCGCGTACAGCTCCGCCTGGTGCAGCGCCCGCGCGTACCGCTCCTTGGGTGTGGGGGAGTGGTGCTGGTCCTCGCTGATCTGCTGTCCGATGCGCAGCGAGTTCCCGGTCGGGTCGGTGACCAGGAACTGGCGCACGCCGTAGCTCATGTCCTTCAGCGGCCCGATGCGGGGCAGTCCCCGGCTCGGGATCCTGCCGTACGCCGCCTTCAGCCCGGCCCGGAAGGCGGTGTGCAGCGCGTCCACGTCGTCCGTGAGGACGTAGCAGCCGGAGTACGAGGACGCCGGATCGTACTCCTTGAGTCCGTAGAACTGGAGCTCGACGTCGCCGCGCTCCACGACGGCGTACGCGTACGGCTTGTCCTGGCGGAAGGTCGTGGTGAATCCGAGGGCGGTGTAGAACTCGACCACCGTGGGGAGGAGCGTCGACTGACACGGGAGCAGCGGAATCGTCTTCTCGGCCATAGACTGACCCTAGTCAAAATTGAATAGATTAGTCAAAGTTGAAGAGTCTCTTGAGGTAGGGGGCTCGGGGAGAGGTGTCCGGTCATGTCAGCGATCCGCTTGCTGGTTCTCGGGGCGGTGCGTCAGCACGGGCGCGCCCACGGCTATCAAGTCCGCAACGACCTGGAGTACTGGGGCGCCCACGAGTGGTCCAACGCCAAGCCCGGGTCGATCTATCACGCGCTCAAGCAGATGGCGAAGCAGGGGCTGCTGATCGCCCACGAGGTCGCGCCGTCGACGGCCGGCGGCCCGCCCCGTACGGAGTACGAGGTCACCGACGAGGGCGCCGCCGAGTTCTTCCGGCTGCTGCGCGAGGCGCTGGTCGACTGGGGGGACCAGAAGCAGGAGTCCCTCACCGCGGCCCTGGGCTTCATCGTCGATCTGGACCGCGCCGAGGCCGTGGCTCTGTTGCGCAAGCGCATCGAGGCGATGGAGGGCTGGCGGTCCTCGGTGGTGGAGTACTACGACCCCGCCCAGGGGCCAGGCCAGTTCGGGCACATCGGCGAGATCATGAACTTCTGGCTGGCCTCCGCCGACTTCGGCAAGGAGTGGACCCTCGGCTTGATCGAGCGCATCGAGGCCGGCGCGTACAGCTTCAAGGGTGAGGGCGAGCCCTTCGTCGGCGTGCTCGGTGACGACGACGAGAACCCCTACGCGACGGGCGTGCCGCACGCCGGCGACGACGAGTAGCGGGGCCCCTGCGTCGATCGGCTGCCCCGGGAAGCCTTCTATTCAAGTTTGACTAGACCCTTTCTGGGTGGCTACGGTGTGCGCCGCTGGTCAAGTTTGACTACTGGCCCTGGTGTGGCCCCCGCGGCCTGCCGGAAGGAAGGACGGACCAATGACTGACGACGTGATCACCGTCGAGGGAGTGCGCAAGCGGTACGGGGACAAGCAGGCGCTCGACGGCCTGGACCTCGCGGTCGCCCGCGGCACCGTCCACGCCGTCCTCGGCCCCAACGGCGCCGGCAAGACCACCGCCGTCCGCATCATGGGCACCCTGTTGCGGCACGACGCGGGCATCGTGCGCGTCGCGGGCCACGACGTGCGGCGCGAAGTCGACGCCGTACGTCGCAAGATCGGCCTGCTCGGCCAATATGCCGCGCTGGACGAAGAGTTGGGCGGCCGGCAGAACCTGGAGATGTTCGGCCGCCTCCACCACCTCGGCGCGCGCCGGGCCGGAGCGCGCGCGGACGAGCTGCTGGCGCGGTTCGGCCTCGCCGACACCGGCTCCCGACCGGTCAAGAAGTACAGCGGCGGCATGCGCCGCCGGCTCGACCTGGCCGCGTCCCTGATCACCGACCCGGACGTGCTGTTCCTGGACGAGCCCACCACCGGGCTCGACCCGCGCGGCCGCGCCGAGGTGTGGGAAGCGGTCCGTTCCCTGGTCGGCGGCGGTACGACCGTCCTGCTGACCACCCAGTACCTGGAGGAGGCCGATCAACTCGCCGACCGGATCAGCGTCGTCGACGCCGGCCGCGTGATCGCCGAGGGCACCGCCGACGAACTCAAGGCCGAGCTCGGCGGCGACCGCATCGACGTCGTCCTGCGCGACGCCGCCGACCTGACCGCCCTCGCGGCCCTGCTGCCCTTCGGCGCCGACCTGACCCTCGACGAGGACCGCCGGCTGCTGAGCGCGCCCGTCCACGACCGGATGGCCGCGCTCACCGACGTCGTACGGGCCCTGCAAGGGGCGTCGCTCGACGCCGAGGACGTCACCGTCCGCCGCCCCACCCTCGACGAGGTGTTCCTGCACCTCACCAAGGAGGCCACCGCATGACGTCGATGTTCCTGACCGACTCCTGGACCATGACCAGGCGCGAACTCGCCCGCTGGGCCCGGATGCCGTGGCAGGTCGTGATCGCCGTCGCCTTCCCGGTCATGATGCTCTTCGTCTTCGCCTACCTCATGGGCGGCGGACGGGGCGTCCAGGGGGACTACCTGACGTATCTGATGCCCGGGATCCTCGCCCTGACGGTCGCCTTCGGGCTGGAATCGACGATGACGAGCGTGACGCAGGACCTCAACAAGGGCGTCATCGACCGGTTCCGCTCGCTCCCGATGGCGGACTCCGCGGTCCTGGTCGGCCGCAGCCTCGCCGACATGCTGGAGTCGACGGTGTCACTGCTGCTCCTGACCGGCATCGGGTTCGCGCTCGGCTGGAGTTGGGACGGCGGCGCGCCCGCGTTCGTCGCCGGCTTCGGGCTGCTCCTGCTGATGCGCTTCGCGATGCTGTGGATCGGCATCCACCTGGCGATGGTGGCCGGGCGCCCGGAGCTGATCCAGGCGGTCCAGATCCTCGTCTGGCCCGTCAGCTTCCTGTCCACCGCGTTCGCCTCGCCCGACTCGATGCCCGGCTGGCTCGGCGCGGTCGTCGAGTGGAACCCGCTCTCCGCGACGGCGAACGCCGTACGGGACCTGGGCGGGCTGCCCGTGGGCGGCTCCTGGCCCGCGGACCACGCGGTGCTGCTCGCGGTCCTCTGGCCGCTGGTGCTGCTGGCGGCCTTCTTCCCGCTGGCCGTCGGCCGGTTCCGCGGTCTCAGCCGGTAGCCGGCCGGCGCGGGGCCGTGTCCGGAAGGTCCCGCGCGCGTCGCTGTGCGGGTGGACGGAGGCGCCGTTTCCCTGCGAGAGCGTTGGTCTCTGCGGACCGTGGGCGGTTCTCGCGCAGTTACTCGCGCCCCTGGACATCTGCGCCGTAGCTCTGCGGGAGCGTCGGTCTCCACCAGCCCGGTGGTGGGCTGTTCGCGCAGTATCCCCGCGCCCCTGAAAACCCCACGCCCTGCGGGCGTGCGGGCTCAGGGCCGTGCCTACGCCCGCAAGGCGAGGCAATGAGGAGCGCTGGAGTCCCCCATGCCCTCCGGGCATAGGTGGGGGTGCCCCCACGCCCCCTGGGCACAGGGGGCGGAACTGCACGAACAGCCCACCCCCGGGCCGCACCGACCAATGCGCCCGCAGAGCTACGGCGGCTCCGTCCCCGCGCACAGGGGAGCGCGCGGGGCTTTGCGGACACGGCCCGGCCCCTGGATACGCTGGAACCGTTCGGATCCCCCGACCGAGGGATCCGCGTGGTCGGGGGATACGGGGAGCCGAGGCGATGGAAGAGCTGGTGGGAGCGGTCGTACGGGCCGCGGGGTGGGTCGGGCGCGGGGCGGTCGAACTCATCGATTGGCTGGACCTGTTCGAGGGCGACGAGAAGGACGAGCCCCGCAAGCGGCGCGCCCGCAAGCCCCAACGCCGGCTCACCGAGGAGGAAGTGCGGGCGGCCGAGCAGGAGCACGGCGTCACCTTCCCCGCCGAATACCGCGCGTACCTGCTCCACCCCCTCCCGCCGGGCCCGGTCAACGCGCTGGAGCGCACCGACGGCCGCTGGCGCTGGGACGACGCCGACAAGACCGCGTACGGGCTGCTGGGCGTCGACTTCCCGCACCCCGGGGCCGGGGCGGCCGAGCGCAGTCCGAGCACCGGCGCCGTGGTGCTCAGGGACGAGGGCTACGGACTGGCGACGCTGCTGGTGGTCACCGGCGCGGCACGGGGCACGATGTGGCTCGACGCCCGGGGGATCGGCGGCGCGCTCCTCCCGCTGGAGCGGGACGGCGGACCCGTCGGGTTCGAGCGGTGGTTGAAGGAACTGGTGGCGGCACACGACGGCACGGGCAACGGCGACGGCCCCGACGGCCCCGACGGCCCCGACGACCGGGACGACCGGGACGACCGGGACGACCGGGACGACCGGGACGACCGGGACGGCCGGGACGACCGGGACGGCCGGGACGAGCGCCGGGCGCCCTGACCCGTACCCCTGACCCGCCCCCGTACTCAGAACCCCGTCGCTCAGTGGTGGAACGCCGTCGCCTTCGCCGCGTCGCTCGTCAGCGGGCCGGACTGGCGCCGTAGCTCCGGCAGCAGCCGGTCCAGGTCCTCCGTCAGCAGCTCCGCCAGGTCCGCCGAGAAGCCGTTGCGGCACACCAGCCGCAGCACGGCCAGGTCCTCGCGGTTCTTCGGGAAGGTGTACGCGGGCACCAGCCAGCCCTGCTCCCGCAGCCGCCGCGACACGTCGAAGACGTCGAACGCGCGCACCCCGGGCGCCGTCGTCACCGCGAACACCGGAAGCTCGTTCCCGTGCGTCAACAGCCGGAAGTCGTCGTACTCCCCGAACCTCCGTGCCAGCCCCTTCGCGATGTCCCGCGCCGACTGCTGCACCGCCCGGTAGCCCTCCCGGCCCAGCCGCAGGAAGGTGTAGTACTGCGCGACGACCTGGGCCCCCGGCCGGGAGAAGTTCAGCGCGAACGTCGGCATGTCGCCGCCCAGGTAGTTCACCCGGAAGACCAGCTCCTCCGGCAGCGCGTCGGTCGTGCGCCACAGCGCCCACCCGACGCCCGGGTACACCAGCCCGTACTTGTGCCCCGAGGTGTTGATCGACGCGACGCGGGGCAGCCGGAAGTCCCACACCAGGTCCTCGTCCAGGAACGGCGCGACCATCGCGCCCGACGCGCCGTCGACGTGCACCGGGACGTCCAGCCCGGTGCGTTCCTGGAGCGCGTCCAGCGCCGCGCACACCTCGGCGACCGGCTCGTACGACCCGTCGAAGGTGGAGCCGAGCACGGCGACGACCCCGATGGTGTTCTCGTCGCACAGGTCGGCAGCGGCCTGCGGATCGAGGTGGAAGCGGTCGCCCTCCATGGGCACCAGCCGCGGTTCCACTTCCCAGAAGTTGCAGAACTTGTCCCAGCAGACCTGCACGTTGATGCCCATGACGAGGTTGGGGCGGGCGGTGGACGGATAGCGGTCGGCGTTCCGCTTGGCCCAGCGGCGCTTGAGCGCCATGCCGGCCAGCATGCACGCCTCGCTGGACCCGGTGGTCGAACAGCCCACCGCGGCGGCCGGGTCCGGCGCGTGCCACAGGTCCGCGAGCATCGCCACGCAGCGCCGCTCCAACTCGGCCGTGCGGGGGTACTCGTCCTTGTCGATCACGTTCTTGTCGCGGCACTCGCCCATCAGGACGCCCGCCTGGGGCTCCATCCAGGTGGTGACGAAGGTGGCGAGGTTCAGCCGGGAGTTGCCGTCGAGCAGCAGTTCGTCGTGGACGAGTTGGTACGCGGTCATCGGCGGCAGCGGCCCGTCCGGCAGCCGGTGGGTCGGCGGCGCCTCCTGCATTCCGCTGACCGGGTCGGCCTCCCCGTAGAACGGGTTCATGGCCAGCCTGCGCACCTCGCGGGCGTGCCGGTCGTCGTGGCCCTCGGGGGCCTCGCCCTTGTGGAGTGGCATCCGCCGTCGCCGCCTTCCGCGTCCGTGCCGGGGCCGGAGGCCGGGCCTGGCGCCGTGTGCCCAGGCTCGTACGGGCCGGGGCGCCCCGCAACGCGAGCGCGGCGCACGCGGAGCGGCGCACGGGGGCGGCCGGCTTCGTACCAGTGCCGTCACAGCGCGCCCGGCGGTGGCCGCAAGAACCGGGCACCGCGCCGATGCGTTGATAGCTTTGGGAGACGGCCGGTCGAGCGCACCGCCCCTTCGACCGCGGGCCGTTCGCCTCCGTCCGTTCCCACCTCTCACAGGAGCCCGGACCTCGTGACTACCCTTGCGCTCGGACCGAGCTGGCTCGACCCGGACCATCTGATCGGCACCTTCGGCCTGATCGGCGTCCTGGTCATCGTCTTCGCCGAGTCCGGCCTGCTCATCGGCTTCTTCCTGCCGGGTGACTCGCTGCTCTTCACCACCGGCCTGCTGGTGACCAGCGGCAAGCTGGACACCCTGCCCCTGTGGGCGGTGTGCGCGCTGATCGTCGTTGCGGCGATCGCGGGCGACCAGGTCGGCTACCTCTTCGGGCGCAAGGTCGGTCCCGCGCTGTTCAAGAAGCCGGACTCGCGGTTCTTCAAGCAGGAGAACGTGGAGAAGGCGCACGTCTTCTTCGAGAAGTACGGGCCCAAGTCGCTGGTGCTGGCGCGCTTCGTGCCCATCGTGCGGACGTTCACCCCGATCATCGCCGGGGTCAGCCGGATGAACTACCGCTCGTTCATCACGTACAACATCGTCGGCGGCGTGCTGTGGGGCGCGGGCGTCACCCTGCTGGGCGCGGCCCTCGGGAACGTGGAGTTCGTCCACGAGAACATCGAGGCGATCCTGATCCTGATCGTGCTGATCTCGGTGCTGCCGATCGTGATCGAGCTGCTGCGGGCCCGTTCGCAGGCGAAGAAGCAGCAGGGCCGGCCGGGCGGCGGCGACGGGCCTGGCGCGGCGCTCCAGGGCGAAGGGCTCCAGGGCGGGGGAGCGGCGCCTGCGCAGTTCGACGCCGGGCCCGCGGCCGAAGGGCAGGACCCGCGCGGGCGGCACGCCAAGCGCTGAGCCGTGCGGATGTGACGTACGTCTGTGGCGTTCGTGTGTGACGTACGGGCGTGACGTACGCGCCAGGAGCCGCGTCCCGGGTGGGGCGCGGCTCCTGCGCTCTCCGGTTCGCCCGGGTGCGTCAGAAGCCGCGGGTGCGCTTCGCCGCCTTGCGGCGCAGCGCCGGCCCCGGCAGCCCGCCCACCACCGGCGGCACCCGCAGGAACAGCCGGGACAGCTCGCTCCCCAGGTTCACCCCGATCGCGATCGCCAGCGCCAGCGCCGCCGCCTTCGACAGCGAGGCGAGACCGGCGTTCAGCTCGCCCCGGGAGATCGACAGCAGCGCGAAGTACGTGGCGCTACCGGGCAGCAGCGGGCCGATCGCGGCCGTGATGTACGGCAGCGCCGACGCGTGCTGCGCCCGCGCCAGCATCTGCCCGAACAGGCCCACCAGACCCGCCGCCACCGCGGTCGCCGCGACCGCCGGGACGTTCGCGGTGAGCGCCAGCGCCCCGTACACCGACCAGCCGATGCCGCCGTTCAAGGTGACCAGCAGCACCGTTTCCCGGTCCTGCTGGAGCAGCACGGCGAAGCAGAGCGAGAGCCCCATCGCCGCCAGTAGCTGCACCTCGGGCCGCTCCACGGTGTGCAGCGCGGTCTCCGGCGTCAGCGCGGCGCCCAGCGCGATCCCCAGGTAGAGCACGCTGAGCACGCCGGTGACGATCCCGACGACCAGATAGCCCACTTCCAGCAGCCGGGCCGCCGCGGTGATGTAGAAGCCGGTGAGGCCGTCCTGCACGCCGGCGACCAGCGCCCGCCCGGGGATCAGCGCGAACAGCCCACCGGTGATGACCGCGGAGGCGCGGACGTCCAGCGGGGAGAGCGACAGCGCCACGCCCATGGCCGCGGGCGGCATCGCCGCCGCCACGAACTGGTAGAACTCCGGCAGCCCGCGCCCGGCGCACAGCCACGCCAGCCGGTCGCCCGCCATCGCCCCGATCGCCGCCGCCAGGAACACCAGGTAGTCGCCGCCGACCAGTACGGACGCGGAGCCGGCGAGCAGCCCGCCGGCGACGGTCAGCGCCCAGGTGGGGAAGGGGTGCCGGTTGCGGCGGATCTCCGCGAGCCTGCGGTACGCCTCCTCCAGCGTGATCTCGGTCTCCGGCGAGCTGATGTCGTGGACCAGCCGGAAGACCGCGGCCAGTCGGGTGTAGTCGGTGCCCCGGCGGCGTACGGTCCGGTTCGCCGTCACCGGGTCGTCCACCAGGGACGGCTGGTACGTGATGGACAGCAGCGTGAAGGTGACCGTCGGCTCGCAGCGGTCCAGGCCGTACGAGCGGGAGATCGCGAACATCGCCGCCTCGACGTCCTCGGCGCCCTCGCCGCCGGCGAGCAGCAGCTCGCCGATCCGGAGGGTCAGGTCCAGCACGCGCGGCACGGCCGGGCCGGTGTCGTCGTGCCGCTGCACCACCTCCGGCACGGGCCGCTCGCCGACCGGCATGCGCAGCATGGTGCGCATCCGGTCCTGCCAGGGCGCGTCCTTGGTCAGCTTGATCTGCGGCAGGCCCTCGGCGGGCGTGAAGGCGGTGGGCGAATCGCGGAAGCGGTACGTCGACGGCCGGGCGAAGGCGGAGCCCTCGCTCTCCGGCTGGGCCGGCTCGGCGACGCCGTCGGGGACGGCGAACTCCGACGTCGACTGGTCCTCGTCGACGGCCTCGGGCGGTGCGACGCCGTCGGGGACGGCGAACTCGGAGGAGGGGTGCTCGTCCGCGGGGACGTCGGGGCGCGGGGCGGGGGAGCGCGTCGGGTACCCGCCGCGCGCCTCGTCGGAGCGGGGCTTCGCGTCCTGCGGTTCGCCCTGCGGTCGCGGCTCGTCCCGGGACCCGTCCCGTGGCTCGTGCTGCGGTACGGACCCCTCGGAGTCCGCTCCTGGCTCCTCCGCCACCATCTCCTGCTCGCTCCCCTGCCGTCTTGTTGTCGGTGTCCCATCAGATCGGTGACTCGATCAGTATGTGCGGCGACGCGCACCCGTACGACTTCGTGCTCGCGCTCGCCCGTACGACTTCGTGCTCGCGCCTGCCCGCCGGTTCGTGCTCGCGCCTGCCCCGCCGGCGCCCGCGGAACACCTCCGGCAGGAGGAACCGGCCGGGAACGCACTGCGGGCGGGGCACCCCGTGGGTGCCCCGCCCGCAGAACGGCGTAAAGGCTCAGTGGCCGCCGTGCGCCTCGAAGCGCTTGTAGGACGCCTCGATCTCGGCCTCCGCGTCGGTGCGGCCGACCCAGTCGGCGCCCTCGACGGACTTCCCGGGCTCCAGGTCCTTGTAGACCTCGAAGAAGTGCTGGATCTCCAGGCGGTCGAACTCCGAGACGTGGTGGATGTCGCGGAGGTGCTCGACGCGCGGGTCCGAGGCCGGGACGCAGAGCAGCTTGTCGTCGCCGCCCGCCTCGTCCGTCATCCGGAACATGCCGATGGCGCGGCACTTGATCAGGCAGCCGGGGAAGGTCGGCTCGTCCAGGATGACCAGGGCGTCCAGCGGGTCGCCGTCCTCGCCCAGGGTGTTCTCGACGAAGCCGTAGTCGGCCGGGTAGCTGGTCGAGGTGAAGAGTCGACGGTCCAGACGGATCCGACCCGTCTCGTGGTCCACCTCGTACTTGTTCCGCGAACCCTTCGGGATCTCGATGGTGACGTCGAACTCCACGGGTGGCTCCTCCAAGATCAACACATTTGGCAGGTACGTCAGGGTGATGCTGTGCCCAACTGTGCCCATCCGGGGGTACTCATACCTCCGGACCCCGGACGGTGGGCAATCGCCACCGATCGGGGTGCCATGCTCGCGGCAAGACGCAGTTCTGGTGATTAAGTGTCCCTCACGCACGTGTGTGATCGCGAAAGGGGCTGGTGCCGGGTGCGACGACTCGGAACCTGGCAGCTCACGGCGGGTGCCGCCGTCCTGGGTCTGGCCCTCGCGGGCGGCGCCGTCAGCGCGGCCGGCCCGTGGGACTCCGGCCAGCGCACCGCTGAGCGAACCTGGGCTGCGGAGGCCGCCCGGGGCCCCGACGGCACCCGGCGCGGCGGCGTCGACGAGGGGCCCGCACCGGCGCCGAGCGCCCCCGCAGTGCTCTCCGCGCTGGGTACGGCGCCGGACGACGCGGCCGGCCGTGGCGAGGTCGGCGGCGGCGCGACCGACACCCTCGCCCGCGGACTCGACCCGCTGCTGCGCGCCCCCGGCCTCGGCAAGGTGCGCGCCGCGTCCGTGGTGGACGTCGCCACCGGGCGGGAGCTGTACGGCGCGGAGGCGACCCGGGCAGTTCCCCCCGCCTCCACCGTCAAGATCGCCACCGCGGCGGCGGCGCTCTCCGCGCTCGGCCCGTACCACCGCGTCCCCACCACCGTCGTCGCGTCGAAGGACGCCCGCACCCTCACCCTCGTCGGCGGCGGGGACGCCACCCTCGACCGCGCCCGACTGGGCACCCTCGCCGACCGCACCGCGTCCGACCTGCGCTCCCGCAAGGTCACCTCGGTGCGCCTGGGCTACGACACCTCCCGCTACCGCGGCCCCGACCTCCACCCCATCGGTGTGAACGGCAACCTCGCCAAGGTCACTCCGCTCATGGTCGACCAGGGCCGGGTCGACCCCGCGTCCACCGGGTCCGCCGAACGCGTCGCGGACCCCGCGGGCGAGGCGGCGGGCGCGTTCGCCGCGCTGCTGCGGGACAGGGGCGTACGGGTCGAGGGCGCGCCGGCGCACGGGAGCCCGCCCGCCGGCGCGAAGGCGCTCTCCACGGTGCTGTCCGCGCCGCTGTCCGCCGTCGTCGAGCGCATGCTGACCAACAGCGACAACGACATCGCGGAGTCGCTGGCCCGGCACACCGCGGTCGCCCTGGGCGAGGAGGCGAGCTTCGCGGGCGCGGGGCGGGCGGTGCAGAAGCAACTCACCGTGCTGAAGGTCCCGTTGGCCGGGGCGCACTTCGCGGACGGCAGCGGGCTGGACCGTGCGGGCCGGGTCACCGCGCGCCTGCTCACGTCCCTCCTCGCGCGCGCCGCGGAGCCCTCCCACCCCGGCCTGCGCCCGGTCCTCACCGGCCTCCCGGTCGCCGGCTTCACCGGCACGCTGGAGTCCCGCTACCGGGAGGCGGCGTCCCCCGCGACGGGCCTCGTCCGCGCGAAGACGGGCACGCTGACCGGCGTGAACGCCCTCTCGGGCACGGCGGTCACCCCCACCGGCCGCGTCCTGGCTTTCGCCTTCCTGGCATCGGACACCGCGTCCCCCGCGGACGCGCAACGCGCCCTGGACGCCCTGGCGACGTCCTTGACGACGTAGCTGCGGCTGCGACCACCCGCCGTACCCCCGCGGGAGCGTTTTGGTCTCCACCGGCCGGTGGAGGGTTGCTCGCGCAGTTCCCCGCGCCCCTGGAACCCCCGCTTCGTCTGCGGACCGTGGGTGGTTGTTCGTGCAGTTCCTCTCCCAGCGTCCCAAAGGCCCGCACCCGCGCTGCTTCCCCTGCGCGAGCCGGCGACTGCGGGCAACCCAGGGGCGCGGGGAACTGCGCGAACAACCACCCACCGGCCGGTGGAGACCAAACGCTCCCGCGCCGGCACGGCGAGTGCGTCCCCAGCGCGCACCCCCTCCGCGGGGGACCACGTACCGTTGACGCATGACGAGCATCGGTGGAGCCGAGATGGTCGACTGGAACCTCGCCGTCGCGACCGCGACCCGCTTCGTGCGGCCCGGCCCCGACGTGAGCAAGGACGAGGCCCGCGCGGTCGTCGCCGAGCTGCGGCGGCACGCCAAGGCGTCGGAGGAGCACGTCCGGGGCTTCACCCGGATGATCCCCGACGGGCACGAACCCGAGGACACCCCCGTCCTCGTCGTGGACCGCGCCGGCTGGATCAGGGCGAACGTCGCCGGCTTCCGCCAACTGCTCAAGCCGCTGTTGGAGAAGATGCAGGACCGCCGCCCCGGCGGCCCCACCGGCGCCGTCCTCGGCGCCGTCGGCGGCAAGGTGACCGGCGTCGAGCTGGGCATGCTGCTCTCGTTCCTCGCCTCGCGCGTGCTCGGCCAGTACGAGACCTTCGCCCCGCCCACCCGCGACCTGCCCGCCGGCAACGGCGGCGGACGCCTGCTGCTCGTCGCGCCCAACATCGTCCACGTCGAGCGGGAGCTGGACGTCGCCCCGCACGACTTCCGCCTCTGGGTCAGCCTCCACGAGGAGACCCACCGCACCCAGTTCACCGGCGTGCCCTGGCTCCGGGACCACCTGGAGGGCGAGATCCAGTCGTTCCTCGACCAGACCGAGGTCGACCCGATGACCGTGCTGGAGCGGCTGCGCGAGGCCGCCCAGTCGCTGTCCGGGGCCCGCCCCGAGGGCGAGGCGAACGAGAGCGGAAACTCCCTCGTCGAGCTGGTGCAGACGCCCGCGCAGCGCGAGATCCTGGGCCGGCTCACCGCGGTGATGTCCCTCCTGGAGGGCCACGCGGACTTCGTCATGGACGGCGTCGGCCCCGCCGTCGTGCCGTCGGTCGCCGAGATCCGGGAGAAGTTCCAGCAGCGCCGGGCCCGCGGCGCGAGCAGACTGGACCTGGCGCTGCGCAAGCTGCTGGGCCTCGACGCCAAGCTGCGGCAGTACCGGGACGGCGAGCGGTTCGTGCGCGCCGTCGTCGAGGAGGTCGGCATGGACGGCTTCAACCGCGTCTGGACGTCCCCGAACACCCTCCCCACCAAGGCGGAGATCGCCAAACCGGCGGACTGGGTGGCGCGGGTGCACCGCCGGGCGGAACCGTGAGCGCACACGGCACGCCGCGGGGGGCGTACGCCGTACAGGGGGGCGGGAGGCGCCCCCCTGGAGGGCACAGCATCACCCGTCCGAGGGACCGTAGGCGTCGGGATAGGCGTGCAATGCTCGGGGAACGGCCGGCTTCTGTCACCATCGACGCACTCTGAGTGACGACGCCCGAGCCACGCAGAGGCCACTAAAAGAACCTCTCCACGAAGGGCACCGACATGGGTCCCCATCCTTCGGTTGCGGCGATACGCCTGGCGGTCCGCCGCGTCCTCCACGACCTCCTGACCGAGTACGCCGAACTCGCCGACCACGCGGCCACCGCCGCGCAGACCGGACAACCGGCAGTCCCCGCCGGCCGCCCCCAGGCCGGCCTCCCCGAACGGGCCGCGCGCCCCGGCCGGACCGCCCCCGCCGCCCGGCACCGCGATGCGAACGCCGCGAGCGCCACCAGCGCCGCCCCCGCCCCGCCCCGCCCCGCCACCGCCTTCATCCCCTCCGCAGCGCGTCACGCCGGCGGCCACCACGCCGCTCGCGTCCCCCTCGTCCTCGTGGCCTGCTCCGGCGGGGCCGACTCCATGGCCCTCGCCTCCGCCCTCGCCTTCGAGGCCCCCAAACTCCACATCCGCGCCGGTGGCATCACCGTCGACCACGGCCTCCAGGACGGTTCCGACCTGCGCGCCGCCGAAGTCGCCGGGCGCCTCGCCGCGATGGGGCTCGACCCCGTCGAAGCCGTCTCCGTGAGCGTCGGCCGCGACGGCGGACCCGAGGCCGCGGCCCGCGACGCCCGCTACGCCGCCCTCGACGCCGCCGCCGAACGGCACGGTGCCGTCGCGGTCCTGCTCGGCCACACCCGCGACGACCAGGCCGAGACCGTCCTGCTGGGCCTCGCCCGCGGCTCCGGCATCCGCTCGCTGTCCGGCATGGCCGCCGTCTCCGGCGCCCACCGCCGCTACCGCCGCCCCTTCCTGGAGATCGACCGGCAGACCGCCCGCAAGGCGTGCATGGTCCAGGCGCTGCCCGTCTGGGACGACCCGCACAACGCCGACCCCGCGTACACCCGCTCCCGACTGCGGCACGAGGGACTGCCCGCCCTGGAGAAGGCGCTGGGCAAGGGCGTCGTCGAGGCGCTGGCGCGCACCGCACAGCTCTCCCGCGACGACGCCGACGCCCTCGACGCCTGGGCGGCCGACGCGGACTCGGCCGTACGGGACGACGCCGGCGAGTTGGAGTGCGCCAAGCTCCACGCGCTGCCGCCCGCGGTGCGCCGCCGGGTGCTGCGGCGGGCCGTGATCGACGCGGGCTCGCCCGCGGGTTCGCTCTTCGCCCGCCACGTCGAGGAGGTCGACCGGCTGATCACCGGCTGGCGCGGCCAGGGAGCCATCAATCTGCCGGGCCGCGTCGAGGCGCGGCGGCAGGGTGGCAGACTTGTCATTCGGCAAGCCTGACCCGGGCCCCCGGCGAGAGAAAGCGACCGCGTGAACGAGAAGGACATGGGCACCGACCTGCAGTCGGTGCTCATCACCAAGGAAGAGATCGACGCGAAGCTGGCGGAGCTGGCCGCGAAGATCGACGCGGAGTACGCGGGCAAGGACCTGCTGCTCGTCGGGGTCCTCAAGGGCGCCGTGATGGTGATGGCGGACCTGGCGCGCACCCTGTCCAGCCCCGTCACGATGGACTGGATGGCCGTCTCGTCGTACGGCGCCGGCACCCAGTCCTCCGGCGTGGTGCGGATCCTCAAGGACCTGGACACCGACATCAAGGGCCGGCACGTCCTGATCGTCGAGGACATCATCGACTCCGGGCTGACCCTGTCCTGGCTGCTGTCCAACCTGGGCTCGCGCGAGCCGGCGTCCATCGAGGTGTGCACCCTGCTGCGTAAGCCGGATGCCGCAAAGGTCTCGATCGACGTGAAGTGGATCGGCTTCGACATCCCGAACGAGTTCGTCGTCGGCTACGGCCTGGACTACGCGGAGAAGTACCGCAACCTCCCCTTCGTGGGCACGCTCGCGCCGCACGTCTACGGGGGCTGACCCGGGGGCCGCCCCCGTGCGGGGCGACCCGGAGCCGGGGTGGGAACCAAGCGGCACCTCCCGCCGTTGATGCATGGGAGGACAGGTTTGTCGACCGTACCGTTCGGTCACGGTTGTCAAGCTGAGGTACCGTCCGAAGAACAGTCTTTTCTCACAGCAGCATTTACCTACGGGCAGGAGGAACGGGGCGAATCCGCCCCGTATGGATGGACGTGAAGCGATACTTCCGTGGGCCGGTCATGTGGATCGTGCTGGCCGTCCTTGCCGTGGTCGTGGTGATGCAGGTCGTCGGCTCCTCGGGCGGCTACAAGACGGTTGACACCGGCCAGGTCATTCAGGCGATCGACAAGAACCAGGCCGAACAAGTCAAGCTGACCACCGGCGACGACCAGATCATCAAGGTCGAGCTCAAGGACGGCCAGAAGATCAAGGACAGCTCCAAGATCCAGGCGAGCTACATCGGCAGCCAGGGCGCCGACCTCGCCGACAAGCTGCAGCAGAAGTACGAGGCCGGCGACATCGAGAAGGGCTACACGGTCTCGCCCTCCAAGCAGAGCCCGTTCCTGTCGATCCTGCTCTCGCTGCTGCCGTTCGTGCTGATCGTGCTGGTCTTCCTGTTCCTGATGAACCAGATGCAGGGTGGCGGCTCCCGAGTGATGAACTTCGGGAAGTCCAAGGCCAAGCTGATCACCAAGGACACCCCGAAGACCACCTTCGCCGACGTGGCGGGGTCGGACGAGGCCGTCGAGGAACTCCACGAGATCAAGGAGTTCCTCCAGGAGCCGGCCAAGTTCCAGGCCGTCGGCGCCAAGATCCCCAAGGGCGTGCTGCTGTACGGCCCGCCCGGTACGGGCAAGACGCTGCTCGCGCGCGCCGTCGCGGGCGAGGCGGGCGTCCCGTTCTACTCGATCTCCGGCTCCGACTTCGTCGAGATGTTCGTGGGTGTCGGCGCCTCCCGGGTCCGTGACCTCTTCGAGCAGGCCAAGGCGAACGCCCCCGCGATCGTCTTCGTCGACGAGATCGACGCGGTCGGTCGCCACCGCGGCGCCGGCCTCGGCGGCGGCCACGACGAGCGCGAGCAGACGCTGAACCAGCTCCTGGTGGAGATGGACGGCTTCGACGTCAAGGGCGGCGTCATCCTGATCGCGGCGACGAACCGCCCCGACATCCTCGACCCCGCGCTGCTGCGTCCCGGCCGCTTCGACCGCCAGATCGCGGTCGACCGCCCCGACATGCAGGGCCGGCTGGAGATCCTCAAGGTCCACCAGAAGGGCAAGCCGGTCGCCCCGGACGTCGACCTGGGCGCGGTCGCCCGGCGCACGCCCGGCTT
Organism: Streptomyces sp. NPDC017979; assembly: GCF_044328175.1. NCBI lineage: Bacteria > Bacillati > Actinomycetota > Actinomycetes > Kitasatosporales > Streptomycetaceae > Streptomyces > Streptomyces sp. NPDC017979. The sequence continues at coordinate 67,049 of NZ_JBIRGU010000019.1, read as the reverse complement.
CACCGGCGCCGACCTGTCGAACGTGCTGAACGAAGCCGCGCTGCTCACCGCGCGCAGCGACAAGAAGCTCATCGACAACCACTCACTGGACGAGGCGATCGACCGGGTGGTCGCGGGCCCGCAGAAGCGGACCCGGATCATGTCGGACAAGGAGAAGAAGATCACCGCGTACCACGAGGGCGGTCACGCCCTGGTCGCGGCGGCTTCACCGAACGCCGACCCGGTCCACAAGATCACGATCCTGTCCCGCGGTCGGGCCCTCGGTTACACGATGGTCCTGCCCGACGAGGACAAGTACTCCACCACGCGCAACGAGATGCTGGACCAGCTCGCGTACATGCTGGGCGGTCGCGCCGCGGAGGAGCTGGTCTTCCACGACCCGACCACCGGCGCTGCGAACGACATCGAGAAGGCCACCGCAACGGCCCGCGCGATGGTCACGCAGTACGGCATGACGGAGCGCCTGGGCGCGATCAAGTTCGGCGGCGACAACACCGAGCCCTTCCTGGGCCGGGAGATGGCGCACCAGCGGGACTACTCGGAGGAAGTCGCCGCGCTCGTCGACGAGGAGGTCAAGAAGCTCATCGAGACCGCGCACAACGAAGCGTGGGAGATCCTCGTCGAGAACCGCGACGTCCTGGACAACCTCGTCCTCCAGCTCCTGGAGCGGGAGACGCTGGGCAAGGAGGAGATCGCCGAGATCTTCGCCCCCATCGTCAAGCGCCCGGCCCGCCCCGCGTGGACCGGCTCCGCCCGCCGCACCCCCTCGACCCGTCCGCCGGTCCTCTCCCCCAAGGAGCTGGCCCTGACGAACGGTGCCGCGGGAGCGAACGGCACGCCGACGGACACCCCCGTCCCCGGCATCGAGGTCGCACCGGAGGAGCGCCCGGAGACCACCTGACGGTGTCTCCCGCGTCACACCCCCAACGGGATGGCTGCCGCGTCCCCCCAGGTTTTAGCCTGGGGGGACGCGGCATTCGTATGACCGCACGCGGACGACCGCGCGGAGCAAGAGGAACGAGGCACAGATGACCGACCCGGTGACGCTGGACGGCGAGGGCTCCGTCGGCGAGTTCGACGAGAAGCGGGCGGAGGACGCCATCCGCGAGCTGCTCATCGCGGTCGGGGAGGACCCGGACCGCGAGGGGCTGCGGGAGACGCCGGCCCGGGTGGCCCGTGCGTACCGGGAGATCTTCTCCGGGCTCTGGCAGCGTCCGGAGGACGTGCTGACGACCACGTTCGACCTGGGCCACGACGAGATGGTGCTGGTCAAGGACATCGAGGTGATGAGCTCCTGCGAGCACCACCTGGTGCCGTTCGTGGGGGTCGCGCACGTGGGCTACATCCCGTCCGCGGACGGGAAGATCACCGGCCTGTCCAAGCTGGCCCGCCTGGTCGACGTCTACGCCCGCCGCCCGCAGGTGCAGGAGCGCCTGACGACGCAGATCGCGGACTCGCTGATGGAGATCCTTGAGCCGCGGGGCGTGATCGTGGTGGTGGAGTGCGAGCACATGTGCATGACGATGCGGGGCGTTCGGAAGCCGGGCGCGAAGACGATCACCTCCGCGGTCCGTGGCCAACTGCGTCACCCCGCGACCCGCAACGAGGCGATGAGCCTCATCATGGCGCGCTGACCCTCCGGGCCGCGCCCCTGACCAAGATCCCCTCGTGATCGCCCCTGCGGGCACGCTGTTGCTGCGGCTTCTCGTGGGCCCGCCTGCCGTTGCCCCGCGGGAGCGTTGGCCTCTGCCGGTGCATCGTGTTTGTTCGCGAAGTTCCGCCCCCGTGCCCTGCGGGAAGGTCGAATCTCTACCTGTCGGTGGTGGGCTGGTAGCGCAGTTCCGCCCCCTGTGCCCTGCGGGCACGGGGGGACCCCCAGCGCCGCCTGTTTCGCTGCCCCCGTCACTTGTCTGCGGGCTGAGGCAGGGGCTTTTAGGGGCGCGGGGAACTGCGCGAACAGCCCACCACCGGGCCGGGGAGACCAATGCATCCGCAGCACGACGGCGGGTACGTCAGCAGGCGCTTCAGGCGGTCGCTTCGGCGGGGTGCGGGGCGCGTCGGTGCGCGAGGCCGCGTGGGGTGGAGGTCGCTTCGGTCGGGCCAGCCGCAGGCGGCTACGCGTGGGCGCGGCCCGGGCCGCCCGCATTGCCCGTCGCGCCGCCCGCGTCGTCGCCGTCCTCGGGGAGCCGGCACACCCGCTCCAAGAAGAGCGCCGCGGCGATCACCGCCACACCCGCCAGCACCGAGAAGCCCGCGTAGATCGCCTGGTCCCGGCGCGCCGGGACGTCCAGCGAGCCGAGCAGGAAGACGCCGACGCCTCCGTACCCCCCGCTCACCAGCGCCGCGACCAGCGCGCTCGCCTGGCCGAAGACCAGCGCACGCGCAGCCATCAGCGGCTCCACGCCCTTCGCACCGGGGCGCCGCTCGCGCTGGGCCTTGAACCGGGAGCGCAGCGAGAGCGCCGTCGCCACCAGGATCACCGCGATGACGGCGAGCACGATCGGCGCTGCGATCGGCACTGCGGGCAGCGCGCCCAAGGAGGCCCACAGCCGGGCTCCGGCCCAGGCCAGCACCCCCGTCCCGACGAAGAGACCGGCCAGCACCCTGAGGCGTAGCTGCTTCACCGGGAGCACACGTCCTTCCACTGTCGTCCGTCGTCGTCCTGCCGTGGACTGCCGTTACCCGGAAAGGGGCCGGCAGACACCCGTCGTCAGCAGCCTAACGACTACTCCGGCAGGCGCAGTTCCAAGTCGGGCCGCGGGTCCACGCCCTGTCGACCTATCGCGGCCAGCAGCCCGGCGACCGCCCCGCGGCCCGGGAGCTGCGCGTCCGGGTCGATGTCGTGCCAGGGCGCGAGGACGAACGCGCGCTCGTGGGCCCGCGGGTGCGGCAGCGTGAGCGCGGGGTCGTCCGAGACCTCTTCCGCGTACGCCACGATGTCGACGTCGATGGTGCGCGGGCCCCACCGCTCGTTCCGCACCCGGTCGTACGCCTCCTCGATGGCCTGGCCGCGCTCCAGGAGCGAGCCGGGCGGGAGGGTGGTCTTCACCGTGATGACCGCGTTGAAGTACGTCGGCTGGGAGCCGGGTTCGACGCCCCACGGCTCGGTCTCGTACACCGGGGATACGGCGGTGACCCGGACGCCGGGAGTGTCCTCCAGTGCGTCGACGGCGCCCTGGAGGGTGTCGAGGCGGTTGCCCAGGTTGGAGCCGAGGGAGAGGACGGCGCGTCGGGGGTTGGAGAGGGTGACGTCGGCCGCGTCGACCTGCTCGACGACGGACGTGGGCACCGGCTGCACTGTGGGATCGCTCATACCCTGCTCCGCGTGATCGTGATGGTCACATCGTCGAACGGGACGGTGATCGGTGCGTCCGGCTTGTGGACGACCACCTGGACCTGCTCCACCCCGTCGTGCTTCAGGCACTGCTGGGCGATCCGCTCCGCCAGCGTCTCGATCAGGTCGACGGGCTCGCCCTCGACGATCGCGACGACCTCCTCCGCCACGACGCCGTAGTGCACGGTCTTCGCCAGGTCGTCGTCCGCGGCCGCGGGGCGGGTGTCGAGTCCGAGCTCCAGATCCACGATGAAGGTCTGGCCCTCCTCCCGTTCCCTGGGGAAGACGCCATGGTGCCCGCGGGCCTTGAGGCCGCGCAGCGCGACACGATCCACGCGAATCACTCCTGCTGTCCGTAAGTCTGACGGGCGGAACGGGCACCTGGCCGTGGAAGGACGGCTTCCTTGCCCTCTTCGAATCTACCTGCGGCCACCGACAGCCCTCACGGACGGGTGGTTCCGGGGGCGGGCGGGGCGATCACGGGGTGAAGCCCCCCGCCGGCCCGAGGCCGTCGGCGGGCCCGTCGCCGGGTCCCCGACCGCCGCCGGTGCCGCCTCCCTCCAGGCCGTCCGCGCCGTCCTCCTCGGCGAACCCCTCGGCGAGCACGGGGGAGCCGTGGTGGGACCAGAGCCGCCAGCCCGCGGGCGTGCGGCGGAACACGTTCGTCGCGACGACGTGCTGTCCCACCAGCGGGCCCAGCTCGCCGGCCGCCTCCGCGGGGCCGCCGCTGAGGATGTTCTCCGTGCAGGTCACCACCGCGGTGTCGGCGGCGACGCTGGCGCGCACGTCGGTCAGGAAGAACTGGATGTACTCGGTGTGCTCCATGATCACGGCGTAGGAGCGCAGCACCTCGCCGCGGCTCTGGAGCACGGGCCAGCCGGGGTGCACGCAGGAGACGTCGGGGGCGGACAGCCACAGCTCGGCCATGGCCGCGGTGTCGCCGCGCTCCATGGCTTCGTAGTACGCCGTGTTGGCCTCCTCGACCTCGGCGCGGGCCGCGGCTTCGGTCGGGTCGAGGTCGTCGTGGCCCGGGTGCTCGTCGTCTCCGTCGTGGCGGGAACGGCTCACCGGGCGGCCTCGACGGCGTGGGCGACCCGTACGGCGTCGGCCGTGGCCCGTACCTCGTGCACCCGCACCGCCCAGGCGCCCTCGTGGGCCGCTATCGCGGAGACCGCGGCGGTCGCCGCGTCCCGCTCCCGGGCGCGCGGCGGCCGGCCGTCCTTGGTGTCGCGGGCGAGCACGTGGCCGAGGAAGCGCTTGCGGGAGGCGGCGACGAGCAGCGGGCGGCCCAGCGCGTTGAGGTCCTTCAGGTGGGCGACGAGCGCGAGGTCGTGCGCGGCGTCCTTGGCGAAGCCGAGGCCGGGGTCGAGCACGATCCGCTCGGGGGCGACGCCGCCGGCGACGACGGCGTCCATCCGGGCCCGCAGTTCGTCGACGACCTCGGCGACCACGTTCGCGTAGACGGCGCGGTCGTTCATGTCGTGGCTGAAGCCGCGCCAGTGCATGACGACGAAGGGGGCGTCCGCGGCGGCGACGGCGGGCACCATCGCGGGGTCCGCGAGCCCGCCGCTGACGTCGTTGACGAGGACGGCGCCGGCGGCGAGCGCGCGCTCGGCGACGCTGGCCCGCATGGTGTCGACGGAGACCGTGACCCCTTCGGCCGCGAGCCCCCGGACGACCGGGACGACCCGCCGCAGCTCCTCGTCCTCGTCGACCCGGCTGGCACCGGGCCGGGTGGACTCCCCGCCGACGTCGACGAGGTCGGCGCCGTCGGCGACGAGGTCGATGCCGCGCTTGACGGCGGCGGCGGTGTCGAACCAGCGCCCGCCGTCGGAGAAGGAGTCCGGCGTCACGTTGACGACTCCCATGACCGCGCAGCGGCCCCACTCCGGCAACCCATGCAACGTACTCATACGCCCAGCGTAGGCCCGCGCCCGTGGCGGGCGACCGGGGGCCGGGGCCGGGGATGGCCGGCCTCGTGCGGTGCGGCCGGCGCCGTACGGCTCACCCGGCACGGTTCAGGCCGTACGGTTCAGGCCGCACGGCTCACGCGGGACGGGGCGCGCGGCGGGCTGGGGATCACGTGGGTGCAGGGGCGCGGCGGGCGCGGGGGTCGGCGGGTGGCGAAGGGGCGGGGGACGCCGAGGGTGACGAAACCTTCCGCCTGCATTGCGGCGAAGCCGATGCGGGGGAGGTCCCGGGTGGTGCGGAAGACCACGAACCGCGGTTCCCAGCGTGGCTGGAACTTGGCGTTGAACTTGTACAGCGACTCGATCTGGAACCAGCGGGACAAGAACACCAGCAACCCCCGCCACATCCGTAGCACCGGTCCCGCGCCGATCTTCTCGCCGCGGGCCAGGGCGGCGCGGAACATGGCGAAGTTGAGCGAGACCCGGGTGATCTTGAGGTCGGGGGCGGCCCGCAGCGCGGCGACGATCAGCAGCTCGTTCATGCCCGGGTCGGCCGATCGGTCGCGGCGCATCAGCTCCAGGGACATGCCGTCGTCGCCCCACGGGACGAAGTGGATGATCGCCTTCAGGTCGCCGTACGGAGCGCTGTTCGGGGCGCTGCTCGGGGCGCGTTTCCGGGCGGGCGTCGTACGACCCGCGCCGGATGCGCCGGGGCCGTCGGCGTCCGTGTCCGTGTCCGCGCGGTCGTCCTTGTGCGCGGTGGCGATCACCGCGTCCCCGTCGTCCGGATCCCCGATCCGCCCCAGGGCCATGGAGAAGCCGCGCTCGGTCTCCGTCCCCCGCCAGTCCTCCGCGGCCCGTCTGACCTGCGCGAGCTCCTCGTCCGACAGGTCGCGGACGCGCCGTACGCGGGTGGTGTAGCCGTTGCGTTCGATGCGCTTGACCATCTGGCGCACGTTGCGCATCGAGCGCCCGGAGAGCGAGAAGTCCGCGACGTCCACCACGGCCTCGTCGCCGAGTTCCAGCGCGTCGAGGCCGGTCTCGCGGGTCCACACCTGGCCGCCGGTCTCCGAGCAGCCCATCACGGCCGGCGTCCAGGAGTGCGCCCGGGCCTCGTCCATGAAGCGTTCGATCGCACCGGGCCACGCCTCGACGTCGCCGATCGGGTCGCCGCTGGCGAGCATCACCCCGGAGACGACCCGGTAGCAGACCGCCGCCTTGCCGCTGGGCGAGAAGACCACGCCCTTGTCGCGGCGGAGCGCGAAGTGGCCGAGGGAGTCGCGCTGGCCGTGCCGGGCGAGCAGTTCGCGCAGCCGTCGCTCGTCGTCCTCGGTGAGCAGTGCGGTGGGGTGCTCGGGACGGAACGCGAGGTACATGGTGGTCACGGCGGTCAGCAGGCCGAGCGCGCCGAGGGAGTAGCCGACGGTCCAGGCGTCGCTGCCGGCGTAGTCGACGGGGCCTTCGACGCCGAAGAGCCCGTACAGGGTGTGCTCCAGGCGGTCGGCGAGGCCCGGGTCCCCGATCTCGTTGTCCGGGTGCGCGCTGACGACGACCAGGCCGAGGCCGATCGAGCCGGCGCCCAGCACCACGAAGTTGGCGAGGGCCCGCCAGCGGCTGCGCGGGTCGGGCAGCGCGGCGAACTGCGCGCGGTGCCGCAGCAGCAGGGCCAGCACCAGCAGCGAGACCAGCACCCCGACGACGGAGTTGCGGTACGCGAACTGCACGGCGGCGCCGACGGGCAGCAGCACCACCGCGGCCCGCCACGCCCGCCGCTTGCGGCGCTTGAGGCCGTGGGCGAGCAGCAGCAGGAGGACGCCCACGCTGAGCGAGAGCGCGGCGACGAGCGGGCCGGTGGTGCCGGGGAGCACCTCGACGAGCGCGTGGGCGCGGCTGTGCCGGAAGCGGGGGACGACCCCGGCGGCGATGTCGATCAGGCCGACGAGGGTGCAGGCGGTGCCGACCACCGACGGCACGGCTTCGGGGCGGGGGCCCCGCAGCAGCCGGCGCACGCGGTCGGGCAGGCGGTCGGCGACGCTCCGGAGCCGGGTTCCGCGCCGGAGGGTCGGCTGCTCGGGGAGCTCCCGATCCCCGGGTGGCTGATCCTGGGCGCCCCGAAACGGAACCTTTCCTGAATTGTCCCCATCTACAGGTGCAGGCATGGCGATGTCGAGTTTCCGTGCTTCCGCGAGAGGTCGGGTGCGTCCGTGGGCCGTTGGTCAGGTCGGCTCCGGGCGATATGCGCCCTCTAGGACGGAAGTTCCGGGGCGTCGGTTCACTCCCGTGCTCAGAAAGTCCTCGGGTTCCTCAAGAACCCTGCATTCCGGGGCCGCTTTGGCGGGGCCCAGACAAGGAGCGCCCACGCCATGGGTCTGACCAGCACTTCCGTCCTGGTTCTCGCCGTCGCCGCGGCGGTGTTGCTGTTCGCGGCGACGATCTGGCTGTGGCCCCGGCTCGCCGGCCGCGGCTGGCGACCGCTCACGGGGCGGGTCGGTCTGCTGCTCGCGACCCAGCTCGCGATCTTCGCCTCGGTGGGCCTGGCGGCCAACAAGTCGTTCCTCTTCTACGGCTCCTGGGCGGACCTTTTCGGCCAGGAGCAGGACCTCGGCGTGGTGGTGGACCACTCGGCGGGCGGCAAGCGGGTCAAGGTCGTCGGCACCCAGCAGTTGGACGTGCCGGGCGGCGAGCGCCCGGAGCGGGCCGGGCAGATCCAGAAGGTGGTGGTCGCCGGCGCCAAGTCGCGGATCGACAGCCCGGCGTACGTCTACCTGCCGCCGGAGTACTTCCAGCCGGCGTACGCGAAGAAGAACTTCCCCGCGGCGGTCGTGCTCACCGGCTACCCCGGCACGGCCGAGAACCTGATCAAGGGCCTGAAGTATCCGCGGACGGCGTACGAACTGGCCAAGAAGGGCCGGATGCAGCCGATGGTGCTGGTGATGCTGCGGCCGACGGTGGCGCCGCCGCGGGACACCGAGTGCGTGGACGTCCCGGGCGGTCCGCAGACGGAGACCTTCTTCGCCGACGACCTGCCCACCGCGGTCTCCCAGGCGTACCGGGTCGGTGCGAAGCCGCAGAACTGGGGCTTCGTCGGCAACTCCACCGGCGGCTACTGCGCGCTGAAGGTCGCGATGCTCCACCCGGACCGGTTCGCGGCCGGCGCCGGACTGTCCGCGTACTACAAGGCGGCGGAGGACGCGACGACGGGAAACCTCTTCCACGGCGACCAGTCCCTGCGCAACCGGGCGGACCTGCTGTGGAACCTGGACAACCGGCCGCCAGCGAAGTCCTCCTTCCTGGTCACCACGTCGAAGCAGGGCGAGTCGAACCTGAAGGCCACCCACCGCTTCGTCGAGAAGGTGAAGGCGCCCGCCCGGGTCTCGTCGATCACGCTGGACAGCGGCGGCCACAACTTCACGACCTGGCGCCGGGAGATCCCGCCCACCCTGGAGTGGCTCAGCGGCCGACTCAGCGCGACCTGAGGCGTGCGCGCCGCGCGCGCCCTACCGCACCGGCAAGGTCTCGATGGACTCCAGGTCCACTTCCGTACGGGCCACGTCACGCCCGTCCGCGTCGATCGAGCGGCGCAGCGCCTCGTGCAGCCGGCCCGGGGTCAGCACCCCGAGGAAGCGTCCCGTCTCCTCCTCGTCGATCACCGCGATCCAACCGGCGTCGTGCTGGAGCATGGTGGCGAACGCCTGCTTCAGGGAGGCGCCCAGCGGCAGCCAGGCGTCCATCCGGCGGGCCCGGTCCCGTACGGTCCCGGTCGGGCCGGAGCCGGCGCGCTCGGACGAGATCCAGCCGTGCAGGTTGTCCTCGCCGTCCAGGACGACGGCCCAGCGCGAGCCCAGCTCCCGCGGCAGCGGGTCGTCGAGGTGGACCACCGGCGGCTGCTCCAGGTCGCTCTCCTCGATCGGGGTGACGGAGAGCCGCTTCAGGCCGCGGTCCGCGCCGACGAAGTCGGCGACGTACGGGGTGGCGGGCGCGCCCAGGACGGCGGCGGGCGCGTCGAACTGCTCGATGCGGCCCTGCCCGTACACCGCGATGCGGTCGCCGAGGCGCACGGCCTCCTCGATGTCGTGGGTGACGAAGAGGACCGTCTTGCGGACCTGGGACTGCAGGCGCAGGAACTCGTTCTGGAGGTGCTCGCGCACCACCGGGTCGACCGCGCCGAAGGGTTCGTCCATCAGCAGGACGGGCGGGTCGGCGGCGAGCGCCCGGGCCACGCCCACGCGTTGGCGCTGCCCGCCGGAGAGCTGCTCGGGGTAGCGGTCGCCGTGCACCGCGGGGTCCAGGCCGACCAGGCCGAGGAGTTCGGCGGCGCGGGCGCGGGCCTTGGCGCGGGACCAGCCGAGGAGGTGGGGCACGGTCGCGGTGTTGTCGAGGACCGTCTTGTGGGGGAAGAGGCCGACCTGCTGGATCACGTAGCCGATGCGCCGGCGCAACTGCACCGGATCGACGGTGGATATGTCCTCCCCGTCGAGGAAGATCCGGCCGCTGCTGGGCTCGATCAGCCGGTTGACCATCTTCATGGTCGTGGTCTTGCCGCAACCGGACGGGCCGACGAGCGTGACCAGTTCGCCCGCGTTGACCTCGAACGACAGGTCGTCGACCGCTGTCGTGCCGTCCGGATAGCGCTTGGTGACGTGCTCGAAACGGATCATGGGTCCCCATTGTGGCGGGTGTCGTGTGAAGGCCATGTTGCCTCCGTGTGGTGGTCCTCGGCGATTGTCAGTGGGCAGGGTTAGGGTCGAAGAACCTCAGGAATGCGGTCATACGTTCGGTGCTGGTGGGGAGGTGGGGGAGCATGAGTGCGAGTGTGAGCGCCGCCGCGCAGAACTGTCTGGTGGCGAACGACTGGATCTGTGGGGAATATCTCCGCAGCAGGAGCCAGGAATTGACGGACGCGACGGTGGAACACGTCTGGATCACCGCGGTGTCCGTGCTGATCGGGCTGGCCGTCGCCGTGCCGCTGGCCCTGCTCGCCCGGGCGAAGCCGGCCTTCGCCGGCCCCGTCCTCGGCCTGACCACCCTGCTGTACACGATCCCGTCGCTGGCGATGTTCTCGCTGCTGCTGCCGGTCTTCGGGCTCTCCTCCGCCCTCGTCGTCACCGGCCTGGTGCTCTACTCGCTCACCATCCTGGTGCGGAACGTCCTCGCGGGGCTCCGAGCGGTGCCGGCGGAGGCCCGGGAGGCCGCCCGCGGGATGGGGTACGGCCCGGCGAGGCTGCTGTGGGAGGTCGAGCTGCCGTTGGCGCTGCCCGCGTTGATGGCCGGCCTGCGCATCGCCACCGTCTCGACCGTCGCGCTGACCACCGTCGGCGCCCTCGTCGGCAAGGGCGGCCTCGGCAATCTCATAGACGAGGGCGTGCAGACGACGTTCAAGGCCCAGGTGCTCACCGCGTCCGTGCTGTGCGTGCTGCTGGCCGTCGTCGCGGATCTGCTGCTGCTCGCCGTGCAGCGGCTGCTCACGCCCTGGACCCGGGTGCGCGCCGGCGCGGCGCCGAGCCGCGCCCGTAAGTCCACGGCTCGAATACGGACCTCGGGGGAGGCTGTCTGATGCAGGTCGTGGCCGACGCCTTCACCTGGCTCACCACGGGGGCGAACTGGTCGGGGGAGAGCGGCGCCTGGCACCGGCTGGGCGAGCACGTGTACGTCAGCGGGGTCGCCCTCGCCCTCGCCGCTGCGATCGCCCTGCCGATCGCGCTGTACCTCGGCCACATCGGCCGGGGCGGCGCCCTCGCGGTCAACATCTCCAACGCGGGCCGGGCGATCCCCGTCTTCGCCGTCCTCGCCCTCTTCATGCTCACTCCGCTGCGCAGCGCCGGGTACGCGCCGACGATCATCGCGCTTGTGCTCTTCGCGGTGCCGCCGCTGCTGACCAACGCGTACGTGGGGATGCGGGAGGTCGACCGCGCCGTGGTGGAGGCGGCGCGGGGGATGGGGATGTCGGGCTGGCAGCTCTTCCGTCGCGTCGAACTGCCCTTGGCGTACCCGCTGCTGATGACCGGGGTGCGTTCGGCCGCCGTGCAGGTGGTCGCCACCGCCACCATCGCGTCGATGGTCGGTCAGGGCGGGCTCGGCCGGATCATCACCGCCGGGTTCAACACGTACGACACCCCGCAGGTCGTCGCCGGGGCGCTGCTCGCCGCGCTGTTGGCGCTGGCGGTGGAGGGGCTGTTCGTGGTGGTGGACCGGCTGGTCGACCCGCGCAGGAGGTCCGTCGCCGCGGAGGGGCGGGCCGCGGGGGCCGGGGCTTGAGCGTCCTGTCCGGAGCCTCGTCGATGCCGCCGTCCAGCAGCACGGAGTTCAACCCGGTCCCATCCCGTACGGCGCCGTTCTGTGCGGCGTAGTCCACAGTTCGGCGCAGTCCAGTCCAGTTCCGCGCAGCTCAGTTCAGCGCAGCCCAGAGCCGCAGTACGTTCGAACGGAGACACCTGATGTCCCTGCCCAAGTCCCCTCGTGGTGCTCGCAGCGCCCGTCGCGTCCGCGTTGCCCGTGCCGCCCGCGCCGGCGTTGCGGTGGCCGCCCTCGCCGGGGTCCTCGCCGCCTGCGGTGACGGCGACAGCCTGGAGGATTCGAAGAACGGATCAGGATCGGGCGGTGGTTCGGGCGGAAAGGGATCGCTCGTCGTCGGCGCCGCGGCATTCACCGAGTCGAAGGTCCTCGCCGAGCTGTACGCCCGGGTCCTCGCCGACGCCGGCTACAAGACGTCCGTCACGACCGTGAAGAACCGCGAGCTGTACGAACCGTCCTTGGAGAAGGGCGAGATCGACGTCGTACCGGAATACGCGGCGACCCTCGCCGAATTCCTGAACGCGAAGGTGAACGGCGCGAAGGCGGCCCTTGAGAAGCCCGTTGCGACCAGCGACGTCACCACCACCGTCAACGCGCTGACCGCGCTGGCCGAGCCGCGCGGGTTGAAGGTGCTCAAGCCCGGTGGCGCCGTCGGCCAGAACGCCTTCGCGGTGAGTCGGGAATTCGCCGAGAAGAACGGTCTGAAGACGCTTTCCGACCTGGGGAAGGCAAAGCTCAAGGTCAAGATCGCGGCCGGGGACGAGTGCGAGGTGCGCCCGTACTGCGCACCCGGACTCAAGGAGAAGTACGGCATCGACGTCACCGGCATCGACCCCAAGGGCGTCGGCACCCCGCAGTCCAAGCAGGCGGCGCGCGACGGCGACGTCCAACTGGTCCTGACGACCACCACGGACGCGGTCATGGACGGGCTGGTCTTCCTGGCGGACGACAAGAAGCTCCAGAACGCGGACAACGTCCTGCCGGTCGTCAATGCCAAGGACGCCGCCGACCCGGAGATCGCCGCCGCGCTCGACAAGCTCACCCAGGTGCTCACCACCGGGGACCTGGCCGAATTGAACCGCAAGGTGGATGAGGAGCGGGCCAAGCCGGAGGACGCCGCGAAGGAGTATCTCCAGTCGAAGGGGCTGACGAAGAAGTAGTTCCCCCGCCTGATCGGACGAGGCGATGAGGTGGGCCGATCGGGCGGCAGGTGATCGGGCGGGTGTTGCGGAGCGGGTGGGTCGGGACGGAGGCGAGGTACGGAAGCACCTCTGGACCACTACCGCCACGCGTATCCCGCCCGTATCGCCGTTGAGTGGCTTGAAGAAGTGGGTAAGAGAGCGCGGATCGGGAGATGTTGGGGAGTTTCAGCGACTCTTCCGGGTTCCATCCGCGCTCCTTCCGGGTTCCGTTCCGGTTATTTGCTGACCCGCCATCCCATTCGCCGTCTACGCACGGTAAATTTCGGGCCATGCCCCGTGGACGTCACCGCCATTCACCTCCCCTGCACAGGCTGCTGCCGCCGTCGGCGGTCGCCGGAGCGTCGGTCCTGAGCGCGGCAAGCGCGTGGTTCCTTGCGGAACCGATCCTGCTGCGCACCCTGACCGCGGTGGCGGCCGGAGCCGCGATCAGCGGCGCGTTCTTGATGCGCCGTTGGGACCGTGCCGCGGGGCGTCGGGTGGCCGACCTCGTCCGGGGCCGCGCCAGCGACGCCTGGCAGAGCGAGGAGCGGATCGCCGAACTGGAGGCGGACGTCGAGGAGTCGCGCGAGCTGCGCGGCAAGCTGGAGACGAAGCTCCGCGCCAAGCGCGTCGAGCTGGCCGCCCTCCGTAACGAGCACGCCGAACTGCTGCGTCGCTACGCCGCGGCCGAAACGGGCCGGGCGAGCGCGCTGGAGGGACGCCGGCAACTCGCCATCGAGGTCGCCGATCCCAAGGAGCTGCCGGCGGTCGGCACCTCGCCGACGGCCGCGGCGTATCTGCGCGCCGCCCAGGCGCTGGACGCCCTGGCGCGCAACGTGGCGGCGCAGCGGGCGGCCGCGGAGGAGCGTGCCAAGGAGCCTCGTAAGGCGATCGAGCCGGCCGGGACCGCGAGGGCGATCGAGTCGGGGAAGACCGGGCCGGGGACGACCGGATCGGGGACGACCGGTTCGGGGAAGTCCGAGCCGAAGTCCGGGCCGGGGAAGACCGAGCCGGCGAAGTCGGCGGCGGTGGCGGGCGTGGCCGGGGCGATGGCCGCCAGGGAAGCCGTGTCCGCGGCGCCGTCGGCGTCCGCGTCGTCCGTGCCGTCCGCGTCGACTTCGCAGGGCGACAAGGGCCCGGACGGTCCGGGTGACGGCGGTGGCCCGGGCGGCGGCGTCACCCCCGAGGGCCGTACCGCAGCGACCGAAGCCCGGTCGGCCGCCGCGCTGACGGCCGCGATCGTGCCGTACGGCCCGCGGACCCGACCCGAAGCCGCGAAGCGGCGCCCGGAGGGGAGCTTCGACTTCTTCGGCCACCAGGGCGGCGGCACCGCGAAGGCCATCGAGGCCGCCCAACAGGAGGACCTCGCCGACGTCGTCGGGGAAGAAGCCCTGGCCGAGCACGCGGAGCGCGAGCAGAACTCCCGTCAGCGGCCGAAGGTGGCGGCGGCGGGCGAGGTCATCGACCTGACCGCGCACGACGACACCGAGAAGCTGGACATGGCGGGCCTGCGCAACGCGCTCAGCTCCTGACGGGCCCTGCGACGGGCTGACACCGATCGGCTGCCAGCTCCGGCTGGCAGCCGATTCGCTGTTCCCGGGCTACTTGTCGATGTCGCCGACGACGAAGAAGAGCGATCCGAGGATCGCCACCATGTCGGCGACGAGCGTGCCCGGCAGCAGCACCGCGAGCGCCTGGATGTTGTTGTAGGAGGCCGAGCGCAGCTTCAGCCGGTACGGCGTCTTCTCGCCCTTCGACACCAGGTAGTAGCCGTTGATGCCGAGGGGGTTCTCCGTCCAGGCGTACGTGTGCCCCTCCGGCGCCTTCAGCACCTTCGGCAGCCGCTGGTTGATCGGCCCGGGCGGCAGGTCCGCGATCCGGTCCAGGCACGCGTCCGCGAGGTCGAGGGAGTTGTGCGTCTGCTCCAGCAGCACCTCGAACCGCGCCAGGCAGTCGCCCGCCGGCCGCGTCACCACCTTGAGGACGTCCGCGAGTTCCCCGTACGCCAGGTACGGCTCGTCCCGCCGCAGGTCGAAGTCGACGCCCGAGGCGCGCGCGATCGGCCCGCTCACGCCGTACGCGTGCACGGCGTCCGGGGACAGCACGCCGACGTCGCGGGTGCGCCCCCGGAAGATCTCGTTGCCGAGCACCAGCCGGTCGTACACGTCCATCCGCGAGCGCACGTCGGCGACCGCGTGCCGCACCCGCCCCAGCCAGCCCGCGGGCAGGTCCTCCTTCAACCCGCCGACCCGGTTGAACATGTAGTGCATCCGCCCGCCGGAGACCTCCTCCATGACGGCCTGGAGCTCTTCGCGCTCGCGGAACGCGTGGAAGACGGGGGTGATCCCGCCCAGCTCCAGCGGGTACGAGCCGAGGAACATCAGGTGGTTGAGCACCCGGTTCAACTCGGCGAGCAACGTCCGCGTCCACACCGCCCGCTCCGGCACCTCCATGCCGAGCATCCGCTCCACGGCCATGACGACGCCGAGCTCGTTGGAGAACGCGGACAGCCAGTCGTGGCGGTTCGCCAGCATGATGATCTGCCGGTAGTCCCGCGCCTCGAACAGCTTCTCCGCGCCGCGGTGCATGTACCCGATGACGGGCTCCGCGTGCTGGATCACCTCACCGTCCAACACCAGCCGCAGCCGCAGCACCCCGTGCGTCGAGGGATGCTGCGGCCCGATGTTGAGCACCATGTCGGTCCGCTCCGCGGCCCCGCCGACGCTGAACGTGGTCTCCGTCATGCCCTCAGTATCCCCTGTGCGACCAGGCGGGGACGCGGTGCTCCCGCCCACGACCACGGCTTCGCCGTGCGGCGGGCTGTGCTGTTGGCGTCTGCCGCTCGGTGGGGCGGGGGCGCGGCCTCGCCGTGCGGCGGGCTGTGTTGCGGCGTCTGCGGCCCGTCCGTGGCCACCGGGCTCTGGTCGCCATGACGGCTAAGCCACCCACGGCGGGGTCGCGCCCGCTAGAGCAGCGGCATTACGCAAGGGACATCAGGCGCGCTGGGGTGCCCGTGCCCCGGGCCCGCGAGGGCATCAGGGGGAGGCGCCGACCTCCTGGCACAGCCACCAGAAGTCGCCCAGACCTCCGCGGCCCGTCAGTTCCGCTGCTTCGCCCGCGGTGGACAGGGCCCGTAGGTACGCCGTGGGGTCGGTCGTGGCCAGGGACAGCGGGGGGCGCGGGTGCCCCGGGGCACACCCCAGTGCGGACAGCGCCTCGCGCTGCCGCACCAAACGCGCACCCGGCAGCGCACACGCGTCCATCGCCACGTGCGCCGTCACGTCGCAGCTTCCGTCCGGCACCGGAGCCACCTCGCGCCCCGCGCGGAATCCGGTGAGCGTGCCGTACGGCGGACGCGACTCCGCCAGGTGCCCGTAGTCGACCGCCACCGCGAGCCCCGACCGCAGGGTGCCGACCGCGGCCGCCCACGCCTCGTCGCGCGGGCGGCCGATCTCCGCCCGGCTGCCGGGCTCCGTCAGCGGCCACCACCGCGCCAGCCACTCCGCGTCCGCGCCGCTGACCGGCGGGCCGAGGCGTTCGGTGCCGTCGGGGCGTACGAGCACCCGGCGTACGACCCCGTCGTCGTCGACCTCGGCGACGTCGACGGGGACGTTGTCCAGCCACTCGTTGGCGAAGAGGAGGCCGTCGACCCCCTGCGGCGGCGCGGGCAGCCAGGTGACGCGGGGGTCGAGCCCGGCCGGTCGGGCGGCGCGCTCCACGGCGTACGCCCGTACGGGGAAGTCGTCCGGCAGCGCCGCCAGCACGCCGGACACCAGTTCCCCGCGTCCCGCGCCCATGTCGACGAAGGCGATCTCCCCGTCCTGCCCGCCGCGGCCGGCGGCCACGAGATCGTCCGCAGTGGTGCGCAGGAGCTTCGCGATCGCCGCCGCGAAGAGGGGCGAGGCGTGCACGGAGGTACGGAAGTGGCCTGCGGGGCCCTCGGGGCGCAGGTAGAAGCCGTGGGGGGAGCCGTACAGGGCCTGCTCGGTGGCGTCCCGCCAGCCCTGCCAGCCTCGCCAGCCGGCCGCGCCGCTGGCGGGGCTGCCGGCCGCGGAGCCACCTGCACTCGGCGCCCCGCCACCCTCTACCGACCCGTAAGCCTCACCCGTACCAGCGCCGGAGCCGCCCTCGTAGCCCGCCCCGTCATCCTTGGCCGCACCACCGTGACCAGGCGTCTCACCTGCCCCGGCGCTCCTCGTATCGTCCGTCACGCTCATCAGTCTCCACCTTGTGGAGTACTGACCGGCCGTTCGGATCGCTCTGGCGGTTGACCCCTACACCTGTCTGCTTTCCCTACTCTGGGTTACGTGCAGCGCCTTTACGACTTCATCCGCCGACACCCCACGGGCGTGGACTGCTTCTGGGCGGTCTTCGTCATGGGGCTCTCCGTCCTGGGGTTCGTCGGAGACCAGGACCGAGGGTCCCTGTGGGCCGCCGTGCCGGTGGTCGTGGGGCTGGGCGCGGTCATCGCGCTGCGCCGCCGCGTGCCGGAGGCGATGCTGTTGCTCGCCGCGGTGATCGGCCTCGTCCAACTGGTGCTGGACGTGCCCGCGGGTACGGCGAACTTCGCCATGCTCGTGATCATCTACACCGTCGCCGCGCAGTCCGCCTCTCGCTGGGCCTCCCGGGCCGCCCTCGTCGGCGGCCTGGCCGCGGCCACCTGCGCACAGATCCGCTGGCCCACGCCCAACCAGAGCGCGCTCAGCCAGATCTTCATAACGATCATCCTGACGGTGCCCTTCGCCCTCGCCTGGACCCTCGGCGACTCCATCCGCACCCGCCGGGCCTACTTCGCCCAGCTCGAAGAGCGCGCGCGGCGGCTGGAGAAGGAGCGCGAGGCGCAGTCGAAGGTCGCGGTGGCCGCCGAGCGCGCCCGGATCGCCCGCGAACTGCACGACGTCGTCGCGCACAACGTCTCCGTGATGGTGGTGCAGGCCGACGGCGCCGCCTACGTCCTGGACGCCGCCCCCGACCAGGCGAAACAGGCCCTGGAGACGATCTCGACGACCGGCCGCCAGGCGCTGGCGGAGATGCGCCGGCTGCTGGGCGTGCTGCGCACCGGTGACGCGCCGGAGAGCGGTGAGTACGTACCGCAGCCGGACGTGCAGCAGATCGAGGACCTGGTGGAGCAGGTGCGCACCTCCGGGCTGACCGTCGACTTCAAGATCGAGGGCACGCCCCGGCCGCTGCCGAGCGGCGTGGAGCTGACCGCGTACCGCATCGTGCAGGAGGCGCTGACGAACACCCGCAAGCACGGCGGGCCCGACGCCGGCGCCAGCGTGCGGCTCGTCTACTTCGACGACGGCCTCGGGCTGCTCATCGAGGACGACGGCCGGGGCGCGGCGCACGAACTGTACGAGGACGGGGGCGCGGACGGGCAGGGCCACGGCCTCATCGGCATGCGCGAGCGCGTCGGTATGGTCGGCGGCACGCTGGACGCCGGGCCGCGGCCCGGCGGCGGTTTCCGGATCAGCGCCCTGCTGCCCCTCAAGACGGCCTGACCCGCCACCTCGCCACCCACCCCCGGCCGCCAATCGCCACCTAGATAGAGGATCCGCTGAGATGTCCATCAAGGTCTTGCTCGTCGACGACCAGGTCCTGCTGCGGACGGGGTTCCGCATGGTGCTCGCCGCCCAGCCCGACATGGAGGTCGTCGCCGAAGCCGGGGACGGCGCCGAGGCGATCGACATCCTGCGCTCCACGGCGGTGGACGTGGTGCTGATGGACGTGCGCATGCCGCGGCTGGACGGGGTGGAGGCGACCCGGCGGATCTGTGCCGCGCCGAACCCGCCGAAGGTGCTCATCCTGACCACGTTCGACCTCGACGAGTACGCCTTCTCCGGTCTGAAGGCCGGGGCCAGCGGCTTCATGTTGAAGGACGTGCCGCCCGCCGAGCTGCTGGCGGCGATCCGGTCGGTGCACAGCGGGGACGCGGTGGTGGCGCCGTCGACCACCCGGCGACTGCTGGACCGCTTCTCGCCGATGCTGCCGAGCACCGGGAGCGAGCCGAGCACCAAGGAGCTGGACCGGCTCACCGACCGGGAGCGCGAGGTGATGCTGCTGGTCGCGCAGGGGATGTCGAACGGTGAGATCGCCGCCCGGCTGGTGCTGTCCGAGGCGACGGTGAAGACGCACGTGGGGCGGATCCTCACCAAGCTGGGGCTGCGCGACCGGGTGCAGGTCGTGGTCCTCGCCTACGAGTCCGGTCTCGTCCGCGCGGGCGGCGGCGGCGCGGGCCCCGCGCGCTGACGCACCGGGACCCCGGCCCGGCGCCGGCCTGCCGGCAGCGCTACCGCAGGACCGTCTCCAGGAAGTCGCTGCCCAGCCGGGCGACCGCGGTGATGTCCAACTGGTGCAGCACGTAGCGCCCGCGCCGCCGGGTGGAGATCAGCCCGGCCTTCTTCAACACCGCCACGTGCCGGGACACCTCCGGCGCGGTGATGCCGTACGCGTCGGCCAGCTCGCTGGTGGTGTGCGGCGAGCGGGCCAGATTGCGGCAGAGCCGCATCCGCATCGGGTGGGCCAGGGCCTCCATGCGGCGCTGCAACAACTCGACGGAAGCGGGGTCGGTGGGCGACGGCGCGCCGACGGGGTACCAGATCGCCGGCCGCCAGCCGGGCGCGTGCAGCACCAGCAGATGGGGCCAGCCGAAGCTGGACGGCACGAGCGTCAGCCCGGTGCCGACGTCCGGATCGACGGCCGACGTCCGCCCGGTCGTCAGCTTGTCGACGGTGACCCGGGTCAGGTCCGGGTCCACCGAGAGCGCCGGCGACACCGCGTGCAGCGCCTCGGCGAGCCCCTTGTGCCGCAGCAACTCGGTCTTGTGCCGCGCGTCCGCCGCGAGCTGCGGCGCGACCCGACGCCAGGCGTCGGCGAAGAACGCCTCGTCGCAGTCTTCGAACAGCCTGCGCAGCCAGACCCGCACCGGACCGGGGTCGTCCAGCAGCCGGGTGGCCACGTCCATGACGTGCGGACCGCGGGTGGCGGCCAGCGCCAACGTCCGGTCCCGCATGCTGGCGCTGCCGAGCAGGTCCATTTCGGAGTAGGTGACGGAACAGGTGAAGTCGAGGGCGGCCGTCACGAAGCGCTCGTCGTCGAGCCGGTCGAGCAGGTCCAGGTCCTCCTTGAGCGTCCGCCCCGGCTTCCCCACCGTCCCGGTGCAGGTCGTCAGCCCGGCGAACGGCGCGAGGACGTCGGAGTGCGTCGTCCGCCACAGGAAGTCCGCCTCGTGCAGCCGGTCGGCCAGGTCGGGCTTGAGGCTCGCGGCGGTGGCGGTCGCCCAGCCGTGCAGCCCCGGATGGTGCCCGGGCTCCGAGAGGGCGTGCAGCGCGAGGCCCAGCTCCGCCAAGGGGGAGATCTCGAAGACGATGCGCTCCTGAGGGAGCCCGCTGATGTCGATGGTCACGCTCACGCATCCATTCTGCGCGGCCCCCGACCGCGGGCCGAGACCAGTTGACGAGGGTCGTCAATCGACGTGACCCGCCACGGGGTTGGGCCACAGCGTCAACGGCATGAACGCCATGCATCAGCACATGATCGACACCTACCGGGCGACCCAGCACGGCACCCGGATCCCGCCCCAGCCGGGCCGCCACGACTGGCAGGCCGCCCGTGAACTCACCTCCCAAGCGCTGACCCGCCCCCGGCCACCACGCCCCCGGGGCCGGCTGCGCACCGCCCTGCGCCGCCTGGCCGGCCGACCACCGACCACCCCCTGAGCCGGGCCGGGGCCGGAGCCGGGAGCGGGAGCCCGGGGCTCGCCCCGAAGAGCCCCGCGCCGGCCGATGACCGCGGCCGCCGAGCACTCCGCTCGCCGAGTACCGCGCCCGCTGAGCACCCCGCCGGCCAAGCACCGCACCGGCTGAGCACCCCCGCTCGCTGAACCCGGGCCCCGCTGAGCCACGGGCGCCCGTGGCTCACAGCGGGCGGTGAGCTCCGACCCGATGCGCCCCTGATCGGCAGCGGCCGAGCCCCGCACCGGTCCCGGGCCTGTTGCGCCTGCCCCCGTCGCCTACGACATCTGGTCCACCACCCTCCGCATGAACTCCGCGGTCGCCTCCCGCACGTCCTCGGCCGTCCACTCCAGGCCCGCAGCGTCGACCCCCAGCTCGGTGACCGACACCCCGGGCGGACAGCCCTCGGCGTACCAACTCCGGAAGAGCGTCGTGCCGGTCTCCTCGGCCTGGGCCAGCCCCGCGGCGTCCAGCACCTCCGTCGGATAGGGGAGCCACACCGGGAACTGGTGGGTGTGAGGGACTTCGGGGTGGATGCGGAACCAGGGCGCGGGGGAGTCCTGGAACGCCTCCGCCAGCGCCCCGGCCACGACCCGCGCCTGCCGCACGTACGACGGCAGCCGCGGCAGCTCCCGCTCCAGCCCCACGAGCGCGGAGAGCACCGTCGGGAACTGGTGGAAGAGCTGGCCCCCGTAGCGGTGGCGCCAGGCGCGGGCCTCCGCCATGACGTCCTCCGGGCCCGCCAGCGCCGCGCCCGAGAGGCCGCCCAGCGACTTGTAGAACGACACGTAGACGCTGTCGGCGAGCGAGGCGATCTCGTCGAGCGGGCGGTCGAAGTGCACGGTGGACTCCCACAGCCGCGCACCGTCGAAGTGCACCACCGCGTCCCGCTCGCGGGCGGCATCGACGACCGCCAGCAGCTCCTCCCAGGACGGCAGCACGAGCCCCGCGGACCGCAGCGGCAGCTCCAGCATCAAGGTGCCGAACGGCTCGTCGAAGTCCCGCACCTCCTCGGCCGTGGGCAGCCGGGGCGCCGTGGTGGGATGCACCGTGCGCAGCCCGCTCAGCGCGCCGAAGGCACCGCGCTCGTGCTTCTCGGGATGCGCCAGGGGGTGCAGGGCGACGGTCGCATTGCCCGTGCGCCCCGCCCAGCAGCGCAGGGCCACCTGCTGCGCCATGGTGCCCGTGGGGAAGTACACCGCGGCGGGGAAGCCCAGCAGGGCTGCCACCTTCCGCTCCAGCTCCGCCACCACCCCGTCCCCGTATATGTCGGGGGCCTGCGACAGGTCGAAGACGTCACCGGCGCGCGCCGCGAGCGCGGCGAGGTGCTCGCCCATCGGCCGGTCCGCCGGGCCCTGCCACAACTTCCGCTCCGAGGCCCGCCAGGCCGCCTGCTTGCGTAGGTGAAACTCGTCTTCCGACACGGTCCGTCCCCCTTCTCTCTCGGTATTCCGCCTTCTGCCGCTGCCACGCGGCGTTCGCCGCAACTCTCTTTCGCCCGCGCTCCCCGCGCATGTACTTTTCCGCTGCCGCGACCGCGCGCACGGGCGTCCGCGGCCCGCCGACCGCCCGGCATCCACCGGCCGCCCGTC
Source organism: Streptomyces sp. NPDC017979 (assembly GCF_044328175.1). NCBI lineage: Bacteria > Bacillati > Actinomycetota > Actinomycetes > Kitasatosporales > Streptomycetaceae > Streptomyces > Streptomyces sp. NPDC017979. The sequence continues at coordinate 45,008 of NZ_JBIRGU010000019.1, read as the reverse complement.
GGAACGCTCTCGATCTTTCCCGCCTTCGAATCCGCCGTCCACGCCTGTGGATAACCTGCCTGTGGATAACCAGAGGGGCGTCCGGGGCGCTGGCGTAGCATGACGGAACATCGTCCGGTACCCGCCGCGGACTGGAACGGAAGGCCCCACCGCGTGAACGCATCAGCACACCTGCACGAATCGCCCGATCCGCGGGACCGCCCCGCCCGGCTGACCGTCGGCGTCGTCGGCGCCGGTCGCGTCGGGCCGGCCCTCGCCGCCTCGCTCCAGCTCGCCGGACACCGCCCGGTGGCGGTTTCCGGGGTCTCCGACGCCTCCAGGCGCCGGGCCGAGGCACTGCTCCCGGACGTGCCCCTGGTGACGCCCGCCGAGGTGCTGGCCAGTGCCGAGCTGGTGCTGCTGACGGTCCCGGACGACGCGCTGCCCGCGCTCGTCGAAGGACTCGTCGACACCGGAGCCGTGCGCCCCGGTCAGCTCCTGGTCCACACCTCAGGGCGGTACGGCACCGCGGTGCTCGCCCCGGCCACCCGCGCCGGTGCGCTGCCCCTCGCGCTCCACCCGGCGATGACCTTCACCGGCACCAGCGTCGACGTGCAGCGGCTCGCGGGCTGCTCGTTCGGCGTGACCGCGCCCGAAGAGCTGCGGCTGGCCGCCGAAGCCCTGGTCATCGAGATGGGAGGGGAGCCGGAGTGGATCGAGGAGGAAGCCCGCCCGCTGTACCACGCGGCCCTCGCCCTGGGCGCGAACCACCTGGTCACCCTGGTCGCCCAGGCCATGGAGCTGCTGCGCGCCGCGGGCGTCTCCGCTCCCGACCGGATGCTCGGCCCCCTCCTCGGCGCCGCGCTCGACAACGCCCTCCGCTCCGGTGACGCCGCCCTGACCGGCCCCGTGGCCCGCGGTGACGCCGGCACGGTCGCGGCGCACGTGTCCGAGTTGCGCAAGCACGCACCGGGCACGGTCGCCGGCTACCTCGCCATGGCCCGCACCACCGCCGACCGCGCCCTCGCGCACGGCCTGCTGAAGCCGGAGCTGGCCGAGGACCTGCTCGGCGTCCTCGCCGACGGCAAGGAGGGCGAGCCCAGATGACGCTGGAAGACGGCTCCGGCCCCCGCGAAGCAACGGCCCAGACGGACCCGATGAACCCGATGAACCCGACGGACCCGACGGACCCGACGGCGCAGACGGCCCAGACGAACCCGGCGGCCCAGACGGACCCGGCCGCCAAAGCCACGCCGGCAGCGGCCCCGACGCCCGCGCCGGACATCGCCCTGATCCGTACCAAAGCAGACCTGCACCGCGCCCTGACCAGCGCCCCCACCCCCGGCCTGCCCACTGCGCCCACCGCCGTCGTGATGACGATGGGCGCCCTCCACGACGGCCACGCGACCCTGGTCCGTGCCGCCCGCACCCACGTCGGCCCCGCAGGCCGCGTCGTCGTCACCGTCTTCGTGAACCCCCTCCAGTTCGGCGCCGGCGAAGACCTCGACCGCTACCCGCGCACCCTGGACGCCGACCTCGCCACCGCCGCAGCGGCCGGCGCCGACGCCGTCTTCGCCCCCGCCGCCGACGAGGTCTACCCGGGCGGCCAGCCCCAGGTCCGCATCGCCGCCGGGCCCATGGGCGAGCGCCTCGAAGGGGCCAGCCGCCCCGGCCACTTCGACGGCATGCTCACCGTCGTCGCCAAACTGCTCCAGCTCACCCGCCCGGACACGGCCTTCTTCGGTGAGAAGGACGCCCAGCAGCTCGCGCTGATCCGCCGCATGGTCCGCGACCTGGACTTCCCCGTGGAGATCGTCGGAGTGCCCACCGTCCGGGAGGACGACGGCCTCGCGCTCTCCAGCCGCAACCGCTACCTCTCGCCCGCCGAGCGCCGCACCGGACTCGCCCTGTCCGGCGCCCTCTTCGCCGCCCGCGACCGGCTCGCCGCCCAGCAGGCGCTCCTCGCCAGGGCCGAGACCAGCACGAACACCGCCGCCCGCGCCGAAGCCCTCTCCAAGATGGGCGAGGCGCGCGCCGCCGCCGACGCCGCGGCCGTGGCCCACGCGGGCCCGGGCACGGCCGCCGCGGTCCGCGCCGCCGCCAGCGCCGTGCTCGACGAGGCGACCCACGCCACCCCGCCGCTGACGCTCGACTACCTGGCGCTCGTGGACCCCGCCGACTTCACCGAGGTCCCCGACGACCACCAGGGCGAAGCGATCCTGGCGGTCGCCGCCAGGGTCGGCACGACCCGGCTGATCGACAACATCACGTTGAGGTTCGGAGCCGCCCCGTGACCGACCGCCACCACCTCGCGCCGCAGGGGCCGACCGCCCCGGGCATACGCCTGGACGCGCCCCCGCCCGGCTGGGCCATCGCCGCCGACGTCGTCGTGGTCGGCTCCGGCGTCGCCGGACTCACTGCCGCCCTGCGCTGCGCCGCCGCCGGGCTCACCACCGTCGTGGTCACCAAGGCCCGGCTCGACGACGGCTCCACCCGCTGGGCCCAGGGCGGCATAGCCGCCGCCCTCGGCGAAGGCGACACCCCCGAACAGCACCTGGCGGACACCCTCGTCGCCGGCGCCGGCCTGTGCGACGAGGAGGCCGTACGGCTCCTGGTCACCGAGGGCCCCGACGCAGTGCGCCGACTGATCGACGCCGGCGCCCGCTTCGACACCTCCGCCGCCACCGGCGAGATCGAGCTGACCCGCGAGGGCGGCCACCACCGCCGCCGCATCGCCCACGCCGGCGGGGACGCCACCGGTGCCGAGATCTCCCGCGCCCTGGTCGAAGCGGTCCGCGCCGCCGGGCTGCGCACGATCGAGAACGCCCTGGTCCTGGACCTGCTCAGGGACGCCGAAGGCCGTACCGCCGGCGTCACCCTGCACGTCATGGGCGAGGGTCAGCACGACGGCGTGGGAGCCGTCCACGCCCCGGCCGTCGTCCTCGCCACCGGCGGCATGGGCCAGGTCTTCGCGGCCACCACCAACCCCGCCGTCTCCACCGGCGACGGCGTTGCGCTGGCCCTGCGCGCCGGCGCCGAGGTCTCCGACCTCGAATTCGTCCAGTTCCACCCCACCGTGCTCTACCTCGGCGCCGACTCGGAGGGCCAGCAGCCGCTGGTGTCCGAGGCGGTACGGGGCGAGGGCGCGCACCTCGTCGACGCGGCCGGCACCCGCTTCATGGTCGGGCAGCACGAGCTCGCGGAGCTGGCGCCCCGGGACATCGTCGCCAAGGCGATCATGCGGCGCATGCAGGAGCAGGACGCCGACCACATGTACTTGGACGCCCGTCACTTCGGCGCCGCCATGTGGGAGCACCGCTTCCCCACCATCCTGGCCGCCTGCCGGGCCCACGGCATCGACCCGGTGACCGAACCGGTCCCGGTGGCCCCGGCCGCCCACTACGCCTCCGGCGGCGTGCGCACGGACCTCGACGGCCGTACGACCGTCCCCGGGCTGTACGCGTGCGGCGAGGTCGCGTGCACCGGGGTCCACGGCGCGAACCGCCTCGCGTCGAACTCGCTCCTGGAGGGCCTGGTCTTCGCCGAGCGCCTCGCCGCGGACATCGCCAACGTCGCCAACACCACGGCCACCACCGCCACCACCGGCACCTCTCGCACTGCTGACGCGGCTCCCGCCCCCGGCGCCGTGCTCCCGCTCATCGACCCGGCCGTCCGCGCCGACGTCCAGCGGATCATGTCGCGCGGCGCGGGCGTCCTGCGCTCCGCCGAGAGCCTGCGCGCCGCGGCCCGCGCCCTCGACGAGGTCCACCGCGCCGCCGCGGCCGAGGGCGGGTCCCCGGGCGACGGCACCGCCGCCAAGCCCGCCGTGCCCGGCGTCGATTCCTGGGAGACCACCAACCTCCTCTGCGTCGCCCGCGTCCTGACCGCCGCGGCCCTGGAGCGCGCGGAGACCCGCGGCTGCCACTGGCGCGAGGACCTCCCCGACCGCGACGACCTGACGTGGCGCCGCCACCTGGTGTTCCGCCTGGCCCCCGGCCCCGCGGCCGACCCGTACCGCGTCGCCCACCGCGTCCACCGCACCGAGAGCACCACCTTCCCGCCGACACGCCCCAGGGAGCCCCAGCAGTGAGCACGCCCGAAGAACGTCCCGTCCCCGTGGACGTCCCCCTGATCCAGATCGGCGCCGACGCCACGGGCACCGCTGGTCCCGCCGGCGCCACCGGTGGCTGCGGGGACGCCTGCGGCTGCGGCCACGGCGCCGACGACGAGGTGTACGAGTGCGGGCTCGACCCCGCGCTCGCCGCGCTCCTCGCCGCGGCCGGCCTCGACCCCGTACAGGTCGAGGACATCGCCCACCTCGCCCTCAGCGAGGACCTGGACGGCGGCGTGGACGTGACCAGCGTGGCGACCGTCCCCGAGGACGCGGTGGCCACCGGCGACTTCACCGCCCGCGAGGCCGGCACCGTCGCCGGCATCCAGATCGCCGAAGCGGTGCTCTCCATCGTCGTCACCGACGAGTTCGAGGTGGAGCGGCACGTGGCGGACGGCGACCGCGTCGAAGCCGGCCAGAAGCTGCTGTCGGTCACCACCCGCACCCGCGACCTGCTGACCGGCGAGCGCAGCGCGCTGAACATCATGTGCCGGCTCTCCGGCATCGCCACCGCCACGCGCGCGTGGGCCGACGTCCTGGCGGACACGTCCGCGCAGGTCCGCGACACCCGCAAGACCACCCCCGGGCTGCGCGCCCTGGAGAAGTACGCGGTCCGCTGCGGCGGCGGCGTGAACCACCGGATGTCCCTGTCGGACGCCGCACTCGTCAAGGACAACCACGTCGTGGCCGCGGGCGGCGTCGCCGCCGCCTTCAAGGCCGTCCGGGAGACCTTCCCCGGCCTGCCCGTCGAGGTCGAGGTGGACACCCTGGACCAGGTCCGGGAGGTCCTGGACGCCGGCGCCGACCTGATCCTCCTGGACAACTTCACCCCGCAGGAGACCGCGGAGGCCGTCGCCCTCGTCGCCGGCCGCGCCACCTTGGAGTCCTCCGGCCGCCTCACGCTGGACAACGCGCGCGCGTACGCCGAGACCGGTGTGGACTACCTCGCGGTCGGCGCCCTCACGCACTCGTCCCGCATCCTCGACATCGGCCTCGACCTGCGCGCCCCCGCAGCCGGTGCCGCCGCGGGGGAGGCGAACGCCTGATGCTGCTCACGATCGACGTCGGCAACACCCACATGGTGCTCGGCCTCTTCGACGGCGAAGAGATCGTCGAGCACTGGCGCATCTCCACCGACGCCCGGCGCACCGCCGACGAGCTCGCGGTGCTGCTCCAGGGCCTGATGGGCATGCACCCGCTGCTGGGCGTGGAGCTGGGCGACGGCATCGAGGGCATCTCCATCTGCTCCACGGTCCCCGCAGTCCTCCACGAGCTGCGCGAGGTCACCCGCCGCTACTACGGCGACGTGCCGGCCGTCCTCGTCGAGCCCGGCGTCAAGACCGGCGTCCCGGTCCTCACCGACCACCCCAAGGAGGTCGGCGCGGACCGCATCATCAACGCCGTCGCCGCGGTCGACCTCTACGGCGGCCCGGCGATCGTCGTGGACTTCGGCACGGCGACGACGTTCGACGCGGTCAGCGCGCGCGGGGAGTACGTGGGCGGGGTCATCGCGCCCGGCATCGAGATCTCCGTCGACGCGCTCGGCGTGAAGGGCGCGCAGCTCCGCAAGATCGAGCTGGCCCGCCCGCGCAGCGTGATCGGCAAGAACACCGTGGAGGCGATGCAGTCCGGCATCGTCTACGGGTTCGCCGGGCAGGTCGACGGCGTCGTGCGGCGGATGAAGCAGGAGCTGGCCCCCGAGGAGCCGGACGAGGTCACGGTGATCGCGACGGGCGGCCTCGCGCCGATGGTGCTCGGCGAGTCCTCCGAGATCGACGAGCACGAGCCCTGGCTGACCTTGGTCGGCCTGCGCCTGGTCTACGAACGGAACGTCTCCCGGATGTGACCGCAGCCGACCGCATCCGACCCCAGCCGGCCGGGAGCGGGCCGAGGTGCTCGGTGATCCGGTCGGGTGGGCGGGTTGGGCCGGCCGGGTGCGGGGACGCCCCGCTCCCGTCGCTCCACCGGCACGCCCGGAAAGGGGCAATTAACCCGATATTGTCCAAGTCGCACGTATCGTCGGGCCATGCCCACGCCATACGGATCCCGCGGCGGAATGGCCTTCAGCGCAGACGAGCTGCGTGTGCTCCGACGCGCCCTCGCCGTCACCCTGCATCCCGCCCCCCTCGCCGACGACGACGTCCAGGACTGTCTGAGGCTGGCCGAGTCCGTTGACGAAGCTGCGCACGAGGCGGGCCGGCTGCGCGCGTTCCTGCTCGCCGATCTCGCCCGCTACCGCGCAGCCCTCCCCGGCGCCGCTGGGAGCTACCTGGAGCTGCTCCAGGACGCCCTGGCGGCCGGGTACGACCCGCGCCCGGAAGACCTGGCCGCCCTGCGCACCCTGCGCGGCCACGCGGTCGCCGAGGCCGTCCTGGAGCGGTGCCAGGTGCTGGCCGAGCGGTCCGTACGGGCCAGGCTCGCCGGCCGCCAGGCCGCCGCGCCGGCCCCCCGCACCCGGCTCCTCGCGCTCCCCGGCGGCCGGACGGAGTCGCTGCCCGAGCCGACGGACGACGGCCTCCAGTACGCCTCGTGCAGCCCGTACGCGTCCGCCACCGCCGCCAGCGGATCCGGCAGCTCCACCGGATCCGACGAGACGCCCAAGCCGCGCCCCAAGCCCCGGCCCAAGCCGGAGCCGGAACCGGCCAAGCCGCGGCCCGCGGCGCCCGCGCCCGGCGAGCGCCCGGTCCCCAAGCCGTCCGAGGTCTTCCCGCCGCGCCGCCGCCCCGCCCCGCCGGCGGAGCAGCGCGCCACGGCGTAACCCCAGCGCCCCGCGCCTGCACCCTGGACCCCGCGCCCGCACCCTGCGCCCCACCCCGGGGCCCGGACCCCGTCCGGGCCCCGACATCGCCCCCGGCTACGCTGGCCCCATGGACTACGTATCCGCGCTCGTGCCTCCCGTGGTGATGGCCGTCTTCTTCACGACCGTGATCGTGACGATCGTCAAGAGCCAGGGCGGTCCGAACAAGGCCAAGGAAGACGCGTACGTGGACGCCACCCTCGCCCGCGCGAAGGCGGCGGGGCAGGCCGGCGCCCCGACCCCGGCCGGCAGCGCCGCCCAGGGCGACTGACCCCGACGCGAACGCGCGAAGAAGTCGAAACCCCGGCCGCGGTCGGCGGCTGACCTGCGCACGCATCCCGCCCGACGGCGACCGGCACTGCGCAGGTGGACGTATGGATGACATTATTTGTCACCCATACGTCCTTTTTGTTACGGCGCTACCAATAATTACGAGTCGCCCCACTATGGTGGATTTGTGCCCCGGCCATTGGGAGAACTCGAAGACGCCGTCATGACCCGCGTCTGGCAATGGAACCGTCCCGTCACCGTTCGGGAAGTTCTGGAAGACCTCCAACAGGAGCGTTCCATCGCCTACACGACGGTGATGACCGTCATGGACAATCTCCATCAGAAGGGCTGGGTCCGCAGGGAAGTCGAAGGCCGCGCCTATCGATACACGGCGGTCTCCACCCGCGCCGCCTACTCCGCGGCCTTGATGAACGAAGCGTGGGCCCAGACCGACAACCCCGCCGCCGCACTGGTGGCCTTCTTCGGGATGATGTCGCCGGAGCAGCGGGAAGCGCTCCAGGCCGCGGTCCGGATCGTGCAGGCGGACGTCGTGCAGGACGCCCCGGAACCGAACGCCGGGGCGGATCGGGAGCCTTCCGGGGGAACCTCCGACGAACCTTCGGATGGGCCTTCCCGGGAACCCCGCGAGACGCCTTCGCGCGAGGCGTCCGAGGGCGCAGAGGGCGACGACGCACCGGAAGGTCCGGGGCGATAGCGTCGGCGCATGCCATATCCCGCCGCAAATGCCATCACCGTACGCCGCGCCAGGACCGGCGATGTGCCGGCGGTCCGCCGCCTCCTCGATCCGTACGTAGGCGATGGCATCCTGCTCGACAAAGCGACTGTCACTCTTTACGAAGACATCCAGGAGTTCTGGGTCGCCGAACGCGACGAAGACGGTACGGTCGTCGGATGCGGTGCGCTGCACGTGATGTGGGAAGACCTGGCAGAAGTACGCACTCTCGCCGTCGACCCGGTCCACAAGGGCGCGGGCATCGGTCATCAGCTGCTCGACAAGCTGTTGCACACCGCGCGCTGGCTCGGCGTGCGCAAGGTTTTCTGCCTCACCTTCGAAGTGGCCTTCTTCGGCAAGCACGGCTTCGTCGAGATCGGTGAGACGCCGGTCGACGGAGATGTCTACGCGGAGCTGCTGCGTTCCTATGACGAGGGCGTGGCGGAGTTCCTCGGACTCGAACGCGTGAAGCCCAACACCCTCGGCAACAGTCGGATGCTGCTGCAACTGTGAGCACTCTCCGACGAGGTCGTCCAAGGGCGCGAGTGTCAGTGGTGCCGACAGCCTTGGGCGGCCTTGTCGGCTCCCCTCTCGTCATCATGTGACCGGATCCCTATGTCCGAATCGCGCATGTTTCCCGCGTTCTCAGGGTTCTGAACCTCTCTCAAGGGTTTGTGTTTTCCGGAGAAAAGCGGTTTCCTTTCCGCGTACTGCATTTTCGATGAAAGGAAATCCGGTGGCACAGAAGGTTCAGGTCCTTCTTGTTGACGACCTCGACGGCGGCGAGGCCGATGAGACCGTGACGTTCGCGCTGGACGGCAAGACCTACGAGATCGACCTCACCACCTCCAATGCGGACAAGCTTCGCTCGCTGCTGGAGCCGTACGCCAAGAACGGCCGGCGCACCGGTGGCCGCGCCGCCACCGGCCGGGGCAAGGGGCGTGCCGCGAGCGACAACAAGAACACCGCGGAAGTGCGCGCCTGGGCGAAGGCGAACGGTTACGAGGTCAACGACCGCGGCCGAGTCCCCGCCACCGTCCGCGAGGCGTACGAGAAGGCCAACGGCTGATCCCGGCCGACGTGCGCGTCCAGCGCGCCCCTAATCGGACGGGTATTCGCCCGCTGCGTATTCGTACGCGCCGCCAGGTGCGGCACGGGCATTCGCACGCAGCAATCGGGCGCGGTGGCATTCGGTGGCCAGCGTGTCCAGGAGCCGTACGAGATCGGGGCCCCGCACCGACCCGGGGTCCCCGTCCGCTGCGGCACCGCGCCCGAACGGCGCCAGTGCCGGAAGCGTCGGCTCCACCTCGCGCCCCGGCACGGGGGGTCGCAACCACACCGCGACTCCCTGTGCGCCGGACCACCCGGGTGGCACCGGCGCGGCCGTCCGGCCGCCCGCGCCCACGGCGCGCAGATCGAGGGTGACGCCGCCCCATTCCAGCCACTGGAGCAGCCCCGGCACCTCGTCGGCGCTGCCGGCCGCCACCAGCAGCCGCATCCGGCTCCCGTGCAGGGCCACCGGGCCGAGCGGACCGAGGGGCCCGGTCGGGCCGGCCTGGCGCAGCACGGCCGCACCTGCGTCCGCCGGCACGTCCAGGACGTCGAAGCGCAGCCCCGTCAGCAGGTCCACGCAGGGCGCCGCGGGCGGCGCCGGCGCGGTTCGCAGCGGCGGGGGGAGCTCGGCGACCGCCCACCCCAGCCCGGTCGCGTACCAGCGCGCCACGGCGGCCGTGGTGGCGACGCGCGCCTCGGGGGGCTTGCGCGGAAAGGGCAGCGCGATCGTCATACCCCCGGGAACTCCCGGCCGCCCCCAGTAGTTACGCAGGGTGGATGGCGAGTTGCTCACGGTGTCCGAAAGGGGGGTCTTCGCGCCCGTTCGATCCCGCGGCGATGTTCGCCCTTAGCTGAGGGGGCACGGGCGCGCCGCATGGAGTGTCAGTGCTTACGGGTAAGACATTCCTAGTGAGGAGGGGCGACACGCTCGTACGGCGGCCGTGCGTTCGCCATCGGCGTACTGATGGCGCGAGTAACTGCCTGGCCTGCGGGAACATCGTCTCGCACCATCGGGTTGGAGCATTTGTCGGCGTTCAGGGCTCAGGAGGCCACAGACGGGTGTCGGCAGTTGGAATGAGCGGTCCCCGCTTGCGGGACTAAGCTGCGGAAGGACAGGGAGGGGACCGACCCCTTACTGCCTGACCGCTCTGAGGAGCGATTAACGATGTTCGAGAGGTTCACCGACCGCGCGCGGCGGGTTGTCGTCCTGGCTCAGGAAGAAGCCCGGATGCTCAACCACAACTACATCGGCACCGAGCACATCCTCCTGGGCCTGATCCACGAGGGTGAGGGTGTCGCCGCTAAGGCCCTGGAGAGCCTCGGGATTTCGCTCGAGGCGGTCCGCCAGCAGGTGGAGGAGATCATCGGCCAGGGCCAGCAGGCCCCGTCCGGGCACATCCCCTTCACGCCCCGTGCCAAGAAGGTCCTGGAGCTGTCGCTCCGCGAGGCCCTCCAGCTGGGGCACAACTACATCGGTACGGAGCACATCCTGCTCGGCCTGATCCGCGAGGGCGAGGGCGTCGCCGCCCAGGTCCTCGTGAAGCTCGGCGCCGATCTGAACCGGGTGCGGCAGCAGGTCATCCAGCTGCTCTCCGGCTACCAGGGCAAGGAGGCCGCCACTGCCGGTGGCCCCGCCGAGGGCACGCCCTCGACCTCGCTCGTCCTGGACCAGTTCGGCCGGAACCTCACCCAGGCCGCCCGCGAATCCAAGCTCGACCCGGTCATCGGGCGCGAGAAGGAGATCGAGCGGGTCATGCAGGTGCTGTCCCGCCGCACCAAGAACAACCCGGTGCTCATCGGCGAGCCCGGCGTCGGCAAGACCGCCGTCGTCGAGGGCCTGGCGCAGGCCATCGTCAAGGGCGAGGTGCCCGAGACCCTCAAGGACAAGCACCTCTACACCCTCGACCTGGGTGCGCTGGTCGCCGGCTCCCGCTACCGCGGTGACTTCGAAGAGCGCCTGAAGAAGGTCCTCAAGGAGATCCGCACCCGCGGCGACATCATCCTGTTCATCGACGAGCTGCACACGCTCGTCGGCGCGGGTGCCGCGGAGGGCGCGATCGACGCCGCCTCGATCCTCAAGCCCATGCTGGCCCGGGGCGAGCTGCAGACCATCGGCGCCACGACCCTCGACGAGTACCGCAAGCACCTGGAGAAGGACGCCGCCCTTGAGCGCCGCTTCCAGCCCATCCAGGTCGCCGAGCCGTCGCTGCCGCACACCATCGAGATCCTGAAGGGCCTGCGCGACCGCTACGAGGCCCACCACCGGGTCTCCATCACGGACGAGGCCCTGGTCCAGGCCGCCACCCTGGCCGACCGGTACATCTCGGACCGCTTCCTGCCGGACAAGGCGATCGACCTGATCGACGAGGCCGGCTCCCGGATGCGCATCCGCCGGATGACCGCGCCGCCGGACCTCCGCGAGTTCGACGAGAAGATCGCCGGAGTCCGCCGCGACAAGGAGTCCGCGATCGACTCGCAGGACTTCGAGAAGGCCGCTTCCCTGCGGGACAAGGAGAAGCAGCTCCTGGCGGCCAAGGCCAAGCGCGAGAAGGAATGGAAGGCCGGCGACATGGACGTCGTCGCCGAGGTCGACGGCGAGCTCATCGCCGAAGTCCTCGCCACGGCGACCGGCATTCCCGTCTTCAAGCTGACGGAGGAGGAGTCCTCCCGACTGCTGCGCATGGAGGACGAGCTCCACAAGCGCGTCATCGGTCAGAAGGACGCCATCAAGGCGCTCTCCCAGGCCATTCGCCGTACGCGTGCCGGTCTGAAGGACCCGAAGCGCCCCGGTGGCTCGTTCATCTTCGCCGGCCCGTCCGGCGTCGGTAAGACCGAGCTGTCCAAGACGCTCGCCGAATTCCTCTTCGGTGACGAGGACGCGCTGATCTCCCTCGACATGTCGGAGTTCAGCGAGAAGCACACGGTTTCCCGCCTCTTCGGCTCCCCGCCCGGCTACGTGGGTTACGAAGAGGGCGGCCAGCTCACCGAGAAGGTGCGCCGCAAGCCGTTCTCCGTCGTCCTCTTCGACGAGGTCGAGAAGGCCCACCCCGATATCTTCAATTCCCTTCTGCAGATCCTGGAGGACGGTCGGCTGACCGACTCCCAGGGCCGCGTCGTGGACTTCAAGAACACGGTCATCATCATGACGACCAACCTCGGGACCCGGGACATCTCCAAGGGATTCAACCTGGGCTTCGCCGCCCAGGGCGACGTCAAGACCGGCTACGAGCGGATGAAGGCCAAGGTCAACGAAGAGCTGAAGCAGCACTTCCGGCCCGAGTTCCTGAACCGTGTCGACGACACCGTGGTCTTCCACCAGCTCACCGAGGACGACATCATCCAGATCGTCGACCTCATGATCGCCAAGGTGGACGAGCGACTGAAGGACCGCGACATGGGCCTGGAGCTCAGCGCCACGGCCAAGTCGCTCCTCGCCAAGAAGGGCTACGACCCCGTGCTGGGCGCCCGGCCGCTGCGCCGGACCATCCAGCGCGAGATCGAGGACATCCTCTCGGAGAAGATCCTCTTCGGCGAGCTGCGCCCCGGTCACATCGTGGTCGTGGACACCGAAGGCGACGGCGAGGAGAAGAAGTTCGTCTTCCGCGGCGAGGAGAAGTCGGCCCTGCCGGACGTCCCGCCGATCGAGCAGGCGGCCGGCGGAGCCGGACCGAACCTGTCGAAGGAGGCGTGACCCCGCGAAGCGGGTGCGCTAGTCGGTAACGCGGCTGCCCCGGACTCGTACGGAGACGTACGGGCCGGGGCAGCCGCGTTTTTGCTGGCGCGGGCCTTCAGGGACGTGTGGACGCGCGGCCGAAGTCGCCGGTGTCGGCGTCGTCGTCGTTGCCGACGAGCCAGGCGTCACCGGTGCGGGCGTCGCGCGGCTTGAGGGTGAAGGCGACGCGGTGGGTGCGGGTGGTGCCGTGGGCGGTGTCCGCCCCCGCCTCGACGACCCAGGCCCGCACCCGCCCGGTGCCGGTGGTGTCCCGCCGCAGCTCGACGGTGAACTCCATCTCGATGTCCCCGGTCTCGAACTGCACGGCCTGCCCGCTGGCACGCGTGGCGGCCTCGACGAGCTGGGCGCGGACGGCGTCTACTGCGTCGGCGAGGTCGATGGGGAGGGGGTCGGGGACGGTTGGGTCGGTGCGGCGCAAGGGCGTCACCATTCGTAGTGGGTGAGATGGAGGCGGTCGGCGAGGGCTTCGCGGCCCGTGATGTGCAGTTCCGTTCCGGGGTGGGTGCGGATCGTGAGTTGGAGGTCTGGCTGGTGGCGAAACGGGGCCAGGTCGATCTCGTATGAAGGGACACCACCGACGAGCAGCTGGCAAGAGGCCAGCGCCGGGAAGGCACGGGAGATGTTCGAGATGTCCACAGGTTCAGTCCTCAACCACAGCGCTAGCTTGGTGATGCGCGGAGCAGGGGCGCTGGCGTCGATCTCGACGTCTCGGGTCAGGGTCAATGAGCGGTGCTTGCGTAAGCCTCTGGTGGCATCCACCAAGGCCGACAGGCGAGCGGGCGCGTCGATGACGAAACGCTCGACGGAGGTCCAGGTCGCCAGGCGTTGGTAAGGGACTTCGGCGTCACCGGTGATGCGGAGCCATTCGGCCCTCACCGGCGCGCCAGGTAGAGACAGCATGCTGGTGTCTAGGGACAGCCAGCTGAACTGTCGGTCCGCTAGCTTCTCCAGGGAGGACAGTGAGGGGCACCGATGCAGCATGAGGTAGGTGATGGAAGGGCGCTCGGCCACGAAGTCCAACACCGTCATGATGGTGTTGTCTTCGATCTCGATCCGGTCCAGTCCGTTCTTCGGCAGAGCCTGTGACAGTGCGGCTGACTGATGGTCACCAGTAAGTCGTAATGAGGTGATGCCGGTAAGCCCGCCCAACCTGTGAAGGTGCCAGAGTGTCGGGGCTGGGACAAGGACGTCCTTCAAGGGAACCCGGGAAAGCACCTGCTCGACGAACTCCTCGGTGGGGAAGCTGCCCCAGGCGCGGATCAGCGCGCTCCGCACGAAGTCATCGTCCGTCGTGGTGAACTCCCGGAGCTTGGGGACGGACGCTACATCGCCGATCCCGGCGTAAACGTTGATCACGCATACGTCGGGTCGGCGCTCGCCCGACGGCCCCGGCAGCAGCGGCAAGACCCACTCGCCCAGCTCTGCCAGTGCGTGGGACTCGCCGTCGTTGCGTGGGGGCATCACTCGGCGTACTGCGTCCTCTGCGCGAGCGCGCGTCTCCGGGGCCAGGAAGACCGCCTGGGAGGCGCAGTGGCCCGCCAGGATCAGGAGGGGGCGGTTCTGCGGGTCCGGGAGGGTGGCGGCCTTTTCGATCAGGCCGTCGATCAGGCGGCTCACGCGGCGGTCGAGGTGGCCCACCGACAGCAGGATGACGTCGCGCCATTGTTCGTCCTCGGCGCGGTTGACCAGTTCGCCGATGCTGTTGTTCTCGGCGAGTTCCTTCGCGGCCAGGTAGTCCTGGAAGGTGCGGTGGATGAACTGGATGGTGTCGACGGTGCGTTGTTGGAGCAGGCCGCTGCGGTTGACCAGGTGGGCGAGGATCTGGCGGGCGCTGCCCTGGTCCCGTACCTGCGGCATGTAGGCGGTGGCCCGCTCGATCTGGCGTACGGCGTCGTCCGGGGTGAACTGGGTCTGGCCGCAGCGCACCAGCCAGACGGCGATGTGCTGGAGCAGCAGTTTGTGTTCCTCGACGCCGATGGTCAGGCCCTCGGGCGCGTCGATGCCGCGTTCGTGGTCGCGTTTGCCGAGGAGCATGTCCAGGGTGGCGCGGTACAGCTCCCAGCGGGTGTGCGGGAGCCGGCCGTGGCGTTTGCGGTGCAGGGCGCAGATGACCGCGCACAACAAGGGAGTACGGGCCAGGTCGCGCAGGACGCGGTTGCCGTCGAACTCGCGGAGCAGCCGTTGCTCCAGGCCGTCCAGGCGGGCGCACTCGGCGGCGGGGTGGCCCTTGCGGGCGGCCCGGTGCCAGGCGGCGACGAACACGGCGATGTCCGTGTCGCTCATCGGCAGGAGCAGCAGGTCGGCGAAGCCTTCGCCGGTGAGCCAGGACGTTTCGACCGCGCCGGGGCGGACGGTGGCCAGGCAGTGGGTGCCGGGGAAGCGGGCCAGGAGGCCGGTGAGCCAGGAGCGGGCCCGGCCGCGTTCGGACTGCGGGAGTTCGTCGAGGCCGTCGACGAGGAGGAGGGCGCGGCCGGAATCCAGGACGCGTTCCGCCCAGCCGTCGGGGGCGGGGCCGACGGGGAGCCCGGCGGCGTGCGCGAGCCGGTCGGGGGTGGGGAAGCCGGCGCCGGCCGCCCGTACGCTGCGCAGCGGTACGACGAGCGGGACGAGGCCGCCGAGGCGGTCCAGCTCCGGCGGGAGGGTGTCGCAGGCGGCGTGCGCCGCGAGCCACCACACCAGGGTCGTCTTGCCCGCGCCGGCCTCGCCGCGCAGCAGGGTGCGCTCGCTGCGGCCGAGTAACTCCTCCACGCGGCGCGGGTGGGTGTCGCGGGGCGGAAAGGGTTGGTACCGGGCGCCGCCCAGGGGCTGGTCCCGGCCGGCGTCGACGTCCCTGAGCGCGGTGGCCTCCAGGCTCAGGTACGCGGTGTCCAGGTCCCAGCTCGACTCGCTGACGCCCAGCTCGTCGATGCCGAAGATCTCCGTCTTGCCGTACTGGGCCTTGATCGCCTGCGCGTACCGCTCTTCGAAGACGGCGTCGGCGGGGTCGTACGCCGTCATCGGCTCCAGCTTCAGACCGGGCAGGACCGCGTACCCCAGCAGTGCTTGGAGTGCGACGTGGATGGGGGTCGTTTCCAACTGCTGCGCATGCTCGCCGCGCACCCGGGACACGATGCCGAGCAGCACAGGCCCGGCGAAGACCGGGGCGCCGGAGAGGCCGGCGAGCGGGGAAGCGCCGCCGGGCCCCGGACGGCCGGGGGAGTGGTCCAGCCAGAAGGTGAGGGCGCCGTGGACCTTGCCGGCGACCGGGAGGACCGTGCCCGGGTACTGGCCGAAGTCGAGCTTGTTGCCGTCGTACCTCTGGTGTCCCGGAAAGCCCAGCGTCTGGGCACCCGGCAGTGGATCGTCCCTGGTCAGGACGGCGGTACGGAGGCGGGGGAGGCGATCGGCGGGGAGGACGTCCTCCGCGGCGCGCAGCAGGGCGACGTCAAGGCCCTCGTCGCGGCCGTGCCACAGCACTTCGCAGCGGACGCGGCGGGCCTGGTCGGGGTGGGAGAGGGTCAGGCTGCGGTGCGGGTCTTCTTCGCTGTCCAGACAGTCGCTGATGACGTGTGCGCAGGTCAGGACGTGTCTGGGGTCGAGCAGGAAGCCGGTGCCCTGCTGGGCGCCGTGGATCGCGACCACCCGAAGGGACGGGTTGCTGCGCACGGCGCCGGACGACGACGGGCCCCCTTGCGCAACTGTCCACGCATTGACGTGCGCGGTGGGTAACGCATTGCCGTGCACGTCGCCCGTTCCTGTGGCCCCCGACACGTTTTCGGCCCCTTCTTTCGCGCCCCCGACAACGTCCGCTGACGCCCGAGGTTAGTGGCGCGGGCCACAAATCCGTGGGCGAACCCGTGACAAGGCACACAGGCCCGATAGGGCCTACTAGTTACTTTAGGAGCTTTTTATAGGGTTCTGTCCCATATGGGGCGTCGATCGGCGTCGCGATGGCGACCCCCTGAGGTGCCCGCGGGGGGCGGGTCGGTTCCGGCGGCGGGGCGTACGCCTTGGGCCGCGGCCCGCACGTGCAGTGAAGCCCGTTTCCGCACCCACGGGTGGGGCGCAGAACCGCGACTCGCGCGATGGTTCTCAAAAGGTGTCAAGGGGGTGAATCACTCCCTTCTTGCTACGACGGAATGTCGTAGTTGGGGTGTTTGAGGTGAAGTGCCGGGGTCGGTTACCAAGGGATGGCACCAACCCGCCCGGCGCATTTCCCGCGTCGGGTCCCTTTCTGCCCGGAGGCATTCATCCCTATGACGCGCATCACTTCCCGTTTCCCCCGCCCGGCCGTTCTTCGTACCCGCGCCGGCATCCTGGCCGCAGGCTTCGGAGCGACCGCCGTGCTCGGAACGGGCGCTGCGTTCGCCGTAGAGGCCACCACCTCCACTCCGGCCCAGGCCGCCGAGGCCAAGGCGCCGGAGGCGAAGCCCGCCGCCGCGAAGCCCGAGGTCAAGGTCGAGACCAAGCCGGCCGCAGCCCCCGCCGCTCCCGCCCCGAAGGCCGCCCCCAAGGCCGTCGCCGCGCCCTCCTGGGTGAAGCCGCTGGACTCCTACGTCCTGAGCGCCACCTACGGCAAGGCCGGCGGCATGTGGACGAGCAACCACTCCGGCCAGGACTTCGCCGTCCCGACCGGCACCTCCGTGAAGTCCATCGGCGCCGGCACGGTCGTCAAGGCCGGCGGCAACGGCGCCGGTGACGGTCCCGCGTACGGCAACGCCGTCGTGATCAAGCACAACAACGGCATGTACTCGCAGTACGCCCACCTGAACTCGGTCGGCGTGTCCGTCGGCCAGAGCGTCAAGGCGGGCCAGGAGATCGCGAAGTCCGGCAACACCGGCAACTCCAGCGGTCCCCACCTGCACATGGAGATCCGCAACACCGCCAACTACGGCAGCGCGGTCGACCCGGTCTCCTTCCTGCGCTCCGTCGGCGTCTCCATCTGACGCGACTGAAGCACCACGCCGGGGAACCACCCCGCACCGCCGCGACCCCGAGGTCGGCCACCCGCCGCCTCGGGGTCGCGGCGTTCCCACGCTCCGTAGCGCCCCGGCGCTGTCAGTGCCGGCTGGCACCATCGGGACATGGAACGCCCACCCGCGCACCGGACCCCGGCGGCGGAGTCGGCCCGCCTGGCTCGGCTCCGTCAGCTACGGCGCGCCAAGGACGCCATGGACCGCGACTGGTCCAAGCCGCTGGCCCTGATGAGCCCCGACCACCTGGACGCGGAGTCCGCGCAGGCGCTCAAGACCATGATCAGCAAGGGGGTGCTGGGCGCCGGCGCGTTCCGTACGGACGACTGCCGCGGGGACTACGAGACCTTCACCGCCCGCGGCGTCGAGTTCGTCCAGGAGCCGAAGGAGCGCCCGTACGGCATCGAGGCGATCTTCCGCGACGACAACGGCAACTGGTTCTCCCTGACGCAGCGCAACGCGGAGCTGGACCTCTCCAAGGACTGGAGCTGAGCCCTGCCGCGCCCTCGGCCCCCGGGCCCGGGCGCACGCCGGCCCGCAGGCCCCCGGCACCCTGACCTGAGTCAGTCCGCGTCCACGGGCAGCACCGGGAAGCTCCCGGTGTCCGTGGGCGCGTGCTCGGGCAGCCACAGCACGGCGACCGCGCCGCCGGACTCGCCCAGCGGCGCCGCGCCCTCCTCGCCGGCGTTGCGGAACGTCAGCCGGGCCCCCAGGACCCTCGCCTGACCGGCCGCGATCGTCAGGCCCAGGCCGTGGCCGGTGCCCGCGCGGTCGCTCGCGCCGGTACGGAACCGGCTCGGCCCGTCCCACAGCAGAGCCTCCGGGAAGCCGGGCCCGTGGTCGCGCACCCGCACGACCCGGCCCTCGACCGTGACCTCCACCGGCGCGGCGCCGTGCTTCGTCGCGTTCGTCAGCAGGTTCAGCAAGATCCGCTCCAGCCGCCGGGGGTCGGTCGCCACCCACGACTCGTGCACCACGTGCACGTGCACGTCCGGGTTGAGCTGGGAGATCCGGCGCCGTACGAACTCGCCCAGGGCGATCTCCTGGAGCTCGGCCCGCTCCGACGCGCCGTCGAGCCTGGCCACCTCCAGCACGTCCTCCACCAGCGTCCGCATGGCCTGCGCCCGGTCCCGCACCAGCTCCGACGGGCGGCCGGGCGGCAGCAGCTCCGCCGCCGTCAGCAGCCCCGTGACCGGGGTGCGCAGCTCGTGCGCGATGTCCGCGGTGACCCGCCGCTCGGCCTGGATGCGCTCGTTCAGGGCGTCCGTGAGCGCGTCCACCGCGCGCGCCAGGTCGTCCGTCTCGTCCCGCACGACCCCGCCGATGGCCTCCCGCACCCGTACGTCCGTCTTGCCCGCCGCCACCGTCGCGGCGGCAGCGGCGGCCTTGCGCAGCCGGCGCGAGATCTGCCCGCCGATCAGCACGCCCAGGGCGCAGCCGCCGAAGACCACCGTCACCGAACCGATGGTCAGCGCCCGGTCGAGGTCGCCGAGGATGGTGGCGCTGCGCCCGGCGAACGTGGTGCGCAGCGAGAGCACGTTGCCGTCGGAGGTGGGGACCGCGGCCCAGATCTCCGGCGGGCCCTTCGGGGTGTCGCGGACGTACGTGCCGCGCCGGTTCTGCTTCACCAGGTCCTGGAGTTCGCGCGGCAGCGCGGGGTCGTTCAGCTTGGTGCTGAAGCGGGGGTCCTTGTTCTTCGACGTCTCGTACCAGCGCTGCGCCAGTCCCACCCGGTCCAACTGCACGTCACGCGCGTTGTCGAGCATGGAGACGCGCGCGGCGTTGTGCACGACCAGGCTCAGCGTCACGGCGATGAGTGCGCCCACGGCCGCGATCGCGATGCTGATCTTCCAGCGGATGCCGGTGCGGAACGCGAACCGGGTCAGGAAGCGCGCCGCCAACGCGGCAGCCGGCCCGGAACCGGGTCCGGACGCGCGCCCCGACACCGAGCCCGGCTCGACCCCCGACGTCCGCTGCCCGTCCCGCTCCTCCGCGCGCCACCGCGCCGCCTGCTGCTCGACGCGTTCGGCGACCCGCTGCGCCGCCTGCCGCTCCGCCCGCCGCCCGTATCGGAGCCAGGCCCGCTCCCCGGTCGGCTGACCGGTGGGCCGACCCGCCGCCCGTCCGCCCCGCTTCATGCCTTGAGCTTGTAGCCGAAGCCGCGGACCGTCTCGATCCGGTCCTGGCCGATCTTGCCGCGCAGCCGCTGCACGTGGACGTCGACGACCCGGGTGTCGCCGCCCCAGCCGTAGTCCCAGACCCGTTCCAGCAGCCGGTCGCGGGAGAGCACGGTCCCCGGCGCCGTGGAGAACTCCAGCAGCAGCCGCATCTCCGTCGGCGTCAGCGCCACCGGCAGCCCGCCCTTGCGGACCTCCATGCCCTCCGTGTCCACCACCAGGTCGCCGAAGGCCAACAGCGCGCCCTGCCCGACCTCGCCGCCCACGGCCGCGTGGCCCCCGCCCGCGTGCCCGAACCGGCGCAGCACCGCGCGGATCCGGGCCACCAGCACGGCGCCGTCGAACGGCTTGGTGACGTAGTCGTCGGCGCCCGCCTCCAGGCCCAGGACGACGTCGATCGAGTCGGCGCGCGCCGACAGCATGATCACGGGCACGGTCGACTCGTCACGGATGCGCCGGCACAGGCTGACCCCGTCGAGCCCCGGCACCATCACGTCCAGCAGCGCGATGTCCGGCCGGTCCGCCCGGAACGCCTCCAGCCCCTGGAGTCCGTCGGGCATCGCGGTCACCACGAAGCCCTGCCGCTCCAGGGCGATCTGCGTCGCCTCCCGGATGACGTCGTCGTCCTCCACGAACAGGACATGGGTCTCGGCCATCGGGTCCCTCAGTTCTCATTCGTCGCGCGCGGCGGCGGCCCCGGCACGGGTGCGACGACGCCGTTGCGGAGCAGCGCGGACGGCGCCGGCAGCAGCTCCGTCTGCTGCTCCTTCAGCCGCTCGGTGTCCAGGGACGGCTCGGCGGGGAAGACGTAATCGCCCCCGTCGACGCCCCCGGGGTACTGGTTGCGCACCCAGTGCAGTTGGTTGAACCGGCCGCCCGACCAGTGGAACGTCGTCACTTCCTCCGCGGTCGGCTGCGCCGCGACCGGTGCCCCCTCGTCGTACACCTGCTTGGTGACGACCAGGTCGCCGCGGTCGATGGACGAGACGACCGCCGGCTCCTCCGAAGCGAAGACGTTCTCGTATCCGGTGGCGGTGGGGCGGAACACATACGTACCCACGTTCACGGCGTCACCGCAGGTCATGACGTTGATGACGACGTCGGGCGACGAAGCGCCGGTGAGGTTGCCGAGGGCGGAGTCGACCGGGTACGAACGCCGTTCCTTGGTGCACGGCTTGAGGTCGGCCTTGATCCGCTTGTGCACCTTCGGGTCGTCCATCAGCAGCTTCACCGGGTCCGGGGCCCGCCCGTTCGGCACGGTCGGGCCGCCCGAGCCCTTGGGGGACGGGGTGGCCGCGGGCTTCGCCGAGTCCGGATACGCCGAGCCCTCGTCCTGCAAGCCGGTGCCGCCCGCGGAACAACCGGCCGTGAGCAGCCCGATGACGGCGAGCCCGGCCACTGCCGCTCTGCTCGCCGTCGACTTCCCGGACCCCTCGCGTCCGTCTGTCAGGCCGCGCACCGCTCCTGCCCCCGTCCGTCCTGCTGCCCGTCGATGTGTCGCCCCCGTCGCCCCGTCCGGTCCCGGATGCCCAGCTCCGCGCACTCCTCGGCCCGGCTCTCCAACTCCTGGCGCAGTCGCGCCAGCGCCCGGTGCAGGGTGCTCTTCACCGTACCGGTCGACATCCCCAGGGCGGCAGCCGTCTCCTCGGTGCTCATCTGCTCCCAGTGCCGCAGCACGACGACGCTGCGCTGCTTGGGGGCCAGCACCTTGAGCACGTCCATCAGCAGGGCGCGGTCCGCGCGCTGGTCCGAGCCGTCCTCCACGGCGGCGTCCGGCAGCTGCTCGGTGGGGACCTCGTCGAGCTTGCGGGCGCGCCACCACTCCGTCCGCGTATTGATCATCACGCGGCGCAGATAGGCGTCGGCGAGCGACTTGTCCGCGATGCCGTCCCAGCGGCCGTAGGTGCGCACCAGGGCGGTCTGCAGCAGGTCCTGGGCGTCGACCGGGTCGGGCACCAGCCGGCGGGCGCTGCGCAGCAGCGCGTCCTGCCGACTGCGCACGTAGTCCTCGAACGCGAGCACCTCGCCCTGCGCCATGCCAACCGCCTCCGCCCCGTGTCACGCTCGTCCGCTGGCGCGCCGGCCGGGTGCCCGGCGCGCTTCCCGTCGTCAGCTACTGCTTCCGTCCTTGCGTCACAGAAATTACGGAGCAGTTGTCACGGGGCTGTGCTGCGCAGCCGTCGGTGGACGCACGGCCACCCATCGGTTGTGTAACAGCCGATGTTTCAGGGTGGAGGCAGTGGGGAAGAGCGGGACGGATCGTGCCGGGGCCCTACGGGGCGGGGCCGTTCCGGATCGTCCGGGCAGGGTCGTCGGAGCTTTCGGGAACGGCCCCGGTTCACCCGGGGAGGCGGTACGACCCGTCGTGCAGCGGCTCGACCAGCCCGTCCGCGACCAGCCCGTCGAGCGCCCTGGCCCGCTGGACCGGCTCGTGCCAGACCGCGTCCAGGGCCGCCTGCGACACCGGCACCTCGGAGGCCCGCAGCACCGCCAGCAGCTTGCCGCGCACCTGACGGTCCGTCCCGGCGTACGTCTGACCGCGCCGGGCCGCGCCCTGGTGCGCCGGCTTCCCGGCCAGCCGCCAGGAGCACTGGGCGGCGATCGGGCAGCGCCCGCAGTCCTCGTTGCGCGCGGTGCACACCAGCGCGCCCAGCTCCATCGAGGCGGCGGCCCACTTCGCCGCGGTCTCGTCGTCGTCCGGGAGCAGGGACCGGGCGAGCTTCCGCTCGGCGGCGGTGGTCGCCGTCGGCGGGTACTGGATCCCGGTAGAGGCGCGGGCGAAGACCCGGCGCACGTTGGTGTCGAGGACCGCGTGGCGCTGTCCGTACGCGAAGGAGGCCACCGCGGCCGCCGTGTACTCGCCGATGCCGGGCAGTGCGAGCAACTGCGCGTGGTCCTTCGGCACGTCGCCGCCGTGCCGCTCAGTTATCGCCTGCGCGGCCCCGTGCAGCCGCAGGGCACGGCGCGGGTAGCCGAGCCGGCCCCAGGCGCGCACGGCCTCGCCGGCGGGCTCGGCGGCCAGGTCGGCCGGCCTGGGCCAGCGCTTGAGCCACTGCTCGTACACCGGCAGCACCCGGTTCACGGGGGTCTGCTGGAGCATGAACTCGCTGACCATCACGCCCCACGCGCCGGCCTCGGGGCGGCGCCACGGCAGGTCGCGGGCGTGTTCGTCGAACCAGGCGATCACGGGGCTGTGGAGGGACGCGGCGTCGGATGAGGAGACGTCACCGGCGCGCTCGGCGCGGCCGGCGGGGGCGGGGGCAGTCGTGGTGTCAGTCATGGCCCTTCGATCCTGGCACGCCGGCGGGGGCCGCCGCCGCAGCCGCCCCGGCCCATGGGCTAAGCGGCGCAGAGCCTTCCGACCGGGTGGCGCAGCGCCTTCGACCAAGTGGGCCGCGACCGGTTGGCGCACAGCGGGCGGCGGGCGACGACGCCCCGGGGCCGTCGCGTGTACGGCCTTCGGGGCGTCCGCCGGCCGGGCGCCCGCGGGGTGTTGACCAGCGGCCGACCGGTCCCGCCGTCAGTCGCCGGACGCCGGGCCGGCGTCGCCCCGACGGAGCGGGGACGGGTTCGGGCGTACGGGTGCTCCTCGCCCGCTCACCGGTCACGCGTCGGCGTGGTGCGGGCGTGGCGGCCGGGCCCGCCGGTGCCGTCGGGGCCGCCGTGGCTGCCCTGGCCGGTGCGGTCGGGGCCCGGGCCGGCGAACCAGACGACCACGCCCGTACGACTCGACCGCATGGCCCGCAACAGGGACGTCGCCGGCCGCGTCAGGGTCACGACGAAGCCGACCGCGGCCACCGACCCCAGCACCAGCCCCACCATCACGTCGTGCGGGTAGTGCACCCCCACGAAGACCCGGGAGAACGCCATCAGCAGCGCCATCGGCACGGTGAGCAGCCAGATCCGCCGCCAGGCCAGCACCAGCGCGATCGCCGCGGCGCCCGCGATGGACGCGTGGTTGCTGGGGAAGGACCAGTCACCGGTCGGCGGGCACTCCACCAGGGACCGCGCCGCGTCCGTGACCGTGCGGCAGGGCCGTTCCTCGTCGAACACCGACTTCAGGGACTCGCTGACGACGTAGCCGAACGCCGTCGCGAGCGGCGCCAGGACGGCGACCGCCAGGGCGCGGGCGTCGGCGACGCGCGCCCGCCACCAGGCGACGAGGAAGAGCACGCCGAACAGCAACAGCCCCGCCTCGGTCCACAGCTCGGCGAGGTGCTGCACCCAGGAGGGGGTGTCGTGGGCGAAGTCGGTGATGTCGCGGTAGAGGCCGCGGGTCAAGGAGCTGTCCATGTTCGAAAACGTACCGGGGTGACTTTCGGGCCACTCGGGGCCATCGGCAGCAACCGGCCCCGACGAAAGTCAGGGGCCGCGCCCCCGCCCGTACGACCCCGGACTGACGGCCACGGCCCCCTCAGCGGGCCCCGCGGACCGTCGAACCGGGATGATGATCCGTAGAACTTCGGACGAGTGCGGCGGGTGGGACGGGAGTTGGGCTCGTCCTCTCGTAGAGTTTGATCCGTGGGAACTCTGCGCAATCCGATCGGGCCGCTCCCCTCCTCCATCTATTGGCGTCGGAGGGCCGCAGCCGTGGCACTCGTGGCCGTCCTCGTCGTGCTGGTCGTCTGGGCGATCAGTTCGGGCGGGGGCGACGGGGACAAGAGCGACAGCGCCAACGGGAGTTCCTCGCCCGCGCCGTCCATCACCCCGGGCCCCGGCCAGTCGGGCCCGGCGATCAGCGGACAGCCCGGCGGGCGCGACGAGCCCGGCCGGACGGGCGACGACGGCGGCAGCGGTGCGGACACGGGCGGCGGTACGGGCAGCGGGGGCGCCGGCTCCGACGGCGGCGGCACGGGTGGCAGCGACGGCGGCAGCGGTGGCGGAGGTGCGGGCGGTGGCGTCGCGGCCGAGCGCGTGCCCGTGAGCTCGGTCCTGCCCAACTGCCCTTCGGGATCGATCCAGTTGGGTCTCGCGACCTCCGTGGACTCCTACGCCCCGGGGCAGCAGCCGGTGTTCCGACTGGCCGTCACCAACTCCTCCGCCACCACCTGCAAGGTGGACCTCGGCGGTGCGTCGGCGGTGCTCAAGGTCACCGACGCGGAGAACGAAGAGGTGTGGTCGTCCAAGGACTGCCCGCGGGACGGCGCCGCCGCGTGGGTGAAGGTCCCGGCGCACTCGACGGTCAGTCACGCCGTCACCTGGGAGCGCAAGCGCAGCGCGCCGCAGTGCGCGACGCCGCCCGCGGCGCCGGTCGGCGCGGGTACGTACCTGGTCGAGGCGCAGTACCCCGGCGAGACGGTCCGCCCGACGTCCTTCGTCCTCGCGAAGGACTAGCCCCTTCGCCCTCTGGACGTAGCCGCGTTTCCCTGCGGGAGCGTTGGTCTGTGCGGCCCGGTGGTGGGCTGCTCGCGCAGTTCCGCCTCCTGTGCCCTGCGGGCACGGGGGGACCCCCACGCCCTCTGGGCGTAGGTGGGGGTGCCCCCGTGCCCGTGGAGCACAGGGAGAGGCCGTGCGCGACAAGCCGCAGACAAGCCGCAGACGCCGCAGCACAGCTCGCCGCACGGCGACCCGCGCCCGGTGAGGCTCGGCGCAGCTCAGACGTAGCGCTCCAGGATGGAGGACTCCGCCAGGCGGGACAGCCCCTCGCGGACGCTGCGCGCTCGCGCCTCGCCGACGCCGTCGACGGCCTGGAGGTCGTCGACGCTCGCCGCCAGCAGCTTCTGCAACCCGCCGAAGTGCTCCACCAGGCGTTCGATGATCGCACCCGGCAGTCGCGGCACCTTGGCCAGCAGCCGGTAACCGCGCGGCGACACCGCCGAGTCGAGCGTCTCGGGCGAGCCGCTGTACCCCAAGGCGCGCGCCACGGTGGACAGTTCCAGCAGCTCCGAGTGGGTGAGCGCGTCCAGCTCCGACAGTGCGTCGTCGACCGTGCGCGACCGCTGGGCGCCCTTCCCGGGCGCGGCCCTCGCGGACGTCGGCTCCGGTACGTAGTCCTGCGCGACCAACTCGCGCTCCGGCTCGACGCCCGCGATCAGCTCGTCCAACTGGAGCGAGAGCAGCCGTCCGTCGGTGCCCAGCTCGACGACGTACTCCGCGATCTCCGTGGCGATCCGGCGCACCATCTCCAGGCGCTGTGCGACGGCCGTGACGTCCCGGACCGTGACCAGGTCCTCGATCTCCAACGCGGAGAGGGTGCCGGCGACCTCGTCGAGACGGAGCTTGTACCGCTCCAGGGTGGCCAGCGCCTGGTTCGCCCGGGACAGGATCGCGGCGGACTCCTCCAGGACGCGGCGCTCCCCGTCCACGTACAGCGCGATCAGCCGCATCGACTGCGACACCGAGACGACCGGGAAGCCGCACTGCTTGGAGACGCGGTCGGCGGTGCGGTGCCGGGTGCCGGTCTCCTCCGTCGGGATGGAGGCGTCCGGGACGAGCTGCACGCCCGCCCGCAGGATCTTGGTGATGTCCTTGTCGAGGATCAGCGCGCCGTCCAGCTTGCACAGCTCGCGCAGGCGGGTGGCGGTGAACTCGACGTCCAGCACGAAGCCGCCGGTGCACATCGAGTCCACCGACTTGTCCATGCCGAGGACGATCAGGCCGCCGGTGTTGCCGCGGAGGATGCGCTCCAGGCCGTCGCGGAGCGCGGTGCCGGGCGCGACCGCGCTCAGCGCGGTGCGGATCCGTCCTTCGGTGCCGGAGCCCGCGCCGGACTTTCCGGGTGCTGGTGCCCGGTCGTTGGCTGCCACTGCACTCCTCCGGCTCGTACGGATGGGCGAGACCGGGGCAAAGTCTACCGGCGCTGCTCCGCGGCCCGCGGGCCGTCCTCGCCCGCCGTGCGCCGGGCGCGGCCGGACGCGCCCTCACCGGCGCTCCACGGCGCCGTTTCCGGCCCGTCGCCCGGCGCCGCCGGCGCATTGCGCCGCCGCCCGCGCGGCAGCACCCGCAAGGCGTCGCCCATGTCGGCGACCTCGATCACCTTCATGCCCGCGGGGACCTTGCCGGGGTCGCCCGGCACCAGGGCGTGGGTGAAGCCCAGGCGGTGGGCCTCGGCGAGTCGCCGCTGCACGCCGGTGACGCGGCGGACCTCGCCGGCGAGGCCGACCTCGCCGATCGCGACCAGGTTCTTCGGCAGCGGGGTGTCGCTGGCGGCCGAGGCCAGCGCGAGCGCGATCGCCAGGTCGGCGGCCGGCTCGGACAGCCGCACGCCGCCCACCGTGGCGCTGTAGATGTCCCGCTTGCCGAGCGCGCTGATCCGCCCGCGCTGCTCCAGCACCGCGAGCATCATCGACACCCGCGAGGTCTCCAGCCCGGAGGTGGTGCGCCGGGGGGAGGGGATCTGGGTGTCGACGGTGAGCGCCTGCACCTCGGCGACCAGCGGGCGACGGCCCTCCAAAGTGACCGTCAGACAGGTGCCGGGCACCGGCTCGTCACGCCGGGTCAGGAAGAGGCCGGAGGGGTCGGCGAGGCCGGTGATGCCCTCGTCGTGCAACTCGAAGCAGCCGACCTCGTCCGTCGCCCCGTAGCGGTTCTTGATGCCGCGGACCAGGCGCAGCCGGGCGTGCCGGTCGCCCTCGAAGTGCAGCACCACGTCGACCAGGTGCTCCAGCAGGCGCGGGCCGGCGATCGCGCCGTCCTTGGTGACGTGCCCGACGAGGAGGGTGGACATCCCGCGCTCCTTGGAGGCCCGGATCAGGGCGCCCGCGACCTCCCGCACCTGGGCCATGCCGCCGGGGGCGCCGTCGATCTCCGGCGAGGCGACCGTCTGCACCGAGTCCATGATCAGCAGGGACGGCTTGACCGCGTCCAGATGGCCGAGGACGGCGGACAGGTCGGTCTCGGCGGCCAGATACAGATGGTCGTGCACGGCGCCGATGCGGTCGGCCCGCAGCCGGACCTGGCTCGCGGACTCCTCGCCCGTGACGTACAGCGTGCGGTGCTCTTCGCTGGCGGCCTTGGCGGCGACGTCCAGCAGCAGCGTCGACTTGCCGACGCCGGGCTCGCCGGCGAGCAGCACCACCGCGCCCGGCACCAGCCCGCCGCCCAGCACCCGGTCCAGCTCGTCGACGCCGGTGGAGCGGGCGGCGGCCTGGCGGCCGTCGACCTGGCCGATGGGGAGCGCGGGGGAGGACACCCGGCCCGCGGCGGTCGTCCGCACGGCGGGCGCGCCGTACTCCTCGACCGTGCCCCACGCCTGGCACTCGGGGCAGCGGCCGAGCCACTTCACCGTCGTCCAGCCGCATTCGGTGCAGCGGTAGGAGGGCCGGTCCTTCGCGGATTTGGTACGGGCAGCCATGGGGGAAACCGTAGCCGCCGGCACTGACAACCGGGCCGCCGTACCCGTCTGTGGACGTCTGTTGGTGTTTGTGTTCACCTGTGCGTGCCTGTGGGCTTCTGGGGCCACTTATGGGTGGCTCGGACGCGGCGAAATGGACGCTTGCTGTCCCCCTTTGAGCGAACTGTTCACCCGTAAGGATTAAAAGAGGGCAAGCGGTGAGAACAGGGTCAGGAGCGGAGCCTACGGTCACCGCGTGACGAGCAGCAGGCCGAACCAGACGACCCGTACGCCCCACGGAACCGGCGCGCACCGCCCGCACCACCGAAGCGCCCCGCGCGCGACCACGCCGGCACAGCAGACCGCGTCGGGGCAGTCGCAGCCGCCCCGACGACCGGAGCGGACCGAAGGAGCCGAGCGGTCGGGCCGCGCCGAGCGCGCCGAACGCAGCGCGCGGTTCGAGCGGTACGAGGCACAGCTCGACGGCCTGTTCACGTACTGCCTCTCCGTCCTGTGCGACCACGACGCCGCCACCGCCGCGCTCGCCGACGCCCTCGCGCTCGCCGACCGCCACCACGGCCGCGCGCCGGCGCACGCCTCCCGCAGGACGGCCTGGCTCTACGCCCTCGCCCGCTGGACCTGCCTGCGCCGGCTGGCCGAAGGCCGCAGCACCCGCCAGGGCGCACAACCCGGCCGGCACGCCGGCCGCCACTCGGGCCGACCGGCCGCCCGTCACACGGCCACCAAGCCCGGGCTCCCCGCCGGCCCCGCAGCCTCCTCGGCGTACGCCGTCGACGAAGGCACCGCCGCCCACCGCCGCGCCCAACTCGCGCTCCTCGCCTGGCCCGAAGCCGCCGGCACCACCCCCGAGCAGCGCGAAGCGCTGGAACTCGCCGTACGCCACGGGCTCGCCCCGCGCGAAGTCGCCGCCGCACTCGGCCTGCCCGACGCCGCCGCCCGCGACCTCCTCGCCACCGCCGCGTGCGAGGTCGAACGCACCCGCGCGGCCCTCGCCGTCGTCGAGGCCGGCGCCTGCCCCTCCGTCGCCCACCTCACCGGCGACCACGGCGTCCTGCTCTCCGCCGCGCTCCGCACCGAACTCGTCCGCCACGTCGACGACTGCCCCCGCTGCCGCCGCGCCGCCGAACGCGCCGGCGCCCACGGCCCCTGGCCCGGCGCCACCCCGACGCCCGCCACCCTGCCTCTGGTCCCGGCCCCGCGCGCGGCCCTGCGCCTCGCCGCGGCGCACGCCCCCCGCACCCGCGCCGCCGCCCCCCGCTTCGGCCCCACCGGCTTCCCGCTCGACCCCAAGGACCAGGCCGCCCGCCGCGACCGGCTGCGCGCCCGCGCCGTCACCACCACCGTCGTCGCGGCCGTCGTCGCCGCGCCCGTCCTCGCGCTCTGGGCCGCGTACCGCGGCGCACCGCTCACCGGCGAGTCCCGTCAGGCCGGCCCCTCCGTCACCGCCACCGACGAAGGCACCGGCAACGCCGACGACACCCCCGCCGACCGCTACGAGAACGCGGGCAACGCCGACACCGCCGACGGTCACGGCGCCACCGACGGCACCCCCGCCCCCGGCGTCTCCGTGGAAGTCCTCAGCCCCGGCGCACCCTCCTCCGGCCCCGGCACCACCACCGGCCCCGGGCGCCTCACCCTCACCGCGGAGCCCTACCAGGGCGTCACCCGCCTCACGCTCACCGCGTCCGGCGGCGCCCCCGTCAACTGGTCCGTACGCACCGATGCGGACTGGCTCCGCCTCAGCCGGGCCTCGGGCGTGCTGCACCCCGGCGAGTCCACCGCCGTGTACGTCACCGTGGACCCGGACCGCGAGCCCGCCGGCGCCTGGGGCGCCCGGGTGTCCGTGGCGCCCTCCGGGGCGGTCGTCGGCATCGAGGGCCGGGGCGCGCCGAAGCCGCCGACGCAGCGGCCCACTCGGCCGCCGACGTCGCGGCCGTCGCCGACGCCGCCGACCACGCCGTCCCCGACGCCCAGCTCGCCGTCCCCGACGCCCTCACCGACGGCCCCGTCCCCGACCCCGTCCCCCACCGAGGGCTCCCCGTCCCCATCGGAACCACCGCCCGACGCGCCCTAGGCTCCGCCGCTTGGGCGGTGTGCCTGGACGGACCCGCCGTGCGCGTTGGTCTGTGCGGCCCGGTGGTGGGCTGTTCGCGCAGTTCCGCCCCCTGTGCCCTGCGGGCACGGGGGGACCCCAGCGCCCCTGTTTTACCTCTCCCGTCATGTGCCTGCGGGCTGGAGGCGGAGGTATTTAGGGGCGCGGGGAACTGCGCGACAAGCCCACCACCGGCCGGTAGAAACCAACGCTCCCGCAGGGGAATGGCGAGGGTGTTTTGGGGGCTGGGGTCCCCCAGTCCCCCTGGGGGCGCTGGGGTCCCCCCGTGCCCTCAGGGCACAGGGGGCGGAACTGCGCGAACAGCCCACCACCGGGCCGCGGAGACCAACGCACCTGCATGGGCACGGCGGCTCCGTCCAGAAGCGCAGGCTAGGGCGTCTTGGTGTCTGCGGGGTGCGGCGCCAGGAGGGGGAGCTGGGACGACAGGCGCGCCTCGCACAGGCCCACCAGCACCTCGTACGCCTCCTTGCCCATCAGCTCCGTCAGCTCGGGCCGGTAGGTCACGTACACCGGCTCGCCCGCGCCGTGCGCCGACGTCGCCGAGGTGCACCACCAGTGCAGGTCGTGCCCGCCCGGGCCCCAGCCGCGGCGGTCGTACTCGCCGATGGAGATCTGGAGCACCTTCGTGTCGTCGGGGCGCTCGATCCAGTCGTACGTCCGCCGCACCGGTAGCTGCCAGCACACGTCCGGCTTCGTCTCCAGCGGCTCCCGCCCCTCCTTCAGGGCCAGGATGTGCAGCGCGCAGCCCGCGCCACCGGCGAAGCCGGGCCGGTTCTGGAAGATGCAGGAGCCCTTCCAGCGCCGCGTCTGCCGGTCCCCGGGATCGCCGTCCTCGGCCTCCTGGGTCCAGCCCGTGCCCGTCCCCACGTCGTGGAACTGCCACACCTCGGGCGTGAGCCTGGCCACATGGCCCGCCACCCGCTTCTCGTCCTCGTCGTCCGAGAAGTGCGCACCGAGCGTGCAGCAGCCGTCGTCCGCCCGCCCCGCCTCGATGCCCTGGCAGCCGCTCCCGAAGATGCACGTCCAGCGGGAGGTCAGCCACGTCAGATCGCAGCGGAAGACCTGTTCGTCGTCGGCGGGGTCGGGGAACTCCACCCACGCCCGCGGAAAGTCCAGGCCCACCTCGTCGCGTCCGGCCGGAGCCGCCGCCCCGGACCGCTTCGACCGCTCTGCTTTGCCCGGCTTCGCCTTTTTCGTCTTTGGCACAGGTCAAGGGTATGTCCGCAGCCGCAGTAGCGTTCGTACTCATGAGACTCGGAGTCCTCGACGTCGGTTCGAACACAGTGCACCTGCTGGTGGTGGACGCGCACCCCGGCGCCCGCCCCCTGCCCGCCCACTCGCACAAGGCGGAATTGCGCCTCGCCGAACTCCTCGACGACGGCGGCGCCATCAGCCCCGCGGGCGTCGACCGGCTCATCGGGACCATCGGCCGCGCCATGGAGTCCGCCGAGGACCAGGGGTGCGAGCAGGTGCTGTCCTTCGCGACCTCCGCGGTGCGCGAGGCCAGCAACGCCGATCTCGTCCTCGCCCGCGTCAAGGCGGACACCGGGGTCGACCTGGAGGTCCTGACCGGGGCGGACGAAGCCCGGCTCACCTTCCTCGCCGCCCGCCGCTGGTTCGGCTGGTCGGCCGGGAAGCTGCTGGTCCTGGACATCGGCGGCGGCTCCCTGGAGATCGCGTACGGCATCGACGAGGAGCCCGACGCCGCCGTGTCCCTGCCGCTGGGCGCCGGCCGGCTCACCGCCGGCATGCTCCCGGGGGACCCGCCCGACCCCGAGGCGGTGCGGACGCTGCGCCGCCACGTCCGCGCCGAGATCGCCCGTACGGTCGGCGAATTCAGCCGCTTCGGCCCGCCCGACCACATCGTGGCCACCTCCAAGACCTTCAAGCAGCTCGCCAGGATCGCCGGGGCGGCCCGGGAGTCCGACGGGCTGTACCTCCAGCGCGAGCTGAGCCGCAAGGCGCTCCAGGACTGGGTGCCCAAGCTCGCCGCGATGACCGCGGAGGAGCGCGCCGAGCTGCCCGGGGTCTCCGCCGGCCGGGCCCGCCAGCTACTGGCCGGCGCGCTCGTGGCGGAGGCGGCGATGGACCTCTTCGGCGCGCAGGAGCTGGAGATCTGCCCGTGGGCGCTGCGGGAGGGCGTCATCCTGCGCCGGCTGGACCACCTGCCGGCCGCGCCCGCGGTGGGACCGCTGGTCGGC
The DNA here is from genome assembly GCF_044328175.1 of Streptomyces sp. NPDC017979. Classification (NCBI taxonomy): domain Bacteria; kingdom Bacillati; phylum Actinomycetota; class Actinomycetes; order Kitasatosporales; family Streptomycetaceae; genus Streptomyces; species Streptomyces sp. NPDC017979. Next base: position 12,596 of record NZ_JBIRGU010000019.1, on the reverse strand, counting down.
TCGTAGCCCGTCCGTCGGGAGCGGGGCGTGCGGACGCGCCCCCTCCGGCGCCGCACACCACCGCAACGGTCCGACGGGACCCCTCCACCGGCCGGCCCGGGCAGCCCGCCGGCACGGCCCGGACCGTACGCTGTGTCCCGTGGCAGAACCGGCAACAGACACCGGCGCGGGCGCGGCAGCGCCGCCCGCCGCCGTGCGCATCCCGCGGGCGAAGGTCCTGCTGTCCACGGCCTCCGTCTACCCCGAGTCGACCGCGACCGCCTTCGAGGTCGCCGCGCGCCTCGGCTACGACGGCGTCGAGGTCATGGTCTGGACGGACCCGGTCAGCCAGGACGTCGAGGCGCTGCGCCGGCTCTCCGACTACCACCAGGTACCGGTGCACGCCGTCCACGCGCCCTGTCTGCTGATCACCCAGCGCGTCTGGTCCACCGACCCCTGGGTCAAGCTCCAGCGCGCCCGGGCAGCCGCGGAGAAGTTGGGCGCCTCCACCGTCGTGGTGCACCCGCCGTTCCGCTGGCAGCGGCAGTACGCCCGGGACTTCGTCAACGGCATCTGGCGGATGGCGGACGAGACGGACGTCCGGTTCGCCGTCGAGAACATGTACCCCTGGCGCTACAAGGACCGCGAGCTGCTGGCGTACGCCCCCGAGTGGGACGTCACCAAGGACGACTACCGGCACTTCACGATCGACCTGTCCCACACCGCGACCTCCCGCTCCGACACCCTCGCCATGGTCGACCGGATGGCCGACCGCCTCGGCCACGTCCACCTCGCCGACGGCAAGGGGTCCGCCAAGGACGAGCACCTGGTGCCCGGGCGCGGCGAGCAGCCCTGCGCGGAGCTGCTGGCACGCCTCGCCCGCAGCGGCTACGACGGCCACGTGGTGATCGAGGTGAACACCCGCCGCGCCATGTCCACCGCCGAACGCGAGGCCGACCTCGCCGAAGCCCTCGCCTTCACCCGGCTCCACCTGGCCCCGCCCGCCGCAGTGCCCCGGCCGGACGGGACACCGGGAGCACGCGGCGCGTGACGGACGGTGCCCCTCCCCGTGCCGTAAGACCCCGCCTCCGGTCTCACCTCCGGTCCCGCATCCCGGACGGCGCGTCCAGATCTTGGAGCGGCGGCGTACGCTTTCTCGTACCGACCTACCTACCGAGGAGCGAGCGACGATGCCCGAGCTGAGGTCCCGCACCGTCACCCACGGCCGCAACATGGCGGGCGCCCGCGCCCTGATGCGCGCCTCGGGCGTAGCCAGCGCGGACATCGGCAAGCCCATCATCGCCGTGGCGAACTCCTTCACCGAGTTCGTGCCCGGGCACACCCACCTCCAGCCCGTCGGCCGGATCGTCAGCGAGGCGATCAAGGCGGCCGGCGCGATCCCGCGCGAGTTCAACACGATCGCCGTCGACGACGGCATCGCGATGGGCCACGGCGGCATGCTCTACTCCCTGCCGTCCCGCGACCTGATCGCCGACAGCGTGGAGTACATGGTCGAGGCGCACTGCGCCGACGCCCTGATCTGCATCTCCAACTGCGACAAGATCACCCCGGGCATGCTGAACGCCGCGCTGCGGCTGAACATCCCCACGGTCTTCGTCTCCGGCGGCCCCATGGAGGCCGGCCGGGCCACCCTCGTCAACGGCACCGTCCGCAAGCTGGACCTGGTCAACGTGATCGTCGACGCCGTCGACGAGGCCGTCTCCAACGAGGACATGCTGCGCATCGAGGAGAACGCCTGCCCGACCTGCGGCTCCTGCTCTGGCATGTTCACGGCCAACTCCATGAACTGCCTGACCGAGGCCATGGGCCTGTCCCTGCCGGGCAACGGCACCGTCCTCGCCACGCACACCGCCCGCCGCGCCCTGTACGAGGACGCGGGCCGCACGGTCGTGGAGATCACCAAGCGGTACTACGAGGACGACGACGAGAGCGTCCTGCCCCGCTCCATCGCCACCCGCGGCGCGTTCGAGAACGCCATGGCCCTCGACATCGCCATGGGCGGCTCCACCAACACGATCCTCCACCTGCTGGCCGCCGCGCAGGAGGCCGAGCTGGACTACGGCCTCGCCGACATCGACGCGGTCTCGCGCCGCGTGCCGTGCCTGGCGAAGGTCGCCCCCAACGTCGCGCCCCAGGGCACGTACTACATGGAGGACGTCCACCGCGCCGGCGGCATCCCCGCGATCCTCGGCGAGCTGTACCGCGCCGGCATGCTGGACGAGGACGTCCACGCCGTCCACGCCCCCTCCATCAAGCAGTGGCTGGACACCTGGGACGTCCGCGGCGGCTCCCCGTCGCCCGAGGCGGTCGAGCTGTGGCACGCCGCGCCCGGCTGCGTCCGCTCCGCCGAGGCGTTCTCCCAGTCCGAGCGGTGGGAGACCCTCGACACCGACGCGGCCGACGGCTGCATCCGCGACGCGACGCACGCCTACAGCAAGGACGGCGGGCTCGCCGTCCTCAAGGGCAACCTCGCCGTCGACGGCTGCGTCGTGAAGACCGCGGGCGTCGACGAGTCGATCTGGACCTTCGAGGGCCCGGCCGTCGTCTGCGAGTCGCAGGAAGAGGCCGTCGACAAGATCCTCACCAAGCAGATCAAGGAGGGCGACGTCGTCGTCATCCGCTACGAGGGCCCCCGCGGCGGACCCGGCATGCAGGAGATGCTCTACCCGACGTCCTTCCTCAAGGGCCGCGGGCTGGGCAAGTCGTGCGCCCTGGTCACCGACGGCCGCTTCTCGGGCGGCACGTCCGGGCTGTCCATCGGCCACGCCTCGCCCGAGGCGGCGTCCGGCGGCACGATCGCGCTCGTCGAGGACGGCGACCGCATCCGCATCGACATCCCGAACCGCACGATCGACCTCCTCGTCCCCGACGCCGAACTGGCCGCGCGCCGCGAGGCGCTGGGCGGGGCGTACGTGCCGAAGGGCCGCGAGCGCAAGGTCTCGGCGGCGCTGCGGGCGTACGCGGCGATGGCCACGAGCGCGGACCGCGGCGCCGTCCGCGACGTCTCCCGCCTGTAGCCCCCACCTCCTCGGGAACCCACGCCCTCCGGGCGTGGGTTCCCCCTCTTTCCGGCGCGAGCGCCGGCCCGCGTGCGTCAGGTACGGGCACCCGTGTTCTTGGACGACATCGCCGTAGTGCCGGGGGAGCGTTGGTCTCTGCGGCCCGGTGGTGGGCTTGTCACGCACTTCCGCCCCCTACGCCCAGAGGGCGTGAGGGACCCCCAGCGCCCCCAGAAGACCCCGGACTGCCTGGGCTACGAGCGGTCCTGGGCTACCAGCGGGCCGGGGCGTCCTGGGGGACGCCGAACACCGCGCCGCTCGGGGCGCCGGAGACGACGCCGGTGCCGGTGAGCACGGGCGCCGGCAGGTAGGACGCGTACGTGTTCTCGCCGGCGTCCATGCGCGGGTCCGTCTGACCTGCGTACGACCCCCGCACCGCGTCCACCGCCAAGAGGCGGCCGTCGCCCGCACTCACGTAGACCGCCGCCCCGCCCGCCGTCGGGCGGGACAACTGCGTCGCGCCCGTCTCCGTACGCCACAGCTGCGCACCGCCCCGCACCGCGACGAGGGAGCCGCCCGCGCCGCTCAGGTACACGACGTCGCCGGCGACCGTCGCCTGGGCCTGGGGCACCGGCGCCGGCAGGCGGGTGCGGGCCGGCGGCGCGGACGCGCCCGGCACGCGGACGACCTCCTTCGTGTCCCCGGCCGCGTCCACCGCGTGCAGGTACAGCGCGTCACCGGAGACGCCCACCGGCCGCAGCGCCCCCGCCACCCGCTTCGCCCACCGCACCGCGCCCGTCGCGAGGTCGACCGCGGTCACCTCGGACGTGGACCCGTTCGCCAGCGGCGCCGTCACGGCGTAGCCGACCGCGCCGGCCCCCGCCCACTCCGTCCCCGTTCCGCCGTGCCGCCCCTGCCACAGCTCCCGGCCGGTCCGCGCGTCGAGCGCCCGCACCCGCCCGTCGTCCTTGCCCAGCAGCACCACGTCCCCCACGTGCCGCACGGAGGAGTACGCGGCGGTCGACGCCGACCACCGCACGTGCCCGTTCGCCGGGTCCAGTGCCTCCGTCCGCCGCCCGCCGGACGACCGCACGTGCACCAGGCCGCCCGCCACGACCGGCGGCCGCGGCCCGACGGACGACGCCCCGCCGTCGTCGGCGCCTTCCCGCGTCCACGTCCGCCGCCCCGTCGCCGGGTCGAGCCGCGCCGCCGCGATCCCCGGCGCGGCGCAGTACAGCGCGGCGCCCTCCGGCGCGGACGTGCACGCCGGTGTGCGCTCATCGCCGGGCCCGTCGCCGAGCCGTACGTCCCACGCCGACGGCGCCTTGGCCGCCGAGCCGACGCCCCGCGTGCCCCGCGGCCCGTCCTCGTCCCCCGCGACCTGTGCGACGACGACCCCGCTCACCACCGCGATCACCACGGCCGCGGCCCCCGCGACCACCGCCCGGCGCCGCCGCCCGCTCAGCCGCGCCCGCATCCGATCGCGCTTCCGGTCCCGTACGGGAAGTTCGGGCGCGCGCTCCCGCGGGTCCGGGGTGCGCGGCAGCGGCACGTACGCCTGCGTGTCGTACCCCGACGACGGCGAAGCCGCCTCCCGCAACTCCGCCATCACCTCGTTCGGCGTCGGCCGCCGCGCCGGGTCCTTCGCCAGACAGCGGCTGATCAGCGGCACCAGCCCGGGCGGCACCCCCGTCAGATCGGGCTCGTCGTGCACCACTTGGTACGCCACCACGTACGGACTGTCCGAGTCGAACGGCCCCCGCCCCGTCAGTGCGTGCACCAGCACCGAGCCCATCGCGAACACGTCCGCCTCGGGCCCGACCTCCCTCGGCCGCTGGAACTGCTCGGGCGCCATGAAGGGCGGCGTCCCGATCAACTTCCCCGTCTCCGTGCGCAGATCGCTGTCCGCGGGGCGGGAGATGCCGAAGTCGATGACCTTCGGACCGTCGGCGGCCAGCAGCACGTTGCTCGGCTTCAGATCGCGGTGGACCACCCCGGCGCGATGGATGTCGCGCAGCGCCTCCGCGAGCCCGGCGCCCGCCCTGCGTACCTCGTCGACGTCCAACGGGCCGTTCCGCTTCACCCGCTCCGCGAGGGTGGGACCGTCGATGAACAGCGTCGCCATCCAAGGTCGTTCGGCATCCGGGTCGGCGTCCACGACGGGCGCGGTGAAGGCCCCGCTGACCCGCCGCGCGGCCGCGACCTCCTGCCGGAAACGCGCCCTGAACTCGGAGTCCGTGGCGTGCTCGGCGTGGATCACCTTCACCGCGAGCCGTAGCCCCGATGCCGAGGTGGCCAGGTGCACCACGCCCATGCCGCCGGTGCCGAGCCAGGATTCGAGCTGGTACTGCCCGGCGTACGCGGGCCCCGACTCCGATTCCGGTTGACCGCCTCCCGGGTAACCCCCGGCGCTCCGCAGCGGTGGCATCCCCACCCCCACCCTTGGTCGCGTCTTCAAAGTGCCGTCCGCCTGCCGTGCCCTGGCACGTCCCCCGCTGCGTCCGCCTGGCCCGTAGGGGCAGGGGAGAGACCGCACGCACCAGACTCCGCCGGGCCCTCCCCAGGGCGTCGCCCGAAAAGACCCCCGAGCGGGCGGGCGACGCTGCTTTGAAGACACTCCCCGGCTCGACTTGGCTGATTCGCCCGCGCGATTTCACGGAGCCTAGTCGATGGTCAGTGCGAGTCGGGCTGGCTGCGGCCGGGCGAGCCGCGTACCGTGACCCACGCACTTCCACCAAACGGGGGGATTTCCATGGCATTTGACGAAGTGCGGCCCGAAGCCGACGTATCCACCGGTCCGCAGACCCTGACGGCCGACGCCGACGCCGACGCCGCGGACGCCGAAGCCGTCGCCGCTGCCGCTGCCGCTGCCGCTGCCGCGAAGAGCTACCCGGTCGCCCCGGGCGTCGCCCTCAAGGTCCGCTCGGGCCCCGGCACCCAGTACGACCACGTCCGCACCCTCCCGGTGGGTGCCAGCGTGCGGATCTTCTGCCAGAAGCCGGGGCAGGCCGTGAAGGGCCCGTACGGCACCTCCCGCATCTGGGACAACATCGGCAACGGCGAGTTCGTCTCGGACGCGTACGTACGGACCGGCAGCGACGGCTACGTGGCCATCCGCTGCTGACTCCCGCGACGCGCCGCCCGCCCCGTTCCGCACCGTGGGGATAATCGACACCGTGAGCGAGCAGCAGCAGACGGGCGACAACACCAGCGCGGACACCAGCGACGCCCCCGCAGGCACGGGCAGCGCCCCGGCAGGCGGCGACGGCAGCACGACCGTCGCCGCCGGCCCGCAGCCCGAGCCCATCCGGTTCTTCGGCACCACCTGGGTCGAGCGCGACCGGGGCTACGGCCTGCGCCGCGCGGGCGTCGCCGCCGGCGCGCTCGCCGCGGCCGTCGTCGGCGCCTTCGCGCTGCGCCTCGGCTACCAGGGCCTGGCGATCGCCGAGGTCGGCGGCTTCCTGAACGCCCTGGTCATCGTGATGTTCGCGGTGTGCAGCGCGATCGCCTTCCGCAAGACCTGGGAGGGCTTCACCCGCCGTCCGACCGGCGCCGCGACTCCGGACGCCCTCCGCTCCCTGAACACCATCGGCTTCATCGGCGTCCTGCTCGCCTGGTTCTTCCGCACGTTGAAGGAAGCACCGGGGGAGAAGCTGCACCGCGAGGAGTACGAGACGGCCCGCGTCCAATACGACAAGCGCCGCCGCTCCCGCACGGGCAACCCCGCGGCCCGCGCCGCCAACCGCGGCGGCCAGCGCAAGCAGAAGCGCAAGCGGTCGTAGAGCCCTGCTGCGCCGCGGGCGCGGCAACGCCGTGGCCCGGGCACAGGCGAGCGCGAGCCACGACGACGCGCCCGGCCGCCGCCCGAGCGCAGGCGTGAAACGCCCCCCGCCCGGCCAAGATCCCCACCATGAGCAACCACGCCACCACCCCCATCCACACCCAGCACGACCGTGCCCGCTCCTTCGACACCGTCGCCGCCCGGTACGCCGCCGCCCGCCCCGGCTACCCGCCCGCCCTCTTCGACGCGGTCGAAGAGCTGACCGGCCGCCCCTTGCGCGGCTCCCGCGTCGTCGACGTCGGGGCGGGCACCGGCATAGCGAGCAGACTCCTGCACGAGCGCGGCGCCCGCGTCACCGCCGTGGAGCCCGGCGCCGGCATGGCGTACGAATTCCGCCGCACCCTCCCCGACGTCCCCCTCGTACGCGCCGTGGGCGACGCCCTCCCGCTCGTCGACGACAGCGCCGACCTCATCACGTACGCCCAGGCGTGGCACTGGACCGACCCCCGCCGCTCCGTCCCCGAAGCGCTGCGCGTACTGCGCCCCGGCGGCGCGCTCGCCCTGTGGTGGAACGTCGCCGACACCACCGCCCCCTGGGCCGCGGCGCAGCACCGACGGCTCAGCCGCGCGATGCCGGCCTGGAGCCACGGGGCGCCCGGCCCCGCCCGGGGCCTCCCGGCGCCGCTGCGCCCGATGGAGCGCACGGTCCGCTGGTCCCGCGCCGTCCCGCTCGCCACCCACCTCGACAACCTCTCCAGCCACTCCCTCCTCCTCACCCTCGGCGCCGCGGCGGAGGACGTCCTCGCGCAGGAGCGGGCCGCACTGCTGAAGGAGTTCCCGGACGGAGTGGTCCGCGAGGAGTACGCGGTCGATCTGACCGTCACGATCGCCTGACCGCCTGACCGCCTGACCGCCTGATCGCCTGATCGCCTGATCGCCTGACCGCCTGACCGCCTGATCGCCTGATCGCCTGACCGCCGAGACCGCCGGCACGACCGGCCGACTGTCACAATCCGCGGTCCCGGCCCGTCCACCCCATGACCCCCGGGCGGCCGGAGCACCGACCGCCGCCCACCGGACACCGCGCACGGAGGACCGACCATGGCCGAGCTGATCCTGTTCGAACAGCAGCGCGCCCGCCTGTGGGGCATCGCGTACCGGATCACCGGCTCCGTCGCCGACGCCGACGACGCCGTGCAGGACGCCTGGCTGCGCTGGCAGCGGCTGCCGGACGGCGAGGCCGCCGACCCCGCCGCGTACCTGACGACCGTGGTCAGCCGGATCTGCTACGACCAGCTCACCTCCGCCCGCGCCCGCCGCGAGTCCTACGTCGGACCCTGGCTGCCCGAGCCCGTCGTCACCGACGGCGGACCCGAGGACCGGGTCACGCTCGACGAGTCCGTGGGCATCGCCCTGCTCTCCGTACTGGAACGGCTCACCCCGGCCGAGCGCACCGCCTTCATCCTGCACGACGTCTTCGCCGTGCCGTTCCAGGACATCGCGGACGTCGTCGGCCGCACCTCCGGGTCGGTGCGCCAACTCGCCTCCCGCGCCCGCCGCCGGGTGCGCGACGAGGCGCCCCGCGCCACCGTCGACCACGCCGAGCACCGCAAGACCGTCGACGCGTTCCTCGCCGCGGTCACCGGCGGCGACATGGACGCGCTGCTGGAGGTCCTCGACCCGGACGTCGTGTGGCGCTCGGACGGCGGCGGAAAGGTGTTCGCCGCCCGGGTCCCGATCGTGGGCCGCACCGAGGTCGCCCGCTTCATCGACCGCCTGATGCGCTCCTTCGTACCAGGCCGCACCTGGCTCGCCCCGTACGACGTGAACGGCTCGCCCGGCCTCGTGCTCGGCGATCCCCAGGAGGGCTGGGAGGCGGTGTACGGCTTCACCGTCCACGAAGGCCGCATCATCCGCGTCGACGTCGTCCTGAACCCGGACAAGCTCACCCACCTGGACTTCGGCTCCCTGAGCCCCTGAGCTCGTGAGTTCGTGGGCCCCTGAGCAAGCGGGCCCCGCAGCGCGTCACACTTTCCCCGTCTGCGTCGTCCCCCGGATATGACGACCACACGCCGCACCAAGAAGGCCGACCACGAGACCGGGCCCCGGGTCATCGTCGTGGGCGCGGGGTACGCCGGGCTGCTCGCCGCCCTGCGCCTCGCCCCGCACGCCCGGGTCACCCTCGTCGACCCCAGCGACCGCTTCACCGAACGCATCCGCCTGCACGAACTCGCCGCCGCCCGCCCCGACGCCAGCCACCCCCTGGCCGACCTGCTGCGCGGCACCGGCGTACGCCACGTGGCCCGCCGCGCCACCGCCATCGACCCGGCCGCCCGCACGGTCACCACCGACGGCGGCGGCACCCTCCCGTACGACCGAATGGTGTACGCCCTCGGCAGCCGCACCGGCGCGGGGGACGGCCGCGAACCCGAGGGGCGGGTCCACACCGCCGAGACGGCCGAAGCGCTGCGGCAGCGGCTGCGGCACGGCAGCGGCACGCTCGCCGTCGTCGGCGGCGGCCTCACCGGCATCGAGATGGCCGCCGAACTGGCCGAGACGTACCCCGACTGGAAGGTGCGCCTGCTCACCGCGGGCAGCGTCGCCACCGGCCACAGCGACCGCGGCCGCGCCCACGTCCACAAGGTGCTCACCGCCCGCGGCGTCCGCATCGAGGAGGGCGTCGCCGTCCCCGACGCGGACGCCGTCGACGCCGACGCCGTCGTCTGGGCCGGCTCGATGGTCCCGAACACCGACCTCGCCGCCGCCGCCGGCCTCAAGCTGGCCCCCGCCACGGGCCGGGTCGAGGTGGACGACGCCCTGCGCTCCGTCTCCCACCCGGAGGTCCTGGCGGTCGGCGACGCCGCAGCCGGCCACTCGTCGCAGGCCGGCGAACTGCGGATGGGCTGCGCCGCCGCCCTGCCCACCGGGAGCCAGGCGGCCTCCGCGATCATCGCCGAGCAGCGCGGGCAGGAGCCGAAGCCGCTGAAGTTCCGCTACGTCCTCCAGTGCGTCAGCCTGGGCCGGCGCGACGCCCTGATCCAGTTCGTCCGGCCGGACGACTCCCCGCACGACCGGGTCCTGACCGGCCGCACCGCGGCCGGGGTCAAGGAGCAGATCGTCCGCTCCACGCTCCTCTCCCTCCGCCTGGCCCGCCGCAGCCCCGACCTGTTCCCCCGCATCACCGGCATGGGCTGACGTCCTCCGCCCCGGGTCCGGCCGGCGACTGGACCCGGGGCGCCCGGCAGCGCACCCGGCCCGACGCCCACCGATGGGAGGATGACCGCAGATACCCCCAGCGCGAGGTGAACAGAGCCATGACCCAGACAGTCGCCGTGCTCGGCACGGGCAAGATCGGCGAAGCCCTGCTCAGCGGCATGATCCGCGCCGGCTGGCGGCCCGCGGACCTCCTCGTCACCACCCGCCGCAGCGACCGCGCCGAAGAACTGCGCACCCGCTACGGCGTCGAACCCGTCGCCAACGCCGAAGCCGCCAAGCGCGCCGACACCCTCATCCTGGCCGTCAAGCCCCAGGACATGGGCAAGCTCCTCGACGAACTCGCCCCGCACCTGCCCGCCGACCGCCTCGTCATCAGCGCCGCGGCCGGCATCCCCACCGGCTTCATCGAGGAACGCCTCACCGCCGGCACTCCCGTCGTCCGCGTCATGCCCAACACCCCCGTCCTCGTCGACGAAGGCATGTCCGTCATCTCCGCCGGCGACCACGCCACCGCGGCCCACGTCGCCCACGCCGAGGAGATCTTCGGCAGCGTCGGCAAGACCCTCCGCGTCCCCGAGTCCCAGCAGGACGCCGCCACCGCCCTCTCCGGCTCGGGACCCGCGTACTTCTACTTCCTCGTCGAAGCGATGACGGACGCCGGCATCCTCCTCGGACTGCCCCGCGCCCAGGCCCACGACCTCATCGTGCAGGCCGCCATCGGCGCCGCCGTGATGCTCCGCGACAGCGGCGAACACCCCGTCAAGCTCCGCGAGGCCGTCACGTCCCCGGCCGGCACCACCATCAGCGCCATCCGCGAGCTGGAGAACCACGGAGTGCGCGCCGCCCTGATCGCCGCCCTCGAAGCCGCCCGCGACCGCAGCCGCGAACTCGCCTCCGGCAACGGCTGACCGCCCCGCTTCCGCGGGCCCTTCCCCCCACCGGGCCCGCGGCACGGGTCCACGCACCGCTACCCGGGCAGCAGTCCGATCGCCGCGTGGGCGGCGTCCACCCGCGGCCGCGCCATCTCCCGCGCCCGAGCGGCCCCCTCCCGCATCACCCCGTCGACGTACGCACCGTCCGCCGCCAGCTCCGCGTGCCGCTTCTGCACCGGCCGCAGCACCTCCACCACGGCGTCGGCCACGTCCCGCTTCAGCGCCCCGTACGACCCGTACGCCCCCGCCAGCTCCCCGGGCTCCCCACCGGTGCAGGCGGCGAGCACCTCCAACAGGTTCGCCACCCCCGGACTCGCCTCCCGGTCGTACGAGACCTCCGTCCCGCTGTCCGTCCGGGCCCGCATCACCTTCCGCCGCACCTGGTCCGGGTCGTCCAGCAGGTACACGATCCCCGCCCCCGAGTCATGGGACTTCCCCATCTTCGACGTCGGGTCCTGGAGGTCCATCACCCGCGCCGCCACCGTCGGATGCGTCGCCTTCGGCACGGTGAAGGTGTGCCCGTACCGCTGGTTGAACCGCACCGCCAGGTCCCGCGCCAGCTCCACGTGCTGCGTCTGGTCCTCCCCGACCGGCACCTCGTCCGTCCCGTAGGCCAGGATGTCCGCCGCCATCAGCACGGGATAGGTGAGCAGCGACAGCCGTACGCTCTGCCCCGCCGCCCGCGCCTGCGCGCCCTTCTCCTTGTACTGGATCATCCGCCGCAGCTCGCCGTCCATGGCGGTGCACTCCAGCAGGTACGACAGCCGGGTGTGCTCGCCGACGTGGCTCTGGACGAAGACCGTGCACCGCTCGGGGTCGAGCCCCACGGCCAGCAGCAGCGTCGCCGCCTGGCGGCTGAGCCGGCGCACCCGCGCGGGGTCGTGCTCCATCGTCAGCGCATGCAGGTCCACCACGCTGAACAGCGCGTCCGCCCGGTGCTGGTCGACCTCGACCCAGCGGCGCAGCGCCCCGAGGTAGTTGCCCAGCGTCAGATGCCCCGTGGGCTTGACCCCGCTGAAGATCCTCGACATCTCGTTCTCCCTCATCTCCCGGTGTGGCCCCGCACCCGGCGGGCCCCACTCCCCGAGGGGGAGAAACGAGAACGGCCGCCGAGGCGGCGGCCGTTGTGTGCGCGTCTGTGCCGGCCGCCGTCAGGCGGCCCACCACTGAAGGAGGCACGTGCGCGTTGTCATGGGACGGGACTCTAGCGGACGACCAGCGAGATTTGACAGCCCACCGGGCGGCTCCGTAAGGTTCTCCGAGTTGTCCGACGTGAGCGCCGACCCAGGTTGGTCCCCGGACGACCATTCCGCAAGACACACTACGAACGAGCGACGCTGTCTGTCGCCTGCTTTTCAGTGCGCTTTTGTGAAATGAGGAATCCGCGTTCGAGAGAACGCAGCCCGATTAGCGTCGGGGCCGGGAATCCGCTAAAGTCTCACTCGTCGGAACGGCCGAGAGGCCAGGAAGACAAAAACCCCGAGTTTCGACCGGGAATCAGGCCCGAAAGGATCTGATAGAGTCGGAAACGCAAGACCGAAGGGAAAAGCCCGGAGGGTCCTGAGAGGGACTCGAAGGAAGCGTCCGTTCCTTGAGAACTCAACAGCGTGCCAAAAGTCAACGCCAGATATGTTGATACCCCGTTCTCACAGTCTCTGTGCTGTGGGG
>NZ_JBIRGU010000018.1:0-158309 GCF_044328175.1 Streptomyces sp. NPDC017979 | reverse complement strand
ACACCACGGCGGCAGAACCCCAGCAGGAGTCTTCGCCCGCACCGCCCAACGACTCCTCGCCCTCGCCACAGCCATCTGGCACAACTGGACCACCGACGCCACAACCAAACGCTCCCTCACCGCCTACGACCACTGACAACATTCGGACTCATTCATCTAGGCGCCGGCGAGCAGCCGGTCGGCGATCTCCTCGATGCGGGCGCGCAGGCCGTCCTGGCTCTTGCCGCCGTCGAGGCGCTCCCCGTCGATGACGTACGTGGGGGTGCCGGTGACCCCGATCGCCTTGCCCTCCGCGTGGTCGGCGTCGACGACGAGGATGTGCCGGCCGTCGATGAGCGCGGTCTCGAACTCGTCGGCGTCCAGGCCCAGTTCCCGGGCGACCTCCAGGAGGACGGGCTCGCCCCTGCGGTCCAGTTCCTCGACCCGGGCCAGTACCGCCTCCGCGTACGCCTGACCCGCGCCCTGCACCGCGGCCTCCTCGGCGGCCTGGGCGGCGGCGAAGGCGTGCCGGTGCTTCTCCAGCGGGAAGTGCCGCAGGCGTACGTCCAACTGGGCGCCGTAGCGCTCCCGCAGCGCCCGCAGGTCGTCGAGGGCGCTCAGGCAGTCGGGGCACTGGAGCTCGCACCAGACGTCGAGGACCACGGGGACTCGGGAGTCGGCGGGGCCGGCGGGGGAGGGGGTCAGGTCGTTCATGGGACCAGTTTCCCAGCCCGGGGACGGCTGCGCGGCACCGGGCCGCGGGGCCTCGGCGACGCACTTCGCAGGGGCGCCGGACCGGGACCTGGGGATGAGCGCGTCCCGGAGATCTCCCTGAGACCGGCGCCCACCGTGGCCGGTTCCGCCCGGGGCGGTGCAGGATGGAAGGGACGCAACCGCGCATGCCCCGCCCAGCAGGAGGACCGGATGATTGCCGAGACCATTTGTTCCGCGGTGTCCGCGGCGGGCCTGGGCATCGCCGCCGTCACCGCCTACCGCAAGCGCTTCTTGAGCGCCGCCAGGATCGCCGCGTACTCCCTCGTCCCCATCGGCCTGGTCCTCACGGGCGCCGTCGGCTGGGCGGTCGACACCGCCTTCAGCCCCACGGCCTGGCTGGGCTTCGGACTCCTGGGCGGCGCGTGGCTGATGTTCCTCGGCACCCGGGCCGTGGAGCGGCGCAAGGGCATCGTGGGACGCAAGGAGCGCAGGGCGGCCAAGGCGGCCGGCCGCGAAGCCGTGGCGCCGGCCGCGTCCGCGCCCTCGCTCGGCACGGCAGCGCGCCCCGCCGGCCGCTCCGCCGCGAAGCCGGCGTCCGCGCCGAAGGCGGGCGCGGCGGACGACTTCAGCGACATCGAAGCGATCTTGAAGAAGCACGGCATCTAGGCCCTCCGGAAGGCCCAGGGGGAGCGGTGCCAGGGCACGCGTGCCCAGCAAGGTCCGGAAGGGAGGGACTGGGTCTGCCCGAGGGGGGCGCCGGGGTCTGTCCCGAGGGGTGACACCGCCTTGACATCAGCCGCTTCTCAGCAGGTGAGACGGGGCGGCGGGATGTGATGAACGCCCCTGTCCAGTATGTGTGTTGGCCGATCACCACGGCGCGCTCTGCGTCATCATCGGCCCCGAGATGCTCGATACCTCCCGGGGCCAGTCCCCCGCACCGACGCAGAAGACCGACGAGCCGAGAGGCTGCCTCTTCGCCCTGTCCCAGCCACCGTTGATGATCTTCCTGACGGTGGTCGGCGTGCTGTTGCTCATGGCCGCCCTGCACGACCTCTTCCTGCTGTGAGGCCGCGCAGCGCGGGCCGCGTCAGCCCGCCGCTTCCCTGCGGCGGGCCCGGTAGGCCGCCACGTGCAGGCGGTTGCCGCACGTGCGGCTGTCGCAGTAGCGGCGCGAGCGGTTGCGCGACAGGTCGACGAAGGCCCGGCCGCAGTCCGGCGCCTCGCACCGGCGCAGCCGTTCCTGCTCGTCGGCGACGACGATGAACGCCAGGGCCATGCCGCCGTCGGCCGCGAGGTGGTCGGCGACGGAGGCGCCCGGCGCGAAGTAGTGCACGTGCCAGTCGTAGCCGTCGTGGTCGGTCAATTGGGGCGTGGTGCCGGCCGCCGCGACGAGTTCGTTGAGGAGTTCCGCGGCGAGCCGTCGCCCGGGGGCCGCGAAGATCTCCGCGAACCGGGCGCGCACGCCCTGGACGGCTTTCAGGTCGCGCGCCCCGAGTTCGCCCACGTCGCTGATGGAATGGGCGCGGACGAATGCCTGGAGGGCGGCGAGATCCGCCAGACCGTCGGCCTGATCGCCCTCCGGCGCCGTGTTCACCAGGTCGACCACCATGTCGAGGGCAAATCTGGTGTCGTGGGGGATCAGCACGATTCACTCCATGGCCTGCTGCGAGCCGGTACCCGCAGAATTGCGCTGACTCTAGCGGCTCGCTCCAAGACGCACCGGAGCCGTCACCGCGCAGGTGCGCGGTGACGGCTCCGGTTCCTTTCGTATGTGGTTGTCTGCGCGGCGCCGTCTCCCCGAGTAGGACGGCGCCGAGCAGCTCTCGGCCTGGCTCAGCTCTCGGCCAGGATGTGCGAGAGTTCGGTGTCGAGGTCGAAGTGACGATGCTCGGTGCCCGGTGGCACGGCCGCGTCGGTCCTCTTCAGGAACGACTCCAGGGCCCGCGCCGGGGCTTCGAGCAGGGCTTCGCCCTCCGGGGAGCTGAGCGCGATGCAGACGACGCCCTGGCCGTGGCTGCGGGACGGCCAGACTCTGACGTCACCCGTGCCGGTGGGCCGGTGCAGGCCCTCGGCGAGCAGGTCGCGGGCGAAGACCCATTCGACCGTCTCTTCGGCTCCGGTGTGGAAGGTGGCGTGCACGGCATAGGGATCGGCCGTGTCATACCGCAGGCCCGCGGGTACAGGCAGTGAAGACTCGCTCGATACAACGAGGCGCAGGTGCAGCTCGCAGCTGACCGTGGTGTTCATAAGCGCCAGGGCCTTTCGCTCAGTGTGCGCTCGGGGATTCGCACGTCGGCGAAATCGACATGCCACCTACGGTGTCGTTGTAAACCCGTCTGACCGTTTTGTGACTCTTCATATCGCTCGTACGGCGGTGCATTACTTTGTGTTATACGGCCATTCCGGTGATCGAACCGAATCCGGTAGCTTTGAGGGCATGAATGCGGAGAGCGAGCGGGGGGAGGCCCTGATGACCACGGCCTCGTCTTCCGCACCGGGGGAAGTGGCGGCGGGGGCCGTCGAGGGGAAGCCCGCCGAGGGCGCGAAGGACGGGAAGGCGGCCGACCAACCGCTGGGCTCGCGCGCGCCACAGTTCATCCAGCGCTCCAGGGTGCTGCACGTGAGCTGGCAGGTGGGGGTCTTCCTGGTCGGACTGGCGGTGGTCGGCGCGGGCGCCGCCATGCTGGTGCTGCCGGGGCCGGGCTGGCTCGTGATCTTCGCGGGCATGGCCATCTGGGCGACCGAGTTCGTCTGGGCCCAGCTGGTGCTGCGCTGGACCAAGCGCAAGGTCAGCGAGGCGGCGCAGCGGGCGCTCGACCCCCGGGTGCGGCGCCGGAACATCATCCTCACCACCATCGGCGTGGTGATCTGCGCCGTCCTCGGCGCGATCTACCTGTGGAAGTTCGGCCTCGTCATGCCGTGGAAGATCAACGAGTAGACCTCAGGGGGGTCAGGACCACCGCTGACATGGGGTAATGTTTGCGATGCGTTCCCGGGCGATTAGCTCAGCGGGAGAGCGCTTCGTTCACACCGAAGAGGTCACTGGTTCGATCCCAGTATCGCCCACACAGTCGACGGTGGGGTCGGTCCGCAAGATCACGGACCGACCCCACCGTCGTTTTTGCGTGCCCGGCGCTTTCGGTGTCCCCGGCCAGCGCCGGGGACACCGCTCTCAGCCCAGCCGGCCCAGGCTCTCGCGCAGTCGGCGGGCGTCCCGCAGGCGCTGTTCGTAGGTGGCGCCCACGGTGAGCAACAACAGCCCTGCCGCGGCCGGCGGCAGCCAGCGCGGCAGCGCGCCCACCACCTGCGCCACGTACGGCGCCAACTCGTGCAGTGCCACCAGCGCCAGGACCGCGCCGCCCAGCACCAGCGGGGCCTGGAGCCGCAGCCGGGCGCCCACGAGGGTCACCACCAGCGCCGCGAGGCCCAGCAGCAGGGGCCGTACCCAGTGCGCGTCGCCCCAGGCCGCGGACAGGCTCGGCAGCAGCGTCACGGCCAGTCCCGGACCGTACGCCGTCCAGGACGGGGCCTGCGGGTCGCGCCGTCGGCGCAGCGCGCCGACGACCAGCGCGGGCACGGTGACCGGGAGGGTGTACGCCTCGGGGAGCGTCACCTCGGACGCCGCCAGCCGCGCCCAGGAAGCGCCGACGAAGAGCACCACGGCCAAGGTGCCGGCGGCCGCGCGGCGCTGCGGCCGGATCGCGGTGCCCGCGGCGATCACCCCGGTGAGCGCGAGCGCCAGGGACAGCATCGGCAGCCGGCCGGCGGTGAGCAGCACCGCGCCCGCGGCCGCGACCGCCGCCGCCACCTCCAGGGCGAGCGTCAGCGGGTGGCTGAGCGGGCCTACGGCGGCGCTGGACCCGTCCGCGGGCGACGACGCCCCGCTCGCCGGCCGGCCGGCCGTACGGGCGGCGATCAGACAGGCGACGGCCGGGACGACGAGCAGCGCCAGCCCCGCCCCGTGCCACGACAGCTCCGCCGCCCGCGCGAGGGCGAGCACCAGCCAGCAGCCGAAGAACGTCGCGGCGACCGCCTGCGCGGCCCGTACGGCGTCCCCGGCGCGCGTCACGACGGCTGCCCCCGCCAGCGCCGCGACCAGCACGCCGAGCACGGTGAACGTCGCGGGCCGGGTCGCCAGCGCCAGCGCGCCCAGGCTTCCGGCGCCCACCAGGGCGCAGCCCAGCGCCACCGGGGCGAGCGCCGCGGACCGGCGGGTGCTCAGGGCGAGCACGGCGAGCGTGAGCGCCAGCCCGTATGCCACGGCCACCGGGTACGCCCACGTCAGGGCCACCGGCACCGTCAGCAGGGCCGCCCACACCAGGGCCACGGACAGGCCGCGGGCGAGGTCCGCCCGCCGGGCGTCCGCCACGGTGGGCCGGGGCGCGGTGCGCAGCCGGGCCAGCCACGCCAGCGGCGCTGTCGCCGCCAGCAGCAGGACGACCGGCGCCGGCGCGAAGTCGACCGGGAGCAGAACGGAGCCGATGGCCGAGTGGACGTCGGAGGGCTCGCCCTGCCAGATGCCGTCCGCGACCGTCTCGGCCGGACCGCCCAGGACGATCGCGAGCAGGGGGAGCGTCACGAGGACCGCGCCCGTGTGGACCGCCGCCGAGGCCAGCGCGAGCCCGCGCGCCATCGGCCGCGGCAGACCGGAGCCCGTCGCCGCCAACGCGGCGAGTACGGCGAGTACGGCGATCGCGGCGAGCAGATACGCGGGGACCGCCCAGCCGGCGGGGAAGACCTGCCGCAGGAGTCCGCCCGCGGCCGCGGTCAGGGCGAAGCCCGCCGCCGTTGCCATGGGCAGTGCGCCCTCGGACGTACGCCACGCCCACCCGAGCGCCACCGCGGCGACGGCGGCCAGCAGCACCCCGCTGAGCAGGGCGCCCGTCGCGCTGCCGGCCGCGGCCGACTCCAGTACGCCGATGGCGCCGGCCCAACCGCCGGCCACCACCGCGCCGACCGTGGCGCTCACGCGCACCGCCCGGCGCGCCACGGCGACGGCCACCGCCACGTCGAACGCGGCCGTCGCCACCAGGGCCCAGCCGAGCGGCAGCACCCCCGGCGACACCGTCACCGCCCACAGGCCCAGCGGCAGTTGGGCGCAGGCCACGGCGAGCGGGAGCGGCAGCCGCAGCGCGGTCAGCCACCTTCCGTACCCCGCCCACAGCGCGGCCAACACCGCCGCCGCCCCCGCCGCGTACCCCGTGCCCGATGCGTCGGAGAGCGCGACCTGGCGAAGTGCGTAGGCGTCCAACACCGTGAGCACCAGCGCCAGAGAGGCAACGGACTCCGCCGTCGACGCCAGGCCCCGGCGCAGCAGGGCCACCGGCGCGAGCAGCGCGGCGGCGGTGATCGTCGCGAGGACGGCGCCCCGCCCGCCGATGCCCATGGACCCCCAGCTCACCAGCGTGAACGCGATCGCCGCGATCGCCAGCAGCACCCCGCCCAGCACCAGCAGCGCGTTCTGCGCACCGCGGCGCGAGGTCTCCGGCGCCACCGCGGCGGCCCGGGGCGCTGTGACGGCGTGCGCCCGCGGCGCGACGGGGTGCTGCATCGCGGACAGCAGCCAGGCCCGGCGCACCAGCAACTGCGACCTTCGGGCGTCCAGTTGCGCGAGTTCGTTGTTGAGCATCGCCAACTCCACGGCGGGCGGCGGTGGCGACGACCGTGGCGGCTCGGATGGGTTCATGCTGCGGAGTGTGGCGCCGGCCACACCGCACGGGCATCGGCGCGGGTACTCAGATGGCGGGTGAGTACGCCCCCTCGTGCACCCCGGATGCGCAGACTGGGCCCATGGACTGGAACCGCTACCGCTTCCGTGCGCGCTGGGAGGTCGCCGCCGCACCCGGCGCGGTGTACGAGGTACTGGCCCGCGCCGAGGAGTACCCCCGCTGGTGGCCCCAGGTGCGGGCCGTCACCCCGCTCGGCGCGGACACCGGCGTCGTACGGCTGCGCTCGGCCCTGCCGTACGAGCTGACCGTCACCGTGCGGGCCGTGCGCCAGGACCCGGCGGCGGGCGTGCTGGAGGTCGCGATGCGGGGCGACCTGGTGGGGTGGGCCCGCTGGACCGTCGCCGTGGGCAGCGCCGGCACCCGACTCTCCTACGACCAGGAGGTGGAGGTCCGCAAGCCCCTGATGCGGAGGCTGGCGGTGCCGGGCCGGCCGTTGTTCCGCGCCAACCACGCCCTCATGATGCGCGCCGGCCGCCGCGGACTGGTTGCGCGACTGGAAGGGCGTCGACAGGACTGAAGGAGCAGCCACGGAACCGGAGGAGCCGCGACGGAACGGAAGGCGCCGCAACAGATTTGAAGGCAGGGCGTCGGGGCCTGTATGGTTCAGTCCGTTCCCGGGCGATTAGCTCAGTGGGAGAGCGCTTCGTTCACACCGAAGAGGTCACTGGTTCGAACCCAGTATCGCCCACCGGGAGAGACCGGTCCGCCGAAGGCGGGCCGGTTCTTTCATGCCCGGAGCGCGGACCTTCAGGCGGCGGCCGGCAGTTCGGGGCGCAGCGGCCACGCCGGGTCCACCGCCTCCGGGGAGCCGTTCAACGTGAACCACGCCTGGAGGCCCCGGGCCTGCGCCGCGTGCCACACCGCCTGGAGCGTGTGCAACTCCGGTGCGGACAGGCGCTCCAGCCGTGCCGCGAACCGACGGCCGACCGCCCGTACCACCTCCAGCGCCGCCATCGCGTCCGTCGCCGCGTCGTGCCCGTCCTCCAGGGGCACTTCGTACTGCGCGCACAAGTCCGCCAGGCTCCTGGGTCCCTTGCGGTAGCGGTCCAGGTGCCGGTCCAGCACCCGCGGATCCAGTACGCACAGCGGGACGTGCTCCAGATAGCGCGCCAGCGAGGCCGCCCGGTGGCGCCGCAACTCGCGGTCGAGCAGCGTCAGGTCGAACGGCGCGTTCATCACCACCAGCGGGCGGGCCGCCGCGCACTGCTCGGCCAGCGAGCGCCCCACCTCCTCCATCACCGGGGCGGGCCAGCGGCCGTGCCGCTGGACGTGCTCGTCCGTCAGGCCGTGCACCCCGGTGGCCGCCGCCGGGACCGGCACCCCGGGGCTGACCAGCCAGCGCGTCACCCGGACCGCGGCGCCCGCGGCGTCCTGCACCACCAGGGCCGCCGAGACGATGCGGTCCGTCTCGACGTCCACCCCGGTCGTCCCCGTGTCGAACGCGGCCAACGGGCCGTCGAACCAGCACGTCATCCCCGAACTCCTCGCCCATGCACGGCAGGTGGCGCCTGCCCTGCCCGAGATGGTGATACCCGGGCCGTTTGCCCCGTACGCCGGGCGCGTCGCCCCCGTCGTCCTCCCCGCCCGGCGCGGCCGTCGACCGTCGCGTCGGGGCGGCGCGGGCGGCGCGGGCGCCGGGGGCGTCCGGCTGCGGGTGGCGGCCGGCGCCGCGGCGCCGTACGAGCCGGGTGACCTGCGGTGCGACCTGCCGGGGGAGCGGCGCTGCGGACCGGCGGCGGGGAGTTATCCACAGGCGCGGTCGCCGTTTAGCGGGCGGACCCCGAGGGTCGGTACGATTCAGTTGCACTCAGTGCCCGCCGGTGGCCCACCGGTGGCTCGCTGGTGCGACCCCTTCAGCAGTCCTCGTCAGCTCAGCAGTCTTCATCAGTCAGGAGAGAACGGTGTCCGACGTCCGTGTGACCGTCCAACGCGATTCCGAGCGGGAAGAGCGCGTGGTGACCACGGGCACGACGGCCGCCGACCTCTTCCCCGGGGAGCGCACCGTGATCGCCGCGCGCGTCGCCGGCGAGCTGAAGGACCTGACGTACGTGGTCGCGGACGGCGAGGTCGTCGAGCCCGTCGAGATCTCCTCCCCGGACGGCCTGGACATCCTGCGCCACTCCACGGCGCACGTGATGGCCCAGGCCGTGCAGGAGCTGTTCCCCGAGGCCAAGCTGGGCATCGGCCCCCCGGTCAAGGACGGCTTCTACTACGACTTCGACGTCGACAAGCCCTTCACTCCCGAGGACCTGAAGGCCGTCGAGAAGAAGATGCAGGAGATCCAGAAGCGCGGGCAGCGCTTCGCCCGTCGCGTGGTGACGGACGAGGACGCCCGCGCGGAGCTGGCCGACGAGCCGTACAAGCTGGAGCTGATCGGCCTCAAGGGCGCCGCCTCCAGCGACGACGGCGCGGACGTGGAGGTGGGCGCCGGCGAGCTCACCATCTACGACAACCTGGACGCCAAGTCCGGCGAGCTGTGCTGGAAGGACCTGTGCCGCGGTCCGCACCTGCCGACCACCCGCGCCATCCCCGCCTTCAAGCTGATGCGGAACGCCGCGGCGTACTGGCGCGGCAGCGAGAAGAACCCGATGCTCCAGCGCATCTACGGCACCGCCTGGCCCTCCAAGGACGAGCTGAAGGCGCACCTGGACTTCCTCGCCGAGGCCGAGAAGCGCGACCACCGCCGCCTGGGCTCGGAGCTGGACCTGTTCTCCGTGCCGGACGAGATCGGCTCCGGCCTCGCCGTCTTCCACCCCCGCGGCGGCATCGTGCGCCGCGTCATGGAGGACTACTCCCGCAAGCGCCACGAAGAGGAGGGGTACGAGTTCGTCTACACCCCGCACGCCACCAAGGGCGCCCTCTTCGAGAAGAGCGGCCACCTGGACTGGTACGCCGAGGGCATGTACCCCCCCATGCAGCTCGACGGTGGTACGGACTACTACCTCAAGCCCATGAACTGCCCCATGCACAACCTGATCTTCGACGCCCGGGGCCGGTCCTACCGGGAACTGCCCCTGCGGTTCTTCGAGTTCGGCACGGTGTACCGGTACGAGAAGTCCGGCGTGGTGCACGGCCTGACCCGGGCCCGCGGCTTCACCCAGGACGACGCGCACATCTACTGCACCCGTGAGCAGATGGCCGAGGAGCTGGACCGCACCCTCACCTTCGTCCTCAACCTCCTCCGGGACTACGGCCTGACCGACTTCTACCTGGAGCTGTCCACCAAGGACCCGGAGAAGTACGTCGGCTCGGACGACACGTGGGAGGAGGCCACCGAGGTGCTGCGGCAGGTGGCCGAGAAGCAGGGCCTCCCGCTCACCCCCGACCCCGGCGGCGCCGCCTTCTACGGCCCGAAGATCTCCGTCCAGGCGCGCGACGCCATCGGCCGCACCTGGCAGATGTCGACCATCCAGCTCGACTTCAACCTGCCCGAGCGGTTCAACCTGGAGTACACCGCGCCCGACGGCTCCCGCCAGCGGCCGGTGATGATCCACCGCGCCCTGTTCGGCTCCATCGAGCGCTTCTTCGCCGTCCTCCTGGAGCACTACGCGGGCGCCATGCCGCCGTGGCTGGCCCCGGTGCAGGCCGTCGGCATCCCGATCGGCGACGCCCACGTCGACTATCTGCACGCCTTCGCCGCCGACGCCAAGAAGCGGGGGTTGCGCGTCGAGGTGGACGCCTCGTCCGACCGGATGCAGAAGAAGATCAGGAACCACCAGAAGCTGAAGGTCCCCTTCATGATCATCGTCGGTGACGACGACATGAACGCGGGTACGGTCTCCTTCCGCTACCGCGACGGCTCCCAGGAGAACGGCGTCCCGCGCGACCAGGCCCTCGACAAGCTGGCCAAGGTCGTCGCCGACCGCGTCCAGGTCTGAGACCGCGCGGCCGTCCGCCGCAGACGGTTCACGAACGGCCCCCGGGGGTGCTCCCCGGGGGCCGCTTGTCCTCGTCCAGCGTGAAGGTCTGGATCAGCCAGGACGAGAACGAGCCCGTCACGGCGCCGAGCAGCGCCAGGCCGCCGGCCATCATGAAGACCGCGACCGCCCGGCCCTTGAAGGTCACCGGGGTCACGTCCCCGTACCCCACGGTGGTCAGGGTGGAGCAGGTCCACCAGACCGAGTCCCCGAAGGTCTTGATCGTCGCCCCCGGCGCCCCGCGCTCCTCCGCGTACACGGTGAGCGCACCGGCGAAGCCGAGCAGCACCGCCGACATCCCCGCGTAGGAGATCACCCGGGCGTAGAGGGACAGCCGGGCGTGCTGACGGCGGTGCTGGACGGACTCGTAGAGCTTGACGAAGCGCAGCGGGCGCAACAGCGGCAGCAGCACCACCACCGCGTCCATCAGATGGCCGCGCACGAAGGACAGCCCTTCGCCGCTGATCCGCCACCGGACCGCGTAGTCCACCACGAAGAGCGCCCAGGTCGCATAGGTGACCAGCAGCAGCACGTCATTCCACCCCTGCGGCAGGTCGTCGTCGAGGATCCGTACCGCGTAGCAGCCCAGGAAGACCCCCGAGGCGACGAAGAGGGGAATCTCGGTGCGCTGGCGCCAGCGCCACATCCGGCTCTCGGCGCGGGTGCTCTCGGGGCTCGGGGCGTTCATCGCTCCAGCATCGCGGGGCCCGTTCCGGCCCGCCCCCGGCGACACGCTGCGCAGGGGTGACGCCATATGCTGCACAGCATGACGAGTGAGCCGGAGCAGCAGATCGGGGTGGGAACGCCGGATGCGTTCCAGCGCTTGTGGACGCCGCACCGGATGGCGTACATCCAGGGCGAGAACAAGCCCACCGGACCCGAAGCGGGCGACGGCTGCCCCTTCTGCGCCATCCCGTCGAAGTCGGACGAGGACGGGTTGGTGATCGCCCGGGGTGCGAGCGTCTACGCGGTGCTGAACCTCTACCCGTACAACGGCGGACACCTGATGGTCGTGCCGTTCCGGCACGTCGCGGACTACACCGAACTCGACGCGGCGGAGACCGCGGAACTCGCGCTCTTCACCCAGCGCGCGATGACCGCGCTGCGGGCCGCCTCCGGGGCGCACGGCTTCAACATCGGAATGAACCAGGGCTCGGTCGCGGGCGCCGGGATCGCCGCCCATCTGCACCAGCACGTGGTGCCGCGCTGGGGCGGGGACACCAACTTCATGCCGGTCGTCGGCCACACCAAGGTGCTGCCGCAACTGCTGGCGGACACCCGGGCGATGCTCGCCGACGCCTGGCCCGACGCGTAACGATCCTGCGCCTCCCGCACGTCCCGCACTCCTTCGTACGGCAAGAAGGGCTGCCCCTCCGCTCGCGGCGGAGCGGCAGCCCTTCGCTTCCGAGTGGTGCGGCTACGCGTCGTACAGGTCGGCCTTGCGCGGGGCCGCGTCCTGGACCGCGCCGCTGACGGCCATCGAGCGGCTGCTGAAGCGGTCGGTGTCGACGCCGTTCTCCTCCAGCACCTTCAGCGCCGCCGCGTGCGCCACGCGCAGCACGGGCGCGGCGGCGCGCATCGCGTCGTCGGCCATGAAGCGGTGCCGCCAGGGCTGCTCGGCCCAGGCGTGACGCAGCCCGAAGGGCTCCGGCAGCACCAGCTTCCCGCCGAGGAAGTCGAGCAGCGGCGGGTACCAGGTGAAGGGCGCGCGCACCGCGAGCCGCACCACTTCCTTGGTCTCCACCAGCGGCAGCACGATGTCCCGGGTCTCCCAGAAGCGGATCGTCTTGCTGACGGTCTTGGTCTTGGGGGAGGACTTCGTGGTGAACAGACCGTGCACCGGGCCGAGCGCATGGCCGGTGACCTCGACCCGCAGGGTCTCGTGGAGCACCGTCACCGTGATCATCATCGTGATCACCAACTGGCCGTCCCAGAGCACGAACTGCACGCCCAGGTAGTGTCGGTTGCCGCCGCTGAACTGCTGGTGGTTGCAGATGCGCTGTATTTCGTGCGGCTTGACCTGGAACGCCTCCACGTCGGCGCCCTCCGGGCGGCTCACGCCGCCCGCGCCCTCGGCCACCGGGGTGACGATCCAGTGCTTCACCGACGGGGTGGGGAAGCCGCCGGAGTTCAACGGGCCGCGCTCCAGCAGCTTGAGCCGGTCGTGGATCGCGCGTATCACGTCCCAGCTCCGGAACTGGTTGATCTCCTTGCCGGCTTCCTTCGGCACCAACTCCTCGGCCATCTGCCAACTGCCCCACCGGGTGCCCATGCCCAGTATCCCCTTGGGGCCGGCGTAGAAGACCGAGTTCGCGTTCTGCTCGGCGGTCAGCTTCTCCAGGCCCTGGCGCAGCTCCTCGCGCGCGGTCTCGTTCGGATGGCCGGGGACGGCCTCGGGGACCTTGGCCGCCACCCCGCCGCCCGACAGCATCCCGTCCCAGCGTGCGCGCATGTCGACGGCGGACTTCTCACAGATCCGCTTGGCCAGGTACCAGCCGATCACCGGCGCGACGATCATCCCGCGGACGTAGTAGCCGAGGAAGCCGGTGAGCGGCGCCTTGATCATGAAGATCACGGCGAGCGCCGCGATGCCCACCATCAGGGCGGTGCCCAGCGCCCCCGCGCGCTTGTCCTGCGCGCCGGCGAGGGTGCGCCGGAGTTGGAAGACGCCCATCCACAACAGCAGCCCCGGCAGGAACAGCAGCCCGAAGACGCCCATGACGGCGGTCAGTTTGGTGTCCCGCGCCTTGCGGAGCCCGCTGGCCGCCAGACAGTGCTCCACCACCGTCTGGGGCTCCATGCCGAAGGACTGGATCAGCGCCCCGCGGGCCCCGCCGAGCGTCCGCACCTGCACCGCCCGACAGAACGCCTCGCCCAAGTTCGGCTCGAAGAGGGAGAACTTCCCCTTCTTCACGTCCGACTTGTGCCAGTCGTTGTTGGCGTCCAAGATCGTCGCGACCGGGCTGTCGCGGTACGCCGCCGAGGCGAGCGCATGCGTCGCCGCCGTCTGTCCCGCCGCTCCCTGGATCGGGATCTGCGCCCCGGGAGAGAAATCGAATCCGTCCGCCACTTAAGGCCCCCATCGCCGCACGCCGCTTCCGCTCTGCGGCCTCTTCCCGACTGCCGTGCCCCGCACACCTGTTGAGCTGCGCACCTCAGCGTATCCGGGGCGTAGGCGCTTCGTCACGGGAGCGCGGAATCGGCTGCGGTGGCCGCCCGCTCGAACGGGGCGGACGGCCCGGACCGCGGGGGCGCACAGCGCCTACGCGCCGCCTTCGAGCAGGGCCCCGAGCCGGTCGGCGACCTGCTGGGGCATCGGCTCGTGACGGGCGTACGAGCGGCTGAACCGGCCCGTGCCGTGGGAAATGGAGCGCAGGTCGACGGCGTACCGGCCGATCTCGATCTCCGGCACCTCGGCCCGGACCAGGGTGCGGGACCCGGCCGCCTGTTCGGTCCCCACGACCCGGCCGCGCCGCCCCGACAGATCGCTCATCACCGGCCCGACGTATTCGTCCGAAACCAGTACCCGAACTTCGGCCACCGGCTCCAGCAGATGGATCGTGGTGCCGCTCGCGGCCTCCCGCAGGGCGAGCGCGCCCGCGGTCTGGAACGCGGCGTCCGACGAGTCCACCGAGTGCGCCTTGCCGTCGTGCAGGGTGATCCGCACGTCCACCAGGGGATGGCCGGCGGCCACCCCGCGCGCCGCCTGGGCGCGCACGCCCTTCTCGACCGAGGGGATGAACTGGCGCGGCACCGCGCCGCCGACGACCTTGTCGACGAACTCGATGCCCGAGCCCGCGGGCAGCGGCTCCACGTCGATCTCGCAGATCGCGTACTGGCCGTGGCCGCCGGACTGCTTCACGTGCCGCCCGCGCCCCGCCGACCTGCCCCCGAAGGTCTCCCGCAGGGAAACCTTGTGCGGGACGACGTCGACCTGGACTCCGTAGCGGGTGCGCAGCCGCTCCAGGGCCACGTCCGCGTGGGCCTCGCCCAGACACCACAGCACCAGTTGGTGGGTGGCCTGGTTCTGTTCCAGGTGCATCGTCGGGTCCTCCGCGACCAACCGGGTCAGGCCCTGCGAAAGCTTGTCCTCGTCGGCCTTGCTGTGCGCCTGGATGGCCAGCGGCAGCAGCGGGTCGGGCATCGACCACGCCTCCATCAGCAGGGGCGATTCCTTGGCGGAGAGCGTGTCGCCGGTCTCCGCGCGGGACAGCTTCGCGACGCACGCCAGATCGCCGGCGATCACCCGCCCCAGGGTGCGCTGCTGCTTGCCGAAGGGCGCCGAGAGCGCGCCGACCCGCTCGTCGGCCTCGTGCAGGGCCGCCTCCGCGCCGTCGCGGTCGGCGTGGCCGTCGAGCCCGTGGCCCGAGACGTGGACCGTCTCGTCGGGGCGCAGGGTGCCGGAGAAGACCCGGACCAGGGAGATGCGGCCCACGTACGGGTCGGACGACGTCTTGACGACCTCGGCGACCAGGGGCCCGTCCGGGTCGCACCCCACCGCGGGGCGGGCCGCGCCCTGCGGGGTGGTCAGCTGGGGGCACCGGGCCTCCAACGGCGTCGGGAAGCCGCGGGTGATCAGCTCCAGCAGCTCCACCGTGCCGAGGCCCTCCCGCCCGCCGTCGACGGCCGGCGCCGCGGCGAGCACCGGGTGGAAGGTGCCGCTCGCGACGGCCGTCTCCAGGTCGTCGACGAGCGTCTTGACGTCGATGTCCTCGCCACCGAGGTAGCGGTCCATCAGGGACTCGTCCTCGCTCTCCGCGATGATGCCCTCGATGAGCCGGTTGCGGGCCTCCTCGATCAGCGGCTCCTGGTCGGGATCGGGCGGCAGCTCGTCGCGCCGGCCCGATGCGTAGTCGTACACCTTCCGGGTCAGCAGGCCCACCAGCCCGGTGGTGGGGGAGTGGCCGTCGGGCCCCGGCGCGCCGTACTGCGGCAGGTACAGCGGGAGCACGGCGTCCGGGTCGTCCCCGCCGAAGACCTCGGCGAGCACCCCGGTCAGCTCCTCGTACCCGGTGCGGGCGGTCTCCAGGTGCGTCACCACGATCGCGCGGGGCATGCCGACCGCGGCGCACTCCTCCCACACCGCCCGGGTGGCCCCGGCGACGGCGCCGGGTTCCTGGGCCGCCGAGACGACGAAGAGGGCCGCGTCCGCGGCGCGCAGACCGGCCCTGAGCTCCCCGACGAAATCGGCGTAGCCGGGGGTGTCCAGCAGGTTGATCTTGTAGCCGTCCCATTCGACGGGGACGAGCGAGAGTTGTACGGAGCGCTGTTGACGGTGTTCGATCTCGTCGTAGTCGGAGATCGTGCCGCCGTCCTCGACGCGGCCCGCGCGGTTCACCGCTCCCGCGGTCAGGGCCAGCGCCTCCACCAGGGTGGTCTTTCCCGATCCGCTGTGGCCGACCAGCACCACGTTCCGAATGGATGAGGGCCGGTCGGCCGTTGTAGCCCTGCCGGCGGCTCCGGGGTGTGCGTTCGCCTTGTCGCCCATGGTTCTTGCCTCCCGATCGATCGGATCGATGGCTTCGATGGCGCTACGGGGACATGAGGGCCGCGGGCGGGGACGCCGGGGACCGGAGCGTACGGGGGCCGCTCCGCGGGAGCCCGCGGTCGTCCTTCGAGCTTTCCACTCCCGTCAGGGTGCGTCCATACGTCGGACACCGCGCCCCGCTGCCCGGGCGCCGCCGCGCGTTCCCCGTGCGCCTGCACGCTCCCCGCCGCGCCCCCGCGCGCCGGTCGGCCGGCCTCGGGGCCGGGGCGGGAGGGGCCCGGTCGCGGGTGCCCGGCGGTACGGGGCCCCGGTCCTGGCTACGATGGGCCAGCCGGTGGCCAATGGGGCCGCACGGCGGTAGAGAACCCCGGGAAGGCCATGCTGAACAAGTACGCGCGTGCATTCTTCACGCGTGTCCTCACACCGTTCGCCGCGTTTCTGCTCCGCCGCGGGGTGAGCCCAGACGCGGTCACTCTGATCGGCACGGCGGGAGTGATGGCGGGTGCTTTGGTCTTCTTCCCCCGGGGAGAGTTCTTCTGGGGCACGATCGTCATCACGCTCTTCGTCTTCTCGGACCTGGTCGACGGCAACATGGCCCGCCAGGCCGGGATCTCCAGCCGCTGGGGTGCCTTCTTGGACTCCACGCTCGACCGGGTCGCCGACGGCGCGATCTTCGGCGGCTTCGCGCTCTGGTACGCCGGCAAGGGCGACGACAACATCCTCTGCGCGGTCGCGATCTTCTGCCTCGCCAGCGGCCAGGTGGTGTCGTACACCAAGGCCCGCGGCGAGGCCATCGGCCTCCCGGTCGCGGTGAACGGCCTGGTGGAGCGGGCCGAGCGACTGGTGATCTCGCTGGTCGCGGCCGGTCTGGCCGGGCTGCACGCCTTCGGCGTCCCCGGCATCGACGTGCTGTTGCCGATCGCGCTGTGGATCGTCGCCGTCGGCAGCGCCATCACGCTGGGGCAGCGGGTCGTCACGGTGCGCCGGGAGGCCGCCGAGGCGGACGCCGCCAGCCGCGAGGAGCGCAGCGGGGCCGAGGCGTCGTGACCGGCCGGCCCCCCGCCACCGCCCGCGAGCGGCTGGTCGACGGGATGTACGGACTGGGCTGGGGCGCGGTCAAGAAGCTGCCGGAGCCGGCGGCGGCCCGCCTGGGCCGCACCATCGCGGACACCGCCTGGAAGCGCCGCGGCAAGGGAGTGCTGCGGCTGGAGGCCAACTTGGCCCGGGTGGTGCCGGACGCCTCGCCGCAGCGCCTGGCGGAGCTGTCGAAGGCCGGGATGCGCTCGTACATGCGCTACTGGATGGAGTCCTTCCGGCTGCCGACCTGGTCCACCGAGCAGGTCCGCGCGAACGTCCACATCCACGACGTGCACCACCTCACCGACGGCATCGCGGCCGACCGCGGGGTGATCCTCGCGCTGCCGCACCTGGCCAACTGGGACCTCGCCGGCGTCTGGGTGACCCGGGTCCTGCAGACCCCCTTCACCACCGTCGCCGAGCGGCTGAAGCCCGAGTCGCTGTACGACCGCTTCGTGGCGTACCGGGAGAGCCTCGGCATGGAGGTGCTGCCGCACGCCGGGGGTTCCGCCTTCGGCACCCTGGCGCGCCGGCTGCGCGACGGCGGCCTGGTGTGCCTGGTCGCCGACCGCGACCTGTCCTCGTCCGGCGTCGAGGTGAAGTACTTCGGCGAGACGACGCGCATGCCGGCCGGGCCCGCGCTGCTGGCCCAGCAGACCGGTGCGCTGCTGCTGCCGGTGACCCTCTGGTACGAGGAGGCGCCGGTGATGCACGGCCGGGTCCATCCGCCCGTCGAGGTGCCCGAATCGGGCAGCCGGGCCGACAAGACGTCCTCGATGACGCAGGCCCTGGCGGACGCGTACGCCACGGGGATCGCCGACCACCCGGAGGACTGGCACATGCTCCAGCGACTGTGGCTCGCCGACCTGGAGCCGCGCGCCGGCGACCGGGCGGGGAACGGGGCCGGGAACGAGGCGGGCGCGTGAAGATCGGCATCGTCTGTCCGTACTCCTGGGACGTCCCCGGGGGCGTCCAGTTCCACATCCGGGACCTCGCCGAGCACCTGATCCGGCGCGGTCACGAGGTGTCCGTGCTCGCCCCCGCCGACGACGACACGCCCCTGCCGCCGTACGTCGTCTCCGCGGGCCGCGCCGTGCCCGTCCCGTACAACGGCTCGGTCGCCCGGCTGAACTTCGGCTTCCTGTCCGCGGCCCGGGTGCGGCGCTGGCTCCACGACGGCACCTTCGACGTGATCCACATCCACGAGCCCACCTCGCCCTCGCTGGGGCTGCTCGCCTGCTGGGCCGCGCAGGGGCCGATCGTCGCCACCTTCCACACCTCGAACCCGCGCTCGCGCGCCATGATCGCCGCGTATCCGATCCTCCAGCCGGCGCTGGAGAAGATCAGCGCGCGCATCGCGGTCAGCGAGTACGCGCGGCGCACCCTGGTCGAACACCTCGGCGGCGACGCGGTCGTCATCCCGAACGGCGTGGACGTCTCCTTCTTCGAGCGGGCCGAGCCGAAGGCGGAATGGCAGGGGGGCACGATCGGCTTCATCGGCCGCATCGACGAGCCCCGCAAGGGGCTGCCCGTGCTGATGAAGGCCCTGCCGACGATCCTGGCGGCCCGCCCGGACGCCCGGCTCCTCGTCGCCGGGCGCGGCGACGAGGACGAGGCGCTGGCCCTGCTGCCGCCCGAGGCGCGCTCGCGGGTCGAGTTCCTCGGCATGGTCAGCGACGAGGACAAGGCGCGGCTGCTGCGCAGCGTCGACGTGTACGTCGCGCCCAACACGGGGGGCGAGAGCTTCGGCATCATCCTGGTCGAGGCGATGTCCGCGGGCGCACCCGTCCTCGCCAGCGACCTCGACGCGTTCGCCCAGGTCCTCGACCAGGGGGCGGCGGGCGACCTGTTCGCCAACGAGGACCCCGACGCGCTCGCCGCGGCCGCGGTCCGCCTCCTGGACGACCCGGAGCGGCGCGAGCGCCTGCGGGAGCGGGGGTCGGCCCACGTACGGCGCTTCGACTGGTCGACGGTCGGGGCGGACGTGCTGGCGGTGTACGAGACGGTGACGGCGGGCGCGGCGTCCGTGGCCGCGGACGACCGGGGCGGCCTCCGCGGCCGCCTGGGCCTCGCGAAGCACTGACCCTCTCCAGGGCGATGGACCACGGTCCTTCCGGGGCGGTGGAGGTCCCCTGCCGTGCCTGCTGGGCGAGGGTTTTTAGGGGCGCTGGGGGTCCCCCCACGCCCTTCGGGCGTAGGTGGGGGTGCCCCCGTGCCCGCAGGGCACAGGGGGAGGAACTGCGCGACCAACCCCCACCCAGGCTGTAGCCGAGGAAAGCGCTTGAGAACCCCGTGCCCCGGGGCGCGCGCGTGAAGGGGGACCCCAGCGCCCCAAGCGACCCGTGACCCCGGCGGGAGCCGCCCCCCCCCAAGACCTGTGCTCCACGTGCGGCGGGAGCCGGACCCGCAAGGAACCCGCAAGCGCAAGCAGACCGCAGGGGACGCGTAGCCTTGGCGATCGTGATCGCAACGCTCATTTGGGTTCTCGTCGGGCTGCTCGCCGTCGGGCTGTACCTCAGTTGGACCGCCGGGCGGCTCGACCGGCTGCACACCCGGATCGACGCCGCCCGCGCCGCCCTCGACGCGCAACTGCTGCGACGCGCCTCCGTCACCCAGGAGTTCGCGACGTCCGGCGTGCTCGACCCCGCCGCATCGATCGTGTTGTACGAGGCCGCGCACGCCGCCCGCCAGGCCGACGAGGAGCAGCGCGAGGTCGCCGAGAGCGAGTTGAGCGCCGCGCTGCGGGCGGTGTTCGCCGAGCCGGCGCAGATGGAGGCGGTGCGCGAGGTGCCCGGCGGCGAGGAGGCATCCGCGGAGTTGGCGCAGGCGGTGCGCCGGGTCCCCATGGCGCGGCGGTTCCACAACGACGCCGTGCGCGCGGCCCGCGCCCTGCGCCGCCACCGCAAGGTCCGCTGGTTCCGGCTCGCCGGACACGCGCCCTTCCCCCTTGCGTTCGAGATGGACGACGAGCCCCCCGCCGCCCTCGCGGACCGGCCGGGCGCCTCCTGACGTCCTGACCAGCGAAAACGATCCACCGCCTGACCATTGGCCCTTGTAGTGGACTGATCCGTGGTTGTTCCATCGATGACACGTCCACCGGTCGGAGGCCCCCCGTGCCCCGGCCGTACCGCCGTCATCGAGTGAGGTTGCCCCCGTGTCCAGCACGCTCTCCACCACCCCGCAGTCGGACGCCCCCGCTACCGGCACCGCGCGCGTCAAGCGCGGCATGGCCGAGCAGCTCAAGGGCGGCGTCATCATGGACGTGGTCAACGCCGAGCAGGCGAAGATCGCCGAGGACGCGGGCGCCGTGGCCGTCATGGCCCTGGAGCGGGTCCCCGCCGACATCCGCAAGGACGGCGGCGTGGCCCGGATGTCCGACCCCAACATGATCGAGGAGATCATCGAGGCGGTCTCCATCCCCGTGATGGCCAAGTCCCGCATCGGCCACTTCGTCGAGGCCCAGGTGCTCCAGTCCCTCGGCGTGGACTACATCGACGAGTCGGAGGTGCTCACCCCGGCCGACGAGGTCAACCACTCCGACAAGTGGGCCTTCACCACCCCCTTCGTCTGCGGCGCCACCAACCTGGGCGAGGCCCTGCGCCGGATCGCCGAGGGCGCGGCCATGATCCGCTCCAAGGGCGAGGCCGGCACCGGCAACGTCGTCGAGGCGGTGCGCCACCTGCGTCAGATCAAGAACGAGATCGCCCGGCTGCGCGGCTACGACCACAACGAGCTGTTCGCCGCCGCGAAGGAGCTGCGCGCCCCGTACGAGCTGGTGAAGGAGGTCGCCGAGCTGGGCAAGCTGCCGGTCGTGCTGTTCTCCGCCGGCGGCGTGGCCACCCCCGCCGACGCCGCGCTGATGCGTCAACTCGGCGCCGAGGGCGTCTTCGTCGGCTCCGGCATCTTCAAGTCGGGCGACCCCGCCAAGCGCGCCGCCGCCATCGTGAAGGCCACCACCTTCTACGACGACCCCAAGATCATCGCGGATGCCTCCCGCAACCTGGGCGAGGCCATGGTCGGCATCAACTGCGACACCCTGCCCGAGTCCGAGCGCTACGCGAACCGGGGTTGGTAGTGAGCACCCCCCTGATCGGCGTGCTCGCCCTCCAAGGCGACGTCAGGGAGCACCTGATCGCCCTGGCCGCGGTGGACGCCGTGGCCAGGCCGGTGCGCCGGCCCGAGGAGATCGCCGAGGTCGACGCCCTGGTGATCCCCGGCGGCGAGTCCACCACGATGTCCAAGCTGGCGAACGTCTTCGGCGTGCTGGAGCCGCTGCGCGAGCGGATCCGCGTCGGCACGCCGGTCTACGGCACCTGCGCCGGACTGATCATGCTCGCCGACAAGATCCTCGACCCGCGCTCCGAGCAGGAGACCTTCGGCGGCATCGACATGATCGTCCGCCGCAACGCCTTCGGCCGGCAGAACGAGTCCTTCGAGGCGTCCGTCGACGTCACGGGGGTCGACGGGCCCGTGGAAGGGGTCTTCATCCGGGCGCCGTGGGTGGAGTCGGTCGGCGCGGACGTGGAGGTGCTCGCCGAGCACGACGGCCACATCGTCGCCGTGCGCCAGGGAAACGCCCTCGCCACCTCGTTCCACCCCGAACTGACCGGGGACCACCGGGTGCACGGCCTGTTCGTGGACATGGTGCGCGCGGTCGGGTGACCCGATCCCGGTAGGATCGCTGCCGAGCACCGCAGCAGTGCGACTCACGACGGCAGTGCAGCAGCAATCGGTTACGCGAAGGAGACAGGCAGATGTCCGGCCACTCTAAATGGGCTACGACGAAGCACAAGAAGGCCGTGATCGATGCCAAGCGCGGCAAGCTCTTCGCGAAGCTGATCAAGAACATCGAGGTCGCGGCCCGGATGGGCGGCGCCGACATCGACGGCAACCCGACCCTCTTCGACGCCATCCAGAAGGCCAAGAAGCAGTCGGTGCCGAACAAGAACATCGACTCGGCCCTCAAGCGCGGCGCCGGCCTGGAGGCCGGCGGCGCCGACTACGAGACGATCATGTACGAGGGCTACGGTCCGAACGGCGTCGCGGTGCTCATCGAGTGCCTCACCGACAACCGCAACCGTGCCGCGTCCGACGTCCGCGTCGCCATGACCCGCAACGGCGGCTCCATGGCCGACCCGGGCTCGGTCTCGTACCTCTTCAACCGCAAGGGCGTGGTGATCGTCCCCAAGGGCGACCTGTCGGAGGACGACGTCCTCGGCGCCGTCCTGGACGCGGGCGCCGAAGAGGTCAACGACCTCGGCGAGTCCTTCGAGGTGCTGAGCGAGGCCACCGACCTCGTCGCGGTCCGCACCGCGCTCCAGGAGCAGGGCATCGACTACGACTCCGCCGAGGCGAACTTCGTCCCGACCATGCAGGTCGAGCTGGACGAAGAGGGCGCGCGCAAGATCTTCAAGCTGATCGACGCGCTGGAGGACAGCGACGACGTGCAGAACGTCTTCGCCAACTTCGACGTCTCCGACGAGATCATGGAGAAGGTCGACGTCTGACGGCCGGCGGCCGACCTGACGAGGGCGGGCCGGAGGGAGAAACCCCCTCCGGCCCGCCCTTGTTCGCGTGCTGCGCGTGCGATGTCAGTACCAGCCGATAGCCTGCACAAACAGATGAACGAAGGAGGGGTGGCGCGTGCGCGTGCTGGGGGTCGACCCGGGGCTGACCCGCTGTGGCGTCGGGGTGGTCGAGGGGGAGGCGGGCCGCCCGCTGACGATGGTCGACGTCGGCGTGGTGCGCACCCCGCCCGACGCGGAGTTGGGCCATCGGCTCGTCGCCATCGA
The DNA here is from genome assembly GCF_044328175.1 of Streptomyces sp. NPDC017979. NCBI lineage: Bacteria > Bacillati > Actinomycetota > Actinomycetes > Kitasatosporales > Streptomycetaceae > Streptomyces > Streptomyces sp. NPDC017979. Next base: position 135,613 of record NZ_JBIRGU010000018.1, on the reverse strand, counting down.
GGCGGGCATCGAGAAGTGGCTCGACGCCCACAACCCCGACCGGGTCGCCGTCGAGCGCGTCTTCAGCCAGCACAACGTACGGACGGTGATGGGCACCGCGCAGGCCAGCGCCGTCGCCATGCTCTGCGCCTCCCGCCGCGGCATCCCCGTCGTCCTGCACACCCCGAGCGAGGTCAAGGGCGCCGTCACCGGCAGCGGCCGGGCCGACAAGGCGCAGGTCGGCGCGATGGTGACCCGTCTCCTACGGCTCGACGCACCGCCCAAGCCGGCGGACGCGGCGGACGCCCTCGCCCTCGCGATCTGTCACATCTGGCGCGCCCCGGCACAGAACCGGCTCCAGCGCGCCGTAGCCCTCCACCGCCGCCCCTCCGCGCACCCCCCGAAAGGCCGTACGTCATGATCGCCTTTGTGAGCGGCCAGGTCGCAGCCCTCGCCCCGACGACCGCGGTGATCGAGGTCGGCGGGGTCGGCATGGCCCTGCAGTGCACCCCCGACACCCTCTCCAAACTGCGCATCGGCGAAGCGGCCAAGCTCGCCACCTCCCTCGTCGTGCGGGAGGACTCCCTCACGCTCTACGGCTTCGCCGACGAGGACGAGCGGCAGGTCTTCGAACTGCTCCAGACCGCCAGCGGCGTCGGCCCCCGCCTGGCCCAGGCCATGCTCGCCGTCCACTCCCCGGACGCCCTGCGCATCGCCGTCTCCACCGGCGACGAGAAGGCGCTCACCGCCGTCCCCGGCATCGGCAAGAAGGGCGCGCAGAAGCTGTTGCTGGAGCTGAAGGACCGGCTCGGCGAGCCGGTGGGCGCGCTCGCCGGACGCCAGGGCGTCGGCACCGCGATCAGCGCGTCCTGGCGCGACCAACTGCACGCCGCCCTCATCGGCCTCGGATACGCCACCCGCGAGGCCGACGAAGCGGTGGCCGCGGTCGCTCCGCAGGCGGCAGCCGCGGGCGGCGAGCCCCAGGTCGGCCAGCTCCTGAAGACCGCGCTCCAGACGCTGAACCGGACGAGATGACCCGGCGCCGCGACCCGGCCCGGCGGCCCGGTCGCACCCCGCCCGCCCGTACCCCCTCCGCCGAAGCAACCGCGGCCCCGGCCGCCCGACCACACGAGGCACACGCGCAGTGAACTGGGACGACGCCCCTCACGAAGACGGCCCTGACGGTTCCGCCGGCCCCGCCGGCTCGTACGGCCCCGACCTCGGCGCGTCCGACGGCGCCGAGGACCGGCTCGTCGGCGCTTCGGCGGGCGACGAGGACCAGGCCGTCGAGGCCGCCCTGCGCCCCAAGTCGCTGCACGAGTTCGTCGGCCAGGAGCGCGTCCGCGAACAGCTCGACCTCGTCCTCACCGCGGCCCGGGCCCGCGGCGCGACCGCCGACCACGTCCTGCTCTCCGGCGCCCCCGGCCTCGGCAAGACCACCCTCTCGATGATCATCGCCGCCGAGATGCAGGCCCCGATCCGGATCACCTCCGGCCCGGCCATCCAGCACGCCGGGGACCTCGCGGCGATCCTCTCCTCCCTCCAGGAGGGCGAGGTCCTCTTCCTCGACGAGATCCACCGCATGTCCCGGCCCGCCGAGGAGATGCTGTACATGGCCATGGAGGACTTCCGCGTCGACGTGATCGTCGGCAAGGGCCCCGGAGCCACCGCCATCCCCCTGGAGCTGCCCCCCTTCACCCTGGTCGGCGCGACCACCCGGGCCGGACTGCTGCCCCCGCCGCTGCGCGACCGCTTCGGCTTCACCGCGCACATGGAGTTCTACGACCCCGCCGAGCTGGAGCGGGTGATCCACCGCTCCGCGCAACTGCTCGACGTGGAGATCGAGGCGGACGGCGCCGCCGAGATCGCCGGCCGCTCCCGAGGCACGCCCCGCATCGCCAACCGTCTGCTGCGCCGGGTCAGGGACTACGCCCAGGTCAAGGCGGACGGCGTGATCACCCAGGAGGTGGCGGCCGTCGCCCTCGGGGTGTACGAGGTCGACGGCCGCGGCCTCGACCGGCTCGACCGCGCCGTGCTCCAGGCCCTGCTGAAGCTGTTCGGCGGCGGCCCGGTCGGCCTGTCGACCCTGGCCGTGGCGGTGGGGGAGGAGCGCGAGACCGTCGAAGAAGTGGCGGAGCCCTTCCTCGTACGGGAGGGTCTGCTGGCGCGCACGCCGCGCGGCCGGGTCGCCACCCCCGCCGCCTGGGCGCACCTCGGGCTCACGCCGCCGGCGCAGGCGCCCGGCACCGGGGGACAACAAGGGCTGTTCGGGGCGTGACGGCGCGGTACTGTCCGACTACGGAACTCCAGTGGGATGCTGGGCGTTGTTCCAGTGATGCGGACTCGCTTAGACTCCGCCGATGCCGCCCTTCCAGGTCGGCGTGCCCACCCCCGTAGATAGGCCGCCTCAGCGACGCGGTCGTGAAGGAAGTTTCTTCCCGTGAGTCTCCTGACCTTCCTCCCCTTCATCGTGCTCATCGGGGCCATGTTCCTGATGACGCGCTCCGCCAAGAAGAAGCAGCAGCAGGCCGCCAACATGCGCGACTCCATGCAGCCGGGCACCGGAGTGCGCACGATCGGAGGCATGTACGCCACCGTCAAGGAGATCAGCGACGACACCGTGCTCCTTGAGGTCGCCCCTGGCGTCCACGCCGTCTACGCGAAGAACGCCATCGGCGCGGTCCTCGACGACGAGGAGTACAACCGCATCGTCCACGGCGACGTCCCCGGTGAGGAGATCCCGGCCGTGCCGGACGACGCCTCCTCGCTGACCGAGGGGTCCGACGAGGGCCGCGTCGACCTCGGCAAGAAGGACGCCGACGCGGAGACGGCCGCGGACGCCGCCGAGGACGAGACCGTGTCCAAGGACAGCAAGACCGACGGCGAGAAGTAGCCATCAAGGGGACCGCCGGGGCACAGAGGGTGCCCCGCGGTCCCCTGGTCGTGTTGACTTCTGCGGGGGCTGGGCCCCACAACACTTCGTGGCCGCCCCTGCGCACACCCGGCGCGGGGCGGTTGGACAGGGAGAAACGAGAAGGTGGCAGCACCTAAGAGGGGCCGAAGGCCCGCGGGGGGCCAGGGGAGGCCGGGGCGCACCCTGGTCCTCATCCTGATTGCGATGGCCGCGCTCACGGGCGGGATGTTCTGGTCCGGGGAGACCACCCCGCGCCTGGGCATCGACCTCGCGGGCGGTACGACGATCACGCTGAAGGCCAAGGCCGAGCCCGGCAAGGAAAGCGCGATCAACGAGACCAACATGAACACGGCGGTCGGCATCATCGAACGCCGTGTCAATGGTCTCGGCGTCTCGGAGGCCGAGGTCCAGACCCAGGGCCGCGAGAACATCATCGTCAACATCCCCAAGGGGACCGACTCGGAGCAGGCGCGCAAGCAGGTCGGCACCACCGCGCAGCTGTACTTCCGACCAGTCCTAGCCGTCGCCCCCGGGGGCCCAGCCGCCCCGCAGCCCAGTCCGTCGGCCTCCGCCGACGGCAAGGAGGGCGACAAAGCCAAGGGGAACCCCTCCACCGCGCCCTCCGGATCGGCGAGCACCAAGCCCAGCACCGGTGCCACCACCCAGGGCCGCGCCGTCACCGAGGGCCTGAAGGCGCCCTCGCCGTCGGCCTCCGCCTCCGCCGCCGCGGACTCGGACAAGCCGTCGGACGGGGCCTCGCAGCCCCCCAAGACCGACCCCGGCACGCCTCCCGCCAACGCCGACCTCGAAAAGCGCTTCGCCGCGCTGAACTGCGAGGACCCCAAGGCCCGCAGCGCCGCCGGTGACGCCGACCGCCCCGAGGACACCGTCATCGCCTGCGGCAAGAACGGCGCCGACCAGTGGGAGAAGTACATCCTCGGCCCCGCCGAGGTCGACGGCAAGGACGTGGACGACGCCAAGGGCCAGCTGGACCAGCAGCGCGGCATGTGGATCGTCACCATGGACTTCACCAAGTCCGGCTCGAAGAAGTTCGAGAAGATCACCGGCAAGCTGGCCACCCAGCAGCCGCCGATGAACCAGTTCGCCATCGCGCTCGACGGCGAGGTCGTCTCGGCCCCCGAGGTCAAGCAGGCCCTCAGCTCCAACGCCGAGATCTCCGGCAGCTTCGACCAGGATTCCGCCCAGGACCTGGGCAACATCCTCTCCTACGGTGCGCTGCCGCTGAGCTTCGAAGAGCAGAGCGTCACCACCGTCAGCGCCGCGCTCGGCGGCGAGCAGCTGCGGGCCGGCCTCATCGCCGGTGCCATCGGCCTCGCCCTGGTCATCATCTACCTGGTGGTCTACTACCGCGGCCTGGCGCTGATCGCGATCCTCAGCCTGATGGCGTCCGCGGTCCTCACCTACACGCTGATGTCGCTGCTCGGCCCGGCCATCGGCTTCGCGCTGAACCTCCCCGCGGTCTGCGGCGCCATCGTCGCCATCGGCATCACAGCGGACTCGTTCATCGTCTACTTCGAACGGGTCAGGGACGAGATCCGCGAAGGCCGCACCCTGCGCCCGGCCGTCGAGCGCGCCTGGCCCCGTGCCCGGCGCACGATCCTCGTCTCCGACTTCGTCTCCTTCCTCGCCGCCGCCGTGCTCTTCCTCGTCACCGTCGGCAAGGTCCAGGGCTTCGCGTTCACGCTCGGCCTGACCACCCTGCTCGACGTCGTCGTGGTGTTCTTCTTCACCAAGCCGCTGATGACGCTGGCCGCCCGCTCGAAGTTCTTCGGCAACGGCCACCCCTGGTCCGGGCTCGACCCCAAGCGGCTGGGCGTCACGCCCCCGCTGCGCCGCTCCCGTCGCACTCCCGCCCCCATCGACCCGAAGGAGGCGTGAGCATGTCGCGTCTCGGCACCATCGGCGCCCGGCTCTACCGCGGCGAGATCGGCTACGACTTCGTCGCCAAGCGCAAGTTCTGGTACGCGGTCTCGATCCTGATCACCATCACGGCCATCGTCGGCCTGGCGGTGCGCGGCCTGAACATGGGCATCGAGTTCAAGGGCGGCGCCGTCTTCACCACCCCGAAGACCAGCGCCTCCGTCAGCCAGGCCCAGGAGTACGCGGAAGAGGCGTCCGGCCACCAGGCCATCGTCCAGAAGCTGGGCAACGGCACCCTGCGCATCCAGGTCAGCGAGCTGGACACCGCCACGGCCACCAAGGTCCAGAACGAGCTGGCCAAGGACCTGGACATCGCCGCCGACAAGATCGACGCCGAGCTGGTCGGCCCCAGCTGGGGCGAGCAGATCGCCAACAAGGCGTGGCAGGGCCTGGCGATCTTCATGGTCCTCGTGGTGATCTACCTCGCCATCGCCTTCGAATGGCGCATGGCGCTGGCCGCCCTCATCGCCCTGATCCACGACCTCACGATCACCGTCGGCGTCTACGCCCTGGTCGGCTTCGAGGTCACCCCGGGCACGGTGATCGGTCTGCTCACCATCCTCGGCTACTCCCTCTACGACACCGTCGTCGTCTTCGACGGACTCAAAGAGGGCGCCAAGGACATCACCAAGCAGACCCGCTTCACCTACAGCGAGCTGGCCAACCGCAGCCTCAACGGCACCCTGGTGCGCTCCATCAACACCACCGTCGTCGCGCTGCTCCCCGTCGCCGGTCTGCTCTTCATCGGCGGCGGGTTCCTGGGCGCCGGCATGCTGAACGACATCTCGCTCTCGCTCTTCGTCGGCCTCGCCGCCGGTGCGTACTCCTCGATCTTCATCGCGACCCCGCTGGTCGCGGACTTCAAGGAGCGCGACCCGCAGATGAAGGCGCTGCGCAAGCGGGTGCTCGCCAAGCGGGCCCGCAGTGAGCAGGAGGAGCCCGAGGGCGGTGCCACCGCCGGTGACGAGCCGCAGGACGCGCTCCCCGGTGACGCCGCGGCGGCCGCCGCGGGCGGCTCCGGCGTCGTAGGCCAGCGCGGCCGCGGTCGGGGCAAGTCCTCCGGGCGGCGCCGATGACCGCGGGCGTGCGGGAGCTGCTGCTCAGCCGGATCCGCGACGTCCCCGACTATCCGCAGCCGGGCGTGGTGTTCAAGGACATCACCCCGCTGCTCGCCGACCCCGAGGCGTTCACCGCCCTGACCGACGCCCTCACCGAGCTGTGCGTACGCCACGGCGCGACCAAGGTCGTCGGTCTGGAGGCCCGCGGATTCATACTGGCGGCCCCCGTCGCGGTCCGCGCCGGCCTCGGCTTCGTCCCGGTCCGCAAGGCGGGCAAGCTCCCCGGAGCCACCCTCGCCCAGTCGTACGACCTGGAGTACGGCAGCGCCGAGATCGAGGTGCACGCCGAAGACCTGCGCCCCGGCGACCGGGTCATGGTCATCGACGACGTGCTGGCCACCGGAGGCACCGCGGGCGCCGCAGCGGAGCTGATCCGCCGCGGCGGCGCGGACGTCGCCGGCGTCGCCGTGCTGATGGAGCTGGGCTTCCTCGGCGGTCGCGGCCGGCTGGAGCCGGTCCTCGGGGGCGCTCCCCTGGAGTCGCTGCTCGCGCTCTGAGACGCCCCGTACACGGCGGAAACAACAGACCCCTGGGGCTCCGGGAATTCCGGAGCCCCAGGGGTCTGTTCCAGCCACGGGGGCGCAGGAACGGCCGGGTCGATACGATGGGCTCTCCGGACCTGTCCCGGGGGGACCCGGAACCGCACGAGGAGCGCTCTTGCCAGACGAGGCCCGTCCCGCCACCGCACCGCACGGCCCCAAGGCCGAAAGGGCCGCAGCGGCCCCAGCCACGCCCGAGAAGAAGCCGGTCGAACGCACGGGCCAGGCGGCGCCCGAGCGTGCGAAGGGCTCGGGCGCGACCTCCTCGTCCGCCCTGCGCTCCGCGCCCACCCCGTCCGCGGTCAGGCGCAGCACCACCCCCGCCGGCACCTCCTGGTCCACCGGCGGCGGACAGCGCAGCGGGGGCTCGTCCAACCGGGTCCGCGCCCGCCTCGCCCGGCTCGGCGTGCAGCGCTCGTCCCCGTACAACCCCGTCCTGGAGCCGCTGCTGCGGATCGTCCGCGGCAACGACCCCAAGATCGAGACCGCCACGCTCCGCCAGATCGAGAAGGCGTACCAGGTCGCGGAGCGCTGGCACCGCGGGCAGAAGCGCAAGAGCGGCGACCCGTACATCACCCACCCCCTCGCGGTCACCACCATCCTCGCCGAGTTGGGCATGGACCCCGCCACCCTGATGGCCGGGCTGCTGCACGACACCGTCGAGGACACCGAGTACGGCCTCGACACCCTCCGCCGCGACTTCGGCGACCAGGTCGCCCTGCTCGTCGACGGCGTCACCAAGCTGGACAAGGTCAAGTTCGGCGAGGCGGCGCAGGCGGAGACTGTGCGCAAGATGGTCGTCGCCATGGCGAAGGACCCCCGGGTCCTGGTGATCAAGCTCGCGGACCGGCTGCACAACATGCGCACCATGCGCTACCTCAAGCGGGAGAAGCAGGAGAAGAAGGCCCGCGAGACGCTGGAGATCTACGCCCCGCTGGCGCACCGGCTGGGCATGAACACCATCAAGTGGGAGCTGGAGGACCTCGCCTTCGCGATCCTCTACCCCAAGATGTACGACGAGATCGTGCGGCTGGTGGCGGAGCGGGCGCCCAAGCGCGACGAGTACCTGGCCATAGTGACCGACGAGGTCCAGTCCGACCTGCGTGCCGCCCGGATCAAGGCCACCGTCACCGGCCGGCCCAAGCACTACTACAGCGTGTACCAGAAGATGATCGTCCGCGGTCGGGACTTCGCGGAGATCTACGACCTGGTCGGCATCCGGGTCCTGGTCGACACCGTCCGGGACTGCTACGCGGCGCTCGGCACCGTCCACGCGCGGTGGAACCCGGTCCCCGGCCGGTTCAAGGACTACATCGCGATGCCGAAGTTCAACATGTACCAGTCGCTGCACACGACGGTCATCGGACCCAACGGCAAGCCGGTCGAGCTCCAGATCCGCACCTTCGACATGCACCGCCGCGCCGAGTACGGCATCGCCGCGCACTGGAAGTACAAGCAGGAGGCGGTCGCCGGCGCCTCCAAGGTGCGCACCGACGTGCCGAAGAAGTCCGGCAAGGACGACCACCTCAACGACATGGCGTGGCTGCGCCAGCTCCTGGACTGGCAGAAGGAGACCGAGGACCCCTCGGAGTTCCTGGAGTCGCTGCGCTTCGACCTCTCCCGCAACGAGGTCTTCGTCTTCACGCCCAAGGGCGACGTGATAGCGCTGCCCGCCGGCGCCACCCCGGTCGACTTCGCCTACGCCGTCCACACGGAAGTGGGCCACCGCACGATAGGGGCGCGGGTCAACGGCCGGCTCGTCCCGCTGGAGTCGACCCTGGACAACGGCGACCTGGTGGAGGTCTTCACCTCCAAGGCGGAGGGCGCCGGGCCGTCCCGCGACTGGCTGGGCTTCGTCAAGTCGCCCCGGGCCCGCAACAAGATCCGCGCCTGGTTCTCCAAGGAGCGGCGCGACGAGGCGATCGAGCAGGGCAAGGACGCCATCGTCCGGGCCATGCGCAAGCAGAACCTGCCGATCCAGCGGATCCTCACCGGCGACTCCCTCGTCACCCTCGCCCACGAGATGCGCTACCCGGACATCTCGTCGCTGTACGCGGCGATCGGCGAGGGCCACGTCGCCGCTCAGGGCGTCGTACAGAAGCTGGTGCAGGCGCTCGGCGGCGAGGAGGCCGCCACTGAGGACATCGCCGAGTCCTCGCCGCCGGCCCGGGGCCGCAGCGGCAAGCGCCGCTCGAACGCCGACCCCGGGGTCGTGGTCAAGGGCGTCGACGACGTCTGGGTGAAGCTGGCGCGCTGCTGCACCCCGGTGCCCGGCGACCCGATCATCGGCTTCGTCACCCGCGGCAGCGGCGTGTCCGTGCACCGCGCCGACTGCGTCAACGTCGACTCCCTGTCGCAGCAGCCCGAGCGGATCCTCGACGTCGAGTGGGCCCCCACCCAGTCGTCGGTCTTCCTGGTCGCCATCCAGGTCGAGGCGCTGGACCGGTCCCGGCTGCTGTCGGACGTCACCCGGGTCCTGTCCGACCAGCACGTGAACATCCTGTCGGCCGCCGTGCAGACCTCCCGCGACCGGGTGGCCACCTCGCGGTTCACCTTCGAGATGGGCGACCCCAAGCACCTCGGTCACGTGCTGAAGGCGGTGCGGGGCGTGGAGGGCGTGTACGACGTCTACCGGGTCACCTCGGCCCGCCGCCCCTGAGCCCCGGGACGACCGGAACGACGTGGGCCCCGCCTCTCGCAGAGGCGGGGCCCACGTCGTCGTACGGGTCGGGTCGGCGTCAGCCGCCGAACTCCTCCAGGCCCTTCAGCGCCTGGTCCAGCAGGGCCTGGCGGCCCTCCAGCTCCTTGGCGAGCTTGTCGGCCTTGGCGTTGTTGCCGGCGGCGCGCGCCGCGTCGATCTGGCTGCGCAGCTTGTCGACCGCAGCCTGGAGCTGGCCCGTCAGACCCGCGGCCCGCGCCCGGGCCTCCGGGTTCGTCCGGCGCCACTCGTTGTCCTCGGACTCCTGGAGGGCGCGCTCCACCGCGTGCATCCGGCCCTCGACCCGGGCCCGGGCGTCCCGCGGGACGTGGCCGACGGCCTCCCAGCGCTCGTTGATCGCGCGGAACGCGGACCGGGCGGCCTTCAGGTCCGTCACCGGCACCAGCTTCTCCGCCTCGGCCGCCAGCTCCTCCTTGAGCTTCAGGTTCTCCGCCTGCTCGGCGTCCCGCTCGGCGAAGACCTCGCTGCGCGCGGCGAAGAAGACGTCCTGGGCACCGCGGAAGCGGTTCCACAGGTCCTCCTCGGCCTCCCGCTGGGCCCGACCGGCCGCCTTCCAGTCCGCCATCAGCTCGCGGTAGCGGGCGGCGGTGGCGCCCCAGTCCGTGGACCCGGAGAGCGCCTCGGCCTCGGAGACCAGCCGCTCCTTCGTCTTGCGGGCGTCCTCGCGCTGCGCGTCCAGCGACGCGAAGTGCGCCTTGCGGCGCTTGGAGAAGGCCGAGCGGGCGTGCGAGAAGCGGTGCCACAGCTCGTCGTCGGACTTCCGGTCGAGCCGGGGCAGCCCCTTCCAGGTGTCGACCAGGGACCGCAGCCGCTCGCCGGCCGTCCGCCACTGCTCGCTCTGCGCCAGCTCCTCCGCCTCGGCGACCAGCTCCTCCTTGGCGCGGCGCGCCTCGTCGTGCTGCTTCGCCCGCTGGACCTTGCGCTCCTCGCGACGCTTGTCGACCGTCTCGACCAGGGCGTCCAGGCGCTTCGCCAGGGCGTCGAGGTCACCCACGGCGTGGTGCTCCACCACCTGCTGGCGCAGGTGGTCAATTGCCGTCTGCGCGTCCTTGGCCGACAGGTCGGTGGTCTTCACCCTCTTTTCGAGGAGGCCGATCTCGACCACCAAGCCCTCGTACTTGCGCTCGAAATAGGCCAGGGCCTCCTCGGGGGTCCCGGCCTGCCACGAACCGACGACCTTCTCCCCGTCGGCAGTACGCACGTACACGGTGCCCGTCTCATCGACACGGCCCCACGGGTCGCTGCTCACAGCGCCTCCTCCACCTGATGCCGACGGAGGAGGTCCCCCGGGCATCGTCCACAGTTTCCTGGGGCGAGCTGCGCCCGCCCTGCACAACGCCAATCTAGGCGACCGGTCGCCCGGCTGTCCGCACTCAGCGCGCGCGAATTCCAACCCTCCCGCGCCGGGGCGGCCACCCGGGGCGAACCGGGGTCGCCCGGACCGTCACCCCTTGCTCACGGCCGCCTTCTCGACGGTGACCGCCGACTTCGGCGCTCCGTCGCCGGCGCCGCCCTCGACTCCGGCCTCGGCCACCTTCTGCACGGCCTTCAGCCCGGCTTCGTCCATCTTTCCGAACGGCGTGTACGACGGCGGCAGCTTGGTCTCCTTGTAGACCAGGAAGAACTGGCTGCCGCCGGAGTTCGGCGCCCCGGTGTTGGCCATCGCCACGGTGCCCGCCGGGAAGGTCACCTTGCCGTCCGCGCCCGCCTTGCCGAGCGCGGTCAGGTTCTCGTCGGGGATGTTGTAGCCGGGGCCGCCCGTGCCGTCGCCCGTCGGGTCGCCGCACTGGAGCACGAAGATGCCCTGCGTGGTCAGCCGGTGGCACTTGGTGCCGTTGAAGTAGCCCTTGTCGGCGAGCGACTTGAAGGAGTTCACCGTCCGCGGCGTCTTCGCGGCCTCCATCGCGACCGCGACCGGACCGTGGTTGGTCTCCAGCGTCATCGTGTACGGGGCCTTGGCGTCGATCGCCATCTTCGGCTCGGGGACCTTCGGCTCCTCCGGCTTCGGGCTCGGCGGCGTCTGGGTGGCCTGGTCCGCCGCCGTCTGCTGGTCGGACTTGTCGCCGTTGTCGTCGCTGCCGACGATGGACGCGGCGGCCACCGCACCGCTGATCAGCACCACGACCACCGCAGCCGCGATGACCGAGTTGCGCTGCTTGCGTCTGCGGGCCGCCGCGCGGCGCTGCTGCTGACGCTCGAACTTCTCGCGGGCCAGCTGCCGGCGCCGCTGATCGCTGTTGACCACCGAGTTCCGCTCCTCTTCAGTGCTCTTCAGTGTCCTTGAGTGTCCTTGAGCCCCAAGGGCGTGCGTACGCATCAGAACGTCGCGCGTGCCCGTACCGTATACGGGTTCGCTGTGCGAGCAGCAGGGCCGGTAGGCTCTGACCTGTTGCTTGTCTGCGCAACGGCCCATCCCCGACCCGATGAGGACGAACGTGCTGATTGCCGGGTTCCCCGCAGGGGCCTGGGGGACCAACTGCTATCTGGTCGCCCCCGCCGCTGGCGAGGAGTGCGTGATCGTCGACCCAGGTCACCAGGCCGCCGAAGGCGTCGCGGAGACCGTGGCCAAGCACCGGCTGAAGCCGGTCGCCGTCGTCCTCACGCACGGCCACATCGACCACGTGGCCTCGGTCGTCCCGGTGTGCGGCGCCCACGACGTGCCCGCCTGGATCCACCCGTCCGACCGGTACATGATGAGCGACCCGGAGAAGGCGCTCGGCCGCTCCTTCGGGGCCCAGCTGATGGGCGAGCTCACCGTCGGCGAACCGTCCGACGTGCACGAGCTGACCGACGGCGCCAAGCTCGACCTCGCCGGTCTGGAGCTGACCGTCTCCCACGCCCCCGGCCATACCAAGGGGTCGGTGACGTTCGGGACGCCCGAGGCCGGTGACGTACCACCGGTCCTCTTCTCGGGCGACCTGATCTTCGCCGGCTCCGTCGGACGCACCGACCTGCCCGGGGGCGACCAGGGCGAGCTGCTCGAATCGCTGGCACGCGTGTGCCTGCCGCTCGACGACTCGACCGTGGTCCTGTCGGGACACGGTCCCCAGACGACCATCGGCCGCGAGCGCGCCGCCAACCCCTATCTGCGGGCAGTGGCGACCGGCCTCGGGAGCACGGACGCTCCCCGACGAGGAATGTGAAGAAGAGACCTCCGTGAGCACTTTCCAGGCCCCCAAGGGCACGTACGACCTGCTGCCGCCCGATTCCGCGACCTTCCTCGCGGTCCGGGAGGCGCTCGCCGCGCCGCTGCGCAACTCCGGCTACGGCTACGTGGAGACGCCCGGCTTCGAAGACGTCGAGCTCTTCGCCCGCGGTGTCGGGGAGTCCACCGACATCGTCACCAAGGAGATGTACACCCTCACCACCAAGGGCGGCAGCCAGCTCGCGCTGCGCCCCGAGGGCACCGCGTCCGTGCTGCGCGCCGCGCTGGAAGCCAATCTGCACAAGCAGGGCTCGCTGCCGGTGAAGCTCTGGTACTCCGGTTCGTACTACCGCTACGAGCGTCCCCAGGCGGGCCGCTACCGGCACTTCTCGCAGGTCGGCGCGGAGGCCATCGGCGCCGAGGACCCGGTGCTGGACGCCGAGCTGATCATCCTGGCGGACCAGGCGTACCGCTCGCTGGGGCTGCGCGACTTCCGGATCCTGTTGAACTCGCTCGGCGACCAGGAGTGCCGGCCGCGCTACCGCGAGGCGCTGGTGGCCTTCCTGCGCGGACTCGACCTCGACGAGGAGACCCGGCGCAGGATCGACATCAATCCGCTGCGGGTCCTCGACGACAAGCGGCCCGAGGTGCGCAAGCAGCTCGTCGACGCGCCGGTGCTCCGCGACCACCTGTGCGAGAACTGCCGGGCGTACCACAAGGGGGTCCGGGAGCTGCTCTTGGAAGAGGGCGTCTCCTTCGAGGACGACGACCGCCTCGTGCGCGGTCTGGACTACTACACCCGCACCACCTTCGAGTTCGTCCACGACGGCCTGGGCTCGCAGTCCGCGGTCGGCGGCGGCGGGCGCTACGACGGCCTGTCGGAGATGATCGGCGGCCCCGCGCTGCCGTCCGTGGGCTGGGCGCTGGGGGTCGACCGCACGGTGCTGGCGCTCCAGGCGGAGGGCGTGGCGCTGGACGTGCCGCCGGCCACCAGCGTGTACGCCGTCCCGCTGGGCGAGGAGGCCCGCCGGGTGCTCTTCGGCGTGGTCACCCGGCTGCGCAAGGCGGGCGTCGCCGCGGACTTCGCGTACGGCGGCCGGGGCCTGAAGGGTGCCATGAAGGCGGCCAACCGCAGCGGTGCGCGGTACGCGATCGTCGCCGGCGAGCGCGACCTGGCCGAGGGGCACGTGCAGTTGAAGGACATGGAGTCCGGGGAGCAGAACCCGGTGCCGCTGTCGGACGTGACCGAGGCGGTCCGGCGCAAGCTGGCGTGAGGGCGCGGGGCCCGCGGAACGAGGTGACGCCTCGCTCCGCGGGCCCCGCGTCACAGCAGGTCCCAGCGCATCGCCCGGGTCACCGCCGCCGTCCGGTCGGCCACCTCCAACTTGCCGAACACCCGCAGCAGATGGGTCTTCACCGTGGACTCGCCGATGAACAGCCGGCGGCCGATCTCCGCGTTCGTGCACCCCTCCGCCACCAGCCGCAGCACCGAGGTCTCCCGCTCCGACAGGTGCGGACGCTCGGGCCGGTCCCGCAGCCGGTCGACGAGCCGGGTGGCCACCGAGGGCGCGAGGACGGTCTCGCCGCGCGCGGCGGCCCGGATCGCCCCGGCGAGTTCTTCCCTGGCCAGGTCCTTCAGCAGATAGCCGGCGGCGCCCGCGGCGACCGCGCGCAGGATGTCGGAGTCCGTCTCGTACGTGGTGAGCACGATGACCCGGCAGGGCAGCCCGGCCGACCGCATCCGGGTGATCGAATCGACGCCCGAGCCGCCCGGCATCCGCAGGTCCATCAGCACGATGTCGGGGCGCAACCGTGCGCTCAGCGCTTCGGCCTGCGGTCCGCTGGACGCCTCGCCGACCACTTCGAGGTCGGGCTCGGCGCCGAGCATGCCGCGCAGCCCCTCGCGGACCACGGGGTGGTCGTCGGCCAGCAGGATCCGGATCATCGAAGGCCCTCCTCGGGGCGGGGCGGGGGGATCGGCAGGGTGACGGAGACGGTGGTGCCCCGGCCCGGGGCGCTGTGCACCTCGGCCCGGCCGCCGACCTCGGCCGCCCGGGCGCGCAGGCCCCGGAGCCCGAAGCCCGCCGGCGGCGCGGCGGTGTCGAAGCCGCGCCCGGTGTCGTGGACGCGGAGCCGCAGCTCGTCGTCCGTACGGTCGAGGTCGACGCTCACCCCGGCACCTGCGCCGGCGTGCTTGGCGGCGTTGGCCAGGGCCTCCTGGCAGGCGCGCAGCGCCACCAACTCCAGGGCCGGCGCCAGGGGGCGTCCGCCGCCGGTCACCGTCACCCGGGCCGGCGGGGCGTGCCGCTCGGCGAGCCGGCGCAGCGCGTCGGGCAGCGAGCTGCCGTCGAGTTCGGCCGGTGCACCGCCGGCGACCAGCGCCCGGGCCTCGGCCAGGTTCTGCCGCGCGGTCTGCGCCATCATCCCCAGATGGCGCCGGGCCCCGTCCGGGTCCCGGTCCAACTCGCCCTCCACCGCCTGGACCAGCATCAGCAGACTGGTGAAGCCCTGGGCGAGGGTGTCGTGGATCTCCCGGGACATCCGCTCCCGTTCGGCGAGCGCCCCGTGGGCGGCGGACAGCCGGGCGAGTTCCTCGCGCCGGGCCTCCAACTCGGCGATCAGCTCCGCCCGCTCCCGGCTCTGGTCGATGACCCGCATGATCCAGCGGCCGAAGACGGCGGAGAAGGCGAGCGCGGTGGCCGCCGACAGGAAGACGAAGACCACGGTGCGAACGGGCGGACCGCGCCACACCACCCAGGTCACCACCGGCACCACGGTCACCAGCGTCGCGACCAGCAGCGCGGCCCGCATCCGCAGCAGCATGAAGCACTGCGGCAGCAGGGCGAACACGGCGAGCTTGATGTCGGCCACCATCGCCGCGGGCGGTACGTAGAGCACGACCGCCCCGACGACGTAGATCCGGGTCTGCCGCTCGTCGGCCTCCCGCCGTGCCAACTGGGGCCGCCCGAAGACCAGGTACCACGGCATCAGCAGCGCCAGCAGCCCCGCCGCGACCAGCCGCTGGGCGTCGTCGTGGTCGGCCGTGGTGAGGGTGACGACGAGGGCGGTCACCCACACCACGGCGAAGTAGGCGTCCCACGCCCGGCTGGTCCGCTCCCACACGTGGGAGGCGCCGTCACGGGCTCCGGCCGTCATCGACCGTCGTTGCTCTTCCAGCGGAACGTCAGCAGGCACAGCACCAGTCCTCCGATGCACCACGCGCCCAGGACCAGGGCGACCATCCCGAACTCGGTGGAGCCGGCGGGCTCCAGCACCCGGGCGGACTCCGGCAGGAACACCCCCCGCAGCCCCTGGACCATCCACTTCAGCGGGAAGAGCGATGCGACGTTCAGCATCCAGTCGGAGAGGCTGGTGATCACGATATACACACCGGAGATGAACTGGAGGACCTGGAACGGCAGCGTGACGACGGAGGACGCGCTCTGCGCCGACTTCGGGACGCTGCTGATCGCGATCCCCAGCAGGGTGCACGAGGTCAGCCCGAGGACGAAGATCCAGCCGAAGGCGAACCAGTCGCCCGCCCCCGACGGGAGGTCGACGTCGTAGAGGTGCCTGCCGACGGCCAGCAGGGCCGCGGTCTCCAGCACTCCGGTGACCAGGACCAGCCAGATCTTGCCGAGGAAGTACGCGGCCGGCGGCATCGGCGTGCCCCGGAGCCGGCGCAGTTGCTTGGACTCCCGCTCGACGGCGATCGAGACGCCGAGCGACTGGAAGCTGGTCGACATGATGCCGGCGGCGATCATCGCCGGGACGTAGAGCTGGGCCGCGGTGACGCCGCCGGGCTTCTCGTCGTCGCCGAAGACGGAGGCGAAGAGCACCAGCAGCACGATGGGGAACGCGAAGGTGAAGACGGCCTGTTCGCGCTGGCGGAAGAAGGTCCGCACCTCCAGGGCGCCGCGCAGCAGTCCCAGCCGCCAGGCGCCGGGCAGCGGGGGAGCGTCGCCCCGGGCCGCGGCCGGCGCGGGCACGGCGTACGGCGGGCGCTTCATGACGCACCGCCCTGCGGCGCGCCCGTGGACCGGTCGGCGCCGTCCTGCTCGGCGAGCCGGAGGTACGCGTCCTCCAGGGTGGGCCGGGTGACCGTGAGCCCGGGCAACTCGCCGCCGAGGCGCTGCGCGAGGGCGACGACGGTACGGGCGGGGGTGGCGGTGTGCTCCTGGCGCGGGGTGCCGTCGGGGTCGGTCCAGGCGACCGTCGCCCGCGCCCCGTACTGCTCGCGCAGGAAGGCGGCGCTGCCCTCGGCGACGACCCTGCCCCGGGACACCACGGCGATCCGGTCGGCCAGCGCCTCCGCCTCGTCGAGGTAGTGGGTGGTGAGCACGATGGTGGTGCCCTCGTCGGCCAACAGCCGGATCAGGGACCAGAA
Organism: Streptomyces sp. NPDC017979; assembly: GCF_044328175.1. Classification (NCBI taxonomy): domain Bacteria; kingdom Bacillati; phylum Actinomycetota; class Actinomycetes; order Kitasatosporales; family Streptomycetaceae; genus Streptomyces; species Streptomyces sp. NPDC017979. The sequence goes on along the minus strand of NZ_JBIRGU010000018.1, from coordinate 118,871 downwards.
CTGTCGCCGGGCCGCCGGGTCGAAGCCGGTCGTGGGCTCGTCGAGGAGCAGCAGTTCGGGGCGGCCGACCACCCCGAGCGCGACGTCCAGCCGGCGCCGCTGTCCGCCCGAGAGCGCTCCGACGCGGCTGCTCGCCTTCGACCGCAGCCCCACCAGCTCGATCACCTCGGCGGGGTCGCGCGGGGCGGGGTAGTAGTGCGCGAAGTGCGACACCGTCTCCCGCACCGTCAACTCGGCGGGCGCCGATTCATCCTGCCAGACGACACCAATTCGAGACCGCCAGCGACGATTTCCGGCCGCGGGATCGCAGCCGAGCACGGTCACCTCGCCGCCGTCCCGGCTCCTGTGCCCCTGGAGGACCTCCACCGTCGTCGTCTTGCCGGCGCCGTTCGGCCCCAGCAGCCCGAACACCTCACCGCGGCGGATGCCCAGGTCCAGCCCGTCAACCGCCGTCACACCGCCGTACCGCTTGCGAAGCCCGGCCACGCTCACCGCGAGTTCTTCCATGGCCCCCAGCCTGCTCACGGAGGGTGAGGGCCGGTACGACCGGGTGTCCACCGCTCTGTCCGTCGAACGATGGACACCCAGGTACGTGCGGCACAATGACCGTGCCCGAGCAGGCCACGGCGACGGAACGAACGGCGAGAGCGATATGGCGACAGCGACGGTGGGCGACGTGACCCCGGACGAGCAGACGGACGGCACCCCGACCGCGATCGGCGGCAGCCGTCCCTTCGCCTGGCTGCTGGTGATCACGGGGGCGGCGGGCCTGCTCGCCGCCTGGGTCATCACCCTCGACAAGTTCAAGCTGCTCGAAGACCCGTCGTTCACCCCGGGGTGCAGCCTGAACCCGGTGGTCTCCTGCGGCAACATCATGAAGAGCGAGCAGGCGTCGGTGTTCGGCTTCCCGAACCCGATGCTGGGCCTCGTCGCGTACTCGATGGTGATCGCGATCGGCGTCGGACTGCTCGCCGGCGCCCGCTACCGCCGCTGGTACTGGCTGGGCCTGAACGCCGGCTGCCTCTTCGGCGTCGGCTTCTGCATGTGGCTGATGTACCAGTCGCTGTACAACATCAGCTCCCTGTGCCTGTGGTGCTCGCTGGCCTGGGCCGCCACGATCGTGATGTTCTGCTACGTCACGGTGCACAACGTCCGGCACCGGATCATCAAGGTCCCCGAGGGCCTGCGCCGCGGCCTCATGGAATTCCACTGGATGCCGCCGGTGCTGTGGATCGGGATCATCGGCATGCTGATCCTGACCCGCTGGTGGGACTTCTGGACCAGCTGACCGGGCCAGGGGCGGGGGCCGGCGGCGGTCGCGCCGGCAGCCGTGTCAGTGGGCTGGCATAGGCTTCTCAGCGTGGAGCCCGACCTCTTTACCGCCGCCGCCGAAGAACGCCAGGAGAAGGACCCGTCCAGCAGCCCCCTGGCCGTCCGGATGCGCCCGCGCGACCTCGACGAGGTCGTCGGCCAGCAGCACCTGCTCAAGCCCGGCTCCCCGCTGCGCCGGCTGGTCGGCAGCGGGAACGGCCCGGCCGGAGCGTCGTCCGTGATCCTCTGGGGCCCGCCCGGCATCGGCAAGACGACCCTGGCGTACGTGGTCTCCCGGGCCACCGACAAGCGGTTCACCGAGCTGTCGGCGATCACCGCGGGCGTCAAGGAGGTGCGGGCGGTCATCGACGGCGCGCGCCGGGCCGCCGGCGGCTTCGGCAAGGAGACGGTCCTCTTCCTCGACGAGATCCACCGCTTCTCCAAGGCCCAGCAGGACTCCCTGCTCCCCGCCGTGGAGAACCGCTGGGTCACCCTGATCGCCGCGACCACCGAGAACCCCTACTTCTCCGTGATCTCCCCGCTCCTCTCCCGCTCCCTGCTGCTGACGCTGGAGCCGCTGACCGACGAGGACCTCAAGGGCCTGCTCCAGCGCGCGCTCACCGCCGAGCGGGGCCTGGCCGGCGCGGTCGAACTCGGCGCGGACGCCGAGGCGCACCTGCTGCGGATCGCCGGGGGGGACGCCCGCCGGGCGCTGACCGCCCTGGAGGCCGCGGCCGGCGCCGCGATCGACAAGGGCGAGCGGGAGATCTCCCTGCAGACCGTGGAGGAGACCGTCGACCGCGCCGCGGTGAAGTACGACCGCGACGGGGACCAGCACTACGACGTGGCCAGCGCGTTGATCAAGTCGATCCGCGGCTCGGACGTGGACGCCGCCCTGCACTACCTGGCCCGCATGATCGAGGCGGGGGAGGACCCCCGGTTCATCGCGCGCCGACTGATGATCTCCGCCAGCGAGGACATCGGGCTCGCGGACCCCACCGCGCTGCCGACGGCGGTCGCCGCCGCCCAGGCCGTGGCCATGATCGGCTTCCCGGAGGCGGCGCTGACCCTGAGCCACGCCACCATCGCGCTCGCCCTCGCCCCGAAGTCGAACGCGGCGACCACGGCCATCGGGGCGGCCCTCGCCGACGTGCGCGCCGGCCTCGCCGGCCCGGTGCCCCAGCACTTGCGCGACGGGCACTACAAGGGTGCGAAGGCCCTCGGCCACGCCCAGGGTTACGTCTATCCGCACGACGTGCCCGGCGCCATCGCCGCCCAGCAGTACGCCCCCGACGCCGTGCACGGCAAGACGTACTACGAACCCACGCGCTACGGCGCCGAAGCGCGGTACGCGGACGTGGTGGAGAAGGTGCGGGAGCGGCTGCGCGGCAGTTGATCCGGCCGGAGCGGCACGGGCGTGCCGGCCGACTTCAGTGTGCGGCGGCCTCGAAGAGCAGGTGCATCGCACGGCGCAGCTCGATCACGTCGCGCACCGGCTCGGGGAAGTCGAAGCGGGCGTCGAAGCACCGCTCCCCGGTGAAGCGCACCCGCAGCCCGAACCGGTCGAGCGCCAGCGGTACGGCACGCAGCCCCCGCACCTGCTGTTCGGCCGACGCCCCCGACGGGCCCTGTGCGCGCTCGCCGAGCAGCGCGCACAGCTCCTGCACCTGCGGGCCGTGTGCCGAGTGCAGGTGCTGGAGCAACTCGGTCTCGTGGGCCACGAGCGGGTCGGGCAGTGCCCGGGCGAACTCCTCCGGGTCCACGGCGGACGCACCCCACAGGTCGTCCACCGACAGCTCGCCCACTTCGAGCCGGAGCATCATCCCGCCCGGCTCGGCGAGCCCGGGGGCCAGGGTGAGCCAGCCGGACGCCCAGGCGCGGCCCCGGATGCGGTGCGGCACGGCGACCGGAGCCACGTCCGTGACCTCCAGCACCGCGGACAGCTCGTCGTCCTGGGCGTGCGTGGCGGCGCGCACCACGGGGGAGTCGGCGGGGAAGAGGAGGAACACCTCGCCGTCGCAGCCCACCACGCGCGCCTGCGGGGCCAGGAGCTCCTGGGGGATGCCGTCGAGGCCCGGGACGAGCAGCACGGCTGAGCATGTACTCTGTACGAGAGTTCGTGTGCGCTCGGCTGCTGACGGCATCCGAGTGATATCAAGCCCGCTGGGACGCGGCTGACCATGAGCTGATCGGACCTCCGTCGCCTCGACGCTCCTCTGAGCAGCGTCGGCTTCTTTTGTGCTGTCCGTGATGCGCTTGGTGTTCCCAGGGCGAGACATGCGATCTCCTTGAGTAAGGTGAGCCTAACCTAACCTATTTCGGAGGTCTGGAGAACGTGCCTAACCAGTCGCGTCCCAAGGTCAAGAAGTCCCGTGCCCTCGGCATCGCCCTGACGCCGAAGGCCGTCAAGTACTTCGAGGCCCGCCCGTACCCGCCGGGCGAGCACGGCCGTGGTCGCAAGCAGAACTCGGACTACAAGGTCCGTCTGCTGGAGAAGCAGCGCCTGCGCGCCCAGTACGACATCAGCGAGCGCCAGATGGCCCGCGCCTACGACCGCGCCCGCAAGGCCGAGGGCAAGACCGGCGAGGCGCTCGTCGTCGAGCTGGAGCGCCGCCTCGACGCCCTGGTGCTGCGTTCGGGCATCGCCCGCACCATCTACCAGGCCCGTCAGATGGTCGTCCACGGCCACATCGAGGTCAACGGCGGCAAGGTCGACAAGCCGTCCTTCCGCGTCCGTCCCGACGACGTCGTGATGGTCCGCCAGCGCTCCCGCGAGAAGTCGCTGTTCCAGGTCGCCCGTGAGGGTGGCTTCGCGGCCGACGGCGAGACCCCGCGCTACCTGCAGGTCAACCTGAAGGCCCTGGCGTTCCGCCTGGACCGCGACCCGCAGCGCAAGGAGATCCCCGTGATCTGCGACGAGCAGCTGGTCGTCGAGTACTACGCCCGCTGATCCACCGCGCCCGGCTCCGGCCGGGCACCCGGTGCGAACGCGCGCCTCAGCCCGCCGCCTCCCCTCCGCCGTCATCGGCGGGGGAGTCGGCGGGCTCCCGCGTTCCCAGGGCCCGTCGCACCGCTGCTTCCAGCGGCAGTGCCCGGCCCTCGCGCGCACGGCGTCGATAGCCGTCGGCCCCCAGCGCGGCCAGGGCCCGGTCGTACGCCAGCGCCCGCGGTGCGCCGAAGTGGCGCGAGCCGAAGAGCGGCAGGCCCACCGCGTCCCACACCGGCGCCGCCGCGCCCTGGAGCACGGCGGCCTCCGCCGCGTCGCCCTCGTCGACCGTGACGAGCGCCAGCAGCTCCAGCGCCAGCACCAGCCCCACCAGGTCGTGGAAGCGGTGGCTCGTCCCCAGCGCCGTCACCAGCAGCCCCCGGGCGGCGGCGGTCTCGCCGCGCGACCAGGCCGCGTACGCCAGGACGTACAGCGCGTACGCCCGGGCCCACAGCTCCCCGCGCTCCTCGCAGACCTCCCGGACCTCCTCGCACAGGGCCACCGCCTCCGCGAGCCGCTCCTGGAAGGCCAGCGACATCGCCAGCTCCACCTGCCCCATCAGCACCTGGCTGTTGAGCTCGCCCAGCTCCCGGTAGGAGGCGAGCGCGCCCCGCAACAGGTCCTCGGCGCGGCTGAGCTCCCCGGAGAGCAGCGCCAGACAGCCGGTGCGGTGGACGGCGTACGCCGTGGCCCGCGCGCTGCCGGCGCGGGCGGCCTCCTCGCGGCACTCGTGGAGCGCGCCGGCGCCCGCCGCGGCGTCCCCCTGGAGCGTCGCCACGTATCCGAGCACCCACAGCGCCTTGAGCCGCGAGTCCTGGTGCGCGCCCTCGTCGGCGATGACGGCCTGGAGCCAGTGCCGGCCCTCGGCGAGGCGACCGCAGCCGACCCAGTAGAACCACAGGGTGCCCGCGAGGTACTGGCCCAGGTGCAGTTCCTCTTCGCTCTCCAGGCACAGCTCCAGTGCCGCCCGCAGATTGGGCAGTGCGCCTTCCGCGAGGGCCGCGACCTCCTCCTGTCGCGGGCTGAACCAGTCCAGCTCGCACCAGGTCGCGAGCCCCACGTACCAGTCGCGGTGCCGTCGGCGCACCCGGTGGACGTCGCCGAGCGCGGCCAGCCACTCCTGCCCGTAGGCGCGCAGGGTGTCCAGCATCCGGTAGCGCACCCCGGCGGGGGTCTCCTCGCGGGTCAGCACGGACTGGGCGAGCAGTTCGCCGACGACGTCCAGCACGGCGTCGGCGGGCAGGTCGGGTCCGCTGCACACGTACTCGACCGCCTCCAGGTCGAACGGCCCGGCGAAGACCGAGAGCCGGGCCCACAGCAGCCGCTCCCGGGGTGTGCACAGCTCGTGGCTCCAGCCCACCGCGGTGCGCAGGGTGCGGTGGCGCGGCAGCGCACCCCTGGTGCCGCCGGTGAGCAGCCGGAACCGGTCGTCGAGCCGGGCGACGATGTCGTCCACCGAGAGGACCGGGAGGCGACCCGCGGCGAGTTCCAGCGCGAGCGGGATGCCGTCCAGGCGCCGGCACAGCTCCCGTACGGACGCCTCGTGCCCGTCGGACAGCCGGAAGCCGGGGAGCACCCGCGCCGCCCGGTCGGCGAACAGCAGCACGGCGTCGTCCTCCGGCAGCGGGTCCAGCGGCAGGACCGCCTCGCTCGCCAGCCGCAGCGGCCGGCGCCCGGCGGCGAGCACCGTGAGCCCGGGGGCGTGCCGCAGCAGGTCGGCCACGACCTCGGCACAGGCGTCCACGATGTGCTCGTAGCCGTCGAGGACGAGCAGGAGCCGGCGGCTGGACAGGTGGTCCAGCAGGACGGTCCGGGCGGGGCGGGGCGTCTGGTCGGTGATGCCGAGCGCCTCGGCGAGGGCGTGCTCCACCAGGCCCGGATCGCGCACGGCCGCCAACTCGACCAGGTGCGCACCATTGGCGTACCGATTCTGCACAGCGCCGGCGCACTCCAGCGCGAGCCGCGACTTGCCGACTCCCGCCGCCCCCGAGAGCGTGACCAGCCGGGAGTCCGCCAGCATCCGGGGCAGCTCGGCCAACTCGGTGACCCGGCCGAAGAAACGGTTCAGCGGAAGGGGGAGGAAGCCGGCCGAGGGCAGGGCGGGAGGAGCGCCGACGAAAGCCCGCACCGAAGCGGGATCGGAGCCCTGGGACCGGTCGTCCGGAGGGAACGGAAAGGGGCCGTCACAAGGGGAGCGCCGCATGGAACACGGAGCGTACCGGCGCGTAAGCGGTCCGTACAATCCGGTGGACGGGTGCTGTTGCGGGCCGGGGGGAATGCGGTATGGGGGGCCACCCCGGTCGCGATAGGGTCTAAGGACGATTTCGAGGCGCGATGCGCCCCCGGAGATCCCGAAAGTACGCACAGAAGGCCGCGGCGGATCGCAGGGTCCCTGCAGACCCGCGCGGACGGACGGCGGACAGACACAGGAAGCGGTGCAGTGTGACCGGTGGTGAGGTTGCCGGGATCCTGGTGGCCGTCTTCTGGGCGATCCTGGTCTCCTTCCTCGCCGTGGTGCTGGTGAGGCTGGCCCAGACGCTCAGGGCGACCACCCGGCTCGTGGCGGAGGTGACGGAGCGGGCGGTCCCGCTGCTGACCGACGCCTCGGCGACGGTCCGCTCGGCGCAGACCCAGCTCGACCGGGTCGACGCGATCGCGACTGACGTCCAGGAGGTCACCTCCAACGCCTCCGCGCTCTCCACCACGGTCGCCTCCACCTTCGGCGGTCCGCTGGTCAAGGTCGCCGCCTTCGGCTACGGCGTACGGAAGGCGATGAGCCGCAAGGGCGACGAGGAGCCGTCCCCGCGCCGCCGGTCCGAGCCGCGCACCGTGGTGGTCGCCAGGACCGTGTCGGCCGCCCGGGGCGGCCGCGGCCGCTGGGGCAGGAAGGGCTGAGGCAGGAATGTTCCGTCGTACGTTCTGGTTCGCCGCGGGCGCCGCTGCCGGCGTCTGGGCCACCACCAAGGTGAACCGCAAGATCCAGCAGCTCACGCCCGAGAGCCTCGCGGCGCAGGCCGCGAACAAGGCGATCGAGGCGGGGCACCGCGTCAAGGACTTCGCCCTCGACGTCCGCGCCGGAATGATCCAGCGCGAGGAGGAGTTGGGCGAGGCACTGGGCGTGCACGCCCCCGTCGACCCCGAGCTGCCCGCCCAGCGGGCCCGGCGCGCGATCGCCCGCCCACCCGCTGCGGACCGCCCCGCGCAGCACCCGCACCACGCCCACCACTCGCACAACCGGAATGAGGACCACTGATGGAGTCGGCTGAAATCCGCCGCCGCTGGCTGAGCTTCTTCGAGGAGCGCGGGCACACCGTCGTGCCTTCGGCGTCGCTCATCGCGGACGACCCGACTCTGCTGCTGATCAACGCGGGCATGGTGCCGTTCAAGCCGTACTTCCTCGGCGAGACCAGGCCGCCGGCCCCGCGCGTCACCAGCGTGCAGAAGTGCGTCCGGACCCCGGACATCGAAGAGGTCGGCAAGACCACCCGGCACGGCACGTTCTTCCAGATGTGCGGCAACTTCTCCTTCGGTGACTACTTCAAGGAAGGCGCCATCAAGCTCGCCTGGGAGCTGCTGACCGCCTCCCAGGACGACGGCGGCTACGGGCTGGACCCCGAGCGCCTGTGGATCACGGTCTACGAGCAGGACGACGAGGCCGAGCAGATCTGGCGCGACGTCATCGGCGTGCCCGCCGAGCGCATCCAGCGCCTGGGCATGGGCCCGAACTTCTGGTCCATGGGCGTGCCCGGACCGTGCGGCCCCTGCTCCGAGATCAACTACGACCGCGGCCCGGAGTTCGGCGAAGAGGGCGGCCCGGCCGTCAACGACGAGCGCTACGTCGAGCTGTGGAACCTCGTCTTCATGCAGTACGAGCGGGGCCCGGGCGAGGGCAAGGAGGACTTCCCGATCCTCGGTGAGCTCCCCTCGAAGAACATCGACACCGGCCTCGGCCTCGAACGCCTCGCGATGATCCTCCAGGGCGTGCACAACATGTACGAGACGGACACGCTCCGCGTCGTCATGGACAAGGCCACCGAACTCACCGGCGTGCGCTACGGCGCCGAGCACGACTCCGACGTCTCCCTGCGCGTGGTCGCCGACCACATCCGCACCTCGGTCATGCTGATCGGCGACGGCGTCACCCCCGGCAACGAGGGCCGCGGCTACGTCCTGCGCCGCATCATGCGCCGCGCCATCCGCAACATGCGCCTGCTCGGCGCCACCGGCCCGGTCGTCGCCGAACTGGCCGACGTCGTCATCCGGACCATGGGCGAGCAGTACCCGGAGCTGGTCACCGAGCGCACCCGCATCGAGGCCGTCGCCCTCGCCGAGGAGGCCCGCTTCCTCAAGACGCTGAACGCCGGCACCAACGTCCTCGACGGCGCCGTCAGCGAGGCCAAGCAGGCCGGCTCCACCGTGCTGACCGGCGACAAGGCGTTCCTGCTCCACGACACCTGGGGCTTCCCGATCGACCTCACCCTGGAGATGGCCGCCGAGCAGGGGCTCAGCGTCGACGAGGACGGCTTCCGCCGGCTCATGAAGGAGCAGCGGGACCGCGCCAAGGCCGACGCCCGGGCCAAGAAGACCGGCCACGCCGACCTGTCCGCGTACCGCGAGGTCGCCGACACGGCCGGCTCCACCGACTTCACCGGCTACCTCGCCACCGAGGGCGAGTCCACCGTCGTCGGTCTGCTCGTCGACGGCGTGCCCTCGCCCGCCGCCGTGGAGGGCGACGAGGTCGAGGTCGTCCTCGACCGCACCCCCTTCTACGCCGAGGGCGGCGGCCAGCTCGCCGACCAAGGCCGCATCCGGCTGGACTCCGGCGCCGTCATCGAGGTCCGCGACGTCCAGCAGCCCGTGCCCGGAGTCTCCGTGCACAAGGGGTCCGTGCAGGTCGGCGAGGTGACGGTGGGCGCCTCGGCGTACGCCGCCATCGACGTCACGCGCCGGCGGGCCATCGCCCGCGCCCACAGCGCCACCCACCTCACCCACCAGGCCCTGCGCGACGCGCTCGGCCCCACCGCCGCCCAGGCCGGTTCGGAGAACTCCCCGGGCCGCTTCCGCTTCGACTTCGGCTCGCCCGCCGCCGTCCCCGGCACCGTCCTCACCGACGTGGAGCAGCGGATCAACGAGGTCCTCTCCCGCGAGCTGGACGTCCAGGCCGAGGTCATGAGCCTGGACGAGGCCAAGAAGCAGGGCGCCATCGCCGAGTTCGGCGAGAAGTACGGCGAGCGCGTGCGGGTCGTCACCATCGGAGACTTCTCCAAGGAGCTGTGCGGCGGCACCCACGTCCACAACACCGCCCAGTTGGGTCTGGTGAAGCTGCTCGGCGAGTCCTCCATCGGCTCCGGAGTGCGCCGCATCGAAGCCCTCGTCGGCGTCGACGCGTACAACTTCCTCGCCCGGGAGCACACGGTCGTCGCCCAGCTCCAGGAGCTGGTCAAGGGCCGTCCCGAGGAGCTGCCGGAGAAGATCTCCGGAATGCTCGCCAAGCTGAAGGACGCCGAGAAGGAGATCGAGAAGTTCCGCGCGGAGAAGGTGCTCGCCGCCGCCGCCGGACTCGCCGACGGTGCCAAGGACGTCCGCGGCACCGCCCTGGTGACCGGTCAGGTCCCGGACGGCACCTCCGCCGACGACCTGCGCAAGCTGGTCCTGGACGTGCGCGGCCGCATCCCGGGCGACCGTCCCGCCGTGGTGGCCCTGTTCACCGTGGCGAACGGCCGCCCGCTGACCGTCATCGCCACCAACGAGGCCGCGCGCGAGCGCGGGCTGAAGGCCGGTGACCTGGTCCGCACCGCCGCGAAGACCCTCGGCGGCGGAGGCGGCGGCAAGCCGGACGTCGCCCAGGGCGGCGGCCAGGACCCGACGGCCGTCGACGAGGCCGCCGCCGCCGTCGAGCGTCTGGTGGCCGAGACCTCGTGAGACGCGGACGCCGCCTCGCGATCGACGTCGGGGACGCCCGGATCGGGGTCGCCTCGTGCGACCCCGACGGGATCCTCGCCACGCCGGTGGAGACCGTGCCGGGACGTGACGTCCCGGCCGCCCACCGGCGGTTGCGGGCCCTGGTCGAGGAGTACGAGCCGATCGAGGTCGTGGTCGGGCTGCCCCGCTCGCTCAACGGGCGGGAGGGGCCGGCCGCCACCAAGGTGCGCACCTTCGCCCGGGAACTCGCCCGCGGGATCGCGCCGGTGCCGGTGCGGTTGCTCGACGAGAGGATGACCACAGTATCGGCCAGTCAGGGACTGCGTGCCGCGGGCGTGACGTCCAAAAAGGGGCGATCTGTCATCGACCAGGCTGCCGCTGTGTTGATCCTCCAGAACGCTCTGGAGTCCGAACGGGCGTCAGGCGCGCCCCCTGGTGAGAGCGTCGGAGGGATTGTCTGATCGCGATACGGTAACGTTCCGCGCCGTGCGGCGGTGCTCGAACAACTGCCTCACCGAAACGACAGCGGGACGGTAATCCGCCCGACTCGCGGCTAGGGGATCGATGACTGATTATGGCCGGGGCCCCGGCTCCGAACCGTGGCATCCCGATGACCCTCTCTACGGCGACCAGGGATGGAACGGCCAGCAGGCCGGCTCCGGTCACGACCCCTACGGCGGACATCCGCAGCAGCAGTACCCGCACGCCCAGCACCCGGAGCAGCCGTACGGCGTCCAGGACCCCTACCAGCAGCAGTACGCGCAGCAGCAGCACCAGCACCAACAGCAGGCGCCGTACGCCGCCGGGCAGCAGCACCCCGGCCACCAGCACCACACCGGTTCCCAGAGCTACGGCGGCCAGTGGGACCCCGGCCAGCAACCGGCCGTGGGGTACGGCCCCGAGACCTACGGGGCCAACCCGGCCGACGCCTACGCCGGCCAGGCCCCTAGCTACCAGGGCCAACCCGAGACCGACCACTACGCCACCCCCGACGCGTACCCCCCGCCCGAGCCCCCCGCCCGGCGCAGCGCCGAACCCGAGGCCAAGGCGGCCCCCTGGGACGCCGAAGCGCCCGAAGAGGAGCGGCACCCCTTCTTCGGCGGTGACGATGACGACAGCGACGGCGACGACGGCGGTAGACGCAGCGGCGAAGCCACCGGCCGCGCCGCGCGCCGCGGCGGCGGCGCCGGCTCCGGCGAACGCCGCGGCAAGGGCAAGAAGAAGAGCCGCAACGGCTGCGCCTGCCTGGTGGTCTCCCTGGTGCTGGTCAGCGGGCTCGGCGGCGTGTCGTACTTCGCCTACCAGTTCTGGCAGGGCCAGTTCGGTGCCGCACCCGACTACGCGGGCGCGGGCAGCGGCTCCGTCGTGGTCGAGATCCCCAAGGACGCGGGCCTCGCGGAGATCGGCTCGATCCTGAAGAAGCACGACGTCGTGAAGAGCTCCGGCGCCTTCGTCGCCGCGGCCGACAGCAACCCCCGCGCCAAGACCATCCAGGCCGGGGTGTACGTCCTCGCCAAGGAGATGTCGGGCGCCAATGCCGTCAAGGCGATGCTCGACCCCAAGAGCAGCAGCAACCTGATCATTCCCGAGGGCAAGCGGAACTCCTTCATCTACGCCGAGATCGACAAGCGGCTGGAGCTGAAGCTCGGGACCACCCAGCAGGTGGCCAAGGAACAGGTGAAGAACCTCGGCCTGCCGGCCTGGGCGGGCAAGGGCGGCGACATCAAGGACCCGCTGGAGGGCTTCCTCTTCCCCGCGGCCTATCCGGTGGCCAAGGGCATGAAGCCCGAGGCCGTGCTGAAGAAGATGGTCGCCCGCGCCAACGAGGAGTTCGGGAAGGCGGACCTGGAGAAGGAAGCCCAGCGCCTCGGGCTCAAGTCGCCGATGGAGATCCTCACCGTCGCGAGCCTCGTCCAGGCCGAGGGCAAGTACAAGAAGGACTTCGACAAGGTCGCCCGGGTCGTCTACAACCGCCTCCAGCCCGACAACACCGAGACCGTGGGCCGGTTGGAGTTCGACTCGACCGTCAACTACTTCCAGAACAAGAGCCGACTCGACATCGGCAGCGTCGACAAGCTCCGCCAGCTCCCCGACCCGTACAACACGTACCGGATCAAGGGGCTGCCGCCCGGCCCGATCGGCAACCCCGGCATGGAAGCGTTCAACTCCGCGGTCAAGCCGGAGGACGGCCCCTGGTACTACTTCGTCTCGATCGACGAGGACGACACCCGGTTCGCCGAGACGAACGACGAGCACGAGGCGAACCGCCGGGAGTACCTCGAAAAGCAGAAAGCCGGTCAGTGAGCACGACGAACACCCCGCATCCGCACGGGACGGCGAAGCGGCGGGCGGCGGTCCTCGGATCGCCCATCGCCCACTCCCTGTCGCCCGTGCTGCACCGCGCGGCCTACGCCCAACTCGGCCTCGCCGACTGGACGTACGACCAGTTCGAGGTGGACGAGCAGGCCCTGCCGGGCTTCATCGCCGACCTGGACGACGACTGGGCCGGCGTCTCGCTCACCATGCCGCTGAAGCGGGCCGTCATCCCGCTGCTCGACGAGGTCAGCCCCACCGCCGCCGCGGTGGAGGCGGTCAACACCGTCGTGCGCACCGACGACGGCCGCCTGCACGGCGACAACACCGACATCCCCGGGCTGCTCGCCGCCCTGCGGGAGCGGGGCGTCACCGGCGTCGAGTCGGCCGCCGTCCTCGGTGCCGGCGCGACCGCTTCGTCCGCCCTCGCCGCCCTCGCCCACCTGTGCCACGGGCCGGTCACCGCGTACGTCCGCAGCACGGCCCGAGCCGAGGAGATGCGCGGCTGGGGCGAGCGGCTGGGCGTGCAGGTGCGCACCGAGCCGTGGGACCGGGCCGCCGGCGCGCTGATCGAACCGCTGGTCATCGCCACCACCCCGGCCGGCACCACCGATCCGCTCGTCGTCGACGTCCCGGCCCGCCCCGGCACCCTGTTCGACGTGCTCTACGAGCCCTGGCCCACGCCGCTCGCCGCGGCCTGGGCCGCACACGGCGGCGCGGTGCTCGGCGGCCTCGACCTCCTGGTCCACCAGGCCGTGCTCCAGGTGGAACAGATGACCGGGTGCGTCCCGGCCCCGCTGGAGGCCATGCGCAAAGCGGGCGAAGCCGCGCTACACGATCGCTAGGGCGGGGACGTCCGATTGCTGGACCGCGCACGGGGGAGCCACCCGGACGTGGGAGGATCGGTGCAGGCGGGCCAGGGCCGCGCACCCGGTCGCGCCAGCAGTCCAGGCGCGAGCAGGAGGAGCACACCGTTGAGCAGGTTGCGTTGGCTGACGGCGGGGGAGTCGCACGGACCCGCACTGGTGGCGACAATTGAGGGCCTTCCGGCGGGCATCCCGATCACCACCGAGATGGTGGCGGACCACCTCGCCCGGCGGCGGCTCGGCTACGGGCGCGGCGCCCGCATGAAGTTCGAACGCGACGAGGTCACCTTCCTCGGCGGCGTGCGCCACGGGCTGACCCTCGGCTCCCCGGTGGCCGTCATGGTCGGCAACACCGAGTGGCCGAAGTGGGAGAAGGTCATGTCGGCCGACCCCGTCGACCCCGAAGAGCTGGCGTCCCTCGCCCGTAACGCCCCGCTCACCCGCCCCCGGCCCGGCCACGCCGACCTCGCCGGCATGCAGAAGTACGCGCTCGACGAGGCCCGGCCCATCCTGGAGCGCGCCAGCGCCCGGGAGACCGCGGCCCGCGTGGCGCTCGGCGCGGTCGCCCGCTCCTACCTCAAGGAGACCGCGGGCATCGAGATCGTCTCCCACGTCGTCGAGTTCGGCGCCGCCAAGGCCCCCAAGGGCGTGTACCCGACGCCCGCGGACGTGGCACGGCTGGACGCCGACCCGGTGCGTTGCCTGGACGCGGAGGCCAGCGAGGCGATGGTCGCCCAGATCGACCAGGCCCACAAGGACGGCGACACCCTCGGCGGCGTCGTCGAGGTGCTGGCGTACGGCGTCCCCGTCGGCCTCGGCTCGCACGTCCACTGGGACCGCCGCCTGGACGCCCGGCTCGCCGCCGCCCTCATGGGCATCCAAGCCATCAAGGGCGTCGAACTCGGCGACGGCTTCGACCTGGCGCGCGTCCCCGGCTCCCAGGCCCACGACGAGATCGTCTCCACCCCCGAGGGGCTGCGCCGCTCCTCCGGTCGCTCCGGCGGCACCGAGGGCGGCATGTCCACCGGCGAACTGCTGCGGGTGCGCGCCGCGATGAAGCCCATCGCGACCGTCCCGAAGGCGCTGGCCACGGTCGACGTCGCCACCGGCGAGGCCGCCGCGGCCCACCACCAGCGCTCCGACGTGGCCGCGGTGCCCGCCGCCGGCATCGTCGCCGAGGCGATGGTCGCCCTGGTGCTGGCGGACGCCGTCGCGGAGAAGTTCGGCGGCGACAGCGTCACCGAGACCCGCCGCAACGTGCAGTCCTTCCTCGACCACCTCCAGATCCGGTGAGCGGCCCGCTCGTCGTCCTGGTCGGACCCATGGGCTCGGGCAAGTCCACCGTGGGCGAGCTGCTGGCCGACCGGCTCGGGGTGCCCTTCCGGGACACCGATGCCGACATCGTGGCCGCCGAGGGCCGCGAGATCTCCGACATCTTCGTCCAGGAGGGCGAGGACCACTTCCGCGCGCTGGAGCGCGCCGCGGTGGCCACGGCCGTCGCCGAGCACCGCGGGGTGCTCGCGCTGGGCGGGGGAGCGGTGCTGGACGACGGCACCCGCGCCCTGCTGGGCGGGCTGCCCGTGGTCTACCTCTCCCTGGACGTGGAGGAGGCGGTCCGCCGCACCGGGCTGAACCAGGCGCGGCCGCTGCTCGCGGTCAACCCGCGCCGCCAGTGGCGCGAGCTGATGGAGGCCCGGCGCCCGCTGTACGTCGAGGTCGCCCAGGTCGTGGTGGCCACCGACGACCACACCCCCGAAGAGGTCGCCGATGCGGTCCTCGACGCTTTGGAGTTGAAGGACGAGTCATGACCGAGCACCCAGTGACCCGCATCCAGGTCGGCGGCACGGAAGGCACCGATCCGTACGAGGTCCTGGTCGGCCGGCAGCTCCTCGCCGAGCTGCCCGGGCTGATCGGCCCGAGCGGCACGCGGGTGGCCGTGCTCCACCCGGAGGCGCTCGCCGAGACCGGCGCCGCGATCCGCGAGGACCTGACGGCCCAGGGGTACGAGGCCATCGCCGTCCAACTGCCGAACGCGGAGGAGGCCAAGACGGCCGAAGTCGCCGCGTACTGCTGGAAGGCGCTCGGCCAGACCGGCTTCACCCGCAACGACGTCGTCGTCGGCGTCGGCGGCGGCGCCACCACCGACCTCGCCGGCTTCGTGGCCGCGACCTGGCTGCGCGGAGTGCGCTGGATCGCCGTCCCCACCACCGTCCTCGGCATGGTGGACGCGGCCGTCGGCGGCAAGACCGGCATCAACACCGCCGAGGGCAAGAACCTCGTCGGGGCCTTCCACCCGCCCGCCGGCGTGCTGTGCGACCTGGCCGCCCTCGACTCGCTGCCCGTGCACGACTACGTCAGCGGACTGGCCGAGGTCATCAAGGCCGGCTTCATCGCGGACCCGGCGATCCTCGACCTCATCGAGGCCGACCCGCAGGGCGCCCGGTCGCCGAAGGGCCCGCACACCGCGGAGCTCATCGAGCGCTCCATCCGGGTCAAGGCCGAGGTGGTATCCGGCGACCTCAAGGAGGCCGGCCCGCGCGAGGTGCTGAACTACGGCCACACCCTCGGGCACGCCATCGAGAAGAACGAGCGCTACAAGTGGCGGCACGGGGCGGCCGTCTCCATCGGCATGGTCTTCGCCGCGGAACTCGGCAGGCTCGCCGGCCGGCTCGACGACGCGACCGCCGAGCGCCACCGCAGCGTCCTCGGGTCGGTCGGCCTGCCGCTGACCTACCGCGGCGACCAGTGGCCCCGGCTGCTGGAGACGATGAAGGTCGACAAGAAGTCCCGCGGCAACCTGCTGCGCTTCGTCGTCCTCGACGGCCTCGGCAAGCCCACCGTCATCGAGGGCCCGGACCCGGCCGTCCTGCTGGCCGCGTACGGGGAGGTCGCCGAGTGAGCCGTCGGGTGCTGGTCCTCAACGGTCCGAACCTGGGCCGGCTGGGCTCGCGCGAGCCCGACGTCTACGGCGCGACCTCCTACGCCGGCCTGGTGGAGGCGTGCCGCACGCTGGGCGCCGAACTCGGCCTGGACGTCGAGGTGCGCGAGACCAACGACGAGGGCGAGCTGGTCCGCTGGCTCCACGAGGCGGCGGACGGCGCGCTCCCGGTCGTCCTCAACCCCGGTGCGTTCACGCACTACTCGTACGCGATGCGGGACGCCGCCGCGCAGCGGACCGCGCCCCTGATCGAGGTGCACATCTCCAACCCGTACGCCCGGGAGACCTTCCGGCACACCTCGGTCGTCGCAGCCGTGGCGGACGGCACCGTCGCCGGCTTCGGCATCGGCTCCTACCGGCTCGCCCTGCGCGCGCTGGTCGAGGAACTGACGGGCTGACACCGCCCCGGGGTACGGTGCGCCGGGGACGGCGGACGGTGTGGCGATCGTCTCGCCCCCGTCCGCCAACCCCCGCGCCGAACAGGGCACTTCGGGCCGTTCCCGGGCCTTTCCCCGGCTCCGTCCGACGACGGGGGAGCCCGCCCTCCGCCCCGGAGGGTACGGTTCGGTGGCAGTGACAGGGATCCCTGTCGCCGAGGAGCAGTCACACGAGACGGAGTGGCACCGGATGCAGCACGCAGTGGGGGCTCCGCTGCCGCCTCCCCACGGCTCGGGGCAGCCCGGCCGCAGCTGGGCCGGTCAGCCGGCCGCCGCCCCCTGGCCGGGCCCGGATCCGGCCGCCGCGGCTGCCGCGGCGCACGAGCACGGCGCGGTGCCGCCCGGTGCGCCCGTACCGCCACCGCCTCCCGCGCCTCCCGGCGCCGGGCCGGCCCCCAAGGCCCCCCTCGCACCGCCGCCCGTACCGCCGTCGGTGAGCCCGCCGCCGTCCCCGTCCCACAACGGGGGCGCGCCCGCCCCCGGTTGGTCGCAGCAGCCCGATGCCGCACCCCCCTCGGACGGGCCGGCGCCCGTGACCGCCCCGGTGCCGCCGGAGCAGGGCACCGGCGCGACGACCTTGGCCGTGCTGCTCATCGGCCCGGCCGGCGCCGGCAAGACCACCGTCGCCCGCTACTGGGCCGCCCGCCGCCGCGTCCCCACCGCTCACGTCAGCCTCGACGACGTGCGCGAATGGGTCCGCTCCGGCTTCGCCGACCCCCAGTCGGGGTGGAACGAGCACTCCGAGACCCAGTACCGCCTGGCCCGTCGCACCTGCGGCTTCGCCGCCCGCAACTTCCTCGCCAACGGCATCTCCTGCATCCTCGACGACGCCGTCTTCCCCGACCGCCCGGTGGTCGGGCTCGGCGGCTGGAAGCGGCACGTCGGCCCCGGCCTGCTCCCGGTCGTCCTGCTGCCGGGCCTCGACGTCGTCCTGGAGCGCAACGCGGCCCGCAGCGGCAACCGCCGGCTGTCGGACGAGGAGGTCGCCAGCATCCACGGCCGGATGGCCGGCTGGTACGGCTCGGGCCTGCCGATCATCGACAACTCGAAGTACGACGTCCCGACCACGGCCCGGGTCCTGGACGAAGCCCTGGCCCGGGCCATCGCCAGCCCCCCGTCCTTCTGACCGCCCACCCCCCGGTCGGACGTCCCGCCGAGCCGAGCCGGACGATCGCTCGTACGCTCGATGCATGGCAGAGGTGTACGCGGGCCGCCGCGACCGGCTGCGGGAGCGGTGCGCGGGCAACGGCGGCGGAGCGCTGATCTCCCGCCCGGCGAACGTGCGCTACCTCGCCGGGGGAGCGCCCCCGGGAGCCGTGCTGCTGCTCGCGCCCGACGAGGACGTGCTGCTCTGCCCCCGCACCCCCGACGCGGACGCCGGCGACCGCCGCCCCGACGACGCGCTGCGGCTGACCGTGCTGCCCGAGGACGGCCCCGATCCGGCCGTCGCCGCGGCCGAGCTGGCGAGCCGGGCGAAGGCGGAGGCCCTGGCCGTCGAGGAGCACCACCTCACGGTGGCCCGGCACCGGGCGATGCGCGCCACCGCGCCCCGGCTGCACCTGGTCGACACCGGGCTCGCCGCGGAGCAGCAGCGGATCGTGAAGGACGAGGAGGAGATCGCCTGCCTGCGGATCGCGGCGGAGATCACCGACCAGGCGCTCGGCGAACTGCTGGAGTCCATCTTGGTGGGGCGCACCGAGCGGCACCTCGGGCTGGAGTTGGAGCGCCGACTGGTGGACCACGGCGCCGACGGGCCCGCCTTCGCCACGTCGGTGGCCACCGGCCCGCACTCCGGCCGCCGCGGTCACCGCCCCACCGACCGGCGGGTGGAGGAGGGCGACTTCCTCACCGTCTGCGTCGGCGCCGACTACCGCGGCTACCGCTGCGAGATCGGCCGCACGTTCGTCATCGGCACCACCCCCGCGGACTGGCAGATCGAGCTGTACGACCTGGTGTTCAGCGCCCAGCGGGCCGCCCGGGAGTCCCTGTTGCCGGGGATGGCGTGCTGCGACGTGGACCAGGCGGCGCGCCGGATCCTGGACGGCGCTGGGCACGGCGCGGGCCTGGCGCCGCTCACCGGGCACGGCGTGGGCCTGGAAATCGACGAGGACCCCCAGTTGACTCCGGCGGCCATGGGTAAACTGGACGCTTGCGTGCCGGTCACCGTCGAACCGGGGGTCCACCTTCCGGGCCGGGGCGGGGTCCGGATCGATGACACGCTCGTCGTACGCCAGGAGGCGGACGGCGGACCCGAGCTACTCACCATCACGACCAAGGAGCTGCTCGCGCTCTAGCAGCGCGTACCTTCGCAGCCCCGGGGTCGTCCACGTCAGTCCAGGAGATTCCGCAACCGTGGCTTCCACGAACGACCTCAAGAACGGCATGGTGCTCAAGCTCGACAACGACCAGCTCTGGTCCGTCGTCGAGTTCCAGCACGTCAAGCCCGGCAAGGGCCCCGCCTTCGTGCGCACCAAGCTCAAGAACGTGCTGTCCGGGAAGATCGTCGACAAGACGTTCAACGCCGGCGTGAAGGTCGAGACGGCCACCGTCGACCGCCGCGACATGCAGTTCTCGTACATGGACGGCGACTACTTCGTCTTCATGGACATGCAGACGTACGACCAGCTCCACGTGGAGCGCAAGGCCGTCGGTGACGCCGCCAACTTCCTGATCGAGGGCTTCGAGGCCACCGTCGCCACCCACGAGGGCCAGGTGCTCTACGTGGAGCTGCCGGCCGCCGTCGAGCTGGTCATCGCGGAGACCGAGCCGGGCGTCCAGGGCGACCGCTCCACCGGCGGCACCAAGCCCGCCAAGCTGGAGACCGGCTACGAGGTGCAGGTCCCGCTGTTCATCACCACGGGTGAGAAGATCAAGGTCGACACGCGCTCCGGCGACTACCTCAGCCGGGTGAACAGCTAACCGTGGCGGCACGCAGCAAGGCCCGTAAGCGCGCCTTCCAGATCCTCTTCGAGGCCGACCAGCGCGGGGTCTCCGTGCCCACGGTCCTCGCCGACTGGATCCGGCACTCACGGACCGACGACCGGCAGCCCCCGGTCAGCGAGTACACGATCGAACTCGTCGAGGGGTACGAGGAGTACGCGAAGCGGATCGACGAGCTGATTGTCACCTACGCGCGCGACTGGGACCTCGACCGGATGCCGGCGGTCGACCGGAACATCATCCGGCTCGGCGCGTACGAGCTGGTCTGGGTGGACGGGACGCCGGACGCCGTGGTGATCGACGAGGCGGTGGAGCTCGCCAAGGAGTTCTCCACCGACGACTCCCCGTCGTTCGTGAACGGCCTCCTGGGCCGGCTCAAGGACCTCAAGCCGTCCCTGCGGCGCGACGGCGACTGAGCGCAGCGCTGGAGCGTTCCCGGGGCGTACGGCACAGGCCCGGGGCGGAGGTCGATCCTCCGCCCCGGGCCCGCCCGTTTCTTCGCGTACGGGAAGGGCACGCCGGCCGTCGCCCACGACGCGAGAACGCCCGAGGGCGGACCCCCTGATGGGATCCGCCCTCGGGCGTGACGTTTCTCCGGTGCCAGGGCCGACGGCGCAGCGCTGCTCCCGGAAGGGCTCAGCCCTCCTCGTGCGTCACCGCACGGCGGGCGTCCGCGTCGAGCACGCCCCAGCTGATGAGCTGCTCGGTGAGGACCGAGGGCGACTGGTCGTAGATGACGGCGAGGGTGCGCAGGTCGTCCTGGCGGATCGACAGCACCTTGCCGTTGTAGTCCCCGCGCTGGGACTGGATCGTGGCTGCGTACCGCTGGAGGGGGCCGGCCTTCTCCGCCGGCACGTGCGCCAGCCGCTCCAGGTCCAGCACGAGCTTCGGCGGCGGCTCGGCCGCGCCGCCCGGGGTCGTGCCCGGCAGGAGCTCCTGCACCGGCACCCCGTAGAAGTCGGCCAGCTCGGCCAGGCGCTGCACGGTCACGGCGCGGTCCCCGCGCTCGTACGAACCGACGACGACGGCCTTCCAGCGGCCCTGGGACTTCTCCTCCACGCCGTGGAGGGACAGCCCTTGCTGCGTGCGGATGGCGCGGAGCTTGGCCCCGAGCTGCTTTGCGTATTCGCTGGACATATGGCTCCCGGACGCTGACAACGTGCGGCTCCGCCGCGCGGCTGGTGACTCACTGTGAGGTTACGCAGAGTGATCTGGATGCGTCAAGCCGAACGGGTCCAGACCGGTTCCTTGTCATGATCAAGACTGGAATCGCCCCAGGTCCGGACCAGAGCCACCCCCTCCCCGGAAGGTTCGCCCGAATGGCCCTGGTACGGTGGGGAACGCATTGACCGACGTCCTTTAAGGTCCGTCCCGTGAGGCGGAGAAGGAGGTCCTTTTCCCATGGACACCAACAGCCGTGCAGACGGCCCCGATGCGGCCCGGCCCGTACTGGAAGCCCCCGACATCGCGCGGGTGCTGACCCGCATCGCCCACGAGATCGTCGAACGCGCCAAGGGCGCCGACGACGTGGTGCTCCTCGGCATCCCGACCCGCGGCGTCTTCCTCGCCCGCCGGCTCGCCGACAAGCTGGAGCAGATCACCGGACGCACCATCCCGGTCGGTTCCCTCGACATCACCATGTACCGCGACGACCTGCGCCTGCGGCCCGCCCGCGCGCTGGCCCGCACCGAGATCCCCGGCGAGGGCGTCGACGGCCGGCTGGTCGTCCTCGTCGACGACGTGCTCTTCTCCGGCCGGACCATCCGCGCCGCGCTGGACGCCCTCGGCGACATCGGCCGCCCCCGCGCCGTACAGCTCGCGGTCCTCGTCGACCGCGGCCACCGGGAGCTGCCCATCCGCGCCGACTACGTCGGCAAGAACCTGCCCACGTCGCTGCGCGAGACGGTCAAGGTGCTGCTCCGCGAGGAGGACGGCCGCGACACCGTGCTGCTCGGCGTGCGCGAGCCGCGCGACGACGCGAGCGCCCCGCAGGGCGCCGCACAGCGCTGACCCCGCCGCACCCCACCGCCCACCGACCCGCACGGCCCGCGGCACCCGCGCGCCCGTGCGTCCGTACGCCCCCGGGGCGGGCCACACCCCCGCACGCCGACCGAGCACCCACCGGAGCCCACCAGATGAAGCACCACCTCATCTCGGCCGCCGACCTCACGCGTGACGACGCCGTCCTCATCCTCGACACCGCCGAGGAGATGGCCCGCGTCGCCGACCGGCCGATCAAGAAGCTGCCCACCCTCCGCGGGCGCACCGTCGTGAACCTCTTCTTCGAGGACTCGACGCGCACCCGGATCTCCTTCGAAGCCGCCGCCAAGCGGCTCTCCGCCGACGTCATCAACTTCTCCGCCAAGGGGTCCTCGGTCTCCAAGGGCGAGTCCCTCAAGGACACCGCCATGACCCTGGAGGCCATGGGCGCGGACGCGGTCGTCATCCGCCACCACGCCTCCGGCGCGCCCTACCGGCTGGCGAACTCCGGGTGGATCGACGGCGCGGTCGTCAACGCCGGCGACGGCACCCACGAGCACCCCACCCAGGCACTGCTGGACGCCTTCACGATCCGCCGCCGGCTGGTGGGACCCGACGCCGGCATGGGCCGCGACCTGGCCGGCCGCCGGGTCACCGTGGTCGGTGACGTCCTGCACAGCCGGGTCGCCCGCTCCAACGTGCTGCTGCTGCACACCCTCGGCGCCGAAGTCACCCTGGTCGCCCCGCCGACCCTCGTCCCCATCGGCGTCGAGAGCTGGCCCTGCGAGGTCTCCTACGACCTCGACGCCGTGCTGCCCAAGTCCGACGCCGTGATGATGCTCCGCGTCCAGCGCGAGCGGATGAACGCCGCCTTCTTCCCCACCGAGCGCGAGTACGCCCGCCGCTACGGCCTCAGCGGCGAGCGCATGGCCAAGATGCCGGAGCACGCCGTGGTGATGCACCCCGGCCCGATGAACCGCGGCATGGAGATCACCGCCGAGGTCGCCGACTCCGACCGCTGCACCGCCGTCGAGCAGGTGGCCAACGGCGTGTCCGTCCGCATGGCCGTCCTCTACCTGCTGCTCGGCGGCAACGAGTCCGCCGCCGCCCACCCCCGCACCGAGCCCGTCCGTACCGAGGAGACCCCGTAACCATGAGCAAGATCCTTATCCGAGGCGCCCAGGTGCTCGGCGGGCAGGCGCAGGACGTCCTGATCGACGGCGAGACCGTCGTCGAGGTCGCGGACCGCATCGAGCCCGGCGACGCCACGGTCATCGAGGCCGCGGGCCGGGTGCTGCTGCCCGGCCTCGTCGACCTCCACACCCATCTGCGCGAGCCCGGCCGCGAGGACTCCGAGACCGTGCTGACCGGCACCAAGGCCGCGGCCGTCGGCGGCTTCACCGCCGTGCACGCCATGGCCAACACCTTCCCCGTCGCGGACACCGCCGGCGTGGTCGAGCAGGTCTACCGGCTCGGCAAGGAGTCCGGCTACTGCGACGTCCAGCCGGTCGGCGCGGTCACCGTCGGACTGGAGGGCAAGCAGCTCGCCGAGCTGGGCGCCATGCACGACTCGGCCGCCGGGGTGCGGGTCTTCTCCGACGACGGCAAGTGCGTCGACGACGCGGTCATCATGCGCCGCGCCCTGGAGTACGTGAAGGCGTTCGACGGCGTCATCGCCCAGCACGCCCAGGAGCCCCGGCTGACCGAGGGCGCCCAGATGAACGAGGGCGTCGTCTCCGCCGAACTCGGACTCGGCGGCTGGCCCGCGGTCGCCGAGGAGTCGATCATCGCCCGGGACGTGCTGCTCGCCGCCCACGTCGGCTCCCGGGTGCACATCTGCCACCTCTCCACCGCCGGCTCGGTCGAGATCGTCCGCTGGGCCAAGTCCAAGGGGTGGAACGTGACCGCCGAGGTCACCCCGCACCACCTGCTGCTCACCGACGAACTGGTGCGCACCTACAACCCCGTCTACAAGGTCAACCCGCCGCTGCGCACCGAGACCGACGTGCTGGCCCTGCGCGAAGCGCTGGCCGACGGCACGATCGACTGCGTCGCCACCGACCACGCCCCGCACCCGCACGAGGACAAGGACTGCGAGTGGGGCGCCGCCGCCATGGGCATGGTCGGCCTGGAGACCGCGCTCTCCGTCGTCCAGGAGACGATGGTGGACACCGGACTGCTCGACTGGGCCGGCGTCGCCGACCGGATGTCGTTCCGCCCGGCCCGCATCGGCCGCCTCGACGGCCACGGCCGGCCGATCGCCGCGGGTGAGCCCGCCAACCTCACCCTGGTCGATCCGACATACCGTGGAGCGGTGGACCCCGCGGGCTTCGCCTCCCGCAGCCGCAACACCCCCTACCAGGGCCGTGAGCTGCCGGGACGCGTCACCCACACCTTCTTGCGGGGCCGGGCAACGGTCGTCGACGGGAATCTGGCGTGACATCACTCACCACCATCGCAGCCCACCTCGCCGCGGAGAAGAAGTCCGCGGAGGTGACCGACTGGGCGGCCCGCATCGGCTGGGTCGTCGGGCTGCTGATCTTCATCGCCCTGGTCTACTGGCTGATGCGCCAGGGCTGGAAGTGGCGCGGCAGCCTCCAGTCGGGCCTGCCGGAACTGCCCACCGCGCCCGACGACCCCGGCGCACCGCTGCGGACCTCGACCGGCCGCTACCACGGCTCCACCACCGCCGGACAGTGGCTCGACCGCATCGTCGCCCACGGGCTCGGCGTCCGCAGCCGGGTGGAGCTGACCCTCACCGAGGCCGGACTCGACGTGGTGCGCCCCGGCGCCACCGACTTCTTCGTCCCCCGGGCCGCCCTGCGCGAGGCCCGCCTCGACAAGGGCATCGCCGGCAAGGTCCTCGCCGAGGGCGGGCTGCTCATCGTCACCTGGGAACACGGCGGCACGCTGATCGACTCCGGCTTCCGCGCCGACCGGTCCGACGAGCACGCCGACTGGGTGACCACCCTGAACCAACTGATCCACACGACGGAAGGCGCACGATGACCACCTCCACCAGGGGAGTCGCTTCGACGAGGAGCACCACCCCCGCCGTACTCGTCCTGGAGGACGGCCGGATCTTCCGCGGTCGCTCCTACGGGGCCGTGGGGGAGACCTTCGGCGAAGCGGTCTTCAACACCGGCATGACCGGCTACCAGGAGACCCTGACGGACCCCTCGTACCACCGCCAGGTCGTCGTGATGACCGCCCCGCACGTCGGCAACACCGGCGTGAACGACGAGGACGACGAGTCGCGGCGGATCTGGGTGGCCGGATACGTCGTCCGCGACCCCGCCCGCATCCCCTCCAACTGGCGCGCCCGGCGCACCCTGGACTCCGAGCTGACCGCCCAGGACGTCGTCGGCATCAGCGGCGTCGACACCCGGGCGCTCACCCGCCACCTGCGCGAGCGCGGCGCGATGCGGGTCGGGATCTTCTCCGGCGCCGCCCTGGCGGACGAGGAGACCCTGCTCGCCCGGGTCCGGCAGTCCCCGCAGATGAAGGGCGCGGACCTGTCCGCCGAGGTCGCCACCGAGCAGACCTACGTCGTCCCCGCGATCGGCGAGAAGCGCTTCACCGTCGCCGCCGTCGACCTCGGCATCAAGGGCATGACCCCGCACCTGATGGCCGAGCGCGGCATCGAGGTGCACGTGCTGCCCGCCACCGCCACCGTCGAGGAGGTGTACGCGGTCCAGCCCGACGGCGTCTTCCTCTCCAACGGCCCCGGCGACCCCGCCACCGCCGACCTCACCGTGGTCAAGGCGGTCCTGGAGCAGCGCACCCCCCTCTTCGGGATCTGCTTCGGCAACCAGCTCCTCGGCCGCGCCCTGGGCTTCGGCACCTACAAGCTGAAGTACGGCCACCGCGGCATCAACCAGCCGGTCCAGGACCGCACCACCGGCAAGGTCGAGGTCACCGCCCACAACCACGGCTTCGCCGTCGACGCACCGCTCGACGCCGTCTCCGACACCCCCTACGGCCGCGCCGAGGTCTCCCACGTCTGCCTCAACGACGACGTGGTCGAGGGCCTGCGGCTGCTCGACCGGCCGGCCTTCAGCGTCCAGTACCACCCCGAAGCGGCAGCCGGCCCGCACGACGCCGCCTACCTGTTCGACCGCTTCGTCTCCCTGATGGAGGGCCAGCGTGCCTAAGCGCACCGACATCCAGTCCGTCCTGGTCATCGGCTCCGGCCCGATCGTCATCGGCCAGGCCGCCGAGTTCGACTACAGCGGCACCCAGGCGTGCCGCGTCCTCAAGGCCGAGGGCCTGCGGGTCGTCCTGGTCAACTCCAACCCGGCCACGATCATGACCGACCCGGAGATCGCCGACGCCACCTACGTCGAGCCCATCACCCCGGAGTTCGTCGAGAAGATCATCGCCAAGGAGCGCCCCGACGCACTGCTGCCCACCCTCGGCGGCCAGACCGCGCTGAACACCGCGATCGCCATGCACGAGCAGGGCGTCCTGGAGAAGTACGGCGTCGAGCTGATCGGCGCCAACGTCACCGCCATCCACAAGGGCGAGGACCGCGACCTGTTCAAGGAGGTCGTCGAGGCCGTCCGGACCAAGACCGGCCACGGCGAGTCCGCCCGCTCGGTGATCTGCCACACCATGGACGACGTCATCGACGGCGTCGACACCCTCGGCGGCTACCCGGTCGTCGTCCGCCCCTCCTTCACCATGGGCGGCGCCGGCTCCGGCTTCGCCCACGACGAGGAGGAGCTGCGCCGCATCGCCGGCCAGGGCCTCACGCTCTCCCCGACCACCGAGGTGCTCCTGGAGGAGTCCATCCTCGGCTGGAAGGAGTACGAGCTGGAGCTGATGCGCGACAAGCACGACAACGTCGTGGTCGTCTGCTCCATCGAGAACTTCGACCCCATGGGCGTGCACACCGGCGACTCCATCACGGTCGCCCCGGCGATGACCCTCACCGACCGCGAGTACCAGCGGCTGCGGGACATCGGCATCGCGATCATCCGCGAGGTCGGCGTCGACACCGGCGGCTGCAACATCCAGTTCGCCGTCAACCCCGACGACGGCCGGATCATCGTCATCGAGATGAACCCGCGGGTCTCCCGCTCCTCCGCGCTCGCCTCCAAGGCCACCGGCTTCCCCATCGCCAAGATCGCCGCGAAGCTGGCCGTCGGCTACACGCTGGACGAGATCCCCAACGACATCACCGAGCAGACCCCGGCCTCCTTCGAGCCGACGCTCGACTACGTCGTGGTGAAGGCCCCCCGATTCGCCTTCGAGAAGTTCCCCTCCGCCGACGCCTCCCTCACCACCACCATGAAGTCGGTCGGCGAGGCCATGGCGATCGGCCGCAACTTCACCGAGGCGCTGCAGAAGGCCCTGCGCTCCCTGGAGAAGAAGGGCAGCCAGTTCGACTTCGCCACCCCCGTCGCCGACCTCGGCGACAAGGACGAACTGCTCCGCGACGCGGTGCGCCCCACCGACGGCCGGATCAACACCGTCATGGCCGCCATCCGCGCCGGCGCCACCGCCGACGAGGTCTTCGCGGCCACGAAGATCGATCCGTGGTTCGTCGACCAACTCTTCCTGATCAAGGAGTACGCGGACGAGTTGGCGGCCGCGGACGAGCTCACCCCCGAGCTGCTCGCCGAGGTCAAGCGGCACGGCTTCTCGGACGCACAGATCGCCGCCGTCCGCGGACTGCCCGAGGACGTCGTCCGCGAGGTGCGCCACGCGCTCGGCGTGCGCCCGGTCTACAAGACCGTCGACACCTGCGCCGCCGAGTTCGCCGCGAAGACGCCGTACTTCTACTCCTCGTACGACGAGGAGAACGAGGTCGCGCCGCGCGAGAAGCCCGCCGTGATCATCCTCGGCTCCGGCCCCAACCGGATCGGCCAGGGCATCGAGTTCGACTACTCCTGCGTCCACGCCTCCTTCGCCCTCAGCGACGCCGGCTACGAGACCGTGATGGTCAACTGCAACCCCGAGACCGTCTCCACCGACTACGACACCTCCGACCGGCTCTACTTCGAGCCGCTCACCCTGGAGGACGTGCTGGAGATCGTGCACGCCGAAGCCGCGGCCGGGCCGATCGCCGGCGTCGTCGTGCAACTCGGCGGCCAGACCCCGCTCGGCCTGGCGCAGGCCCTGAAGGACAACGGCGTGCCCGTCGTCGGCACCCCGCCGGAGGCCATCCACGCCGCCGAGGACCGCGGCGCCTTCGGCCAGGTGCTCAAGGAAGCCGGCCTCCCGGCACCCAAGCACGGCACCGCCACCACCTTCGCCGAGGCCAAGGCCATCGCCGACGAGATCGGCTACCCGGTCCTGGTGCGCCCCTCGTACGTGCTCGGCGGACGCGGCATGGAGATCGTGTACGAAGAGGCCCGCCTCCAGGCGTACATCGCCGAGTCCACCGAGATCAGCCCCACCCGCCCGGTCCTCGTGGACCGCTTCCTCGACGACGCCATCGAGATCGACGTCGACGCGCTGTACGACGGCGAGGACCTCTACCTCGGCGGCGTCATGGAGCACATCGAGGAGGCCGGCATCCACTCCGGCGACTCGGCGTGCGCCCTGCCGCCGATCACCCTCGGCGGCTACGACGTGAAGCGGCTGCGCGCCTCCACCGAGGCGATCGCGCGCGGGGTGGGCGTGCGCGGACTGATCAACATCCAGTTCGCCATGGCCGGGGACATCCTCTACGTGCTGGAGGCCAACCCGCGCGCCTCCCGCACCGTCCCCTTCACCTCCAAGGCCACCGCCGTACCGCTGGCCAAGGCCGCCGCCCGCATCTCGCTCGGCGCCACCATCGCCGAGTTGCGCGCCGAGGGCCTGCTGCCGGCGAACGGCGACGGCGGCACCCTGCCGATGGACGCACCGATCTCCGTCAAGGAGGCCGTGCTGCCCTGGTCCCGCTTCCGCGACATCCACGGCCGCGGCGTGGACACCGTCCTCGGCCCGGAGATGCGCTCCACCGGCGAGGTCATGGGCATCGACTCCGTCTTCGGCACGGCTTACGCCAAGTCGCAGGCGGGCGCTTACGGCCCGCTGCCCACCAAGGGCCGCGCCTTCATCTCGGTGGCCAACCGGGACAAGCGCTCGATGATCTTCCCCGCCCGCGAGCTGGTCGCCCACGGCTTCGAGCTGCTGGCCACCTCCGGCACCGCCGAGGTCCTCAAGCGCAACGGCATCAGCGCGACCGTGGTGCGCAAGCACAGCGAGGGCGAGGGGCCGAACGGCGAGAAGACCATCGTGCAGCTCATCCACGACGGCCAGGTCGACCTGATCGTGAACACCCCGTACGGCACCGGGGGACGACTCGACGGCTACGACATCCGCACCGCCGCCGTCGCCCGCGCCGTCCCCTGCCTCACCACGGTCCAGGCGCTCGCCGCCGCCGTCCAGGGCATCGAGGCACTGGGACGCGGAGACGTGGGAGTGCGCTCCCTCCAGGAACACGCACGACACCTGACCGCGGCCCGCGACTAGCGAACAGGGGGACACCGTCGAGACGGTGTCCCCCTCTTCATGAGGAAGCCACCATGTACAAGCTGTTCTTCACCCTCTTCTTCTCCCGGATGGACCCCGAGGCCGCCCACCACCTGGCCTTCCGCTGGATCCGGGCCGCGGCCAAGGTCCCCGTGCTGCGCACCTACCTCGCCGCCCTGCTCGCGCCCCGCTACGAGGAGCTGCGCACCGAAGCCCTCGGGCTGCGGATGCACGGACCCTTCGGCCTCGCCGCCGGCTTCGACAAGAACGCGGTCGCCATCGACGGCATGACCATGCTCGGTTTCGATCACGTGGAGATCGGTACGGTCACCGCGATGGCGCAGCCCGGCAACCCGAAGAAGCGGCTCTTCCGGCTGGTGCCCGACCGCGCCCTGATCAACCGCATGGGCTTCAACAACGACGGCTCCGCGGCCGTGGCCCAGCGCCTGGGCGAGCGCCGCCCGGCCTTCAAGGCCGTCGTCGGCGTCAACATCGGCAAGACCAAGGTCGTCCCGGAGTCCGAGGCCGTCGACGACTACGTCACCTCCACCGAGCGCCTGGCCCGGCACGCCGACTACCTGGTGGTGAACGTCTCCTCGCCCAACACCCCCGGGCTGCGCAACCTCCAGGCGACCGAGTCCCTGCGCCCGCTGCTGACCGCGGTGCGCGAGGCCGCCGACCGCACCGAGACCCGCCGCCGGGTGCCGCTGCTGGTCAAGATCGCCCCGGACCTCGCCGACGAGGACGTCGACGCGGTCGCCGACCTCGCGGTCGAACTCGGCCTCGACGGCATCATCGCGACCAACACCACCATCGCCCGCACCGGACTCGCCTCCCCGGCGGAGCTCACCGCCGAGACCGGCGGGCTGTCCGGCGCCCCCCTCAAGGAGCGCTCCCAGGAGGTGCTGCGCCGGCTGTACGCCCGCGTGGGGGACCGGATCACCCTGGTGGGCGTCGGCGGCATCGAGGACGCCGAGGACGCCTGGCAGCGCATCCTCGCGGGCGCCACGCTGATCCAGGCGTACAGCGCCTTCATCTACCGGGGCCCGTTCTTCAGCCGGGCGATCCACAAGGGGCTCGCCGCCCGGCTCGCGGCCAGCCCGTACGCCACCCTGGCCGAGGCCGTCGGAGCCGGCGTCCAGGACCACGACCGCAAGGAAAGTAGCGCCGCATGACCGCCACCACCCCCTTCGGCGCCCGGCTGCACGAGGCGCTGCGCACCCGCGGCCCGCTCTGCGTCGGGATCGACCCGCACGCCTCCCTGCTCAAGGACTGGGGGCTGGACGACGACGTCGCCGGCCTGGAGCGGTTCAGCCGCACCGCGGTGGAGGCCCTCGCCGACCGGGTCGCCGTCCTCAAGCCGCAGTCGGCCTTCTTCGAGCGCTTCGGCTCGCGCGGCGTCGCCGTGCTGGAGAAGACGGTCGAGGAGGCCCGCGCCGCGGGCGCCCTGGTGCTGATGGACGCCAAGCGCGGCGACATCGGCTCCACCATGGCCGCGTACGCGGCGGCCTACCTGGACCCGTCGTCGCCGCTCTTCTCCGACGCGGTCACCCTCTCGCCGTACCTCGGCTTCGGCTCGCTGCGCCCGGCGCTGGACGCCGCCGCCGCGTCCGGCGCGGGCGTCTTCGTGCTCGCGCTCACCTCCAACGCGGAGGGCGCCGAGGTGCAGCGGGCCACCGCCGCCGACGGCCGTCCGCTCGCCCAGGTGATGCTCGACCACATGGCGGCGGAGAACGTGGACGCCTGGCCGCTGGGCTCGGTGGGCGCGGTCGTCGGTGCCACCCTCGCCGACGCCGGGGTGAACCTCGCGATCAACGGCCCGCTGCTGGCCCCCGGCATCGGGGCCCAGGGCGCCACCCCGGCGGACGTCCCCCGGGTCTTCGGCTCGGTGGCCGGCAACGTGGTCCCCAGCGTCAGCCGCGGCGTCCTGCGGCACGGCCCGGACGCGGCGGCCCTGCGCGCGGCCGCGGCCCGGTTCGCCGAGGAGTGCCGGGCGGCCGTCTCGGGCGCGTAGCGCCCCTGCGGGACGTCCGCCGGACGCTTCGACTCCGCATAGTTGTAGCGAACAGTGGTTTCTCCGTGCTCACCAGCGGGTCTTCCGTGAAAGCGCTGCTGATCGCGAGTTGGCAGAATCTTGACGAAAATCGCGGGTGATATGCCGCAAAAGTCCTGGTCGGTCGATGCTGACCAGGACTTTTCGTCTGTTCTCGCTGACTGGAGCGGTGTGGCCCGCTAGTCTCCGTCGAAGAGCGAACGAGCACACTGCTCGTTGCTCGCCTGGTGTGGGGCGACTAGGTTCCTCACCGGTCCGTATCCGACAGTTCGACATCCGAGGTGACGTAGGCGTGGCTCTTCCGCCCCTTACCCCTGAACAGCGCGCAGCCGCGCTCGAAAAGGCCGCCGCGGCTCGCCGGGAGCGGGCCGAGGTCAAGAATCGACTCAAGCACTCCGGCGCCTCGCTCCACGAGGTCATCAAGCAGGGTCAGGAAAACGACGTCATCGGCAAGATGAAGGTCTCCGCCCTGCTGGAGTCCCTTCCGGGCGTGGGCAAGGTCCGCGCCAAGCAGATCATGGAACGACTCGGCATCTCCGAGAGCCGCCGCGTGCGCGGTCTCGGTTCGAACCAGATCGCCTCCCTGGAGCGCGAGTTCGGCGGCGGCCCCGCCTGACGTTCCGCGCCCGTCCGGGGCGGCGGTCCCGGACACCGTGCGGAACCTGGATAATCGCTGCATGGCAGCAGAAGTACGTCCGCGGCTGACCGTGCTCTCCGGCCCCTCAGGGGTCGGCAAGAGCACGGTCGTCGCGCATATGCGCAAGGTTCATCCCGAGGTCTGGCTCTCGGTGTCGGCCACCACCAGGAAGCCGCGCCCCGGCGAGCGCCACGGCGTCCAGTATTTCTTCGTCACCGACGACGAGTTCGACAAGATGATCGCCAACGGCGAGCTGCTGGAGTGGGCCACCTTCGCCGGCAACCGCTACGGCACCCCGCGCCAGGCCGTCATGGAGCGGCTGGAGGCGGGCGAGCCCGTACTGCTGGAGATCGACCTCCAGGGCGCCCGTCAGGTCAAGGAGTCCCTGGCGGACTCCCGACTGGTCTTCCTCGCCCCGCCGAGCTGGGACGAGCTGGTGCGTCGGCTCACCGGCCGGGGCACCGAGTCGGCCGAAGTCATCGAGGAGCGGCTGGCCGCCGCCCGGGTGGAGCTGGCGGCCGAATCGGAGTTCGACACGACCCTCGTCAACACCTCCGTCGAGGACGTGGCGCGCGAGCTGCTAGCCTTGGTGGCGGTGTCTTCCGGCGAGTGATCTCGCCGGACCCGCGCAAGAGCTCCCGACGTCACTGCGGTGACCACCCCGGCGCTCCGCACGGTGTAGACGTCCATCGATCTTTTCCCCCTTTCGGAAGGTAGAGCGTGTCCTCTTCCATCACTGCGCCCGAGGGCATCATCAACCCGCCGATCGACGAGCTGCTTGAGGCCACGGACTCCAAGTACAGCCTCGTGATCTACGCTGCGAAGCGTGCGCGTCAGATCAACGCGTACTACTCGCAGCTCGGCGAGGGCCTGCTTGAGTACGTCGGTCCGCTCGTCGACACCCACGTCCACGAGAAGCCGCTGTCGATCGCGCTCCGCGAGATCAACGCCGGCCTGCTGACCTCCGAGGCCATCGAGGGCCAGGCGTAAGCAGCAGTCCGCGTCCGGCGGATCCATGCGTTCACCACAGACCCGGCGGCACGTCCGCCGGGTCTGTGGTGTGTCATAGGGACTGCCGGTAGCAGTTCGGGGAGAGGCGGGAGATGGCCGTGGTGGAGTCAGCCGAGTCGGTCGGGTCGGTCAAGCCGAAGGTCGTGCTGGGAGTCAGCGGGGGCATCGCCGCGTACAAGGCGTGCGAGCTGCTGCGCCGGCTCACCGAGTCGGGCCACGACGTGCGGGTGGTGCCGACCGCTTCGGCGCTGCAGTTCGTCGGCGCCCCGACCTGGTCCGCGCTCTCCGGTCACCCGGTCTCCAGCGAGGTCTGGTCCGACGTGCACGAGGTGCCGCACGTACGGATCGGCCAGGGCGCCGACCTGGTGGTGGTGGCGCCCGCCACGGCCGACCTGCTCGCCAAGGCCGCCCACGGCCTCGCCGACGACCTGCTGACGAACACCCTGCTCACCGCCCGCTGTCCGGTGGTCTTCGCGCCCGCGATGCACACCGAGATGTGGGAGCACCCGGCGACCCGGGAGAACGTGGCCACGCTCCGCCGGCGCGGCGCCGTCGTCATCGAACCCGCGGTCGGCCGGCTCACCGGCGTGGACACCGGCAAGGGCCGGCTGCCCGAGCCGGCGGAGATCTTCGAGGCGTGCCGGCGCGTGCTGGCGCGCGGCACCGCCGCACCCGACCTGGTGGGCCGGCACGTGGTGATCAGCGCCGGCGGCACCCGCGAGCCGCTGGACCCGGTGCGTTTCCTGGGCAACCGCTCCTCCGGCCGACAGGGGTACGCCCTGGCCCGTACGGCCGCGGCCCGGGGCGCCCGGGTGACGCTGGTCGCCGCGAACGCCGCGCTGCCCGACCCGGCGGGCGTCGACGTCGTCCACGTGGACACCGCCCTGAAGCTGCGGGAGGCCGTGCTGAAGGCCGCGGCCGACGCGGACGCGGTCGTGATGGCCGCCGCGGTCGCCGACTTCCGCCCCGCCGCGTACGCCAGCGGCAAGATCAAGAAGAAGGACGGCCGGGACCCGGAGCCGGTCGCCCTGGTCCGCAACCCCGACGTCCTCGCCGAGCTCTCCGCCGATCGGCCCCGGGCCGATCAGGTGATCGTGGGCTTCGCCGCGGAGACCGACGACGTGCTCGCCAACGGCCGCGAGAAGCTCCGCCGCAAGGGCTGCGACCTCCTGGTGGTCAACGAGGTGGGGGAGCGCAAGACCTTCGGCGCGACGGAGAGTGAAGCGGTGGTCCTCGCGGCCGACGGCACCGAGACCCCGGTGCCGTACGGGCCGAAGGAGGCGCTGGCGGACACGGTCTGGGACCTCGTGGTGCCCCGACTGGGGTGACGGCGCGCCCCGAGTTGAGCAATTCGCGCCATCCCGCTGCGACTCCGGCGTCCCTCAAGTCGTGGCCCGCCGTCCGCCACAAAGTGCCCCAAAAGTGGTGTTTCTCTCGATGAAAACCGGCTATCGCCGGGGTTTCCCGCCTTATCTCTGCTGGTGAATCGGCCACCGCGGCACAACCGCAAAAATGAGACAGGTGGACCGTGTGTACGAGACGGTGGATAGACTGGTCGACGGAGCGTCGCGGGGCCGCAGCCCCCTGCCGGTCCACTCATGATCAGCCAGCAGCCGCTGCAACCCCAGGGAGCGATGTGTCCCGCCGTCTCTTCACCTCGGAATCTGTCACCGAGGGTCACCCCGACAAGATCGCCGACCAGATCAGCGACACCATTCTCGACGCCCTGCTCACGCAGGACCCGACCTCTCGCGTCGCCGTCGAGACCCTGATCACCACCGGACTCGTGCACGTGGCCGGTGAGGTCACCACCAAGGCATACGCGGACATCCCGACGCTCGTGCGCAACCGGATCCTGGACATCGGGTACGACTCGTCGAAGAAGGGCTTCGACGGCGCTTCCTGCGGCGTCTCGGTGTCGATCGGCGCGCAGTCGCCCGACATCGCCCAGGGCGTGGACACCGCCTACGAATCCCGGGTCGAGGGAGCCGCCGACGGCGGTGACGTGGACGAGCTCGACCGCCAGGGCGCCGGCGACCAGGGCCTGATGTTCGGCTACGCCTGCGACGAGACCCCGGAGCTCATGCCGCTCCCCATCCACCTCGCGCACCGGCTCTCCCGCCGGCTCTCCGAGGTGCGCAAGAACGGGACCATCCCCTACCTGCGCCCCGACGGCAAGACGCAGGTCACCATCGAGTACGACGGCGACAAGGCCGTCCGCCTCGACACGGTCGTGGTCTCCTCCCAGCACGCCTCGGACATCGACCTGGACTCGCTGCTCGCACCCGACATCCGCGAGTTCGTCGTCGAGTACGTGCTGAAGCAGCTCGTCGACGACGGCATCAAGCTGGACACCGAGGGCTACCGCCTGCTGGTGAACCCCACCGGCCGCTTCGAGATCGGCGGCCCGATGGGCGACGCCGGCCTGACCGGCCGCAAGATCATCATCGACACGTACGGCGGCATGGCCCGCCACGGCGGCGGCGCCTTCTCCGGCAAGGACCCGTCCAAGGTGGACCGCTCGGCCGCGTACGCGATGCGCTGGGTCGCGAAGAACGTCGTCGCCGCCGGGCTCGCCGCCCGCTGCGAGGTGCAGGTCGCGTACGCGATCGGCAAGGCCGAGCCGGTCGGTCTCTTCGTGGAGACCTTCGGCACCGCCACGGTCGACGTGGACAAGATCGAGCAGGCCATCGGTCAGGTCTTCGACCTGCGCCCGGCCGCCATCATCCGCGACCTGGACCTGCTGCGCCCGATCTACGCCCAGACCGCGGCCTACGGCCACTTCGGCCGTGAGCTGCCGGACTTCACCTGGGAGCGCACGGACCGCACCGCGGCCCTGCGCGCGGCGGTCGGCCTGTAGGACCGACCCGGCTCGCCCTGAACCACCCCGGACCCCGGCTCCCTCGAAGGAGCCGGGGTCCGGCCATGTGTTCGGAGGGCGCCCGCTGTCGGTGCCGTCTGGTAGGAAAGTCGGTGTGAGCAGCGACGATGAGCGGACGCCGGAGCCCGAGGGCCAGGGGCCGGAGCAGCTTGCGCTCATCCGGGAGACCGTGCGCCGGGCGAAGGCGCCGAAGGCCAAGCCCCGGACCTGGCGCGGCGCGGCCCTCGCGGAGGAGCTGCCGGTCGCCCGGGTCCTGGTGAACAAGGGCGTGCTCCACCTCGACCAGTACTTCGACTACGCCGTGCCCCGGGAGCTGGACGCCGATGCGCAGCCGGGGGTGCGGGTGCGGGTGCGCTTCGGTGCCGGTGCGCGCCGGGTGCGCGAGGGCCGGCGCGAGGGCGGCGGGCTGATCGACGGCTTCGTCGTCGAGCGCCGGGCCGCCACGGACTACGGCGGGGCGCTCGCCGCCCTCGCCTCCGTCGTCTCGCCGGAGCCGGTGCTCGGTCCGCGGACGCTGGAGCTGGCCCGGGCGATCGCGGATCGGTACGCGGGCTCGCTCGCGGACGTGGTGCAGCTCGCCGTGCCGCCGCGCAACGCCCGCGCCGAGGGCAGGCCGTCGCCCGACCCGCTGCCGCCGCCCGCCCCGCCGGACCCCGGCACCTGGGTGCGGTACGGCGCGGGGGAGACGTTCTTGCGGGCCCTGGTCGGCGGCGGCACCCCGCGTGCGGTGTGGACCGCGCTGCCCGGCCCGCACTGGCCGGAGGAGCTGGCCCGCGCGGTCGTGGCGACCCTGGCCTCGGGGCGCGGCGCGCTGGTGGTCGTCCCCGACGGCCGGCGGGCCGCCCGGGTGGACGCGGCGCTGACCGCCCTCATCGGCCAGGGCCGGCACTCGGTGCTGACCGCCGAGTCCGGGCCCGAGAAGCGCTACGGCCAGTGGCTCGCCGTCCTCCGCGGCTCCGTACGGGCCGTGGTCGGCACCCGCGCCGCCATGTA
This sequence comes from Streptomyces sp. NPDC017979, assembly GCF_044328175.1. Classification (NCBI taxonomy): domain Bacteria; kingdom Bacillati; phylum Actinomycetota; class Actinomycetes; order Kitasatosporales; family Streptomycetaceae; genus Streptomyces; species Streptomyces sp. NPDC017979. The sequence goes on along the minus strand of NZ_JBIRGU010000018.1, from coordinate 82,139 downwards.
CGCCCCCGTGCGCGACCTCGGCCTGGTCGCCGTCTGGGACGACGGGGACTCCAGCCACAGCGACGACAACGCCCCCTTCCCGCACGTCCGCGAGGTCCTGGAGCTGCGCGCCGCTCACGAGTCGTGCGGCTTCCTGCTCGGCGCCACCGCCTGCACGGTGGAGGCGGCCCAGCTCGTGGAGAGCGGCTGGGCGCGGCCGTTGACGGCGGACCGCGAGCAGGTCCGCACCGCGGCCCCCCGCGTCCGCACCGTCGGGGACGAGGAGCTCGCCCGGGACGAGGCCGCCCGGGCGGCCCGGCTGCCCTCGCTGGCCTGGCAGGTCGTACGGGACGGGCTGCGCAGCGGCCCGGTGCTGGTGCAGGTGCCCCGACGCGGCTACGTCCCCCGGCTCGCCTGCGAGCGCTGTCGCACCCCGGCCCGCTGTCGGCACTGCTCCGGCCCGCTCCAGGCACCCGACGAGCGGGACTTGGCCTGTCGTTGGTGCGGGCGAAACATCACTGACTGGCACTGCATCGCCTGCGGGAGCACCCGGCTGCGGGCCCGGGTGGTGGGAGCCCGGCGCACCGCCGAGGAGTTGGGGCGCGCCTTTCCCGCGGTGCCCGTGCGCACTTCGGGCCGCGATCACGTCCTGGACGGCGTCCCCGGCCGCCCGGCGCTCGTCGTCAGCACGCCGGGCGCCGAGCCCGTCGCCGACGGCGGATACGCGGCGGCGCTGCTCCTCGACGGCTGGGCGATGCTCGGCCGGCCGGATCTGCGTTCGTCGGAGGAGGCGCTGCGGCGCTGGATAGACGCCGCCGCGCTGGTGCGGGGCCAGGGGGAGGGCGGCACGGTCGTGGTCGTCGCCGAGCCGACGGCCCGGGCGGTGCAGGCGCTCGTCCGTTGGGACCCGGTCGGCCACGCCCAGCGAGAGCTGGCCGAGCGGGCCGAGTTGGGGTTCCCCCCGGTGTCCCGGATGGCGTCGGTGAGTGGTCGGGCCGACGCGGTCGAGGCGTTCGTCGAGGCGGCCGAACTGCCCGCCGAAGCGGAGGTCCTGGGGCCGGTGCCACTACCGGAGCCGCCGCCCGGGCGTCCTCGGCGGCCGGGGGACCCGCCCGTCGGCGAGTCGTGGACCCGGGCGTTGCTGAGGGTGCCCCCGGGCCGCGGGGCGGCCCTCGCCGCGGCCCTCAAGGCGGCCCAGGCGGTCCGTACGGCCCGCGGCGGCCCCGATCAGGTCCGGATCCGCATCGACCCGCTGGACATCGGCTGAGCGGCGCGCTCGCGGCGTCCGGTCAGCGCGCCGGCGCGTGGTGCGTCAGCCGTTGCGCGGGCTCGGGAAGGCGCTCGGGCGGGCCTCTTCGTGGCGGGGCGTGTGGTTGACGGTGTGATTGACGGTGTGGTTCGTGGCGGTCGGCTGCGGCGGCATGCTGCGGGCGGCGGGCACGGCCGCGGGCAGCCCGCCCGGCGGCAGGGTGCGCGTCGTCGTCGGCTCCGGAGCGCGCTCCGCGTCCGGCGCGACCGCGGGCGGCGTGGTGCGCCGCGCTCCGTAACGGCGGTGGACGGCCTGCTTGGTGACGCCGAGCGCGGAACCCACGGCGTCCCAGGAGAAGCCCAGGGAGCGGTCGAAGTCCACCGCGGCGGTCACCAGCGTCTCGACGCTGTCCCGCAGTTCCTGGGCGAGTCGGACGGTGGGGGCCGGCGCCCGGCCGTAGACGACGAAGCCGGTGGAGGGACCGGTGCGGCGCGGACGGTAGACGTTGCCCAACTGGGCGGTGAGCGTGCGCAGCGCGTCCACCTGCCGGCGGACCCGTTCGATGTCGCGCACCAACAGGTGCAGGCTGGCCCGGGCTTGGGCGTCGTGGGTTGCGTGGTCGGCCATCGGGAAGCCTCTCGAACCGGCGTTGAAAGGGGGCCGGGCCGCGCCCTGGCGGCCCACTGCGCCGGGCTCCGACGGACCGCAGGGCGGGTCGGAGACCGGTCAATCTCACTTGACCAACGCCGCACCCGTCCATGTGGTCACGCTGCGGGGGCGCGGGTGCACGCGTTCAGGGCGCGTGGGATTCCATACGCCCCCTGAGTCCGTCCCCCGGGCTGCGCCCCGTCCGAAACCGCGGCTGGAGGGCGGGCCGGCAACAGCCCTGCCTACACTGGTGCGCTGCTCATTGCGCACCGCCCGTACCGCCGCCCGTACAGCCGAGAGGCAGTCAGCCACCCATGAAGCTCGTCTTCGCAGGCACCCCCGAAGTCGCCGTTCCCGCTCTGGACGCCCTCATCGCCTCCGAGCGGCACGAGGTGGCCGCCGTCGTCACCCGGCCCGACGCGCCAGCCGGCCGCGGTCGGCGGCTGGTCGCCAGCCCGGTCGCCCAGCGCGCCGAGGAGGCCGGCATCGAGGTGCTGAAGCCGGCCAAGCCGCGGGACGAGGAGTTCCTCGCGCGGCTGCGGGAGATCGGCCCCGACTGCTGCCCGGTCGTCGCGTACGGCGCGCTGCTGCCGCGGGTCGCCCTCGACGTCCCCGCGCACGGCTGGGTGAACCTCCACTTCTCGCTGTTGCCCGCGTGGCGCGGCGCGGCCCCCGTCCAGCACGCGGTGATCGCCGGCGACGAGATGACCGGCGCGGCCACCTTCCTCATCGAGGAAGGGCTCGACTCCGGGCCCGTGTACGGGGTGGTCACCGAGCGGATCCGGGCCAGCGACACCAGCGGCGACCTGCTCACCCGGCTCGCGTTCGCCGGCGCCGGGCTGCTGAGCGCCACCATGGACGGCATCGAGGACGGCTCCCTGAAGGCGGTGCCGCAGCCCGCCGACGGCGTCTCCCACGCACCGAAGATCACCGTCGAGGACGCCCGGGTGGACTTCCACGCCCCGGCCCTGCGCGTCGACCGCGTCGTCCGCGGCTGCACCCCGGCGCCCGGCGCGTGGACCGTCTTCCGCGGCGAGCGGCTGAAGCTGGTCTCGGTGCGCCTGGTGCCCGACCGCACGGACCTCGCCCCGGGCCAGCTCGCGGCCAGCAAGAACGCCGTCCACGTGGGCACCGGCTCGCACGCCGTGGAACTGCTGTGGGTGCGACCGCAGGGCAAGAAGCCGATGGCCGCCGCCGACTGGGCCCGCGGGGTGCGCATCGCCCCCGGGGAGCTGCTGGGCGCCCCGGCGGCCCCCTGAGCCGGCGGAACGTACGCTGGACGGGCGGCGCCCGTCCAGCGCCCCCGTAGGAACACCCGTTTCGAGAACACCATGATCAGCGGAGCACCTTTGAACGACCAGGCACGCCCCCGGGGGGCTCGCCGCCCCGGACCCCACAAGAGCTACCGGCGCCCGGTGAAGGACCCCGTGCGGTTCCTCGCCTTCGAGGCGCTGCGGGCGGTGGACGAGCGGGACGCGTACGCGAACCTCGTCCTGCCGCCGCTGCTGCGCAAGGCACGCGAGAAGGAGGGGTTCGACGCCCGGGACGCGGCGCTCGCCACCGAGCTGGTGTACGGCACCCTGCGCCGCCAGGGCACGTACGACGCGATCATCGCCGACTGCGTCGACCGGCCGCTGCGCGAGGTCGACCCGCCCGTCCTCGACGTGCTCTCGCTCGGCGCCCACCAGCTCCTGGGCACCCGGATCCCGAGCCACGCGGCCGTGTCGGCGAGCGTGGAGCTGGCCCGGGTGGTGCTCGGCGACGGGCGCGCCAAGTTCGTCAACGCGGTCCTGCGCAAGGTCGCCCGCGACGACCTGGACACCTGGGTGCAGCGGGTGGCCCCGCCGTACGACGAGGACCCCGAGGACCACCTCGCCGTGGTGCACTCGCACCCCCGGTGGATCGTCTCCGCGCTGTGGGACGCGCTCGGCGGGGGCCGTGCCGGGATCGAGGAACTGCTGGCGGCGGACAACGAACGCCCCGAAGTGACCCTGGTCGCCCGCCCCGGCCGGGCCACCGTCGACGAACTGCTCGCCGAGGAGGCGGCCACGCCCGGGCACCTGTCGCCGTACGCGGTGCGGCTCGCGGAGGGCGGCGAGCCCGGCGCGGTGCCGGCCGTGCGCGAGGGGCGCGCCGGAGTCCAGGACGAGGGCAGCCAGTTGGTCGCCATCGCCCTCGCCAACGCGCCCGTCGAAGGCTCCGACGCCCGCTGGCTCGACGGCTGCGCCGGCCCAGGCGGCAAGGCGGCCCTGCTGGCCGCGCTCGCCGCCGAGCGCGGCGCCTTCCTGCTGGCGGCCGAGAAGCAGCCGCACCGGGCCGGGCTGGTGGCGCGGGCGCTCGCCGGCAACCCCGGCCCGTACGAGGTCGTCGTCGCCGACGGCACCCGCCCCGCGTGGCGGCCCGGCAGCTTCGACCGGGTGCTGGTCGACGTCCCCTGCTCCGGCCTCGGCGCGCTGCGCCGCCGCCCGGAGGCCCGCTGGCGCCGTCGGCCCGAGGACCTGGAGGGCTTCGCGCCGCTCCAGCGCGCCCTGCTGCGGGAGGCGCTGGCGGCGGTGCGCGTCGGCGGGGTCGTCGGCTACGCGACCTGCTCGCCGCACCTCGCCGAGACCCGGGTCGTCGTCGACGACGTGCTGCGCGGGCGCGGCGGCGGGACGCCCCCGCAGGCCGAGTGGGTGGACGCCCGGCCCCTGATGCCGGGGGTGGCGGAGCTCGGCGACGGACCCGACGTCCAGCTCTGGCCGCACCGGCACGGGACGGACGCGATGTACCTGGCGCTGCTGCGGCGCACCGGCTGACCGATCGCCCCGGTACAGCTTTTCGGACACCCCCGCTCTCCCGGAGCGGGGGTGAAAGGTCGGGAATGCGGGGACTGTTCCCCGGTGGGGGTGCGTCGATTCCCGTTCGATCGGCACCGGAAACCGGACGGAGGCGGGGAAGCGCCGCGGGACGTGGCAGGCTTGGGCCATGGCCGTTCAGATCAACCCCAGCATCCTCTCCGCGGACTTCGCCCACCTGGCGGACGAGGCGCGGGCCGTCGCCGGCGCCGACTGGCTCCACGTCGACGTGATGGACAACCACTTCGTGCCCAACCTCACCCTGGGCGTACCGGTCGTGGAGTCCCTGAGCCGGGCGACGGACACCCCGCTGGACTGCCATCTGATGATCGCGGACCCCGATCGCTGGGCGCCCCAGTACGTGGAGGCCGGGGCCGGGTCGGTGACCTTCCACGTCGAGGCCGCCGCCGCCCCCGTGCGGCTGGCGCGGGAGATCCGCGCCAAGGGCGCCCGGGCCTCGATGGCGCTGAAGCCGGCGACGCCGATCGAGCCGTACGAGGACCTGCTCCCCGAACTCGACATGCTGCTGATCATGACCGTCGAGCCGGGCTTCGGCGGGCAGGCGTTCCTCGACATCATGCTCCCCAAGATCCGCCGCACCCGTGAGCTGATCGGCAAGCACGGCCTCGACCTGTGGCTCCAGGTCGACGGCGGGGTCGCCGAGTCCACCATCGAGCGGTGTGCCGAGGCGGGTGCGGACGTCTTCGTCGCGGGCTCCGCGGTCTACGGGGCGGACGACCCCGCCGCCGCGGTGCGCGCCCTGCGGGCAAAGGCCGAACAGACCGTCGCCACGACGGCCTGGGGCTGCGCACACTGAGCGAGGACGCCAAGCACGACCGGTCGCAGCAGGGCGGTACCCTGCCCGAACCGACCAGCATCACCGCCCCGACGATCACGCCGAGCGACCGCGGGGCGACTGACAAGTGAACTCGGCCCGACCGGGCTGATCAACAACCGTCGGATCTGACAGGATGACGGATCCGAAGTGTGAACAGCAGTGAGGAGATCGCGGTGTCTGCTAGGTCGGCGGGACGATCTGCCCTGCGGATGGGACCCGCGGAGCTCGTACAGGCGGCGGCCATGGCGCGCCGCTTCTACCTGGAGGGCAAGTCCAAGATCCAGATCGCGGAGGAGTTCGGCGTCAGCCGCTTCAAGGTGGCGAGGGTCCTGGAGACGGCGTTGGAGCGCGATCTCGTGCGCATCGAGATCCGCGTCCCCGCAGAGCTGGACGCCGAGCGCTCCGACGCGCTCCGCGCCCGGTTCGGACTGCGGCACGCCGTCGTCGTCGAGTCGCCGGCGGAGGCCGACGAATCGCCCGATCCGGAGAACCTGGGCGAAGTGGCCGCGGATCTGTTGGGCGAGTTGGTGACCGAGGGCGATGTGCTGGGGCTGGCCTGGGGCCGGTCCACCATCCACATGGCCGCGGCGCTGGACCGGTTGCCGCCGTGCACCGTGGTCCAGCTCACCGGGGTGTACGACGCGGGCACCGCGGAGCGCGGTTCGGTGGAGGCGGTGCGCCGGGCCGCCCAGGTCTCCGGCGGCGACGCCCACCCGATCTACGCGCCGATGCTGCTGCCCGACGCGGCCACCGCCGCGGCCCTGCGCCACCAGACGGGCATCGCCCGCGCCTTCGAGTACTTCGACAAGGTCACGGTCGCGGCCGTCTCCATCGGTTCGTGGGAGGCGGGCATCTCCACCGTCCACGACATGCTCTCCGAGGAGGAGCGCGCCCGGTACGCCTCCTACGGCGTGGCCGCCGAGATGTCGGCGCACCTCTTCGACCGGGACGGCCGCCGGGTGGGGCGCGACCTCGGGGAGCGGTGCATCACGGTCGAGGCGGACCGGCTGCGCCGGATCCCCGAGGTGGTGGCGATCGCCGGTGGACAGCGCAAGGCGGAGGCGATCGGCGCGGTGCTCCGCTCCGGGCTCGTCACCAGCCTGGTCACGGACACCGCGGCGGCCGACCTGCTGATGTCGGCGCCGCCCGGGCTGCGCCCGGCGCTGGAGCGGGCCGACCCGGACGCATAGCAGTCGCGACGCCCCGGCCGCGCCGGCCCGTACCACCGAGGAATCGTTCATCCTCGCTCGTGGTGCGGTCCGGGTCCGCGCGGCCGGGGCGTCGGTGCGGGTCGGGGCTACTCGGCCGGTCGCTCCAGGGTGATCGCGGTCATCACGTGCCCGGCGTCCGCCGCCCAGCGTCCGTTCAGGAGGGTCAGGGGCTCGCCGTGGACCCGGGGGGCGGGGACGAGGATCAGTGCGGTGAACGTGCCGTCGGGGGAGAAGTTCACCCGGGCGTCCTGGAAGCCCAACCACCGCCTGGCCAGCGGGTACCAGACCTTGTAGACGGACTCCTTGGCGCTGAACAGCAGCCGGTCCCAGGAGGTGCCGTCGGCGTCCGGCAACTGCGCCAGCAGGGGCCGCTCCTCCGGCAGCGAGATCGTCTCCAGCACGCCCTCGGGCAGCGCGTCGTTCGGCTCGGCGTCGATGCCCACCGCGATGCACTCGTCGACCCGCGCCACGGCGGCGGCCCGGTAGCCGGCGCAGTGGGTCATGCTCCCCACGACGCCCGTCGGCCACCCCGGGGCGCCGCGCTCGTCCGGCAGCAGCGGCACGGGCGACTGCCCGATGGCCGCCAGGGCGTCCCTGGCCAGCGCGCGGACCGTGGTGAACTCCGCCCGGCGCTTGTCCACGGCCCGCTCGATGACGGCCTGCTCCTGGGGGAACAGACTGATGTCGAGGCGGTCGGTGAACGACTGCGCCGAGCGGACCGAGGCCGGCAGTATCGTCGCGATCACGCAGGGGACCCTTCCGGTCGGGGGACGATCTGACGGGCCAGGTCGGAGCGGAGGCCGAAGCGGCGCCACTCGCGCGGATAGCCGAGGGACACCTCCTCGAAGGGGACGCCGTCGTAGACCGTGCTGCGGGGGATGTGCAGATGCCCGTAGACGGACGCGCACACGTCGAAGCGGGTGTGCCAGTCGGCCGTGCGGACCGTGCCGCACCACTGGACGAACTCCTGGTGCGTCATGATCTCGGTGGGGTTGCGCACCAGCGGCCAGTGGTTGACCAGGACCAGCGGGAGGTCCCCGGCCACCTCCGTGAGCCGCTGCTCCGAGTACGCCACCCGGGCCGCGCACCAGTCCTGGCGGCTGGGGTAGGGGTCGGGGTGCAGGTAGTACTCGTCCGTGCAGACGATCCCGGCCCGGTGCGCCTTGGCCAGCGACTCCTCGCGGGTCGTGGTCCCGGGCGCCAGGAAGGTGTAGTCGTACAGCAGGAACAGCGGGGCGATCCGCACCGGTCCGCCCGGGCCCGTCCACACGGGGTAGGGGTCCTCGGGCGTCAGGACGCCCAGTCGACGGCACATCGCCACCAGCGCCTCGTAGCGCTCCACGCCGCGCCGCTGGTCGGGGTCGCGCTGCACCGTCCACAGTTCGTGGTTGCCCGGTACCCAGATCACCTGGGCGAAACGGTCCCGCAGCAGGCTCAGGGCCCACTCGACGTCGGCCATCAGTTCGCCGACGTCGCCGGCGACGATCAGCCAGTCGTCGGGCGACTCCGGCTTCAGCGCGGCCACGATGTCGCGGTTCTCGGTGTACGAAATGTGCAGGTCGCTGACGGCTCGCAAGGCTCTCTCGGCACTCACCACGCGGTCAGACTAGGTCAGGAGCGGGGGGAAAACGAGTGTGCACCGCACCGACCGGGCCGCCGCGCCGGCCCTTGCCCGGGCCGGCCCGAGCGGCCCGGGTGCGGTTCGACCGTTCGCTGTCGTGTTCGACCTCGGGTAACCTTTTGACGTAAGGCAGGCGCACCGTCTGCAACAGCAGCCCCCGTCCCTCCCCTGGAGGAAAACACGAAGCGGGGGTTCTTTGTTGTGTCGTTCGAGGTAGTGACCTGCACCGTTTCGCGTGAAAATGTGAGACTTATGCGTTTTCTTGAGCCCGGTACGGGGCGTCATGTGGAGAGTTCGCCGGTTCCCTACGACCTGACCTACGACGACGTGTTCATGGTGCCCCGGCGCTCCGCCGTCGGCTCCCGCCAGGCGGTCGACCTGTCGAGCCCGGACGGCACCGGCACCACCATTCCCCTCGTCGCCGCGAACATGACCGCCATCGCCGGCCGGCGGATGGCGGAGACGCTGGCGCGCCGGGGCGGGCTCACCGTCATCCCCCAGGACATCCCGATCGACGTCGTCACCGACGTCGTCGCCTGGGTCAAGTCCCGCCACCTGGTCTTCGACACCCCGATCGTGCTCACCCCGCACCAGACCGTCGCCGACGCGCTGGCGCTGCTGCCCAAGCGGGCGCACGAGGCCGGCGTCGTGGTGGACGAGGACCACCGTCCCGTCGGCGTCGTCACGGATGCCGACCTGACCGGGGTCGACCGGTTCACCCAGCTCTCCGAGGTGATGTCGCGCGACCTGGTGCTGCTGCACGCGGAGATAGACCCGCGCGAGGCGTTCAACCACCTCGACGGCGCCAACCGCCGCTACACCCCCGCCGTCGACGAGGACGGCCGGCTCGTCGGCATCCTGACCCGCAAGGGCGCCCTGCGCGCCACGCTCTACACCCCGGCCGTGGACGCGCAGGGCCGGCTGCGGATCGCCGCCGCCGTCGGCATCAACGGCGACGTGGCGGGCAAGGCCAAGCAACTGCTGGACGCCGGCGTCGACACCCTCGTGGTGGACACCGCCCACGGCCACCAGGAGAGCATGATCCAGGCGATCCGGGCGGTCCGCGCGCTGGACCCGAAGGTCCCCGTCGTCGCGGGCAACATCGTCGCCGCCGAAGGCGTGCGCGACCTCGTCGAGGCGGGTGCGGACATCATCAAGGTCGGCGTCGGCCCCGGCGCCATGTGCACCACCCGGATGATGACCGGCGTCGGCCGGCCGCAGTTCTCCGCCGTCCTGGAGTGCGCCGCCGAGGCGAAGAAGTACGGCAAGCACGTCTGGGCGGACGGCGGCGTGCGCCACCCGCGCGACGTGGCGATGGCGCTGGCCGCCGGCGCCTCCAACGTCATGGTCGGCTCCTGGTTCGCCGGTACCCACGAGTCGCCGGGGGACCTCCAGCACACCGCCGACGGGCGGCCGTACAAGGAGTCCTTCGGCATGGCCTCCGCCCGCGCCGTGCGCAACCGCACCAGCGAGGAGTCCGCCTACGACCGCGCCCGCAAGGCGCTGTTCGAGGAGGGCATCTCCACCTCGAAGATGTTCCTCGACCCGGCGCGCCCGGGCGTGGAGGACCTGGTCGACTCGATCATCGCGGGCGTCCGCTCGTCCTGCACCTACGCCGGCGCCGGGACGTTGGAGGAGTTCGCCGAGCGCGCCGTCCTCGGCGTCCAGAGCGCCGCGGGGTACGCGGAGGGCAAGCCGCTGCACGCCAGCTGGACCTGATCCGCACGGCAGCGGACGGGCCCGGAGCCGTTCCGGGCCCGTCCGGCCGTGCGGGCCGCCGCCGGCCGGATCCTGCGGCCGGCCCCGGCGTGTTCTACTGCCGTCAGGCAAGCCCGACCAGCGAATGAAGAGTGAACCACCCGCCGTGCGACTCAACGATCTCGACGAACGCATCGTCCACGCCCTCGCCGAGGACGCCCGCCGCTCCTACGCCGACATCGGCGCCCTGGTCGGCCTCTCCGCCCCGGCCGTGAAACGGCGGGTGGACCGACTGCGCGCGGTCGGCGCCATCACCGGTTTCACCGTACGGGTCGACCCCGCGGCGCTCGGCTGGGAGACGGAGGGCTTCATCGAGATCTACTGCCGCTCGAACACCTCGCCCGAAGCCATCGAACGCGGCCTGGAGCGCTACCCGGAAGTCGCCTCCGCCTCCACCGTCACCGGCGACGCGGACGCCGTCGTCCAGGTCTTCGCCGCCGACATGCGCCACTTCGAGCAGGTGCTGGAGCGGATCGCCGGCGAGTCGTTCGTGGAGCGCACCAAGTCCGTCCTGGTGCTCTCCCCGCTGCTGCGCCGCTACTCCGCCGGGTCGCCGGCGACACCCCCGTATCCTCCGGCGACCCCGTGACCGCCCGCGCCGACCAGGCGGCGTGAGCCGAGCCCGTACGGTCAGAACGCGGGGAGCCAGGGCAGCACCCGGAAGTCGCCGGTGCCCGCCTTCACCTTCTCGAACGGCGCGGAGCCCACGCACGCGGGCACGCTCCCCATCGCCACCGGATCGCCCGTCGCGGCCCAGCTGTAGCCGAGCCGGTCCGCGCGGCCGGTGTCGTGGACCGTGATCCCGACCCGCACCCCCTTGAGCCGGGGGACGTCGGTACGGGTGACGGTGCCGCTGACCACGGCCACCTTGCCGCCGGTCACCAGACAGTCCACCTCGGCCTCGGCCCAGCCGCCCCCGACGCTGTCGTAGTGGCTCCACCGGAACGTGCCGGTGGCCTTCAGCGGGTCGTCGTCGTGCCGGGCGGCCAGGTGCGCGTCGAAGGAGAAGGTGACGACGTCGTCCGACGAGCGGAGCAGTTGGGCGCTCCCGGTGAGCGTGGCGGCCTCCCTCGCCGGGCCCGCGCCGTCGGCGGTGGCGCCGGCCGGCAGCGCCGAGCCGGTGCAGAGCAGTGCGGTCGCCCCGATCGCGACGGCCCGCGCGCGGCCGGGCCGCCCGCTGCCGCTTCCGCTGAAGTGACGTTTCACAAACGGTCCTTTCCTCGCTGTCGACGGACCGAGGAACGAGCCCCCTCACGGTGGCGCCGTTCCGCCCCGCCGGGTGGACGACGCCCACTCTCGCGGCGCGGCGCGGGCCGCACATCCTGCCGTGGAACCACCCCCGGTCCGCCATCCGGCCGGGGCGCCCGAACCTCCCGTACGACCCTGGTCGGACCCCGCGGCGACCGCCCCGGGCCCGCCGTGCAACGAATCGCCGGGAAGCCCGGGAACAGCGCAACGAACAGGTCAGAAGCGCGCAACGGTCACGCCTTGTCCGCGCGCGAGCCCGGACCGTACCGTCGTAGGCGTCCGCCGCATCCCCTTCGGGCGACCGCCCGCACACCGCCCGAGGTCAGCCATGTCGCCGTCGTGCACCGCCCTGCTCCGGCGCCGCGGGCTCCCCGGCGCGCCCGGCTGAGCGCCGGCTCCCCGTCACACCCCGCACCACCCGTACCACCGCGTTCGCCCGCAAGGAGCCCGTACCCCATGACGTCCACGGTCCCCACCGCCGTCCAGCACACCGACGCACAGCCGCCGATCACGATGTTCGGGCCGGACTTCCCCTATGCGTACGACGACTTCCTGGCGCACCCGGCCGGGCTCGGGCAGGTGCCGGCGACGGAGCACGGCACCGAGGTGGCCGTGATCGGCGGCGGGCTGTCCGGCGTGATCGCCGCGTACGAGCTGATGAAGATGGGGCTGAAGCCCGTCCTGTACGAGGCCGACCAGATCGGCGGCCGGCTGCGGACCGTCGGCTTCGAGGGCTGCGACTCGGCGCTCAGCGCCGAGATGGGCGCGATGCGCTTCCCGCCGTCGTCGACCGCGCTCCAGCACTACGTCGACCTGGTGGGGCTGACGACCCGGCCGTTCCCCAACCCGCTGGCGCCCGGCACCCCCTCGACCGTGGTCGACCTCAAGGGCGAGAGCCACTACGCCGAGACCATCGCCGACCTGCCGCAGGTGTACCGGGACGTCATGGACGCCTGGAACGCCTGTCTGGAGGAGGGCGCCGACTTCGCCGCCATGAACCGCGCCATGCGCGAGCGCGACGTGCCGAAGATCCGGGAGATCTGGGCGCGGCTGGTGGAGCAGTTGGACAACCAGACGTTCTACGGCTTCCTGTGCGCGTCGGAGGCGTTCCGCTCCTTCCGCCACCGGGAGATCTTCGGCCAGGTCGGCTTCGGCACCGGCGGCTGGGACACCGACTTCCCCAACTCCATCCTGGAGATCCTGCGGGTCGTCTACTCCGAGGCCGACGACCACCACCGCGGCATCGTGGAGGGCAGCCAGCAGCTTCCGCTGCGGCTGTGGGAGCGGGCGCCGGAGAAGATCGTCCACTGGCCGCAGGGCACCTCGCTGGCCTCGCTGCACGAGGGCGGCCACCGGCCGGCGGTGACCCGGCTCAACCGCACCGCGGGCAACGGGATCACCGTCACCGACGCCTCCGGAGACATCCGCACCTACCGGGCCGCGATCTTCACCGCCCAGTCCTGGATGCTGCTCTCCAAGATCGCGTGCGACGACGGGCTCTTCCCGATCGACCACTGGACGGCGATCGAGCGCACCCACTACATGGAGTCCTCCAAGCTCTTCGTCCCGGTCGACCGGCCCTTCTGGCTGGACAAGGACGAGGTGACCGGCCGGGACACCATGTCGATGACGCTGACCGACCGGATGACCCGCGGCACGTACCTGCTGGACGACGGACCGGACCGGCCCGCCGTGATCTGCCTGTCGTACACCTGGTGCGACGACAGCCTCAAGTGGCTGCCGCTGTCCGCGAACGAGCGGATGGAGGTCATGCTGAACTCGCTCGGCGAGATCTATCCGAACGTCGACATCCGCAGCCACATCATCGGCAACCCGGTGACGGTGTCCTGGGAGAACGAGCCGTACTTCATGGGCGCGTTCAAGGCGAACCTGCCCGGCCACTACCGCTACCAGCGCCGGTTGTTCACCCACTTCATGCAGGACCGGCTGCCGGCGGACAAGCGCGGCATCTTCCTCGCGGGCGACGACATCTCCTGGACGGCGGGCTGGGCCGAGGGCGCCGTGCAGACCGCGCTGAACGCGGTGTGGGGCGTGATGCACCACCTCGGCGGCGAGAGCGACGCGGCGAACCCGGGGCCGGGCGACGTCTACGACGACATCGCGCCGGTGGAGCTGCCGGAGGACTGAGCGCCGCAGCCGGTGACCGCCTCCCAGGCCGCGAGGGCGCGCTGCGCGATGCGCTCCACGTCCTCGCGCCGGGCCCCGTCGCGGGCCTGGACGGACATGCCCTGGAGCACGGCGGTGTAGAACTCGGCGATGCCCGCGGTGTCGGCGTCCGGCGGCAGTTCCCCGTCCCGCACGCCCCGGTCCAGCCGCTCCCTCATCTGCTCCACCCCCGACCTGCGCCAGCCGGCGAGGTAGTCGCGCGCGACGTCGTCGCCGGTGTTGGTGGCGGCCAGCACGATCATGCAGCCGGTGGGCCGCTCGCGGTCGGTGTACGCCCGGGCGTTGACGTGCAGCACGGCCGCGACCGCGTCGTACGCCGTGGGCTCGTCGGCCAGCGCCCGGGCGATCGGGGCGCCCTCGGTGGCGGCGTACAGCTCCACGGCCTCCCGGAACAGCTTCTCCTTCGAGCCGAAGGCGGCGTACAGGCTGGGGGAGTTGATCCCCATGGCGGCGGTGAGGTCGCTCATCGACGTCGCCTCGTAGCCGCGCCGCCAGAAGGTCTCCATCGCCCGACCGAGGGCGACCGACCGGTCGAAGCTCCTCGGACGTCCCCGTCCCGCCATGGCGTGCCTCCTCGCCCGCGGCCGGATGCTCGTCCGAGCATTTCTGTACCGCTCGTTAAAAATATACCTTGACGTGCTCGAACGCTTGAGCTTGTATTTCTGTGTCAATCGATACGGAATTGGGGGCGCGAGATGGGCGCACTGTCGGGCAAGGCCGCTTTGGTGACGGGCGGCAGCAGGGGGATCGGGGCGGCGATCGTGCGCAGGCTGGCGCGCGAGGGCGCCGACGTGGCGTTCACCTACGTCTCGGCGTCGAGCGAGCCCAAGGCGAAGGCGCTGGTGGCGGAGGTCGAGGCGCTGGGACGGCGGGCGGTGGCCGTCGAGGCGGACGCGGCGCTCGCGGCGGCGGTCGCCGGGTCCGTGGCGCGCACGGTGGCGGAGTTCGGCCGGCTCGACGTCCTGGTCAACAACGCGGGCATCTTCCCGTACGGGCCCGTCGAGGACGTCACCATCGAGGAGTTGGAGCGGGCTCTGGCGATCCACGCCAAGGCGCCCTTCGTCGCCGTTCAGGCGGCGCTCGAACACCTGCCGCGGGGCGGCCGGATCGTGAACATCGGCACCAACCTGGCGGACCACGTGCCGCGCCCCGGCATGGTGCTGTACACGATGACGAAGTCGGCGCTCACCGGGCTGACCCGGGCGCTCGCCCGGGACCTCGGGCCGCGCGGCATCACGGTCAACGTGGTGCAGCCCGGGCCCACGGACACCGACATGAACCCGGCTGAGGGGCCGGGAGCGGACGAGTTGCGGGGGTACGCGGCGCTCGGGAGCTATCTGTCCGCGGACGACGTGGCCGAGGCCGTGGCGTACTTTGCGGGGCCCGGCGGGCGGCTCGTCACGGGCACGGCCCTGACCGTGGACGCGGGCACCAACGCCTGAGCGCGCGGTTCACCGAGGAGCGGCGACGGGCCAGGGCGTGAGCAGACAGCGCCCGACGAGCCCGACGCCCGTGTCCAGCCGTTCGGTGAACTCTTCGGCCAGCCCGGGGAGTTCCCGCACGCCCCACAGCAGCCGGGCCGCCGACCAGGCCGAGTCCCGGGCCCGGTCCAGGCTCCAGGAACTGATCAGATGGGTCAGCGGATCGGCGACTTCCAGGAGGTCCGGCCCCGGCATCAGGTCCTCCCGGATGCGCTCCTCCATCAACGTGAGCACGTCCCCGACCTGGTCGAACTCGTTCTCCAGGTCCGGGGGTACGCAGTCGAGGGCGTGGCAGGCGTCGACGACGGCGAGCGCCAGGTCGTGCCCGATGTGGGCGTTGATCCCGGCGAGCGCGAACTGCACCTGCCGCACCCCCGGATGGCGCCGCTGGTGGAACAGCGGACGCCAGCAGTCGGGCGGGCGCCGGCCCGACTCGGCCAGCTGCACGGCCGTCAGATAGCGCCGGGCGAAGAGCACGTCGAGGGTGACCGCTGCACGACGGTCGGGGAACTCGCCCGAGTCCAGGCGTCGACCGATCTCCTCGGTGACCGTCAGATAGACGCGGTTGAAGACGGCGACGCCGTCCGCGGCGGGCCAGCGGGCGGCGAGGGCGCGCATCTCGGCGGCCACGTCCGCGACGTCGGGTGCGGTGGGCCGTTGCATCCGGATCATCCGGGCAGCGTCCCAGGCCGCGGGTCCGAACGGGACCCCGCCTCTTGGGACTTCCCCGGAATGGCCTACGCCCCCGGCGTCGCCCATGCCGTGCCCGGCCCCGGCCCCGCGCGGCCCTTCCGGCGGTGCGGTTGCTTCGGCGTGCGCGGTGAGCGGTGGCGTGTGTGGGGGTGTTGCGGTGACGGCGCCCGCGGCCCGGTGGTGGGCTTGTCGCGAAGCCCCGCGCCCGGGCGCTGGGGGTCCCCCTGCCTGCAGGGCACAGGGCGCGGAACTGCGCGACGAGCCACAGACGGCCCGCAGGGACCGATGCTCCTAAGGGCTCCGGCGGCTCTGTCCAAAGGCGCAAAGGAGCGCGTGCCGCGCTGGGGCGGCCCGAGCGCAGCCAAGGGCACCACCGGTGGGCAGCAGCCTCCGGCAGCCCTACGGGCGGGCGTCCTTGCCGTCGGCGTCGCCCGACCCGTTCTCGTCGTAGCTGGAGGTGCCCGCGTCCAGCAGCGGCTCTTCGGACTTCATGTGCGCCGGCGCGAACGCCCGCAGCACGTGGTAGCCGGTGATGACGACGATGGTGCCGAGCGCGATCCCGCCGAGCTCGAAGTCGTCGGTGATCTTCAGGCTGACGCCGCCGACGCCGATGATGATGCCCGCCGCCGCGGGGACCAGGTTCAGCGGATTGCGCAGGTCCACCTTGGCGTTGATCCAGATCTGGGCGCCGAGCAGGCCGATCATCCCGTACAGGATGACGGTGATGCCGCCGAGCACCCCGCCGGGGATCGCGGCCACGACCGCGCCGAACTTGGGGCAGAGGCCGAAGAGCAGCGCGAAGCAGGCCGCGGCCCAGTAGGCGGCGGTGGAGTAGACCCGGGTGGCCGCCATGACGCCGATGTTCTCGGAGTAGGTGGTGTTCGGCGGGCCGCCCACCGCGGTGGAGAGCATGGACGCGGCGCCGTCCGCAGCGATGGCCGTGCCCAGCTTGTCGTCGAGGCGGTCGCCGGTCATCTCGCCCACGGCCTTGACGTGTCCGGCGTTCTCCGCGATCAGCGCGATGACCACCGGCAGGGCGACCAGGATCGCCGACCACTCGAAGGCGGGGGCGTGGAAGGACGGCAGCCCGATCCACTCCGCCTTGCCGACGCCGGAGAGGTCCAGCCGCCAGTGGTCGACCACCTGGCCGCCGACCGGAGAGTTGATCTTGCCGAAGACCCGGTCGAGCACCCAGGAGAGCAGATAGCCGAAGAGCAGCCCGAGGAAGATCGCGATCCGGGAGAAGAAGCCGCGCAGACAGACCACGGCGAGCCCGGTGAACAACATCACCAGCAGGGCGGTCCACTGGTCCTGCGGCCAGTACGTGCTGGCGGTGACCGGTGCGAGGTTGAAGCCGATCAGCATCACGACGGCGCCGGTGACGATCGGCGGCATCGCCGCGTGGATGATCCGCGCACCGAAGCGCTGCACCGCGAGGCCGGAGAGGAAGAGGGCGACGCCGACGACGAAGACCGCGCCGGTGACGGTGGCGCTGTCGCCGCCGCTCGCCCGGATCGCGGCGGCGACGCCCACGAAGGAGAGCGAACAGCCGAGGTAGCTGGGCACCCGTCCGCGGGTGGCCAGCAAGAAGATCATCGTCGCGACGCCGGACATCATGATCGCGAGGTTCGGATCGAGGCCCATGAGGACGGGGGCCACGAAGGACGCCCCGAACATCGCCACCACGTGTTGGGCGCCCAGGCCCGCGGTGCGCGGCCAGGAGAGCCGTTCGTCGGGGCGTACGACGGCGCCCGGAGCGGGGGTCCGCCCGTCGCCGTGCAGGGTCCAGCGCACGCCGAGGTTCACGGGCGGCTCCACTTCTTCACGTCTTCACGGTCGTCTGTAGTGGCGCCGGCCGACGTCGTACGACGTCGGCCTCGGCGCCGGCGCAATCGTAGTGGCATGTTTCAGCCAAAGTTCCCGCGCGGGTTCCGTGCGTGAAGTGCGCCCGCCGGCGCGTCACCGGCGGGCGGGGGAAGGCCCCGGGCGGACGGGGTGGCAGTGGGTCCGCCCGGGGCCGACTGTGGGGTGGGCGCCCACGCGGGCGCCCACCGGTCAGGGGGTGCGCTCGGCGCTGGTGCGGTCGGCCGGGGCGGCGGAGTCCGTCGACGCCGGCGCCGTGCTCGTCCGGCCGGCCGAGCGCAGCACCCCCGCCCCCAGCACCAGCCCCATTGCCAACGCGGTGACCAGCCCGAAGGAGACGACCAGGCTCGTCGCGTCGGCGACCGCGCCGATGGCGGACGGCGCGATCAGACCCGAGGTGTACGTGATGGTGGCGACGCCCGCGATCGCTTGGCTGGGGCGGGGGCCGCTGCGCCCGGCCGCCGCGAAGGCGAGCGGCACGACGACGGCGACGCCGAGGCCCAGGAAGCCGAACCCGGTCAGGGCCACCGCCGGGTGCGGGGCGCTCACCACGAGCAGTCCGCCGAGCGTGGCGAGGACTCCGCCGGTACGGACCGTGCGCACCGGTCCGAAGCGGTCCACGACGCGGTCGCCCGCCAACCGCGCGACCGCCATGGTCAGGGCGAACGCGGTGGTCGAAGCGGCGGCGAGGCCGGGGGACGTGTCCAGCACGTCGCGCAGGTAGACCGCGGACCAGTCCAGGCTCGCGCCCTCGGCGAACACCGCGCAGAACCCGATCGCGCCGATCACCACCGCCGACTTGGGCGGCAGGGCGAACCGCGGCGGCGGCTCCTCGTCGGGGGCGCTGCGCTGGTCGAGTACGAACTGGCAGGCCAGCAGGCCGAGCACGGTGAGGACCGCGGCGGCGAGCAGGTGGTGCACCCGGGCGTCGGTGTCGAGATGGGCCGCGAGGGTGCCGCCGGCCGAGCCGACGAGCGCTCCGGCGCTCCACATGCCGTGCAGCCCCGACATGATCGAACGGTCGAGGCGGTTCTCCAACTCGACGCCGAGCGCGTTCATCACCACGTCCGACATGCCGGAGGTCGCGCCGTACACGAAGAGCGCGGCGCACAGGCCCAGCAGATTGGGCGCGAGGGACGGCAGGATCAGGGACAGGGTCCACAGGGCGAGCGTCACGCGCAGCGCGGTGCGGGCGCCGAGGCGGTGACTGACCGCGCCGGCCAGCGGCATCGCGAGCGAGGCGCCGATCGCGGGGAAGGCGAGCGCCAGGCCGAGTTGGCCCGCACTGACGTCGGCGTGGTCCTGGATCCAGGGGATCCGGGTGGCGAAGCTGCCGGTCACGGCGCCGTGCACGCAGAAGACCGCGGCCAGCGCGAACCGGACCCGCCGCAACTTCTGTGGACCTTCGACCTTCACGTCCCCCATGCCCTACCCCTCCCGTTGGCGGCTGCCAGCCACGGCCTGTCCCCGGCTGTCCTGGCGTAAACTATCAGGAACCTTGCCTGATAGTTAGTTCAAGCGCCAGTCGTTTTCTCGTCCGCGCTCCACAGCGCCCCTCGCCAGGGCGAGGGGCGTCGATCTGGAAGGATTCCGGCATGGCCGCATCCCCGAGCACCGCCCGGGTCATCAACGACCGACTCGCCCTTCGCCTCCTCCAGGACGAAGGACCGCTGACGGCCGGGCAGTTGAAGTCCCTGACGGGGCTCTCCCGACCCACCATCGCCGACCTGGTCGAGCGGCTCCAGGTGTCCGGGCTGATCGGCGTCGTCGGCGAGGCGGGCGCCCAGCGCCGCGGGCCCAACGCGCGGGTGTACGGGATCGTCGCCGACCGCGCCCACCTCGCCGCGCTCGACGTGCGCACCCAGGGCGTCTCGCTCGTCGTCGCCGACCTGCTCGGCCACACCCTCGCCGAGGCGGCCCTCCCGATCGACGCCGGCACCGGCGCCGGGCCCGCGGTCGACGCCGCGGTCGCCCTGCTGGAGCGGACCGCGGCCGACGCTGGCGCGTTCCGGCTGCACACCGTCGCCATCGGGATGCCCGGGCTGATCGACCCCGGCACCGGCGAACTGCGGAACTCGAACCTGTCCGGCTGGCACGGCAGCCTGGTCACCGCCCTCCAGGACCGGCTGTCCGCGCGGATCGTGCTGGAGAACGAGACCAACCTCGCCGCGGTGGCCGAACAGCGGGCCGGGGCCGCCCGCGACCGCGACACCTTCGCCTTCCTCTGGCTCGGCGTCGGCGTGGGCGCCGGCCTCTTCCTCGACGGGCGACTGCGCCGGGGGGCTTCGGGCGGTGCCGGCGAGATCGGGTTCCTGCCCGTGCCGGGGACCGGCGGGCTGCCGTCCAGGGCCGACTGCGCCGGCGGCTTCCACACCCTCGCCGGTTCGGCGGCGATCTGCGCCCTCGCGGAGGAGCACGGGCTCAAGGTCGGCGAGGCGCCGGCGCCCGCGGCGGCGGCCGTGGTCGCGGAGGCGGTGGCCGCGGGCGAGGACGGCTTCCTCGACGCCCTCGCCGGCCGGGTCGCCGTGGGCGCGGCGGCGGTGGTCTCGGTGCTGGACCCCGGCTGCGTGGTGCTCGGCGGCGAGGTCGGGCTGGCGGGCGGCCCGGAGCTGGCGTCCCGGGTCGCCGCCCGGCTGGTCGGCCTCAATCCGCTGTCCACCGAGGTCCGCCCCGGCGAACTCGGCGGCTCGGCGGTCGTCCACGGCGCCCTGCTCACCGCACGCGACCGGGCACAGGACCAACTCTTCGCCCCCGGAGCGTAGGCCCCGCCTGCGGTGCGCGGGCCTGGGCCCTCGCGCCCGCGGTGGTGCCCCCTGCCGTGCGGGCACGCCGCTGTGCCCCTTGACGCGGCCGCCGGTCCCCTGCGGGAGCGTTGGTCTCCACCGGCCGGAAGTGATCAACGTGCCCGCGGGCGTACGGTCTAGGGGCGCTGGGGTCCCCCAGGCCCTCTGAGGCCGAGGGGACGGAACTGCGCGAACAGCCACCCGCCGGGCCGCGGAGACCGACACTCCCGCAGGGGAACGGCGCGGGGCCCCGTGGTCGCAGCAGCACCGGGAGGCGTTGCGTACCGTCAGCGCCCGACGCCGCGTGCCGCCGCGCGGCGTTCCAGGTGGATGCCGGTGAAGAAGGCGACCTTGGCCCGTAGCACCCAGGGGTCGAAGGGCTTGCCGATGTAGTCCACCGCGCCCGCCGCGTACCCGCGGGCCGAGTGCTCGGGGTCCGCGCCCATCGCGGTGAGGAAGATGATCGGCACGTTCGAGTTCCGGCTGCGCCGCTTGATGTGCGCCGCCGTCTCGTAACCGTCCATCAGCGGCATCTGCACATCCAGGATGATCACCGCGAAATCGTCGTGGTCCAGCAGCGCCTTGAGCGCCTCGCGCCCGGACGCCACCGCCACCAGCTCCTGGTCGAGCGTCGACAGCACCGCCGTCATGGCCAGGAGGTTGTCCGGCTGGTCGTCCACCACCAGCACCTTCGGCAGGGGGCGGTCCTCGGGCGTCGGAGCGGCGCACGGCGCCGGCTCCACCGTCACCGGGGACTCCACCGTCACCGCGGGAGCCACCGCCGCGGCCGGCGCCGCCGTTGGCGCCGCCACCCCCTCCACCGCCTCCAACTGCCGCTCCAGCAGCCCGCAGCGCTCCTCCGCCCGGTCGCGCTGGCGCCGGGTCGCCGCCAACTCCTCGCTGAGCCGGCCCACCTCGCCGCGGAGTTCGTCGCGCTCCCGCAGCAGGTCCGACGCCTCGGGAGCCGCAGCCGCCAACCGGTCCGCCCGCTCCCGTTCGACGCTCCACTCCGCCTCCAACTGCCGCAGCCGCACCTCCAGGTCCGCGATCCGGTGCTTCCTGGCGAGCAGCGCCTCCCCGAGCACGTCACCCCGTACGGCCTGGCGCCGCGAGACCCGGTCCGCGTCGGCCAACTGCCGCTCCAGCACCTCCACGGCGTGCCGGGGCGACCCCGCGGTCGCCACCGCCGCGCGGTGCAGCGTCCGCACCAGCTCGATGGCGTCGGGGGTGGCCGCGACGCCCCGGTGCTCCGCGAGATCGGTGAACAGGTCCAGCACCACCTCCCACGGCGGTACGCGGGTGCCGCTGAGGTAGCGCGAGAAGGTCCCGGCGTCCCGGACGCGGCGCACCGCGTACCGCCGCACCGACACCTCCAGGCCCAGGAACAGCCGGCGCAGCGCCATCGCCAGTTCCCGGGACTCCTTGCTCAGGTCGTCCGCGAGCGGACGCAGTTCAGCCACGCCCCTCACCGCCCTCCGGCCGGCTCGAAGGGCGCACGGGCGGCGCCGGCACCGACTCTTCAGCGGCCACCAGCCCGTTGAAGAACGGCACCGCGACCCCGGCCGCGGCCAGCCCGCACAGCACGCTGCGCGCGGTGCCCTCGCCCGCGAGCGCCGCGAGCACCCCGGCTCCCACCCCCGCGAGGACGGCCAGTAACAGCACCAGAGCGGACCTGGGCGACAGAAGCGGTCGTTCCATCGCGTCCCTCCTTCGTCTCGCCCGACCGGACACCGGTGGGGACGCCACGTCCTCCCGGCGGTCGCGGGAGGGCGAGCCCAGCATGGAGTGCCGGGGGCGCGTTGCGCCCGGCGATCGGCGAACCGGCAACGTTGGCATCCGCCGAGCATGGCCCAACCGCCCGGGCCGCGGCCCGTCCTCCCAGGTCACGGCCGTGCGACGGCCCGCGGGGCGCGCCACGGGCGCCCGCCGTTGCCAGGCAACGCCACCCCGTTGCGGAAACGGCCGCACCCAACGCCGGGGTACGCTCCCCGCCATCGAACGGCCGTCGAGCGGCCGTCGCACGGTCATCGAACGGCGATGGAGCAGCCGTGCGCGGCGCGGGGGAGCGTGGGACGCATGAGTGGTACGGCAACCGTGAGGACGAGGCTGCGCTGCGCCGTGCTCGACGACTACCAGGGGATCGCGGGCTCGCTCGCCGACTGGTCGAGGATCGCCGACCGGGTCGACACCCGCTTCATCGGCGAGCACCTGGGCTCCCACGACGACGTCGTCCGGGCGGTGGGGGAGTGCGAGATCGTCGTGGTGATGCGCGAACGCACCCCCTTCCCGGCCGAGTTGCTCGACCGACTGCCCCGGCTGCGGCTGCTGGTCACCTCCGGCATGCGCAACGCCGCCATCGACCTCAAGGCGGCCGCCGCCCGCGGCGTCACGGTCTGCGGCACGGCCAGCAACTCCGCCCCGCCCGCCGAGCTGACCTGGGCGCTGATCCTCGGCCTCGCCCGCCACGTCGCGGTCGAGAACGCGGCCCTGCGCTCCGGCGGCCCCTGGCAGCAGACCCTCGGCACCGATCTGCACGGCCGACGGCTGGGCCTGCTCGGACTCGGCAAGATCGGCACCCAGGTGGCCCGGGTGGGTGCCGCGTTCGGCATGGAGGTGACGGCGTGGAGCCAGCACCTCGACCCCCGGCGCGCCGCCGCGCAGGGCGTGGCCGCCGCGGCGTCCAAGGAGGAGTTGTTGGAGGGCAGCGACGTCGTCTCCGTGCACCTCGTGCTCGGCGACCGCACCCGCGGGCTGATCGGCGAGCCCGAACTGCGCCGGATGCGGCCCACCGCCCTGCTCGTCAACACCTCCCGCGCCGCGATCGTCGACCAGTCGGCGCTGCTGCGGGCGCTGCACGAGGGCTGGATCGCCGGCGCCGGCGCGGACGTCTTCGAAACGGAACCCCTGCCGGCCGACGATCCGCTGCGCACGGCGCCCCGCTTCCTCGCCCTGCCGCACCTGGGGTACGTGACCCGGCGCAACTACGAGGGCTACTACCGGGAAGCGGTCGAGGACATCGAAGCGCACCTGGCGGGCGCTCCGGTCCGACTGCTGGGCTGAGGTCCGGTGCGCCGGTCCGCCCGGCCGGGGGATACCGCGGGTACGCGCTGGGCACCGCGGGCGTCCCGGGCGCCGTCGCCGTGCGCACCGCGCCGGCGCCGCAGCGGCACCACGAGAAGAACGCCCGGCGGCGGCAAGGGCCGGGACTCCACCGCCGGGCGTCCGCACCCCGCGCGCGAGCGGAGTGCGCCCGAGACTAAAAGGACTAGACCATTGCGTCAATAGGGCGGCGGACAAGCCCAGTTGAACGGCCGCCTCGACCTCGATCCGGAATCAATCACCGAGCCCCTGTGAGTCACCCCACAGAAGGTCACCCGTTTGGCTCATGACCACGCGTGGCACACTGGGTTCGTATCAGCAGCAGCGCACTCCGGGGTCGGTGAAATTCCGAGCCGGCGGTTAAAGTCCGCGACCCGTCCGCCGCCAGCGGTCGGTTGACCAGGTGAAATTCCTGGACCGACGGTGAAAGTCCGGATGGGAGGCAGTGCGCGGCGGGCGGCCCTTGTCGGCACGTCGGCCGTACGGACGCTGATCGCCCCCTTCGCGGGCGGTCGGCGCCTTCGCGGCCCGGCGCAGCCGTGCGGGACCCCCGTTCCTGTCGTCGATCGACGCGCCCCGGAGTCCGTGCCCGAAGAGGCAGGAGGACCCGGTGGCCACCACCGCCGACATCACCGCAATGCGCCGAGCCGTCGCGCTCGCCGCCCGCGGCCTCGGCGCGACCAGCCCCAACCCCGTCGTCGGGTGCGTCATCACCGATGCCACCGGCGCCGTCGTGGGCGAGGGCTACCACCAGCGCGCCGGCGGCCCGCACGCCGAGGTCCACGCCCTGCGCGCGGCCGGCGACCGGGCCCGCGGCGGCACCGCGTACGTCACCCTCGAACCCTGCAACCACACCGGCCGCACCGGCCCCTGCGCCCGCGCCCTGGTGGACGCCGGCGTCCACCGGGTCGTGTACGCGGTCGGGGACCCGAACCCGCAGGCCACCGGCGGTGCCGCGACCCTGCGCACGGCCGGCGTGCACGTCGCGGGCGGCCTGCTCGCCGCCGAAGCGGAGGCGGGCAACACCGCCTGGCTCACCTCCGTGCGCACCGGCCGCCCGCACGTCCTGTGGAAGTACGCCGCCACCCTCGACGGCCGCACCGCCGCCGAAGACCGCACCAGCCGCTGGATCACCTCGCCCGAGGCCCGGGCGGACGTCCACCGGCTGCGCGCCGAAGCGGACGCCGTCGTCGTCGGCTCCGGCACCCTCAAGGCCGACGACCCGCACCTCGCGGTCCGCGGCGTCGCGGGCGCGACCCAGCCGCTGCGGGTCGTCCTGGACACCCGGGCCACGATCCGGGCCGGCGCCCGCGTCCTCGACGACGCGGCACCCACCCTCGTCGCCGTCGGCAAGGACGCCGACACCGGCCACATCCCCGGCGTCGACGTCGTCAGGCTCCCCGCCGATCCGCACACCGGCGCCGCGCTGTCCGTCCCCGCCCTGCTCGCCGAACTGCACGCCCGGGGCGTGCGCTCGGTCCTCCTGGAGGGCGGCGCCACCCTCGCCGGCGCGTTCGTCGCCGCGGGCGCGGTCGACAAGGTCGTCGGCTACCTCGCCCCCGTCCTCCTCGGCGCCGGCCCGGCCGCACTGGGCCGAGCCGGAATCAGCACGATCGCCCAGGCGTTGCGGCTCGACATGACCGAGGCCGTACGCATCGGGCCCGACCTGCGGATCACCGCCGTCCCCGCCACCGCCCCCAAGGAGCGCTGAAGTGTTCACCGGAATCGTCGAAGAGCTGGGCGAAGTCACCGCCGTCGAGGACCTCGGCGACGCCTCCCGCTTCCGCCTGCGCGGCCCCCTCGTCACCGAAGGCGCCCGGCACGGCGACTCCATCGCCGTCAACGGCGTCTGCCTCACGGTCGTCGAGACGGCCGACGGCGAGTTCACCGCCGACGTGATGGCCGAGACCCTGAAGCGCTCCAGCCTCGGCGCCCTCGCCGTCGGCGGGCGCGTCAACCTGGAGCGCCCGACCCCCGTCGGCGGACGCCTGGGCGGCCACATCGTCCAGGGCCACGTCGACGGCGTCGGCACCATCACCGCCCGGACCCCCTCCGAGCACTGGGAGGTCGTCGAGGTCGCGCTCCCCGCACCGCTCGCCCGCTACGTCGTCGAGAAGGGCTCCATCACCGTCGACGGCGTCAGCCTCACGGTCGTGGACGCGGGCGACGACCGGTTCACCGTGAGCCTCATCCCCACCACCCTCGCCCTGACCACGCTCGGCGTGAAGCAGGTCGGCGACCCGGTCAACCTGGAGGTCGACGTGATCGCCAAGTACGTGGAGCGGCTGCTCGGCGCCCGCGCGGGGGAGACGGATCGATGAGCGCCGTCTCCTGGCTGAACACGGAGGCGTTCACCGCCTTCGGCCAGCACATCCTGTGGTCCGACATGATCGGCAGCTCCATCGGCCTGTTCGCGCTCGCCCTCGGCTGGCGCCGCTCGGTGTGGACCTGGCCCGCCCAGCTCGCGTCCGGCGCCGTACTCGTCGCCGCGTACTCCTCCGCCCAGCTCAGCGGTGGCGTCGGCAAGCAACTCCTGGTCATCGCGCTCGCCCTGTGGGGCTGGCGGCAGTGGACCCGGGGCGACCGCCGGGCGCAGGACGGCTCCGTCGCCGTGCGCTTCGCCACCTGGAAGGAGCGCGGGGCGCTCGCCGGCGGGGCGCTGCTGGGCACCCTCGCCGTCGGCGGGCTCTTCAGCCTGTACCCCTCGCTGTCCTGGAGTCCCTGGGCCGACGCGTACATCTTCGTCGGCACCCTCGTCGCGATGGTCGCCCAGGCCCGCGGGCTCGTCGAGTTCTGGTTCGCCTGGCTGCTCGTCGACCTCGTCGGCGTGCCCCTCGCCTTCAACAGCGGCCTGGCCTTCTCCGGCCTGGTCTACGTGATCTACTTCGCCCTCGTCCTGTGGGGCCTGCGCGACTGGTGGCAGCGCTCGCGCACCCCCGCCCTGGAAGGAGCACCGGCATGACTGCGGCCCCCACGTGGTACTCCACCGACAACGTCGAGGACCTCGCCCTCGACCCGGTCGAACAGGCCGTCCACGACATCGCCGCCGGCCGGCCGGTGGTCGTCGTCGACGACGAGGACCGCGAGAACGAGGGCGACCTCGTCATCGCGGCCGAAAAGGCCACCCCCGAGATCGTCGCCTTCATGATGAGCGAGTGCCGCGGGCTGATCTGCGCCCCCATGGAGAGCGACGAACTCGACCGGCTCGACCTCCCGCAGATGGTCGAGCGGAACACCGAGTCCATGCAGACCGCCTTCACCGTCTCCGTCGACGCCGCGCCCCGGCACGGCGTGACCACCGGCATCTCCGCGGCCGACCGCGCCACCACCCTGCAACTGCTGGCCGACGGCACCGCAGGACCGGCCGACTTCGTCCGCCCGGGACACGTCTTCCCGCTGCGGGCCAAGCCCGGGGGAGTGCTCACCCGCAACGGCCACACCGAAGCCGCGGTCGACCTCGCCCGGCTCGCCGGGCTGCGCCCCGCCGGCGCGATCGTGGAGATCGCCGGCGAGGACGGGGTGATGCTGCGGCTGCCGGAGCTGATCCCCTTCGCCCGCAAGCACGGCCTGACGATCATCTCCATCGAGGACCTGATCGCCTACCGCCGCGCCTCGGAGCCCACCGTGCGGCGCGAGGCCGCCGTCGACCTGCCCACCGCCTTCGGCCGGTTCACCGCCTACGGCTACCGCTCCACCCGCGACGGCGTCGAGCACGTCGCCCTCGTCCACGGCGACCTCGGCGACGGCGGCAGCGACGACGTACTGGTGCGCATCCACTCCGAGTGCCTGACCGGCGACATCTTCCACTCCCTGCGCTGCGACTGCGGACCCCAGCTCCAGGAGTCCATGCGGCGCATCGTCGAAGCGGGCCGGGGCGTCGTGGTGTACCTCCGCGGCCACGAGGGCCGCGGCATCGGACTGATGTCCAAGCTGCGCGCGTACGAACTCCAAGAGCGCGGCCGGGACACCCTCGACGCCAACTTGGAACTCGGGCTGCCCGCCGACGCCCGCGACTACGCGGCCGGCGCCCGGATCCTCGCCGACCTCGGGGTGCGCGGCCTTCGGCTGATGACCAACAACCCCGACAAGATCAGCGCGCTGGAGGAGCACGGCCTGACCGTGCACGGCCGCGTGCCGATGCCGCTCCAGGCGGGCGAGCACAACCTGCGCTACCTGCGGACCAAGCGCGACCGGATGGGGCACGACCTGCCCTGGCTCGACCCCGGCGCGGTCTCCGCCTGCAGCAACCAGTAGACACCGCCCGGCACCACCGGCCACCATCCCGACCAACCGAGCTCCACCCACCACCTGCACCGAGGAGAAGCGTGAGCGGCAAGGGCGCACCCGAACTGTCCGTACGTAACTGCGGGGACCTGCGCGTCGCCGTGGTCGCCGCCCAGTGGCACGAAAAGGTGATGGACGGCCTCGTCGAAGGCGCCCTGCGGGCCCTGCGCGAACTGGGCATCGACGAGCCGACGCTGCTGCGCGTCCCCGGCAGCTTCGAGCTGCCCGTGGTCGCCAAGGTCCTCGCCGGCCGCGGCTACGACGCCGTCGTCGCCCTCGGCGTCGTCATCCGCGGCGGCACCCCGCACTTCGAATACGTCTGCCAGGGCGTCACCCAGGGGCTGACCCAGGTCTCCGTGGACACCGGAGTCCCCATCGGCTTCGGGGTGCTCACCTGCGACACCGAGGAGCAGGCCCTGGACCGGGCCGGCATCGAGGGCTCCCGCGAGGACAAGGGGCACGAGGCGGTGACCGCCGCCGTCGCCACCGCGGCGACGCTGCGCTCCGTGAGCGAGCCCTGGCGCTGAGCGGGCCGCCCGGACCCCGTACCCTGAGACCATCATGGCGAACACGACCCGCAAAAGTTTCGAAGAACTCTTCGCCGAGCTCCAGCTCAAGGCGGAGACCGGCGACCCCGCCACCTCCCGCACCGCCGAACTGGTCGACAAGGGCGTCCACGCCATCGGCAAGAAGGTCGTGGAGGAGGCCGCCGAGGTGTGGATGGCCGCCGAGTACGAGAGCAAGGAAGCCGCCGCGGAAGAGATCTCGCAGCTCCTCTACCACGTCCAGGTGATGATGGTGGCGCGCGGGATCTCCCTCGACGACGTCTACTCCCACCTCTGAGCCGTCCCGACCGACCGTTCCCGCCGGATCCCTCCCGACCGCACGTCCGCGCCGAATTCAGCACCGAACCGCCCAGCACGCATCCGTAGATCACAGAAGGAAGCCGATCACTCATGTTGCGCATCGCCGTCCCCAACAAGGGTTCACTGTCCGGGCCTGCGGCGGCGATGCTCCATGAGGCCGGCTACCAACAGCGCAAGGAGTCCAAAGAGCTGGTGCTCGTGGACCCCGAGAACGAGGTCGAGTTCTTCTACCTCCGCCCGCGCGACATCGCGATCTACGTCAGCTCCGGCCGGCTCGACATCGGCATCACCGGCCGTGACCTGCTGCTGGACTCCGGGGCGAACGCCGAGGAGATCCTCCAGCTCGGCTTCGCCCGCTCCACCTTCCGCTACGCCACCCGCCCCGGCACTGCGGGCGGCGTGCAGGACTTCACCGGCATGACCGTCGCCACCTCGTACGAGGGCGTCGTCGCCAAGCACCTCGCCGAGCAGGGGATCGACGCCTCCGTCGTCCACCTCGACGGGGCCGTGGAGACCGCGATCGAGCTGGGCGTCGCCCAGGTCATCGCGGACGTCGTCGAGACCGGGACCTCCCTGCGCAACGCGGGCCTGGAGATCGTCGGCGAGCCGATCATGACCTCCGAGGCGATCGTCATCCGGCGTACCGGCGCGGAGCCGGAGGACCCCAAGGTGCAGCAGTTCCTCCGCCGCCTCCAGGGCGTCCTGGTCGCCCGCAGCTACGTGATGATGGACTACGACTGCCGGGTCGAGCACCTGGAGCAGGCCGTCGCCCTGACCCCCGGCCTCGAATCGCCCACCATCTCCCCGCTGCACCACGAGGGCTGGGTGGCCGTCCGCTCGATGGTCGAGGCCAAGGACGCCCAGCGGGTCATGGACGACCTGTACGAGTTGGGCGCCCGCGCCATCCTCACCACCGCCATCCACGCCTGCCGGCTCTGAGGACCATCCGAACCATGTCCACGCACCAGCCCGGATCCCCCGCGCTCCCCGTCACCTTCCGCCCCGGCCGCACCCGCGTCGTGCTGCTGTGCGTCGGCACGGTCATGTTCACCGTGATCAGTGCCGTCGGGCTCACCCTCGACCGGCTGAGCGCGGGGGAGCGGGCCAGCTTCGTCGTCACCGCCGGCCTCTTCCTCTTCGTGCTCTACCTGCTCGCCCGGCCCAAGGTCGTCGCGGACGAGGACGGGGTCACGGTCGTCAACATCACGCGGGTGCGCCGGCTGGCGTGGGCCGAGATCCTGCGGGTGAACCTGCGTCCCGGCGACCCCTGGGTCTATCTCGACCTCAGCGACGGCACCAGCCTGCCGGCGCTCGGCATCCAGCCGGGCATCGCGCAGCGCAAGGCCGTCGCCGACGCCCGTGCGCTGCGCGCGCTGGCCGAGTCCCGGAGCACTTCGAACCCAGCTTGAGCCGTCTGACCTGCCGGAACCCGGTCGTCAGGGCGACGGCGGGTCCTGCGGGCCGCGCTCCAGGGGGCCGCGGCCCGACAGGACCTCCCCGTACGCCTGCATCAGATCGGGCAGCCGCAGGGTCGACAGGTCCTCCCGGGTCGGCGTGCCGGGGTAGCCGGAGAGCCGCAGGTCGCGGTAGGCGCAGCTCTTCTCGTAGAGCGTGCGCAGGAAGCGGCCGTTGCCCAACTCGTCGATCCAGCGCTGGTCGACCACGTGGCCGCAGATGGAGCGCAACTCCTCGATCGACTCCTCGTCCCAGCCGTCGCCGTTCTCCGCGGCCAGCACTTCGCCGATCGCGGTCAGCTCCAGCGGACGGTAGGAGGGGAAGTCGACCCGGGTGGCGAAGCGGGAGGTCAGCCCGGGGTTGGCGGTCAGGAGCCGATCCATCCCCTCGGGATATCCGGCGAGGATGACCACGAGTTGGTCGCGGCTGTCCTCGGCGCGTTTGAGCAGGACCTGGAGCGCCTCGTCGCCGTACGCGTCGCCCTTGGCGTAACCGGAGTTGGACAGGCTGTACGCCTCGTCGACGAAGAGGACCCCGCCGAGCGCCGAGTTGATCAGGTCGTTGGCCTTCACCGCGGTCTGCCCGAGGAACTCGCCCACCAGGTCGGCGCGTTGCGCCTCCACCAGGTGGTCGCCGCCGAGCAGCCCCAGTGCGTAGAAGACCCGGCCGAGTATCCGTGCGACCGTGGTCTTGCCGGTGCCGGAGGGGCCGGAGAAGACGAAGTGGCGCTTCGGGGGCTGTACGGGCAGGCCCTGGCTGGCCCGTAGCCGCGCCATCTCCAGCTGCGCCGACAACGCCTTGACCTGGCGTTTGACCGGATCCATCCCGACCATGCGCTCCAACTCGGCCAGCGCCTGGGCGAGCAGCACGGGATCGGTGGGGCCGGCGGGGAAGGGCGGGGGAGAGCCGGGGGACGAAGCGGACTCGCGGCGCCGGATCGCCTCGGGCACCGCGCCGGGGCCCGCGCCGGGCGGCTGGGTCGACACGTCGGGCGGGGCGGTCGGATCGAGCGGGGACGCCGGGTCCCCGCCGGGCCGCAGCTCCGTCGCCGTCGGCCCCTCCGCCTCGACCTCCGCCGCCTCCTGGCCGCCGTAGCCGGCGAGGCTGACCGCGAGGCCCGCCGCGTCGTAGCCGACGACGGCGTCCACCCCGTCCAGGCCGTCGAACTCCGCGATCGCGGCGAGCCGGGCCGCGGTGTCCATGAACGCCGGGTCGATGCGGTGCACCGCGCGGTACAGCGGCAGGGCCGCCGCGGTCCGGCCGGTGCCCTCGTGGGCGCGGGCCAGCCAGTACCGCAATTCCTTGCGCTGCGGCTGTTCGCTGCGGCACCGCATCAGGGCGGTCGCCAACATCGGTTCCGCCTGCCCGTACATCTCCAGGCGCACCCGCGCCATCCCGGCGAAGAGCCCGGCCTCGATCCCCAGCAGCGGATCGTGCACCAACTGCTCGGTGTGGCGGACGAGTTGTTCCCAGTCCTTGACGAGGTAGGCGCGGCAGGCGTGCAGAAAGCGGACCTGTGGATCGGTGTCGATCGGCGGCAGTCCGGCGAGGGCCCGGTCCAGCTCCGGGACGTGGCGGCCGTCGAGCCAGTGGGAGGCGTGGGCGAGCAGCAGGTCGCGGGGGCTCTCCAGGACCGGTTGGACCCACCAGCCGAGCCAGTACCAGGAGTTCAGGGTGCGGCGGTGGCGGTGGCGCTGTTCGCCGAAGCGGTCCCGGGCCCGGAACATCCGGAGCAGGGCGTTCGCGGTGTCCACCCGCAGGGCGTGGAGCCCGAGCCAGCCGTCGGCCATCCCGGGGTCGAGCCGTACGGCGGTGCGGAACTCCTCTTCGGCCTGCGGATAGGCCCCCATGGTGTACGCGTCGACGCCGCGCACCCAGGCGAGGTCGGCCGGGGCGGTGCCGCCCTGCGTGCCGATGTCCATCAGGTCCCCCACAAGTACACCGACGTAAACCACCTTGTCGCGGACGGGAATTGGCCCGGCCGAGGCCCCACCGAAGGGCATCGTACCTGCGGGGGGACGCCTGGTTTAAGGCCACCGGGGAGTGATCCGGCGACGGTGACCGAGGGTTAGGAGTGGCGGCCGGCGGCGGCGCCGGGAAGGCAGAACGAAGCCCCCGATCACGGGGGAACAACCGGGGGCTTCGCGTCTGCGGCAGCTTCGAAAAGCCGCACATTGAGAACGTAAGACCTGGACACCCCCCGGGTCAAGCGGAGTTCGGGCACTGATGAGGCGGATTCCCGACGCGGGGCGCTGACCGGTGGAGCGCGTCACTCTATGTGATGATCCGACGCGCTCATGCGGTCGCCATCGGCCCCGGGTGCACCTCGTACCCCTCGGGGCACTCCTGAACCAGTGCATCAGCGAACGGGCGCGAAGGATCGGCCAGGAAGTGTTGGGTCTCGGCCACGGTCCAGCTGTCCCAGAAGGCCGAAAGGCCGATTCCGTCCCGTTGCCGGCCCCGTAGCCACGAGTCCTCGGGCGAGCGCTCCATCCACAACAGCCGGGCCAGGTGCGGGCGGAGCGCGCCGCGGCCCGCGCCCACCCCCTCGATCAGCACCACGGGGGCGGCCGGCAGCTCCCGCGCCGGGGCGAAGTGCCGCGCCACCCAGTCGTACGGCTCGTAGTGCGCCGTGACGCCCCGCGACAGCGGATCGACGACCTGGGCGAGCACCCGGCCGGTCCAGTCGAAGTACGCCTCGTGACTGGCGAGGTCGTCGAGGTGCAGCACCGGCACCTCCCCGCCGAGCACGGCGGCGAGCCGCGCGGCGAAGGTGCTCTTGCCCGAGCCGGCGTGCCCGTCGACCGCGACCAGGCGCACCGGCCCGCAGGAGGGCGGCCCCGCGTACAGCGACCCGGCGAGTCGGTCCACATCGTCCACACCACCACCCTACGGGGGCCCGCCCGCAGCCGCCCGTGGGTGCGGCACCCGTCGCCCGACCTGGCACGGAAGGCAGCCCGGGCGCCAGTGGACCAGACCAATATTGGTCGTACGACGCAGGGCCCGAGCGCTGGCCCAAACGGCGAGCAGGGGTGATAGTGGCCTCCGGCGCGGCCCGCGAGAGCCGTGCCGACCCGCGGGCGGCGGCCCGCGCCATCCACTGGGCGCACTCGACTTGGGGGTTCCATGGCCAGAGCCACTTCGCGCAGGTCCGTGCTGGGCGCGGCGATCGCCGCGGCGGCCGGAGCCGGGGCGCTGTCCACCTCCACCGCCGTCCCGGCGGTCGCCGCGTCCGACCCGACCGACGTTCCCGATGCGCCCGTGAGGACCACCCGGACCGTGGACAACCGTTTCTGGACCTCTTACACCGACTGGCGCTGCGGCGCCGCCGAGGGCACCCGCGCCGCACCCGGCCAGCGCCCCGGGGTGGTGATCGACCGGGCCGTGGGCGTGCTGGACCACACTGATCCGCACACCGGGCGGACCGAGCGCTACGAGTACGCCACCTGGACCTCGCCCGAGCACCGCTCCGCGGTGCCGGCGACCGAGGTGGTGGCCTCGTGGAACGCGCACACCCCCGCCGGCACCTGGATCCAGGTCGAGCTCGGCGGCACCTACTCGGACGGCACCCGCACCCCCTGGTACGTCATGGGCCGCTGGGCGGCCGGCGACGGCGACATCCGGCGCACCTCGGTCGACGACCAGACCGACGGCAGGTCGAGCATCTGGACCGACACCTTCTCCGTGAACGACGCGGCGAGCGGGCTGCGGCTGGCCGCGTACCGGCTGCGCCTGACGCTGTACCGCAGGCCCGGCACCCGTCCGACGCCCACGGTGTGGCGGCTGGGCGCGATGGCGTCGGACGTGCCGGACCGCTTCACCGTGCCGGCGTCCGAGCCGGGCCCGGCGCGCGAGTTGGCCGTGCCGCGCTACTCGCAGAACATCCACATCGGTCGGTACCCGGAGTACGACAACGGCGGCGAGGCGTGGTGCAGCCCGACCTCGTCACAGATGATCGTCGAGTACTGGGGGCGCAAGCCCACCGCCGACGACCTGGCCTGGGTGAACCCGGCCTTCGACGACCCCCAGGTGTGCCACGCGGCCCGGCAGACCTACGACTACCAGTACCAGGGCTGCGGGAACTGGCCCTTCAACGCGGCCTACGCGGCCACCTACCCCGGCATGAACGCCGTGGTGACCCGGCTCGCCTCGCTCACGGACCTGGAGCGGCTGATCCGGGTGGGGATACCGGCGATCACCTCGCAGTCCTTCCGCAAGGAGGAGCTGACGGGCGCGGGCTACGGCACGGCCGGCCACCTGATGACGGTCATCGGCTTCACGCCGGACGGGGACGTGATCGCCAACGACCCGGCGTCCGACCACAACGAGGCCGTGCGCCGCGTCTACCGCCGCCGCGAGTGGGAGAACATCTGGCTGCGGACCAAGCGGTACAACGCCAGCGGTCGGGTGGTGTCCGGCACCGGCGGCATCTGCTACCTCTTCTGGCCCGAGCGCCCCACGCCGGCCCAGCGCAAGGCGCTGGCGGCCTTCAACATCCACTGAGCGCCGGCGGGGCCGGCACCCGGGGTGCCGGGGCCACGGGGCGCCGTCGGGCCATCGGGAGGGTTCTTTCCCCTGGTGACGCGGGTACGAAGATCGGGCATACTCGACGCGCCGACACAGCCGTGCAGCCGTTTCGCGATCCGGAAGGGCAGCATCGGCGTGGCAGAAAAACCGGTGCCGCGTGCACCCACCCATGGGGCGCGCGACCCGCATCGCCCGACAGGGAGGAGAGTGCCGCAATGCCCGACCGCGCCCCGCAGCCGGTGGAACGTGAGCTGCCGACCGAGGAGGCCAGGGACCTGATCGCCCTGGTGCGAGACATCGCCCAGCGGGAGATCGTCCCCCGGGCCGCCGAGGAGGAGGACAGCGGCCGCTTCCCCCGGGACACCTTCGCCCTGCTCTCCGAGTCGGGGCTCCTCGGACTGCCCTACGCGGCCGAGTACGGCGGCGGTGACCAGCCGTACGAGGTGTACCTCCAGGTCCTGGAGGAACTCGCCGCCGCCCGGCTGACCGTGGGCCTCGGCGTCAGCGTCCACTCGCTGTCCTGCCACGCCCTGGCCGGCTACGGCACGAAGGAGCAGCGGGCCGAGCACCTGCCCGCGATGCTCGGCGGCGGGCTCCTCGGCGCGTACTGCCTCTCCGAGCCCTCCTCCGGCTCCGACGCGGCGTCCCTGCGCACCCGCGCCGTGCGCGACGGCGACGACTGGGTGCTGACCGGCACCAAGGCGTGGATCACCCACGGCGGCGTCGCCGACTTCTACACCGTCTTCGCCCGCACCGGCCAGGACGGGCCCCGGGGCATCACCGCCTTCCTGGTCCCCGGCGACGCCGAGGGGCTGGCCCCCGCCGCGCCGGAGAAGAAGATGGGCATGAAGGGCTCGCCCACCGCCCAGATCCACTTCGACGGCGTACGGGTCCCCGACGGCCGGCGCATCGGCGACGAGGGACAGGGTTTCGGCATCGCGCTCGGGGCGCTGGACACCGGTCGGCTCGGCATCGCCGCCTGCGCGGTCGGCGTCGCCCAGGCGGCGCTGGACGAGGCGGTGCGCTACGCCGCGGGGCGGCAGCAGTTCGGCCGGCCCGTCGCGGACTTCCAGGGGCTGCGGTTCCTCCTCGCAGACATGGCCACCAAGGTGGAGGCGGGGCGGGCGCTGTACCTGACCGCGGCCCGGCTGCGGGACGCCGGTCGGCCCTTCTCGAAGCAGGCCGCGATGGCCAAGCTGTTCTGCACGGACGCGGCGATGAGCGTCACGACGGACGCGGTGCAGGTGCTCGGCGGCTACGGCTACACCGCGGACTTCCCCGCGGAGCGCTATCTGCGCGAGGCCAAGGTCCTCCAGATCGTGGAGGGCACCAACCAGATCCAGCGGATGGTGATCGCCCGCCACCTGCTGGGCCCCGAGTCCCGCTGACCCGACCCGGGCCGCGTGGGGGCGCCTTCCGCCGGCGGACGACAACCGGCAGAAACAAAGGGGGTCGGGCAGTCAGCCCGGCCCCCTTCCGCGTGCCGTTCGATCGTGGGGCCGCTGCGTCCGGCCGGCCCTGCGCGCCCTCAGGCCGCGCGGTGACGCATCGGCGGGAACCGCCGCGGGCGCGAGCCGGGTCCCCCGACGTGGGAGAACGGCTGCATGCGCCAGTCCAGCCCCTGAGGCAGCGTCAACAGCAGCCCCATGCCCTGCTCCTGGGGCTCCATCGTCTCGTCGGCGGGGCGGGCCTGGGTCGCCGGGCGCCCGGTGCCCGAGCAGACGGTGAGCCCGAAGGGGTTCCAGGGGGTGGGGCACAGGGCGTGCTCCGGAAGCACGTCCTCCTCGGCGAGGAGGGCGATTGGCTGCGCGCAGTCCGGGCAGACGACCCGGTACATGTCGAAGGTGTCGTAGGCGCTCGGCTCGTCCAATTCGGCAGACCTCGCAGACTCCGCCGGATCAACAGGCTCCGGTTCGGTGCGGACGCTCTTCTTGACGCTCTGCATGGAGTACTCCCCCTCAGGTGGGCCAACCCGGCTCATGTGGCCTCGACCACAGCAAGCACTTCCCCATGGGCCCCCCGGATAACCGTCCGGTCACGACGGACACCCCTCAGGGTATGTGGCGTTGGTCACACGAACGCCTTCGATGCGTTCGGCGCGGCGTACGGGTGTGCTGGAAGGCCCGTCGGCAATTAAGTTGATCCGCATGGAGGAGCTGGATCGTCAGATCGTTGAGTTGCTGGTCAAGGACGGGCGGATGAGCTACACCGACCTGGGCAAGGCCACCGGGCTGTCCACCTCGGCGGTGCACCAGCGCGTCCGCCGGCTGGAACAGCGCGGAGTCATCCGCGGCTACGCGGCCGTGGTCGACCCGGAGGCGGTGGGGCTGCCGCTGACCGCGTTCATCTCGGTCAAGCCCTTCGACCCCAGCGCCCCCGACGACATCGCCGAACGCCTCGCGGGCGTCCCGGAGATCGAGGCGTGCCACAGCGTCGCCGGCGACGAGAACTACATCCTCAAGGTGCGCGTCGCCGCGCCGGTGGAGCTGGAGAACCTGCTCACCCGCATCCGCTCCCTCTCCGGCGTCTCCACCCGCACCACCGTCGTCCTCTCCACCCCCTACGAGGCCCGTCCGCCGCGCATCAAGGGCGCACCCTAGGCGTCGCCCCGCGCGGGAGCCCAGGGCGGGCCCGGGGGCGGCGAAGGCGCGACCTAACCTGGTCGCATGACCGAGAGCACCGCCCCCGCCGGCGACGAGAACCGCACCGTCCTGTTGCGCGGGGGAGAAGTCCACAGCCCCGCCGACCCCTTCGCCACCGCGATGGTGGTCGAACGGGGACACGTCGCCTGGGTCGGGTCCGAGGGCGCCGCGGACGCCTTCGCCGCCGCGGCCGACGACGTCGTCGACCTCGACGGTGCGCTCGTCACCCCCGCGTTCACCGATGCACATGTGCACACGACCTCCACCGGGCTCGCGCTCACCGGCCTCGACCTCGCCGCCGCGCGCACCGTGACCGAAGCCCTGGCGCTCGTGCGGCGGCACGCTGAGGCGCGTCCGGACGACGCGGTGCTGCTCGGCGGCGGCTGGGACGCGGCTCGCTGGCCGGAGCGCCGGCCGCCCTCCCGCGCGGAGTTGGACGAGGCGACCGGAGGCCGTCCGCTCTATCTGCCCCGGGTCGACGTCCACTCGGCCGTCGTCACCACTGCCCTCCTCGACCTGGTGCCGGGCGTCGCCGAGCTGTCGGGGTACCACCCCGACGCGCCGCTCACCGGCGCCGCGCACCACGCGGTCCGGGCCGCTGCGCACGCCGCCGTCACCCCCGCCCAGCGCACGGCCGCCCAACGTGCCGCGCTGGACCGCGCAGCCTCCCTCGGCATCGGCACCCTGCACGAGTGCGGCGGGCCGGAGATCTCCGACGAGGCTGACTTCACCGGTCTGTTGGCCCTCGCCGAGTCCCACCCCGGCCCCCGCGTCGTCGGCTACTGGGCCGAACGGATCGCGGATGCAAA
This sequence comes from Streptomyces sp. NPDC017979, assembly GCF_044328175.1. Classification (NCBI taxonomy): domain Bacteria; kingdom Bacillati; phylum Actinomycetota; class Actinomycetes; order Kitasatosporales; family Streptomycetaceae; genus Streptomyces; species Streptomyces sp. NPDC017979. The sequence goes on along the minus strand of NZ_JBIRGU010000018.1, from coordinate 44,064 downwards.
GGACGCCCGGCGCATCCGCGACCTCGGCGCCGTCGGTGCGGCGGGCGACCTGTTCGTCGACGGCTCGCTGGGCTCCCACACCGCCTGTCTGCATGCCCCGTACGCCGACGCCGACCACACGGGCGTCCGTCACCTGGACGTGCCCGAGATCGCCGCCCACGTCACCGCCTGCACCGAAGCCGGACTCCAGGCCGGCTTCCACGCCATCGGCGACGCCGCCCTGAGCGCGGTGGTGGCCGGGGTGCGGTCGGCCGCAGAGACGCTCGGCACGGCCCGGGTGCGCGCCGCCCGGCACCGGGTCGAGCACGCCGAAATGCTCACCCCCGAGCACATCGCCGCCTTCGCCGACCTCGGACTCACCGCCTCCGTGCAACCCGCCTTCGACGCCGCCTGGGGCGGGGACGAGGGCATGTACGCCGAACGCCTGGGCGTCGAGCGGGCCCGCACCCTCAACCCGTACGCGGCACTGCTGCGCGCCGGAGTGCCGCTCGCCTTCGGCTCCGACAGCCCCGTCACCCCGCTGGACCCCTGGGGCACGGTCCGGGCGGCGGCCTTCCACCGCACCCCCGAGCACCGGGTGTCCGTACGGGCGGCCTTCACCGCCCACACCCGCGGCGGCTGGCGGGCGATCGGGCGCGACGACGCGGGCGTCCTGGTGCCCGGCGCGCCCGCGGACTACGCCGTCTGGAGCGCCGGTGACCTGGTCGTCCAGGCCCCGGACGACCGGGTCGCCCGTTGGTCCACCGACCCGCGCTCGGGCACTCCGGGGTTGCCCGACCTCACCCCCGGTGGCGAACTCCCGCGCTGCCTGCGCACGGTGGTCGCAGGGCGCACCGTCTTTGATCGCCTGATCGGGTGACGTGCGGACATTTCGCTCCGTCGACCGGTGCCCGAAGGCTCAGCCGCGACCTGCGGATCTTCGGTACCGGTCGGGCGAATTGGGCAAACCGCGCAGATCGCACGACTGTTGACATGGAGCGCCCACGGGCGGGTAGGTTCGGCCGAGTCCACCACAGGACGTCCGACCGGCAGGACCTCCACGCAAGTCGTCGACGCCGCTGGGTCAGGGGGCAGTGCACCGCACCGGAGCACTGCCACTGGGAGCCAGGTCCAGCGTCCGCGCCTCGGGGGCGAGGGAAGGTTTCAGCCGATCGGCAGGTGTGACCCGGATGGGGGCCCGGCGTTCAGTAGACAACGGCTCTCGGTCGATCCGCAGCCAGCGGATCCCAGGTCGGCCCGAAGGACGCCGGTCCCCGATCCGTAAGACAGGCCCTGGGGCGCTTCTGATGGATCTTGCTGGGCTCGCGTGCCCCGGCACCACGCCTCTCCCCCGTAGCCGTTCGGGCACGGGGGGAGATCCACGGCACCAGACCCCTCCCCCTACGCCCTGCGGGCGTGGGGGCCCCACCTGATCCAGCCCGATCCATCAGAAGCGCCCCAGCCCCCGCCCGACCGCCTCGTTCCCGGCGCCCACGACACCCCGGACCCGTGCCGTCCCTCCCGGGTGCCCTGCGATCGCTCCGACGATCGCTAAGGTGGGGCCCTGTGCACGACATGAAGGGGCAGCAGTGAACGACGGCGCTAAGGACCGCGAGGCCCAGAGGCGGTACGGTCCGCTCGGCCGAGCCTTGGTGATCATCCCGACCTACAACGAGGCCGAGAACATCAAGAAGATCGTCTCCCGGGTCCGTGCCGCGGTACCCGACGCGGACGTGCTCGTCGCCGACGACAACAGCCCCGACGGCACCGGGAAGCTCGCCGACGGACTCGCGGCGGAGGACGAGCAGGTCCACGTCCTGCACCGCAAGGGCAAGGAAGGGCTGGGCGCCGCCTACCTCGCGGGCTTCGACTGGGGGCTGGAACGCGACTACGGCGTGCTGATCGAGATGGACGCCGACGGCTCCCACCAGCCCGAGGAGTTGCCCCGGCTGCTCACCGCGCTCAAGGGCGCCGACCTGGTGCTCGGCTCGCGCTGGGTGCCCGGCGGTCGGGTCGTGAACTGGCCCAAGTACCGGGAGTTCATCTCCCGGGGCGGCAGCACCTACTCCCGGCTCTTCCTCGGCCTGTCCATCCGCGACGTCACCGGCGGCTACCGCGCCTTCCGCGCCGAGACGCTGCGCGGCCTCGGGCTCGGCGAGGTGTCGTCCCAGGGCTACTGCTTCCAGGTCGACCTCGCGCGCCGCGCGGTGGCCCTCGGGTACCACGTGGTGGAGGTGCCGATCACCTTCGTCGAGCGGGAGCTGGGCGACTCCAAGATGAACCGGGACATCGCCGTGGAGGCGCTGTGGCGGGTCGCCGGCTGGGGGCTCTCGGACCGGGCGAACCGTTTCCGGGGCCGTCCGCCGGTCTGACGGGGCCGGTGCCGCACGTCCGCCGTGGCGCTTGATGATCACCCGCCCGTGCCGCTTCGGCGGGCGCCCAGGCACACTGGGAGCATGACGACCGGCTCACTGCCCCCCAAGCGCTCGCGCGTCCGCAGCCTCATCCCGATCGGCCTCGCCGTCTGGCTGGCCCTGGAGATCTGGGTGCTGATCCTCGTCGGCGCCGAGCTCGGCGCGCTGGCCGTCCTCGCCCTGCTGATCGCGGGGGCGGTCCTCGGCGGCACGATCATCAAGCGCGCCGGCCGCAACGCCTACCGCAACCTGGTGGAGACGCTCCAGCGGCAGCAGCGCGGCGAGGCGCCGGAGAGCGGGGCCAACGGCAACGGCTTCCTGATGCTCGCGGGGGGTCTGATCATGATCCCCGGGCTGATCTCGGACGCGGTGGGACTCGTCCTGCTCGTACCGCCCGTCCGCACCTTCCTGAGCAAGGCCGTCGAGCGCTCCTTGGAGCGGCGCATCAAGGCGGCGGCGCCGGGCACCCTCGGTGACGCGTTCAACCAGGCGCGGATGCACCGCCCCGACGGCAAGGTCGTCCCGGGCGAGGTCATCCACCCGGACCCGTCGGCCCGGGGCGCCGGGCCCGGCCAGGGCGCTGGACCGGGCGCGGGCCAGGAGCCGAGGATCATCGAGGGCAAGGTCATCCGCCCGGACGGCAACCCCGGGCAGTGACGGGCGGGCGGTGACGAGGAGGAGCCGGCTGCTGTTGACCGTGCGCAGCGCAACAGCAGCCAGCCCCCGTCCCCTGCGCTGACATGACGAAGAGGGCCGGGGCACACAGTGTGTGCCCCGGCCCTCTTCGTTTGGTGCCGTTGGTGCCGTCCGCGCGCTCTGCGCGGGAAGGCGCCGGCCTGACCGGGCCGCAAGCGACCCGGTGCCCGTACCTAGGAGGTCCTAGGCGGACTTCCGGCTGTCCCTCGGATGCACCGCGATGTTCATCGCGCCGGAGCGCAGGACGGCCAGCCGCTCGGCCAGCACCTCCTCCAACTCCTCGCGGGTGCGCCGCTCCATGAGCATGTCCCAGTGCGTCCTCGCGGGCTTGGCCTTCTTCTCCTCAGGGCCCTCGCCGTCCACCAGGAGTGCCTGGGCGCCGCACGCCTTGCACTCCCACTCCGGCGGAATTTCCGCCTCCACCGAGAACGGCATCTCAAACCGATGTCCGTTCTGGCATGCGTACTCCACCGCCTGGCGCGGGGCCAGATCGATGCCGCGGTCCGTCTCGTAGCTGGTAACCACGAGTCGCGTGCCGCGGAGAGCTCGCTCACTCATGAATCGTGCCTCCCGGGCTTGTCGCCCACAGGACAGGTGTCGCTGTCGTCGTCATCCGGTCAACGTCCGGTCGGCCGTAAAGATTCCCGTTCCGGGTCATGCGTCGCCCGTCGTGCCGCTGCTTTGCCCTGGACGCGTCGAACGGATCGGGCGGGATCCACACGACAAGCCCTAGGTTGAAGTACCCACCAGTGCCCGGTTTGTCACATCTGACAGAAAGTGTCACCCAGTGATGCCGCTTCCTCAGTGCGCAGTAACGGTCCGCCTGGCAGGCCAAACGCGTACACTACCGGCCTTTCACTTCAACGTCTAAATCCGGTCCGGCACGGGATTGCCCGCGGCGGCCACCGCCCGGCGCACCGGGACCCGCGCCAGCAGGACGAAGCCGAGGACGAAGAAGGCCACGAGCGAGAGGATCGCGTCGCGATAGCTCCCGGTGAGCTGGTACGCGAGCCCGAACACCAGCGGCCCGAGCCAGCTCAGGCCCCGGTCGCTCATCTCGTACGCGGCGAAGTACTCCGCCTCCTTGCCGCGCGGCACCAGATGGGAGAAGAGGGAGCGGGACAGCGCCTGGCTGCCGCCGAGCACCAGCCCGATCCCCGCCGCGAGCGCGAAGAACCACGCGGGCTCGCCGGCCGGGAGGAAGTAGCCCGCCGCCAGGATCGCGGTCCACGCGGCCAGCGAGCCGAGCACGACGCGCTTGGCGCCGCGGGTGCGGGCCAGCCGCCCCAGCCACAGCGCCCCCGCCACCGCCAGCACCTGCACCAGCAGCACCGCCACGATCAGCGTCGTCTGCCCGAGCCCCAACTCCTCGGAGCCGTACACCGACGCCTGGGAGATCACCGTCTGGACGCCGTCGTTGTAGACGAGGTACGCCAGCAGGAACGACAGCGTCAGCGGGTGCCGGCGCATGTCCCGCAAGGTCGCGACGAGCTGCCGCCAGCCGCCCGGCTGCGCCGCGTGGCCCTCCCGGGGCGCCCCGCGGTCCCGCAGCCGCCGCAGCGGGACGAGCGTGAAGGCGCCCCACCACAGGCCGGCCGAGGCCAGACAGATCCGCACCGCTTCGGACTCGGAGAGCCCGAAGCGCTCGTGGCCCGCGTACAGCACCAGGTTGAGCACCAGCATCAGCGCCCCGGAGGCGTAGCCGAAGGCCCAGCCGCGCGAGGAGACCGCGTCGCGTTCTTCGGGGGCCGCGATCTGCGGCAGGTAGGCGTTGTAGAGCACCATCGACACCGCGAGTGACGCGTTGGCGACGATCAGCAGCGCGGCGCCGAGCAGATAGCGGTCGCCGTCCAGCAGGAACATGGCGCAGGTCGCGGTGGCGCCGGTGTACGCGGCGACGGCCAGCAGCGGCTTCTTGCGGCCCGTGCGGTCCGCCCACGCGCCCGCCAGCGGCATCAGCACCACCGCCAGCACGATCGAGGCGGAGATCGCGTAGGGGAAGACGGAGCCCGCCCGGACCGGGACGCCCAGCGGGTGCACGTACCCCTCGGCGTCCGCCGCGGCCTTCGCCACCGACGTCAGGTACGGCCCCAGGAAGACGGTGACCACGCTCGTCGAGTACACCGAGCAGGCGAAGTCGTACGCGTACCAGCCGTGCTGTTCGCGCCGGCGCTCCCGCCGCGCGTCGCCGTCGGTCCGGTCCGGCCCGGGCCCGTCGCCCGCAGCCCCTTCGTGCTCCGCGGTCCCGGCGGTCATGCCGCACCCCCTCGTTCGTGCACGGTGCGGACGCGCGGGTCAGACCCAGGCACCTCGATCGGTCAGCACCGCGCGCAGCGTCTCCAGACGATCGGTCATGATGCCATCCACCCCCAGGTCGAGCAGGGCGCCCATCCGGTCGGGGTCGTTCACCGTCCACACGTGGACCTGGAGCCCCAGCGCGTGCGCGGTCCGCACGAAGCGGCGGTCCACCACCCGGACGCCGCCCCGGGTCTCGGGCACCTGGACGCAGACCGCGCCCGCCCGCACCGCCGCGGGCAGCCCCAGCGAGCGCAGCCGCAACCCCACGACGCCGCGCACGCCGTACGAGGTGGCGAGGCGCGGCCCGGCGAGCTTGGCGGCCCGGGCGATCCGGCCCTCGGAGAAGGACCCCACGCACAACCGGTCCCACAGCCGCGCCCGGTGCACCAGGTCCACCAGCGGCTCCAGCGCCGACTCGGCCTTGATGTCCACGTTCCACCGCGCGCCCGGGAACTCCTCCACCAGCTCCTCGAAGAGCGGCAGCGGCTCCCGTCCGCCCACCCTGGCCCGCTGCACCTCGCGCCACGGCAGCTCGGCGATCCGGCCGCCGACGTCCGTCACCCGGTCCAGGGTCGCGTCGTGGAAGGCGACGAGCCGACCGTCCGCGGTCGTGTGGACGTCGGTCTCGAAGTGGCGGTAGCCGAGGGCGGCGGCGCGCCGGAAGGCCGCGGCCGTGTTCTCCAGCCCGTCCGCCGCCCCGCCGCGGTGGGCGAACGGCAGCACGGAGGGGTGGTCCAGCGCGGGGTGGCACGGTCGGGGTCTCGGTACGCGGGTCACTGCCGCAGTATCGCCCCTCCGGCCCCGGCTTCGGCGTCCGGTGCGCCCGCGGCGGCCCGCCCACGGGCCACCACGCGGCTCTCGGGTGCTTCGTCGGACCCGGCTTCCGGCCCCGCACCGGGCACGGCGAAGATCCGCAGGAACGCCTGGGCCAGCGGGCCGATGCCCAGGGCGTACGCGATCGTCCCCACGCCCACCGTGCCGCCGAGCAGGACGCCGCTGGCGACCACCGCCACCTCGATGCCGGTGCGCACCAGCCGGATGGAGCGGCCGGTGACCCGGTGCAGCCCGGTCATCAGGCCGTCCCGCGGGCCGGGCCCGAAGCGCGCCGCGATGTAGAGGCCGGTGGCCGCACCGTTCAGCACCACGGCCGCGACCAGGGCCGGGATCTGCACCGCGAGCCCCCGCGCGGCGGGCAGGAAGTACAGGGTGGCGTCCATCGCGAAGCCGATGACCAGCACGTTGGAGACCGTGCCCAGCCCGGGCCGCTGGCGCAGCGGGATCCACGCGAGGAGCACCAGCACGCCGGCGATGGTGGTCACCACCCCGATGGTCAGCCCGGTCCGCTCGGCCAGCCCCTGGTGGAACACGCCCCACGGGTCGAGCCCGAGGCCGGCGCGGACCATCATCGCGGCGCTGATCCCGTACAGCACCAGCCCCGCGTAGAGCTGGGCGAGCCGTCGCGGCAGACGGCGCGAGGGCACGGCCGCGGCAGCCGACGCCCTCGCGGGAGGCGCGGTCCGCCCCGGAGCCGTCGGTGCGATCGATTCCTCGGACATGTGAGGACCCCTCCTGGCGATGGTGGACTGACTCATGACACCCTGTGGCCATTGAGTAGCTGCCAACCATGGCCAATTCAAGGAAGGTGGACTGACTTCCATGGCTCAGTGGACTTCTGCCGTGGGCGCGGCTCAGCTCGCCCGACAACTCGCCGCCCAGCAGCACCGCCCGGCCGGCCCCGGCACCCGCAAGCCGCCCGCCTACCGGGCGCTCGCCGACGGCATCCGGCTGCTCGTCCTGGAGGGCCGCGTTCCGGTCGCCGCCCGACTGCCTGCCGAGCGCGAACTCGCCCTCTCGCTCAGCGTGAGCCGCACCACGGTCGCCGCGGCGTACGAGGCGCTGCGCGCGGAGGGCTTCCTCGAATCCCGCCGGGGCGCCGGAAGCTGGACCGCGGTGCCGGCCGGCAACCCCCTGCCGGCGCGCGGCCTGGAACCGCTGCCGCCCGAGTCGCTGGGGTCCGTGATCGACCTCGGCTGCGCCGCGCTGCCGGCCCCGGAGCCCTGGCTCACCCGCAGCTTCCAGGGCGCGCTGGACGAACTGCCGCCGTACGCGCACACCCACGGCGACTACCCCGCGGGCATCCCCGTGCTGCGCCAGATGCTGGCCGACCGCTACACGGCGCAGGGCATCCCCACCATGCCCGAACAGATCATGGTCACCACCGGGGCGATGGGCGCCATGGACGCCCTGTGCCACCTCTTCGCCGGCCGCGGCGAGCGGATCGCCGTCGAGTCGCCGTCGTACGCCAACATCCTCCAGCTGATGCGGGAGGCCGGGGCCCGGCTGGTGCCGGTCGCGATGGAGGAGGAGCTCGGCGGCTGGGACCTGGCGCGCTGGCGGCAGGTGCTGCGCCAGGCGGCGCCCCGACTGGCGTACGTCGTCGCCGACTTCCACAACCCCACCGGCGCACTCGCCGACGAGGACCAGCGCCGCGGCCTGGTGGAGGCGGCCCGTTCGGCGGGGACCGTGCTGGTGGTCGACGAGACCATGGCCGAACTGGACCTGGACGACGACGGCTCGCCGATGCCCCGGCCCGTGTGCGCCTTCGACCCCGCGGGCGGCACGGTGGTCACGGTCGGCTCCGCCAGCAAGGCGTTCTGGGCCGGGATGCGCATCGGCTGGGTGCGGGCCGCGCCCGACGTGATCCGCTCGCTGGTCGCCGCCCGGGCCTACGCGGACCTCGGCACCCCGGTCCTGGAGCAGCTCGGCGTGCACTGGCTGATGCGCACCGGCGGATGGCACGAGGCGGTCGCGGTGCGCCGCGCGCAGGCGCGGGAGAACCGGGACGCGCTGGTGAGCGCGGTGCGCAGGGAGCTGCCCGACTGGGAGTTCACCGTCCCCCGCGGCGGGCTCACGCTCTGGGTCCGCACGGGCGGGCTGTCCGGCTCCCGGCTCGCGGAGGCGGGCGAGCGGGTGGGCGTACGGGTGCCGTCCGGGCCGCGGTTCGGGGTGGACGGGGCCTTCGAGGGCTTCGTCCGGCTGCCGTTCACGGTGAGCGGGCCGGTCGCGGACGAGGCGGCGGTGCGGCTGGCCGCGGCGGCACGGCTGGTCCGCAGCGGGGCGACGACGGGGGCGGAGGCGCCGCGCACCTTCGTGGCGTGAGGGCGCTCGGGGCGGATCAGCCCTCCGCGGGAACCGGGCGTGCGGTGTCCGCGGGAGGGGCCGGCCCGTCGACCTTCGCCGCGGGGATCGACACCGGCTCGGCGGAGCGGGCGTCGTACGCGTCGAACTGCTCGTACCCCGCGCCCCGCACCGGCTCTTCGGGCCGTTCGGGCAGCAGTTCCAGTACGGCCTGCCGCTGTTCGTGGGCGGTCGCGTCGTCGTACGGGTCGGGCGTCGCCGGCACCTGGAGGCGCAGGACGGGGCCGGTGCCGAGGCGGGCGTAGCCGCGGCCCGGCGGCACGTGCGGCGCGGGCGTGGTCTGCGGCACCGCCCCGAGCACGGCCTCGACCTGCTCGAAGTCGGCCGCCCCGAGCACGACCCGGGCGCGGGTGTGCAGCAGCACCGCCTCGCACAGCTCGTCCAGGCAGTCGGACTGCTCGGCCACCACGACGGTGACGTGCGCCGCCCGGCCGTGCCGCAGCGGCACCGCCAGTAGCTCCTGCGGATCGGGGTGCCCGTCGGCCGCGGCCAGGTGCCCGAAGACGGACGGGCGGTCCACCAGGATCCACAGCGGGCGCTTGGTGTCGTCGGGTGCGGGCAGTCCGGCCTGGCGGGCGCGGTTCGCGGCGATCAGCCGCCGCTCGGTCTCCCGGGCCGCCCACTCCAAGCTCGCCAGGGCGCCGGAGAGCGCGCACTCCACGGCGAGCACCCCGTTGCGTCCGGTCAGACAGGCGTACTCTCCGGTGCCGCTGCCCTCCACGATCAGCACGTCGCCGTGGGCCAGCGCCTGGAGGGCGATCGAACGCACCAGGGTGGTGGTCCCGCTGCCGGGCTCGCCCACGGCCAGCAGATGGGGCTCGGTGGAGCGGGGGCCGGTGCGCCAGATGACCGGGGGCGCGTCCCGGGTGTCGGCGCCGTCCGCGACGGGCACGGTGCGCTGCACCGCGTCGGCGTCGGTGAAGCCGAGCACGGTCTCGCCCGGCGCGGTCACGAAGCGCTGGGCGGCGATGGTGGTCGCCAGCGCCGGCAGCACCGTCATCAGCAGGTGGTTGCCCTCCTCGTCCCAGTCGAAGCGGTACTCCCGCCCCCGCCCGGACTTGGCGTGCAGCACCTGCTCGATCCGCGCCCTGGACTCCTCCTCGCCGTCGGTGAAGTAGGCGGGGTAGGAGATGCGCAGCGCGGTCAGCCGGCCGGCGCCGTCGAAGGCGTGGTCGCTGAAGGCGCTGCTCCACTGCCCGCCGTGGGCGAAGAGCGGAGCCGGGTCGTCCGGGTTCGAGAAGTACGGCACGAGGGCGTCGTAGAGCGCCTGGAGCCGACCGGCCTCGGCCTCGTCGGGGCCGGTCCGCACGGGCGTGCGCACCCGCCCCTTCCAGGCGGCCGCGGCCATCAGCGCGATCAGGGACGTCAGGGGCCCGTACGGGACGAAGGCCACCACCAGCACGCCGACCGCGACGAAGAAGAGCAGGGGGCCGCGCTTCTCCTTCGGGGTGGCGAGCCACTTCTGCCGGGCCAGGCCCGTCAGTTGGCGCAGCCCGCGGGAGACCGTGATCAGCGGATGGAGGACGTCGGTGGCGCCGTCCGCGGCGGTGCGGGCGAACTCCCGACTCCGGGCGATGTGCGCGGATCCGGTGCTCAGGATGCGGGGGAGCGGTAGCCGGGCCACGTCGTTCTCCTGGGATCGTGCGGTACGGGGGGCGGTTCGCCGGTCAGAACTTGATGCCGCCCAGCAGGCTGGCCAGGCTCTGGCTGCCGGCCGTGATGCTGGGGGCGATGGCGGTGCCCGCCAGGAAGAATCCGAAGAGTGCGCACACCAGGGCGTGGGACGCCTTCAGACCATCCTTCTTGAAGAAGAGGAAGACGATGATCGCGAGCAGGACCACGCCGGAGATGGAGAGGATCATGTGAGGTTCTCCTGGGTGAGGGGACAGTCACCATGAGTACTTCCAACCTCACAGGAATCACATATGCGATTAAAGGTGCAAAAGAGTGAAAAGTAATGAACTTCACTGAAATGGTGCACATCGGTCCGCGCGTCGACATGCGCTCCCCGCGGTCGCGGGGCACGGCCCCCGCCGCGGGCAGTAACCTGTCGCCCTATCGATGCGCTCGTACGGCTGTTCCCGCCGTACGCCCAGGTCAACGGAGCAAAAGGAGGTCCTTCCGATGAGCGAGTCCCCCGATCCGGAAGTGATCGAACTCGCGACCAAGGTCTTCGACCTGGCTCGCCGTGGCGAGACCGAGGCGCTGGCTGCGTACGTCGACGCCGGAGTGCCCGCCAACCTGACGAACGACCGCGGCGACACCCTCGTGATGCTCGCCGCCTACCACGGCCACTCCGCGGCGGTCGAGGCGCTCCTCGCCCGCGGCGCCGAGCCGGACCGCCCCAACGACCGCGGGCAGACGCCGCTCGCCGGCGCGGTGTTCAAGGGGGAGGACGACGTCGTCCGCGTGCTGCTGGCCCGCGGCGCCGATCCGCGCGCGGGAACTCCCTCCGCCGTGGATACCGCGCGGATGTTTGGGAAGACAGAGCTTCTGAGGCTGTTCGGCGACGAGTGAGCCGCCGGGCACCCACCGTTTCGTCACGGAGAGTTTCCGTCGTCGCCGCCCGGAGGCCGTCCGGCCGCCCCGGGAGGGACGTCGTAAATGTGGTCGCGGTGGCGATATGGGTGGGTCATCATGACGACGGGTCCTGCCCTGGACATCACCGGGAATTCCCCTGGGGCCCACCGACGAGAGGCGAAGAAGATGGTCTGCACCAAGCAGAAGGCGCGTGAAGCGATCAAGGCGACGGACGGCTCGGCGTGCTGCTGCGCGGCCTAGGCACCCACGTTCACCGGTCGCGTCGAGAGCTTGATGTGAGGCTTTCCCCATGTTCGATCCAGTCATAGCGCCGAGCGGCACGCTGCTCGGCCTGCTGCAGAGGGGCCGCGGCGACGGCACGCTGCACGCGCTCGCCGCCCCGCGCGACGAAGCGCTCGCCGCCCTCAACCACTGCGTACTGAACGACCCCCGCAAGGACTGGCAGGTCGAGAACCGCTCCCTCTACTACGCACGCCTCTACCTGGACCTGCACGGCGGTCTGGAGGCGATCCAGCACCACCTGTGCGACACCGACGACCTCGTCGACCCCGACGAGGCGCGCACCGGGCTCGCGCTCGCCGTCCTCGGCCACCTCGCCTCCTACGGCAGGCGGGACGCCCTGGAGATGTTGCGCGACTACGCCGCCCGCGGCTCCAACTGGGCCTGGGCCCTCGACGAGCTCGCGCTGCGTGACGACGACGCCGGGCTGCGCTCCCTCGCCACTCCGATCCTGGCCAGATTCCCCGCCACCCCGGAGGGCGACGCCGACCTGGCCGTCACCGTGCGCGACGCCTTCGAGCCACGGCCGTGGCGGCTGTGGGCCGACGACCCGCGCGAGGGCGTGGGCGCCCGGGTGCGGGCCGCCCAGGAAGCCGGGTCCTTCGACCGCTGGCAGCGCCAGATGCGGCCCAGCGGGCCGCGACCGGGCTGGAGCGTCCAGGCGATCTTCGACTGGGCCGACGAGGGCGCGGCGCGCGGTGTCGCGCTGCACGTCCCCGCCGCCCGGTGCCTCACCGCGGTCGCCGCCGCGGAGGACCGTGCCCTGATCGTCACCGCTGCGCGCGAGGGCGGCGACGGCGCACGCAGCGCCGCCCTGCACTACCTCGCCGAATCCCGCGACCCGGCCGTCCTCGACCTGGTCGAACTCGCCGCCTCCACGGGCTCCCGCACGGTCGCCGACGCCGCGATCGCCGCCTTCGAGCGGATGTGCGGCGAGGCGGCCGTGGACCGCGCCCGCGGCTGGGTCCACCGCCCCGACGCGCTCGGCGCCTCCGCCGCCTGCGTGCTCGCCTGCCGGGGCACCGCCGGCGACGCCCAGTTGGTCCTGGGCGCCCTGCGCGAAACCGTCCGGGCCGACGGGCCGGACGCCCCCCTCCTTTGGACGCTCGTCGACGGGACCGGCCGCCTGGGCATCGCCTGCGCCGCCCCCGTCCTGCGCCACGTCTACCGAGAAACGGCCTCCTCCCAGCTCAGAGGTCGCGCCGCGCGCGCCCTGGCCGCCACCGACCCCTCCTTCGCGGCCGGCTTCGCCGTTGAGTGCCTCTGGGACTGCGAGGAGACGACCCGCGAAGTGGCCGCCCGCCACGCCGAGACGGGCGACATCCGCGTCGCCGAACGCCTGCGCCGCCTCGCCGCCGACCCGGCCGAGGAGGACGAGGTCCAGACGGCCGTACGCAGCAGGATCAGTCCGGACACCCCGGCGATCTGACGCACGGCGCGCCCCGCACGCACGAGGGCGGGCGGGTCCGAACCCGGACCCGTCCGCCGGCCCCGCCGCCCACCGCGGCCCGACCGTTGCGCACTGCCGTGCCCCGGCCCGTTCCGCCGCCGTGTCCGCCGGTCGTCCGCTTGCCACAATGGGGGGATGACCGGTCCCTGGGAGTTCTGGATCGACCGCGGCGGCACCTTCACCGACGTCGTGGGCAGACGCCCCGACGGACGCCTGGTCACCCGCAAGCTCCTCTCCCACGACCCCGAGCGCTACCGCGACGCGGCCGTCGCCGGCATCCGGCTGCTGCTCGGCCTGCGGCCGGACGAACCCGTCCCCGCCGACCGGGTCTCCTGCGTCAAGATGGGCACCACGGTCGCCACCAACGCCCTGCTGGAGCGGCGCGGCGAGCCGACGGTCCTGGTGATCACCGAGGGCTTCGGCGACGCCCTGCGGATCGCCTACCAAAACCGCCCCCGCATCTTCGACCGCCGCATCCTGCTGCCGCAGGCCGTCTACGAGCGGGTCGTCGAGGTGCCCGAACGCGTCGACGCCCACGGCGCCGTCGTGCGCCCGCTGGACCTGGCGGCCGTCACCGAACGGCTCGCCGCGGCCCGCGCCGACGGCTTCCGCAGCGCGGCCGTCGTCCTGGTGCACGGCTACCGCCACCGCGCCCACGAGACGCAGATCGCCCGGGCCGCGCGCGACCTCGGCTTCACCCAGGTCAGCTGCTCCCACGAGGTCAGCCCGCTGATCAAGCTCGTCCCCCGGGGCGACACCACCGCCGTCGACGCGTACCTCTCGCCGATCCTGCGGCGGTACGTGGACGAGGTGGCGGCCGAACTCCCCGGCATCCGGCTGCAGTTCATGCAGTCCAACGGCGGGCTGCGGGAGGCCGCCCACTTCCGGGGCAAGGACGCGGTGCTCTCCGGTCCGGCCGGGGGAGTGGTCGGCATGGCCCGCACCGCCGGGCGCGCCGGCCACGAACGGGTCATCGGCTTCGACATGGGCGGCACCTCCACCGACGTGTCGCACTACGCGGGGGAGTTCGAACGCGAACTGGGCACCCAGGTCGCCGGCGTCCGGATGCGCGCACCCATGATGAGCATCCACACCGTCGCCGCGGGCGGCGGATCGGTGCTCCACTTCGACGGCCGCCGCTACCGCGTGGGCCCCGACTCGGCGGGCGCCGCGCCCGGCCCCGCCTGCTACCGCCGCGGCGGACCGCTGACCGTCACCGACGCCAACGTCATGCTCGGCCGCGTCCAACCCGCCCACTTCCCCGCCGTCTTCGGACCGGACGGCAATCAACGCCTGGACGCCGCCGTGGTCCGCGAGCGCTTCACCGAACTCGCCGCCCGGGTGCGCCAGGAGACCTCGACCGGGCCCGCGCCCGAGGACGTCGCCGCCGGCTTCCTGGAGATCGCCGTCCTCAACATGGCGAACGCGGTGAAGAAGATCTCCGTGCAGCGCGGCCACGACGTCACGCGCTACGCCCTGAACTCCTTCGGCGGCGCCGGCGGCCAGCACGCCTGCGCCGTCGCCGACGCGCTCGGCATCTCCACGGTGCTCGTGCCGCCGCTGGCCGGGGTGCTCTCGGCGTACGGCATCGGGCTCGCCGACGCCACCGCCATGCGCGAGCAGTCCGTGGAGGCCGAGTTGACCGCGGGGGCCGTCTCCCGGGTGCGGGAGCTGTGCCGCGACCTCGCCGACCGCACCCGCGGAGAACTGCGGGCCGACGGCATCGCGGACGCGGCGATCAGCACCCGCGCGAAGGTGCTGCTGCGGTACGCCGGCACGGACGCACACCTGCCGGTACCCCTCGCGGACGAAGACGAGATGCGGGACGCCTTCGAGGCCGCCCACCGCGCCCGGTACGCCTTCACCATGGACAAGCCGCTGGTCGTCGAGGCGGTGTCGGTGGAGGCGACCGGCGCGGCGGGGGAGCACCGGGGCGAAGACGGCGTCGGTGCCGGGTCCGGTGGTGCCGGGTCCGGTGGTGCCGGGTCCGGTGGTGCCGGGCCGTTCGACCTGGTGCCGATGTACGTCGCCGGCGCCTGGCGGGACGTACCGCTGCACCGGCGCACGGACCTGCGCACCGGGGACGCGGTGACCGGCCCTGCGATCGTCGCGGAGGCGGACGCGACCACCGTCGTCGACCCCGGGTGGCGGGCCCAGGCCGGCGCCGGCGGGGAACTGCTGCTGACCCGCGTCACGGCCCGGCCCGAACGCGTCGCGGTCGGCACGGACGTGGACCCGGTGCTGCTGGAGGTCTTCAACAACCTCTTCATGGCCATCGCCGAGCAGATGGGCGTCCGGCTGGAGAACACCGCCCACTCCGTGAACATCAAGGAGCGGCTGGACTTCTCCTGCGCCCTCTTCGACCCGGACGGCAACCTCATCGCCAACGCCCCCCACATCCCCGTGCACCTCGGCTCCATGGGCGAGTCGATCAAGGAGGTGCTGCGCCGCAACCGGGACCGGCTGCGGCCCGGGGACGTGTACGCGATCAACGATCCGTACCACGGCGGCACCCATCTGCCCGACGTGACCGTGGTGACCCCGGTGTTCGGCGCCGACGACGCCGGTGCGGCGGGGGCGGACGGTCCCCGGCTGCGGTTCCTGGTCGCCTCGCGCGGCCACCACGCCGAGATCGGGGGCGTCACCCCCGGCTCGATGCCCGCCTTCAGCACCACCATCGAGGAGGAGGGCGTCCTCTTCGACAACTGGCTGCTGGTGCGGGACGGGCGGCTGCGGGAGGCGGACACCCGCGAACTGCTCACCGCCGGGCGCTACCCCTCGCGGGCACCGGACGTGAACCTCGCCGACCTGCGCGCCCAGATCGCCGCCAACGAGAAGGGCATCGCCGAACTGAACCGCATGGTCGACCAGTTCGGGCTCGACGTCGTGCACGCCTACATGCGGCACGTGCGCGACAACGCGGCGGAGTCGGTGCGCCGCATCGTCGCCGGGCTGGCGGACGGCGCGTACCGCTACGAGACGGACGGCGGCGCGGTGATCCGGGTCGCGCTGCGGGTGGACCGTGCGGCGCGCAGCGCCGTGCTGGACTTCGCCGGCACCTCGCCCCAACTGCCCGGCAACGCCAACGCCCCCACCTCCGTGGTGACGGCGGCCGTGCTCTACGTCTTCCGCACCCTCGTCGGTGAGGACATCCCCCTGAACAGCGGCTGTCTGGAGCCCCTGGAGGTCCGCGTCCCCGCCGGGTCGATGCTCGCGCCCGAGCACCCCGCGGCGACCGTCGCGGGGAACGTGGAGACGTCCCAGGCCGTCACGGGAGCGCTGTACGCCGCCCTCGGCGTGCAGGCCGAAGGCTCGGGCACCATGAACAACTTCACCTTCGGCAACGACCGGGTCCAGTACTACGAGACGGTGGCCAGCGGCTCCGGCGCCGGCGACGGATTCGACGGCGCGGACGCCGTCCAGACCCACATGACCAACTCGCGCCTGACCGACCCGGAGGTCCTGGAGTGGCGCTACCCGGTGCGCGTGGACTCCTTCGCCGTGCGCACCGGCAGCGGCGGCACCGGCCGCTGGCACGGGGGCTGCGGAGTGGTGCGCCGCATCCGCTTCCTGGAGCCGATGACCGTGGCGCTGCTGACCGGGCACCGGCGCATCGCGCCCTACGGCATGGCGGGCGGCGGCCCCGGGGCGCTCGGCGAGAACGCGGTGGAGCGCGCCGACGGCAGCGTCACCCGGCTCCTCGGCGTCGACTCCGTGGACGTCGCCCCGGAAGACGTGCTGGTGATGAAGACCCCTGGCGGCGGGGGATACGGACCACCGGAAGACTGACCCGCCCCCGCCCCCGCCCCCGCCCCCGCCCCCGCCCCCGGCGCCGAAGCCCTCGCCGAACCCGGCACACCCTTCGCGCCCGGCCGCACCGCGCCGGTCCGCACCGCACCGGTCCCCGTCACACCGGGACGAATCGCACCGGGGTGCCGGGCCCGGCCTGGGCCGCCCCCGGCAGGTCGCGCAGGTCCACGACCGCGACCACCGGATAGCCGCCGGTCGTCGGATGGTCGGCCAGGAAGACCACCGGACAACCGTCCGGCGGCACTTGGACCGCTCCCAACACCATGCCCTCACTGGGCAGCTCCCCCTCCTGCGCCCGCTGGAGCGCCGGCCCCTCCAGGCGCATGCCGATGCGGTTGCTCGCCGCCGAGACCCGGTGGCCACCGGCCACGAGGGTCCCCAGCGCGGCCGCCGTGAACCAGTCCGCGCGGGGCCCGAAGCGGATGCGCAACACCAACTCGGCCGACGGCCCCGACCACGGCACCACGCCGTCCACCCGGCCCGGCGCCCCGTCCGGCGTTCCCAGCGGCAACACCACTCCGTCCGTGAGAAACCCGGGCCCCAACCCCGACAACAGATCCGTCGCCCGACTCCCCAGCACCGGTTCGACGGCGACCCCGCCGGCGAGGGCCAGATAGCTCCGTACGCCGTACGTCGCCGGCCCCAGCTCCAGCAGCGCCCCCGCGGGCACCCGCACGGGCGCCCCCCACGCCACCGGGCGTCCGTCGACGGTGACCGGGCACGGGGCACCGCCCACAGCGACGGTCACCGCCCGACGTGGCCGCACGGCGCACCCGTTGACCGTGGTCTCCAACACCGCGGCCCCCTCGGCATTGCCCACCAGCCGGTTCACCAACCGCGCCGCGGGCTCGTCGAGCGCCCCTGACCGCCCCACCCCGAGGTGGGCGTGCCCGAATCGGCCCAGGTCCTGCACCGTCGTCAGCGCTCCGGCCCGTACGACGGCGACGGCGTGATCCGTCATGCGCCATCCGGTACGAACCGCACCCGCGCTCCTGGAGACAACAGGGCAGCCGGCTCCCGCTGGGGATCCCACAGCGGGCGGTCCGTACTGCCGACACTGCCGATGAGCTGCCAGCCACCGGGCGATGCCCGCGGATACACCCCGGTGTAGGGGCCGGCGAGGGCGAGCGAGCCGGCCGGGACCGAGGTGCGCGGGGTGGCCCGGCGGGGCACCCCGTACCGCGCGGGGAGACCGGTCAGATAGCTGAAGCCCGGGGCGAACCCGCAGAAGGCGACCCGGAACTCGACCGCCGAGTGGATCGCCACGGCCTCATCCGTCGACACCCGCCACAGTGCGGCCACCTCCGCCAGATCGGCCCCGTCGTAGCGGACCGGCACCTCGACGACGTCCGCCTCCCGGGAACGCAGCGGCGGCACGCGCCACCCGGCCAACTCGGCGGCGAAGCCGGCCGGGTCGGCCAAGCCGTCGAGCAGCACCGTCCTGGCCGCGGGCACGATCTCCGCCACCGCGGGAAGCTCCCCCGCCGCGCGCCGCCGCACCAACTCGGCGTGGAGGGCGCCTGCTTCCTGTCCGTCCGCGAACTCCACGAGCAGCGCTCGATCACCCACCGGCAGGGACCTCATGCGAACGCCCCCACCCGTACGCCCGCGCCTTCCAGCCCTCGACGCACCTGGCGTGCCAATGCCACCGCACCCGGGGTGTCCCCGTGCACGCACAGGGAACGGGGTCGCACCGACACCGACCGTCCACAGAGCGAGCCGACCACGCCGAATCGGGCCATGCTGACGGACCGGTCGACCACGGCCGACGCATCGGTGAGCACCGCCCCCTCCCGGCCACGGGGCACCAAGGCGCCCTCCGCCGTGTACGCGCGATCGGCGAACCCCTCGGTGACCACCGGCAGCCCGGCCTTCTCCGCCGCCACGTGCAGCGCGGACCCGGGCAGCCCCAGCAACGGCAGCCGCTCTCCGGACAGCAGCACCCCGTCCACCACGGCCGCCGCCTGCTCCTCGTCCCACACCACCCGGTTGTACAGGGCTCCGTGCGGCTTGACGTAGGCGACGCGGGAGCCGGCGGAGCGCGCGAAGACCTCCAACGCGCCTATCTGATAGGCGACTTCGGCCGCCAGCTCGTCAAAAGCCACGTCCATGGCGCGTCGGCCGAAGCCGGCCAGGTCGCGGTACGCCACATGGGCCCCGATGCGCACCGAGCGCTCGGCCGCCAACTCGCAGACCCGGCGCATAGTGATGGCGTCCCCGGCGTGGAACCCACAGGCGACGTTCGCGCTGGTGACCACGGACAACAACTGCTCGTCGTCCGTCAGCCGCCACTGGCCGAAGCCCTCGCCCAGGTCGGCGTTGAGGTCGATGGACGCCCACGTCATGTGCAGTCCTCCCCTTCTCGTTCCCCCGCGGTGTCACAGCAGTCCCCTGCCCCGGGCCTCCGACGAACAGCAACGGCCCGTTCTCCCCTTCGGGGAGCCTGGCGCAGCACGGGTTCCCGAGTCGTGCTCATCTGCACCTCGCAGTGTCGAGCGTGGAGGGTGACCGTGCGATGCCATCAAGCTAGGGGATCGTTGAACGATCCGACAAGGGGCGCGTTGGCTCGTTCTTCCCTTCTACGATGGCTACCGTGCGCCGGTGCGCGCTGGATTGAATCGGCCCCCGGCCGGAGAGAGAGGTGTCGTGAAGGCGACGGAGACGGGAACGGGCGAGGCGGGCGCGCCCGGCGGACGGAGCGCAGCCGACGACCCCAGCGCTTCGCGGGGGGCGAGTCGGGCCGGCGGTTCGAGCGGGTCCGACGGCGTCGGCGGGCTGGCGGACGATCGCGCGCTGCTCGGCCGCACGAGCACGGCCGAACGCGTCGCGGACATCCTGCGCACCCGCATCGCCGAGGGCTACTTCCGCCCCGGCGAACGCCTGTCCGAGGAGGTCATCGGCCGGGCGCTCGGAGTGTCGCGCAACACCCTGCGCGAGTCCTTCCGCCTGCTGACCCACGAGCGACTGCTCGTCCACCAGCTCAACCGGGGCGTCTTCGTCCGGATGCTCGCCGTCCAGGACGTCACCGACATCTACCGCACCCGTCAGCTCGTGGAGTGCGCCGTCGTCCACGGCCTCGGCGCCCCGCCGTACGACGTCACCGCCCTCGAAGCCGCCGTCAGCGCCGGTGAGCAGCACGAGCGCGAAGCCGACTGGACGGGCGTGTCCACGGCGAACATCCACTTCCACCGCGAGCTGGTCGCCCTCGCCGGCAGCGCCCGCACCGACGAACTGATGCGGGGCGTACTGGCGGAGCTGCGGCTGGCGTTCCACGTCGTCGACGATCCGCGCGGCCTCCACCAGCCCTATCTGGTGCGCAACCGGGCCATCCTCGACGCCCTGCGCGCCGGCGACGCCACCACGGCCGAACGGCTGCTCGTGCAGTACCTGGAGGACTCCCGGGCGCAGATGGTCGAGACGTACGCCCACCTGGTGCACGGCGCCGACACGTACTGAACGCCCCGGCACCGCCGCGGGCCGGGGTCGTCGCGGCGGGCGGCATCTGCGCCGTTTCGACCAGTGTCAGTGCGAGGACCTAATCTGTGCACCGTGACTTCGCCTGCCTCGACGGACCCCGTTCCGCCCCAGCTCAGCGCGGGGCCGCGGCCCGCGCAGGGCCCGGCCGCCGACGAGGGGCTGGCGCGGCGGCTGCGCGCGCTCGCCTGCACCGCGCCGCTGCACGACCTCGACGCCCGCAAGGCGAACCTCGCCGGCGAGTACACGGTCTACGCGATGGCGGAGGTCGCCCTCGCGGCCATCGACCTCGTCACGCTGAACATGGACTTCGACACCGGCGCCGACCACGAACAGATCGTCGCCAGGCTGCTGCCCCGGATCTCCGCCCAGGCCCCCCGCCGCCCCGCCGCCGAACACGAGCGCGTCGCCCGCTGGGTCCTGGAGAACCTGATCAACGTCGGCAGCGTGGACCGCGGCTTCCGCGCCGTGTACGGCACCTTCGGCACCGACGGCGTCTACACCCGCCGTGACTACGACTTCAAACTGATCGAAGAGGTCCCCGGCTACGGCGGCAGCGTCTACCTCCGCACCACCGACGAAGCGGTCAACGTCCTCGTCGGCGCCCTCGACACCGACGTGACCAGCGCGCAGATCGCCGCCGAGGTCAAGTTGGAGGTCCTGATCAGCCGCGGCCGGCTCGCCGACGCCCAGCTCGCCGCCGAACAGGCCCGCTACCGCACCGTGCAGTACGCCGAGACCCTGCGCCGCACCCTGGAAGCCACCCGCCGCAACGTCCGCGCGGTCGACTGGCTGAACGCCGTGCCGGACCTGATCGCCGAAGCGCTCGACCACGTCGCCGACCGCTACCGCCACGAGAACGCGATCCTGACGAACATCCGCAAGGCGCGCGACGAGGCCGAGGACCCCGAGCACAAGCGCCGCGCCGCCGAACTCGTCGACATCGTCAAGGACTGCATCCGCCGCCACACCCAGCTCCAGTCCCGACTCCTCGAAGCCGGCCCGCTCTTCCGCGCCGAACAGGACCGGCAGGCGTTCGCCCGCCCCACCGCCCGCACCGGACTCGACCTCCACGGCCAACTCGTCGCTCCCCTCCTCCCGCTCCCCGTCGAGTCCGCCGTCCGCGTCACCGACGCCTTCTTCGCCCGCGGCACCGGTCTGCGCACCCCCTCGTCCGTACGCCTGACCGACCTGGTCGACCTGCTGCTGACGCCCCCCGTCGAGCGGGACCACCTCGGCGCCGAAATGCCCGAGCCCGACCTGATCGCCACCCCCGACGACAGCCGCTTCAGCGAGGAACAACTCGCTCAGGCCATGGAGCTCCTGGACCTGGAGCACGACGCCCCGCGACGGCTCTCCGGCCTCCTCGCCGACGCCCGCCGCCGCGACCCCGACCTGCCGTACCTGGTCGCCCTGCTCGCCGTGCACGCCGCGAGCCCCCCGGTCGGCACCGCCTACCGCCAGGGCGAGGAGCGCCTCCTGTTCGCCGTGGACGACGGCACCGAACTCGACGACCCCGAGTTCGGCGGCGCCGACCTGATCGTGGGGACCGCCCTGCTCGACGCCGTCGGCATGGCCGCCGACCGCACGGAAGCGGCATGACCCCCCGCCGCCGTCGACCACCGGCCACCAGCCCGCCGCGCCCCCGACCCGCACGCCCGCACGAGGAGCACGTCCAGTGACAGCGACCGAACCGCACGCCGAGCGCGCCCCCTGGGGCGACCCCGCCGCGGCGGAAGCGCCCGGGGAAGCCGCCGTCACCCCGGCCGCTCAGGTCACCCCCGCCGACGCGGCCGACGCCGCCCGCCTGGTCTCCTTCGGGCTCCAGCCCAAGCTGCTGCCGGCCCGCGACGCGGAGTACGCCGAACTGCTGCGCCGCTACCGGGACGACGCCCCCTTCGCCCGGCTCGCCGACGCGGTCGCCACCGGACTCGGACTCGTCGTCCTGGAGGTGTCCCCGCGCGCCGGCATGGCGATCAGCGCCGACGAGGAGTCCGTCTTCGCCGTCCGGATGGGCGACTACGCCCGCCGCACCTCCGCCGACTCCACCGACCGCTTCCTCCACGGCCTGGCCCACCTCGCGGTCGCCGCCATGGCCTTCCCCCGCCCCGAGGACCTCGCCGACGACGCCTACATCGGCCGTCTCACGGTCCTCGGCGTCGACGGCTACGTCCGCCAGGCGTGCCGCCGGCTGGAGGAGGGCGCCGACGAGCGCGGCGACAACACCGACCCGGCCACCGACGCCCCCGGCCTGGAGGCGGCCTGGCGCGTCTACTCCCGCCGCAGCGCCACCGGCGCCACCAAGGACGCCCGCCGGCTGGCCGGATCCACCACCGGCATCGTCGGCAAGGCGGTCGCCTTCCTCGCCGACTCCGGCTTCCTCCAGCGCACCGGCGACGACGCCGGCGGCGCCTACCGCACCACCGCGCGCTACCAGCTCCAGGTCCGTGACATGGCCGGCAGCGCCGCCATGGCCGAACTGCTGGAGCTCGGCGTCGTCCCCGTCAGCGACGGCAGCGCCACGCTGGTCGCGCCCCCCGACGGGGACGACCTGGAGCTGGCCGCCGACGCGGGCCTGCCCTTCCACACGTAAGCCCACCCGAACCCCACCCGACCGATGCTCACCGCGCGAGGCCGCCGCCCCGGAGCCCGCGCACCCCGACCAGTCGACATCTGAGAGTCCGCCGCCATGTACGAGCTGTCCCGCGTTCGCCTCTACTCCATCGGGCCCGCCGGTGCGCGCTACGCCGACACCGTCCTGGACCTGCGCGGAGTCGGCGAGCCGGTGCCCCACCCCGCCCCCACCCAGGCGGAGTTCTTCCAGGACGAGCCCGTCGGTCCGCCGCGCCGCCCGGCCCCCGCGGGAGTGCTCTTCCTGGAGAACGGCGGCGGCAAGTCCGTACTGCTCAAGCTGATCTTCTCGGTGATGCTGCCGGGCCACCGCAACACCCTCGGCGGCGCCAGCTCCGGCGTGCTGCGCAAGTTCCTGCTCGCCGACGACTGCGGACACGTCGCCCTCGAATGGCAGCACACCCTCACCGGCGAACTGGTCGTCGTGGGCAAGGTCAGCGAGTGGCGGGGCCGCCAGGTCTCCAACGACCCGCGCAAGTTCGCCGAGGCGTGGTACTCCTTCCGGCCCGGCCCCGGCCTGAGCCTGGACTCCCTCCCGGTCGCCGAGTCCACCGCCATGCGGCCCCCGGTCGAAGGCGCCTCCGGCGCGCGGGGCCGCCGCCGCACCATGAAGGGCTTCCGGGACGCGCTCACCGACGCCGGCAAGGCGTACCTCCACCTGGACGTCCACTGGGAAGAGATCCACGACCGCTGGAACGAACACCTCGGCGACCTCGGCCTCGACCCCGAACTCTTCCGCTACCAGCGCGAGATGAACGCCGACGAAGGGGAGGCGGCCGGCCTCTTCGCGGTGAAGAAGGACTCCGACTTCACCGATCTCCTCCTGCGGGCCGTCACCGACACCCGGGACACCGACGGCCTCGCCGACCTCGTCAGCGGCTTCGGCAACAAACTCGGCCGCCGCGCCGAACTCACCGCCGAACGCGACTTCACCGCCGGCTCCGTCGACCTGCTGCACCGCATCGTGGCGGCCGCCGACACCCGCGCCCGGGCCCGCGACGTCCACGCCGGCGCCGAACGCCGCACCCGCAGCCTGACCCGTCGGCTCTCCGCCCGGGCCGCCGAGGAGCGCGCCCGCGCCGCAGACCTCGCCCAGCAGGTCACCGCCGCCGCCCACACCGTCACCGAAGCCGAGCAGACCCGGGCCCGCAGCTCCCTGATCGCCGCCGAACTCGCCTACCGCAACGCCTCGCTCGCCCTCGCCGTCGCCGAGAAGCGCGCCGCCGCCCAGCGCCGCGAGCTGATCGACGCCCGTACGCTGCACTCGGCGTGGCAGGCCGCGGAAGCCGTGCTGCGCCACCGGGCCGCCGGTGACCGCTCCGCGCGCGTGGCCGCCGCCATCCGCGAGGCCGAGCGGGACGCCGCCCCCGCCCTCGCCGCCCGGGCTCGCGCCGCCGCCGACCTCGTCCGCGCCCTGCACTCCGCCGCCGAGGACGGCGAACGGCTCGCCAACGAACAGGAAGAGCGTTCCGCCGCGCTCCAGGAGACCGGCGAAGCCTCCCACCGCGACGCCACCGCAGCGGCCACCGAAGCCCAGCGCGCCCGCAGCGAGATCGGCCACTTGCGCCAGCGACTGGCCGAGGTCGAGCAGGAGACCGCCGAAGCGGTGCGCGCCGGCTGGCTCGACGACACCGCCCCCGACGCCGACCCGGCCCGCGCCGCACTCGCCGCCAGCGACGCCGAGAAGACCGCCGTCGCCGCCTGGGACACCGCCCGCGAAGCCGCGCGCGGCACCGCCGAGCGGGCGAAGGAGGCCGCCGCCGCGGAGTCCCGCGCCGAACTGGCCGCCGCCCGTGCCGCCGACGCCGCGAGCGCGGCGGAGAACGCCCACGGAGCGGAGCACCGGGCCGCCGCCTCCATCGCCGAAGACACCCGGCTGGTCGAACTGCTGAGCCTGCCCACGGCGCCCGCCGCGCCCCACGGAGCCCCCGCCGACGCGGGCGACCCGCCGCGCACCGGCGCAGGCCCCCTCGCCGCCGAAGAGCTGGACCGCTACGCCGACGAACTGCGCGGGTTGCTGGAGCAGTACGTCACCGCGGCCGAGCGCCAGCTCTTCGACCTGCGGACGGCCGCCGCCGACGACGCCCGCATCCTCGGCGCCCTCGGCGACGGCGGGCTGCTGCCCCCGGGCCCCGACGTCCTGGCGACCGTCGAGTTCCTGGCCGAGCACGGCGTCCCCGCCCTCCCCGGCTGGCGCTACCTGGCCCAGGCCGTCGACCCCGCCGACCACGCCGCCGTGCTCGCCGCCCGCCCCGAACTGGTCGACGGCGTGGTGATCACCGACCCCGCGTCCCACGTCCGCGCCCGGGAGGTCCTCGCCGGCGCCGCCCTGCTGCCCCGGTCCGCCGTCGCCGTCGGCACCGCCGCCGCCCTGCTCGCGCCGGTGCCCGCGCAGGGCGCCGACGACGCCGGGGTGTTCCTCGTACCGCCGAACCCGGCCATGCACGACGAGCACGCCGCCGACGAGGAGCGCCAGGCGCTGCGCGCCCGCGCCACCGCCAGGGACGAGGAGATCAGGGCGCTCGCGGCCCGGCTCGCCGGGGACCGCGCGCTCGCCGCACGCCTCGGCTCGTGGCGCGCGGACTGCCCGCCCGGCATGCTCGCCGAACTCGCCCAGGGCTCCGCCGCGGCCCGCGAAGCCGCCGAGACCGCGGCGGCCGAGCTGGCCGAGGCACGCGTGGTGCGCACCGAAGCCGACGAGGCGGCGGCCGAAGCCGCGGCCGTACGCGAAGAGCGCCAGGAGCACGCCCAGCGCGCCCGCCGCGCCGCTGACGCCCTCGCCGGGCTGGCCTTCCGGCTCCGCGAGCGCGCCGGCTGGCAGGTCAAGCTGCGGGAGCTGGCCGACGAGGCGGCCGAGTCGGAAGAGCGGGCCGCGAACTGCCTGGAGCGGGCGAAGGCGGCCGACGAGGACCGCCGCGTCGCCCAGCGCGCCGCCGACGACGCCCGCCGCACCGCCCGCGCCCTGCGCGCCGAGCGGGCCGAGATCGCCGGCGCCCCGGACCACGTCGCCGACGAGGACGCCCCCGATCAGGAAGCGTCGACCACGCAGGGGCGCACCGCGCTGCCCGCACTGCGCGAGGCGTACCGCGCGGCCTCCCAGCTCTACGAGAAGGTCGGCGTCGGCGCCGACCTGCGGGCCGAACAGGCCCGTGCCGAGGGTGACGAAAGCGCGGCCCTGGCCGAACTGGACCGGCTCACCAACAAGGTCCGCACCCGCGCGGCCCAGCTCCTGGAGAGCACCGAAGGCGCCGACGGGCCCTCCCGGCAGGCCGCCGTCGCCCGGGCCGAAGCCCTCGTCCAGACTTTGGAGTCCCGGGCCTCCGAGGCGAGCGAGAAGCTGGGCAGGCTCCGCGGCGAAGCCGAACGCCTGGCCCCCTCCGACGGCGAGGCGCACACGGACCTCCCGGACGAACTGCTCCCCGCCGACGCCGAGCACGCCCAGGCCCTGCTGCGGACCGCCACCGCCGAACTGGCCGCCCGCACCGACGCCCTGGAGACCGCCCGCGAAGTCCACGGCGGACTGCTCCAGGCGCACCGCGCCGCCGAGGACGCCGCCGGCGGCTTCGACGAGACCGCCGCCCAACTCCGCGACCTGCTGCGCGACCAGCAGGACGACGAACCGACCCAGGCCCCGGAGCCGTACGCCGGGGACCTCGCCGACGCCCGGCACTCCACCGCCGAGGCCCGGCGCTCCCTGCGCGGCTGCACCACGGACCTCTCGGCGGCCGAATCCGCCGTACGGGAAGCCTCCGACGTCCTCGTACGGCACGCCAACTCCACCCGGTACGAGCAGGTGCGCACCCCGGCGCGCCAGCAGATCCGGGAACTGCCGGCCGCCGCCCTGCCCGAACACGCGGCGGCCTGGGCGGAAGCCTTCGCCCCCCGACTGCGGGTGTTGACCGACGAGCTCAACCAGTTGGAGCGCAACCGGGAGACCATCGTCGACCGGCTCCGCGGGCTGGTGGAATCGGCGCTGGCCACCCTGCGTTCGGCGCAGCGGCTGTCCCGGCTGCCGGAAGGGCTGGGGGAGTGGTCCGGGCAGGAGTTCCTCCGGATCCGGTTCGACGAGCCCGACCAAGCCACGCTCGCCGAGCGCCTGGGCGAGGTCGTCGACGAGGCCACCCGCGCGGCCGTGCGCAAGAACGCCTCCGCGGCGTACGGCGAGGGCCGCAGGGACGGCATGTCCCTGCTGCTGCGCGGAGTCCAGGCGGCGCTGCAACCCAAGGGCGTCGCCGTGGAGATCCTGAAGCCGGACGCGGTGCTGCGCGCCGAACGCGTCCCGGTCGGTCAGATGGGCGACGTCTTCTCCGGCGGTCAGCTCCTGACCGCGGCCATCGCGCTGTACTGCACGATGGCGGCCCTGCGCAGCAACGACCGCGGCCGGGACCGCCACCGGCACGCCGGCACGCTCTTCCTCGACAACCCCATCGGCCGGGCCAACGCCACCTATCTGCTGGAGCTCCAGCGCGCCGTCTCCGATGCGCTCGGCGTCCAACTCCTCTACACGACGGGCCTCTTCGACACCACCGCCCTGGCGGAGTTCCCCCTGGTGATCCGGCTGCGCAACGACGCCGATCTGCGTGCGGGGCTGAAGTACATCAGCGTGGAGGAGCACCTGCGGCCGGGGCTGCCGCAGCAGGACCCGTCGGGCGAGCAGGTCCACGGGGAGATCACCGCCACCCGGATGTTCAAGCGGGCCACGAGCGAACCGGCAGCCCTGCCCGCCCAGACCCCGCCCCCGGCCAGCGAAGCGGCACCGTCGGACAAGGAGCCCGAGGAGCTTCAGGGAGCCCGGGAACCCCAGGTGCCCGAGCAGCAGGCACAGGACAGGTAGCGAAGCGCCCGGCGACGGCGCTGGTTCACACCAGCGCCCCTCCGCCCGCGGTCCGTACGCCTACGCCTCGACCTCGGCCATCCGCGCCGTGCCGTGCGGCTCGCGGCGCCGTATTCGCGCCTCGCGCCGGGCCTCGGCACGGGCCGCGCGCCGGGCCCTGCGGCGCTCCCGGCGCAACCTGCGGGCGCTGCTGCTGGGCTCGGAAATCACGCCGTGACGCTGCTTCCACACCTGACGCGTCACCCACACGTCCAGCACGGACCAGGTCGCGACGACCGTACTGGCGACGCTGCTGAGCACCATCGGGAAGGCGAGCCAGGAGCCGGCGAGGGTGCTCAAGAAGGCCACCATCGCCTGAATGAGCGTGACCGCCACGATGAGCACGGCCCGCACCGCGGCGGTGCGCACGGGGTCCGCGAGCCGGGGCCGGGCTTCGGGCTCCTCCACCCACAGCTGCCGCGGCGCGCGCGACTCACCCGCGGCGTACCGCATCGACTCGCGGCGCTCCCCCTTGTCCATCGTCCTGGTCACTCCCCACGTCCCCCCACATCCATCAAACCCTTGGGTGGCTGCCCGAAATCCTCCGCCCCTACTCCAGCCCCCGCCGTCGGCAGGGCCACAGGCACCGGAAACCGACACCGGACGTCGACCCCGGAAACCCGCAACCGGAGACCTCAAGGGAAAACCGGCAGCACGGGCGAACCTCGCACTACCGACCGCTATCGCCAGGATCCCAACAGCTCTGCACATAAGGACGCACAGCTGCGCCGATTTGTTCCACCACACGGGCACAGAACGAATGAATCCGGCCATCTACAACGGCGGGGGAGCCAGGGCTCTCCCCGCCCCCTTGCGACACGCCGGGAATCCCAACACCTTGAATGCCTGAGCGACCCGTGCCCAACCGCCCTCCGGTCGGCCGAAAATCGTCCGGACGGTCCTTCGAGTTGCTTGTGTGACAGTAGTAGGCTCGCGCCGTTTGTTGACGGAGCTGACGGAACACCACCGTCCGGCCGACGGAACACCACCGTCCGCCGGGGCGGTTCCGGCCGGGGGAGGGAGGCCATGCGCTTTCGCGGGAAGTCCATCCGCCGGAAGATCGTGGCGCTGCTGCTGGTGCCGCTGCTCTCCCTCACCGCCCTGTGGGCCTTCACCACCGTGCTCACCGGTCGGGAGGCGAGCGAACTCCTCGACGCCAACTCGGCCACCGAAGACGTCGGCGAGCCCGTCACCCGTGCGATAGAAACCCTCCAGCAAGAGCGCCGGCAGACCCTCGTCTACCTCGCGGACCGCCGCGCCTCCGCCGCGCTCCCCGAGTTACGCACCAGGCGCGGCGCCACGGACGCGGCCGTCGCCGAGGTCAGGGCCAGGGCGAGCGAGGCCGACACCCGCGAGACGTTGCGCTCCGAGGGCGAACGCAAGCTCGGCAAGCTGGTCAAGGGGTACGACGGACTGGCCGCGCTGCGCCGCTCGGTGGAGACCGGCACCATCACCCGCGCCGAGGCCCTGGAGTACTACAACGGCATCGTCGACCCCGGCTTCGCCTTCCTGAACGCCCTGCACTCCCTCGGCGACGTCGGCCTGGAGCGCCAGGGCCGCGCCATCGTCGGCCTGGGCCGCGCCCGGGAGGCACTGGCCCGCGAGGACGCCCTGATCGCGTCCGCCTTCACCGCCGGCCGGGTGGACGCGGAGGAACTGCGCGAACTCACCGGCCTCGTGGCCCGGCGCGAGGTTCTGTACGACACCAGCCTCGAAGCCCTGCGCCCCAAGGACCGCGAGATCCACCGGCTGTTCTGGAAGGGCCCCGAGACCGCGCCCCTGCGCGACGCCGAGAAGCGGCTGACCTCCGGCGGCCCGGTGCGCCACGCGTCCGCGTCCGAGGTCGCGGAATGGCAGGTGGCCACCGCCCCGGTGCTCGACGAACTCCGCGACGAGGGCAGCGCGGCGCAGACGCGCCACGAGGACCGCGTCGAACCGGCCACGTACGACGTCTTCGTCAAGGCGGGCGTCGCCGGCGTCCTCGGCTTCGCCGCCCTCCTCGCCTCCGTCGTCGTCTCCGTGCGCATCGGCCGTGACCTGATCCGCGACCTCTCCCGGCTGAGCCGGGAGGCCCACGAGGTCTCCAGCGTCCGACTGCCCAGCGTCATGCGGCGCCTGGCCGCCGGCGAACAGGTCGACGTCGAGACCGAAGCCCCGCGGTTGCAGTACGAGAAGGACGAGATAGGCCAGGCCGGCCACGCCCTCAACACCCTCCAGCGCGCCGCCGTCGAAGCGGCCGTGCGCCAGGCCGAGATGCGCCGCGGCGTCTCCGAGGTCTTCGTCAACCTCGCCCGTCGCAACCAAGTCCTGCTCCACCGCCAACTCACGCTCCTCGACACCATGGAGCGCCGCACCGAGGACACCGACGAACTCGCGGACCTCTTCCGCCTCGACCACCTCACCACCCGCATGCGGCGCCACGCCGAGGGGTTGGTGATCCTCTCCGGCGCCACCCCCTCCCGCCAGTGGCGCAAGCCGGTCCAACTGATGGACGTGGTCCGGGCCGCGGTGGCCGAGGTGGAGGACTACGAGCGCATCGAGGTGCGCCGACTGGCCCGCATCGGCGTCGGCGGATCGGCCGTCGCCGACCTGACCCACCTGATCGCCGAACTCCTGGAGAACGCGACGGTGTTCTCCCCGCCGCACACCACGGTCCAGGTCCACGGCGAACGCGTCGCCAACGGCTTCACCCTGGAGATCCACGACCGCGGCCTCGGCATGGCGCCCGAGGTCCTGCTGGACGCCAACCTGCGCCTCGCGGAGACCCCGGAGTTCGAGCTGTCGAACACCGACCGGCTCGGCCTGTTCGTGGTCAGCCGGCTCGCCCAGCGCCAGAACGTACGCGTGTCGCTCCAGCCCTCCCCGTACGGCGGCACCTCGGCGATCGTCTTCGTCCCCGCCGCCCTGCTGACCGACGCCCCCGACACCGAGAGCAGGGGCGTCCGCATCGACCGGGCGGGGAACGGGCCCTTCGGCCGCCGCAACGGCAAGGGCGACGGCGGAGCCAAGGCGTCCGCGCTCGCCAAGGGCGGCCAGCGGCGCAACGGCCCCGCGCTCCTGGGCGGCAGCACGGACCGGGACGCCCTCGATGACCCCGAGGCCCCCGACGGCCTCTCCGACGTGCTGCCCCCGCTCGTGCCGTACGCGCGGCAGCCCGACGCGGGCCGCCGCGCACCGCTGCCCCGGCGCGCCAAGCCGCCCACCTTGATCACCGACGGCGGACGTCGGGTCGACGGGCCCGCCCGCACCCACCCGGTGCCGTTCCCCGAGCCCCTCCCGGCCTCCGAGGCCGCGGCACCGGGTCCCGCGCGCGCGGGATCCGCCGACCGCCCCGAAGCACCCGTCGAAGCGCCCGACGCCGTCACGGACCCGTCGCCCGCACTCGTCGACGGACTGCCGCGCCGAGTGCGTCAGGCCAGCCTCGCCCCGCAGCTCAGGGCGGCTCCCGACATCGGCAGTACCCGGCAGCCCGCCGCCCGCCGCGACGAAGCGCCGGGCCTCGGCCCCGACGACGAACGCGACCCTGACGAGGTGCGCGCCCGCATGGCGGCCATGCAGCGCGGCTGGCAGCGGGGCCGCCGCCAGAACGCGGACGGTGCCGACGGCTTCGATCAGTCCACCGGCCCGGGCACCGGCCGGCCGGCACCACGAACCACCTCGGAGGGGGACGGCCCATGACCGCACCGCACGCTGCAGCACACGCCGTCGGCGAAGGCCCCGCGCAGGGCTCCGGCGCACTCAACTGGCTGCTCGACGAACTCGTCGACCGGGTCGGCAGCATCCGCCAGGCCCTGGTCCTGTCGCGGGACGGCCTGGCCACCGGCGCCTCGCGCGCACTGACCCGGGAGGACGGCGAGCACCTCGCCGCCGTCGCCTCCGGCTTCCACAGCCTGGCCAGGGGCGTCGGACACCACTTCGACGTGGGCCAGGTCCGCCAGACGGTGGTGGAGTTGGACGAGGCGTTCCTCTTCGTCACCGCCGCCGGTGACGGCAGTTGTCTCGCCGTCCTCGCCGACGCAGAATCTGACGTCGGCCAGATCGCGTACGAGATGACCCTCATGGTCAAGCGGGTCGGCGCGCACCTGTCCACCGCCCCCAGGACCGGCCCCGCCAGCGCCGGGGGATGAGCGCGGGCATGAGTGACTCGGCACACCACCCCCGGCACTCCCAGCACCGCCACCACTTCTTCGACGCCGACGCGTCACCCGTGGTCCGCCCGTACGCCATGACCCGCGGTCGCACCAGCAGCACCGGTCAGCACCGGCTCGACCTGATCGCCCTGGTGGTCGCCGAACCCACGGCCGACCACCTGCACCACGACGGATCGCTCTCCCCGGAACACGTCGACATCGTCGAACGCTGCGAACGCAGCCCGCAGTCGATCGCCGAACTCGCCACCGGCCTGGACCTCCCGGTGGGGGTCGTGCGGGTGCTGGTGGGCGATCTCGTCGAGGGCGAGTTCGTGCACGTCTCCCGTCCCGTTCCGCCGGCGGAACTGCCGGACGTGAACATCCTCCGAGAGGTGATCAATGGCCTTCGGGCGCTCTAGTGTCCGCAAGCCCGTCGAGCCGGTGGCACTGAAGATCCTGGTCGCCGGTGGGTTCGGGGTGGGGAAGACGACGCTGGTGGGTGCGGTCAGCGAGATCAGGCCGCTGCGCACCGAGGAGGTGCTGAGCGAGGCGGGGCGGCCCGTGGACGACACCGCCGGCCTCACGGGCAAGACCACCACCACCGTCGCCATGGACTTCGGCCGCATCACCCTCCGCGACGACCTGGTGCTCTACCTCTTCGGCACGCCAGGCCAGGAGCGCTTCTGGTTCCTGTGGGACGAGTTGGCCCAGGGCGCGCTCGGCGCCGTGGTGCTGGCCGACACCCGGCGCCTCGCGGACTCCTTCGCCGCCGTCGACTACTTCGAGCGCCGCGGCATCCCCTTCACCGTCGCCGTCAACTGCTTCGACGGGGCGGAACGGTTCCCCGCGGCGTCCGTGCGCGCCGCGCTCGACCTGGACCCCGGGGTGCCGCTGATGATGTGCGACGCCCGCGAACGCGACTCCGCGAAGCTGGCGTTGGTGGCGGTGGTGGAACACGCCCTGGAACGGGTCGACCCCGAGCGCCGCCCCGCCTCCGCCTGAGGCCGGCCGGTGGGCGTCAGCGGACCACCACCACCGCCGACCCGTGCCCGAACAACCCCTGGTTGGCGCTGAGCCCGACCCGGGCCCCGGCCACCTGCCGCGCCCCCGCCGTTCCCCGCAACTGCCAGGTCAACTCGCAGACCTGCGCGATCGCCTGGGCGGGCACGGCCTCCCCGAACGACGCCAACCCGCCGCTCGCATTGACGGGTACGCGCCCCCCGAGCGCCGTGACCCCCGCGCGCACCAGCCCCGCCCCCTCGCCCGGTCCGCACAGGCCGATGTCCTCGTACCACTCCAACTCCAGCGCGGTGGACAGGTCGTACACCTCGGCGAGCGAGAGGTCCTTCGGACCGATGCCCGCCTCCTCGTACGCGGCGCGCGCGATCGACGCCCTGAAGGAGCCGCCGCCGTCGACCCCGACCGCCGTGGTCGAGTCCGTGGCGATGTCCGGCAGGTCGAGCACGGTCCTCGGATAGGTCGGGGTGACGGTCGAGACCGCCCGGATGCGGACCGGGTCGGCCGTGCCGTGCCGACGCGCGAACTCCACGCTGGACAGCACCAGCGCCGCGCCGCCGTCCGAGGTGGCGCAGACGTCCAGCAGCCGCAGCGGGTCGGCGACGACGGCGGACGCGGCGACCTCTTCGACGGTGACGGGCCTGCGGTAGCGGGCGTGGGGGTTGAGCGCGCCGACCGCCGCGTTCTTCACCTTGACGAGGGCGAAGTCGTCGGCCGTGTCCCCGTACAGGGCCATCCTGCGCCGGGCGTACAGGCCGAAGTACGCGGGGTTCGTCGCCCCCAGGATCCGGAAGCGCAGCCAGTCGGGGTCGTCCGGTCGGTCGCCGCCGGCGGGTGCGAAGAAGCCCTTCGGTGCGGCGTCGGCGCCCACCACCAGCACCACGTCGGCGAGCCCGGCGAGGATCTGGGCCCGTGCGGTGCCGATCGCCTGCGCCCCGGACGCACAGGCGGCGTACACGCTGGTGACGCGCGCCCCCTGCCAGCCCAGTGCCTGCGCGAAGGTGGCGCCTGCGACGTGTCCGGGGTAGCCGCCGCGCACGGTGTCGGCGCCGACGACGGACTCGACGCGGCGCCAGTCGAGGTCTGCGTCGGCGAGGGCGGCCCGGGCGGCGACGGTGCCGTAACGGACGAAGCCGTGGCCCCACTTGCCCCAGGGGTGCAGGCCCGCCCCGAGGACCGCGACGTCCCGTTCCCCGCTCATGACGCGCCCGCCACCGGGCGCCAGTGCCAGGTCGTGTAGACGGCCCCCGTCTCCCGGTCCTCGTTCAGGACCCCGGGCACCACCTCGACCTCGGCGCCGACCGACAGGTCCGCCGTCGACACGCCGGGCGCGGCCTGCCCCAGCACGACCATCCCCTCCGCGGCCAACTCGACCGCGACCAGGACGTACGGCTCCCACGGCACGTCCGGGTCGCAGACGTACGGCGGCGGCGGACGGTAGCGACCGTCGGTGTACGACCAGACCGTGCCCCGCGGGGAGAGCGCCACCTCCGCCAACGCTTCCCCGGCGCAGCCCGGGTTGCGGCAGAAGGAGTCCTCGCGCGGGAAGAAGACCGCACCGCAGTCGCCGCAGCGGGTGCCGAGCAGCCGGAACCCCTCCCCGTCGCCCTGGGTGAACCAGCCGGCCACCACCGGTGTGCGCGTCAAGGGTCCCTCCCGGCAACCGAAACTGACGGAACGTCAGAAGTGTGCCACGGTTCAGCCGTTCTCGGCGAGCCACTTGGCGGCGGTCGCCGCCAACTCCGCGTCCCGGCCGGCCAGCATCATCCGGATCATCTGCGCGTCACCCCGCAGCGACCACGCCGGATGCCCGAACGTCGCCGGGTTGTTCCCCTCGATGAGGAAGTGCGCGGGCCACGCCGTGCCGTACCCGATGAGCGGCAGCGCCGCCAGATAGCGCCGGCGCCCGCGCGCCAGCCCGTACGCCGTGACCGCCAGCCCGGTCAGGGTGCCGGCGAGGTGCACCCACCGGGTGGCCGCCTTGGAGTGCATCGCCACGTAGTACGGCCAGAACTCCTCGTACGAATCGAAAGTCCGCTCCATGCCGGGCACCGTAAACCCGCACCGAGGCGGGCCACCAGGCCCCTGCGGGCCATCGCCCGGGACCGACCGCGCCCCGTCGGCTACAGTCCGCGCGTGTCCGAGAACTCGCACTGCGCCGACTGCGGCGCCCCGTACGGCCCGGTGGCCGGCTGGCCGCGCACCTGCCCGTCGTGCGGCGCCACCGCCTACCGCAACCCGCTGCCCGTGGCCGTCGCCCTCCAACCGGCGTACGACGCGGACGGCACCGGGCTCGTCGTCGTCACCCGCGCGGTGGAGCCCGAGGCGGGCCGGGCGGCGCTCCCCGGCGGCTTCGTCGACCACGGGGAGACCTGGCAGGAAGCCGCCGTGCGCGAGCTGCGCGAAGAGACGCGCATCGAGGCCGAAGCCGGGGCGGTCCGGCTCGCCGACGTCCTCAGCGCCGCCAGCGGGCACCTGCTGGTCTTCGCCCTGCTGCCGCCGCTCCCCGCGGCCGCGCTGCCGCCGCCGGAGCCCACGGCCGAGACCGCCGGCTGGCACCTGCTGCGCGGCCCCGCGGAGTTGGCCTTCCCGCTGCACACCGAGGCGGTCGCGAACTGGTTCGCTGGCCGGTACGCCTGACCCCCGTCCCGTTCCTCACGGCAACCCCCGCACCCGCACCCGCCTGCGCGGCGCCGCCGTGCCGTCCCCGCGGACCTGCTTCACCACCACCCGCCCCCTCGTCAGCCGGGTCGCGTAGCGCTCCACCTCCGCGCGCGCCCAGCCGTCCCCCCGGTCCGGCACCACGAGCCCGCCGCCCTTGCGCCCGTCCGCCGGCGCCCACACCTCCAACTCCAGGTGCCCGTCCGCGCCCCGCACCGGCACCACCGAGCCCGCGCGCGCGAGCACCGGCACCCGCGACAGCGGCGCCGCCACCTCGACCTGGCCCGGCCCGTCGTACGCCCGACCGGTCGCCGTGTCGTACCAGCGGCCCCGCGGCAACCGCACCTGACGCCGCTCCACGCCGGCCGCCAACACCGGCGCCACCAGCAACGCGTCCCCGAGCAGGAAGGCGTCGTCGCACTCGCGCAGCGCCCGGTCCTCCGGCGCCCCCCACCACAGCGGCCGTACGTACGGCGCCCCCGTCAACCGGGCCAGGTGCGCCAGCGTCACGAAGTACGGGCGCAGCCGCTCCCGCTCCACGAGCGCGGCGCGCGCGTGCCGCAGGACTCGGGGACCGAACTCCCACGGCTCCCTGCGCCCCGCGTCGAGCGCGCTGTGGGTGCGGAACAGCGGCAGGTACGCGCCCAGTTGGAACCAGCGCAGATACAGTTCGGGCGACGGCGTCGCGTCGAAGCCGCCGACGTCCGGGCCGGAGTACGGCACCCCGCACAGCCCGAGCCCCAGCACCAGCGCGAGCGAGGCCCTGAGCCCCGGCCAGCCGCTCGCCACGTCACCGGACCACGTCCCGCCGTAGCGCTGCATCCCCACCCACCCCGAACGGCTGAACAGGAACGGCCGCTCCTGGGGGCGCAGCCGGCGCAGCGCCTCGTAACCGGCGCGCGCCATCGTCAGCCCGTACACGTTGTGCGCCTCGCGGTGGTCACCCCCGCGCCCCTCCAACGCGTGCCGCGCGGAACGGGGCAGCGTCATGTCCCCGAAGGGCGCGAACGACACGGGCTCGTTCATGTCGTGCCACACGCCCGAGAAGCCCTGGGCGAGCCGCTCCTCGTACCACTGGCCCCACCACTGCCGCACCTGCGGGTCGGTGAAGTCCGGATAGGCGCAGGCGCCGGGCCAGACCTCGCCGCGCACCTCGCGCCCGCGCGCGTCCCGCACGAAGGCCCCGGCCCGCCGGCCGCTTTCGTACACCGCGTTCCCCGGCTCGGCCGGCACCGCGGGATCCACGATGGAGACCGTGCGCACCCCGGCGTCCCGCAACTGTCCGGCCAGCGCCGGCAAGTCGGGGAAGCGCTCCCGGTCGACCGTGAACACCCGGTGTCCGTCGTGGTGGTCGATGTCGAGGTGGACCGCCGCGAGCGGCAGGTCCCGCTCCCGGTAGCCGGCGACGACCCGGCGCACCTCCTCCTCGCTGCCGAAGCCCCAACGGGCGTGCTGCGGGCCGAGCGCCCACGACGGCGGCACCGCGGCCGGCCCCGTCAGCCGCGACCAGTGCGCCAGCACGCGCGCCGGAGTGCCCACGACCACCCAGCACCGCAGCGGGCCGCCGGTCATCCGCAGCACGCTGGTGCCCGGAAGGTCGTGCCCCGAACCCTCGCCCTCGGTGCCCTCGCGCAGCACCACCCGCCCCTCCCACGTGTTGTCGTAGAAGGCCAGGTGCGTCCCCGCGTCCGCGACGACCACCTGCACCGGCATCGTGATGGACAGCGGGTCGTCGCCGGGGCCGAAGGAGCCTCCCGGGTCGGTGTTCCACAGGCCGTACTCGCCGCTGGGCAGCCGCGGGCCGGCGGCCCGCCCGCCGAGGCCGAAGAAGCGCGCGTCCGCCGCCACCTCGGTGCGCTGCACCCAGCGCGCCGGCCCGCCCCGCACCGGCTCCCACCAGCGCGGCGGCAGGTCCCGTCGCAGCACCACCCCGCCGGGCGTACGGACCTCCACGGCGCCGTGCCGGGAGACCTCCACCGTCACCCGCTCGGACACCACCCGCCAGCCGCCGTCCTTGTCCGGCTCCAACTGCGCCCGCGGGTCCGCCTCGGGGGCCGCGCCGGCCAGCGCGTACGACGGCTCGGGGCCGGCCCCGTCCCACCCCCAGAACACCGAGCCCCCGGACGCCACCAGGATCCGCAGTTCGGAGCGGGCGAAGCGCACGACCCCGCCGCCGGGCGACGGCACCACGCCCGTCACCGGACCGGGCACCCGTGCCCGCTCCGCACCCCGCGCCGGCAGGCTCCGCGCATCGGCCCGACGTCCGCGCCACGCCGACCGAGCGGCCCGCAGCCCCCGGCGCGTGGTCAGACTCCTCATCGAACGCACGAGCTCAAGACCGTCCATGCACGTCAGCCTGCCACCCGGGGACCGGTGCACGAGGTCCGTTCAACTGCCGTTCACTCAGGGTGACGCCAAAGGTGATCGAACACCAGGCCGAGTTCGATCGCCCGTGTTCCTGCTTGCCCTTGTCCCGCACAGTATGTTGGGGATTCAGTCAAAGCCGATCAGCACTGATCGACACCGGTCAGTCCCGTGCACGTACGTACGGGAACGAGCTCCCGCCCCGGCCGGGCACGCACGCCCCGCCGCTCTGGTGCGAAAGACGATCACATGGCATCGTCCGTGTCAGCCCGTGCCACCCGCACACCCCGCACGCGCACGGACCCCTCATGCACCGGTCAGCCGACCGCCTCAGACAGCACACGGCGCCCCACCCCTGACACCCAGGAACGGGAGCGCGGACCAGAGCCATCCGGGAGCCGCACCGTGACCCCAGCGAACGCAGCGCACCAAGCGACCCCAGCCGCGCCTCCCGCCCCCCTGTGGCAGCC
Organism: Streptomyces sp. NPDC017979; assembly: GCF_044328175.1. NCBI lineage: Bacteria > Bacillati > Actinomycetota > Actinomycetes > Kitasatosporales > Streptomycetaceae > Streptomyces > Streptomyces sp. NPDC017979. The sequence goes on along the minus strand of NZ_JBIRGU010000018.1, from coordinate 5,779 downwards.
GGACGCCGAACGGATCGCCGCCGCGAGGATCACCCACTTCCAGCGCTGGGCCGCCGAACACCACGGAGCGCCCGCCGACGGCGGCTACCACGCCCTCCACGCCTGGTCCGTCGCCGACCTCGAAACCTTCTGGGGCGCGATCGCCGAGTACTTCGAGGTACAGTTCACCACCCCCTACGACCGGGTGCTCGCCCATCCCGACATGCCCGGCGCCCAGTGGTTCACCGGCAGCACCCTCAACTACGCCGAGCACGCGCTGCGCGCCGCCGACACCCGCCCCGACGCCCCGGCCCTCCTCCACGTCGACGAGACGCACGGGACCCACGAGCTCGCTGTGACGAGCTGGTCCGAACTGCGACGCCAGGTCGCCGCCCTCGCCACCCACCTGCGCACCCTGGGCGTCGAACCCGGTGACCGCGTCTGCGCGTACCTGCCGAACGTCCCGCAGGCCGTCGTCGCCCTCCTCGCCAGCGCCGCCGTCGGCGCCGTGTGGACCTCCTGCGCCCCCGACTTCGGCGCCCGCAGCGTCCTTGACCGCTTCCAACAGGTCGATCCTGTCGTCCTCTTCGCCGTCGACGGCTACCGCTACGGCGGCAAAGAGCACGACCGCACCGCCACCGTCGCCGAACTCCGCGCCGAACTCCCCACCCTCCGCGCCGTCGTCCACGTCCCCCTGCTCGGCACCCCGGCACCCGACGGCGCGGATGACTGGGCCGACGTCACCGCGGGCGACACCGGCCCCCTCACGTACACCCCGGTCCCCTTCGACCACCCGCTGTGGATCCTGTACTCCTCCGGCACCACCGGGCTGCCCAAGGCCATCGTGCAATCCCAGGGCGGCATCCTCCTCGAACACCTCAAGCAGCTCGCCCTGCACTGCGACCTCGGCCCCGACGACCGGTTCTTCTGGTACACCTCCACCGGCTGGATGATGTGGAACTTCCTCGTCTCCGGCCTGCTCACCGGCACCACCGTCGTCCTCTACGACGGCAGCCCCGGCCACCCCCGCGTCGACGCCCAGTGGGCCGTCGCCGAACGCACCGGCGCCACCTTCTTCGGCACCTCCGCCGCGTACGTCATGGCCTGCCGCAAGGCCGGCGTGCACCCCGCGCGCGACCACGACCTCTCCCGCGTCGGCTGCGTCGCCACCACCGGCTCGCCCCTCCCGCCCGACGGCTTCCGCTGGCTGCACGACGAGTTCGCCGCGGCCGGCACGGACCTGTGGACCGCCTCCGTCAGCGGCGGCACCGACGTGTGCAGCTGCTTCGCCGGCGCCGTCCCCACCCTCCCCGTCCACATCGGCGAACTCCAGGCCGCCGGCCTCGGCACCGACCTGCACTCCTGGGACCCCGCGGGGCACGACGTCGTGGACGAGGTCGGCGAACTGATCGTCACCCAGGCCATGCCCTCCATGCCCACGGCCTTCTGGAACGACCCCGACGCGGCCCGTTACCGCGCCGCGTACTTCGACATGTTCCCCGGCGCCTGGCGACACGGCGACTGGATCACCATCACCGGCCGCGGCACCGTCGTCATCCACGGCCGCTCGGACTCCACCCTCAACCGCCAGGGCGTCCGCATGGGCTCCGCGGACATCTACGAAGCCGTCGAACGCCTCCCGCAGATCCGCGAATCCCTCGTCATCGGCCTCGAAGAGGAAGGCGGCGGCTACTGGATGCCCCTCTTCGTCCACCTCGCCGACGGCGTCGCCCTCGACGACGAACTGCGCACCACGATCAAGAACACCATCAAGGAACAGCTCTCGCCCCGCCACGTCCCCGACGACATCATCGAGATCCCCGCCGTCCCCCACACCCTCACCGGCAAGCGCCTCGAAGTGCCCGTCAAACGCCTCCTCCAAGGCGCGGCCCTCAGCAAGGCCGTCAACCCGGGCTCCGTCGACAAGCCCGACCTGCTGGCGTTCTACGTGGAACTCGCCCGCACCCGCCGGCGCCCCTGACACCTCACCCGGGCCCGTTGTCAGTGCCGCCCACTACGGTGAGTAATCGCTGATTGACGTAACGCACCCGACCGTGCGCGCCCCGCCATGGGCGCGCACGACCGACGGCACGCCCAGGGGGAGACCATGACACCGAACACCACACCGCCCGAGCACGACGACCACCGCGACCGCGGCAGCGCCCCGAGCTCCCGCCGCTCCCAGCGGCCCCGGCGCACCACGGGCCGGCCGAGGACCCGAGCGGCACAGCGGCGCGCCCTGCGCCGCGAAGTCCCCGCCACGGTGGGCGTCCTCACCGACGCCCACGACTTCCACGCCATGCGCGGGTACGACACCTTCCCCTTCGACGACCACCCCGCGTACCTACGGCACGTCGAAGCCCTGCTCACCGCCCGCACGGCCGACGGCCTGCACACCTCCGTCGCCCTGTTCGACCCCGACGACTTCGTGCAGTACTGCACCGACGAAGGCATCGACCCCGACGCCACCCGCAGCCGGAGCCGCTTCACCGCCGCCGTCGCCGCCCGCGGCGACGCACTCACCTACACCGGCCAACCCCTGGGCGAGCTGTTGCCCCGCCTGATCGACAACGCCGTCCGCCAGGCCACCTGGGAGTACGCCGCCGCCCTCCTCGCCGACGTCGGAGCCTGCGCCGACTGCGGCGAGGACATCGGCAAGGCGTCCTTCGACCGGGCGTTCCACCTGCTCAGCCGGCTCCTCGAAGCCGCCGGCCCCGGCGCCCACCACCTGGTGTGCAGCGTCCTCGCCCCCGAGGAGCACCTCCTCGCCGCCCTCCAGGCCCAGCGCGACACCACCAGCACCACCGCCCGCATGGACACCGTGGCCCTGACCGAGTTCGTCACGGTGCTCGCCACCGCCGTCGCCCTCGACCGCCCCGCCGGAGTCGTCCTGCGCACCACCACGTCCGACGACACCCCCGTACGACTGCACGGCTGGCGGCTGCAAGCGAGCCGTCTCGTCCCGCTCACCGAAGCGGAGGTCTTCAGCGCCTACTGCACCGACGCCACCACCGGCGAGCCCGTGTCCCCCGAACCGAACGTCGAGTACCGCGCCGGCTTCGCGGTCCACGCCGACGACCCCGACCCCCACCACTGAACCCCGGCCCGGCCCGCGACACGACGGAAGGGCCCCGCACCAGCGAGGCCCTTCCATCACACGCACCACCAGCGAGCGCTACTCGCCGGACAGCACCGCCTGGGCAGCCGCCCGCGCTTCCTCGGCGGTGTCCGCGGCCCGCGCCGCGGCGGCAGCCCGCTCGCACTGCGCGAGCGTGTACTTCGCGAGCATCGCCCGCACGTACGGAATCGACGCCGCGCCCATCGACAGCGACGTGACCCCCAACCCCGTCAGCACACAGGCGAGCAACGGATCGGAGGCGGCCTCACCGCACACCCCGCAGCTCTTGCCCTCGGCCCGGGCCGCCTCGGCGGACAGCGCCACCAGGTCCAGCAGCGCCGGCTGCCAGGGATCCTGCAAGCGCGACACCGCACCCACCTGACGGTCCGCCGCGAAGGTGTACTGCGCCAGGTCGTTGGTGCCCAGCGACAGGAACTCCACCTCCTGGAGGATCGACCGCGCCCGCAGCGCCGCCGACGGAATCTCCACCATCGCGCCGAACTTCGCCCGCAGCCCGGCCGTCCGGCACGCGTCCGCGAACGCCTTGGCGTCCGTACGGTCCGCCACCATCGGCGCCATGACCTCCAGGTACACCGGCAGGCCCTCAGCCGCCTTCGCCAGCGCCGACAACTGCGTGGCCAGCACCTCCGGGTGGTCCAACAGCGTCCGCAGACCCCGCACGCCCAGCGCCGGGTTCGGCTCGTCGGCCGGCGTCAGGAAGTCCAGCGGCTTGTCGGCGCCCGCATCGAGCACCCGTACGACGACCCGGCCCTCCGGGAACGCCTCCAGCACCCGGCGGTACGCGTCGACCTGCTTCTCCTCCGACGGCGCCTGCTTGCTGTCGTCGAGGAACAGGAACTCCGTACGGAACAGCCCGACGCCCTCGGCACCGGCCTCCACCGCCGCCGGCACGTCATCGGGGCCACCGACGTTCGCCAGCAGCGGCACCTTGTGCCCGTCCGACGTGGCGCCCGGCCCGCTCGACGAGGCCAGCGCAGCCTTCCGCTCCGCCGCGGCCCGCTCCAACTCGGCCTGCTTCTCCGCACTCGGCTGCACGAAGATCTCACCCGTGCTGCCGTCCACCGCGACCAACGTGCCCTCGGCCAGCTCACCGGCCCCGGGCAGCGCCACCACGGCCGGCACTCCGAGCGCCCGCGCCAGGATCGCGCTGTGGCTGGTCGGCCCGCCCTCTTCGGTCACGAACCCCAGCACCAGCGTCGGATCCAGCAGCGCCGTGTCCGCGGGCGCGAGGTCCCGCGCGATCAGCACGTACGGCTCGTCGCTGTCCGGCACGCCCGGCATGGGCACCCCGAGCAGCCGCGCCACGATCCGGTTCCGCACGTCGTCGAGGTCCGCGACCCGACCGGCCAGGTACTCGCCGGCACCCGCCAGCAGCGCCCGGTAGGCGGCGAACGCGTCGTACACCGCGCGCTCCGCCGTGCTCCCGACGGCGATCCGCCGGTCCACGTCCGCCATCAGTTCCGGATCCTGGGCCATCAGCGCCTGGGCCTCCAGCACGGCCTGCGCCTCGCCGCCCGCCAGATTGCCCCGGGCGATCAGATCGGCGGCCACCGCGTCGACGGCCTGACGGGCGCGCCCCTGTTCGCGCTCCGTGTCCTGTGCGGGGTTCTGCTTGGCGGGCGGCTCCAGCACCGCCGTGCCCATGTGCCGCACTTCTCCGATGGCGACACCGTGGCTCACGCCGACGCCTCGCAGCGTTGTCTCCATTTCACCCGTCCCCGGTCGAGCGACGGCCCGTGCCGCCGCGGTGGATCTCGTACCGGCCGTGACCACGGCCAACAGACGTCACGACGACGTCACTGCCAGGAGAAGAGGGAGTCCCCTACCTTCACTTCGCCGCTCTCGACGACCTCGCCGAGCGCATCGGCCGTGGCCTCCAGCGCCACGATCGGGCAGATCGGCGACTTCCCGGCCTCTTCGACGGCGACGGGGTTCCAGCGCACCATGGCCTGGCCACGGGTGACGGTGTCCCCCTTGTTCACCAGCAGCTCGAAGCCCTCGCCGTTCAGCTGCACGGTGTCGATGCCCAGGTGCACCAGCACTCCGTGGCCCTCGGCGTCCACCACGACGTAGGCGTGCGGGTGCAAGGAGACGACGACGCCGTCGACGGGGGACACGGCCTCGGAAGGCTCACGGGCGGGGTCGATGGCGGTACCGGGACCGACCATCGCACCGGAGAACACCGGGTCCGGCACCGCGGCCAGTCCGATGGCCCGTCCGGCAAGAGGGGACGTCACTGTGGTCATGGGGCCTCCCAGGGGTGGAGATTCGCCGCCCGCTTCGTCACTACTGCTCGTAGGGGCGGCACACTGTTCAGAAGCGTATGTCAGTTGAAGTCCTAGTTCCGCCCGAAAGCTACCGGCTTGACGGGCCTAGGGGGCCACCGGAAACGATTTGCCTCGCTCTCCGACGCCAGGTACTGTCGTACCCCTGCGTGACCCCAACGCGACATCGAGTCGGGGGTCGGCAGCAACCTTTCAAGCCGAGATCCTAACTGGTCTACACCTCTGCCTGTCCGCAGGGGATGGTCAGAGGGACAGAAAAAGCCTGATAAGGTTTGAAACATCGAAGGGAAAAGCCCGGAGGGTCCTGAGAGGGACTTGAAGGAAGCGTCCGTTCCTTGAGAACTCAACAGCGTGCCAAAAGTCAACGCCAGATATG
>NZ_JBIRGU010000017.1:0-171489 GCF_044328175.1 Streptomyces sp. NPDC017979 | reverse complement strand
CAGCGGGGATCGTTGGCCTCCTTCGGATTCAAAGCAATGGTGCAATGGTGCGCAATGCCGTACTGCGCCGCGCGGTAGGGCTCCCAACCGAGCAGAGCGTCGAAGTAGTCGACGAAAGACTGCGGCGACGTGCGGGGCTGACCGAGCCAGAACGACGGCTCGACCAACGCCCGCACCCCAGCCCCGTACATCGCCTCGTAATCATCCGTAGTACGAGAAGTCATGTGAATGTGAGGATCGAAGATGCGCATGGGCTCATACCTCCTCGAACCGCGGGGACGGCTCGGCTGTCAGGGCGAGGACGCGGTGCAGGTCGTCGGGGACCGTGCGGTGGGCGGCGGTGCGCTCGGCCGCGTAGTCGCGCAGCATCCGGGCGAGTTCGCCGTCGCCGCGGGCCCGGCGCACCAGGGAGTCGACGGCGTCCAGCGGCACGCCGGTGAACAGGCACTTGAGGACGGCGTGCCGCCAGGCGTGCGCGTCCAGATGGGCGGCGGCGTACGGGCCGACGGCCGCGGCCACCAGCCGACCGTCGTTCGTCCGCAGCGCGTCCTCGACCAGTGGCAGGGCGACGGCGGGCGGGGTGAGGGCGTCCAGGTAGGGCAGGGCCAGCAGCGCCGCGCGGCGTTCGGCGCCGGTGCCCTGCCGGTAGAGCCGGGTGACGGTGTCGGGGCCGGCGTGGGCCTCGATGAGGAGCAGCACGCGGGCGGAGTCGACGTGGTCGGGCTCGGGTCCGCAGTGGCGGCCGGCGGCGGCGTAGCGCAGTTCCCAGGGCGCGTGGGCCGCGGCGGCGCCCTCGGCGGCCGCCGCGAGCGCTTCGGCGAGTGCAGCGGCGAGCCAGGTGCGGGCGGCGTCGTCGGGGAGTGCCGCGGTCAGCTCCCGGCGGGACATCAACATGCGGGCGCTCCCTTCGCGTTGGCGCGCAGGAACTCGATGGAGGTGCGGGCCAGTTCGGGGCCGGCGTGGGAGTGGCGGGGCAGTTCGACGACGGTCAGGCCCTGGTAGCCGGTGTCGGCGAGGGCGTCCAGCACGGGCGGGAAGTCGATCTCGCCGTCGCCGAACGGCAGGTGTTCGTGCACACCACGCCGCATGTCCTCGATCTGGACGTGCCGCAGCCAGGGGGCGGCGGCGCGGACGCACTCGACGGGGGTGCGCTCCTCCAGGCACTGGCAGTGTCCGATGTCGAGGGTGAGGCCGAGTTGTTCCGGGTCGCCGACGAGGGTGCGCAGGTGGTGGAAGTCGTCGAGGGTGGCGAGGAGGTGGCCGGGTTCGGGTTCGATCGCCAGCGGTACGCCGGCGGACTCGGCGGCGTCGAGCACGGGGGTGAGGGAGTGCGCGAGGCGCTGCCAGGCGGTGGCCGGGTCGGTGCCGGGCGGGGTGGTGCCGCTGAAGCAGTGCACGGCGCGGGCGCCGAGGTCAGCGGCCACGCGCACGGCGGTGACGAGCAGGTCGACGCGGGCCGCCCGGTCCGCCGGGTCGGGGTCGATCAGCGACGGGCCGTGCTTGCGGCGCGGGTCGAGGACGTAGCGGGCGCCGGTCTCCACGGCGACGTCCAGGCCGTGGCGGGCCAGCAGTGCGGCCGTCTGCCGGGTGCGTTCGGCGAGGCCGGGCGCCACCGGGTCCAGGTGCATGTGGTCGAGGGTGAGTCCGACGCCGTCGTAGCCGAGGTCGGCGAGGAGCGCGAGGGCGTCGCCGATGCGCAGGTCGGTCAGGCCGTTGGTGCCGTAGCCGAACCTGAGCTCGTTTCGGTGGTGCGTACGGCTCATGTGGGGCTCACCTTCCGCGCGAGCTTGCGGGCGATCGGGACGAGGGCCAGCAGGGCGGGTCCGACAACGTTGCCGCTGCCCCGGGCGCGGGCGGCGAGCGCGGCCTGGAGCGGGATCATCGCTCGGATGCCGCCGCCGACGGCGCGTCGGGTGAGCGGGGGTGACGGGTTGAGTGCGGCGTGGGCGTACGGCACGGCGGCGGCCCGTACGTAGCCGACGCCGAGTGCGGTCGCCACTGGTCTTCCGTCGCGCGCGGTCGCCGCGCCGATGGCGAGGGTGGCGCCGAGCGCGCCCAGGGGCGCGAGGGTGGATCCGCCGTGCACCTCGTGCTGCGACACGGCGGTGACGGCGTAGGTGTGGGCCCCGAGCAGCAGCGCGGCGGGCAGGGCGCGCGCGAGGCGTTCGGGTGTCGTCGCCGTCGGCGGGAGTGGGACTGCCGGTCGGCCGGCGACGATTCCGGGGGTGCGAGCGGCAGCCGACGGGGTGGGTGTCGTACGGGCTCCTGACGGTTGGGCCACTGCGGAGGCGGCGGCAGGCGCTGCCGTCACGCGCGCCGGGCTGACGCCGGGCCGCGGAGCCCGACCGGTGCGGCGCGCCGGGTGCGTCGCCGTGGCCGTCGCGCCCATCAGCAGGTCCAGGGTGCGGGCCGCGGCCATCGTCGCGGGGGCCGCCTTCGTGTGCTTGAGGCGCAGGTCGTACGACCAGACCGTGGCGGCCAGCGCGGTGGCGACCGTCAGGGTGGGTCGGCCGGCGCGGGCCGCGAGGGTGAGGCCCGCGGTGGTGAGGACCGTGGCCGCGGTCAGGGCGGCGCCGGGCGCGATGCGCCCGGAGGGGATCGGCCGCTCGGGCCGGTCCGCGGCGTCCTCGGCGCGGTCGGCCCAGTCGTTGAGGGCCATGCCCGCCTGGTACAGGCACAGGGAGGCGCCGACGGCGAGGGCGGTGCCGCGGTTGGGGCGCAGTCCGGCGGCGGACGCGCCCGCGAGGGCGTCGCCGGGGACGGTGAACAGGGCGGAGACCCGGAGCAGTTCCGCCCAGGCCCGGGCGCGGGCCCGGAGCGGGGTCCCCGCGTCCCGGGGACGCGCCGACCGCGCCCCCGGGACGTCTCCACCGGCCGCCCGGCCGGGGTCGTGGGCCCGGGACGCCCGGCTGCGCAGGCGGTCCCAAGGGCGGGTGCGGGGACGGGCGGACGAGCCGCTGCCCGGGCGCGGGGCCGTCGCGCGGCCCAGCAGGGTCACCGCGGCTCCCGCAGGCGTTCCGCGAACGCGAGCAGTTCGCCGTACTGCTCGGCGAGCGCCGCGGACGTGCCGTCGGGGTCCTTGAAGTAGAAGCCGAGTTCGGTCAGCGGCCCGCTGAGGCCCACCGCGTGGGCGCGGGCGGCCAGTCGCGCGAGGTCGAGCACGAGCGGCGCCGCGAGCGCCGAGTCGCACCCCTGCCAGATGGTCTGGAGGACCATCCGCGACCCGAGGAAGCCCTCGAAGGCGATGTGGTCCCACGCAGTCTTCCAGTCCCCCAGCGCGGGCACGTCGTCGATGTGCACCTCGCCTTCGGGCGCGGCGCCGAGGACGTCGGAGAGCACCCGTTCCTTGCCGGCGTTCTTCGCCGCGGCGGCCGCGGGGTCGGCCAGCGCCGCTCCGTCCCCGCCGCCCAGCAGGTTCGTGCCGGACCAGGCGCGTACGGCCAGGGCGCGTTGCACGAACATCGGGGCGAGCACGGAACGGAGCAGCGTCTGGCCCGTCTTGCCGTCGCGGCCCGCGTGGGGAAGTCCGCGGGCAGCGGCGGCGGTCAGCAGGTCGGGGGTGTGCAGCCCGGTGGAGGGGGTGAAGTTCACGTAGGGGCAGCCGGTGCGCACGGCGGCGGACGCGTAGAGGGAGCTGGGGGCGAGCCGCGGTGCGTCGGGCGTCGGCACCGGTTCGGTGCTGGAGACGTTGATGACCACGACGCGGGCCAGGTCCAGGCGGTCCCGGAAGTCGACGAGGTCGGCGGCGAAGGCGGCGATCAGCTCTTCGTCGCTGCGGGTGTCGCCGGGCAGCGGGCCGCCGGGGCGGATCTCGGCGTCCGCGACGGCGAGGTCGCCGGCCACGGCGCGGGCCAGCCCGTGCGGCAGCACGCCGGCCGCGGTGAGCTCTTCGGCGCGCTTGGGCAGCGGGGCGCAGGCGACGTCGTGGCCGCCGAAGACGAGGGAGGGCAGGGCGGGCAGCGCGGACCGGGCGAACGCCGGGGTCTCGGTGGCCATGCCCGTGGGCGGGTGCAGCCCGGCGGTGATCGCGGCGCAGCCGGTCACGGCCGTGGTGGCCACGGACCCGCGCGCTCCGACGAACCAGACTCCGGTGCGTACTTCTTCGTTCGACACGGACTGCCTCCCTGCCTTGTTCACGTGCTCGTGCTGAGGGGGTGGAAGGTGGTGAGTGAGTGGGGGACGGCGGGCGGTGGTACGGCGCCTCCCCGCCCGCCGCCGTCTCAACTGGCCTGCCTAGGAAGGCAGCTCCTTGAGGGTGATGTTGCGGAAGGACACCTGGTCGTTGGCCCCGTGGTTCTGGAGGCCGATGTAGCCGTCCTTCAGGCTGCGGGCGGGATCGGTGTTGGTGAAGTCGTTGATCTTCGCGCCGTTCAGAAAGACCTGGAGGCGCTCGCCCTGGACCTTGATCTCGTAGGAGTTCCACTGGCCCGGGGGCCGCAGCACCCGGTCGCGGGCCTTGAGGTCAGCCGACTTGGCTCCGTAGACCGCGCCCGTGGTGCGGTCCGGTGCGTCGGTCGCGTCGATCTGGATCTCGTAGCCCTTGGTCACGGCCGACCAGGGGTCGTCGGAGGCCGGGAAGCCCACGAAGATCCCGGAGTTGTCGTCACCGGCCATCTTCCAGTCCAGCTTGAGGCTGTACGACTTCAGCTCCTTGGCCTGGTACCAGAGCAGGCCCATGCCGCCTTCGGAGCGCAGCTCGCCGTCGGCGACGGCGAACTTGCCGGGGCCGGCCTGCTTCCAGCCGTTCAGCGTCTTGCCGTTGAAGATCGTCCGCTCGCCCTTCTGGGGCTTGCAGTCGGCCTTCACCTGACCGCTGGCGTAGCGCAGCCCGCCGAGCAGGTGGTCGCGGAACGCGGGCTCGGCGTACGACTCCTTGGTGTGGCCGCCGCCGGTGTAGAAGGACCGGCCGCCCTCGTAGGTCTGGCACCAGGCGATGGGGTGGTCGCCCTTCATGGTGCCGCCCTGGTAGGTGGTCTCGTCGAGGGAGGCGAGGACCCGAGCCTGGTCACGCGGGTTGGTGGCGTAGTCGTACCACTCGTCGGTGCGGACCCACTCCTTGTCGAGGTGCTTGGTCGCGGGGTGCTGGTGGTCCTCGACGCGCACGGTGGCGGACTGGATCTGCGGGTGGCTGGAGAAGTAGGCGCCGACCAGGCCGCCGTAGAACTTCCAGTCGTACTCGGTGTCGGCCGCGGCGTGGACGCCCATGTACCCGCCGCCGGTGGCGACGTAGTTCTCGAACGCCTTCTGCTGCTCGGCGTTGAGCACGTCACCGGTGGTGGAGAGGAAGACGACCGCGTCGTAGCGGGCCAGGTTGCTGGTGGTGAACTGGGCGGCGGACTCGGTGGAGTCGACCGTGATGTTGCTGGTCTTGCCCAGCTCCTTCAGGGCCGCGGTGCCGGCCGGGATGGAGTCGTGGCGGAAGCCGGCCGTCTTGGAGAAGACGAGGACGCGCTTGGCGGTCCGGTCCACGGGGGTGTTGGAGAGTTCGAAGTCGTCGACGTCGTACAGGGCTCCGGCGCCGCCCTTGAAGACGAGGAACAGTTCGGTGGACTTCTTCGGCACGGAGCGCAGCGGGATGTCGACGTCCTGGAAGGTCTCCCAGCCGCCGGTCACCGGGATCGGCCCGGAACCGAGGATCTTGCCGGTCGGGGAGCCGGTGCGGACTTCGAGGAAGCCGCCGGCGCCGCCGGAGGAGATCCGGGCGGTGAGCTTGGTGGCCCCGGTGAGGTTGTACGGCTTGAAGGAGATCCAGTCGTCGTTGTCGATGTCGCCGACGGTCTTGCCGCCGTTGGCGTTCGGCTTGTCGTAGGTGCGGATGCCGGACTGGGCGCTGAAGTGCTCGGCCTGCCGGTGGCGCGGCTGGAGCTGCACCTGGTCGTTGGCGCTCAGGGCCTCCTGGCCGCCACCGGCGCGGTCGGTGTACTCGGCGACGAGCACGCCGTAGATGTTGGCGTTGGGGTCGTGGCCGCCGTCGCCGGGCGTCTTGATGGTGCCGGAGCAGCCGTTGGCGGAGGTCAGCTTGTGGGCGTGGCTGTCGTGGCCCAGGAAGTAGCTGACGGTGACCTTGCTGCAGTCGACGCCGCCGGACGCCTGGTCCTCGGGGTCGGTCACCTTCACCTTGAAGGGCACCTCGTCGCCGAAGGCGAAGAGGGCTCCGTCGGCCGGGGCCTGGAGTTCGACCTTCGGGGCGGTGTTGCCGACCACGACGCGGATGCTGGCGGCGCCGGTGCGGCCGGTGGGGTCCTTCACCGTGAGGGTGGCGGTGTAGGTGCCGTTCTTCTTGTACGTGTACGTGGGGTTCAGCTCGGTGGACTTGCCGCCGTCACCGAAGTCCCACGCGTAGGTCAGCGGGTCGCCGTCCGGGTCGGCGGTGCCCTTCGAGGTGAAGCGGACCCGCAGCGGCGCCTTGCCGGAGGTCTTGTTCGCCTGTGCCTCGGCGGCCGGCGAGCGGCCTTCGGTGGCGTTCTCGATGCGGTACAGCGCGGAGTGCTCGTTGCCGCCGAACCACGCCGTGCCGTAGTCCAGCACGTACAGCGCGCCGTCCGGCCCGAACTGCATGTCCATCACCTGGGTGCCGCTCCACGGGAACGGGTTGATCTTGGCGACGGAGCCGTCGTCATTCTGCTCGATGCGCTTGATCCAGCGCCGCCCGAACTCCCCGGCGAAGTAGTCGCCGTCGTACGCCTCCGGGAACTTCACCGGCGACGGGTTGTTCGCGTCGTAGCGGTAGACGGGGCCGCCCATCGGGGACTCGCCGCCGGTGCCGAACTCGGGCACCGAACCGCCGTCGTACGGTATCCACGCCTTCTGCGCGGGCGGCAGGTCGACGAGGCCGGTGTTGTGCGGCGAGTCGTTCTTCGGCGCCTTGCAGTCGAAGGTGGCGCCGGGCTGCTTGGCGGCGAAGTCCCAGTCGACGTAGGGCTGGTTGAAGGTGTTGCACAGCGGCCAGCCGAAGTTGCCCGGCTTGTCGACCTTGAAGAAGCCGACGGCGCCGGCGGGGCCGCGCTTGGGGTCGGCGTTGGCCGCGTCCGGGCCGTAGTCGCCGACGTACGCCGTGCCGGTCTTCTGGTCGATGCTGAAGCGGAACGGGTTGCGGAAGCCCATCGCGTAGATCTCGGGCCGGGTCTTCGCGGTCCCGGGGGCGAACAGGTTGCCCTCCGGGACGGAGTACGAGCCGTCCGCGTTCACCTTGATGCGCAGCAGTTTGCCGCGCAGGTCGTTGGTGTTGCCGGAGGTGCGGCGGGCGTCGTACGCGGGGTTGCGGCCGGGGCGGTCGTCGATGGGGCTGTAGCCGTCGGAGGCGAACGGGTTGGTGTCGTCGCCGGTCGACAGGTAGAGGTTGCCCTGGGCGTCGAAGTCGATGTCGCCGCCGACGTGGCAACAGATGCCCCGGGTCGCGGGGACGTCCAGGATCTTCTTCTCGCTGGTGGCGTCCAGGGTGCCGTCGGCCTTCAGGACGAACCGGGAGAGCCGGTTGACGCCCTCCCACTTGGCGAACTCCTCCGGGGTGCCCTCGTTGGGGGCGTCGCCCGCGGGGGTGTCCATCGGCGGCGCGTAGTAGAGGTACACCTGACGGTTCTCGGCGAACTTCGGGTCCAGGCCGATGCCCTGGAGGCCCTCCTCGTCGTGCGAGTACACCGGGATCTTGCCGACGATCCGGGTGCTGCCCGCGTAGTCGGTCATCCGCAGCTCGCCGTTGCGGGAGGTGTGCAGCACGCTGCGGTCCGGCAGCACCGCCATCGACATGGGCTCGCCGGTCTCGGCGGCGCCCTTGGCGAGGGTGATCTGCTGGAAGGAGTCCGCGGCGGGCTCGGGGGCCGCCGCGGGGTCGGCCGCTGCCGGCTGGACGGTGAGGCTCAGTGAGGTGGCGGCGAGGAGTCCGCCGGTGAGGAGCGCGATCAGTTTGCGCGCTCGGGGTCTGGTTCTCTTCGGGTGCACGAATCTCCTCCGGGATGGACCGGTTGAACGGGCGGGGTGCCGTGGAACCGGAGTGCGCCGTCACACCGGGGACCACACCTAAGTCCTGTACACATCAGGGACGGTAGACGGGTTCGTCCTGAACGGAAACCCCTTGTGCAGCGGTTGAGTTCACTTTCCCTCAAGCCAGGACAAAGCAGGTTCGGGGCAGGGTGGACCGACCCGGCGGCGCCGTCGGCCGCCGGGTCTCCAGCTGCTCGGTAGCTGCGGGGGGGGTGTTAGTCGTTGCTCCCGAAGGCCGCGTCGAAGGAGGCGGCGGGCGGGTCGAAGTCGAACTGCTTGAGATGCGCGAGGGCCTGCGGCGCACCCGTGAGCCGGTCCATGCCGGCGTCCTCCCACTCCACCGAGATCGGGCCGTCGTAGCCGATGGAGCGCAGCATCCGGAAGACGTCCTCCCAGGGGACGTCGCCGTGGCCGGCGGAGACGTAGTCCCAGCCGCGCCGCGGGTCGCCCCACGGCAGGTGGGAGCCGAGCCGACCGTTGCGGCCGTCCAGGCGCTTGCGCGCCTCCTTGCAGTCCACGTGGTAGATCCGGTCCCGGAAGTCGTACAGGAAGCCGACCGGGTCCAGGTCCTGCCAGACGAAGTGGCTGGGGTCGAAGTTCAGCCCGAAGGCGGGCCGGTGGTCGACGGCTTCGAGGGCGCGTTGGGTGGTCCAGTAGTCGTACGCGATCTCGCTGGGGTGCACCTCGTGGGCGAAGCGCACGCCCTCCGCGTCGAAGACGTCGAGGATCGGGTTCCAGCGCTCGGCGAAGTCCTCGTACCCCCGGTCCACCATGGACTCGGGCGCCGGCGGGAACATCGCCACCAGGTGCCAGATGGAGGATCCGGTGAAGCCGACGACGGTGTTCACGCCGAAGGCGGCCGCGGCCCGTGCGGTGTCCTTCAACTCGTCCGCGGCGCGGCGGCGCACCCCTTCGGGGTCGCCGTCGCCCCAGATGCGGGCGGGCACGATGTTCTGGTGGCGCTCGTCGATGGGGTGGTCGCACACGGCCTGTCCGACCAGGTGGTTGGAGATCGCCCAGCACTTGAGGCCGTACTTCTCCAGCAGGGCGTGCCGGCCCGGGATGTAGTCGGGATCGGCGAGCGCCTTGTCCACTTCGAAGTGGTCGCCCCAGCAGGCGAGCTCCAGCCCGTCGTAGCCGAAGTCACGGGCGTGCCGGCACACCTCCTCCAGGGGCAGGTCGGCCCACTGGCCGGTGAAGAGCGTGAACGGACGTGACATGTCCTCTCCTGACTTCCCTGTCCGCGTGCGTGTGGTCGTCGTTGCTCTCGGGTGCTCGTCGTTGTTCCTGTCCCGTCGTGCCGCCGCTCATCCCGACTCGGCCGGTACGGGGACGTAGGACGCGTTCTTGTCGGCGCTCTCCTCGACGGCCGCGAGCACCCGCTGCACCTGGAGGCCGTCGGCGAACGACGGCGCGGGCTCGGTGCCGTCGGCGATGGCGTGGAGCAGGTCGCGGGCCTGGTGGGTGAAGGTGTGCTCGTAGCCGAGGGCGTGGCCGGGCGGCCACCACGCCTCCAGGTAGGGGTGGTCGGCCTCGGTCACCAGGATCCGCTTGAAGCCGGCGGAGGCGGCGGGCTCGGTGTCGTCGTGGAAGGAGAGCTCGTTGAGGCGCTCCAGGTCGAAGGCGAGGGAGCCGCGTTCGCCGTTGATCTCGAAGCGCAGGGAGTTCTTGCGGCCGGCCGCCATCCTGGTGGCTTCGAAGGAGGCCAGGGCGCCGGAGGCGAGCCGTCCGTTGAACAGGGCGGCGTCGTCCACGGTGACCCGGCCCGTGGTCCGCTCACCGCCGGAGGCGACGGGCCGCTCCTTGACGAAGGTCTCCGTCAGCGCGGACACCCCTGCCAGGTGCTCCCCCGCCAGGAACTGCGCGAGGTCGACGATGTGGGCGCCGAGGTCGCCGAGCGCGCCCGAACCGGCGCTCTCCTTGCGCAGCCGCCAGGTCAGCGGGAAGGCCGGGTCCACCAGCCAGTCCTGGAGGTAGGTGAACCGCAGGTGGCGCAGGGGTCC
This sequence comes from Streptomyces sp. NPDC017979, assembly GCF_044328175.1. Taxonomy (NCBI): domain Bacteria; kingdom Bacillati; phylum Actinomycetota; class Actinomycetes; order Kitasatosporales; family Streptomycetaceae; genus Streptomyces; species Streptomyces sp. NPDC017979. The sequence continues at coordinate 161,506 of NZ_JBIRGU010000017.1, read as the reverse complement.
GAGGGCGCCGCCGGCAATGAGCTGGCGGGCGTAGGCGACGGCGGGCACGCGCCGGTAGTTGAACCCGACCATCGCGACCTGGCCGCGCGCCCGGGCGCGCTCGGCCGCCGCCACCATCGCCCGCGCCTCGGCCACCGAGTTCGCCAGCGGCTTCTCGCACAGCACGTGCTTGCCCGCCTCCAGCGCGGCGATGGCGATCTCCGCATGGGAGTCGCCCGGCGTGCAGACGTCGACCAACTGCACGTCGTCCCGGGCGATGAGGTCGCGCCAGTCGGTGACCGCCGCGGCCCAGCCGTGCCGGTCGGCCGCGGCGCGCACGGCTGACGGATCACGTCCGGCGATCGCGGCGAGCACCGGCTTCGCCGGCACGTCGAAGACGCGGCTCACGTTGCGCCAGCCCTGGGAGTGGGCGGCGCCCATGAAGGCGTATCCGACCATGCCGACGCCGAGAGTCGGCGGTGCGGCCTCACTGTCCCGCTGTTCCATACGGATTCCTCCTCGTCGGTCTGCTCGGTGGGGGCGGGCGCACCGGTCAGATGAAGCCGGTGGGCAGGTACTGGTCGACGTTGTCCTTGGTGACGACGGCGGAGTACAGGGTGATCGAGGCCGGGATCTCCATCTCGGCCATGCCGCCCACGCCCTTGCCCTGGGCGACGGCCCGGGCGATGTCGATGGCGGAGGCCGCCATCGTCGGCGGGTAGAGCACGGTCGCCTTCAGCACGCTGTTGTCGGCCTTGATGGCGTCCATCGCGGACTTGGCGCCGGCGCCGCCCACCATCAGGAAGTCCTTGCGGCCGGCCTGGGCGATGGCGCGCAGGGCGCCCACGCCCTGGTCGTCGTCGTGGTTCCAGAGCGCGTCGAACTGGCTCTGGGCCTGGAGCAGTTGGGCCATCTTCGCCTGGCCGGACTCCACGGTGAAGTCGGCGGCCTGCCGGGCGACCTTCTTGATGTTGGGGTAGTTCTTCAGGGCGTCGTCGAAGCCCTGGGTGCGCTGCTGGGTCAGTTCGAGGTTGTCCACCCCGGCGAGTTCGACGACCTTGGCGTTGGCCTTGTCCTTGAGCTGTTCGCCGATGAAGTTGCCGGCGTTCAGGCCCATGCCGTAGTTGTCGCCGCCGATCCAGCAGCGGTACGCCTGGGGCGAGGCGAAGATCCGGTCCAGGTTGACGACGGGGATGCCCGCCTTCATGGCCTGGAGGCCGACCTGGGTGAGGGCCTTGCCGTCGGCGGGGAGGATGACGAGGACGTCGACCTTCTTGTTGATCAGGGTCTGGACCTGGCCGATCTGGGCCGCGGTGTCGTTCGACCCCTCGGTGATCTCCAGGGTGACGTCGGAGTACTTCTTCGCCCGCTGCTTGGCGTTGTCGTTGATGGCGTTGAGCCAGCCGTGGTCGGCCTGCGGGCCGGCGAAGCCGATGGTGACGGCCTTGCCCGGCTTGTCGTCGGCGACCGGCGCGTTGGCGGGCGCCGGTGCGTCCTTCTCCTTGGGGTCGTTGCTGGTGCAGGCGGTGAGCAGGGCGGTCGCGGAGACGGCGGCCGATCCGAAGAGGATGCCTCTACGGCTCGGTGTGGAGTTCTTTGGCATGGCGGACGGACCCTTCCGACGGGGCGGTGGTGGAGGGTGGTGCGGGGGCGTGGCGGGGCGGGTGCGCGGTCAGGCGTCGCCGCTGCCGCGCAGCGTGCGGTGCTGGACCAGGACGGCGGCGACGATGATCGCGCCCTTGGCGATCTGCTGGACCGCGGTCTCCAGGTTGTTCAGGGCGAAGATGTTGGTGATCGTGGTGAAGATCAGGACGCCCAGCACGGAGCCGACGATGGTGCCGCGCCCGCCGCTGAGCAGGGTGCCGCCGATGATCGCCGCGGCGATGGCGTCGAGTTCGTAGAGGTTGCCGTTGGTGTTCTGGCCGGAGCCGGCGAGCACCACCAGCATGAACGCGGCGATCCCGCAGCACAGCCCGGACAGCAGGTACAGGTAGAGCCGCTGGCGCCGGACGTCGATGCCGGCGAGGCGGGCGGCCTCCGGGTTGCCGCCGATCGCGAAGGTGCGCCGGCCGAAGGTGGTGCGGTTCAGCACCAGCCAGCCCACCAGGACGACCCCGGCGAAGACCAGCACCAGCGGCGGGATGCCGAGCACGTACGCGTCCTTGACGCCGAGGTCGAGCACCGAGTCGACGGTGACGATCTGCGTCTTGCCGTCGGTGATCTGGAGGGCGAGGCCGCGGGCGGAGGCCAGCATCGCGATGGTGGCGATGAACGGCACCATCCCGCCGTAGGCGATCAGCAGCCCGTTCACCAGGCCGCACCCGAGGCCGACGACGACCGCGGTGAAGAGGATGCCGGCGAAGCCGTACTCCTGGGTGGCGACCGTGGTGGCCCACACCGACGCCAGCGCCACCATCGCGCCCACCGACAGGTCGATGCCGCCGCTGGTGATCACGAAGGTCATGCCGACGGTGACGACGCCGATGATGGACGCCTGGGTGAGCACCAGTTGCAGATTGCTGGTGGCGAGGAACTCGTCGGGCTTGGTGAACCCGCCGACCACGATCAGCGCGGCGAGGACGCCGAGCAGCGACAGGTTGCGCACGTCCAGGCGCAGACCGAGGGAGCGCCGCGGACCGCCGTCGTGCGGCGGGGACTTCACGAGGCTCGGCGCGTCCTGGCGCGCCGCGGATGCTGGCTGCGTCATGCCGTCGGGTTTCCTTCCATCACGAGGTCGAGTACGCGGTGCTCGTCGAGGTCGCGGGCGTCGGCCGCGTGCACGACGCTGCCTTCCCGCAGCACCAGCACCCGGTCGGCGAGGCCCAGCACTTCGGGCACTTCGCTGGACACGAGGAGGACGGCCAGGCCCTCGTCGGCCAGCCGGCGGATCACGGCGTAGAGCTCGGCGCGCGCCCCGACGTCCACCCCGCGGGTGGGTTCGTCGAGGAGCAGCACCTTGCAGCCGCGCAGCAGCCAGCGGGCGAGCACGGCCTTCTGCTGGTTGCCGCCGGAGAGGGTGCGGATGCGGGCGTCGGGGTTGTCGGGGCGCAGGGAGAGCTCCCGGGTGGCTGCCTGCGCGGCGGTGCGCTCCGCCTTGCGGTCGATCCAGCCGGCGCGGGAGAAGCGGGAGAGGGAGGAGATGGAGACGTTGCGGGTGACGGACTCGATCAGCAGCAGCCCCTGGGCCTTGCGCTCCTCGGGGGCGAGGCCGATGCCGGCGTTGACGGCGGCGCGCACGCTGCCGGGCCGCAGGGGCGCGCCGTCGATCAGGACGCGTCCGGCGGTCGGCTTGCGGGCGCCGTAGATCGTCTCCAGGATCTCGGAGCGGCCGGAGCCGACGAGGCCGGCGAGCCCCACGATCTCCCCGGGGTACAGCTGGAGGTCGAGGGGGGCGAACTCGCCCTTGCGGGCGAGCCCTTCGGCGGCCAGCACCGGGGTGCGCGGTGCGGCGTCGGCCGGCGCGTCCTGCGGGGCGGGGCGCTCGGGGAACACGTAGGCGACGTTCCGGCCGGTCATCATGGAGACGACCTCGCTCGTCGGCGTCGACTCGGCGGGCAGTCCACCGGCCACGGCCCGGCCGTCCTTGAGGACGGTGACGCGGTCGCCGATGCGGCGGATCTCCTCCAGCCGGTGCGAGATGTAGACGACCGCGACGCCGTCGGCGGTGAGGTCGGCGACGATCCGGAAGAGGTTGTCGACCTCGTCGGGGTCGAGGGCGGCCGACGGCTCGTCCATGACGATCAACCGCACCTCGTGGGAGAGGGCCCGGGCCATGGAGACGATCTGCTGCTGGGCGGCGGAGAGGTCGCCGACGAGGCGGGCTGGGTCGATCTCGGGGTGGCCGAGGCGCTGGAGGAGTTGGCGGGTGGCGGCCCGCGCCGCGCCGCCCCTGATGACGAAGCCGGCGGTGGTGGGCTCGTGGCCGAGGTGGACGTTCTCGGCCACCGACAGCCCTTCGACCAGGTCGAGTTCCTGGTAGATGGTGGCGATGCCGAGGCGCATCGCGGCGATGGGCGACTTGAGCTGGACGGGCTCGCCGCGCCAGGTGATGGTGCCGCCGTCGGGCTGGTGGGCGCCGGCGAGCACCTTGATCAGGGTGGACTTGCCCGCGCCGTTCTGGCCGAGGAGGCAGTGCACTTCACCGGCCTGGACTTCCAGGTCCACGCCGTCGAGCGCGCGGACGCCGGGGAACGACTTGGTGATCCCGGACATGGTGAGCAAGGGTGGTTCTGGTGCCATGACAAATCCCCTCGGCGGGTGCTGCCGCACGGCGGTGCGGCGCGGTCCGCGCGGCGGGGCGCGGACGCACGGTGCGGTGCGGCGTGGGTACGTGTGGGGGGCACTCGTGGTGGACGGTTGAGGGCGCTCACGAGGAGCGTGCGGGTGCCCGTGCCGACTGGTGGCACGTGTTACCTGGTGCGGTTGCACGGGGGTGGATCGAGGGTGCGGCGGCGCTGTTCGTCCGTGGTGCAGGGGCCGGATGCAGATACGGGTGCGGTACCGGTGGCGCTTGTGGCGCCGGTAGTACTGCACATGGCACTGGCATTGGTGCTGGTGCTGGTGCTGCGATTGGTGCGGGTGTACTGGTGGTGCAGGTGTTGCGATTGGTGCAGGTGTACTGGTGGTGCGCGTACCGCGCCGAGCCCGGGGTCAGGCCGGCGAGAACAGGTGGTCGCTGATGAGCCGGGCGGCGCCGATGACTCCGGCGACGGCGCCCAACTCGCCCAGCACGATGGGGAGGTTCCCGGTGGCCAGCGGGAGTGACTGCCGGTAGACCTGGGTCCGCACGGCGGCCAGCAGGGTGTGGCCGAGGCCGGTCACCCCGCCGCCGATCACCACGAGCCCGGGGTTGAAGAAGCTGACGAGCCCGGCGATGACCTGACCCACTCGGTTGCCGCCCTCGCGGATCAGCTCGATCGCCGCGGCGTCGCCGGCCGCCGCGGCGGCGGCCACGTCGACGGCGGTGAGCGGGCCGCCGGCGGCGAACCGCTCGGCCAGTTCCGGCGAGCGCCCGCTGCGGGCGGCCTCCTCGGCGTCGCGGGCCAGCGCCGCGCCGCTGAAGTGCGCTTCCAAGCAGCCCTTGTTGCCGCAGGCGCAGGCCCGTCCGTACGGGTCGACCTGGATGTGGCCGATGTCGCCGGCGCTGCCGGTCGTGCCCCGGTAGACCTCGCCGCCGACGACGATGCCGCAGCCGATGCCCGTACCGATCTTGATGCAGAGGAAGTCGGCGACGGAGCGGGCGACGCCCGCGTGCTGCTCGCCCATGGCCATCAGGTTCACGTCGTTGTCGACCATGACCGGGCAGCCGAGGTCCTGGCTCAGCGCCTCGCGGACCGGGAAGCCGTCCCAGCCGGGCATGATCGGCGGGGCGACCGGGACGCCCTCGGGGTAGCGGACGGGGCCGGGGACGCCGATCCCCGCACCGTCGAAGCCCTCCGCGAGGCCGGTGGCCTTGAGCTTGGCCGCCATCGACAGCACTTGCTCGAAGATCGCGACCGGTCCTTCGCGGACGTCCATCGGATGGTTGAGGTGCCCCAGCACCTCCAACTCCGCGTTGGTGACCGCGACGTCTATCGATGTGGCACCGATGTCCACGCCGAGGAAGCGCAGCTCGGGGGCGAGCCGGATGTTGTGCGAGCGGCGCCCGCCGCGCGATGCGGCCAGGCCGTCCGCGACGACCAGCCCGGTCTCCAGCAGCCGATCGACCTCGACGGCGAGCTTGGACCGCGACAGGTCCACCAGGTCGCCCAGTTGGGCGCGGGAGTTGGGGCCTCCGTCGCGCAGCAGCCTGAGCAGCCGCGCCTGATGCGCGTTGGCGGGTCGAGCGGTCATGCGCCTCATTGCCCCTCCCCTCCCCTGCCATCGGCGTGGGGACCCTGGTGGCCCTGACTGATCAGGCTTTCGAGGGGAACGTAGCAGTGCTTTCACCGAGTGGGAAGAACTTGAGCGGAGTTCAGCACCAACTTTCTCCACACCCTGGACAAAGCCTGGTTGACGCGAGGACGATCCTGTCGACGGCCCCCGGAAGGACGGGGAGGTTGTTAGCTTTCGTCCTGCTTGCCGCCCGAGGAAGGGGCGGCGGCGAGGAGGTCGAGCAGCCGGTCGAGGAAGACCACTTGGCCGGCCACCAGCTTTTCGCGCGCCTGCGCGACGTCCACCCACGCCACCCGGTCGATCTCCGGGAACTCCTGGATCCGGCCCGAGCGCGGCGGCCACTCCATGGTGAAGGTGCCCGGCGCGACCGAGTCGAGGTCCACCTCGCCGGCGAGCGCCCAGAGCGTCACCACCTTGCCACCGGACTGACGGCTCTTCCCGAGCGGCAGCCAGTCGCCTTCGGGCGGGGCGAGGCCCAGTTCCTCCCGGAACTCCCGGCGGGCCGCCGCCGTCGGCTCCTCGTCCGGTGCGTACTCCCCCTTGGGGAAGGACCACGCCCGCTCGTCCCGCTTGGCCCACAGCGGACCGCCCATGTGCCCGATGAGCACTTCGACGTCGTCCCCCGTGGTTCTGCTCCCGCCGCCCGGGCGCCGGAACAGCACCAGGCCCGCACTCCGCTTCGCCGCCATGCGGCCAGTGTGCCGGCCGCCCCGGGCCCGCCCGGGTCGAACCGCCGTACTCAGGGGCAGGCGACGACCTGTCCCCCGTACGACAGGTTCCCGCCGAAGCCGAACAGCAGCACCGGCGCGCCCTTCGGGATCTCGCCCCGCTCGACCAGCTTGGAGAAGGCCAGCGGGATCGACGCCGCCGAAGTGTTGCCGGAGTCCACGACGTCCCGCGCGACGACCGCGTTCACCGCGCCGATCCGCTCCGCGATCGGCTCGATGATCCGCAGGTTCGCCTGGTGCAGGACGACGCCCGCCAACTCCTCGGGCGCCACCCCCGCGCGCTCGCAGACGCCGCGCGCGATCGCCGGCAGCCGGGTGGTGGCCCAGCGGTACACGGTCTGCCCCTCCTGGGCGAACCGCGGCGGGGTCCCCTCGATGCGCACCGCGTGTCCCAGCTCCGGCACCGATCCCCACAGCACCGGCCCGATGCCCGGCCCCTCGGGGCCGCTCGCCTCCACCACCGCGGCGCCCGCGCCGTCGCCGGTCAGCACGCAGGTGGTGCGGTCGTTCCAGTCGGTGATGGCGGTCATCGCGTCCGCGCCGATGACCAGGGCGCGGGCCGCGGCCCCGGCCCGTACGGCGTGGTCGGCGGTGGCGAGTGCGTGGGTGAACCCGGCGCAGACCACGTTCAGGTCCATGACGGCGGGCGCGCCCATGCCGAGGCGGGCGGCGACCCGGGCGGCCGTGTTCGGGGAGCGGTGCTCCGCGGTGGAGGTGGCGACGACCACCAGATCGACGTCCGCCGGCGCGAGGCCGGCCGCGGCGAGGGCCTTCGCTCCGGCGTGCGCGGCCAACTCGTCCACCGGCTCGTCCGCCGCCGACTTGTGCCGGGTGCGGATGCCGACGCGGCTGCGGATCCACTCGTCGCTGGTGTCGACCAGGTCTGCCAGGTCTTCGTTGGTGAGCACTGCGGCGGGCTGGTGGTGTCCCAGGGCGACGATGCGCGAGCCGGTCATGGGCGGGGGTCCCCTTTCGAGGGCGTTCGACAGAACCAGTCTTGGCGGCTACCACCTGGTACGACGCTAGGTGACCCGACAGGATTACCACCCCATTTTCTGTAGCCTCACCCCAGCACCCGGGCACCGGGGGCCCCGGCGGGACCCGCGCGCACGGACGTGGCGGACAATGGCCGGACGACACGGCCTCGGACGTGTCCGCCACGAGGACCAGCGAGAGAACCGGGATCGATCACCATGAGACGGGTCACCGAGCGCCGCCGCACCCTCCGCATCAGGGACGGCGCCGTCTCCGCGCGCCCGGACACCCTGGTGGCCGAGGAGCCGCTGGAGATCCGGCTCAACGGCCGTCCGCTGACGATCACCATGCGCACCCCCGGCGATGACTTCGCGCTGGCCACCGGCTTCCTGGTGAGCGAGGGCGTGGTGGCCGCGGCCGAGGACGTCCGACAGATCCAGTACTGCGCCGGCACCAACGACCGGGGCGAGAACACCTACAACGTGGTGGACGTCCGGCTCGCCCCCGGCGTGCCGGTCCCGGAGACCGGCCTGGAGCGGCACGTCTACACCACGTCGTCGTGCGGGCTGTGCGGCAAGGCGAGCCTGGACGCGGTCCGCACCACGGCGCGCTTCCCGATCGCCGACGAGCCCCCGCTGCGGGTCTCCCCCGCGCTGCTCGCCGCGCTGCCCGACCGGCTGCGGGCTGCGCAGCCCGTCTTCGCTAAGACCGGCGGGCTGCACGGGGCGGCGCTGTTCTCCGAGGACGGGGCGCTGCTGGACGTGCGCGAGGACGTGGGGCGGCACAACGCGGTGGACAAGCTGGTGGGCCGGGCGGTGCAGAACGGCGGGCTGCCGCTGTCCCGGGCGATCCTGCTGGTGTCGGGGCGGGCGTCGTTCGAGTTGGCGCAGAAGGCGGTGATGGCGGGGATCCCCGTGCTGGCCGCGGTGTCCGCGCCGTCGTCGCTCGCGGTGGACCTGGCCGAGGAGACGGGGCTCACCCTCGTCGGCTTCCTGCGCGGGGCGAACATGAACGTGTACGCAGGACAGCAGCGCATCGACCTCGATCAGCCGCGGTGATCCCCGGCCGGGCGGCCCGCGGGTAACGACCGAACCGCAGTGTCGGGACCGTACAGATTCGGTGGAGGTTCCATCCCCGCTCGGTTACCCACCGGTCAGAAGTCCGTCCGGCCCTTCCCCTTGTGCCCGGATTTCTGCGTCTGACCTGTCGTGATGCCATTCGTCCAGGCTTTTCGAACGCTCCGCCCGGGGCTTCGGCGGTGAGGTAGCGTCGCGGCGCTGTGCGGAGCGCCACGAGGAGCAGTCCATTGCGCGAGTTCACCGTCCCCCCTCTCGACGCGCCCCCGCTGGTCGGTGGATTGGCCGACGCAGTCTTCGACCGCGCCGAGCGCGACCCCGGGCGCATCGCGGTCTGTCGCAAGGACGCCGCCGGCGACTGGGCCGAGGTGACCGCGGCGGGCTTCCGCGACGAGGTGCTGGCACTGGCGAAGGGGCTCATCGCGGACGGGGTGCGGTTCGGCGACCGGGTCGCGCTGATGTGCCGCACGCGCTACGAGTGGACGCTGTTCGGCTTCGCGATCTGGACGATCGGCGCCCAGTCCGTACCGATCTACCCGACGTCCTCCGCGGAGCAGGTCTGCTGGATCCTGCTCGACGCCGAGGTCTCGGCCTGCATGGTGGAGCACGAGGACCACGCGATGACCGTGGGGTCGGTGGTGGACCGGCTGCCGTTGCTGAAGCGGCTGTGGCAGTTGGACACCGGCGCGGTGCCCCGGCTGCTCGACGCCGGTCGGCACATCGACGACGAGGTGGTGCACCGGCACCGGCGGGCGGTGACCCCGGACTCGACGGCCACGATCGTCTACACCTCCGGCACCACCGGCCCGCCGAAGGGCTGCGTCATCACCCACGCCAACTTGATGTACGAGTCGGACACGGTGACCGAGCACTGGGGTCCGGTGTTCCGTTCCCGGCCGAACGAGGAGCCGTCCACCCTGCTGTTCCTGCCGCTGGCGCACGTGTACGGGCGGATGGTGGAGGTGGCGGCGGTGCGCAAGGGGGTGCGCTTCGCCCACCAGCCGGTGCTGCGGGCCCAGGAGGTGCTGGCGGACCTGGCGACCTTCCGCCCCACCTTCTTCCTGGCCGTGCCGTACGTCTTCGAGAAGATCTTCGGCGCGGCGCGGTGCCGGGCCGAGGAGGCGGGCAAGCTCGCCCCCTTCGACAAGGCCGTGGAGGTCGCGGTGCGGTACGCGGAGGCGGTGGAGCACCGGGCGTTCGGCATCGGCCCGGGCCCGTCGACGGCGCTGCGGATGCAGCACCAGTTCTTCGACCGGGCGGTGTACGCCAAGCTGCGGGCGGCACTCGGCGGCCGGGTCCGGCACGCGATGTCCGGCGGCTCCGGGATGGACCGTCGGCTCGGGCTCTTCTTCGAGGGCGCCGGCGTCACCGTCTTCGAGGGGTACGGGCTGACGGAGACGACGGGTGCGGCCGTCGCCAATCCGCCGCGGGGCACCAAGTACGGCACGGTGGGCCGGCCGGTGCCCGGGACGTCGGTGCGGATCGCGGAGGACGGCGAGGTGTGGCTGAGCGGCCGGCAGTTGTTCACCGGCTACCACGGGGACCCGAAGTCCACCGGTGCGGTGCTGCGCGACGGCTGGTTCGCCACCGGGGACCTCGGGGTGCTGGACGACGACGGCTACTTGACGATCACCGGGCGGAAGAAGGAGATCCTGGTGACCTCCGGTGGCAAGAGCGTGTCGCCGGTGGCGCTGGAAGAACGGGTGCGCTCGCATCCGCTGGTGGCGCAGTGCCTGGTCGTCGGCAACGACCGGCCGTTCGTGGCGGCGCTGGTCACCATCGACCCGGAGGCGGTGGAGCACTGGCTCCGGATGCGCCGCAAGCCGTTGCCGCCGCCGGCGGAGTTGGTGCGCGACCCCGAGTTGGAGTCGGAGATCCGACGCTCGGTGGTGGCGGCGAACACCACCGTGTCGCAGGCGGAGTCGATCCGCACCTTCCGCATCCTGGCGCACCCCTTCAGCGAGGAGCACGGGCTGCTGACCCCGTCCCTGAAGCTGAAGCGACGCGCGATCGAGGAGGCGTACGCGGCGGAGGTGGACGCGCTGTATCGGTGACGGCGGCTTCGCCGTGCGGCGCGCATTTCCGGTCCCGGTCGCGCGGGGCCCGTCCGGGCGGGCGGTTGGCCTCGGCGGGTGCGGTTTCGCCGTGCGGCGCGCCGTGTTGTCGCGTCTGCGGCTGTTCGCGCAGTTCCGCCCTCTCGGCCCCAGGGGCCTGGGGGACCCTCAGCACCACCTGATTCGCCGCCCCGTCGCCATACCTGCGGGACGAGGGTCTTAAGGGCGCGGGGAAGTGCGCGAACAACCCGCCACCGGCCGGTAGGGACCAACGCTCCCACGGGGAACGGCGGGTCCGTCCACGGGCGCCCCGGGAGGGAATCGCGCAGACGCCCTACGCAAGCGCCGCCGCGATCAGGTCGTGGACGAAGGTGTCGTCCGCGGGCCGGTTCTCCTTGAGGCGTTCGAGACCACCCGCGTCGAACCAGCCGTACGCCGTGTGCTTCCCGGCCTCCAGCACGGGCCGCTCCAGGTCGCCGGCGACGTCCACGACGAAGTCGGCCTCGTGGCGCAGCCCTTCGCCGTCGTCGCCGGTCCAGGTGGCGACGCCGACCAGCCGTCGTACCCGCCGCAGGTGCCAGCCGGTCTCCTCCTCGACCTCCCGCGCCAGCGCCACCAGCAGGTCTTCGCCCGCTTCGACGTGGCCGCCGACGACGTCCCAGGAGTCGGGGAAGAGCCGTCGGTCAGGGCCGCGCTTCTGGGCGAAGACCTCGCCCCGCTCGTTGCGGATCAGCGCGCCGACGGCCCAGCGTTCGCCCTCCTTCGGCTGCGGCAGTTCCACGTCCGGGTCCACGGAGTAGGAGGTGAGGTCGGCGACGACCGCGGCGTGGTCGGAGGGCCAGACGTCGTCCACGGGGCCGTCGCCGGCGCGGCGCACGGCGTGCACGCGGCCGGGCCCGCCGGGCCCGGTGAGCCCCACGTGGACGTAGTCGACGCGGGAGCTGAGGGGGAAGGTGCGGGCGACGTGCGGATTGGCCGCGTCCCAGGTGGCGGCCGGGGCGTCCGGTGCCGCGTACTCCCAGGTGTCCAGGAGGACCAGCCCGCCTGCCGCGGGTGCGGTCCGGTAGCCGCCGAGCAGCCGCATCTCGTCGGAGTCGGGAAGGGCGTTGTAGTCGCCGGTCACCACCGGCGGGAAGGCGTGCCCCCGGGCGCGGGACGCGACGAAGGAGGCGAGCGCGGTGACCTGTTCGCACCGTACGGCGGACTCGTGCGGAGCGGAGTTCAGATGCGTGGTGAAGAACGGCAGCGGGCCGGTGGGCGCGTCCAACAGCGCGTGCAGCACGATCCGGCCGTCGTCCTGGCCGTCGGCGGCGGGCAGCGTCAGCACCTCGCTCGCCAGGACGGGCCAGCGGCTGAGCACGGCGAGCCCCACGCCGTGGCGGTCGTCGCCGGCGCGCCGGTGCCAGCGGTCCGGCAGCCGGTACGGAGCGGCGACGACGTGCATCCCGAGCCGCTCGGCGAGCCGGTGCGCGAGGCCGTCGCCCGAGTCGTCGAGCCAGACCTCCTGGAGGCCGACCACGTCCGGCCGCGTCCGCTCCAGAACGCGCGCCAGCGCCTCCTGCCGCTGTTCGAAGGGGCCGAAGCGCCACCACACGTTCCACGTCATCACACGGATCATGAAACGCAGCCTGTCAGAGGCCGGGCAGGGCCCCGACCGGTTCGCGCCAACCGGCTGCGCGGGCCGCCTGCCGGCCCGGGCGCCGGGTCGCCCCCGGGTGTGGAGTTTCGGCCGAATACGTCCGACCCCCTGATGGTGCGGCCGTGTTGATCCCACAATGCCGGCCATGAGATTCAGCTACGCGATGCTGCCGGACCACCCCGTTGCGGAGGCCCTGGCGGCGATCGAACTCGCCGACGAACTCGGTTTCCACGCCTGTTACGCGGCGGACGAGACCTGGCACAAGGACCTGTGGGTGCTGTTCGCCGCAGCGGCGGCCAGGACCCGGTCGATCCGGCTCGGCCCCAGCGTCTCCCCCGTGCTGCTGCGCGAGCCCACCCACATCGCGCAGGCGCTCGCCACCCTGGACGAGGTGTCGGGCGGGCGCGCGGAGGCCGTGCTCTCCAGCGGCAACACCGGTCTGCTGGAGCAGTACCGGATCGACCCGGCGCGCGCGAAGCCGCTGTCGCGCACGAAGGAGGCCCTGCACGTGGTGCGGACCCTGCTGGACGAGGGGGCCATCACCTTCGAGGGCGAGTTCTACGCGTACGACGGGCTGTTCACCTTCGCCCGGCCCGTGCAGGAGCGGCTGCCGCTGAAGCTCGGCGGGATGCGGGGGCCGCGGACCTTCGAGGTCGCCGGGGAGTTCTCGGACGGCTGCCACCACGCGCTGAGCTACACCAGGGAGGCGTACGCGTACATGGTGGAGCACCTGAAGGTCGGTGCGGAGCGCGCCGGGAAGGACGTCGCCTCGTTGGACATCGGCGCCTGGGTGGTGTTCGCCACCGCGAACGACTCGGCGGCGGCGCGGGAGGCGGCGCGCAGCATGGTCGGCATCTACGCGTCCGCGATGTCCGACGAGCAATTGGTGCGCAACGGGGTGGACCCCGCGGAGTTGAAGCCGGTCGTGGACGCGATCCGGGTCGGGGACCTGGCGCGGGGCATCGAGCTGACGAGCCCCGGGGTGACCGAGCGGCTGTCGATCTCCGGCACCCCCGAGGAGTGTGCGGAGAAGATCCGCACCGAATTGGCGCCGGCCGGGGTGAACCACGTGATCTGCGGGATCACCGACCGGACGCTGGTGCGGGCCTTCACCGGGCGGGACCTGCCCGAGGTCCCGCCGGCCCGGGAGCAGTTGCGGCTGATCCACGATCGGATCATGCCCGCCTTCGCGTGACGCGGTGCGCCGGCCGGGACCGTGGCGGTCCACGCCCTGGTCCAGGTTCCGGTCCTGGTCCACGTCCTGGTCCAGGTCCCGGCCGGCGACGCTCCGCCTCGGCTTCCTAGACGAGTTGGTAGCCGCGCATGTTGGTCAGGAGCAGGTGGCAGTTCTGGAGGGAGCCCGAGTTGTCGCCGAGGGACCGGTAGATGCCCCACTTGGGCCGGACCCGGTCCGCGAGGAAGGTGTCCACGCCGTTCTTCGACGCGTCGATCACCGTCTTCCCGCCGCTCTTGAGGATCCAGCGGACCGAGCCGGACGTACCGTTGCCGATCTTGATCTGGAAGTCCACGTCGGTCCACTTGTCGTGGAGCGGGGCGAGGTCGGTGCGGCCCACCAGGGTGTTGGAGGTGAAGATCTTCAGCTCGATGGTCTGCCGGCCGCCGTCGCGCCGCAGCGACTGCACGATGATCGGCGACGAGCCGGCGCCCGGCTGCTTCATCTGCATGATGTGGGTGAACGTGCTCGTCGCCTTCAGCGCGGCGGGGATGAACATCGAGTACGTCACGCGCCAGGTCTCGCCGCTCTTCCAGCGCAGGAACGAGTCGCCGGAGCGACAGCCGGTGACCTCGTGGCGCTGGCGGTCGGTGCTGGTGTCCCGGTCCTGGGTGTGCATGGTGAAGCGGAAGTTGTCGCCCTCGGTGGTGATGTGCGGCCCGTACGAGGTGTGCGAGTCGGCCCGGTCGTCCTCCAGGGTCTCGAAGGCCCGCAGCTTGTCGACGGCCGCCGACGGCGACCAGCGCAACTGCCACTGCGCCGCCCGCGCCGCGCCGCGGGGGTCGGCGGCGGCCGGGGGCACCAGCCCCGGGAGGCCGGCCGCGGCCGCGCCGCCGATGGCTGCGCCGAGGATCGTCCTGCGTGATGCGGTCATGATCTACACCTCACTGCCGGCTGTTCGTTGATGATGAGGAAGGCACCGGGACCGTGGAGGTCGTCGGTCGTGCGCTCACGTCGTACGTGGCGAGCACGGCGGCGACGTGCCGGGGCGTACGCCTCATGGCTCCTCCGTGCGGTAGGCGTAACCGGGCGCGGGGACGGTTCGCCGGGGGTTGGTTCGCCGGGGTGCGGGTCCGTCGGCGCGGTCGACCAGGTCGCGGACGCGTGCGTGGTCCGGGGAGCGGGCGCACGCCGGGTCGGTGCGGGTGGCGTCGCCGGTCAGCGCGTACGCCTGGCAGCGGCAACCGCCGAAGTCCTCGGTGCGCAACTCGCAACTGCGGCACGGCTCCTGCATCCAGGACTGCCCGCGGTACGCGTTGAACGCGCCGGACTCGTACCAGATCCAGTGCAAGGAGCGTTCCTTGACGTTCGGCGCGTCCAGGCCGGGCAGCGCGGTGGCGGCCGGGCAGGGGTGGGCCGTGCCGTCGGGGGCGATCGTGAGGGAGACCGCGCCCCAGCCGCCCATGCAGGGCTTGGCCGTGCCGTCGACGTAGTCGGGCACCACCCAGACCAGTTCCAGCCGGCCCCGGAGGGCGTGCCGCCAGCGTTCGACGGACGCGCGGGCGGCGGCGACCTGGTGGCGGCCGGGGAGCAGGGCTGCGCGGTTGCGCAGCGCCCAGCCGTAGAACTGGGTGTTGGCCAGTTCCAGGCGCTGTGCGCGCCAGTCCAGGGCGAGTTCCACGAGGGCGTCGAGCGCGTCGAGGTTGGCGCGGTGCAGGACGACGTTGAGGCCGAGCGGGAGCCCGGCCTCGTGGACGAGTGCGGCGGCGCGCTCCTTGGCCCGCAACGCTCGTGCACCGGCGATGCGTTCGGCCGCCGCGGGGTCGGTGTGCTGTACGGACAGTTGGACGCTGCGCAGTCCGGCGGAGACCAGTTCGGCCAGCCGCCGGCGCGACAGCCCCACCCCGCTGGTCACGAGCTGGGTGTGGACGCCGGCGGCGTCTGCTGCGGCGACGATCGCGGTCAGGTCGCGGCGCAGCAGGGGCTCGCCCCCGGAGAGATGGCTTTGGACGACACCGAGGTCAGCGGCTTGACGAAAGACGTCGCCCCACTCGTCCGCGGTCAACTCGGCTGACCGACTGACCAGTTCGGTGGGGTTGGAGCAGTAGGCGCAGCGCAGCGGGCAGCCGTGGCTGAGCTCCGCGAGCAGGGCCCACGGCGGGCTCGGGCCCCGGGCCGGGGTCGCGTTCGCGCTGGGGTTCGTCATCACGTCAGCCAGCCCTCCGCGCGCACCCGGGCCAAGAAGGCGGGGACCTCGACGGCGACGGGTGCGCCCGGGTGGCGCCCGCGCAGTTCGGCAACGATGTCGTCGACCCGACGGGAGCCGTCGCACAGCCGCAGGATCGTACCGGCGTTCCCGGTCAGGACGACGACCCTCTCGGGCATGACGAGCAGGTCGACGGCGCGCACCCGGTCGTACCGCAGCAGGACCGACCGGGCGAGCGCCGGCTGCCAGTCGCCGGCGGGCGGCGCGGGCGCTGCGGAGGGCGCCGGGCGTTGGCCGGCGTTCATTCGGCGCCGCCCGACGGCGGGCCGGGGCGGGCCGCTCCCCCGCCGTCCACGGCGTCCAGCAGCGCCCACAGGACGTCGCACTTGAAGCGCAGGGCGGCCACCGCGGCCTCCTGTTCGCGGCGCGTGCCCGCCCAGGCGACGACGAGTGCGAGCGCCTCGCGGCTGTCGCGTCCGCCCTGGTCGATGCGGGTGCGGAAGTAGGTGAGCCCATCGGCTTCGATCCACGGGTAGTGGGTCTCGAAGGCGTCGATGCGGGTCTGCATGATGGAGGGGGCGGCGAGTTCGGTGAGCGAGGCGGCGACGGCCTCCAGCGGCGGGCGCAGCCGGCAGAAGTTGACGTATCCCTCGACCGCGAGCCGTACGCCGGGCAGCACGTCGGCGCCGGCGAGCAGTCGGCCGCGGTCGATGCCGGCGGCCTCGCCGAGCCGGAGCCAGCGCTCGATGCCGCCTTCGCCGGCCTTCGTGCCGTCGTGGTCCTGGATGCGGCGCAGCCAGGAGCGGCGCAGTGCGCTGTCGTCGAACTTGGCGAGGATCAGGGCGTCCTTGACCGGGATGTGACGCTGGTAGTGGAAGCGGTTGAGGATCCAGCGGCGCAGTTCGTCGGGGGTCAGCGAGCCCTCGTGCATCCGGACGTTGAAGGGGTGGCGGTCGTGGTACCGGGCGGCGGGCACGGCACGCAGCCGTGCCGTGAACTCGACGGCGCTCCACGGCTCGTCCGTGTCCGGTCGGGGTGCGACGGCAGTGCTCACAGCTCGATCACCATTCGGTCGGCGGCGACTTCCAGGCCCCAGGAGCCGAGCAGGGCGTGCTGCTGGGACTCGGGGTTGGTGAGGGGGTTGGTGTTGTTGAGGTGGGTGTAGAGGCAGCGGGCGCGGGCGGTGGCGAGCCGGCGCGCGGTGCCGCGGGGGCCGGCGATCGGGAGGTGGCCCATCTCGGTGGCGGTGCAGGCGGAGATGCCGGTGTCCCGCGGTTCCTCGTCGTCCCAGAAGGTGCCGTCGAGGATGACGCAGTCCGCTGCGTCGACGGCTTCTTGGAAGGCCGCCGTCCAGGCGGCGAGCGCGGGGGCGTAGAGGAGGCTGCGGCCGGTGTCGGTGTCGCGCAGCTTGAGTGCGGTGACCCAGCCGTGGTCACCGAGTCCGTCCGCTCCGGCCGCAGGCGGGTTCCCTTCGGCCGCAGGTGTGTTCCCTTCGGCCGCGGCCGGGTCGGGATGGCCCCCGGTCGGGTCCGTTGGGGTGACGTCGGCGGCGTACCGGGGCCGTTTGGCGGACACCGGGACGGCGGACGCCTCCACGCTGCCGCCCTTGTGCAGGGGTTCGGGCTCGACGTCGAGCCCGCGCCAGGTGATCCGGGTGTAGGGCGCGAGCACGTCGTCGAGGTGCAGCCGGTCGGTCAGGGCGCGGCGCACCCGCGCGGTGGCCACCAGGGAGAAGCCGTCGGCCTCCCGCAAGCGGGCGATGCCGAGGGTGTGGTCGAGTTCGGCGTCCGTGAGGACGATGCCGGCCACGGGGGTGTCCCGGGGACCCGGCCCGGGTCGTAGGGCGGCGCTGTCCTCGATCTGGTCGCCGATGTCGGGCGTCGCGTTGACGAGGTACCAGCGGCCCTCGTCCGCGCGCACCGCGAGCGAGGCGTGGCGGCGGCGCCGACTCGGGTGGGCGCGCGCCCCGGAGCAGCCGGGGCACGCGCAGTTCCACTGGGGCAGTCCGCCGCCCGCCGCGGTGCCGAGCACCTGGAGCAGCACGGGCCCTGCCTACCGGTCGGCGTGGAGGTAGGCGGTGACTTCCAGCGCGGTGTCCACGACCTCGTAGCCCGGAGACCGCCATTCGGCCGGAGCGGCGCCGGTGACGGTTGGCGCGGTGGTGGTGGCGACGGCTCGGGGGTCTTCGGCGGTCGCAGCGGTGGGGTTCATGTGTGGTGCCTGCCTTCCTGAGGGTGGGGGTCGGTCAGGATGATCCAGCAGCTCAGCACTTCGCGGTTCAACACCCTGAACATACGTTCACGTGGGCGACCGATGTTCAGCTATGTGTCATAGGGTCGCGGCTTGTTGGGACACGGTCAATGGTCGGGGCCGGGAAAGAACGGGTGGATCGTGGCGTCATCACGCCAATGTGGCCGGGCAGGGCGTCACGACCGGGGTCGCTGGGAATGCCGTCGAGCAGTTGATCGTTTTCCATGGACCTGTACGGGCACTTCGGTCCGCGGGCGAACGCGTGCGGGCGCAGGTGCGCTCCGCCACGGGTCCGCCGCGCCGCACGTCCGTCCGCACGGGCGACCGCGGACCTCCCGCCACGAGCAACACGGCGAGCAAGCACGACGAGCCGAAACGACCGGGCACGACCGGTACACGACCAGGTAAGGACACATCCCACGTGAGCACCGTCCCCTCGATCACCCTGAACAACGGCGTCACCATGCCGCAGTTGGGCTTCGGCGTCTGGCAGGTGCCCGACGACGAGGCGACGGCCGCGGTCACCACCGCCCTCGACGCCGGGTACCGCAGCATCGACACCGCCGCCGCCTACGAGAACGAGACCGGCACCGGCCGGGCGCTCGCCGCCTCCGGCCTCCCCCGCGAGGAGCTGTTCGTCACCACCAAGCTGTGGAACAGCGACCAGGGCTACGACCCGGCCCTGCGCGCCTTCGACGCCTCGCTCGACCGGCTCGGTCTGGACTACGTCGACCTGTACCTGATCCACTGGCCGCTCCCCCGCCGGGACGCCTACGTGGACACGTACCGGGCGCTGGAGAAGGTGCTGTCCGAGGGCCGCGCCCGCGCCATCGGCGTGTCGAACTTCCTCCCCGAGCACCTGGAGCGGCTGGTCGAGGAGACGTCGGTCGTCCCCGCGGTCAACCAGATCGAGCTGCACCCCCAGCTCCAGCAGCACGCGGCGCGCGAGGTGCACGCCCGGCTCGGCATCGCGACCGAGGCGTGGTCGCCGCTGGGCTCGGGCAAGGGCCTGCTGGAGGCGCCCGCGGTGGTCGCCGTGGCGCGCAAGCACGGGCGCAGCCCGGCGCAGGTGGTGCTGCGCTGGCACGTCCAGTCGGGGCTGATCGCCATCCCGAAGTCGGTGACCCCGTCCCGGATCCGGGAGAACCTCGCGGTGTTCGACTTCGAGCTGGACTCGGACGACCTGGCGGCGCTGGCCGCGCTCGACGAGGGCCGTCGGCTCGGCCCCGACCCGGCGACGCTCGGCTGACCGGGCGCCCCGGTGCCCGCCCGCGTGCGCCGGGGCGGTTGTCGGACCCTTCTCGTACGATCGATCTTCCCGGCGCGACTGTGACGACACGACCCAGCGCCGGCGGGCGGCACGGACGAGGAGTGCGGGACGTTGAGCGGGGCTTTCACACCGGGGCGCCATCTGGTGCGCAACGTGGGCAGCGGGCTGGTCCTGGAGGTGTACGGCGGCGCCAGGGGGAGCGGCGCCGTCGTCCAGCAGGCGAAGGAGACCGGGGAGCCGGCCCAGCAGTGGCAGATCGACCCGGTGCCGAACGGCAGCGGGCTGTACCACTTCGTCAACGTTGCCAGCGGCAAGCGTCTGGACGTCGCCAATGCCGCCACGGAGAACGGCACCCGCATCCAGCAGTGGCGGGCGAACAATTTCGGCGCCCAGGAGTGGATCATCGAGCAGCACCTGGACGCCCCCGGCACGGTCGCCATCGTCAGCTTCATCAGCGGACTGCTGCTGGAGGTCGTCGACGGCTCCACCGACGAGGGCGCCCGCCTCCAGCAGTGGGAGGACCTGGACACCCCGGCCCAACAGTGGCGCCTCGAACCGTGCCCGTGAGCGCGCCCGTGTCTGAGGACGGAGCAGCCGCATCCCTGCGGGAGCATTCGCCTGTACGGCCGGCCGCACGGCGCAACCGCGCGGGGCGCAGCGGAACGCGGAACGTGCGGGCGGGTTCCAGGGGCTTCAAAGTCCCGCCTGCCCGGCGGGACTTTGAAGGCGCCTTCTAACGACGGCGGGCCGTGTGGACCGTGCGGGCCGCCAGCAGGAAGACGTCCGAGCGGTTCAGGACGCCCGCGGGGTCCTCGGGGTCCGCGAGACGCGCGAGGACCGCGAGGTCGTCCTCCTGGAGGAACTCCTCGCTGCCGCTGCTCCGGTGGGCGAGGTTGACCGCGAGGTGCTCGCGCACCTGCGCGGGGGCCGGCGCCGGCACGTCCAGCAGGAAGGACCGGGCTCCGGTCGGTTCGAGACCGGCCGCGCCCAGCAGCGCCCGCCAGTCCTCGACCTCCTCCGTGGCGTCCGGCAAGGAGGCCCGCATCGCCTCGAAGCGCTCCGCGTTCGCGGCGTCCAACCGGACCTCAAGGCCGGGGCGCCCCATGCCGATGTCCCGCGGCAGATGACGCGCCGGCAGGCCGCCCTCCACCAGGGCGAGCACCCCGCCTGGGCGCAGCAGCGCGCCGAGCCCCGCGATCGCGGCGCGCTGGTCGCCGACGTGGTGCAGGGAGTCCCCGGCCCAGATCAGGTCCGCGGTGCCGAGGGCGTCGAAGCCGGCGGGCAGTTCGGCTTCGACCGTGTCGAAGCGCCCGCCGTAGCCGAGACGCTCGGCCCGGGCCCGGGCCTGCGCCAAGAGTTCGGGCGTGGCGTCGACGGCGACGACCTCCGCGTCCGGGAACGCCTCGGCGAGCAGCCCCGCGATCACCCCGGGGCCGCTGCCGACGTCCAGGATCCGGCGCACCCCGGACTCCGGGGCCAGCTCTCCCAGCCAGGCCGCGGCCTGCCGGTACAGGGGGGCGTACACCTCGGCGCCGCGTTCCAGGAGCGGGCCCATCGTCGCCCAGTCCATGTGGCCGGCGTCGCCGTGTCCGTGGTCATGCGCGTGGCCGTGCCGGTGCTGCTGGTGGCCGTCGTGCGGTGCGTGGTGCTCGTCGTGTCGGGTCATGGCCACAGGTTCGCCCGGGTCGGCGTTCAGAGCGAGGATTGTTGCCGTTGTGGCAAAACGAATGTGCCGCCCGTGCCTGCCGTGCGGTGTTCCTGGGGGCTGACTCCGCGGACCCGTTTGAAGGCCGAGCTGAAGGCGAAGGCACCGCCGTAGCCCACCTTCCGGGCGATCGCCTCCATCGTCGCGTCGGACTCGCGCAGCAGGTCGGCGGCGAGGTCGAGACGCCAGCGGGTCAGGTACGCCATCGGCGGCTCGCCCACGAGTTCGTGGAAGCGCCGGGCCAGGGCCGCCCGGGACACCCCGCACTTCGCGGCGAGCGAGGCGACCGTCCAGGGGTGCGCCGGGTCGTCCTGGAGCAGCCGCAGGGCCCGCCCCACCACGGGGTCGCCCATCGCCCGGTACCAGGCGGGGGCGCCCGCCTCCGGCCGGGAGAACCACGCCCGTAGCGCCACCACCAGCAGGAGGTCCAGGATCCGGTCCAGCATCACGCTCTGGCCCGGGTCGTCGCGCCCGATCTCCTCCTCGAAGACCGGCAGCAGCGGACAGGACCACTCGTCGGCCCGCAGGTGCACCAGGTCCGGCAGGGCGGCCAGCAGCCGCCCGCTGACCTCGCCGGCCATGGGGTACGTCCCCACTTGCAGCACGGCCGAGCCCTCGGGGTCGTTGCCCCAGGCGCGCACGCCCATGGACATGCGCTCCGCCAGCGGCTCGCCGCTCAGGGTGCGGCAGTCGCCGCCGGGTCCGACCAGCGCCGTGGGCGCGGTCGTCGGGCTGTCGGCGATGGTGTACGGGGCCGGTCCGCGGGCGATCGCCACGTCACCGGGGCGCAGCAGCACGGGCTTCCCCGCATCGGGGACGATCCACGCCTCGCCCTCGGTCAGGCACATCAGCGCCAGCGGGGCCCGGTCCTCGACGCGCACCGACCACGGCGGTGCCATCACCATCCGCAGCAGGAAGGCACCGCGGGCCCGGGGGCCGTCCAGCAGTCCGGCGAGTACGTCCATGGCGCCCAGCGTACGGTGGCTCCGCGCCAGCGGGCCGAGACGTACGCGTATGGGATTGAGCCTGTGGAGCATGGAGCGTCCACGCTCGGGCCGCGAACCTGGAGGCATGACAGAGCACACGACTTCGCACAAGACGGACCTGCCGACGGCCACGACCGGCGACCTCACGGTGCTGGTGACCGCGGCCACCGGGAAGACCGGCCGACGGGTGGTCCCCCGGCTGACCGCCCGGGGAATCGCCGTACGGGCCGGCTCGCGCACCGGTGACACCCTCTTCGACTGGCAGGCGCCGGACACCTGGGCGCCCGCCCTCAAGGGGGTGCAGCGGGCGTACGTCAACTACTACCCCGACCTCGCGGCCCCCGGCGCGGTGGAGGTCCTGCGCGCCTTCGGAGCGACGGCCGCCGAGTCCGGCGTCAGCCGGCTGGTGCTGCTCTCCGGGCGGGGCGAGCCGGCCGCGGTGGCCGCCGAGGAGGCGCTCGCGGAGTGCGGCGTCCCGCTCACCGTGGTGCGCGCCAGCTTCTTCGCCCAGAACTTCAGCGAGGGCCCGATGGCCGAGGGTCTGGGCCGCGGCGAGATCGCCTTCCCCGCCGGGAACACCGCGGAACCCTTCATCGACGCGGAGGACCTGGCGGACGTGCTGGTAGCGGCGCTCGTCGAGGACGGCCACGAGGGTCGTACGCACGAGGTCACCGGGCCGCGCCCGATCACGTTCGCCGAGGTCGCCGCGGAGATCTCCGCCGTCCTGGGGCGGGAGGTCCACTACGTGCCCGTACCCGGCGCCGCGTACCAGGCGGCCCTTCAGGAGGCGGGGCTCTCGGAGCCCGAGGCCAGTTGGCTCACCGACCTGTTCACCACGCTCCTCGACGGGCACAACGCGTCCAGCACCACCGGTGTGCGCGAGGTGCTGGGCCGCGAGCCCGGCACCTTCGCGGCCTTCGCCCGGCGCGAGTGGGGTGCCGCGGGATGACCGGGGCAGTGGCGCCGGCACCGGGCGGACGGCCCGTCAGGTCGCGCCGTGGGCCGGCGCCACGCGCTCGACGCGCGCCGCGAGGCCCACGTCCAGGTCGGTGAGGGCGCCGCCCGCGTCGTGGGTCTGCACGGCGACGGCGACCGTGCGGTAGCCCAGCGTCAGGTCCGCGTGGTGGTTCAGCTCGTCCTGGACGACGGCGACGTGCTGGACGAAGGCCGCCGCCGCGAGGTGGGACGCGAGGCGGTAGCTGCGGGTGAGGCGGCCGTCGACGACGGCCCAGCCGGGGAGTTCGCGGAGGTGTTCCTCAAGCTGCTGCGGGGAGAGCGGCTGCGCGGACATGGCGAATGTTCCTTTCGCGTACACGGGAGCACGGATGCGGGACTCTGCACGCTCCCTGAGGGGTGACCCGTACGCCCGCCGGGGATTGCCGGACACCCCTTAGCGTGCCCCGTCGGCGCACGGCCCGCCCGCTCCCCCGCCCCCGCGTCACTGGGCCGGCCGGACGTGCCCGAGCAGGGTGGCGAGGATCTGCGGGGCGTGCGTCCACAGGACCGCACCGCCGGCGCCGGGGACCAGGTGCCGTACGGCACCGGGGATGCGGGCCGTCAGACCGGCTCCGTGGTCCGGCGAGTGGCTGCGGTCCTCCGTGCCGTACCAGACGTCCACGGGGACCCGGACCGCCGCGAAGTCGAGGCCCCACCGCCCCATGGCGAGCACCGTGTCCCGGGCGTAGCCCCCGGCCCCCTGGGCGAAGGCTTCGTCCAGTGCACGGCGGTACGCGGCGGCGAAGGCTTCCTCCCGGTAGACGAGCAGATCGCACTGCGGGCTCCCGCCCAACACCAGGTCCAGCATCTGCTGTGGCGTGAAGCCGGCGAAGACCGCCTCGGCCGCCGAAGGGTCCCGTACGGACAGGTCCACCAGGTGCCGCAGTTCGGGCGGGAGTCCGTCGGCGAAGCGGGCGTCGGCGATCTCGTCGGCCGCCGCGACCAGGGCGAGCGCGCCGACCGCGTCGGCGGCGGCGCAGGCCAGGGCGAACGGGGCGCCCTG
Source organism: Streptomyces sp. NPDC017979 (assembly GCF_044328175.1). NCBI lineage: Bacteria > Bacillati > Actinomycetota > Actinomycetes > Kitasatosporales > Streptomycetaceae > Streptomyces > Streptomyces sp. NPDC017979. The sequence continues at coordinate 137,591 of NZ_JBIRGU010000017.1, read as the reverse complement.
GGAGTTCCCGACCGCGGCCGGGCGGCCGAGCCCCCTGCGCGCGGCGAGCTGTCGGACGTCGGCGGCGAAGTCCACGAGGGTGCGCCCCGGCGCCGGGGTGGAGGCGCCGAGCCCCGGCCGGTCGACGGAGACGAGCCGGACGTCGAGCTCGGTGAGCGCGTCCGCTCCGAAGCCGAGGCTGCGGCTGGTGGCCGCACCGGGGCAGAGCAGCACGGGCGTGCCGTCGCACGGTCCCCACTCGGCCCAGCCGAGGAGCCGTCCGTCGGGCAGTCGTTCTTCCCCGGTGCGCGCCGGGGCCGCGATGTACGTCGTCACGCCGTCATCATGGGCGCCGAGTCCACCGGCTGCGTACTCATTTTTCGGCATTCCGCCTGATCAGACCGGTCCGCGGTCGGGTGGCGCGGGGCTCGGTCCGGCCGACACCTGCTCGATGGCGTCCGCCTCGCCCGGCTGCTTGTCGGGGCGGTGGCGTACGACGCGGGCGAAGCGCAGCGTCACCCCGGCCGGGTAGCGCGACGAGCGCTGGACCCCGTCGTAGGCGATCTCCACGACCAGTTCGGGTCGGACCCGGACCGTGAACCCGTCGTCGGACACCGCGAGTTCGCCGAGCCGTCGGGTCTGCCAGCGCAGCATCTCGTCCGTGAGCCCCTTGAACGTCTTGCCGAGCATCACGAAGGAACCGTCGGCGGCCCTGGCCGCGAGGTGCAGGTTGGACAGCAGTCCGGTGCGCCGACCGTGGCCCCATTCGGCGGCGACGACCACCAGGTCCAGGGTGTGCACCGGTTTGACCTTCAGCCAGGCGCGGCCCCGGCGCCCGGCGACGTACGGCGCGTCCAGCGCCTTGACCAGGACGCCTTCCTGACCGCGCGCCAGGCTCCGGGTCAGGAAGTCCTCGGCGGCGGCGAGCTGCGCTCCGTCGGCGGGGTCGGTGACGACGGTGCGGCGCACCCTGAACTCCTCGGGCACCAGCCGGGCGAGCGCGGCGTGGCGTTCGTCCCCGGGGAGGTCGAGGGTGTCGGCGCCGTCGGCGGCGAGGACGTCGAAGAAGACGGGCGTCACGGGCAGGGCGGCGCGGGCCGTCGCCACGTCCGTGCGGGAGCCGACGCGGGCGGCGATCTCCTGGAAGGCGACGGGCCGGCCGTTCCGGTCCACCGCGATGACCTCGCCGTCCAGCACGAACCCGTCGCCGGCGAGCGCCCGCGCCACTGCCGCGACTTCCGGCAGCCGGTCGGTGATGTCGTCGAGGGAGCGGGTGTGGATCCGGACCTCGGCGCCGTCGCGGTGCACCTGGACGCGGATGCCGTCCAACTTCTCCTCGACGGAGCAGGCGGTGTCGAGGGTGCGTACGGCTTCGGTGACCGAGGCGGCGGTGTGCGCCAGCATCGGCAGTACGGGGGTGCCGACGCGCAGCCGGAAGCGGTCGAGCGCGGCGGGCCCGTCGGCGCGCACGGCTGCGGCGACGCGCGGCAGCGAGCCGTCGAGCATGACGGCCCGGCGCACCGCGGCCGGCGCGGCGCCGGCGGCCCGGGCCACGGCCTCCAACGCGATCGCGTCGAGGGCGCCTTGGCGCACCTCGCCCAGCAGCAGCCCGGTGAGGAAGTGCTGCTCGGGCGCGGTGGCGGCGGCCAGCAGCGCCCGGGCCAGCCGTCGGCGCTCGCCCTGGGCACCGGCGCCGGCGACGCGGGCGAGCGCGGTCAGCGCGGCGTCGGTTTCGGCGAGCGTGAGCGCGGCGGATGCGGCGGGCGGCGGCGGGTCCTTGAGGGTGCTCCAGCCGACTCCGATGCGGCCCTGCGGGAGCCGGCCGGAGAGATAGGAGACGACCGGGCCGAGTTCTTCGGGCGCGGCATCGGCGAAGACCTCGGCCAGCAGGGCGGTCTTGCGCGATCGCGCGGACGCGGCGGCCACGTCCCGGGACACTTCGGCGAGCCGTGCCAGGAGCATGCCGCCATCGTGCCCCGTACGGCCCGCAGCCGCACCCGCTGGGGGCTGGCCGACCGGAGCGGCGCGGGGCCCGGGAACGAGGCGGCGCGCGTCCGGATGCGGGATATCTTTTGCACACGTGTACGAAGTACGGTGGCACGATCGCACGGCCGGCGACGGTCCCGATGCGGCGCGTACGGGGGAGTTGGGGAGGCGCGCGGCCCGAGGGGCCGCGCAGGTGACCGGGTCCGCATCGGTCGACGAGGGGCGTGGGCAGTGTGCGACGGAACCGAAGCAGTGTGCCGGGCGTGGCTCGACGGGCGCCTGGTGCGTCCCGCTCCCCCGCCGTCGTGCTCGCGGGCGGTGGCCGGCCGCGCCGGGCGGGCTGAGCACCCCCGACGGGCGGACGGCCCGGGCCCGGTCGGACCGGCCTCGTAGTGACCACGACACCTGGAGTCCGTTCCGTATGGCCACAGACCTGACCATGCTGGTGCCCGGTGCCCTGCTCTTCGGGGCGTTCCTGTTGAAACTGCCGGCGCTGCACCGCAACCGCGGGGACGCCCTGCTGCGCTGCGTCTGCGTGTTGCTGCTCCTCGCCAGCATGGTGTTCCTCTTAGGCATGATCCCGGTGATCGCCGCGGTGAACCGGATCGTCGGGGTCCCGAACGCCGCCGCGCCGCTGGTGTACGCCGTGCTGTCGGCGTTCTGCGGGACCTGCATCATCCTGGTGATCATCTGGCGCGGGGGCGTCACCGAGCGCACCCGGCGGGCGACGTGGGCGTGCTCGCTGGCGTACGGCGCCGTGTGCGTCGCGCTGTTCGTCCTCTTCGCACTCGGGGACGCGCCCGTGGAGCGGCTGCGCGACCTCGACACGTACTACGCCACCACGCCCTTCATCCGCGAGATGATCGTCCTCTACCTGCTGGCGCACACCACGGCGGCCGTGGTGATGACGGTGCTGTGCTGGCGCTGGTCGCGCCGGGTGAGCGGGGTGCTGCGGGTCGGGCTGGTGCTCATCGTCGTCGGCTACGTCCTGAACACCGGTTACGACGCGGCCAAGTTCACCGCGATCGGCGCCCGGTGGGCGGGCCGTGACCTCGACTACCTGTCCACGCACGTGGCCCGGCCGTTCGCGTCCGCGTCGGCGCTGCTGATCGCCGTGGGGTTCGTGCTGCCGCTGGTCACCGAGCGGGTGGTGATCGAGTGGCGCACCGCGGTGCGCCACCGGCACCTCAAGCCGCTGGCAGACCTGTTGGCGACGGCGGGGGCCGCCGGTGCGGCGCGGGCGTCGATCGGGCCGCTGGCCGCCCTGCAACTGCGGCTCACCCAGCGCGAAGCCGCCATCCACGACGGTCTGATCACCCTGCGCCCGTACTTCGACGCCCGGATCCACCGGGAGGTCCTCGCGCGGGCGCTCGCCGTCGGCCACACTCCCGAACGGGCCCTCGCCGCCGCCGACGCGGCCATGATCGCCGCGGCCGACGACGCCCGGGACGCCGACCCCGACGGCACCGCCGCCCACCGGGACGACGCGGACTGGCGGGACGGCGGCGGCTCGGGCGCCGGCGGCGCACCGCCCCTGCTGCCGGCCGTCGGCGCGGACGGCCTGGTGCGGACCTCGCTCGCCCTGGACCGCTGCCCCGTGGTCCGGGAAGCACTTGTCCACGAAGCGGGCCGCCGCAGGGCGGCCATGTCTGAGAGCGGCAATCCATGACCGAACCCTTCTCGTCCCCCCGGCAACGAGCCCCCCGCAGGGCCGTGATCGTCGGAGGGGGGATCGCGGGCCTCCTCGCCGCGGCCGCGTGCCGGGCCTTCGTCCAGGAGGTCGTCGTCATCGAGCGGGACGTCCTGCCGGACCGGCCCGCGCCCCGCAAGGGGCTGCCCCAGGCACGCCACGCCCACATGCTCTGGTCGGGCGGCGCGGACGCGATCGAGTCGCTGGCGCCGGGGGTCACGGGCACGCTGTTGGACGCCGGAGCCCACCGCATCCCGCTGCCCACGGGCATGGTGTCGCTCTCCCCGGAGGGCTGGTACCGGCGTTGGCCGGAGTCGCACTACATCCTCGCGTGCAGCCGGGACCTGCTCGACTGGGCCGTACGGGACCGGGTGCTGCCGGGCGGCGGGATCACCGTCCTCACGGGGGCGGAGGCGCTGGGCCTGACCGGTGACGCGCGTCGCGTCGACGGGGTGTGGATCCGTGAGGACGCCGGCCCGGCGCGGCGGATCTGCGCCGATCTGGTGGTGGACGCCTCCGGGCGGGCCTCCCGGGCGCCCCGCTGGCTCGCCGCGCTCGGCGCCGGCCCGGTCCGCGAGCTCACGGTCGACGCCGGGGTGGCGTACGCCAGTCGGATCTACCGCGCGCCGAAGGGCGCCGACGAGCACTGTCCCGTCTTCACCATCCAGGCCGATCCGCGCCGCGGCGGCCCCGGCCAGATCGCCACGATCATCCCGATCGAGGACGGGCGGTGGCTGGTGAGCCTGTCGGGCACCCGCGGCGGCGAACCCACCGCCGACGAGGCCGCGTACCTCGACTTCGCCCGCGGGGTGCGCCACCCCCTGGTCGGGCAGCTCCTCGCGCACGCGGAACCGCTCAGCGACATCGCGGTGACCCGCAGCACCGTCAACCGCCGGCGGCTGTACGAGCGGGCGCGCAACCTCCCCGACGGCTTCGTGGCGCTCGGCGACTCCGCCGCCGCCCTGAACCCGGTCTACGGCCACGGGCTGTCGGTGGCCGCGCTCGGCGCGGTCGCGCTCCGCGGCGAACTGCGCCGAGGGGGCGTCACCGCACCGGGCCTGACCCGACGGATCCGGCGCGCGATCGCCCGGCCGGCCGGGGTGGCGTGGGGGCTCGCCACCGGCCAGGACGTCTTCTACCCCGGCTCCGTGGGCCGTTCACCCAATCCGGTGGACCGTTTGGTCAGCCGCTACGTGAACCGGCTGGTGCGGACGTCCACCGGTTCGTACGCGATGGCGAAGGCGCTCACGGACGTGATGACGCTCCAATCGGGCCCCGGGCGGCTGGTCCGGCCCCGGGTCCTGTTCGGCGCGGCCCGCGGCCCGCTGCGCCCCCGGTTGGCCAAGCCGCCGCTGACCGACCGTGAACTCGGCTTCCTCGCCCCGGCGGACGTCGTCGCCGCTGCCGCCGACGTTCCGTGACCGCTTCGCGTGTGCACACGGGGTGGCCCGGTTCCGCACACCTGTGAGAGCGACCAATCACAGCCATTCTGACGTGCATAAACGCAGGTCAGAATAGTGCCCTGGGGCGAGCGTGGGTACGGTGTGGTCCGAACGAGCAGGGGAGGCGAGTGAGCACCAAGAGCACCCGGAGTGCCATGCGCGAACTCCGTGACGACCTGGCCCACGCCCTGGAGCAGGCCGGTCCCGACGGCCCCGACGACGTGTTCGCCGCCCTGTGCGCGCGGCTGAGCGAGCGGCGCGGCAGACCGGTGGTGCTGCGGCTGGTGGAGTTTCCGCCCGGCACCGCCAGCGGGCTCTACCTGGACATGACGGACCAGGACGTGATCTGCGTCCAGGCCAACACCCAACCCTCGCACCAACTGGTGATATTCGGCCACGAGGTCTGGCACATGATGGCCGGTCACGGCGGCGGTCACACCGATCTCCCGGGCGGCGCCGTCCCGCCGCCCGAGGAGCGTGCGCCTTCGGGCGGGACCGCCGCCGCGGTGCAGGGACTCGCCGCGCGCACCGACTTCCACCAGCGCCAGGAGACCGAAGCGGAGACCTTCGGGCTGGAGTTAGGCGCCCAGTTGCGGTCATGGTTGGAGGGGACGGCGGGCCGCGGACCTCACAGCGAACTCGCCCGACGGATCCACACCTCACTCGGCAACCGCCGGGCGGGGCGCGCCGGCTGACGGACGGGAAGCGCCATGCGCAACAGCGACTACTACCTCCCCGCCATCGCCCTCGGCATCGCCTTCGTCGCCAAGCTGCCGGCGCTGCTGCGCGGTTGGCGCGACCCACTGGTGCGCTCCGTGCACTTCCTGCTGCTGACGGCGAGCGTCTGCTTCTTCTTCGCCGCGCCGCCGTCGATCACGGCCGTGAACCGGATCACCGGGGTGGCGAACCTCTCCGGCCCGCTCGTCTACAACATCATGTGCGCCTTCGGCTGCGCCTGCCTCGTGCTGATCGTGAACTGGCGCGGCGGGCCGGCCGAGCGGGTCCGCCGCAGCACCCGGCGGTGGATAGCGGTGTACGGGGCCGCGATCGTGCTCATCTCGGTGCTGTTCGCGCTCGGCGACGCGCCGGTGGAGCGGCTGCGGGACCTCGACACCTACTACGCCAACACGCCCTTCATCCGCGAGATGGTCGTCACCTATCTGCTGGCGCACGTCACGTCGGCGCTGGTGACCTGCGTGATGTGTCTGCGGTGGGCCCGGGAGGTGCGGCAGTGGTTGCGCGCGGGCCTGGTGGTGCTGGTGGTCGGCTTCGTGCTCAACCTCGGCTTCGGGATCGCCAAGCTGACCGCGGTCGTCGCGCGCTGGAACGGCCGCGACTGGGACGGGCTGTCCACCACGGTGGCGCCGCCGCTGGCCGCCCTCGGCGGCGTGGTGACCACGGTCGGCTTCCTGCTGCCGCTGCTGGGACCGCAGCTCTCCGAGGCGCTGCGGGCCGGGGTCGCCCATGTGCGGCTGGGGGTGCTGTGGCGGCGTCTACGGCCCGTGGGGCTCGCTCCGCTGCCGGGGATCTCCTGGTGGGCCTCGCCCGAGCTACGGCTGACGGTGCGGGAGACCGTCATCCACGACGAGTTGCTGAAGCTCCAGCCGTACCTGGACGACCGGGTCCGCCGCCGGGTGCACGACGCGGCGCTCGCCGAGCGCTCGGAACCGGAGCAGGCGCGGATCGTGGGGGTGGCCGCGATGCTGAGCGCCGCGATCGCCGCGCGCGGGCAGGGGCGGCCGCCCGAGGAGGCGGACCAGGAGTACGCGCAGGCCGGCGCGGAGGAGCTGGCGGCCGCGCTCGCGGCCGGCCGGGAGCGGCTGGTGCGCCTGTCGGGGGCGCTCCGCTCGCCGTACCTGGTCGAGGCGGCGTCACAGGCGCCACCGCCCGCGGCGAGCAGCGACGCGACGGTGATGTGACGCAGATCACCCGGGCGTTTGTGGGGTGGGGTGCAGTGCTCCGGTGTCCTCGTGCGTCGTAGTGCACACGAGGAGCCGCACCAGCAGCCACGAAGGAGCACCTCATGTTCCCGACCGTCGAGCAGTCCGTCCCGGCGCACCTCATCAGCCAGGCCCCCGAGCCCGTGTCGGTCCCGGTCTGCCTGACGTACCGCGTCGACGACCCCTTGGCGGTACGGATGACCTTCCCGGCATCCGCCTGTCTCAGCGGCGCCAGTGTGACCTGGACGTTCGCCCGCGTGCTGCTGGACCGCGGGCTGCGCGCCCCGGCCGGCTTGGGGGACGTGCGGGTGCGGCCGTGCGAGGACGGGCGGACGCTGGTGGAGCTGCGCTCGCCCGAGGGGGTGGCGCTGCTGCGGTTCACCACCGCCCGGCTGCGGCACTTCCTGCTGCACTCGTACGCCACCGTCCCCGCCGAGTTGGAGGAGCGGGCGGTCGACGTCGACCGGGCGCTTGCCGAACTGCTGGGGCCGACCCGGGGCTGAGCACCGTCGTCGCAGGTCACGCCCGAGGCGTATTACGGTCTGGCTATGACAACTCTCGCGTCGGACACAGGGGTGGGACCGCTGCTGCGGAGCTGGCGTGAGCGCCGCCGCGTCAGCCAGTTGGAGCTGGCGCTGCGCGCGGACTCCTCGGCCCGTCACATCAGTTTCATCGAGACCGGGCGCTCCCGCCCCAGCGAGGAGATGATCCTGCGGCTCGCGGAGCACCTGGACGTGCCGGTGCGGGAGCGCAACGCGCTGCTGTTGGCGGGCGGTTACGCCCCGCGCTACACCGAGACCTCGCTCGACGACCCGGCGATGAGCAGCCTGCGGGAGGGGATGCAGCAGTTGCTGCACGGGTACGACCCCTATCCGGCGATCATCGTGGACGGGCTGTACAACGTCGTCGCCGCCAACTTGGGGATGACCCGGCTCATCGAGGGCATCGCACCGCACCTGTTGACGCCGCCGCTGAACGGGATGCGGATCACCCTCCACCCGGAGGGGCTCGCGCCGCGCATCCGCAACCTCCCCGAGTGGCGGCAGCACCTGCTGCACCAGATGGAGCGCCAGTTGGCGCTGGTGCGCTCGGAGGAACTGCGCGCGCTGTACGACGAGGTGGCCGGCTATCCCGTGCCGTCGGGCGACGACGACGGGCCGGAGGCCGGCGCCCCCGGCTCCGCTCCGTACCCCTACTTCGCGCTGCCGCTGCGGATCGAGCACGAGGGCGAGGTGCTCTCCTTCGTCTCGTCCATCTCCACCTTCAACACGCCGATGGACGTGACCGTCGCCGAGTTGGCCATCGAGACGATGCTCCCGGCCGACCCGGCGACGCACGCCCACCTCCAGTCCCTCAGCCTTTGAGGACGGCCCGCAGGGACGCCCACTGGGCCACCGCGAACCCGGCGACGACCAGGGCCTGGAGCGGAATCCACACGGCGCCGGCGGTGGTGGGCTCGAACCAGAGCAGCACCGAGACGATGCTGACCACGGCGTAGACCAGGTTGATGTCGACGACGGCCGTCACGGCGGCCCGGTGGGGCTCGCGCCGGGCCGCGACGAGGGCGACGCCCAGGCCGTACGCGAGGATGACGATCCCCACGCCCAGCAGCACCCCGGCGTCGACGCCGAGCAGTCGCCCGAGGGGGCCGGAGGCGGCGATGTACGCGATGCCGTTGGTCCCGGTGACGACCGCGTCCAGGCCGAGGAAGCGGCGCAGCATCACGGTGGGTTCGGTGGTGCGGGAGATACCGGCGAGCAGGGTGGTTGCGGACATGGGGACCAGCCTCCATCGGGAGCGTGACTGACCGGCCGTCGGGCCGGCTGGCTCCGGAGCCCGGACGGAGTGCGCCGCCCGGGTTCCGGTGGGACAGAGCCTGCCGGTGGGGACGGGGTCCGGTCGATTACGCCGGAGGTAATGCCCAGCTCGCAGCGGCCCTCCTGACGAAATGGAGGCGCCCGGCGGGCGGCCGGCCCGCGGGACCAGACCGGCCGCCCGCCGGTGGTTCAGCGCCTGCGGTCGTCGACGGTGCGGGCCAACGGCGGGCGCGGTTCGGACTCCTTGACGGGGCCGCTCTCGGCGGCCTGCTGGCGCTGGCGCGCCTGCCGTTCGTCGGCGGCGCGGGTGGCCTCGGCGCGCAGCATGGCGTTCAGGGCGGCAAAGGGGTCGATGGGCATGACGGTGCTCCTCTGGTGATTCTGGGGGGGTGCGTGGCTGCCTGTTGCTGCGGGGCACGCGACCGGTCGGCGGTCGACCGGGCGTGCGGGCGGGTCAGCAGCGCAGGACCACGCACCGAGGAGCGTCGGGCAGGGGCGGCGGGGGCCGCAGCCTCGAAGAGACGGGCGGCGCCTGGCCGAAGGAGTTCACCGAGCGCGCGCCGTACGGTCGCACGGCGGCACGGGCCCGAGCAGCGGGCGCGGCACTCGCGTACGCCTCCTCGGCCTGCCCCGTCGTGCCGCCACCGCTTCCGCCCCCACCGGCGGCGTCACCGGCTGCCGACATCGGGGCCCGCACCTCGGTGGCTTCCAAGGGCTGCGCTCCGGCCGCCCCCGCCGAGGTCCCCGCCAGGGCGAACAGCGCGACCAGGAGGACGAGCACGGCGTGCAGTCCGAGTGCCCCACCGCGCGTGCCGCACCACTCGCGGGCGCGACGCCGCACGCGCGGGGCAACGGCCGGTGGCTGATTCATGGGGCGCAACCTCCTGGACAGGCATCCTGTCCCCGGATTTCGCCCCGACACGACCGACCCCGGTCACCGTCCCCTCTCCCGGGGGACGCGCGTTACGCCGTTCACCGCCGTCGGCGCCACCCGAACGCCCACCCGCCGCAGCCCGGCACCCGCGCCCCCGTGCGTCCAAGCCCCCTGCGTCACTGCGTCCGCGCAGGGCTACCCTCAGGCCCCCGTCCCGGAGTCCGCGCCCCCGGTCGCGTCGGTCGCGTCGGTCACACCGCGCGCGGCCGGCTCCCCCTGCTCCTGCGTCGTGTCCTGGACCGGTATCTGCCGGCCCGCGCACTCGCGCAGCCACCGTCGGAAGACCCGGTGCACCCCCTCCGCGCCGACCAGCTCCGCGCCGTCGTCGACGGGCGGGGACAGTTCGACCGGGGCGAGCACGAACGGCTGGGACTGCTCGCCGCCGAGCCCGCCGTGCGAGCCGATCTGCTCTTCGAAGGCGTGCACCCGCCCCGTCTCCGGGTCGTACATCGAATTGACCATCACGTCGGCGACGTGGGGGAAGGAGTCCGTGCGCCGCACGGCGTCGGCCGCGCCCTTGCCGAAGCCGGCCAGCGGACCGTCGTCGGACAACTCGGCGACGGGCACCTCCTGTCCGGCAGCGCCCAGCACCACCGAGCCGTGCTCCTCGCTGCGCACCAGGAGGAAGCCCACGCCGGGGTGGTTCGCCAGGGTGCTCAACAGGGCGGGGTGGCGGGCGTCGATCTGCTCCCTGCTGAGCCGCTCGGAGGTGTCGCCGAAGGAGATCAGCGCGAGGTTGCCCGAGGCGAGCACGAGCGGATCGGCGCCCGGGTCCGGCCGTTCCTCGGCGCCCTTGCCCGGTCCGCGGTGCAGCGCGTTCCGCAGCGCCGTCCGGGCGGCCTCGCGCGCCTCCGCACCGCTCTTGGACCGCTCGGCGCGCCGGGGCACGGGCAGTCCGCACCCGGCCCGCACCAGGTCCTTCAGCGTCAGGCCGTAGGCGCTCTCGAACGTCTCGCCCGGACTCTGGCCGTGGTCCGACAGCAGGACGATGCGGTACGGCCGAGGGGCGTGCTCGGCCACCTTGGCCATCAGCGCCAGCGAGCGGTCGAGGCGCTCCAGCACCTGGGCCGTGTCCCGGCCGTGCGGCCCGGAGTGGTGGGCCACCTCGTCGTAGGCCACCAGGTCCGCGTACACCGCGGTGCGTCCGGCGAGCATGTCGCCCATCACCGCGGCGACGACCACGTCCCGCTCCACGACGGTGGCGAACGCCCGGATGAAGGGATACAGCCCGCCCCGCCGCACCCTGGGGCCCTCGTCGCGCAGCCGTGCCCGCAGGGACTGCGCGACCTCCCGCACGACCTCGGCGAAGAAGGACACCGCGGTCCGGACGGCGTTGGCGGGGTCGGAGAAGTAGGCGAAGTAGCCGGCGCGGGAGCGGTTGGCCCGGCCGCGGCGGGCGGCGACGGACAGCACCAGCGCGACCTGCTCGGCGCCGCCGCTGAAGAGGTTGCCGCGGCTGGCGCCGTCCACCGCGAGCAGCCCGCCGTCGCCGGTCCGCTCGACCGCGCGGCGCTGGAGTTCCACCGCGCTCGCCGGGCGGTTGCTGACCATGAGCCGGCCGGTGTCCTTCTCGTACCACCGGAAGGCGGGGACGTCGAAGGTGCTGCCGTGGAGGATGCCGAGTTGGCTGGCGCCGGTCTGGCTGGACCAGTCCGTGCGCCAGGGGGTGAGCCGGTGGCTGGTGGCGATCCACTCGGCGACGGTCGGCATCAGGCCGTCCTTGGCCGCCCTCAGCAGCACCTCGTGCCCCACCCCGTCGAGCTGGACGAAGACCAGGCCGGGACAGTCGTCGCAGTCGGCGCCCTGGCGCCTTCTACGGCGGGTGGCGAGGCGGGAGAGCCGGCGCCGGTACGCGTTGTCGTCGCGCACGGCGAGCGCGGTGGAGGTGGCCGACGCGACCGCGGACATCACGGCGGCGACCACCACCGCGGTCTCCGGCCCGACGTCGCCCCTGCCGTCCGGAATGAGCCGCAGCGCGACCAGCAACAACGAACCGTTCAAGAAGAAGACCAGCAGGCCGAGGACGAGCGCGGGCACGAGCAGCAGCGCCCGCACCACCAGCGGCCACACCAGCGCGGTCAACAGGCCGAAGGCGCCCGCGCCCCACGCCGCGGTCAGCGCCGTACGGGTGATGCTGTCGCCGTCGGCGGCCTGGAGTCGGAAGTCCGGCAGGGCGCCCGCGAGCGCCAGCATCGTCAGTGTGGACACCGCCCACACCACGATCACCCGGAACAGGGCGCCCCCCGCCCTGTGCCATCGCCCTTCGGTCACTGCCGCTTCACCCCGTACCGTCCCCGTTGCCGTGCTGGCGCCTCACCCGCGCCGTGCCTGTGCCCTGCCCACGCCCACGCCCGTGCCTGCGCCGTGCTCGTGTCCCGCTTCCCGCTTCCCGCTCCTCACTGACGTCTCGCTGCTGTCTCAGGACGCCGCTACCAGCCTGGCACAGCCGCCGCCAACCCCGTCCTGCCCTGTGGATAACGTGCCATGGAACACCAGCCTCCGCCCTCCGACCTGCGCCGACACCGGTCATACCGGCATCCGACACCCGTGCGCCCGCCGTCCGGTCGTTCGACGGAGCAGGCCATCACCGCGGCAAAGGGCCTAGGCTCGGATACGCAGACGCGTTCAGGGACGAGGAAGACGAGGGAGGGGCCGCGTGGCGGTGGAGGTCACCTGGTGGGGGCACGCCACCTGCACCGTCGAGGACTCCGGGGTGCGGGTGCTCACCGACCCGCTGTTCGTGCGCCGCCTCGCCCACCTGCGCCGCCGCCGCGGCGCGCTCCCCCCGCCGGAGGCCGCGGTGGCGGACGCCGTCCTCGTCTCGCACCTGCACTCCGACCACCTGCACCTCCCCTCCTTGGCCCGGCTGGCGCCCGGGACGCGCCTGGTGGTGCCGCGCGGCGCCCCCCGCGCGGTCCCCGCCCTCGCCCGGCTCGACCTGCGGGTCACCGAGGTCGCCCCCGGCGACGAGGTCGACGTCGGGCACGTCTCCGTACGCGCCGTGCCCGCGCTCCACGACGGTCGGCGGCTGCCCATGGGCCCGCGTCGGGCGCCCGCGCTCGGCTACGTCATCAACGGCGCGGCGCGCACGTACTTCGCCGGTGACACCGGCCTCTTCGACGCGATGGCGGACGAGGTCGGCCCGGTCGACGTCGCCCTGCTGCCCGTCGGCGGCTGGGGCCCCTACCTCGGGCACGGCCACCTCGACGCGGGGCGCGCGGCCCAGGCCCTCGCCGCCCTCGCGCCCCGCTCCGCGGTCCCCGTGCACTACGGCACGTACTGGCCCATCGGCATGGACGGCGTACGACCGCACGAGTTCCACTCGCCGGGCGACGAGTTCGTCCGCAAGGCGGCCCGGCTCGCCCCGCGGGTGCGGGTGCACCGCCTCGGCCACGGCGAACGGGAAAGCTTCGGGCCGGAGGCCGCTCGGTGACAGCACGCCTGTCCGAGGTCGTCGGACGGCTGTCGGAAACGGTGGGCGGGCTGTCGGACACCGTGGCGCGGTTGCCGCCCGAGTCCACCCAGCAGGCCGTCGGATACCCCTCCCTCTTCCTCCTGGTGGCGCTGGGGGCGCTGGTGCCGGTGGTGCCCACGGGCGCGGTGGTCAGCTCCGCCGCCGTGGTCGCCTTCCACCAGACCGACCCGCTGGCGCTGCTCTACGTCTTCCTGGTGTCCGCCGCCGCCGCGTTCCTCGGCGACGTGACCCTGTACTGGCTCGGTCAGCGCGGCGTGCGGTCCCGCAACGGCTCCCGCTGGCTGGCGGAGTTGCGCGCCCGCGCCGCCCCCGAGCGGCTGGAGCAGGCGCAAGAGAAGCTGACGGACCACGGCGTGGCCGTCCTGGTGCTGTCCCGACTGGTCCCGGCCGGACGGATCCCGGTGATGCTGGCGTGCCTGCTCGCCCGGATGCCGTTGCGCGCCTTCGTGCGCGGCGACGTGCCCGCGTGCCTGGCGTGGGCGGCGACGTACCAGCTCATCGGCATCCTGGGCGGTTCGCTCTTCGACGAGCCCTGGAAGGGCGTGCTGCTCGCGGTCGCGCTCACGGTGGTCATCAGCGGCGCCCCCGCGGTGTGGCGCCGGCTGCGCCAGGGCCGCCCGCACCGCCCGGACTCCGCCGGCGGCCACGCTTAGGGCATTTCTGATGGATCTGCGTACGCCGTGGCCGTACGGTCACCCCTCCAGGACGCGCGATCCGCCGACCGGCAGGTCCCACAACAGCTCGCGCGGCCTTCCCGTGCCCTCCCAGGCCGCCCGCAGCCGCTCCAGCGGTTCCATCACGGGCTCGGCGGACAGCGCGAAGGTCGCCCAGTGCATGGGCGCCAAGTGGCGGGCGCCCAGGTCCTCGAAGGCACGCACCGCCTCCTCCGGGTCGGTGTGCACGTCGCTCAACCACCACCGCGGCGCGTACGCCCCGATCGGCAGCAGCGCCACGTCGATGCCGGGGTGCCGGCGCCCGATCTCCCCGAACCAGTGGCCGTAGCCCGTGTCCCCCGCGAAGTACACCGATCCGCCGCTGCCGTCGGTGAGCACCCAGCCGCCCCACAGGGTGCGGTTGGTGTCCGTGAGGGTGCGGCGCGACCAGTGGTGGGACGGTACGAAGTCGAAGCGCACGCCCGCCAACTCCGCGCCCTCCCACCAGTCCAGCTCCGTCACCCGGGTGAACCCCCGTCTGCGGAACCAGCGCCCGAGGCCCGCGGGGGCGAACACCGGAGTGGCGGGCGGCAGCCGCTTGAGGGTGGGGGCGTCCAGGTGGTCGTAGTGGTTGTGGCTGATGACGACCGCGTCGACCGGCGGCAGGTCCTCCCAGCGCACTCCGACGGGGGTGAGCCGGGCCGGGGTGCCGAGGATGCGCCGTGACCACACCGGGTCGGTCAGCACGGTCAGCCCGCCCACCCGCAGCACCCAACTGGCGTGTCCGGCCCAGGTCACGGCGATCGTCGCGGCGTCCACGACGGGCAGCGGGCCGGGCGCGAACGGCAGCCGGGGCACGTCGCGCAGTCCCCGGGCCCCGGGGCGCAGTCCGCCCTCGCCGGCGAGCCGCAGCACGGCGGCGAAGCCCGGCATGGGGGCGGTGAGCCGGTCCGCGAACGACCGGGGCCAGCGGCGCAGTTCGCCGATCTTCCGGGTGCGGGAGCCGGGTGGTGCGGTACGCGCCGCACCGGCGGCCTGCGTCTCCTGCGCGGTCCTCGACGCGGTCTCCTGCGTCGTCTTCGGCGTGCTCATCGTCTTCGCCAGGTCCATGGTGTCCACAGCGCCCCCTGTGCCCGGTCCTCGCGTGCCGCCGCGTGCCGCACGGTCTCGACTGCGGTCCTTCCCCTCATGCCGTCCGTCATCCGCGGCTCCGATCACCGCAGTTCATCGAAGGCCGTGCCCAAAGTGCTCAATGCCTCGGCGACGTGCGGCAGTTCCAGGGGCGCCGGGGACGCCAGCGACCGTGCGCGCTCTTCGGGCGTCGCCCCCGCGAGCGGCCCGGTGGAGACGCGCACCCGCAGGGCGCCCAACTCGTCCCCGAACCGGTGTCCACCGGGCACGGGCGCACCCAGCCGCCCCGTCAGGTACTCCTCCAACTCCATCGAGTCGTTCACCCCGCGGTCGGCGAGGGCGGGGCGCAGCGGTCCGAGGTCGACGTACAGATGGCGCCCGGCCTGCGGCGGGCGGGCGAGGGCGCCGGACGCGAGGACGGCGAGGTGGGCCGCCTCCGCGAGCTGGCAGTGCAGGGCGGCGGCCCGCTCCGCCCGGTCCAACACGGGTGCCGGTTCGTCCAGGGCGTACGCGGCGGCGGCCGCGACGGGCTCCGCGACGAACGCGCCGAGGGCGGTCAGCACGTCCAGGGTCCGCCCCCGGTGCGCCCGGTCGGACTCCGGGAACCGGGCGACGGCGGCCGGCCACGACGACGGCAACAGCGCGCCCACCAGGTCGGTGAGGACGGTGACGTCGTCGGGACACATCTCCGCCGGGCTGACCAGCACGGTCTCGTGCGGCCGGTGCAGGGTGTCCCGCCACGTCTCGTCGCTGATGACGTGCAGCCCCTCGGACACGGCCGCCTCGCACGCCTCCCGCACGAGTTCGGGCGGCGCCGCGCTCGCGGTGGGGTCGTCGGCGACGGAGAGCAGCAGCACGCCGGGCCGGCCGCCCTCGGCCCGCACCCTGCGCACGGTCTCCAACAGCGCGTACGGATCGGGTACGCCGCCGCTCTCCGCGGGCGTGGGCACGTGGTACGCCGCGTGCCGCAGCAGCCGGGCCTGCGGCGTCCACCAGGCGGGGCCCGGCCGGGGCAGCAGCACGTCCCCGTCGTACGCGGCGAGCAGGGCGAACAGCAGCGACTGCGCCCCGTTGGCGGCCACGACCTCGTCGGGGCGGGTGCGCAGTCCGCGGCGGGCCCAGTACCCGGCGGCGTTCTCGCGCACCGCTACGGTGCCGCCCGGGGGCTCGCCCGAGACGCGGGCGGCGGCTTCGGCGACGACCGTGACGAGCTCCGCCACCACCGGGAGTCCCGCCTCGGGCGCACCCGGGCCGAAGCGGACCGGCCCGTGGTCCGGTGCGGGCCCGTCGCCCTCGGTGCGGCCGGGGGCCATGCGCGTCACCTCCGTCGCTCGTGCCGCGGCGTCCTCGTGCCGTACCGCCCTCCCCAACCCTTTATACGGACGCCCCGGGCCGTCCGCCCGTCGACCGGGGCCACCCGCGCCGGGCCGCCGTGCGGTGGTCGGGGGCCGATCGGCGGGTGGGGAGCGTGGACGGGTGCGATGGCGGGTAACCGCGAGCCATGAACGACACCGAACCCCGACACCGGTGGATGAGCCGGTGGGACCGACGGATCTTCCAGGGCGTGGCCCGGCACCAGTGGCCGGGTGCGGAGCCGGTGCTGCCCCGGCTGAGCCGGGCGGCCAACCACGGAGTGCTGTGGTTCGGCGCTGCGGCCGGCATCGCCGTCGTCGGGCGCGACGCGCGGGCCCGTCGCGCGGCCGGGCGCGGTGTGGCCTCGCTCGCCGTCGCATCGGCGCTGATCAACACGGTCGGCAAGCGCGCGGTCCGCCGGTCGCGTCCGCTGTTGGACTCGGTGCCGCTGATGCGGCAGTTGAAGCGGCAGCCGTTCACGACGTCGTTCCCCTCGGGCCACGCCGCATCCGCCGCGGCGTTCGCGACGGGCGTGGCGATGGAGTCGCGGGGGTGGGGCGCGGTGGTCGCCCCGGTCGCCGCTTCGGTGGCGTTCTCCCGGGTCTACACGGGCGTGCACTATCCGAGTGACGTGCTGGTGGGCGCCGCGCTCGGGGTGGGTGCGGCGTTCGCGGTGCGCGGGCTGGTGCCGACCCGTTCCCAACTGTCGCCGCCGGCGGCCCACGCGGTGGATCCACCGGCGCTGCCGGACGGCGACGGCCTGGTGGTCGTGGTCAACCGCCGGTCGGGATCGGCGGCGCTGGCGGGCCTGGTCACGGCCGCGCTGCCGCGTGCGGAGGTCGTCGAGTGCGAGCCGGACGAGGTGGCCGCGGAGCTGGCGCGGGCGGCGCAGCGGGCGCGGGTGCTCGGGGTGTACGGGGGCGACGGCACGATCAACGCCGCGGCCACGGTCGCGGTCTCCCGCGGTCTGCCGCTCGCGGTGTTCCCCGGCGGCACGTACAACCACTTCGCGCACGACCTGGGGATCGAGTCGGTGCAGGACACCTGTCGTGCGCTCGCGGCCGGCGAGGCGGCGCGGGTGGACCTGGGGCGCTTCACGCCGGGCCCGGTCGCCTCGGCGGGGCGGGCGTCGGTCGGGTACTTCGTCAACACGCTCAGCCTGGGGGTCTATCCGGAGTTGGTGACCTACCGGGAGCGTTGGGAGCACCGGGTGGGCGGCTGGCCCGCGGGGGTGCTGGCGGCGGCGAAGGTGCTGCGCCGGGGTCGTCCGCTGGTGGTCGAGGTCGCGGGGCGGCGGCGCCCGGTGTGGCTGCTGTTCGCCGGGAACGGCCTGTACCGGCAGTCGGGTCCGGCGCCCGGCAACCGCCATGACCTCTCGGACGGGCTGTTGGACGTCCGGATCGTGCACGGCGGCGCCAATCCGGGGCTGCGGCTGGTGGCCGCGGCGCTCGCGGGTCCGCTCAGCCGCTCCCCCGTCCACGCGGCCCAGCAGCGCCACCGGGTGCGCGTCGCGGGCATCGCACCGGGGACCCCGCTCGCATACGACGGCGAGGTGACCGACTGCCCGGGCACGCTCACCGTCGACAAGCTGCCCCGGGCCCTGGTGGTGTACCGCCCCGAGCGCCTGCTCTGACACAACCGATGGCTCACATGGTGAGACGCATATCCCGCAATGCGATACGGCACCTCTAAAGTGAAGTCACCGTCGGCCACCGTCGAGAGGACCCACTGCCGTGTCTGACCCCGCCGTACGCGAGACCGCCGTCTACACCCACGGGCACCACGAGTCCGTGCTGCGCTCCCACACCTGGCGCACCGCCGCCAATTCCGCCGCGTACCTGCTCGGTGAACTCCGCCCGGGGATGCGGGTCCTGGACATCGGCTGCGGGCCGGGCACGATCACCGCCGACCTGGCCGAACTGGTCCCCGGCGGCCACGTCACCGGGGTGGACCTGGCGTCGGACGTCGTCGAGCAGGCACGGGCGCACGCCGCGCAACGGGGCGTGGACAACGTCCGGTTCGCCGTCGCGGACGTCAACGCGCTGGAGTACGACGACGGCTCGTTCGACGTCGTCCACGCCCACCAGGTCCTCCAGCACCTCGGCGACCCGGTGGGGGCGCTGCGCGAGATGCGCCGGGTCTGCCGGCCGGGCGGTGTGGTCGCCGTCCGCGACAGCGACTACGCCGCGTTCGCCTGGTATCCGGCCGTGCCCGCCCTGGACACCTGGTCGGCGCTGTACCGCACGGTCGCCCGCGCCAACGGCGGCGAGCCCGACGCCGGTCGCCGACTCCAGTCCTGGGCGCGCGCCGCCGGCTTCACCGACGTCACCCCCGGCGCCGGCCTGTGGTGCTTCGCGACCCCGCAGGACCGCGCCTGGTGGAGCGGGCTGTGGGCGGACCGGACCACGGCGTCGCAGTACGGCCGGATCGCGGTCGACGGCGGCCACGCGACCCGCGACGAGCTGGCCGCGATCGCCGACGGCTGGCGCGAGTGGGGTGCGCACGAGGACGCGTGGTTCCTCGTGCCGCACGGCGAACTGCTCTGCCGCGCCTGACGGGCCGACGGGGTGGGACTGCGCGAACAGCCCACCACCGGCCGAAGGGGTGTTCCACGGCCCCGTTTCCGCCGTCCGGCGGTGCGAACTACCCTCCCCCGTATGGAAATCCTCGGAACCACCCTGCGCATCTGCGTCGACGACCTGGACACCGCCACCGCCTTCTACGAGCAGCTCACCGGCAGCACCGCGCACCGCTTCGACCGCGGGGGCGTCTCGGCCGCCGCGGTCGGCTGCTTCCTGCTGATGAGCGGCCCGGCGGCGGAGTTGGAGGTGCTGCGCAAGGTGACCGCCACCATCGCGGTGAACGACGTGGAGGAGACGCACGCGAAGCTGTCCGCGGTGGGCGCGCAGGTGGTCGCCGGCCCGTTGACCACGCCGGTGGGACGCAACCTGCTCGCAGTCCACCCCGACGGTTCCGTCTTCGAGTACGCGGACCGCAAGACGTCCTCCTGAGCCCGGCCGGGACCGCCGCCGAGCGGTCCCGGCGGCGGGTCACGACCCCGGGCGCATCCGGTACTCGTACGCGTCCGGGACCGGCCCGTCGGCCAGTCGGGCCCACACCTCGTTGAGGACCTCGGAGCCCTCCCGCAGGTCCGCCACCTCGAACCCGGCGTCGAAGATCGCCCGGGCCTCGTCCAAAAGGCCCTCCGCGACCAGCAGCCGGGCGTGGATCAGCCGGAAGCGTCCGCGCTCTTGGACCCGGGGGCGCAGCCGGGCCCACACGGAGCGGGCGTCGGCGGTACGGCCCACGGCGAGCAGCGCCTCGATCGCCTCCCGCCCCAGCGCGGCCGTCGCCGCGGTCCAGCCCTCCCCGTCGTCCCGGCGCTCCTGGCACAGGTCGTCGAAGGCGTCCAGCCAGCGCTCCGCCGCCCGCTCCGGGTGGCCGCCCTCCTGGTCGGCGACGGCGAGGCAGCGCAGCAGCGGCCACCGGGACGGCGCGAGTTCGAGGCCGCGTTCCCAGCTGCGGACGGCTTGGGCGCGGTCGTCGGCGTGCCACTGGGCGACCCCGAGGTGGTACTCGGTGAGCGGGTCGGCGGGCGCGGTCTCCAGCATGTCGCGCCAGGCCGGGGAGACCAGCGAGGGCCCCGGCGGGGCGACGCGGCGCGGCTGCGGCAGCGCGCCGGTGGTCAGCAGTTCGCGCCAGGGCGCCTGTTCGTCGCCGATGGTGGACTCGTCGAAGGGCGTGCCGGGCAGTTTCACCCCGGAGCGCAGCGCTTCGAGCGCGCCCCAGCCGGAGCCGACCGCCAGGGTGCGGGCCGGTTCGGCGTCGGCGCTGGGCCGCCAGGCTTCGTACGCCGCGTCCACGGCCGACCTGGGCAGTGCGCGGGCGAGCTTCTGTTCCACCTCGGCGACGGCCGCGGGCCAGTTGTCGCCGTGCACGGTGCCCGCGTCGGCGGCCAGCGGACCGTACGACTCCAGCCAGCTGAACTCCTCGCCGGGCTCCAGCCTCACGTGCTCCAACTGGGTGCGGGCCAGACCGGCCTGGATCTCGGCGTACCCGACGGTGCCGGGCTCGGTCAGCCACTCCTGCCAGCGGCGGCCGCCGCGCCCCGCGCCCCACACGAAGAGCTTGCGGCCGCGCAGCAGGTCGGTGGAGGTCTGGACGAGCCCGCGGCCGTCCTCGTCGAGCGAGGCGATCCACTTGCGCGCCGGGGCGGGCACTTCGTAGAAGTAGTCGCCGGGGAACTCGCTGCGCAGCGGGTACGTGCGGTCCACGTCGCGGAACTCGGGCACCGGCACCCGGCGCAGGGTGCGTTCGTAGCCGAAGTACCAGGCTTCGTCGGCGGGGGCGACGACCCTGGTCCTCGGGTGTTCCTCGACGGCGATGTTGGACCACCAGTACACGGGCGCGGTCCGCTCGTGCGGATTGCGGATCCGCACGCCGACGTGGAGGAAGTCGGAGTCCGCCGGCAGCCACAGGTCGACCTGGAACGGCAGGTCGCGCAGCCGCTCCCACTCCCACAGCCGCACCATCTCGCCGCCGTCGGGCGCGGGCACCACCGCGGCGTGCAGCGGGGCGCACGACAGGGCGGTGTGGCCGGTCGCACCGATGTTCCACTCGATGCCGCCGGAGAACCAGGCGCCGTTGAGCGCGAAGTCGGCGGGTTGGAACACCGGGTTGACGTAGAGGAGTTCGCGGTCGGTCGGCTTGTGGTGCAGCGAGTGGATCCGGCCGCCGAGACCGGGCAGCACGGTGGCCCGCAGCCGGTCGTTCTCGATGACGATCGCGTCGAGTTCGGCGGGGGCGCGGTCGCGGCCGTAGCCGTCGAGTATCCGCACCGGCAGCAGGGTGCGCAGCGGTTCGTACCCGATCTGCCGCGCCATGTCGCGCGGCAGGTCCCGCTTCGCGTGCTCGTCGAGGACGTGCACCTCGTCGAGCGGCCGGAGGGCGGGTAGTGGATTCGCCGCGCCCACGGGGGCCGCGGGCAGGGTCAGTACGGTACGCCGCACGGTGGTGGCCAAGGCAACCTCGCTTCGTTCGCGCCTTCTTCAGGGGCCCGGTGCGCCCGGGGGTTCGGTGACCATGGAACAGGTTCCGGGGCGCGGCGAACAGGGCCCGCGCACCAGGCCGTGTCGTCAAGATCCCGCCTGGCCCACGGCGGCCGTCCCGCGCCGCGCCCGCCGGCCGGGTCACTCCGCGAACGCGGCCACCAGCAGGTCGGTGAGGAGGGCCGCGGCGGTGGCGTCCGGGTCGAGGTCGGGGTCGTAGATGGTGACGTTCATCCCGACGCAGCGCGGCGAGCGCACCAGGGCCCGCAGCACGGTGGCGGCCTCGTCGGGCAGCAGTCCGTGCGGGTCCGGGGCGTCCACCGCGGGCATCACCTCCGGGTCGAGCGCGTCGGCGTCCAGGTGCACCCAGAAGCCGTCGAGCGCTTCGGTCTCCAGGCTGGTCACCACGCCGGCGACGGTCTCGGCGGTGCCCCAGCGGCGCAGCTCGCCGACCGTGAGCACCGGGATCTTCAGCTCGGCGAGTTCGACGAGGTCCTCGTCGCCGTCGCGGATGCCGATGAGTCGCACGTCCTCGTCGCGCAGGTAGGGGCCGAGTCCCTCCAGGTCGGTGAGGTCCCGTTGGCCGCGGCCGGTGGCGATGGCCAGCTCTTCGCCGCCGGCCGCGCCGACGGCTTCGGCGCCGGAGTTGCCGACGTGCCGGAAGTCGGCGGAGGCGTCGACGGCGGCCAGTCCGTAGCGCCCCAGGCGGCGCAGCGCGAGCGAGGCTCCGAGCTGGATGGAGCAGTCGCCGCCGAGGACGAGCGGGAACGCACCGGTGCGCACGTGCTGTTCGATCCGGTCGGCGAGACGGGGGGTGTACGCGGCGATCGCGGCCGCGTTGAAGACGCCGTCGCCGGGCTGCCACGTGCCGCGGTCGTAGCGCGGCGGCACGACGACCCCGCCCTCCAGGGCGCGCAGCCGCTGCACGATCCGCTGCTCGCGCAGGGCGCCGGCGAGCTTGTAGCAGCCGGGGACGGTGCCGGGGGCGGGCGGCCGCAGCCCGAGGTTGGAGGGCGCGTCGATCACCACGATGTCTCGCATGGCCCCATCCTCACCTCAAGGGGCGGGCGCTTCAACGGGGGTTCGCTCTGGGCCCAAGGGCTTCGCGCAGTTCGGTGGTGATCGCCCAGCGCTCGTGGTCGCGCCACGCCCCGGCGATGTGGAGGAAGTCGGGCGAGTAGCCCTCCAGGCGGAAGCCGGCCCGCTTCACCAGGGCGATGGAGGCGGCGTTGCCCGGCTGGATGTTGGCCTCCAGCCGGTGCAGGGACATCGCCGGTCCGAAGGCGTGGTCCAACACCAACTCCAGGCCCTCCCCCAACAGCCCGCGGCCGGCTGCGTGCACGAACGCGCCGTAGCCGAGCGCCCCGCAGCGGAACGCTCCTGCGACGATGTTGTTGATGTTGATGAAGCCGGCGATCCGGCCGCCGTGCTGTCGCTCGCAGACGAGGAAGCCCGCCTTGTCCCCCCGGTCGCGGCCTTCGATGAGCCTCGTGGCGTACGGCACGTACTCCGCGGGCCGCAGCGGCGGGTGGAGCCACGGGCGGTGCAGTTCGGTGCTGGCCCGGGCCGCCGCGCAGAACTCCGCGCCGTCGTCGAGGGTGAACGGGCGGACGGCGACGCGGACTCCACTGACGAGGTACGACATCGCGCCAGCCTCTCCGCGCCGCCCGGGCACGTCAACCGCGCTCAGCGGGCGGGCCGCGCGGGCCGACGCGTCACCCGGAGCGGCGGCGGAAGAAGAGCCCGCCGCACAATGCGCCGACCAGGAACATCAGCAGCAGCGCGAGGTAGAGCGGCATCGTGACGAGCGGAATGATCAGCCGGATCCGGACCTGTTCGGTGTTCTCGGCCATGAAGACGATCGCGAGGACCACCAGCGCCACGACCAGCGTCCGGGCGGGGGTGAACCAGTCGGTGACGCGCCCGCGCCCGCTCCTGCGCACCCTCGGTGCTTCCTTGGGGCTCATGGCTCCAGGATGGCCCCGGCCGGCCGGGGCGACCCCGGGGGCGGGGCCGTACGGGTGACGCGGCACGGGCGTCAGCGGGGGTTCGTCGAGCGAACCACCCACCGCGCTGCATTGTTGTCTGACAAGCTAGCCCTTTGTTTGCCGCTGAAGCACCCGACCCAGGAGGCAGTGTGACGACCAGCCGACGGCAGCGCCGACCCGTCGTGGTCCTGTACGAGCGGATCGCCGACGCGATCCACACGGGCGCCCACCCGCCCGGCTCGACCCTGCCGTCCGAGCCGCAGCTCGCCAAGGAGTTCGGGGTCAGCCGGCCGGCCCTGCGCGAGGCGCTGCTGTTGCTCCAGGAGGACGGGCTGCTCACGGTGCGCCGGGGCGTCGGCCGGACGGTGAACGCCGCGCCGCCCCGACGCGGCTACGAGCACCTCCAGCCACTGGAGGAACTACTCGGCGCGGGCGGCGCGCTCCGGGTCCGGCCGCTCGCCCGGGACGTGGAGGAGCCGACCGACTTCACCACCCAGCACTTGCACGCCCCGGCCGGCTGCGAGCTGCGGTTCTGGGAGTCCGCGCTGGTGGCGGAGGGCACGGCGGCGGCGCTCAGCCAGGAGTGGGCGGCGCCGGACGACGTACTGGCGCGCACGCACCCCGCCTTCGCCGTGGCCCTTCGCGACCCCGGCGCGACCGAGGGCTCCATGCTCGCGGTGCTGACCGGCGCCTCCCGGGAGGTCTCCCTCACCGCGCACAGCGGGGTCACGGCCACCCTGCTCGGGCGCCGCCGCGGGGAACAGTTGGACCGGGCCGCGGACACCCCCGCGGTGCTGGTCACCCAGGTCGTACGGGTCGGCGACGTCCCGGTCCTCGCCGCCAAGCACATGCTGCCGACGGGGTCGCCCGCGCTGCCCGTGCTCCAGTCGAACTGAGGTGTCGCGTACACTCCCACTGCATGCACTTGTCTGACATCATCCGCGCACCCAAGGTGGTCCTGCACGACCACCTCGACGGCGGTCTGCGCCCCGCCACGATCATCGAGCTGGCCCGGGAGTGCGGATACGACGCGCTGCCGACCACGGACCCGGCGGCGCTCGCCGTCTGGTTCCGGGACGCCGCGGACTCCGGGTCCCTGGAGCGCTATCTGGAGACCTTCGCCCACACCTGCGCGGTGATGCAGACCACCCGGGCTCTGGAGCGGGTCGCGGCAGAGTGCGCCGAGGACCTCGCCGCGGACGGCGTGGTGTACGCGGAGGTGCGGTACGCCCCTGAGCAGCACCAGGAGCGCGGGCTGACCCTCGACGAGGTCGTGGCCGCGGTGAACGCGGGCTTCCGCGAGGGCGAGCGCCGCGCCGGTGGCCGGATCGCGGTCCGCGCCCTGCTCACCGGCATGCGGCACACCGACCGCTCGCTGGAGATCGCGGAGCTGACCGTGGCCCACCGGGATCGGGGCGTCGCCGGCTTCGACATCGCGGGCGGCGAGATCGGCAACCCGCCGGCGCGGCACCTGCCGGCCTTCCGCCACCTCAAGCAGCACAACTGCCACTTCACGATCCACGCCGGCGAGGCGGTGGGCGCGGAGTCCATCCACGAGGCGGTGCAGGTGTGCGGCGCGGAGCGGATCGGCCACGGCGTGCGCATCACCGAGGACATCACGGTCCACGACGACGGCACCGCGACGCTGGGTCAGCTGGCGTCGTACGTCCGGGACAACCGGATCGCGCTGGAGGTCTGCCCGACGTCCAACCTCCAGACGGGCGCGGCGAAGGACTACGCCACGCACCCCTTGGACCTGCTGCGGCGGCTCGGCTTCCGGGTCACCCTGAACACCGACAACCGACTGGTGTCGGGCACCTCCATGAGCGAGGAGTTCCAGCACATGGCGGAGGCGTTCGGGTACGGGCCGGCGGAGTTCGAGGAGCTGACGCTGTCGGCGGCGAAGGCGACGTTCCTGCCGCTGCCGGAGCGGCAGCGGCTGATCGAGGACGTGATCCTCCCGGCGTACGCCGCGCTGCGCGCGGAGTCGGGCCGGCCCCAGGAGTCGTGACGGCGACCCGCGTCCCGCGGGCCCGTCCGCCTCGGCTCGGCCGGGGGCGCGCGCTTGCAGCTCGCGCCCCCGCGCCCCTGCGTCGTGCGCCCGGGGCTTCCACGCCCCCGGGCATGCTCGCCATAGCCCTGCGGGCCTGCTTGGCCACTACGGCCCGGTGGCGAGCTGCTCGCGCAGTCCCCCGCGCCCCTGGCACCCCCGCCGTAGGCTTACAGCCTGACTGGCCACTACGGCCCCGTGGTGGGCTGGCCGCGCAGCTCCCCGCGCCCCCCGGAGGTTCCTCGCCCCGCACAGGCACTTGAGGACCCCGTCGCCCCGGGCATGCTCGCCATAGCCCTGCGGGCCTGCTTGGCCGCTGCGGCCCGGTGGCGAGCTGCTCGCGCAGTCGCCCGCGCCCCTGACTGCCCCGCGCCCTACGAGCGTCGGGGCCACCGCAGGTTGCCCCGGGGCGGGTGCTGGGCTCAGCATCCTGCGCCCAGAGGGCGCGGATCTCCCCGAGCGCTGAGGTCTCCCCCCACGCCCTCTGGGCGAAGGGGGCGCGGAAAGCTGCGCGGCCGGCCCTCCACCCGGCGGGGGAAACCAACCCACGCCCACCAACACGGCGGAACCGTTCAGGGGCGCGGGGAACTGCGCGAACAGCCCACCACCAGGCCGCAGAAGCCAAGCAGGCCGCAGGGCAACGGCGGGGGTGCCAAGGGGCGCGGGGAACTGCGCGAGCAACCCACCACCGCGCCGCGGAGGCCGACGAAACGGCAGGACAACGGTGGGAACGCCCCCAGGCGCACTTGGGTCCCCCACGGCCTCCGGGCGCAGGGGGCGGGGAACTGCGCAGACCCTACACCCTTGCGACTCGAAAAGCGCCAGGTCAGACGCAGAAAAGCCCCGTCCGGCGCGTGGCCGAACGGGGCGTTCTGTTGTCTGGTTCAGGGCTAGCTGATCACGTTGCACGGGTTCAGCTTGGTCCGGTGGGTACGGCTTGGCCGGGCCGGATACGTTGCTGCCTCTGTCGCACACCAGAGAGGGCGTACGACCGTCGCGTGAGTACCGGCTCAGTGTTCGCGTGGCCGGTATGGCAACCGAGTGAGCCTGCCCCGCCACGGCTCCGGACCGGAACACGGCGCAGGTTCCGGAGCGGAGACAGGCTCACCGCACGGCAGGCAGTAGCCCCACCCCGTCTCAGGGTCTGTCACACACTCGGCGTGGCAGTGCGGGCACTCCTGCATGGTCGCCCTCTCAGGTCATGCCGTGATGTCGTACTCCCCGGCCTTCACAGCGGCCGTGAACAACGCCCACGACTCCGACGTCATGGTAACGACGGCCTCCGGGGCGTTGCTGTCCCGGAACGCGACCGTGCCGGGAACGTTGGTGGCCACCTCCGGGCAGTTCTGCACACCGGAGCGGGGGCGGCACATGGTCATGCCGACGAACTCGAATGCGGGCCGATCGGCCATGGTTCGTTTCCCTTCGTCGTGCTGCGGGGAGTCGGTCCCCGCGCCGTCATGCGACCCGCCCCGGCAGACGCTCAATCCTTGCCCGGTACGAAGGCGTCCGCCAGGGCGGGGGCTCATTCGGACGCCAGGCAGGCGGGGCAGTTCGCAGTGCGCTGCCACTGATCGACCTTGCCGGGCGCCCCGCACTTGGGCTGTCCGTCCTTGAGGAGGTGAACGGTCAGCAGATCATCGCCCGCCGTGCCGGTGAACTCGCGTACAGCGGGTGAGTGTCGGTCCGTCACAGCCACTCTCCCGACTCGAATCGGTAGGAGCGCGTGATGTGTGCCCGGTAGGCCAAATGACCGGGGTGGGCCTTGAGGTGAGCGACCGCCCACACGGAGCCGTGTCCGGACTCCTCGGACCTGTCGCTACTGCGTCCGCACTCCTTGCACTCCATGGCGTGCAGGAAGGGTTCAGCGTCGGGCGACGTGTCCGGGCCCAGGGCGTGTTCCCGGAATCGGTAGGTGGCGCGCATCATCCCTCCCGCCTGCACTTCGGGCACGGGAACGGGCACTTGGGCCACTGGGCGGGCGGAAAGGCGATCATTCCGGACACCTGGTCCCGCCGACCGCCGTACGCCTCCCACCACGGACGACCGT
This sequence comes from Streptomyces sp. NPDC017979, assembly GCF_044328175.1. NCBI lineage: Bacteria > Bacillati > Actinomycetota > Actinomycetes > Kitasatosporales > Streptomycetaceae > Streptomyces > Streptomyces sp. NPDC017979. Next base: position 110,055 of record NZ_JBIRGU010000017.1, on the reverse strand, counting down.
CAGGCGTCCTCGGGTCCACGGAGCCGCTGGCGAGACCCACCAGCCCCGGAGCCACGAGAGCGCCCGTGTGATGGACGGGTGCAGTCACACCGCACCACCACCCGTGAACTCCCGATACAACTCCACCTGCGCCAGAACCTCGGCGCACAGCGACTCCCACGACTCACCCGAGACCGTGGAGCACAGGTCCCGCGCGCGCTTCCCATGCTTCTCCCTCAGCCCGTCCACCGGGTACGGAGACGTCGCGTACCAGTGGGACGGCAACGCGTCGCGATACGGGATCGACGTGAACCACGACCAGCCATCAGGCAGCGACTCAGAACAACCGCCGACACTCACGACGTCTCGATCCCGAGGACGTACGGGAAGTCCGCTTGTAAGTTTGGGCACTGTCGTCAACCTCCACGAGGGTTGGTGACCACGCCCCCGGACGTTCGCGCGTCGCGGGGGTCCTTGCGACACACAGTCAACGGCCGTTGCAGCACCCGGGACAGGTGAAAAGGCGAGGTACGTCCTCGCATGACACCGGTGAATTTTACCTTCGCTCGTGTTTCTGGCGTCGCTCAGAGCTACCTTGGGGGCATGCCACAGCCGAACCGGAAGCTTGCAGCTCGGATGGAAGAACTCCGGCTCAAGCAGAGAGAGTTAGCACGTCTCATCAATACTGAGATCGGCGCTCTAACAGGGAAGCCGGGCAACGTAACTGACGCAGATGTGCGCCGATGGTTACGCGGCGAGACCAAGTGGCCGCAGGAGCGAATCAGGATCGGTCTGGAGAGGGTTCTCTCTGCGAGTGCTGTGGATCTAGGGTTCGTGCCGCGCAAGAAGCGAGCTGTCCCCACGGAGGAAGACCCCATGCGTCGTCGCACACTCCTCAGCGCTGCGGGCGGGGCAACCCTGGCCGTAGGAGCCCCGGACGCCACCGCCTCTCAGCGGCTTGGCATCAACGATGTTCGGCGCTTTCATCAGGACTACGTGGCCATTCTTCGGGACGACGACGCAGGGCGGGGCTCGAAGAGGGTGGAGAACCTGGCGGTCGAGCTGGCTTCTGGAATCCAGTCCGCCCTGGTGCAGTCCACGGCCTCAGCCCGCGTACAAGGCATGCTGCATCGGCTTGTCGCGGAGGTCACTTGCTCCGCTGCGTTCGCTTCGCTTGACGCCAAGGCACCGAAGCGGGCGCGTACGCACCTCGACAGGGCCCTGCCCTTCGCTGTCCTGTCTCGGGACAGCGAGGCAGCGTTTCATGTCTGGAACCACATGTTCCTAGCGTCCAGCATGCGGGAGAACCACCCTGAAGCTGTGGCAGGGGCAGAGGTGATGAAGCGCTCGTCAATCGCACGGCGAGATCCCCTGTACGCCTCTCTCGGTCACCTACGCAACGCCAACGGACTTGCCCGCGTACCGGCACGGCGGTCCGACGCTCTGCGAGCCCTCAGCGATGCCGAACGCGCCTTTGCGCGTGCTTCCGACCAAGAGCGGCCCGCGTGGATCAGGTTCTACGACAGCAGCGAGTTTGATGCCCTGTCCGCTTTCGTGTGGGTGGCACTCGGGGAGCACGAGAGGTCTGAGTATTGCCTCCATCGCACTCTTGCATCCATCTCGAAGGAAAAGACTCGCGATCGGGCCTTGTATACCGCACATTTGTCTCTCGCTCAGGCCAGACAAGGCGATTTGGAGCTAGCCAGCGCGACAAGTCGACAGGCGTACGTGTCACTACCTTTGACGTCTGAGTCAGGGCGCACGATCCGTACTTTGACTGCCACGCGCAAGATGCTCGTAGCCTCAGGGTCGAAGGCTTCCGAAGTGGTCGAATGGATTGAGGAGTCTGCCGAATGGACCTGAAGCGCTACACGCACGCGGACGCACGGGATGTGCGCTCCCTCCTCTTGGACATCCACGACGAGGCGTATGCCGATACCTCGGACGAGTTCCACTCGCGGGAGCGCTTCTCCCACTTCGTTGACCGCTGGTCTTCGCGAGAGGACTGGCTATGCATTTCAGGTTGGGAGGAGGGTGGCCCAGTTGGCTTTTCGTACGGCTCCATGTTCAAACCGGGCGGTTGGTGGAAGGGGCACCCCCGCCCCCGGATGCTCAGAGGATCCGTCTTCGCCCTGTCGGAACTCATGGTAATTCCAAAATGGCGCGGCAGTGGGCGCGCACAGACAATTCACGACACGCTACTCAATGAAGTGACGGCCGACATGGTCTCGCTTACAGTGGAAACTCAACGCCCCAGAATCCAGGCCATGTATGAGCGCTGGAAATACACCAAGGTAGGCGAAGCGAAGCCTTCTGACGACTCCCCGACGTACGCGGTCATGGTCCGGCAACTGTAAACAGGCACTCTGCTGGGATGCCATAACGAAGGAAGCCCCGAACATAACAGCCGGGGTGGACAATTTCCCTCCGCATCAGCCATTCAGTACATTCATCGGGCGCGCGGCGCCCTTCCCACCGAATACGGCGATACCGCAGTAGAATTCGATCCGGGTTCGGTAAACGGGCTTGTCATGCGCCCGGCCGAGATCAGTTGCCTGGATTCCGCCACTCGTCAGGCCCGTGACCGCCGCGTCAGCCTCGCTGGTCCCGAAGCGGACGGCGTAGATGTCGCCGGTTTCCATACCGCCTGTGCCCAGCGGTCAGCGGCAGTACGTCGGTTCCGTCCAACTTCTGTCCGGCATCGAGGAGCGGAATGCCGTTCCACATCGTGGTGCGCTTCCCCGCGATGTCGCCCAATTCACCGGGTGGTGGTCGACGACCGTGGCAGTGACCGAGCAGAGCACGCACCACGGATGGGCGTAGAGGTACGCGCGCCGGGTGCGCTGCCAACCGGTGCCGTAGGTCCGGCCAGCAGCGCCACCGGATCGGTCCGCTTCTCTCCGGTGTGCGGGGCAGCGACCATCGCGGGGGCAGTTCCGACACCCGGGCGTGGTGCAGGGTCGACGGGGTCGCCTGGGCAGAGACTGTCTCCTCACTTCTGGCACAGGAGCCCCAATCCATGCCCGAAAACCAGAGATCGAATGTGCGAACCGCAGTTGAGGGGCTACCTTCGGAGCACGCGCCACTGAAATTACCTGTAAGTCTCTGATACTCACTCGCGTACATGGCGAAATGGGCGCACGTTCCTGGACACACCGACTTCGACGGAGGGCCGATCCATGTCCGATACCCGTGTTCCGCCTGTTACCGAGGTTCGAGTCGGCGGGGTCCGTGTCACGGTGCAGCGCATCCCCGCGCGCCTCTTGACCGTGGTGTCCGCCTGTATTGCGTCAGGTATCACCGCATGGTTCACCGGGCAGTAGCCACACGTCTGAACTCGGTGTTCGTCCTGAGCCCGTGGCAGCCAGGGTGTGGTTCGGGCGGAGCTTGCGCGTACCGGGGTCGACCACCAGGTAGGACAACCGCTGCGAGTACTCGCGTGCGTTCTCGGCGCGATCAATGATCCACCGCCTATCGCGTTCACCCATCGAGTCCAGGCGCTCATAGGCGAAGATCACCCGGGCCTTGCCGAGGATCGGCACGACCGCTTCCGCGCCCTTGCGGCTGAACCGGTCTTGTGCAAACACCCACAGGCACGGCACCTCGCCGGCCAGTACCGCAGCCATCGCCGCGTCACACTTCGGGCGCTTCACGTCGGACCAAGCCGACAGGCTCTCTTTCCACACCTGCCGGACGCAGTACCCGTTCTCATCCGCCCACCGCGCCCCCGGTCCTACTGGTCTCGGATGGACAAGGCCCGCGCGCCCTCGCGCAGCACCTTGGACTTCCGCAGCGGTAGATCCACCTGGGGGCGACCGTGGCACGTGCACACACCCGCGCTTGAAGTTGTTCCCTCCATACTCCTTAGGCAGAGCGAAGGTTGCTTGCCGGAGCGCTCGGCAAGTACGGCAGTAGTCATGGATACCCCTAATGACCTGCGGGAACGGCCCGCGCCGGGCAAATCCCAGGGTGTTGGGACTACCTGCGCGAGCAACTCAACACCTGGCCGCAGAGGTCAAGCAGGCCGCAGGGCAACGGCGGGGGGATGCCCCAGGGGTACGGGGAACTGCGGATCAAGGGTTTAGGGGCGGGGTTTCCAGGGTCAGGGTCGCATCGGTTGCGTTCAGGCACGCCCGCACGCCCAGCGGCACCGGCATGTTGTTCTGGCCGTGGCCGAAGCCCAGTTCCTCGACCACCGGAACGCCCAGGCCGCCCAAGCGGTCCAGGAAGAGTTCCCGCAGGGCGGGGTAAGGGCCGCAGTTCGCCCAGGAGCCGAGGGCGATGCCGGCGACGCCGTCCAGCCAGCCGCTGCGGAGCAGTTGGGTGAGGATGCGGTCGAGGCGGTAGTCCTCTTCCTCCACGTCCTCCAGCAGGAGCAGCCCGCCGCGCGCCGACGGTCGGGCGTGCGGGGTGCCGAGGTCCGCCGCGAGAAGGCTCGCGCAGCCGCCGAGGGTGACGCCCCGGGCCAGGCCCGGGACCAGCGTGCGGGCCGTCGGCGCGCCCAGGGCGAGCCGGGTCTCCGGGGCGAAGAGCATCGCCCGCAGCGCCTCCCGCGAGGCGTGGTCCGTCGTGAAGCCCGCGGTGCCCGGCATCGGCGCGTGCAGCGTCGAGAAGCCGGCCCGTACGGCGAACGCCTCGTGCAGCGCCGTGACGTCGCTGTAGCCGACGAAGACCTTCGGCCCGGCCGCCCGGATCGCGGCCCAGTCGACCAGGTCGACCATGCGTTGCGCGCCGTATCCGCCGCGGGCGCAGAACACGGCCGCGTACGACGGATCGCACCACGCCGCCGTCAGGTCGCGCGCCCGCTCCTCGTCCCCCGCGGCGAGGTAGCCGAAGCGCGGGTGGGCGCCGAGGACGTGCGGCAGGACGACGGGGTCGAGTCCCCAGTCGCGCATCAGGTGCAGGCCGCGGTCGAGGGCCTCCGCGGGGACCGGCCCGCTGGGTGCGACGACCGCGACCCGGTCACCGACCCGCAGCCGCCGCGCCCGCACGAGCGGAGCGACAGCGGCAGCGGACGCGGCAGGAACCGGGGCCGGCCGCCGCACCCCCACCACGTCCGTCACGGCCCCAGCTCCAGCGCCGGCACGTCCGTCCGCTCGATGCCGAACGCCCCCGCGTACAGCGCCAACTCGGCCTCCAGCGCCCGCACCATCGTCTCCGCCTTCCGAAAGCCGTGCCCCTCGCCCTCGAAGGTCAGATACGCGTGCGGAATCCCTCGCTCCACAGCCAGGTCCCGCAGCCGTTCGCTCTGCACCGGCGGGCAGATCGCATCGTCCAGCCCCTGGAGCAGCAGGAACGGCGCGACGACGCGCTCCATGCGGTGCAGCGGGGTGCGTTCCCGATAGCGGTCGGGCACCTCCGCGAGCGGCCCGATCAACGAGTGCAGATAGCGGGACTCGAAGTCGTGGGTCTCGCCGGTGGCCCACCCCATCAGGTCGAGCACCGGATAGATGATGGTGCCGCATGCGTACGGAAAGACGTCGGGCCTGGTCAGCGATGCCGCCGCGGTCCAGCCGCCGGCGCTGCCGCCGCGCACCGCGATGCGGTCGGGGTCGGCCGTGCCCTCCTCGGCGAGCGCCCGGGCGACCGCCGCGCAGTCCGCCACGTCCACCACCCCCCACTGCTCGCGCAGCCGGTTGCGGTACTCCCGCCCGTACCCGGTGGAGCCGCCGTAGTTGACCTCGGCGACGCCGATGCCGCGCGAGGTGAAGTAGGCCACCTCCAGGTCCAGCGCGAGCGGGAACCGTCCGGTGGGCCCGCCGTGCGCCCAGATCACGAAGGGCGGCAACTCGTCGTCGGGGCCGGTGTGCCCGGGGTGGTGCGGAGGGTAGAGCTGGGCGTGGATCTCCCGGCCGTCGGGCCCGGTGAAGGTGCGTTCCTGGGGCCGCGGGTAGTGCGCGGGGTCGACCGGGTCGCGGTGTTGCGCGCCCACGACCCGGGTGTGGCCGGTGCGGGTGTCCAGTTCGACGACCTCGTAGCCGCCGTACGGCCCCGCGGCCACGCCCACGACCCGCTCCCCGAGCCCCACCAGGTCCGACGTCCACTCGGTCCACGGGCCGACGGCGTCGACGAGTTCGCCGCGCTCGGGGTCGAGCACGCCGAGCGTCGTGGTGCCCCGGCCGTGGACGACCGCGATCAGCCCGTCGTCCAGCGGGCACAGCCAGCGCTGGCCGACCTTCCACAGCGCGCCGCCGAACTCCTCGTTCCGCCCGGGGCACAGCGCGGTGCCGGTGGTGGCGTCCGGTCGCCGCCGGTACGGCCGCCACCAGCCGGCTGCGTCGGAGACGTACAGCAGGGAGCCGTCCGGCGCCCAGTCGACCTGGCAGACCGACTCGTCCGGCCCGCCGGCCACCGTCCGCACGTCGGTGATCCGCCCGTCGTCCGTGACGTCGCCGAGCAGCACTTCGGTGCCGTCCCAGGGCATCCGCGGGTGGTCCCAGACGATGCGGGCGGCGTGCCGTCCGTCCGGGGAGAGCCGCAGGCCGGTGGTGAAGCGGTGCCGGTCGTCGGTGAGTTCGCGTACGGCGGCGCGGTCGTCCGCGGCGGAGCCGTCGAGCGGGACGGCGGCGACCACCCGGCGCACGTCGGTGGGCGCGGCGCCGGTGAACTCCTCCAGGACGCACCACACCTCGCCGCGGTCCGCCCGAAGCTGCGGATCGGCCCACCGCAGCCCCTCCCCCACGGCGGAGAGCGGGGTCAGCGGGCGCGGCCGGGCACCCGGTGCATCGGGCTCGTAGGCGTACAGCCGCTGGTCCGCGAAGTGGACGAAGACGACGAGCGCGGTGCCGTCGGGGCGCACCGTCCCGGCCCAGGGATGGCCGCCGTACTCGACGACCCGGCTGCGGACGTTCCACGGCGCGGGCAACACGGACTCCTCGCGTCCGTCCGCGCGACGGCGCACCAGGGTGCGGCGGCCGTCCTCGGCGGGGCGGGGCGCGGTCCACCAGACCTCTTCGCCGACCGTGCCGAGGTATTCGGGGCGTCCGTCGTGCAGCGCGGCGAGGTCCGCGCCGATCGGGGACGGCCAGGTGCCGTACGCGGCCGCGCCGGTGTCGGTGGTGGTCGTCATGCCGGGCCCCTTCACGCCGACCGCAGGTAGTGGTCCAGGACGTCGACGCCGAAGTGCAGGGCCTCGACGGGCACCCGTTCGTCGACGCCGTGGAACATGGCCGCGTAGTCGTAGCCCTCGGGCAGCTTCAGCGGCGAGAAGCCGTAGCCGGTGATGCCGAGGCGGGAGAACTGCTTGGCGTCCGTGCCGCCGGCCATGCAGTACGGCACGACGTGTCCGGTCGGGTCGAAGCGCTCGACGGCGGCCCGCAGCTTGGCGAAGGTCGGCGAGTCGACCGGGGCCTCAAGCGGCACCTCCCGGTGGTGGAACTCCCACTCCACGTCGGGCCCGGTGAGCCGGTCCATCGTGGCGTGGAACTCGTCCTCGCCGCCCGGCAGCATCCGGCCGTCGACGAAGGCGGTGGCGTGCCCGGGGATGACGTTCACCTTGTACCCGGCGTTCAGCATCGTCGGGTTGGCGCTGTTGCGGACGGTGGGTGCCACCAGGTCGGCGGCGCGGCCGAGCTTGGCGATCAGTTCGTCGGCGTCGAAGTCCGCGGCGTAGGGGTCGGTGTCGATGCCGTGCAGCCGGCCGAGTTCGGCGAGTGCGGCGCGCACGGTCGGGGTGAGCCGCACCGGCCACTCGTGCTCGCCGATGCGGGCGACGGCCGCGGCGAGCCGGCTGACCGCGTTGGCGGGGTTCACCTTGGAGCCGTGTCCGGCGGTGCCGTGCGCGGTCAGCTTCAGCCAGGCGGTGCCGCGCTCGCCGGCGGCGATCGGGTAGAGCGTCATCCCGGGGCCGGCGTGGAAGCTGTACGCCCCGGACTCGCTGATGCCCTCGGTGCAGCCCTCGAAGAGTTCGGGGTGGTGGTCGGCGAGGAAGCCGGAGCCGTCCTCGGCGCTGGCCTCCTCGTCGGCGGTGAAGGCGACGACGACGTCCCGGCGCGGTCGCACCCCGGCGCGCGCCCAGGCCCGTACGACGGAGAGCACCATCGCGTCCATGTTCTTCATGTCGACGGCGCCGCGGCCCCACACGACGCCGTCGCGGACCTCGCCGGAGAAGGGGTCGACGCTCCAGTCGGCGGCTTCGGCCGGGACGACGTCGAGGTGTCCGTGGACGAGGAGGGCGTCGGCGGTCGGGTCGGTGCCGGGGATGCGGGCGACGACGTTCGTCCGGCCGGGGGTGCGCTCCAGCAGTACGGGTTCCAGGCCGGCGGCGGCGAGGCGTTCGGCGGCGTACTCGGCCGCGGGCCGCTCGCGGCAGTCGCCGCCGCCGCGGTTGGTGGTGTCGATCCGGATCAGCTCGGAGGTGAAGGCGACCACCTCGTCCCGCGCCCGCGCGTCGATCGGCGACCCGGTCTCCTGGAGGGTGCTCGTGGGGTTCGTCGACTCAGCCATACTGTTCCTCCATCGCCGCCGAGACGACGGTCGTGACCGCCTTGAAGGCGCGGATCGCTTCGTACATGGTTTCGCTGGTGTAGGCGACCTTGCGTTCGCCGCTCGGCTGCACGCCGGGCACCACCGTGGCCGAGCCGACCAGGTGCTCTGCGTCGAACTCCAGCTCCACGGTGAACGGGCCGGCGGCCGCCGGCTCGTGCCGGACGGCCAGCGCGGTCGCCTCCTTGGCCGCCGCCCGGATGTCGGCGGCGGTACGGGTGGGGGTGCGGCACACCGCGGCGTAGCGGGACACGTGGTCCTTCACCGCGACCTTGCGGGCGGCCGGCGCGTACCCGTCGGCGTCCACGCAGGTCAGGTCGTCTCCGGTGACGAGGACGACGGGGACGCCGTACTCGGCGACGACGTGCGCGTTCAGCCAGCCCTCGCTGGCCCGGTCGCCGTTCAGCCACACCCCGGTGATGGAGTTCGCGAGGTACGTGTGGGCGAGGACCCCCTCCGTGCCCGCGCCCGTGTGGTAGCCGACGAAGGCGATCCCGTCGACGTCGCCGTGCTGGACGCCCTCCACCATCGCCAGGGCCTTGTGGCGGCCGGTGAGCATCTGGACCCGCTCGTCGAGCCGTTCCAGCAGCAGGTTGCGCTGGGTCCAGTGCGCCTCGTTGATCAGCACCTCGTCGGCGCCGCCGTCGAAGAACCCGAGGGCGGCGGCGTTCACGTCGGAGGTGAACATCGACCGGCACCGCTCCCACTGGGGGGTGCCCGGCAGCACGTCCGCCGGCCAGGTGACTCCGGTGGCGCCTTCCATGTCGGCGCTGATGAGGATCTTCATGCTGCCTCACATTACGCCCAGGTCGACGGCGTGCGGCAGGGCCTTCCGCCCCTTTGACCGGCTTCGATCAGGGCCGCGAGCCGCAGCAGCCAGGCGTCCTCGTGGGGGCCCGCGACGAGTTGGAGGCCGACGGGCAGGCCGTCCACCGGCCCCACGGGCAGCGAAACGGCGGGGAAGCCGGTGCTGTTGGCGGCGGCGGTGAAGTGGTCGCCGACCTCGGGCCAGCGCAGGGTGCGCCCGTCGGTCAGGGGGAGCTCGGTGGCGCCGATCGGCGGGGCGGTGACGGCGACGGTGGGCGTGGCGATCGCGTCGACCGAGCGGAGCGCGGAGTGCAGTTCGCGTGCGATCCGCAGCCGCTGCCAGTGCGCGTCGCGCACCTCGTCCGCGGTCAGGCACGCGCCGGCGGACAGGAACGCGCGCACCCGGGGGTCGGTGGACCCGTCGGTCACCGGGGACCGCAGCGCGGTCGCCGCCTCCGCGGCGAGTACGGCGACGTTGGCGAGCACCGAGGTGCGGGTGGTCAGCGGCAGTTCGAGGGGGACGACCTCGATCGCGTCGGGGAGCGCGGCGAGCGCGCTGCGGCAGGCCGCGTTCACCGCCGGGTCGGCCGTGGCGGTCCAGTCGACGGGCCAGCCGACCCGGACCCGGCGCCGGGCGGGCGCGGGGACGGGGCAGGAACCCGGGGCGGCCATCGCGAGGACGGCCGCCAGCGCCGTGGCGGTGTCCTCGGTGATCACGCCGACGTGGTCGAGGGAGGGGGCCAGCGGCACGCAGCCGTCGCGGGGCAGCAGGTCGTACGTCGGCTTGAAGCCGACGACTCCGCAGAACGCGGCCGGGATCCGTACGGAACCGCCGGTGTCGGTGCCGAGGGCCGCCGTCACGAACCCGGCGGCGACGGCGACCGCGGAGCCGGAGGAGGAGCCCCCGGCGATCCGGGTGTCGTCCCGGGGGTTGCGGGTCTCGGGCCGGTGCGGATTGCCGTCCAGGCAGACGGCGAGTTCGGTCATCGTGCACCCGGCCACCAGCCGGGCGCCGGCCGCCCGCAACCGGGCCACGGCCACCGCGTCCCGGTCGGCGGGCGGGGGCGTCGCGGCCCGCCCGGCACGGCTCGGGCGGCCGTGGACGTCGACGTTCTCCTTGATGCCGAAGGTCGTCCCCGACAGCGGGCGGCCCGGGGTGAAGTCCGCGGCCCAGTCGGTCCAGGTGAGCGCGCCGAGTCGGCCGTCGAGTCGTTCGGCCCGCGCGGGATCGACGGCGGCCCGGGGCGCGACGGGCCCGCTCTCCGGCAGCTCCGGCAGCTCCGGGCGGGCGACGGGCGGGTGCGGAAGGACGCAGTGCGCGGAGCCGGGCAGTTCGGCCAGGCCGGTGCGCAGCGCGTCCAGTTCGGCGCGGGCCGCGGCGTCCGGCGGCACCGGTCGGCCGGTCATCGGGCACCGCCCGTCCAGCGGGTGACGCCGCCGACCACCGTCTCCCGTACGCCGACCTCCGCCAGGCCGTCGGGGTCGACGGTGAGCGGATCGTCGTCGAGCACCACGTAGTCGGCCAGCCGTCCGGGGGTCAGAGCGCCCTTGACGTGCGCCTCCCCCGCGACCGTCGCCGACCCGACCGTGTAGGTCCACAGCGCATCGGCGGCCGTGATCCGTTGGCTCGCGCCGAGCACCACCCCGTCCGGGGAGGTGCGGGTGACCATGTCCCGCAGCGCGATCAGCGGCTCGAAGGGCGCCGCGCTGTGGTCGGACGCGCCGGCGACCGGGACCGCGTGGTCCAGCAGGGTCCGGTGCGGGAACATCCGGTGCAGCCGCTCGGCGCCGTACCACTGGAGCAGCTTGGTGCCGTGGGCGGTGAGGTACGAGCCGAAGGGTACGGCGGCCAGACCTGCGGCCTTGATCCGGGCCGCCAGGCCGGGGCCGAGGACGGTGCAGTGCTCGATGCGGTGCACGGGTCCGGGGCGCGGGTGGGCCGCTTGGACCTGCTCGACGACGTCGAGGAGCACGCCGATCGCCCGGTCTCCGTTGGCGTGGACGGCCATCGTGCTGCCGGCGCGGTGGACCCGTTCGAAGAGCGCGTGCAGTTCGGCGGTGGGGGTCACCTGCTCGCCGTGGTCGGGCGGGTCGGAGTCGCTGAAGGGCTGCTCCAGCAGACAGGAGCGGCCGGCCACCGCTCCGTCGACGAACGCCTTGAACCCGCCGATGCGCAGCCAGGAGTCGCCGAAGCCGCTGCCGACGCCGAGTGATAGGTAGGCGTCCGCGTGGGCGACGTCGACGAGGGCGTTCACCCGGACCGTCAGCCGGCCCCGGCGGCGGGCCTCCTGGTAGCGGCCGAGTTGCCCCGGGGAGACCAGCGCGTCGCCGATCGAGGTGATGCCCGCGGCGTGGTACCGGGCGGTGAGGCGTTCGACGCCCGCGATCCAGCCGTCCGTGGACGGCTTGTCCACGATCGCCTCGTCGCTCCACAGCAGCCGGAACAGCTCCGGTCCGTGCACCCGGCCGTCGGGCACCCGCTCCGGGTCGAGCCCGGCGATGTGCAGGGCCCGGGTGTTCAGTACGGCGCTGTGGTCGGAGACGTGGGTGACCAGGACCGGTGCGCTGTCGCCGAGTGAGTCCAGGTCGCCGCGGGTGAGCGCGCGGGGCGCGGTGCGGGTTTCGTCGTAGCGGTGGGCGCGGACCCACTTCCCGGGGGCGGCGGCCCCGATCCGGGCCGCCAGCGCGGCCAGTACCGCCGAGAGCTCCCCGAACTCCGCCGTGCTCAGGTCGATCTCGTCGGATCCGTCGGCGAGGTCGCCGAGGTGCTGGTGGGCGTCGTTGAAGCCGGGGACGATCACCCCGGGGCCGTGGTCGAAGTGTTCCGCGCCGGGGAAGCGGGACCGCAGCGCGGCCGTCGTCCCGGTGGCGACGACCTGTTCGCCGAGGACCGCGAGCGCGGTGACGGGCCGGTCGGTCCCGGCCGTGCCCGGGGCGCCGGCCATGGTGTGGACGCGGCGGGCGCTGACGATGCGTACCGCCTTCATGCCGGACCGATCAGGGCCAGCAGCGGGGTGCAGTTCTTGTTGTTCGTCGGCCAGTTGTCCACGGAACAGGAGGTGAGGACGACGACGGCCGGGCGCAGCAGCCGCAGGGCGACGGAGTCTCCGGCGGCCGACGCGGCGGGCAGCACGTTCAGGGTGCCGTCGGGCTCCGGGGCCGAGTTCTGGAAGAGGTTCACCGGGTCGGGCACCACCGGCAGCGTGACTCCGGCCGAGGCCGCCGCCGCGAGGAAGTTGTCGTGGCAGTTGGGGTGGTCGACGAGCCCGTGGCTCTCGTAGAGCCAGCGGTTGCAGGGCGGGAAGAGCATGTCGTGCCGGCCGGGCGAGTCGTCCGCGGTGAACTCGGCGATGGGCGCGCCGAACTGGTCGGTGAACGACTCGCCGGGCCGGGGGAACATCCGGTCCAGTCGGTCCCTGGTGTGGCTGGTGGACAGCCAGCGGCCGTGGTCCGCGGCGTCGATCACCCACAGGTCGCCGACCTGGTGTCCCTCCACGTCGACGATGGTGACGAGTTCGCCCGCGGCGACGGTGAACGCGCGCCCCTGTCGTGCCGGAACCGTCACCGATCGTGCGGTCTCGTTCATTTGCTGCTCTCCACCTCTTGGTCGGGGTTCTCTTGAAGTGCGTGCCGGGGCGGCGCCCGGTCGGGGGGTCAGCCGGAGGTCAGCAGGTGGTGGGCCACGCCGTCGTGGTCGAAGTCCACCAGCACCCCGCGCAGGATGCCGTCGGAGTACTCGCTGCCCGGGTTGACCGCCAGGGTGCGGCCCAGCCGTACGTACCCCCGGCTGTCCAGCGCCCTGCCGTGCAGCGACAGCACGGGCCCGTACCGTTCGACGGCCTCGCGCACGGCGGTGCTGCCCGACGGGGCCACGATCTCCTGGCCGGCTTCCGTCCTCGGCCGCAGTTCCCCGTCCAGGGCCACCGTGGAGTCGAGTTCGGAGTCGTACGGCGGGCAGTGGGTGTGCAGGACGAGTTGGGCGCCGGCGCGGTCCACCCCGTCCAGCGCGGTGGCCAGCCGTTGCGCCAGCTCTTCCTCGGACAGGTCCCGCTCGCACTGCCACGGCGTCGCGTTGGAGTAGCCGACGCCGACCAGCACCCGGCGTTCGTCGAGTTCCACCGCCCGGCCTTCGGTGAGCAGGGCCGCCGGGGAGTCGTCGATGAGCGCGTCCAGGACCGTGGGGTCGTCGTTGCCGGCGCAGACGAGCAGCCGGACCCGGTCCTTCGGCAGCCGGTCGGCGGCCAGGTCCAGCCAGCGCCCGAGCCGCTCGGTGGCGAGCCGGAGGAACAGCGCGTCGACGGCGGCCGGGTCGTCGTCCAGCGCGGCCAGTTCGTCCTGGTCGGTGCGGAAGGCGTACGCGCCGACGGCCGCCGCCCACCGCTCGAACCGGGCGACCTCGCGCTCGGTCCGCAGCTCGACCGGGACCCCGTCGAGCGCCGCGCGCCACACCCCCGCCCGCTGGCGTACGACCGGCGCCATCTTGGTGCCGGTGAGGTTGCCGCCGAGCACCAGCACCTGTGCGTCGTAGGTCGAGGCGGCGCTCAGGAACTTGGTGAAGCAGCGGTCCGCGGCGCGCAGGTCCGTCGCGAAGTACAGCCTGGTCCCGGTCCTGCCGTTCGGCTTCATTCTCCGCTCAGCTCCTTGAACGCGGCGTCGAAGGGCAGGCCCCGGGCCAGGTGGAGCCGCCGGGCCACCCCGAAGACGACGAGGCCGACGATCCAGAACCCGGCGAAGAACAGCAGGCCGGTGGTGCCGTTGGCGCCGAGGGCGTCATTGGTGAGGAACGCGTACACCATCGCGCCGAGCATCAGCGTGGACGCCGCTCCGGCGATCACGATGAGCGGGACGCCGAGCACCCGGACGTCGGCGGCGGAGCCCCGGAACAGCCGGGGCCGTAGGTAGGGGAAGGCGATCGCGGCCACCGAGACCGTCAGGAAGGTCGCGATGAAGCCGAGGGTGGCCCCCGCCAGGAAGGTCACGTCGCCGTCGAACGTGTAGTACACCAGCGCCAGCGCGGAGCAGAGCGCGAACACGACGAGGGCGTTGACCGGGGTGCGGCGGCGGCTGTGCAGGGAAGCCAGTGCCTGCGGCGCGATCCGGTCGAACGACCAGGCCGAGAAGCAGCGGCTCATGGTGGCCGTCGAGAAGATCAGGTTCCCGATGATCAGACAGAGGAAGGAGACGTTGACGACCGTGGAGAACAACCAGCCGGGTTGGGTGAGGACCGCCAGATAGGAGAAGTCGGGGGTGGACTCCAGCGGATAGTGCTCCGGCGCCGCCGAGGAGAGGTAGTTCGCCGCGGCGAGGAAGTCGGTGCTCCAGACCCGGGTGGCGATGAGCGCCATGACGAGGATGACCGCGCCGCCGATGAGCGCCGAGCCGTAGATGGCCTTGGGCACGGTCCGCCGTACGTTCTGGACCTCGCCGGTGGTGTACGTGGAGCACATCACGAACATCGTGGCCAGGCTGATCAGCGCGACGGCCTGGACGGTGGGCCCGAACCCCTCCGGGCGGGACCGGAAGCCGGCCTGCCGGGCGGATTCGATGATGCCGTCGTACGAAGCCTGCCGGTCGACCGAGGCCACGAAGGTGTCGTGACCGGCGAACGCCAGCACGGCCAGGGTGATCAGCAGCAGGACCGCGCCGGTGTAGAACGCGGCCTTCATGAGGCGCATCGCGAACCGGGTGCCGATGATCATCGGGATGGTGGTGAGGGCGATCAGCGCCATGCCGACGAGCAGCACGACCCCCTTGTGCGACATCGCGCTGACCCCGGCCGACCAGCCCAGCGAGGCGAAGAAGCCGGAGAGGTAGACGGTGGCGAACTGGTTCACCAGCAGACCGCCGAAGAGGATGTTCCACCCGATGAAGCTGAAGTTCGCGGCGAAGCCGATCGACGGGTGGAAGACCCGGGAGACGTAGAGGTACTCGCCGCCGGAGCGCGGCAGCGCGAGTGCGAACAGGACGTAGACCGTGGCCAGCGCCAGTGCGGGCAGCATGGCCAGC
This sequence comes from Streptomyces sp. NPDC017979, assembly GCF_044328175.1. NCBI lineage: Bacteria > Bacillati > Actinomycetota > Actinomycetes > Kitasatosporales > Streptomycetaceae > Streptomyces > Streptomyces sp. NPDC017979. The sequence continues at coordinate 94,779 of NZ_JBIRGU010000017.1, read as the reverse complement.
ACGACGGCCAGCGGCAGGTTGGCGCCGGGGAAGGTGAAGGGCACCACGACGAGCGTGGCGACGGCGGCCACGAAGTTGACGAGCAGGATGTTCCCGATGACGGCGTCGGTGCCGGAGATCTGCCGCACCACCCCGCTGGAACGTCGGACGAAGCCCTGGTGGGTGCCTCGGACCCCGGGCGCGGTGGCCCAGCGAGACGGGACGGAATCCGACGAGGCCCGATCCGACGTGGCTCGATCGCGCCTTGCGGCGGTTCTCTCGCTAGTCATGAGCGCAGACGCTAGATTGCTCAACGATCCATGTCAATGGAATCGACAAGCCAACGGGAGAACTAGGCAAATCGCCTGTTTAGCCTGCATATCAACGCCGTCAAGCCATCTTGATTGTTGAATCACATGACTCATACGATGGTTCGGTGACCCATCATGTGGCGGACAAGGCAGACGGTACGAGCAGGCCCGGCGCAGCACCCGACGGCGACGGGATCGCGTCCGCCGACCGGGTGGCCGCGAGGATCCGGGAACTGATCCTGGAAGGGGAGCTGGCGCCGGGCAGCCGGCTGCGCGAGGTGCAGCTCGCGGCACTGTTCGCGATCTCCCGCAACACGCTGCGCGAAGGGCTGCGCCTCCTGGTCACCGAGGGGCTGGTGCACCAGGAGCTGCACCGCGGCGCGGTCGTCGCGTCCATCGACGCCGCGCAGGTCCGGGACATCTACCGGGTCCGCCGGGTCATCGAACCGCAGGCGCTCGCGGCGAGCGCCCTGCGCGACGACGCCAGGCTGGAGGCCCTTGAGTCCGCCGTGGAGGCCGTCGAACTGGCCGCCGCGCAGAAGCGCTGGCGGGACGTGGGCACCGCGAGCCTCCGCTTCCACCAGGCGCTCGTCTCACTGCTGGACAGCCCGCTGTGCGACGACTTCTTCCGCCGCCTCGGCGCGATGCTGCGGCTGGCCTGGGGGGCGGTGGGCGACGAGGCCGAGTTCGAGCGGCCGTGGCCCCAGCGGGACCGCGATCTGTACGAGCTGATCAGGCGCGGCCGGATCGAGCATGCGCAGGGCCTGCTCGCCGTCTACCTCGACGACTCGGAACGCCTGGTCCTGGCAGCGCTCCGAGCATCCCGCGGCCCGGCCGACTGACTGCCGGGACGACAGCGGGCGCCAAGGGGCACTGGGGCCCCCGCGCCCGCAGGGCACAGGGGGCGGAACTGCGCGAGAAACCCACCACCGGGGCGCAGAGACCGCCGCACCCGCAGGGGAACGGCGGAGACGTCCAGACGCGCACTACCCCCGCGGCCAGCGCGGCAGCGTCAGCCCGTGCAACCCCCCGTACGCGGCGCGGCGGGGCTGTTGCCAGCCGGTGAGCAGCGCCGGGGCCGGGCGGTGGACCTCGACCCCGATCGGGTGGCAGGTGTCCAGCGGATCGCGGGCGTCCGGCCCCCACAGCGGCACGGACAGGTCGCCGCCGGGGCAGGTGGACAGCGCGCAGAGCAGGTCCGTCTCGGCGAAGAACTCGAAGTGGTCGCCCGGCCGTGCGGGGCACGGGTTCATGAAGTAGCGGTCTTCTTCGTTGAGCCCGGTGCACTGGAAGACGTTGAGCACGTCGTGCACGTCGAACTCGGTCAGACCGTGCGGCAGCACCGCCCGCACCAGGTTCGAGTGGCAGTGGAAGTCGAAGTCCACGCCGCTGAGCATGCGGTTCACATAGGGGTCGCACCGGGTGCCCAGCAGGTCGTGCACCCGGCCGCCGTCCCCGTCGCGCCCGTAGTCGGCGAGGGTGTCGTCGGTGATGGTGGCCAGCGGGCGGAGGAAGGGCAGGTTCGACCACAGCCGGTCGAAGGTGGTCACGTGCGCCGCCTGGAGCTGCCGGGTCCGCGCGGCCCACATCCGCTCCCGGGGGTCGTTCGCGTTCCAGATGTTCAGATCGCCGACCTGCGGCCCGTCCACCGTCACCAGCCGGCACAGGTGCCCGGCGGGCACCTTCCAGGCGCGGCCGGAGCGGATCGGGATCTCGAAGGAGTCGACCAGTTCCCGGTCGCCATCGGCGACCTTCCGGTAGAACTCCCGGTCCACGGCCAGCGCGCCGCCGTTCGCCCGGTATGCCGCCTCTGCACCCAATGCCACCCCTCCCCGAGTTCGCCGGGCCGGTCGACCCAGGGCTCACCGTAGCCAGTTTTGTTCCACAATCCAAGAGCACAACTGACTGGTGCCTGGCTGGCCTGGGGAAACTGGTTGCATCACTCCGTAGTTGCTGTGTCATTTCGAGAGAGGGTTGTCCCACCAAATGCGAGGGGGCGGATGGTGCGCGCTCCCGCACGGTCAGCCCGTACGGCCGACGACCAGCCACTTCGACGGCAGTTCGATCCGGGAACCGTCCTGCTCGTACTCGGTCGTCGTCAGGGGCAGGTCGCCGCCGGCGAGGACGGTGAGGCCCGCGGCCTCGAAGAGGTCGACGACGTCGGCGTCGGCGATCGCGCCCGGCACGATGCCGTGCCGGAACACGGGCTGGAGCTTCGGCGGCGGACCGTCCGGCCCCTGGGCCAGGCCGGCGAGGCGGGCGCCGGCGGCCTCGGCGAGTTCGAAGACGAAGGCGCGTCCCCGGGCGCCGACGAGGAGGGCGAGCGTTTCGACGAGGGGGCGGCGGTCCTTGGGGTCGGCCTGGTGGAGGACGCCCCGCATGTAGACGTTGCAGTCGCCGAGTTCCTCGTGGAGTTCGGCGACCGCGTCCTTGTCCACGGCGTCGATGCGGCGGAAGGATATCTCGCCCGACGGCCGGTCCCCTCCGGCCTCGACGGCGGCTCTGGCCAGGTCGATCGCGGCGGCCGACAGGTCAAGGCCCAGCACCCGGGGGAAGCGGTCGGCGAGGAAGCGCGTCTGGGTGCCGTTGCCGCAGCCCAGGTCCAGCAGGGGGAGCCCGGGGGCGTCGACGAGCGGCTCGTACAGCGCCAGGTGCAGCCCCGCGGTGAGGGTCGGATCGGCGTCCCAGATGACCTCGCCCGGCTCGTCGCCGGTGACCTCGCTCCAGAACCCTTCCCAGGCATCCTTGTACCGGCTCGTGACGCTCATGAACAGCTCCCCAGGTCAAAGACGTGACGTCAAGATCGGTGTATCGCGCTGGGGTTGTCACGGCAAGTGCACAGACGGCACCTTCGTACGAATTCGCCGGACACACACCAGATCCGACCTAACGCAATCCCGGCTCCAGGCCGACCTCGAACCACACGGTCTTGCCGTCGCCGGTGCGGCTGGTGCCCCACTCGCGGGCCAGCGAGCTGACCACCCGCAGGCCCCGGCCGATTTCGTCGCCCGGGCCTGCGTCCATCAGGGTGGGGAGGGTCTGGTCGTCGTCGAAGACCTCGCAGAGCAACGTTTCGGCACGCACCAGGCGGAGTTCGGCACGGCGGCCGGCGGCGTGCCGCACCGCGTTGGCGACGACCTCGCCGACGAGTTGTTCCACGGTGTCGGTGACGGAGTGCAGCCCCCAGTGGCGGAGCTGGCCCCGCACCAGACGGCGGGCCCGGGCGGCCTCCCGAGGCTCAAGGGACAGCTCCCAGGTGGCGACGGACTCGGCCGGGATGCCGTTGAGCCGGGCCATCAGCAGGGCAACGTCGTCCTTGCGCCCGCCGCGGGTGTTCAGGGCGCGGATGATGGTGTCGCAGGCGTCGTCCATGGACGCGGCGGGGTGGGCGGCGGACTCGCAGAGCGCGGCCAGCCCGACCCCGATGTCCTCGCCGCGGACCTCCACCAGGCCGTCCGTGCACATCACGAGCCGGTCGCCGGGCGCCACCCGCACCCGTCGGCTCTCGAAGGGCACCCCGCCGACGCCGATGGGCGCGCCCGTCGGCAGGTCGAGCAGTTCGCTGCGGCCGTCGGCGGCCCGCACCAGCACGGGCGGCACGTGGCCGGCGTTGGCGATGACCAGTTCGTGGCCGATCGGGTCGTACACCGCGTACAGACAGGTCGCGAGGTACTTCTCGCCGAGGCGCTGGGCGAGGTCGTCGAGGTTGCGCAGCAGTTGCGCGGGCGGCAGGTCGAGCGCGGCCATGGTCTGCACGGCGGTGCGTAGCTGGCCCATCATCGCGGCCGAATTCAGACCGTGGCCCATCACGTCGCCGACGACGAGCGCCACCCGGGAGCCGGGCAGCTTCACGGAGTCGAACCAGTCGCCGCCGACCCGGCCGAGGAGGGTGCCGGGGAGATAGCGGGTGGCGGTGTCGCAGCCGGCCATCTTCGGCCTGACCTGCGGCAGCATCGAGTCCTGGAGGGTCTCGGCGACGTTCTCCTGGTAGGTGTACATCCGAGCGTTGTCGAGTACGAGCCCGGCGCGGGCGGCGAGTTCGGCGCCGGTGACCCGGTCCATGTCGTTGAAGACCGGTCTCTCGGGGTGGCGCAGCAGGATCATGAAGCCGAGCACCACGTTGCGCGCCTTGAGCGGGACGACCAGCATCGACCGGCCGTTGATCAGCGGCCGGATGTCGCGCTTCTCGAACTGCGAGGCGATGGCGGTGCCCATCTGCTCGCTGATGCGGGGCACGAGGACCGGGGACCCGCTGGTCATGCACTGGAAGAAGGGGGTGTGCTCGGGGAACGGCATCGACTCGCCCACCGGCACCACGTCGTCCCAGCGGCCCGGCTCGTCGACGTGTTCCACCGCGACCCGGTGCCACAGGGTGGTGGCGTCGGGCGGGCCGTCGGGGAACCCCTCGCCGGCGATGACCTGCTCGCGCAGGTAGGTGCCGGCGACGTCGGTGAAGCGCGGCACACAGGCCGCGCTAACCTCCTCGATGGTGCGGGCGAGGTCCAGGGAGGAGCCGATGCAGCCGCTGACTTCGTTGAGGAACTCCAGCCGTTCGCGTACGGCGGCGTATTCGAGGTCGTCGTCGAGGGCGGTGCGGTCGGCGCGGTCGACGGGGAGGCCGGCGGCCACGGCTTGCTGGGCGGCGCGGCGGCGGGCGAGGCGCTCCGCGTACCGGGCGACGCCCCAGTCCGCGGTGACGGGCACGCGTTCGCGGTGGCTGAACTCCAGGACCGGATAGCCGAGTTCCAGGACCTGGTCGACGATCCGGGTGGCCTCCTGGACGCTGGTGCTCGGCAGGATCTCGGGGAGGCGGCGGGCGAGTTCTTCGACGTCGGGGAAGTCGGCGGGGAGTCCGAAGGCGGGGGTGACGCGTTCGCCGCCGACGGGGACGTCGGCGTCCGGCCCGTCGACGGCGGTGAGTTGGGCCGCGTCGGCGGCGAGGACGAGCAGCCGGGCGCGGCCGGTGCCGACGAGGGGGTAGGCCCACCACAGCACCTCGGCTCGTCCCCGGGCCCGGCCGGGGACGGGGATGCGGGCGCAGCCGGCGGTCGGGTACGCGGTGCGGCCCCGGAGTGCGGGCCCCAGACCGGGTCCGATGCCTTCGCGCTCGTGGACTGCGCCTTCCCCGGCTGTGAGTTCGTCGGCTGCGAGTACGTCGGCGTCGCCGAAATCGGCGTCGGACGCGGGGGCGGTGCCGAACTCGACGTCGGACGCGGGGGCGCTGCGCGGGACCGGGACCGGGAGCAGTTCCGTCGCGTGCCGCCCCACCGCCTCTTCCCGGGCGGCGCCGAACAACCGCCGCGCGCCGGTCGACCAGTGCGACACCAGGCCGTCGCCGTCCACGACGATCACGGCAAGCGGAATCCGGCCGGCCGCGGCGAACTGCCGCGGCACTCTCGGCGGAACGCCACTGTCCATGGGTGGAGGGCTCCTTCCCCGCCGCGGGGCTGCGCGGCTGTCACCACCGTACGGGGCGTGGCACTCGGTGTGTGGCGCAACAGCCGAATAGGTCGTGCGCCGGCGCAAACCGGGTGGTGCCTCCGCCCCGACGGTGCCGTGCGCGCCCCGTCGTCGCTGCCGACGGGGCCCGCACCGCTCGGTCAGTCCTCGTGTCCCAACTGGAGGTCGCGCTCGGTGCGACCGCCGCCGGCGACCTGGAGGACGGTGGCGACGGGCGGGTAGCCGGCCGCGATCACGGTGTACTCGCCCGACGACAGGTCGACGAAGCGGAACGTGCCGTCGGCCCCGGTGGTGAGGGTGTCGACCACGTTGCCCGCGGCGTCCAGCAGGGTGACCCGGGCGTCCTCCACGGGCCGGCCACCGCCCGCGCGCACGGTGCCGCGCAGCACCGCGCCGCCGGCGAGTTCGATGTCCTGCCGGGTCTCCCGGGACGCCTGCACGCTGACCGGCAGGGCCGCGGGCCGGAAGGCGGGGGCGCTCGCGGCGAGGGTGTACTCGCCCGCGACGAGTTCGGTCATCACGTAGCCGCCCTCGCGCCCGCTGCGCGCGGTGGCGACGACGTCGCCGCGGACGTCGGTGAGGGTGACGGTGGCGTCCCGCACCGGCAGGCCGTCGGCGGTGAGTACGGCGCCCGCGAGCCGGCCGGCGCCGCCGAGGACGACGTCGAGGTCGACGGGGCGCTCTCCGACGGTGACGGCGACGGCCTGGGGTTGGTGGCCGCCGGCCGCCGCGATCATCACGTACGCCCCGGGCCCCGGCACGCTCAGCGCGTACCGCCCGTCCTCGCCGCTGGCGCCGCGGCCGATCTGCTGCCCGCGGACGTCGATGAGGGTCAGCGCGGCGCGGGGCACGGTCGTGCCGTCGTGGTGCAGCACCGCGCCGCAGACCGGGACGCCGAAGACGGGCGCGGGCGCGCTGCGGGCCGACGGCACGGAGGCGACCGGGGCTGCGGCGTAGGCGGAGGGGTCGAGCGCGGAGGTGTCGTAGCTCTCGGCGGTCGGGACGTTCTGGGACACCAGTGGTTTCTCCTTGAGGAAGAAGGCGAGGACGAGGCCGAGCAGCAGCACGGGCACGAGGAAGAGGAAGATCCGCGGCATGGCGTCGGCGTACGCGTGCACATAGGCGTCGCGCACGTCGGGCGGCAGTGCGTGGACGAGTTGCGGCGTGATGGACTCGGGGTCCAGTCCCTCGGGGAGCCCGGCACCATCGGGCAGCCGGTCCGCGAGCGCGTCGGCGAGCCGTTGGGCGAAGAGGGTGCCGAAGACGGCGGCACCGACGCTGCCGCCGATCTGCCGGAAGTAGTTGTTGGCGCTGGTGGCGGTGCCGAGGTCGGCGGGGCGTACGGAGTTTTGGACGGCGAGGATCAGCACCGGCAGCACCAGGCCGATGCCGACGCCGAGGACGGCCTGCCAGCAGCTGTACTCCAGCCGGGACGTGTCCGTCTCCAGCCGGGACAGCAGCCACATGCCGATCGCCGAGAGCAGCCCGCCGAGGATGGGGTAGGCCCGGTAGCGGCCGGTGCGGCTGATGAGTTGGCCCGAGACGACGGAGGCGATGACGACGCCGGCCATCATCGGCAGCATCAGCAGCCCGGACTCGGTGGCGCTGGCGCCGTCGACCATCTGGAGGAAGGTGGGCAGATAGCTGGCCGCGCCGAACAGGGCGACGCCGACGACGGCCCCGATGAGTCCGGAGACGTTGAAGACGGAGTCGCGGAAGAGCCGGAGCGGGATGAGGGGTTCGGCGGCGTACGCCTCGACGACCAGGAACAGCAGGGCCGTGACGGCGGCGCCGGCGGCGAGCCCCAGGATGGTGCCGGAGCCCCAGGCGTACTCGGTGCCGCCCCAACTGGTCAGCAGCACCAGACAGGTGGAGGAGGCCGCGAGCAGCAGCACGCCGAGGACGTCGAGGCGGGCGCGGGCGGTGGGCTTGGGCAGCTTGAGGACGAGGCTGACGACGACCAGCGTGACCAGGCCGAACGGCACGTTGAAGTAGAAGCACCAGCGCCAGGAGACGTGGTCGGTGAAGAAGCCGCCGAGCAGCGGACCGGCCACGGAGGCGAGGCCGAAGGCGGCGCCGATGAGCCCCATGAAGCGTCCGCGGTCCCGGGCGGGGACGATGTCCGCGATGATCGCCTGCACCCCGATCATCAGGCCGCCGGCGCCCACGCCCTGGAGGGCGCGGAAGGCGATGAGCTGGTCCATGGTGCGCGACCAGCCGGCGAGGGCGGAGCCGATGACGAAGACGACGATCGCGAACTGGAAGACGCCCTTGCGCCCGAAGAGGTCGCCGAGCTTGCCGTAGATCGGCAGGCCGATGGTGGAGGTGAGCAGGTAGGCGGTGATGGCCCAGGACATCCGGTCCAGGCCCTGGAGTTCGCCGACGATCTTCGGGAGCGCGGTGGCGACGATCATCTGCTCCAGCGCGGCCAGCAGCAGCGCGAGCATCAGGGCGAAGAAGACCAGACGCACCCGGCGGGGGCTCAGCGGATCCCCGGGCGGCGGCGGGGGCGCGGGCGCGCGGGGCCCGCCGCGGTCCGGCGGCGCGGCCTGCTCGTCCTTCACCAGCGTGCTGCCGCCCACGTATCGGCTCCCCTTCGTCAACCCCGTCAATTCCCCCGCGCGGCCCTTGCGCGGGCGTCATTGTTCACATTCACCGTGAAGGAGGAGCAACCGGCTTTGACGGCCGGAGAAGGGGGCGGGGCGGCGGCCCAACTGCCTTTGCGAAGACGCTTGTCAAGCGCTCATCAGGGGGTTTTCCCGCGGCCCGTGGTGCGCGGGGCGCAGCCCGACACCGCGGGGAAAACCACTCGAACCGGTGAGCGTCCCGGCCTTCGCCGAACGGTCGGGTGACGGCCGCCCGGCAGCGGGGGAAGGGGTGCGCGGGGGTGCGCGTCAGCCCTTCTCGACCTCGGCCGCGAGGTTGGCGAGCACGCCGTCGTAGATGCGGGCGAGCCCCTTGGGGGCGAAGGTCCGCTCGAAGAAGCCGCCGATGCCGCCGGCGCCGTTCCAGACGGTGGTGACGACGGCCTTGGAACGGCCGTCGCCGGCGGGGGTGACGGTCCAGGTGGTGACCATGGAGGAGTTGCGGTCCTTCTCGACGAGCTGACCGTCGGTGGGCTCGGTGACCTCCAGCAGACAGTCGCGAACGCGCTTGCTGGTGGCCTGGAGCCGCCAGTGGACGAGGGTGCCCTCGCCGTCGCCGCCCTCCCGGACCTCGTACTCGCTGAAGTGCTCGGTCAGCAGCTTCGCGCGGGTTTTCTCGTAGTCGGCCAGGGTGTCGAACACCGTCTCCGCTTTGGCCGCGATGATCCGTTCCGTCGTGGCCTCGACCTGCGCCATTGCTGTTCCTCCAGCGTGTGGTGGTTCAAGGGGTGCCGCTAGCCAACCACCTCGCCCCCGCGGACCCAAATCCGGGGCCGGCAAGGGCGGCGAGCCGGGTGGCGGAGGGCGGCGCGCGGGCGCCCCCCGACGATCAAGGGAACATGTGTTCTATTCTCATGTTCACGCTGTTCGACGGAACGATCCAGGAACGACCGAGGAGGCGACCCATGCGCTGGGACCATCTGACCGAACGCCCCGGCCCCGCCGGGGGCGCCGCCCTCTTCGCCGCGTCCGCCGTGACCACCAGGACCTTCGACACCCCCGAGTTCCGCGGGATCACCTTCCACGAGGTGCGGGCCCGCTCGATCCTGAACCGGGTGCCGGGGGCGTCCCGGATGCCGTTCGAGTGGACCGTCAACCCGTACCGCGGGTGCACGCACGCCTGCGTGTACTGCTTCGCCCGCAAGACCCACGACTACCTGGACCTCGACACCGGCCTCGACTTCGACTCCCAGATCGTGGTCAAGGTGAACGCCCCCGAACTGCTGCGCCGACAACTCGCCTCCCGGCAGTGGCAGGGCGCGCACGTCGCCATGGGCACCAACGTCGACTGCTACCAGCGCGCCGAGGGGCGCTACCGCCTGATGCCGGGGATCATCGCGGCCCTGCGCGACCGCGCCAACCCGTTCTCGATCCTCACCAAGGGGACGCTGATCCTGCGCGACCTGGACCTGTTGGTGCAGGCCGGCGAGGTGACCGAGGTCGGCATCTCCGTCTCGGTGGGCTTCGTCGACACGGCCCTGTGGCGCACCGTCGAACCGGGCACCCCCTCGCCGCAGCGCCGCCTCGACGTGGTCCGCACCCTCACCGACCACGGCATCGGCTGCGGCGTGCTGATGGCGCCCGTGATCCCCTTCCTCGGTGACGAACCCGAGCAGTTGCGGGCGACCGTGCGGGCCATCGCCGACGCCGGTGCGACCTCAGTGACCCCGCTCGTGCTCCATCTGCGCCCCGGCGCTCGCGAGTGGTTCACGGCGTGGCTGGCCCGACACCACCCGCGACTCGTGCCCCGGTACGAGCGGTTGTACGCGGCCGGCGCGTACGCCCCCACCTGGTACCAGCGCCGGATCACCCGGCAGGTGCACGAGTTGGCGGCGGAGTTCGGCATCGGGCCCGCGGACCGCGGAGCGCCCCGCCGCATCAGTCGGCCCGCGCCCCCGACGGACCGGGGATCGGCACTGCCCGACGGCCGGCCGGACCGCGAGCCCACCCAGCTCACGCTGCTCTGAGCACGGCCCGGCGGACCGACCGCGGAAAATCACGGGCCCGCTCGGGCGCGGTTCGGTGACCATGAGCCGATGGAGATCGACATCAGGGAAGTCACGGCCGAGGACTGCACCGCCGTCGCGCTCGTGCGGGTACGGAGCTGGCAGCACGCCTACCGCGGGCTGGTGCCGCAGCCCTACCTGGACGCGATGAGCGTGCCCGAGGAGTCGGCGCGGCTGCGCGAACGTCTCGACGCCGGCCGGGGCACCACGACCCACCTCGTCGCCGAGCGCAACGGCACCGCCGTGGGGTGGGGCTGCACCGGCCCCGGAAGGGACGACGACGCCACGGCGGGCGAGAGCGAGCTGTACACCCTCTACGTGCTGCCGGAGCACCTGTCGACGGGCGTCGGCCGCGCACTGCTGACCCGACTCACCGCACGCGCGACGGCCGGCGGCGCCGACCGGATGCGGCTGTGGGTGCTCCGGGACAACGCACCGGCCCGCCGCTTCTACGAGAAGGCCGGCTTCGCCCCGGACGGCGGCGAGGGCCGGTTCGCGATCGAGGGCACCCCGATCCACGAGGTCCGCTACGCACGCGACCTCGCGGCGTAGCGGTCCCCTCCGTGGCGGTACCGCGCATTCGCCCGTGCGACGGGCCGTGTTCGTTGCGGCTGCGGTCCGGCAGTGGGGGTTCGCCCGTGCCCGCAGGGCACAGGGGGCGAACCGGCGCGAACAGCCCACCACCGGCCGGTGGAGACCAACGCGCCCGCAGGGCAACGGCGGATGCGTCCAAGGCCCGAGGGAGCCTCACGGTCCCGCTCAGTCCACCCGCAGCCAACCGCGCTGCCCGTGGTCGTACGCATGAACCGGCGCGCCGCGCACCCCCGTCGTACGGAACGGGCGTCCCCGGTCGTCGACGCGCGCGGTCCCCGAGCGGTCGCCGCTGCTCCACTCAAGCTCCAAGTACCACGTGCAGTCGCACCGCACGGCCCGGGCGTCCACCAACAGGACCTCCGGGTCGCCCTGGGACACCGCGTAGGGGAACGCGACGGCCGGCAGGGGGGCGTTCCCGTCGTGGCCGGGCACGGAGCGGGCCACCGGCCGCGGGCGGTCGAGGTCGACCGCGAAGCTCCGGGGCGTCACCGAACCCCCGCACCCCGTGTCCATCCGGTACACCTCGCCCCGCGGCACCGACGTGCGGCGCGCGTCGACGCGCACCCGCAGCCCGTGCAGCACCACCGCCTGGTCGCTCTTGCCCTGCACGGTGATCCGCGCCAGGGTCTGCCCGCCGTGCAGCGCGTCGAGCGCGCCGGCCCACTGCGCGGCGCCCTCCTCGGCGGGCGGCGGCGGTACGTCCGACGGCGCCCGGTCGATCAGATACGCGTGGTCGCAACCGGCGTTCCACACGTGCTGGTTGACCTGCACGGTGAACGGGACGGCGACGTTCCCGCGGGCACCCCCGCCGCTCCCGCCGGCGCCGGCCGCGGGCCCGCCGGCCTTCGACGGACCGGTCCGCGGGGCGGTCCGGGGGTCGGTCCGCGCAGCGCCGTCGCGGCCGGCCGCGACGGACACGGACGGTGCGGCCGAGGCGCCCGCGAGCGCGGAAGCGGACGGACGCGGGCCACCGGGCGGCGGGAACACCCGGCCGTCGGGCTCCACCGCTTCGCTGCGGGTGCGGTCCGCGGACGGCGCGGTGCGCTGTTCGAGCGTGGCGAGCAGGGCGAGGCTCACCGCCAGCACCGTCGCCGCTGCGCCCGCGTAGGCCGCGCGCCGGGTCACCCGGCGCCGCGCGGGGCGACGGGCGGGATCGACCGCGAGGACCACGGTGTCCGACGGCAGCAAGGCGGCGGTGCCAGCGGACAGTTGCGGCTGCGGCTGCGGCTGCGGCTGCGGCTGCGGGGCCAGCGGAACCGGTGCGCTCGACGGGTTCTGCGGGGCCGGTCTCCGTTCCCGGCCCGCCCGGGTCGTTGCCGCCTCAACCCGGAGCGTGCGCTCCGCGTCCGCCCGTACCCACGCGCCGTGCAGTTCGACCAGCGCCTCCCCCGAGCAGCCGCAGAGCCGGGCGAGGCGTTCGACCGGGGCGAACTCCTGCGGGACGGTGGCGCCGGAGCAGTAGCGGTGGAGGGTGGACGCGCTCACGCCCACCCGGCGCGCCAGCGAGCCGTAGCTGCGGCCGGAGCCCTCCCGCAGCTCGCGCAGGCGCCGGGCGAAGTCGCGTGCGCACTCGGTGCGGTCGACGCGCTCGGCGTGGCTCGCGTGGCCGGATCGCTCCGTGTGATCCATGCGCTCGGCGCCCTCCGCCCCCGCCTTCCCCGCTGCCCCCACGTCCCGCTCCCGTCCCGTCCCGTCGAACGCCCCGGGGCGCCGTTCCACCCCCTCACGTCCTCCCACGTCACACGGGGTGGAACGGTTCCATGACGCCAGGACCGGGTGGAACGCTTGTCGGTGCCCGGGCACGTGCGGAAGCTGGGAAGCGCTCCACCTCGACCGACCACCGAACTACGGGGGACCACCATGAAGTTGCTCCGCACCGCCGCCATGACCACCGCGGCCCTCGGCCTCACCCTGACGTCGCTGTCCTGGGCCACCGCAGCGCCCGCGCCGAAGTTCCTCGCCGCCGCCGAACTGCCGCCCGCGCTCACCCCGTGGACCGCGGGCCCCGTGGCGCCGGGTCTGCCGGCGGACTTCTGCACCGGCACGACCGCACCGCAGGCCAGCAGCAAGCACCGGCTGTACTCGACCGAACTGGACGCCAACGCGCGCCAGACCGTCACCGTCGCCGCCAGCGAGGCGAAGGCGAAGGTGCTCGTGATCCGGCTGCGCGCGGCCGTCGAGAGCTGCTTCGACCGGATGAAGCAGGAGAATCCCAACGTGGACGGAGAGGCGCTGTACCACGGCAAGCTGCCCGTCGAAGAGGGCGCGCACGTCTACAGCATCGACAGCTTCGACCCGGTGGGCGGCTCGAACGACGTCGCGCTCTACTCGGTCGGGCGGGACGGACGGACCGTGACGGTCGTGGCCTGGGGCCAGTTGGGCGACCTCGAAGACGCCGCGCTGAACGGCTTCCAGCAGACCGCCCGCACCTCGGTGACCAAGCTGTACTAGCCGTACCGCATTGCGTCGTACGGCCCCTGCGCCCCAGACCGGAACAGGGGCCGTACGAGCACGTCAGCGCGGAGGCGAGTCAGCGCGCCAGTCGAGCCAGCGCCGCTTCCGCCGGCGCGGTCAGCCGGGGGTGCGCCCGGGCCGCGGTCAGCACCTCGCGGCCCCGCTCGTCGCCGAGCGCCCCCAACCCCTCCACGCACGCCAGCGCCAGTCGCCAGTACGGATCGCCGGGGCCGAGCCTTCGTCCGAGCACGGTGATCAGCGCCGGTACCGACTCGGGCGCCCGCAGCCGGATCAGCAGCCGGACCGGCACCAGCGCGTAGGCGACCCGCAGTTCGTTCGTGGCGAGCGCCGCCGCGGCCCGCGGCGTCCGCGGGTCGGCCAGTCGGTACAGCGCGTGCGCAGCGGACACGCAGCGCTCGGGGTCGCGGTGGTTGAGCAGCAGCACCAGCGCCTCGAAGGCCCTGCGGTCGCCGGCGCAGCCGAGCCGGAACGCGGCCAGCTCCCTTGCCCACAGCGGGCGTTGGCGGGCCGTGAGGACGTACGCCAGCTCCTCACCGTCCTGAGTCACGAGCAGCCGCTCGTACTCCGTCGAGCCCCCCGACTCGGCCCGCAGCCGTCGGGCCAGCGTCCGTAACTCGTCGTCCATGACGATCAGCGTATCGACGCCCCGCAACACCGCGTGGCGGTACCGCGACCCAGATCACACCGAAGGGGCAGGACGAGGGCCTGGCGCGCTCATTACCCGCCGGTTAACCTCAGGTGAGCGGGCAACCCCCGCTTCCCGTACGGAATGCACGGTGAGCGCCGCGCTCCGTGCGGGTGCACGAAGCCGCGACGGCCTGGTGACGCAGCCGTCGCGCGTGCCGTCGGTTCGGCGCACAACGACGCGTGGATTGCCCGCGCGTTCATGTACGGCGGGAGTTCGGGACAGCGCCCGCCGCCCTTTCCAGCACCATGCTCCGCTCCACGACGGGCACCTGCCGTCGCCCGGTGCGCGGCCCCTCCACGTGGCCCGCGCCCCGGTGCACGCGCGCCCCCGTCGTCATTCGTCGTCACTCACCCTGGAGTTCCCCATGGGCACCCCTCTTCGCTCCATCGCCGTCGTCGGCCTCGGCACCATGGGCACCGGCATCGCCGACGTGCTGCTGCGGGCCGGCCGCGAGGTGGTCGGCATCGACGTCAGCGAGCCCGCCGCGCGCCGGGCCGTCGCCGCCCTCGCCGCCACCACCGCGCGCGCGGTGGCGCGCGGGCACCTCTCCGAGACCGAGCGCCGTGCGGCGCTCGGCCGCTTCCGCACCTCCGTCGACCTGCGCGCCGCGGCCGGCGCCGACTTGGTGATCGAAGTGGTCACCGAGGAGTACGAGACCAAGCGGCGGGTCTTCGCGGAGTTGGACGACGTCGTCCGCCCCACCGCGATCCTGGCCACCGGAACGAACGCGCTCTCGGTGACCCGGCTGGCGGCCGAGTCGCGCCACCCGGAGCGGGTGCTCGGGATGCACTTCTTCAACCCCGCGCCCGCGATGAAGCTGGTCGAGGTCGTCTCCTCGGTCCTCACCGCGCCCGCGGCCGTCACCGCGGTCACCGAACTCGCCCGCGCACTGGGCAAGGAGCCGGTGGCGGTGGGCGACCGGCCCGGCTTCGTCGCCGACGGGCTGCTGTTCGGCTACCTCAACCAGGCGGCGGCGATGTACGAGTCCAAGTACGCGTCCCGCGAGGACATCGACGCCGCCATGAGGTTGGGCTGCGGGCTGCCGATGGGCCCGCTGGCGCTGCTTGACCTGATCGGCGTCGACACCGCCCGCACGGTCCTGGACGCCATGTACGCCGACTCCCACGACCGGCTGCACGCGCCCGCGCCGATCCTGCGCCAGCTCAGCGACGCCGGGCTGACCGGTCGCAAGGCGGGCCGCGGCTTCTACGCGTACGCCTCGCCCGGCAGCGCCGAGACCGTGCCGGACGCGCTCACCCCGGGTCCGGTCGCGGCCGGGGCCGGACCCGGCACCCCGCGCGAGGTCCGCTCGGTGGGCGTGGCCGGCTCCGGGACGATGGCCGCCGGCATCGCCGAGGTGTTCGCGAAGGCCGGCTACCCGGTGGTCATCGCGGCGCGGTCGCCCGAGAAGGCCGAGGCCGCCGGGGCGCGGATCGCGGCCTCCCTCGCCCGCTCCGTCGACCGGGGCCGGCTCACCGCCGCGGCCCGGGACGCGGCGCTGGCCAGGATCGTGCCCGCGGGGTCCCTCGACGCCTTCGCCGACGTGGACCTGGCACTGGAGGCGGTCGCCGAGGACCTGGAGGTCAAGCGGGAGCTCTTCGGCACGCTCGACAAGGTGTGCAAGCCGGGCGCGGTGCTGGCCACCACCACCTCGTCGCTGCCGGTGGTGGCCTGCGCCCGGGCGACCTCCCGCCCGCAGGACGTGATCGGGATGCACTTCTTCAACCCGGCGCCGGCGATGAAGCTGGTCGAGCTGGTGCGTACCGTCCTCACCTCGGACGAGGCCCATGCGACGGTCCGCGCCGTGACCGCGACGATCAAGAAGCACCCGGTCGACTGCGGCGACCGCGCCGGCTTCATCGTGAACGCGCTGTTGTTCCCGTACCTGAACAACGCGGTGAAGATGGTGGAGCAGCACTACGCGACCGTCGACGAGATCGACGTGGCGATCAAGCTGGGCGGCGGCTATCCGATGGGGCCCTTCGAGCTGCTGGACGTCGTGGGGCTCGACGTGTCGCTGGCGATCGAGAAGGTGCTGCACCGGGAGTTCCGCGATCCGGGCCTGGCCCCGGCGCCGCTGCTGGAGCACCTCGTCGCCGCCGGCTGCCTGGGCCGCAAGACGGGGCGCGGATTCCGTGAGCACGTCGGCCGCTGACCGCCGGCGCGAGGGGCGCCCGCGGGCTCCGCAGCCGCTGACCGCGGGCGCACTCCCCTGCACGGATGCAGTACTTTCAGGGCATGGCCCAGCCCGCTGATCCCCGTCGTCGACCGTCCCGCCCGCAGCCCTCCCCGGACGCCCCGGAGAGCGCCGCGGGCACCCGAGCGGCCGCCCAGCGCCTCAAGATGCGCCGCGAGCTCGCGGCGGCGGCGATGGAGCTGTTCGCGACCAAGGGGTACGAGGAGACGACCGTCGACGAGATCGCGGCGGCGGCCGGGGTGGCCAGGCGGACCTTCTTCCGGCACTTCCGCTCCAAGGAAGAGGCGATCTTCCCGGACCACGACGACACCTTGGTGCGCGCGGAGGCCGTGCTGAACGCGGCGCCGCCGCACGAGCGCCCGTTGGACACGGTGTGCCGGGGCATCAAGGAGGTCATGCGGATGTACGCGGCCTCCCCCGCGGTCTCCGTGGAGCGCTACCGCCTCACCCGCGAAGTGCCCACGCTCCGGGAGCGGGAGATCGCCTCGGTCGCGCGGTACGAGCGGCTGTTCACCCGCTATCTGCTGGGCCACTTCGACGAGCGGGACCACCACGACGGCAACGACGATCCGCTGCTGGCGGAGGTCGCCGCGTCCGCGGTGGT
The DNA here is from genome assembly GCF_044328175.1 of Streptomyces sp. NPDC017979. NCBI lineage: Bacteria > Bacillati > Actinomycetota > Actinomycetes > Kitasatosporales > Streptomycetaceae > Streptomyces > Streptomyces sp. NPDC017979. The sequence goes on along the minus strand of NZ_JBIRGU010000017.1, from coordinate 77,820 downwards.
CACCGCGCACAACCACGTGCTGCGGCGCTGGCTGCGGGCGGGCGGCAAGGGCGACGTGGAGGCGCAGCTCGACCACGCCTTCGCGATCGTCCGCGACACCTTCGGCTCCGGGATCGCGGCGGGCCGCGCCCAGGTCGAGACGACCGTGCTGACGCCGAGCACCGCGACTGCGGCCGCGCCCGCCGGGGCGAAGGGGAAGGACGCGCACGAGGTGGTGGTCGCCGTGGCGCGGACGGACGCGCCGCTGGACGACGTGATGCGCACGATCGAGCGCGCCCTCCAGAGCCGGGGCGCAGCCCGCGCCGCCGGCTCCGACCACGCCTGACCCGACCCGGCCCGACGATCAATGCGCCCGCTCTTGGGCGGGGTTGATCGACGCGACTGTCTCTGCGGGCGGGTGGCGGGGCGCCCGCGCAGTTCCGCCCCCTGTGCCCTGCGGGGCACGGGGGCACCCCCGCCCTCGGCCCCAGCGGGCCTGGGGCCCCAGCGCCCCTGTTCCACTGCCCCCGCATTTTCGTCTGCAGGCCCAGGCAGGGGGTTTTAGGGGCGCGGGGAACTGCGCGAACAGCCACCCACGGCCCGCAGACGTCAACGCAACTCGCAGGGCTACGGCGAGTAAGTTTCAGGGGCGCTGGGGTCCCCCAGGCCCGCTGGGGTCGAGGTGGGGGTGCCCCCGTGCCCGCAGGCACAAGGGGAGGAACTGCGCGACAAGCCCACCCCCAGGCCGCGGGGACCAACGCCCCCGCAGGGGAACGGCGGGTGTGTCAGGTGCGGCTGGGGCCACGAGCAGCCCACCACCGCGCCGCAGGGACCGCCGCGCCCGCTCATCCGTGTCGCTACCTCAAACAACCGAGCAAAAATCATGGCACGCAGTGTCTTGTCGACTGGCACGGCGTGCCATACGGTGAAGTCGTCCGGGCGGCCGGCGCTCGGGAACCCCACGCACGCCGGCTGTCCCCGCGAACGATCTCGTTCACGCGCCCGGACGCCTGCGTCACAGGCCCGACCGCGCCCACCCGCGCTGTCGAAACCGCACCGCCCGCCGAACCGACGGCGCACCTCCACAGCAGCAGCACCGCCCCTCACCCTCTCTCTCCGGGTGGATCCACCGCCGATCCCCCGACGCGCTTCGCCGGAGGCAACACCGTGAAGGAAATCCTGGACGCGATCCAGTCGGCCGACGCCACGACGGCGGACTTCGCCGCGCTGCCCCTGCCCGAGTCCTACCGCGCGGTCACCGTGCACAAGGACGAGGCCGAGATGTTCGCCGGACTTGAGAGCCGGGAGAAGGACCCGCGCAAGTCGCTCCACGTGGAGGACGTCGCCGTCCCCGAACTCGGCCCCGGCGAAGCCCTGGTGGCCGTGATGGCCTCCTCCGTGAACTACAACTCCGTGTGGACCTCGATCTTCGAGCCGCTGTCCACCTTCTCCTTCCTGGAGCGCTACGGCCGCCTGAGCGAGCTCACCCGGCGCCACGACCTGCCGTACCACGTCATCGGCTCCGACCTCGCGGGCGTCGTGCTGCGCTGCGGTCCCGGGGTGAACTCCTGGCGGCCCGGCGACGAGGTGGTGGCGCACTGCCTGTCGGTGGAGTTGGAGTCCAGCGACGGCCACAACGACACCATGCTCGACCCCGAGCAGCGGATCTGGGGCTTCGAGACCAACTTCGGCGGGCTCGCCGAGATCGCGCTCGTCAAGTCGAACCAACTGATGCCCAAGCCGGCCCATCTGAGCTGGGAGGAGGCCGCGGCGCCGGGCCTGGTGAACTCCACCGCGTACCGCCAACTCGTCTCCCGCAACGGGGCACAGCTCAAGCAGGGCGACAACGTGCTGATCTGGGGCGCCTCCGGCGGGCTCGGCTCGTACGCCACCCAGTTCGCCCTGGCCGGCGGCGCCACCCCGATCTGCGTCGTCTCCTCCCCGGAGAAGGCGGAGATCTGCCGGTCGATGGGCGCGGAGCTGATCATCGACCGCAACGCCGACGGCTACCGCTTCTGGACCGACGAGGGCGTGCAGGACCAGCGCGAGTGGAAGCGGTTCGGCAAGCAGATCCGCGAACTCACCGGCGGCGAGGACGTCGACATCGTCTTCGAGCACCCGGGCCGGGAGACCTTCGGCGCCAGCGTGTACGTCACCCGCAAGGGCGGCACCATCGTCACCTGCGCCTCGACCTCCGGCTACACCCACGAGTACGACAACCGCTACCTGTGGATGTCGCTGAAGCGGATCATCGGGTCCCACTTCGCCAACTACCGGGAGGCGTGGGAGGCCAACCGGCTGATCGCCAAGGGCAAGATCCACCCCACCCTGTCCCGGGTGTACCCGCTGGCGGAGACCGGCCAGGCGGCGTACGACGTCCACCGCAACCTGCACCAGGGCAAGGTCGGCGTCCTCGCCCTCGCCCCGCGCGAGGGGCTCGGCGTCCGCGACCCCGAACTGCGCGCCCGCCACCTCGACGCCATCAACCGGTTCCGCACCGCACCCGTGGCGCCGACCGCAGACCACAGCGCCGCGTGACGAAAGGGTTGGGGAACACCTCGATGACCGAACGCCGCAAGGACCGGCCGTGGCTGATGCGCACCTACGCCGGCCACTCCACCGCCGAGGCGTCCAACGCGCTCTACCGGCGCAACCTCGCCAAGGGCCAGACGGGCCTGTCGGTCGCGTTCGACCTGCCGACCCAGACCGGGTACGACCCCGACCACGTCCTGGCCCGCGGCGAGGTCGGCCGGGTCGGCGTGCCCGTCGCCCACCTCGGCGACATGCGTCGACTGCTGGCGGACATCCCGCTGGAGCAGATGAACACCTCGATGACGATCAACGCCACCGCGATGTGGCTGCTGGCGCTCTACCAGGTCGTCGCCGAGGAACAGGGCACCGACGTCACCGCGCTCCAGGGCACCACGCAGAACGACATCGTCAAGGAGTACCTGTCGCGCGGGACGCACGTCTTCCCGCCCGGCCCTTCACTGCGGCTGACCACGGACATGATCGCGTACACCGTGCACCACATCCCCAAGTGGAACCCGATCAACATCTGTAGCTACCACCTCCAGGAGGCCGGGGCCACGCCCGTCCAGGAGATCAGCTACGCGATGGCCACCGCCGTCGCCGTACTGGACGCGGTCTTCGACTCCGGCCAGGTGCCGGCCGAGCGCCGCGGCGAGGTGGTGGCCCGGATCTCGTTCTTCGTGAACGCCGGCGTCCGCTTCGTCGAGGAGATGTGCAAGATGCGCGCCTTCGGACGGATCTGGGACCGGATCACCCGCGAACGGTACGGCGTGCAGGACCCCAAGCAGCGCCGCTTCCGCTACGGCGTCCAGGTCAACTCCCTCGGGCTGACCGAGGCCCAGCCGGAGAACAACGTCCAGCGGATCGTGCTGGAGATGCTGGCCGTCACCCTCTCCAAGGACGCCCGGGCCCGGGCCGTGCAGCTCCCGGCCTGGAACGAGGCGCTGGGTCTGCCTCGGCCCTGGGACCAGCAGTGGTCGCTGCGCATCCAGCAGGTGCTCGCCTACGAGTCCGACCTGCTGGAGTACGACGACATCTTCGCCGGCTCGCACGTCGTCGAGGCCAAGGTGGACGCGCTCGTCGAGCAGTGCCTGGCCGAGATGGGGCGCATCGAGGAGATGGGCGGCGCGATGGCAGCCGTCGAGTCCGGCTACCTCAAGTCGCAGCTCGTGGCCTCGCACGCGGAGCGGCGGGCCAGGATCGAGGCCGGCGAGGAGAAGATCGTCGGGGTGAACGTCTTCGAGACCACGGAGGACAATCCGCTCACCGCCGACCTGGACACCGCGATCATGACGGTGGATCCGGCGAACGAGGCCCGGGTGGTCGCGGCGCTGCACGCCTGGCGCGAGGGCCGCGACGAGCCGCGGGCCGTCGCGGCCCTGGCGGCGCTGAAGAAGGCGGCGGCCGGCACGGACAACGTGATGCCCGCGACGCTGGAGTGCGCCCGCGCCGGCGTCACCACCGGCGAGTGGGCCTGGGCACTGCGCGACGTCTTCGGCGAGTTCCGGGCGCCGACCGGGGTCTCCGGCGCACCGGTCGCCGTCGCCGCGGCGCCCGGCACTCCGCTGGCGCTGGTGCGCACCAAGGCGGCGCGCACCGCCGAGGAGCTGGGCGCGGGCCGGCTGCGGCTGCTGGTGGGCAAGCCGGGGCTGGACGGGCACTCCAACGGCGCCGAGCAGATCGCCGTACGCGCCCGGGACGCCGGGTTCGAGGTGGTGTACCAGGGCATCCGGCTCACCCCGGAGCAGATCGTCGCGGCCGCGCTCGCCGAGGACGTGCACTGCGTCGGGCTCTCCATCCTCTCCGGCTCGCACGCCGAGTTGGTGCCCGACGTGTTGGCGCGGCTGCGCGCGGCGGGCGCGAGCGACGTGCCGGTGGTGGTCGGCGGGATCATCCCGGGCGCCGACGCCGCCGATCTGCTGGCGGCCGGGGTGGCCGCCGTCTTCACCCCGAAGGACTTCGGCATCACCGAGATCATCGGCCGTATCGTCGACGAGATCCGCACCGCGAACCAGCTCGATCCCCTGGAGGTCCCCGCATGACCCGCCCGTCCAACGACCGTCCGCTGCGTCCGCGCCGCTCCTGCCTGGCGGTGCCCGGATCGAACCCGCGCTTCCTGGAGAAGGCCCAGGGCCTCGCCGCCGACCAGGTGTTCCTGGACCTGGAGGACGCGTGCGCGCCGCTCGCCAAGCCCGAGGCGCGGCACACGATCGTGAAGTACCTGAACGAGGGCGAGTGGGGCACCAAGACCCGGGTGGTGCGCGTCAACGACTGGACCACGGAGTGGACCTATCGCGACGTGGTGACCGTCGTCGAGGGCGCGGGCCCCAACCTGGACTGCATCATGCTGCCCAAGGTGCAGGACGCCCAGCAGGTCGTCGCCCTGGACCTGCTGCTGACCCAGATCGAGAAGACGATGGGCTTCGAGGTCGGCCGGATCGGCATCGAGGCGCAGATCGAGAACGCCCGCGGGCTGGTGAACGTGGACGCGATCGCCGCCGCCTCGCCCCGGCTGGAGACGATCGTCTTCGGCCCGGCGGACTTCATGGCGTCGATCAACATGAAGTCGCTGGTGGTGGGCGAGCAGCCGCCCGGCTATCCGGCGGACGCCTACCACTACATCCTGATGCGGATCCTGATGGCCGCCCGGATGCACGACCTCCAGGCCATCGACGGCCCCTACCTCCAGATCCGGAACGTGGACGGCTTCCGCGAGGTCGCGGGCCGCGCGGCGGCGCTGGGCTACGACGGCAAGTGGGTGCTGCACCCCGGCCAGGTCGAGGCGGCGAACGAGGTGTTCTCGCCCTCGCAGGAGGACTACGACCACGCCGAGCTGATCCTGGACGCCTACGAGCACTACACCTCGGAGGCGGGCGGGAAGAAGGGCTCGGCGATGCTCGGCGACGAGATGATCGACGAGGCCAGCCGCAAGATGGCGCTGGTGATCTCCGGCAAGGGCCGGGCCGCCGGCATGACCCGTACCAGCACCTTCACACCCCCTAAGGCGTGATCACCATGCAGTTCGGCCGCACCTTCGAGGAGTTCGAGGTCGGCGCCGTGTACAAGCACTGGCCCGGCAAGACGGTCACCGAGTACGACGACCACCTGTTCTGTCTGCTGACCATGAACCACCACCCGCTGCACCTCGACGCGCACTACGCGGAGCAGGCCACCGACTTCGGCCGCAACGTCGTCGTCGGGAACTACGTGTACTCGCTGCTGCTGGGGATGTCGGTGCCCGACGTGTCGGGGAAGGCCATCGCCAATCTGGAGGTCGAGTCGCTCAGGCACGTGGCGCCCACCTTCCACGGCGACACGATCTACGGCGAGACCACGGTGCTGGCCAAGACCCCGTCGAAGTCGAAGGCGGACCGCGGGATCGTGCAGGTGGAGACCCGCGGCCACAAGCAGGACGGCACCCTCGTCTGCGTCTTCCGCCGCAAGGTGATGGTGCCGACCGAGGCGTACGTCAAGGAGCGCGGCGGCGAGCAGGCCGGCCGCCCCGAGGTGAAGGAGCAGGGGGAGCAGGGATGACGCGACTCGCCCAGACGCACGGGCTCACCGACGTCCAGCAGGAGATCCTGTCGACGGTCCGTGACTTCGTCGACAAGGAGATCCTGCCGGTCGCGACCGAACTGGAGCACCGCGACGAGTACCCGACGCAGATCGTGGAGGGTCTGAAGGAGCTGGGGCTCTTCGGGCTGATGATCCCGGAGGAGTACGGCGGCCTGGGCGAGTCCCTGCTGACGTACGCCCTGTGCGTCGAGGAGCTGTCCCGGGGCTGGATGTCGGTCTCCGGCATCGTGAACACCCACTTCATCGTCGCGTACATGCTCAAGCAGCACGGCACGCAGGAACAGAAGGACGCCTATCTGCCGAGGATGGCGCTGGGCGAGGTGCGCGGCGCCTTCTCCATGTCGGAGCCGGCGCTCGGCTCGGACGTGTCGGCGATCACGTCCAAGGCGGTCCGGGACGGCGACGAGTACGTGCTGACCGGTCAGAAGATGTGGCTCACCAACGGGGGCACGTCGTCCCTGGTGGCGGTGTTGGTGCGGAGCGACGAGGGGCAGCCGCAGGACGCCCCGCCGCACCGGTCGATGACGACCTTCCTGATCGAGAAGGAGCCCGGCTTCGGCGAGGTCCGCCCCGGTCTGACCATCCCGGGGAAGATCGACAAGATGGGGTACAAGGGCGTCGACACCACCGAGATGATCATGGACGGGCTGCGGCTGCCGGCCGGCCAGGTCCTCGGCGGCGCCACGGGGCGCGGTTTCTACCAGATGATGGACGGCGTCGAGGTCGGTCGGGTGAACGTCGCCGCCCGCGGCTGCGGGGTCGCCCGGCGCGCCTTCGAGCTGGGGATCTCCTACGCGCAGGAGCGGCACACCTTCGGCCGACCGATCGCCGAGCACCAGGCCATCCAGTTCAAGCTGGCCGAGATGGCTACCAAGGTGGAGGCGGCCCATGCGATGATGGTGAACGCTGCACGCAAAAAGGACTCCGGGGAGCGAAACGACCTGGAGGCAGGGATGGCGAAGTACCTGGCGTCGGAGTACTGCAAGGAGGTCGTCGAGGACGCTTTCCGTATCCACGGCGGTTACGGCTTCTCCAAGGAGTACGAGATCGAGCGGCTGTACCGAGAGGCACCCATGTTGCTGATCGGTGAAGGCACCGCCGAAATCCAGAAAATGATCATTGGTCGTCGGTTGCTGGAGGAGTACCGACTCCAGGGGTGAATGTCGCGTTCCAGGGGATTTGCCCCCGTCGGTGGCGCGAAGTAGGTCACATCCCGCCATCAGCTTCCCGCCGCCGACTGGGCTTCTGGCTTTCCCAGTTGCTACTCGCAACCGCTAGCATCGGCCGGAAAGCCGCCGTCCCCCTTACCCGCGCGGCATTCATCAGCTACGAAGGTCATCCATGCCCCACAGCCAAACCTCTGCACCCCGTGACGGCTCCCCCAAGGGACGCCTCGTTGCCCGCGGAGCATCGCCGTGGCTTCTGCCGACCGTCGCCACCGCAGCCCTCAGCCTGGCCCGTGCGCGGCGCTCCCGGAGCGCCGCGATCGTCGCCGTGCCCGCCACCGCGCTGGCGGCGGGCATGCTGTGGTTCTTCCGCGACCCCGAGCGTGAGATCGCCGAGGGCCGTGTGATCTCGCCCGCCGACGGCGTGGTGCAGAGCATCATGCCGTGGAAGGACGGCCGCACCCGCGTCGCGATCTTCATGAGCCCGTTGAACGTCCACGTCAACCGCGCCCCGCTGGCGGGCACGGTGACCTCCGTGGAGCACGTCCCCGGCGGCTTCGTGCCGGCGTTCAACAAGGAGAGCGAGCACAACGAGCGCGTCGTCTGGCACTTCGACACCGAGCTCGGCGACATCGAGATGGTGCAGATCGCCGGCACCGTCGCCCGGCGCATCGTGCCGTACGTCCCCGAGGGCACCAAGGTCGAGCAGGGCGAGCGGATCGGCCTGATCCGCTTCGGCTCCCGCGTCGACGTGTACCTGCCCGAGGGCATCGAGGTCGCGGTCGAAGTCGGTCAGACCACGACGGCGGGGGTGACTCGCCTTGACCGTGGTTGATCCCGACACAAAGAGCGGCTGGGCGACCGAAGCCGACGCGGAGGCCGACGGGGACACCGAGGAGATGCCCCTGTCGCTGCGGCTGTCGATAGCGGACACCCTCACCCTCGGCAACGCCACGTGCGGATTCATGGCGGTGTACTTCACCACCACCGGAATCCTCATCCCGCACCTCCAGGGCAGCGGGGAGTCCGGCATGGCGCGGCACAGCGCCGCGACCGCCGTGATCCTGATGCTGCTCGCCGCGATCTTCGACCTCTTCGACGGACTGGTGGCGCGCAAGCTCCGCAGCTCGCCGATGGGCGCCGAGCTGGACAACCTCTCGGACCTGATCAGCTTCGGCCTCGCGCCGGCGTACTTCGTGCTGGTCTACGGGATGGTCGCGGACGACGCCCACCAGAAGGTCTCGGCGGTGGCCGCGATCGTGGTGCTGCTGGCGGTGGTGCTGCGGCTCGCCAGATTCTCCTGCGTGACGCTGAAGGACGGCATGTTCCAGGGCATGCCGAGCCCCTTCGGGGCGCTGACGGTGGTCTCCATCGTGCTGCTGGAGCTGCCGTTCATCCCGACCCTGCTCGCGATCATCGGCACGGCCTGGCTGATGGTGAGCCGGGTCGAGTACCCCAAGCCGCGGGGCGTCCTCGCGGTGGCGATGCTCGGCTGGATCGTCTCGGCGATGGGGCTGCTGGCGGCCTGGGCGTTCGACGCCCCCGGCGGTCAGCTGCTGCTCCAGACCGGCTGTGCGCTCCAGGTGGTGCTGGGCGCGGTGATCCCGCTCTTCGCCACCGCGCGCCGGGTGAACACCTTCCGTTACAACCGCCGGGAGGCGAGGGCGGCCCAGCTGCCCTGATCCACCGCTGCCGCCGGCCCCACCGGGCCGCGCGGAAGCCTTCGTAGCCGATACGGCGAGGGCCCGGGTGCACCAGCACCCGGGCCCTCGTCATGGGCCACGTCACGGGCCCTCGTCAGACACGCCGGATTCTGGGACCATCGGCTGTCATGTCAGGGGGAAAACTTCACCAGCTCTTCGAAGGGCGGGTGCGGGACGGGCACGACCGCACCGCCGTGATCACCGACCGTGACGAGCTGACCTACGGGCAGCTCGACGCCCGGGCCAACCGACTGGCCCACCACCTTCTCGACGTCGCGCACCTGGAACCGGGGGACCTGGTCGCGATCCGTACGCTGCGCGCGCCCGACGTGCTCGTGGCGGCCCTGGGGGTGCTCAAGGCCGGGGGCGTCTTCGCCATCGCGTCGCCCAGCCGCCCCGAGCCGAAGGCCCTCGCCGGGGCCCGCGCCGTGATCAGCAACCGGGTCCACTCGGGCCGGCTCACGGATCTGCCGGACAAGCCGCTGATCCTCCTCGACGGCCATGCGGCGACGATCGAGGAGCACCCCGCGGACCCCGTCGAGGCGGTCGCAGGACCGGGGGCGGCCCTGCTCTTCACCGCCGGCACCGCAGGGCAGCCCAAGGCGGTGGCGATCGAGCACGCGCGCTTCACCGCCGCGTACGAAGCCTTCTCGGAGGTCTTCGGGCTGCTCCGGGACGACCGGGTGCTGGTCACCGGCCGCAGCGACACCCTCGCGTTCGCCGTCGGCTGGTTGCGCACGCTCTGCTCCGGGGCGACGCTGGTGCTCACCACCAGGGTGCCGTACACCGTCGCGGACACCGACCCCACGACGGCCGCCGCGCTGCTCGCGGGGCCCCGGGTCGAGGGTCTGCGGCTGATGGCCGTCGGCGGCGAACGGCTCCGGCTGGACGAGCACCTGCGCCTGGCGCGCCGCCTCGCCCCGGGCGCCCGGCTGATCAGCGTGTACGGCACGACGGAGGTCGCCGGCTGCGGAACGTGGTTCGAGACGGACCAGCTCCCCGGGCCGATGGTCCGGCCCGAGCAGCACGCGTTCCTGGGCCAGCCCTTCCCCGGGGTCCGCACGAAGATCCACGGCAAGCACATCTGGCTGACGCCGCCGGACGGCGGGGACGCGGTGCCCACCGGTGGCCTCGGCCAGCGGCACGGCACGGGGCCGCTGGAGTACCTGGGCAAGATGGCCGACCGCTTCCGGCACGGCGGCCGCCAGGTCAACCCGTACCAGATCGAGGCGCGGCTGGTGACCCACCCCGACGTGCGGGACGTGCTGGTCGAACGGTCGCAGCTCGGCCAACTGATCGCGTACGTCGTCCCCGAGCCGGGTCGCCCGGCGCCGCGGCTGGAGTCCGTCCAGGCCCATCTGCGGGGCAAGGGCCCGGCGTCCGACGTGCCCAGCCACCTCGTCGGCCTCACCGCGCTGCCGCGCACCGCGGCGGGCAAGCTGGACCGCGACGGGCTGGTCCTGCCGGCGCCGCCGGACGCCGCAGGGGCGACCCGGTCCAGCGGCAAGGGCGGACCGGTGACGGCGAGCGACGTCCTGCGGACGGTCGGGGGCCTGATGGCCTTCGTCGCCTTCTTCGGCTCCCTCATCCTCACGGACGTCTTCTGGCCCGGCTCCACGGACCTGACGATCGTGCCCAGCCCCTGGGCGGGCTTCTTCCGCGGCCTGTACTTCGCGGAGCACCTGGCCTTCGCCGCGGGCGTCGGCTTCCTGTTCGCCGGCCCCACCCTGATGCCCCGCACCGGCGCGCCCCGCGCCCTGACGGCGGCGGCGCACCTGTCGATCGTCTATCTGCTGGCGTCCTGGTGGCCGCAGGACAACTTCTACCGCCTGGCGGCCAAGCAGGACTGGGAGCGCCAGGCGGCGCTGGTCTACGCCTTCAACGTGCCGCTGATGCTCGCGGCCGCGGTGGTGGCGGTGTGGGCGGCGGTGCAGGGCGCGGCCTCGCGCAAACAGCCGTCGCAAGCGGTGTTGGAACGCGGCGCGGGGCGGAAGCCCGGTGCGAGAAGTTGAGAAGCCGGTGCGCAGATGATTGACGCGGCGGTGGCCGCTCCCTAACGTGCTGTCGCATTCCACGTGGGCGTCGGTCCCGGGAGCGGTCAGCGTGAGTCTCATCGAACAGGAACAGCCCCTGCTCCACGCGTTGCGCGCACAGGATCGAGCGGCCCTGTTGGCCCTGGGGGTGCCGCGCGAGTACCGGGCGGGCGACGTGGTGCTGTCCGAACGGGCCGCCACCTCCTACGTGGTGGCGATCCTCGGCGGGTGGGCAGTGGTGTCCATGGCCACCGAGCGCGGCCACCGGCTCATCCTCGCCCTGCGCGGCACCGGAGAGTTGGTCGGCGAACTCGCGGCGGTGGACCGCCGCCCGCGCAGCGCCACCGTGACGGCGCTCGGCCGGCTGGACGCCGTGGTGATCCCGGGCGATCGCTTCCGCGGGTTCCTGGCGAGCAGCCCGGCCGCCAGCGCCCTGGTGCTCAAGCAGCTCAGCTCCCGGCTGCGCAGTTCCGACGGCGAGCGCCGTTCGCTCGCGTCGGAGAGCGTGTTGCAGCGGCTCGCCGCTCGGCTGACGGAGTTGGCGGACCGGGCGGGGCGGCGCAACGACGACGGCAGCGTGACCATCGAACTGCCGCTGCCGCAGCACGACCTGGCGGCGTCGGTCGGCTCCACGCGGGAGGCGGTGGCGAAGGCCCTGCGCCTGCTGCGCGAACAGGGCATCGTCCGCACCGCCAACAGGCGTCCGCTGCGACCGGGGGCGTGGGGGGCGCCGCTGACCGTCACCGACACCGAGCCGCTCCGGCTCCTCGCGGGGAACGGCACCACGGCTCCGCCGGATGTGTAAACGGCTACATACGCCGGGGCTGCGGGCGGCCATCCTGGGGTGGTCGCCGGCCCGAAGGGATGACGTGTCCGTCCGGCCGCAGCGGTCGTACAGGGGGGTGTGAGTGAGCAGTTTCGAAGCCGTTCACCGATGGGTGGTGAGCGCGGACATCATGGGCTCCGGACGCTTGGGCCAACGGGCCAAGCTCCGTTCGCGGCGGGGCATGTACGACGTCTTCGAGTCGGCCTTCGACGCGGTCGGCGTGGCGGCGCAGCAGATGCACCTGGAGGACCGCGGCGACGGAGTGCTCGCCGCACTCGCGCCGCACGTGCCGCCGTCGGCGCTGGTCGGGCTCTGGCTCGAAGAGGTGTACCAGGGGGTGCGCGAGCACAACGCGGGGCTGCACCAGCCGCTGCGGCTGCGGATCGCCATGCACGGAGGTCCGGTCGGCCACGACGGCCGGGGCCTGGTGGGCCGGGCCGTCGACCTGACGTGCCGGCTCTGCGACAGCGGCCCCGCCAGGGCGATCCTGGCCGCTGACGACACCGTCGAGGTGGTCTTCGTGGCCTCCGACGTCCTGTACCGGTCGGTGGTCGTCGAGGAGGGCAGGTTCGTGGAGCCCGCGCGCTACCGCCCGTACCCGGTGCGGGTGAAGGAGACCGACGAGTTGGCCTGGTTCTACGTGCCGGGGCGCGAGCAGCCGCCGGCACCGGCCGGGGAACCGGTGCAGCGCGGGCCGGCCGGCGCGCGCCCGGCGCCGCGGGCCCGGGCGGCGGCCGGGGCGCACGCCGAAGCCGGGACGCCGCGGCCGACCAAGTACGCCATCACCGTCAACGGCCACAACCAGATCGTGGACGGCGCCGAGGTGCACGGCGACGTCATCGGCTTCCGCGGCGCGGACGACGAGCACGGCACGGGCCCTGCGGGGAGGGGCTGCGATGAGTGAGGAGCCCGGGGGCAAGGAGCCGCAGGGCGGCGGCGGGGACAAGCCGGGCGGCGGTGGCGCCGGCCACGCGGCCGGGTCCGACGACGGCCGTCGTCACGGTGCGGTGCGCAGCGGCCCGCTGGGCGAGCAGACGGGGATCGGGGGGCAGGACGCCGTACGGCACGCGCGGGCCAACTTCGTCGACGTGCACGGGCGCAACGCGATCCTCGACGGCACCCGGGGCGATGTGCACCTCGGCGACCACCACCACTACCACCGGGACCGCACCGGACTGCCGCGCCTGGTCTCCGGTGCGGTCCCCCGCGACGAGTTACGGCGGCTGCGGCGGGTCTTCGAGGAGCCGCCGCGCTATCCGGGCCTCCTCGACCTGGTGAAGCAGCAGCGGCTGGTGGCGCTGTGCGGCGACCCGGGCAGCGGGCGGCACTACGCGGCCATGTCCCTGCTGGACGCGGTGACGCGGGGCAAGGTGGAGCGGCTCGATCCGCGCACCGACCTGGACACGGTCGCCGAGGCGGACCTCCAGGAGGGACACGGCTACCTGGTGGAGATCAGCGGGGAGGAAGCCCTCGCCCACGACCGGCACCGCCCGGAGGACGAGCGGGACGGCGAGCGCCACGGCGAACGCCGCTGGCGGCCCGAGCGCCCGGCCGAACTGCACCTGGACCGGCTCAGCGCCATCCTCGCCCAGCGCCGGGCGTACGCGATCCTCGTGGTCGCCTCCGGCGGGTTCGCCGACGAGTTGCTGCGCGGCCGGTACGCGCAGCTCTTCTTGGCGGCGTCGGCCGAGGGCGTGTTGCGCAAGCACCTGGTGGCGCTGCTCGGGCACGCCGACGAGGACGGTCTCGCACGGGCCTCGCAGCTCGCCCGGAGCCAGGACGTGGTGGAGGCGCTGGGACTCGACGGGCTGCGGCCGCACGAGGTGGAGGCGCTGGCCGGGCTGCTCGTCGGGCACTTGAGGGGCGAGTCCTCCGCCGAAGAGCTCGTGGCCGAGTTGAAGACGTTCGCCCCGCGGCAGGCCCGCGCGTGGTTCGCCAGCACGTCGCGCGCTGCGCCGCGCAACAAGGCCGCCGTGACGGCCGCGCTGCGGCAGGCGGCGTTCCGTACGGCCGTCGCCGTCTACAACGGCTCGCCCTACAGCGTGGCGGCGACCGCTGCGGACCGGTTGGCGTGGGAGTTCACCGTGGCCGCCTTCCCCGACCGGGAGCCGGGGCGGGCGCTGTTCAGCGACCACCAGGACGCGCGCCTGGCGGCGACCCGGGCCGAGCTGTTCGACGGCGAGATCACGTTCGGCGGCGACAAGCTGAAGACCCGGAACGTGCGCCTCCAGGGGCGGGCGCTCGCCCGCGCCGTGCTGTCCCACGTGTGGGACGACTACCAGAGCGTGCGCGGTCCGCTCTGCCAGTGGCTGCGGACGCAGTGCGACGAAGAGGCGCCGATGGTGTGGGTGCCCGCGGCCATCACGGCCGGTGCGATGTGCACGCTGGACTGCGCCTTCGCGCTGGACTCGATCGTCTACCCGATGGCGGCGGCCGACTCCCTCCAGCAGCGCATGGCGGCGGCCACGGTCCTCGCCCAGGCGGCGACGCTCAGCGATGCCGTGCGTCCGGTCGTCCGGAACCTCGTGCGGACCTGGGCGCGCGGCGAGGACCGGGCTCGACGGGGCACCGCGGCCCTGGTACACGGCTACGGGACGGTCGCGCCGTCGGTCTCCGCGAGCCTCGACGAGTTGGGGCAGCTCGCCGGCCACGAGGACGTGGACCTGTTGGTGGAGGTCTCCTTCAGCGTCGTCCGGCTGCTCGCCGGGACGGAACCCGAGGTGGTGCTCCGGCGGTTGGGGGCGTGGCTGGGCGACCGTCGGCAAAACCGCCGGGACCTCGCGCTGGTGACCGTGGACCGGCTGTTGTGGAACCGGCCCCGCGAGCTGTGGGGTCTCCACGACCGGCCGGGCCTGCGGGAGCACCCCGGTTGGCCCCTGGTCGCCGCCCTCTTCAGGTTGGAGCCGCGGCACACCCGGATGTTGGCGGACCTGGTGTGGTGCGGTCTGGACACCGCCCGGTGGCGGGAGCCGATCGAGGACGGGCTGAGCGAGTGGATGCGCCGCGCGGAGAAGGATCCGGCGCTGCTGGACGCCCTGTGCGACTTCCTGCCTCATCTGGTGAGCGGTGCCGAGGACTCCGAGCGGCTGCGGAACCTCCTGCGCCGGATGGCGCGCGATCCCGACGAGCCCCTGACTCCGACCACCGTTCGACGGCTGCGCGCGGCCTTGGAGCAGCAACGGATCGTGATCGCGCAACCGGAGGGGCCCGCCCGCGCCGCGGCCGGTCGACCCGCTGAGCTTGAGGAGTGAGATGAACGCCCAGAACCCGATGCACTTCCACCCCCAGCGGAGCCGTGCCGTCTCGCCGCCCGTGCCGCCGTTGTGGCCCGCGCCTGCGGGCCGGCCGGTGAACTACGCGGGCGCCCCGGCGGGCGTCGAGCCGGGGCAACGGCGGCGCGTGCCGGCTGAACAGCCGGCATCGCCGCAGAAGTTGTCCGGCCCCTTCCTGCGCGAGTACCGGCCGCGGTGGCCGTACCGGCACCGCAGCGCACAGGTGGTGGCGGTGCTCTACTACCGCCACCGGCGGCCCCTCGCCGTGGGGCCCGAGGGCGAGGAGGGCTACTTGTGGCGCTGGTTGCGCCGCCCCTACACCGCGTTTGAACTGCAACTGGGCTGGCACACGGTGTCGTTCGTAGCGGAGCTGCCGGCGGCGGAGAGCGGTCGGAGCTTTCCCGCCGAGGTACGGGTGCGCTGGCAGGTCAGCGATCCTTACCGGGTGGCGAGGAGCCAGGTCACGGATGTCGCCGCGCTGCTCGTGCCGGAGTTGGAGCAGGAGTTGCGGAACGTGTCCCGCGCCTTCTCCATCGACAGCGCCGAGAACGTCCGGGACGAGGTGCACAAGGCGCTCCGGAAGGCGGAGTTGGGCCGGGACTTCGGTCTGGAGCTGGACGTCTTCGTGACGATCTCCTCGGACGAGCTGATCCAGGACCACGGCAAGAGCATGGGCCGGGTGCGGCACCAGACGGACCTGGAAAGGCTCAACCAACAACTGCGCCTGCTGCGGGACGAGAACAAGCGGACGTTGATCCGCGACTGGGCCACCGACTTCCAGTCGGCCATCGAGCGCGGCGACCACGTGCTGATGGCGCAGATGATGGCCCGCAACCCCAAGGACGTCATGGAGATCCGCCAGTTGTTCCGCAAGGAGCACCGCAAGGAGCGCCAGGACGGCATGGAGTTGATGTCCCGGCTGATCGACGGCGGCCTCCTCGAACGCTGGGAGCTGGGCGAACAGGCCATGGTGGTCGTCGAGTTCCTGCGGTCGAACGCCCGTCGGCTGACCACCGATTCGGTGCCGAAGGTGCCGATCGAGGGCAAGGCCCGACGGGACCTCTTCTGGGAGGGCGCGGCCTCGGGGAACGACGCCGAATCCAGCGGCGAGGACGCTGCCGAGCCCGCTGGCGACGGCGTCGACGGGCCGGGCCGCTGAGGCACCGGCCCGGGCTCGGGCGCGTCGGGGACTGCGGCTCACGCCCGCGTGAAGACGCCGGACAGCGCCGCGCAGGACGTCTGCGTCAAGGACGCCGCCGCGTCCAGGCGCGGCAGGGTCCGTGCCGCGACCGCCACCCCGACGTACGGCGCCGGGTCGTACGCCGCGGAGGGGATCGTCGGGATCAGCACCGCGTCCACCCCGGCGCAGCGCTCCGTCAGTCCGGTGAGGAACGCCATCAGTTCGCCGTCCGGGAGCCGTGCGCCGAGGTCCACCCGGTCGACGCAGCGCACGAGGTGGTCGCCGCCGCGGGTCTCGTCCAGCCGGAGCTTGATCATGAAGGCGACGGAGGGGCCGGTCAGCCGTAGGTTCGTCTCGACCGGGGCGAGCAGGCCGTCGTCCCCGGTGACGAAGTCCACGTCGAACCAGCCGCGGTAGCCGTCCGCCGCCAGTGCGCGCCCCACCGCACGGCCGAAGCGCAGGGCCGGCCGGGCGATGCGGTCGGGTACGGCGCCGGGGCCGACGGTCGCGCCGCGGTACGCCGTGCCGTCGGGGCCGCCCATGTCCATGCTCGCCACGCCCACGTCGTGGACGGTGCCCCGGGCGTCGACGAGCCCGTCGTACGTGGGGTGGGTGCCGTCGCCGGTGACGTACTCCTCGACGAGGAGGGGGCCGGGTGGCAGGGAGAGCGCCCGGACGCGGCCGGTGGCGATGCGGGTGCCGGAGCCGCCGGCGCCGTGCGCGGTCTTGACGACCGTGCGGGCGCCGCTGCGGGCCCGGGCCGCGATCAGGCGGGCCGCGGCGCGGCGCGTGGCGGCGGGCCAGCGGTCGGGGACGCGGATGCCGGGATGGTCGGGGGCGAGCCGTCGGAAGAGGGCGTGGGACTCCGCCTTGGACTCGTGGCGCAGCGCGTCGGCCGGCAGGCGACGGCCGGCGAGCCGGGCCGCGACGTCCGTGTGGCCCCAGGCGACGAACGGCCGGTCGCGCCAGCGCTCCCCGAAGCCCCCCTGGGCGAGGAGCGCGGCCTCGTCGAGCCGGTCGTACACCTCCACCCGGGCCCAACGCAGTTGTCGGGCGACCAGGTCGATCCAGCCGGCGGGGACGCGTGCGGGCAGCGCGAGGGCGACGGGGTGCGGGCTGGCGAAGGCTGCGAGGCAGGCGTAGTGGTCCGCTGCCGGGAAGCGGGCGGGGGGAGCGGCCGGCCGCGGGCGCCGGTCGGCGCCGGCGAACTGCGCCTGGAACTCGGCGACGTTCCCCAGGTGGACCGCGCGCCGCCCGTCGGCCCACGCCCGGGCCCACGCCGGCCGGGGCGCCAGGTCGACCGCGAGGCGGGGCAGCGCCCCGCCCGCGTCCGGCAGGGGGCGGGCGCCGAGCGCCCGGTAGAACCCGACGGCGTGCGGGTCCGCGTCGATGGTGAGCGCGGTGAAGCCGAGGGCCCGGGCGTCCTCCAGGACGTGTGCGTACAGCGTCCTGCCCAGCCCGCGCCCGATCTCCTCGGGCGCCACGAAGAGCAGTCCGAGCGCGCCGTGCGGCGGCTCGCCCTCCAGCGATGCGACGGCGAGGAGCCCGCCGCCGTCGTCCTCCGCGACGACGATCCGGCGCGGTCGGACGTCCGCAGCGGTGACGGTCAGCTCCTGCCGGCACCGGGCGAGGAACGCCGCGTCGTACCCCCAGTGCGCCTTGGACCGCAGGACCAGGTCGGTGACGGCGCGCGCTTCGGCTTCGGTCGGCTGGGCCTCGCGTATCCACACGCGCGTGAGCGTAGCGGCACGGCCTTGGGACGGTCCGGCGCGCGCGGGGTAGGACACCGGGCATGACGGGAGACTTCGGAACGCGTGCGTCGGAGCCGGGCGGGCTGGCGGATCGGGTGCTGGGCGGCTGGCTCGGCCGGGTCGCGGGCAACATGCTCGGCAAACCGGTCGAGCGGGGCGACTACTGGACGCGGGCGCGCATCGACGCCTATCTGCGCCGTACGGACGCGCTCCCGCTCACCGACTACCTGCCTCCGCCGCCGCCCGACGCCGCGCCGGGCGAGTTCGAGCTGCGCCGCGAGTGGCCCGACTGCGTGCGCGGGCGGGTGCGCGGGAGCTGCCGGGACGACGACGTGGACTACGCGGTGCTCGGGCTGCACCTGTTGGAGACCCACGGCTTCGGGTTCACCACGGAGCAGGTCGGCGAGGTGTGGTTGCAGCGGTTGCCGTACTTGCAGACGTTCACCGCGGAGCGGGTGGCGTACCGGAACCTGGTCGACGGCGTGACACCGCCGCTGACGGCCACTCATGACAATCCGTACCAGGAGTGGATCGGCGCCCTGATCCGGGCGGACGTCTTCGGCTGGACGAGCCCCGGCGACCCGGTCCGCGCCGCCGGGCTGGCGCGCCGGGACGCGCTGCTGTCCCACCGGGGCGACGGGGTGCACGGCGCGGTGTGGGCGGCGGCGACGATCGCCGCGGCCTTCACCGCGCAGGGTCCGCGCGCCGCCGTGGAGGCGGGCCTGCGGCAGGTCCCGGGCCACAGCAGGTTCGCCAGAACAGTGCGGCACGTGATCGCCCTGCACGAGGCGGGCACCGGGTGGGAGGAGGCGCTCGCGGAGTCGGAGGAGCGCACCAGCGGGCTCGGCTGGATCCACACGGTGCCGAACGTCGCGGTGCTGACCGCCGGACTGCTGTACGGCGAGGGGGACTTCAGCCGCACCATCGCGCTCACCGTCCGCGGCGGCCTGGACACGGACTCCAACGGGGCCACGGCGGGGTCGGTGGCGGGCGTGCTGTGCGGGGCCGCGGCGCTGCCCGCGCAGTGGACGGAGCCCTTGGAGGACCGCCTGCGCAGCGCGGTGTTCGGCTTCGACGGCGCCCGCATCACCGACCTGGCGGACCGTACGGTCCGCCTGGCATTGGACGCGGGGACCACGGCCAGCGCGTAGCCGGCAGCGCCTCCCTCGGCTGCGGGCGCGGCGCCGACGTGCCCGTCAAAGCAACGGCGTTGCCCAGATGCGGGGAACCGCGCGAAAAGCCACCACCGGGCCGCACAGACCAGCACACCCGCAGTCACAGGCGCGTTGCTAACTGACCCGCCCAGGGGCGTGTCACGTAGATCAGGCCCTACGCTGCCGTTCGTGACCAAGGACAACGACAACGACAACGCGTACGGCGCCTACATCGCTTCCCTGCCCCGCGTGCTCTCCGGAGCGGCGACCCTGCTCCGGGACGTCGAGGGGAAGGTGCTCGTCGTCGAGCCCAACTACCGCGAGGGCTGGGCGCTGCCCGGCGGCACGGTCGAGTCGGACGGCGGCGAGACGCCGCGGGAGGCGGCGCGGCGGGAGACGTTGGAGGAGATCGGGCTGGACGTGGAGCCGGGCAGACTGCTGGTGGTCGACTGGGTGCGCGGGCCGCTGCGACCACCGGTCGTCGCCTTCGTTTACGACGGCGGGGTGTTGACGTCGGATCAGCTTGCGGCGATCCGGCTCCAGGAGGACGAGTTGCTGTCCTGGCGGCTGGTCGAGCGGGTTGAGCTGGGTGACTACTTGCTGAAGTCGCTGGGGCACCGGATCACGGCGGCGCTGGAGGCGCTCGACTCGGGCACCGGGCCGGCGGACCTGGTGGACGGCCTGCCCAACGGGTGACGCACCGTCAAGCAGGTGCGGTACGGGGTCCGGTGCGCGCCGGGAACAGCCGGGCCCCTCTTCGCGTTGACGCCACTACGTCACCGCGTCGCCCCACTTGATCATGGAGGACACCATGCCCGGCGAGAAGGCGATCATCTTCCGGTCCGAGCCTTCGGAGCCGCTGCGGACCGGCCCGGAGGGCGCCGGCACGCACGTGCTGACCGCGCCCACGCCCGCCGCCGCCGCGGCGCTCGCGGTCGAGTTCGTCGAACGGGGCGTCGACACGGTCGAGTTGTGCGGCGCGACGGGCTATCCGTGGGCCGCGGCGGTGGAGGCCGCGGTGGGCGGCCGGGCCCGGGTGGGCACGGTGGTCTTCGGCTTCGAGTCGCTGCTCGACGTCGCGGAGTACAAGCGGCGGGCGTCGGCGGGCGAGGCGCTGCGGGAGCTGTTCCTGTACGTCGAGCCCGGCGCCGACCCGGCCGTGGACCGGTTCGTCCGCTCCGAAGGCGCCTCGACGTCGCAGTTCGTGGCGGTGCCGGAGCCGGCCGCGGGGGCGGCCGTCGCCGCCGAGTTCGCCGACGGCGTCCAGCTCATCGAGCTGTACGGCGAGTGGGGGGCGCGGGACGTGGCCGCGGTGATCGCGGCCGTGGACGAGCGCGTCCCGGTGGGCGCCGTCGCCTACCCCAAGCCGACGCGGGCGCCGTCCCCGGCCGCGCTCCCCACCGCCTGACGAACCGCCGCGGCAGCGCCCTTCGACGTCAGGTCAGCTTGCGCAGGAGTGCGGGCAGGGCCGTGCCGATGGGCTCGCGGACGACCTCGTCGGCGATGGCGTCGTACGGCGTCGGTTCCGCGTTCACGATGGCGACCCGCGCCCCGGCTTCGGCCGCCATGCCGGTCAGCGACGCCGCCGGCTGCACCTGAAGGCTGGTGCCGACGGCGATGAAGACCTCGCAGGCGCGGGCGATCTCGATCGCCTGCCCCAGCACGGCCGGGTCCAGGGACTGGCCGAACATCACCGTCGCCGACTTCAGGACGCCGCCGCAGACGAGGCACGGCGGGTCCTCCTCGCCCGCCTCGACCCGCGCCAGGGCGTCGGCCATCGGCGAGCGGGCGCCGCACTCGGTGCACAGGGCCGTCCGGGCGGTGCCGTGGAGCTCCAGGACCTTGCGGTCCGGCAGGCCGGCGGCCTGGTGGAGCCCGTCGACGTTCTGGGTGATGACCCGGACCGCCATGTCCGGCCGCCCCGCCAGCTCCACGATCGCGTGGTGCGCCGCGTTCGGCCGCGCGTCCCAGGTGGCGCTGGTGCGCCGGACCTGCCAGGCGCGGCGCCGGACGTCCGGGTCGGACATGTACGCGTCGTAGGTGACCAGCTTCTCGGCCTCCGGGTCACGGCGCCACAGACCGTTGGGGCCCCGGTAGTCGGGAATGCCGGAGTCGGTGGACACCCCGGCGCCGCTGAGGATCGCGACGAGAGTCATACGGCGACGATAGGCGGCCCTGGCGGAGCCGGGCGAACGGTTTGTGCTGCCGCGACGGCCCTCAGAAGAGGGCCTGGGCCGCTTCGGGCGCCTCGAAGGCCAGCAGCCGCTGCTTGCGGTCGAGCCCGCCGCCGTAGCCGATCAGGCTGCCCGTCGAGCCGATCACCCGGTGGCACGGCACGATGATGCTGACCGGGTTCTTGCCGTTGGCCAGCCCGACCGCGCGGGAGGAGTTCGGGTTGCCGAGTTCGCGGGCGAGTTCGCCGTACGTCCTGGTCTCGCCGTACGGGATGCGCACCAACTGCTCCCACACGCGGCGCTGGAAGTCGGTGCCCGCCAGGTTCAGCGGCAGGTCGAACTCGGTCAGCTCGCGGGCGAAGTAGGCGTCGAGTTGTCGGACGACCTCGCCGAAGGGTTCGTCGGCGGGCTCGCCGAACGTCTCCTCGGCGGGACGGTGGCGCTGGTCGGTCATGTAGAGGCCGCTGAGGACGCCGTCGGTGGCGACGAGCGTCAGCGGGCCGTAGGGGCTGTCCACGACCATGTGCTGCCTGGTCTGGCTCTTCTGCCGGGTCATCGTGGGGGTTCCTCTGTTTCGTGTCGCGCGGGTGCTGCGTCGTCGCGGTCGGTGGTCACCGCCCCGGGCCGATCAGTCCGGGAGGTGGTTGATGGGGTGGTCGTCGGTGGCCCACAGGTACTGGACCGCGTACGCCCGCCAGGGCCGCCAGCCGGCCGCGTGCGCGGTGAGCGCGGCCGGGGTGGCGGGCAGTCCGAGGCCGGCCGCGGCACGGCGCATGCCGAGGTCGGTGGGGAGGAAGGCGTCCGGGTCGCCGAGCGCGCGCATCGCGATGACCTCGACCGTCCACGGGCCGAAGCCGGGCAGCTCGGCCAGTCGGGCGCGGGTGGCGTCCCAGTCGCTGTCCACTCCGAGCCGCAGGGAGCCGTCGGCGAGTGCGCCGACGAGCGTGGTCAGCGTGGTGCGCCGGGTGCGGGGCAGCGCCAGGGCCTCCGGGTCAAGACCGGCGAGCGCCCGGGAGGTCGGGAAGAGGTGGGTGAGCCCGCCTTCGGGGTCCTCGATCCGCTCGCCGTGCGCGGTGACCAGCCGTGCCGCGTGGGTGCGGGCGGCGGCCGTCGACACCTGTTGCCCGAGCACGGCCCGTACGGCGAACTCGTCCGCGTCCACCGTCCGCGGCACCCGCCGGCCCGGCGCCCGCTCCACCAGGGGCCGCAGCAGGGGGTCCGTGCGCAGGTGGTCGTCGACGGCGACGGGGTCGGCGTCCAGGTCCAGCATCCAGCGGCACCGGCTGATCGCGATCGTCAGGTCCCGGGCGTCGGTCAGCGAGAGCCGGCAGGCGACGTGGTCGGGCCGCGGGCTCAGGGCGACGACGCCGTGCCCGTACGGCAGGCGCAGCGTGCGCCGGTACGCGCCGTCCCGCCACTCCTCCACGCCGGGCACGGCCGTCGCGGCGAGGTGCCCGAAGAGGTTGCCGGGGTTCAGCGGGCGGCGGAAGGGCAGTCGCAGGGCGATCACGCCCGGGGCCGGCGACTGCCCGGGGCCGGCGCTCCGCTTCGCGGCCCGGGCCCGCAGCTCGCCGGGGGCCAGGGCGAAGACCTCGCGCACGGTGTCGTTGAAGGTGCGGATGGAGGAGAAGCCGGCGGCGAAGGCGATCTCGGCCATCGGCAGGGCGGTCGTCTCGATCAGCACCCGCGCCGTCTGCGCGCGCTGCGCCCGGGCGAGGGCGAGCGGGCCGGCGCCGAGTTCGGCGCGGAGTTGGCGTTCGATCTGGCGGGTGGAGTAGCCGAGCCGGGTCGCCAGGCCCGGGACGCCCTCGCGGTCCACGAGCCCGTCCCTGATCAGCCGCATCGCCCGGGCCACGGCGTCCGCGCGGGCGTTCCACTGCGGCGATCCGGGGCTGGTGTCGGGGCGGCAGCGCTTGCAGGCCCGGAAGCCGGCCTGCTGGCAGGCGGCGGCGCTGGGGTAGAAGGTCATGTTCTCCGGCTTGGGCGGCACGACGGGGCAGCTCGGACGGCAGTAGATCCGGGTGGTCAGCACTGCGGTGAAGAACCAGCCGTCGAAGCGGGCGTCCTTGGACTGCACGGCGCGCACACAGCGCTCGGTGTCGGTGTGCATGCCTTCAAGGATGGAGCATCGGGCCCGCTCGGGCTGGCGAGAAAACGACATGGCCCTTCGTCTGCCGGGACCCCGCCGTTTCGCTGGTCGCGTCAGTACCGGGACGCGAGGGCGGCGGCGAACTCCACGTACGCGTACTCGCCGAAGAGCACGAACCGCACCTCGGCCACCGGCGGCACGGTCGCCGCCCGCACCGTGGAGACCGCGATGCGGGCGGCGTCGTCCATGGGCCAGCCGTAGGTGCCGGTGGAGATCGCCGGGAAGGCGACGGTCTTCGCACCGAGCTCGGCCGCGAGCGCGAGCGAGTTGCGGTAGCAGGACTCCAACAGCTCGCTGCGGTCGTGCTCGGCGGACCAGACCGGGCCCGCGGTGTGGATGACGTGCTCCGCGTCGAGCCGGCCGGCGGTCGTCGCCACGGCCCGGCCGGTGGGCAGGCCCCGGCCGTAGTGGGAGGCGCGCAGCGCCCGGCAGGCGGCGAGGATCTCGGGCCCGCCGCGCCGGTGGATCGCGCCGTCCACCCCGCCGCCGCCCAGCAGCGAGGTGTTGGCGGCGTTGACGATGGCGTCGACGTGCTGCTCGGTGATGTCTCCGCGCACGAGCACGATGGCGGGCTGCTGCGTCATGGCGTCATCATCCCACCGCGCAGGGCGCCCCCGGAGCCGTTTCAACCGGTCGCGCGCAGCCGCCGCCAGACGGCCTTGGCGGCCCAGTGGCCGGACATGCCGTGGACCCCGGGGCCGGGCGGCGTGGCCGAGGAGCAGAGGAAGACGGCGGGGTGGGCGGTGGCGTACGGGACGCGGGCCAGCTTGGGGCGCAGCACGGTCTGGAGTCCGGCGAAGGCGCCGCAGGCGATGTCGCCGCCGACGTAGTTGGCGTTGTGGGCGGCGAGGGCGGGCGGGCCGGTGACGGCGCGGGCGAGCACCAGGTCGCGGAAGCCGGGGGCGAAGCGCTCCAGTTGGCGTTCGACCGCCTCGGTGGCGTCGCCCTCCCAGCGGGCGGGCACGTGTCCGTACACCCAGAACACGTGCTTGCCGTCGGGCGCCCGGCTCGGGTCGACGAGGGTGGGCTGGGCGGTGATCAGGAAGGGGCGCTCCGGCTCGTGTCCGCCGACGGCGGCGGCGAGCGCGGCCTCGATCTCCTCGGCGGTGGGGCCGATGTGCACGGTCCCGGCGGTGCGGGCCGCGGGCGCGGTCCACGGCACCGGCCCGGACAGCGCGTAGTCGACCTTGAAGACGGAGGGGCCGTAGCGGTAGCCGTCGTAGGCGCGGCCGAGGCCGGCGATGCGGGCCAGCGCGGTCGGGGAGGTGTCGAAGACGTACGCGCGGGCGGGCGGCAGCTCGTCCAGCCGTTTGACCTCGACCCCGGTGTGCACGGTGCCGCCGAAGGAGCGCAGGTACGAGACGAGGGCGTCGGAGATCGCCTGGGAGCCGCCGCGCGGCACCGGCCAGCCGCGGGCGTGCGCGGCGAGGGCGAACATCAGGGCGATCCCGGTGGTGGCGATGCCGGAGGTGGGGGCGATGGCGTGCGCGGCGAGGCCGGCGAGCAGCCCGCGGGCCTTCTCGCCGCGGAACCGGCGCGCGGTCCAGCTCGCCGGCTGGAGCGCGGTGAGCCCGAAGCGCACGAAGCGGTACGGGTCACTGGGCAGCCGTTCCCAGGGGGTGCGCAGGAAGTCGGCGGCGACGGCGTCCCAGTGGCCGAGGTAGGGCTCGACGAGCCGGCGGTACGCGCCGGCGTCCTCGATGCCCAGGGACATCGCCGTCCGGCCCACCGAGCGGTCGAGCACGGCCGCGGTGCCGTCGGGGAAGGGGTGCGCGAGCGCCACCTCGGGCTGGAGCCATTCCAGTCCGTGCCGGTCGAGCGGCATGGTGGCGAACGCGGGCGACCCGATGCCGAGGGGGTGCACGGCGGAGCAGGGGTCGTGCCGGAACCCGGGGAGGGTCAGCTCCTCGGTGCGCGCACCGCCGCCGACGGACTCCCGGGCCTCGAAGACGGCGACGGAGAAGCCGCGGCGGGCCAGTTCGACGGCGGCCGTCAGTCCGTTGGGGCCCGCTCCCACGACGACGGCATCCAGCATCGGCGGCACTTCGGACTCCTTCGTGGAGCGACGGACAGCGGGCCTCAGGATATTCCCGCGCGCTCCGGCACCCCAAGGGGCACTCGTGATAACCGGGTGACCGGCGCGGGCCGTCAGCCCCGACCGGCGGTCAGCGCGGCGCGGACGCGCCGGGCCGTCTCCGCGTCGCGCGCCGCGGTGAAGGGGAGCCGGTTCCCGCCGCCGATGCGGAAGGGGGACCCGTCGAGGGTGAGGTGCTCCCCGCCCGCCTCGGTGACCAGCAGCAGGCCCGCGGCGTGGTCCCAGGCGTACTCCCAGGAGAACGCGACGGCGTCGAGTGCTCCGCGGGCGATCGCCAGGTACTCCATGCCGGCGGAGCCGCAGGGGCGGGCCCGGATGCCGGGGACGTCGAGGCCGAGGAGCGCCTCCTTCTGCGCGGGGCTGGTGAAGTCGGGGTGGGACATGGCGACCGTGAGGTCCGCGTCCGGGGCGGGGGAGCCGGCGAGCAGGGGCGTGCCGTTGAGGCGGGCGCCGCCGCCGCGCACCGCGGTGGCGAGTTCGTCGAGGACGGGGGCGTACGTCCAGGAGGCGAGCAGTTCGCCGTGGTGCGCGAGGGCCACGAGGGTGCAGAAGCGGTCCTCGCCGCGGACGAACTGCCGGGTGCCGTCGACCGGGTCGACGATCCAGACGGGGGCGTCGCCGCGGACCGCGTCGTACACCGCGGGGTCGGCGGTGACGGCTTCCTCGCCGACGACGACGGAGCCGGGCAGGATCGCGGTCAGGGCTGCGGTGAGGTGCTTCTCGGCCAGTTGGTCCGCGATGGTCACCAGGTCGTGGGGGCCGGTCTTCTGGACGATCTCGTCCGCGGCGAGTTGGCGGTGCCGGGGCATGATCTCGACGGCCGCGGCCTCGCGGATCGCTTCCTCGACGTCGGACATCTTTCCGGAAAGCACATGATGCGTCACCCGTCCAGCTAAGCACGGCGGCGTCGCTGACCTGCGCCGGGGCCCGGTGCACCGCTCCCCGCAGCGGCGCCCGGGCGGCTGCCGGCGGTGAAAACCCGCAGGCTCACCGCCCGTGCGCCGCCTACGCTGCAAAGCCATGGACCCAACCGGCGCCCCCTCCCCCGCAGTGCTCGCCTCCTTCGGGGCGAGCGATCCCGCCGTGCCGCTGCCGGGCGGGCAGGGCACGACCTGGCGCGCCGGCGGGGTCGTGCTCAAGCCCGCCGCGGCGGCCGAGACGGCTTGGCGCGCGGGCGTCCTGCGGCACGTGCCCGAAGACGCGGGCTTCCGCGTCGCCCGCCCCCTCCCGGCGATCGACGGCTCCTGGTCGAAGGGCGGCTGGGAGGCGTGGGCGCACGTGGCGGGCGAAGCCGATCCGCACCGGGCGGACGACGTGATCCGCGCGGGCGAGGCGTTCCACGCGGCGATCGCCGGACTGCCGCGCCCCCGCTTCTTGGACGCACGGGACCACCCCTGGGCGCGGGCGGACCGGCTGGCCTGGGGCGAACGGGCGCCGGCGCCCGACGGCCCGGGCGCGGACCTGCTGGGGCCGCTGCTGGCGGCGCGCGAGCCGGTGTCCGTCCCGGCGCAGTTGGTGCACGGAGACCTGCTGGGCAACGTGCTGTTTGAACCGGGTCGACCGCCCGCGGTCATCGACTGGGCGCCCTACTGGCGGCCGGCGGCCTGGGCCGCCGCGGTGGTCGCGGTGGACGCGGTGTGCTGGTGGGGCGCCGAACGGTCCCTGTTGGTGCGCTGGTCGCACCTGCCGCAGTGGCGGCAGATGCTCGTGCGCGCCCTGGCGTTCCGGATCGCGACGCACGCCGAGCCGCTGTCGCCGCCGGAGCAGGTCGCGTACGCGAAGGCGTCCGCCTGGGTTCTCTGAGCGGACGACCGACACCCGGGCCGCGCCCGGGTAGTCCCGTGCGTTTCCCCGCGCCCCCGACACCGTGCCCTCTGCCTTCAGACTCAGTGTCGGGGAAGCACAACAGGGGGCGCTGGGGGTCCCCCCGTGCCCGTAGGGCACAGGGGGCGGAACTGCGCGACAAGCCCACCACCGGCCGGTGGCGACCAACGCAGCCCCTGGGGAGACGGCGGCTACGTCCAAGAGGCACTGGAACGTGCGCGGGACCTTGCGGACACGCCCCAGACGCGGTCGGTCCCCCGTCGGGGCGCGCCGGCCCGCGGAAGGATCGGGCGCCGCCGGTTGTTGATCCGGGCGGATAGCGTTGGTCCGCAGGGACCGGGCAGCGGCCCGGTCACGGCGTCTGGCAGGCGGAGGAGTACGGTGCACGGCGAATACAAGGTCCCGGGCGGCAAGCTGGTCGTCGTCGACGTCGAGCTCGACGACGGAGGGCGACTCAAGGACGTCCGGGTGAGCGGGGACTTCTTCCTGGAGCCCGACGACGCCATCGAGCGGATCGACGCCGCCCTGGAGGGCGCCCCGTCGGACACCGACACCGCCGGCCTCAAGGCCCGCGTCGAGGGCGCGCTGCCCCCGTCGGCGGTCCTCTTCGGCTTCACCGCGGAGAGCGTCGCGATCGCCGTGCGCCGGGCGCTGGCCCAAGCCACCGACTGGAGCGACTACGACTGGCAGCTCATCCACGAGCCCCCGCAGCCGCCCGCCCTCCACATGGCGCTCGACGAAGTGATCACCGCCGAGGTCGCGGCCGGCCGGCGCCCGCCGACGCTGCGCGTCTGGCAGTGGGACTCCCCCGCCGTCGTCATCGGCAGCTTCCAGTCCCTGCGCAACGAGGTGGACCCCGAGGGCGCGGAACGCCACGGCGTGACCGTGGTGCGCCGCATCTCGGGCGGCGGCGCGATGTTCGTGGAGCCGAAGAGCACCATCACGTACTCCCTGTCCGTGCCCGAGGCCATGGTCTCCGGCCTCTCCTTCGCGGACTCCTACGCCTACCTCGACGACTGGGTCCTCGGTGCGCTCGGCGACATGGGCATCCGCGCCTGGTACCAGCCGCTCAACGACATCGCGACCGAGGTCGGCAAGGTCGCGGGCGCGGCGCAGAAGCGCATGGTCGGCCCGGACGGCGGCGCCGGCGCGGTGCTGCACCACGTGACCATGTCGTACGACATCGACGCGGACAAGATGACCGAGGTGCTCCGCATCGGCCGCGAGAAGCTCTCCGACAAGGGCACCAAGAGCGCCAAGAAGCGCGTCGACCCGCTGCGGCGCCAGACCGGCCTGCCGAGGGAGGCCGTCATCGAGCGCATGATCGAGTCCTTCCGCAGCCGCTACGGCCTGTCGGAGGGCCGCCTCACCCCCGAGGAGACGGCCCGCGCGCAGGAACTGGTGCGCACCAAGTTCGCGAGCGAGGAGTGGACCGCGCGGGTCCCGTAGGCCGCGCCCTCGGTCGTGCCGTGGCCGCGGCGGACAGCGCCCGCGCCCACCTGCCTTGGACGGGGCCGCCGCTTCCCCACGGAAGCGTCGACTCCGTCCAGACGCACCAGGGAGCGCGGGCCGGCTCAGTGCCCCTCGCACTGCGTCGGGTCGGGCGCGCCCGGTGGGTTCTTGATGCCGATGAGTTCGGCCAGGTTCTTCTTGTACATCAGCTCCCAGCCCTCCTTGTCCGCCAGGATCTTCCGCAGTGCGGAGCACACCTCGGCCTTCAGGACGGCCTGTCCGGGGAGCATCGCCACGCCGTAGTCCTCGGTGCCCTTGATGTTGTCCAGCCGGCGCACCTTGCCCGGGTTCTTCTTCGCGTAGCCGGCGAGGATGACGTCGTCCGAGGCCACCGCGTAGACGTCCGTCTTCTTGTCCAGCAGTTGTTCCAGGCAGCGCTGGTAGGTGGCGGGCGGCGACTTCATCATGGTGAAGCCGAGTCCGGGCAGCACCTTCCCGTACGTCGAGTCCCGGGCGGTGCACACCTCCACGCCGCGCTTCTTCAGATCGCTGGAGTCGTTGATCGTGTACTTGCTCGACTTCTCGCGCACCAGGAAGCCGCGGCCGGCCGTGTAGTACGGGCCGGCGAAGTCGACTTCGCCGTCCGTCCGGATGCTGTACGAGGCGACGACGAGGTCCACCGTCTTGTTCTTGAGATAGCTGCTCCGGTTCTCGGTGGTGACCGGGACGAGCTCGACGTCGGCCTTGTCCGTGTACCCCATGTGCGCGGCGACCGCGTAGGCCACGTCGATGTCGTAGCCCTCGTACGCGTCCTGCGTGCCCTTCACCCGCTCGCTCAGGCCGGGCTGATCGTCCTTCACGCCGATCCGCAGCTTGGGGTTCGACGCCTTCCACTTCTGCGCCGCGCCGCCCTCGCCCCGGCCGTCCGAACCGACGGCGTCACCGGACTTGTCCTCCTTGCCGGAGCCGGTGCCGTTCGCCACGAGCCAGCCGGCGGTGGTCAGCAGCGCCACGCACAGGGCCGCCGCCAGCACCTTCGGTCTCCTCCCCGGGCCGGATCTCGGACGCTGCTGCGCGGAAGCCGCGGGGTCCGGGGCGGGCTCGGCCCGGGACGGCGCGCCGGCGCCGGTGCCCCGCGGCTCGGACGCCGGTACGGACACGGGCGGCGGGACAGCAGCCGGCGGGGTCGCAGCGGGCGGGTCGCTCAGCACCTCGCGCAGCATCGCGTCCGCCGTCGCCGCGTCCAGTCGCCCATTGGGATCGGTGCGCAGCAGCCCCCGGATCACCGGCGCGAGCGGACCGGCGTACTGCAGGACCGGGTTCGGCGACTGGAGGACGTTCTCCTGGACCTCCCAGACCTCGTTACCGGCGAAGGGGAGGCGGCCCTCGACCATCTGGTACAGCGTGATCCCCAGCGACCACAGGTCGGAGGCGGGGGTGGGGCCGCGGGAGCCCGGTGCGAAGAGTTCCGGCGCCATGTACGGGGGCGTGCCGATGACCCCGCCGGACCGGGTCACCGGGGTGGCGCCCTCGAACGTCGCGATCCCGAAGTCCACCAGGATCACGTGCCCGTCGTCCCGGACCAGCACGTTGCCCGGTTTGACGTCGCGGTGGACGACCGACGCCGCGTGCACCGCCCGCAGTCCCTGGAGGACCTGGAGGGCGATGTCCGCCGCCTTCGGCACGGCGAGCACCCGCTGACTGCGCAGCAGGGTTCCCAGCGACCCGGCGTCGAGCAGCTTCATCACGATCCAGACCTGGTTGTCGGTCTCGATCTGGTCGTGGACCGTCACCACGTTCGGATGCTCGATCTTGGCGATCGCCTCCGCCTCCCGGCGCGCCCGCGCCATGGCCGCGGCCTGGGTGTCGGCGGTCATCGTGCTCCGGTCGAGCAGGCCCTTGACCGCGACGAACCGACGCAACCGCAGGTCACGGGCGCGCCACACCTCGCCCATGCCGCCGCTGCCGACCTGTTCCAGCAGCTCGTACCGTCCGTCGATCACCACGTTCGGACGGCCGGGCGCCGGCGGGGCTCCCTCGGACGGCGTCCGGGGCCACCTCTGCGTCCCCCCGGACTCCGCGTGCTGGGGGGAGTTGCCCGCCCACTGGTCACCGGGTCCCCCGCCGGCCCCGTCCCTGTCTTCACCTTGCATGTGCCCCCCTTGCAACCTGGACCAGGCAACAGTAGACGCTCAGTCAAAGGTGCGCAGAGGGAGGTGAGATGAGAGATTCGCGAGTGCGCGACAAACACCACTCGGACGCTTCGGGCGCTCTCGATGCCCCCTTGACCGGAGCCCGGCGGGGGCTCAGCCGATGCGGGTCCCCGCGCCGCTGACGCGGACGCGCGGGTCATCGGCGCGCAGCGTCACCGTGAGCTCGCCGGGGCGCCCCAGGTCCTCGCCCTGGTGCAGGGTGAGGACGGCTTCCGCGGGGACCAGGCCCAGTTCACGGGCGTACGCACCGAACGCGGCGGCCGCGGCGCCGGTCGCCGGGTCCTCGACGACGCCGCCGACGGGGAACGGGTCGCGGACGTGGAAGACGGCGGCCGACTCCCGCCACACCAACTGGAGGGTGGTCAGGTCCAGGCGGTGCATCAGGGCTTCGAGGCGTGCGAAGTCGTACGCGAGGTCCGCGAGGCGCGTGCGGGTCGCCGCCGCGAGGACGAGGTGGCGGGCGCCGGCGAAGGCGATGCGGGGCGCGAAGGCCGGGTCGAGGTCGGCGGCCGGCCAGCCGAGCGCGGCGAGCGCCTCCGCCAGGTCGGCTTCGGCGATCTCCTCGACGTACGGCTCGACGCTGGTGAGCGTGGCCCTGACCGTCCCGCCCTCCTTCGTCACCTCCACCGGCACGGTGCCGGCGCGGGTCGCGAAGACCAGCTTCCCGGGGCCCGTCCGCTCGGCGAGGGCGACGGCGGTCGCGACGGTGGCGTGCCCGCAGAACGGCACCTCGGCCTTGGGGCTGAAGTAGCGGATGCCGTACGCCCGTCCGTCCTGCCCGCCGAGCCCCTCCGGGGGCGCGGTCAGGAACGCGGACTCCGAGTATCCGAGGTCGGCGGCGATGGCCAGCATGTCGCCGTCGTCCAGGGCGGTGGCGTCCAGGACGACGCCCGCGGCGTTTCCGCCGTCGGGGTCGCTGGAGAAGGCGGTGTAGCGCAGGACCTCGGGCCGGGGCGCGTTCGTCGTCATGTCGGTGGCAACCGGGGACCGTCCCGCCGGTATTCCTGGTCAGCCGTTGATCGCCGGGATGATCTGCTCGCCGTAGGCGTCGATGACGCGTTCCCGCGCGTCGTGCATGGCGTAGACGGCGAACTGGTCCACGCCGAGGTCGCGCAGGGCACGGAGCTTTTCGACGTGGGCCTCCGCGGGACCCAGCAGGCAGAAGCGGTCCACGATCTCGTCGGGCACGAAGTCGGTGGACGGGTTCCCGGCGCGGCCGTGGTGGCTGTAGTCGTAGCCCTCGCGCGCCTTGACGTACTCGGTCAGCTCGTCGGGGACCGCCGACGAGTGCTCGCCGTAGCGGGAGACCAGGTCCGCGACGTGGTTGCCGACCATCCCGCCGAACCACCGGCACTGGTCCCGGGCGTGCGCCAGGTCGTCGCCCACGTACGCCGGGGCCGCGACGCAGACGGTGAGCGCGTCGGGATCGCGCCCGGCCGCAGCGGCCGCCGCGCGGACCGCGGTGACCATCCACTCCGTGAGGTAGGGGTCGGCGAGTTGGAGGATGAACCCGTCCGCCTTCTGTCCGGCCAGGGCGAGGGCCTTGGGGCCGTACGCGGCCATCCACACCGGCAGCCGGCCGTCCTCGATCCAGGGGATGCGGATCGGGTTGCCGTCGACCTGCGCCTCCCGGCCCTCCGCCAGGTCGCGGATGACGTCGATGGCCTCGCCGAGCCGTGCCAGCGTGTTGGGCCGGCGGCCCGCGACCCGCATCGCGGAGTCGCCGCGGCCGATCCCGCAGACGGTGCGGTTGCCGAACATGTCGTTCAGGGTCGCGAAGGTGGACGCGGTCACCTCCAAGGTGCGGGTGGACGGGTTGGTGACCATCGGGCCCACGTGGAGTTCCCGGGTGCCGGCCAGGATCTGGCTGTAGATGACGAACGGCTCCTGCCAGAGCACCGCCGAGTCGAACGTCCAGCCGTAGCGGAACCCGGCGCGCTCCGCCCGTTGCATCAGGTCGACGACGGCGGAGGCGGGCGGATCGGTCTGGAGGACGAGTCCGAAGTCCATGGGCCTGACCCTTCGTGTGGATGCGCGGCCCCTGGGCGGGCCCGGCTTGCGGGGCGGTGTCGGCGGGGGCGTCAGCGGAGGTACTGGCAGGTGCCGCGCGGCACGTACTGGCCGTGCCCGGCGCGGCCCACGTACTCCCGCCGGTCGATGACGACCTCGCCGCGCGAGAGCACCGTCTCCACCTGCCCGGTGATCCGCCTGCCCTCGTACGCGGAGTAGTCGACGTTCATGTGGTGGGTCGCCGCCGAGAGGGTCTGCTCGACCGTCGGGTCGTAGATCACCACGTCGGCGTCGGCGCCGGGCGCGATGGTGCCCTTCTTCGGGTACAGGCCGAACATCCGCGCCGGGGCGGCGCAGGCGATCTCGATCCAGCGGCGGCGGCTGATGTGCCCGTCCAGCACGGCCTGGTGGAGCAGGTCCATCCGGTGCTCCACCCCCGGCAGCCCGTTCGGGATCTTGGAGAAGTCGTCCCGCCCCAGTTCCTTCTGGCCGACGAAGCAGAAGGGGCAGTGGTCGGTGGAGACCACCTGGAGGTCGTCGGTGCGCAGCCCGCGCCAGAGCGCCTCCTGGTGCTCCCGGGGCCGAAGCGGCGTGCTGCACACGTACTTGGCGCCCTGGAAGTCCGGCTCGGCGAGGTCGTCGGTCGACAGGAAGAGGTACTGGGGGCACGTCTCGCCGAAGACGGGCAGCCCCTTGGCGCGGGCGGCGGCGATCTCGGCCGCCGCCTCGTCGGCGGAGACGTGCACGACGTACAGCGGCGCACCGGCGACCCGGGCCAGTTGGATCGCGCGGTGCGTGGCCTCCGCCTCCAGCAGCACCTTGCGCACCTCGCCGTGGTACCGCGGGTCGGTGTGCCCCGCCGCCAGCGCCTGTTCCACCAGGACGTCGATGGCGATGCCGTTCTCGGCGTGCATCATGATCAGCCCGCCGTTGTCCGCGGAGCGCTGCATGGCGCGCAGGATCTGCCCGTCGTCGCTGTAGAAGACCCCGGGGTAGGCCATGAAGAGCTTGAAGGAGGTGATGCCCTCCTCCACCAGCCGGTCCATCTCCTTCAGCGACCGCTCGGTGACGTCGGAGAGGATCATGTGGAAGGCGTAGTCGACGGCGCACTTGCCGTCCGCCTTGGCGTACCAGGCGTCGAGCCCGGCGTGCAGGGAGCGCCCCTTGGTCTGTACGGCGAAGTCGACGATCGTCGTCGTTCCGCCCCAGGCCGCGGCCCTGGTCCCGGTCTCGAAGGTGTCGGAGGCGAAGGTGCCGCCGAAGGGCATCTCCATGTGGGTGTGGGCGTCCACGCCGCCGGGGACGACGTAGCGGCCGGCGGCGTCGATCGTGCGGTCGGCGGTCCAGCCCTCAGCGACGGTGGAGCCGTGCGCGGCGAGCGCGGCGATGCGGCCGTCCTCCACCAGGACGTCGGCGTGGGTCTCCTCCGCCGCGGTGACGACCAGACCGCCGCGGATCAGGGTGCGGGTGCTGCTCATGACTGGTGCGCTCCCTTTCGTACGTGGACCTGCGGTGCGGGTGTGGGCGTACGGTGCGGACGGGACGTCAGAGGGCGTGCAGGGCCTGTTCCAGGACGGCCGCGCCCTCCTCCGCTTCGGCGACGGTGAGGGTGAGCGGCGGGGCGATCCGCAGGGTGCTGGTGTTGTGTCCGCCGCCCTTGCCGATGAGCAGTCCGCCTTCACGGGCCGCTTCCAGCACCGCGGATGCCGCCTCCGGGTCGGCGTGTTCCGTGCCGGGCCTGACCAGCTCGATGCCGATCATCAGGCCCCGCCCCCGCACCTCGCGCACCGCGGGCACGCCCGCGGCGGCCGCCCGCAGCCGCTCGATCAGCAGCCCGCCCACCCGTCGGGCGTTGCCCTGGAGGTCGTGGTCGAGCAGGTACGAGAGGTTGGCGAGGCCGGCGGCCATGGTGATCGGCGAGCCGCCGAAGGTGGAGATGGAGTTGGCGTCCAGGGAGTTCATGACCTCGGCGCGGGCGACGACGCCGCCGACGGACATGCCGTTGCCGATGCCCTTGGCGAAGGTGAGGAGGTCGGGCGGACCGTTGCGGCCGTGGGCCTGCCAGCCCCAGAAGTGGTCCCCGGTCCGCCCCCAGCCGGTCTGCACCTCGTCGGAGATCCACAGCACCCCGTGCCGGTCGAGGACCTCGCGGAACGCGGCGTACAGCCCGTCGGGCGGCGAGGTGAAGCCGCCAACACCCTGGACGGGTTCGGCGATCAGCGCGGCGGGGGCGCGGGCGTGGCCGAGCAGGTCCTCCAGGTCGGCCACGCAGGCGTCGACGAAGCGCTCGTCCGTGAGTTGGGCGTACGGGCCTCGGGTGCGCACCCCGCCGTGGACGTACAGCCGTTGCAGCGGGGACAGGCTCGTCGGCGACCAGCCGCGGTTGCCGGTGATGGACACGGTCGAAAAGGAGCGGCCGTGGTAGCTGTTGCGCATCGCCAGGACCTGGTTGGTGCCGCGGTGGGCGGTGGCGAGCAGCAGTGCGGCGTCGTTGGCCTCGGTGCCCGAGGTGGTGAAGAAGACCCGGGCGTCGGGGATGCCGGAGAGCGTCGCGATCCGTTCGGCCAGCTCCACCATCGGCCGGTTGAGGTACAGCGTGGAGGAGTGCACGATCCGCGCCGCCTGGTCGGCCACGGCCTTGGTGACCTCGGGCAGGGCGTGCGCGGTCATGGTGGTGAGGATGCCGCCGAAGAAGTCGAGGTAGCGGTTGCCGTCCGCGTCCCAGACGTGCCGGCCCTCGCCGTGGGTGATCTCGATGGGGCGGCGGTAGTAGAGGGCGAGCCAGTCGGGCAGCACGGCCCGGTGCCGGTCGTGCAGCGGGGTGGCGGAGTCGGTCACGGCTGCACCAGCCCTTCGTAGGCGTCGGGGCGGCGGTCGCGGTAGAAGGCCCACTGCTGGCGGACCTCGTCGATCAGGTCGAAGTCGAGGTCCCGGACGAGCAGTTCCTCGTCCTCGTCGCTGGCGAGGTCGCCGACGAACCGGCCGCGCGGGTCGACGAAGTAGCTGCTGCCGTAGAAGTCGTTGTCGCCGTACTCCTCGCGGCCGACGCGGTTGATGGCGGCGACGAAGTACTCGTTCGCCACGGCCGCCGCCGGCTGCTCCAGTTGCCAGAGGTAGGCGGACAGGCCGCGGGAAGTCGCGGAGGGGTTGTAGACCAGTTGGGCACCGCCGAGGCCGAGCTGTCGCCAGCCCTCGGGGAAGTGCCGGTCGTAGCAGATGTACACCCCGACCTTGCCGACCGCGGTGTCGAAGACGGGCCAGCCGGCGTTGCCGGGGCGGAAGTAGTACTTCTCCCAGAACCCCTTGACCTGGGGGATGTGGTGCTTGCGGTACTTGCCCAGGTAGGAGCCGTCGGCGTCGATGACGGCGGCGGTGTTGTAGTAGAAGCCGGCGCCCTCGATCTCGAACACCGGGACCACGATCACCATCCCGGTCTCCCGGGCCAACTCCTGCATCCGCCGCACCGTGGGTCCGTCGGGCACGGGTTCGGCCCAGCGGTAGTGCTCGGGCTCCTGCACCTGGCAGAAGTAGGGGGCGTTGAAGACCTCTTGGAAGCCGATGACCCGGGCGCCCTGCTCCGCGGCGGTGCGGGCGTGCGCCTCGTGTTTGGCGATCATCGACTCCGTGTCACCGGTCCAGGTCGCCTGGACGAGTGCGGCGCGTACGACATGGGCCATCTGCTGCTCCTTCGGCCGGGCGTCGGCGAGCGTCGACCGGCCGGCCGCAACGGCCCGTCGCGACGGCGCGTCGCCTCTACGCACGTAGACGCGGAACGTAGATGGAGAACGTAAGCCCCGTCACACACGGGGGCAAGACCATCGCAGCGAACGGGGGGCGCCGATCGCGTTTCACCCGGACGCCGGACCGGGGGCCGTCCCGCCCTCGGTCCCCGCCCTCGGTCCCCGCCCTCAGGCGCCGGCCGCGTCGTCGCCCAGCGTGACGGCGATGCCGGTGTGCGGGGTCCTGCCGCGCCGTACGAGCCGGGCCGGCAGGTCGACGAAGGTGAACTGCCAGCCGTACTTGCGGGCGATGAGCGCCCGGACGGCGTCGGTGCCGGAGCGGTCGAGGAGGACGGCGGTGCCCTGCGCGGTGAGCGCGCCGTCCGCGACCCTGCCGCGCACGTCGCAGACCGCGACGGAGACCCGGTCGTCGTGGCGCAGCCGCTTGACCTTCCACGAGTCGCTGTTGGTCCAGACGTACAACTTCCCCGCGTCCTCGGCGAACCAGACGGGGGTGGCGACGCCGGTGCCGTTCTTCCGGTACGTCGTCACACTGATGTAGCGCGCGGGGGCGAATGCGGCGGCTGCTGTCACGGGCCCGAGGGTACGCCGTGGGGGTGCGCGCCGCTCACCGGGGCGGTGGACTCCCGCGCCGCGGACAGCTCCGCCAGGTGTTCGCGCGCCCAGGCGCACGCCACGTCCAGCGGACCGACCGCGGACCGGCCGAGCGCGGTGAGCCCGTACTCGACGCGCGGCGGGCTCTCCTCGTACGCGGTGCGGCTGACGAAGCCGTTGCGCTCCATCGCCCGCAGCGTCTCGGTGAGGACCTTGGGGGTGATCCAGTGCAGCGGCACCCGCAGTTCCCCGAAGCGGCGCGGACCGTCCTCCAGACAGCGCAGCACCAGGGCGGACCACTTGTCCCCGAAGCGGAAGGGCTGGACGGGGGCCAGGCAGGCGTCTTCGAACATGTCCCGGCGCAGGGGTTCTCGTACGGCGTCCATGCCCCCATGCTCCCCCACGGCGGCGGGCGTTCGCGTCGGTACCGTTGAAGTAACCGGAGGGTGCCGCCGTACGGTCGCCGCCATGACGCACACACATGAGACGGGCAGCAGGTCCGACGGCGGGGCGGGGGTCGTCGTCTTCGGGGCGGGGGGCCGGGTCGGCCGGGCCGCGGTCGCGGAGGCGGTGCGCCGCGGTCACCCGGTCACGGCGGTGGTACGGGACCCTGCGCGGCACCGGGACCTCGCGGGCGACGGGGTCGTCGTGGCGCGGGGCGACGCGACGGACGCGGCGTCGGTGGCGGCCCTCGCACCGGGGCACCTGGCGGCGGTCAATGCGGTGGTCCGGTTGGACGTGAGCGCCGAGGAGTTCTTCGTCGCCGCGGCGAAGGCGATGGTCAGCGGGTTGACCAGGGCGGGGGTGCGGCGGTTCTTGACCCTCGGCGTGGCGTCCACGCTTGAGGTGTCGCCGGGCGTGCGGATGATGGACGAACCGGACTTCCCCGAGCCGTACCGGGTGTTCTCGCAGGGGCACGCAGCGGAGTTCGACGCGCTGCGGGCCCTCGCGGACGCGCTGGACTGGCTGGTGGTCTGCCCGCCGCTGGAGCTGGCCGCGGAGGTCCCGAGCACCGGCCGCTACCGTACGGCCGACGGCACCCTCTTCGACGGCGGCGGCCGGATCTCCCACGCGGACCTGGCGCTGGCCCTGCTCGACGAGGTCGAGGCCCCGCGCCACCACCGCATCCAACTGGCCGTGTCCGCGTGACCGCCGGTCCCCGGGTCAGATCACGCGGAACAGGTCCGCCGCGGCGTGGACGTCGGTGAGGTCGTCGACGGCGCGGAGGTTGTCGCACAGGGCGTCCAGCGCCGAGCCGGACTCGGTGGCGCGCGGCGCGCCGATGGCGACGCCGAAGACGCGGAAGCCCAGCCGGCGCCGGACGTCCTTCCAGCCGCGCATCCACTCCTCGGTGACGTCGCACTCGTCGTCGGTGATCAGCACGATGTCGCCGCGGGCGCGCCCGGTGTCGGCGAACTCCTCCGCCAGGAGGTCACCGGCGACCGACAGCGGTGTCTGGTAGCTGGTGCCGCCGCCGAGGAAGGTCTCCGCGAAGTCGAGCACGTCGGCGACGGCGGCGGGCCGGTCGGCCGGGAAGCGGACGACGTGGTGGCGGTCGGCGGAGGAGAAGAGGATCCCCACGAAGTCCCGCTTGGCGCGGCGGGCCTGGTCCAGCAGCGCCAACGCGCACGCCTTGGCCCACGCCTCCCGGGAGACGCCGCCGGGCCCTGCCACGTACATGGAGTGCGAGGTGTCCACGCAGGCGACGATGGCGCCGCGACCGGTGGTCTGCTCGCCGCGGCTGTCGTACAGCATCAGCTCGCCGGCGGCGTAGCGGGCGGCGAACACGGCGCGCAGCTCCGGCACGCCGAGGGCGACCAGCTCGGAGGGGACGACGCGGGAGAGGTCGTCGCCGAGGGTGACGCCGACCAGTTCGCCGGTGGCGTGCTCGACCTTGCGGGCGCGTTCGCCGCTGGCCATCTGGCGGAAGCGGCCGATCAGCTCCGCCCACTGGGCGAGTCGGCTGGTGCGCAGCCGTTCGGCGAGCCGGGCCCGCTCGTCGTACGACATGCGCTCCAGCTCGCCGGGGCCGACGCCCCAGGCGCGCATCAGCTCGGCTTCCTGCCGTACCGCGCGGGCTGCCTTCGCCGCGGCGCTGCGCGCGGCGCTGCGGACGCCGGGGGCCGCCCCGGCGAGGGCCTGCGCGGCGGCGTGCGCGGCCTGCCGTGCGGCGGCCTCGGCCGCTTCGGCTGCCTCGACGGCCCGCTGCACGTCGCCGTCCTCGCCGTCGGCGGTGTCGGTGACGGCCTGCTGGAGCGCCCGGCTGACGGTGGCTGCCGTGCGGGCGGCGTCGTGTTCGGCGCCCTGCGCCTGTTCGGCCCGCGCCTGGGCTTCCTTGCTGCGCTCCAGCAGCAGGCGCAGCTCGGACGCCTGCGCGAGCACGGCGAGGGCGGCGGCGTAGGGGTCGCCGGCCGTCTCCCGCCGCAGCTCGGCGAAGCGCGGTGACTCCATCAGCGCGCTGACCACCTGGTGGTTGACCAGGTGCGAGAAGCGCATCTCGACGGGCTCCCGCACCTGCGGCACGGCCTTGTAGGCGGCGAGGAAGACGTCTCCGAGGAGGTCGGTCGCGTGGTCGTGGCGTACGGCCAGTTCCTCGGCCAGCTCGCGCAGCGCGGCGGACTGCGCGTAGGTGTCCCGCCAGGCGACGGGGTCGAAGGGGTCCGCGACGACGGCCGCAGCGTGCCGCTCGACGACCTCGGACGCCCGGGCCAGCCACGGCGCTGCGCGGCGCGCCGGACCGTCGAACCCGCTCGGTGTTCCCATCACGTCACCACGCTCCCCCACGCCCCTGCGGCCATCGATCCTAGGCGTACGCCCCTGTCCGCAGAGCCCCTGTGCGCCCCTTCCACAGCAGGCGCGGTGGCGCCGTGCGGGGTGTGCGGTGATGGCGTCTCGGCCTGTCGGTGGCTTGTCGCGCAGTTCCGCCTCCGCTGCCCAGAGGGCATGGGGGACCCCCAGCGCTCCTCAGGACCTCCACGTCCCGCCCGCGGACCAGGGACGGGGGCAGCGAAACAGGGGCGCGGGGAACTGCGCGAACAGCCGACCGCCGGGCCGCAGAGACCAACGCCACCCGCAGGGCAACCGCGGCGCGGTCCGCAGGCACGACAGGCGGGGCTCCGCGGGCAGGCGCTAGTTCTGCACCAGGCTCGCGTCCAGGCCGAGCGCTTCGGTGAGCACCCGGGCGCGGACGGCGCGCTGGCGGCCGGTGGCCCGGTCGATCGCCGCCGTGGAGCGGCCGGCGCCGGCCGCCTCCGCGCGCAGCTCCGCCAGCCGCCGGCCGGCCGTGGCGAGCTTGTTGTGGGCCTTGGTGATGACCCATTCGCTCAGCGCCTCGCGCGACTGCCCGGCCATCGCGTCGAGCTGGACCTCCAGCTCCTCGATGGCGTCGGCCAGGTCCAGCGCCTCCCGGGCGTCGGGGTTGACCAGTTGCAGCACCTCGCGCTCGACCGTCGGGCGCTCGGCCGGGGACGACCACAGCACGTGGGTGAGGACCGACAGGTCGGTCCCGGCGACCGCCGCGCGCCCGTCGAGGTAAGCGGACGCCTGGAGCAGCCCCACCGCCTGCCGCCAGCGGCGGTCGGACGCGACGAGTTCCTTCCGGCGCAGGGCGGCCCGCAGGGTGCAGATCGCGTCCACGATCTCGTCGGGCACGGCCACTGCGGGCACGTCCCGGGTCACGGCCCGCTGGAGCGCGGTGAGCTCGACCGTGGTGCGCCGCGGCGGCGTCGGGCGGCTGACGGCGGAGCGGACCAGCGCGGCGAAGTTCGACGGATCCGTGAGGTAGCCGACCTCGATGCGCACCAGCAGCCGGTCGTAGATCGCGGCCGAGTCCTCGCCGTCCGGGAGTTCGTTGCTCGCGGTGATGGCCCCGA
This sequence comes from Streptomyces sp. NPDC017979, assembly GCF_044328175.1. Taxonomy (NCBI): domain Bacteria; kingdom Bacillati; phylum Actinomycetota; class Actinomycetes; order Kitasatosporales; family Streptomycetaceae; genus Streptomyces; species Streptomyces sp. NPDC017979. The sequence goes on along the minus strand of NZ_JBIRGU010000017.1, from coordinate 36,525 downwards.
TGAGCGGGCACCGGATCGGTTCGCCGCCGCTCTCGGGGTGGTAGATCCGCTCGTTGAGGTAGCCCAGGGTCTCGTTGAGCGCGGCCGTGGAGCACTTGAAGATCTCGTCGATGAAGGCGATGTGCGCGGTCGTGGCGCGGCCGTCGTACACCTGTCGGTACTCGCCGCGGGCCAGTGCGGCGACGTCGATCGGGCCGAACATCCTGGTCGGGGCGGTGAACTTGGACAGCAGGATCTCCCAGTAGGCCGCCCCCACGACCCGGCCGGTCAGCTCCCGGGCCAGCTCGGACTTGGCGGTGCCGGGCGGGCCGAGCACCAGTGAGTGCCGTCCCGCGAGCAGGGTGACCACCAGCGTACGGACCACGTCGGCCCGTTCGTAGAAGCGCTCCGACAGCTCGTCGCAGATCGCCCGCAGCCGCCCGGCCGTGTCCGGCGCGCCGACCGCCGCCCGCTCGTCGTGCTGGCCGCTCTCGTTCGGCATGCCGTGCGCGTCCTGCGCGCCCATGGACAGACTCCTCGCCGGTGGGTGACGGACCCCAAAACCTTAGGCGGCGGCCACCGGAGCGCAGTCGGCGGCCAGCTCGTCCATGGAGAGCCCGAGGGCCACGGCGAGGGCCGCGACGGTGAAGAACGCCGGCGTCGGCGCCCGGCCGGTCTCGATCTTGCGCAGGGTCTCCGCGGAGATCCCGGCCTGCGCGGCCACGTCGACCATGCTGCGGTCGCCGCGGGCCTCGCGCAGCAGCCGACCGAACCGCTCGCCGCGTTCGTGCTCTTCAGGAGTGAGAGGGGTACGCACCATGCCGTCATTCTAATACCGGATCGACCGGTATAGTAATTGGTGCCACGGAATCGCAGAATCGCAGCACCACGGCACCACGGCGCCACGACGCCACGGCTCAGCCGGTGCCGCTCACGAAGCGACGGGCGAGTTCGCCACCGAGGCTCGCCGCCGCCGAGTGGTCCTCGATCGGGGTGGCCTTCGAGTCGCGGAACAGGACGTACGTCACATCGGACGCGACCCCGCCGGCCACCGGGTCGTCGTCCACGCCGAGCGACCTGGCCATCGCTTGCGACACCTCCCCGATCACGTCCGTGGGGCCGGTGTCCCCGACCACGCCGTAGCGCACCCGGTCGTCGTGGACGACCGCGACCACCGTGCCGCCCCGCACCCCGGACTCGGTGTGCCGCCACGTCTGGCTGGGCCCGGGCACCACGACGTAGGGCAGGGTCTCCGCGTTCAGCGGCTTGCCGTCGGACTGCCGGAAGGCGGTGTCCTCGATGAACCACGGGTCGGTCCGTGCATTGCACCGCGGCGTGGACTGGCCGTCGCAGGAGACGTCCATGTCCGCCGTCCAGTGCACCACCTCGTCCGTGCCGCAGACCGGGACGGTCGCCTCGGCACCGGCGTCCTTGCGGTACGAGCCCCGGGAGATCGGGGTGCAGTCCCTGACCTTCGCCAGCAGTTCGGCCGCGCTGACCGCGCCCTCGCGGGCTTCGCCGGCGCTGCGGGCCGCCCTGACCTCGCCGGTGTCCCGGGCGGTCGCGGTCAGGGTGGCGCGGACCGCCCGGGCTTCGCGCGATTCGCCGCCGCGGGCATCGCCGTGCGACGGCTGAGGGACGCCCGCAGACGCCCGCGGCCCGGGGGCGGCCGCCGCGAGGAGCGCCGCCGCGAATGCGGCAGTGAGGGCGATGGGGCGAGAGTGCATGGGCTGGGTCGCCTTTCTGTGCGGATACCGCGCGGAAAAGCGTCTTTACCCGATCCCGGCGCCGACCGATCCCCGGTCCGGGCGTCCGGACGGGTGGTGTCGGCGCCCATGTCGAAGGGCCCGCACGGTCGTTGAGGCCGCGCGGGCCCTTCGCACAAGAAGCCGGACGGAGTACGCCCGTACGAGGTACGGGAGGGCCGGTTACGGTCGGCCGCTGGGCCGGACGACCATCGCCGAGCCGCCGCCCCTGCGCACCTTCTCCGCCGCGGCGAGCCAGCGCCCGTCGGGCAGCCGTTCGATCCCGGTGGCCGCGCCGATCTCCTTGTTCAGCCGGAACTGATGCCCGATGCGTTCCAGTTCGCCCCTGAGCGGACCGTCCCACAGCCCCGGCTCCAGCTCCGTGGTCGCCTGGTTGCGCTGGCTGGCGCGCGGCGCCGCGATCGCCTCCACCAGCGGGAGTCCCCGGTCCAGCCGGCCCGTCAGGACCTGGAGGGCGGTGGTGATGATCGTCGCGCCGCCCGGCGAGCCGAGGGCGAGCACGGGGCGTCCGTCGTCGAGGACGATCGTCGGGGAGATCGACGACCGCGGCCGCTTGCTCGCCCCGGGCAGGTTCGGGTCGTGGACCGCCGGGTTGGCGGGGGCGAAGGAGAAGTCGGTCAGCTCGTTGTTGAGCAGGAAGCCCCGGCCCGGCACGGTGATGCCGCTGCCGCCGGTCGACTCGATGGTGAGGGTGTACGCGACGACGTTGCCCCACTTGTCGGCGGTCGTGAGGTGGGTGGTGTTCTCGCCCTCGTACGTCGTGGGCGCGGCGGCGCCGACGCTGGCGCAGGGCTTCGGGTGCCGCGGGTCACCGGGGGCCAGCGGGCTGGTCAGCACCGCGTCGTCCTTGATCAGGCAGCCGCGGGCGTCGGCGAACCGCTGGGAGAGCAGCGCCTTGGTGGGCACGTCCTCGAACGCCGGGTCGCCCACCCAGCGCCCGCGGTCGGCGAAGGCGACCCTGCTGGCTTCGATGAAGCGGTGCAGGTACGCGGCCGGGGTCGCCTTCTTCAGATCGGTGCGCTCCAGCATGTTCAGCGCCTGCCCGACGGCGATGCCCCCGGACGAGGAGGGCGCCGCGCCGTAGACGTCCAGGCCCCGGTAGCTCACCTTCGTGGGGGCGGGGCGGAGCGTTGCGTACGAGCGCAGGTCGCGCTCCGTCAGGTCGCCGGGGCGCACGACGCGGGCGGCGCCGGGCCGCACCGGGGGCGTGCGCACCGTCCGTACGATGTCGCGGGCGATGTCGCCGCGGTACAGCGCATCGGTGCCGTCGCGGCCGAGTTGACGGTAGGTGCCGGCGAGGTCGGGGTTGGTGAACGTGCTGCCGACGACCGGGAGTCGGCCGCCCGGCAGGAAGAGCTCGGCGGTGTCGGGGAAGTCCGCGAACCGGGCCTGGTTCGCCTCGGTCTGGGCGCGGAAGGTGGCGTCGACGGTGAAGCCGTCCCGGGCCAACTTTTCGGCGGGCTTGAGCAGTTGGGCCAGGGATCTGCTGCCCCAGGCCCGTAGTGCCGTCTCCCAGGTCGCCGGGGTGCCGGGGGTGCCGACGCCCAGGCCGCTGGTCTGGGCCTGGTCGAACGGGATGGGCTTGCCGTCCTCCAGGAAGAGCGCCGCGTCGGCGGAGCGGGGCGCGGTCTCGCGTCCGTCGACGGTCTGGACGGTGCCGCTCTTCGCGTCGTAGTAGACGAAGTAGCCGCCACCGCCGATGCCCGCGGAGTACGGCTCGGTGACGCCGAGGGCGGCGGCGGTCGCCACGGCCGCGTCCACGGCGTTCCCGCCGCGTCGCAGCACCTCGATGCCGGCGGCGGAGGCGTCCGCGTCGACACTGGCGACGGCGCCGCCGTGCCCGACCGCGACCGGGATCTTGGCCGGCGCAGGGGCGGGCCCGGGCGGTGCGGCCCCGGCGGCGGGCGGGGCCGCCGCGCCGAGCAAGACCGCGGTCAGCGCAGCGGCCAGCGGCGCTGTGGTCCGTACGGTGGAGCGACGCATTCGTACCTCCGATCGACACCTGTGCGCGGCAGCGTAGCGGCCGTCGCCGACCCCGTCAGGGGCGCCGCCCGCGACGGATAGCATCCGCACACATGAACGACGACATACGCAACATCGTGTTGGGGCTCGTCGCCGCCGGGATCAGCGGCTCCTTGGGGTGGTTGGCCCGCACCGCCCGCTGGCGTCGTCGGCTGGCCCGTACGCAGGACTTCTTCGGCCTGCCGGCCAACTCCCAGGCCCTGTTGGTCGTCAACCGCGAGGCAGGTCACGACAGCGCCGTGCGCCGCTACGACGTCTTCGCCCTGCTGGAGCTGTCCGGGCTGATCAAGGACTGCGGGGCGCAGATGCAGGTCATCTGGCACGACGGGGCGCATCAGGGAGTGGGCGAGCAGACGGAGTTCTGCGTCGGCGGGCCCGCGTCGAACGTACGGATGAAGGCGCACCTGCGAACTCTTCTGCCCGGTGTGCACATTGCCACGGAGGCGGAGGGGCCGCACCTCAACGCGTATCGGATCGGCTCCGAGGTGTATCCGGCGGACCGGGGCACCGAGGAGTACGCGCTGCTGGCCCGGCTCACGCCGAGCGGGCAGGAGCGGCCGGTGTTCCTGCTCTGCGGTCAGCGGTCGATCAACAACCAGGCCGCGGCCCGCTATCTCGCCCGCCATCACGCCGACTTGGCCCGCACGCACGGCGCCGACTCCTTCTGCCTGCTGCTGCGGGTCGTCAACTCCGAGGCGTACGGGCCCGATGTGGTCGAGTTGGTCGCCGACGTCACCACGGCGGCCCGGACCGCGCCGGCCCCGGCTGCTGCTGGCGACGGCAACTGACGCGCCGCGCGGGACGAAGGCCGGGTCCCCGCCGCGTCGTTGCGGCGGCGGGGACCCGCTCGGCCTCGGCGGTCCGCGCGGCGGGCAGCTGACCTTCTTCCGGTCGCCGACCGGCCGCCTTCGGGAACGGTCCGCTCGGACGGGAAGTGATCACCGGCTGCCGCCGGGGCCCCACCGGGGGGCTGGGTGGTGCCGCGGGGGCTCAGGGTTTGTCGGGGAAGGTCGGAGCGCCGTGCAGCAGCGTCCCCGGCTCCGCGGGCGCCACGTCCACCGCCTCCGTCTTCGGGTTCTTCCGCTGCCGCTTGGCCACCCAGGTGGCGAACCAGGACAGCAGCATGCACATCCCGATGTAGATCGGCGAGATCACCATCACGACCGGGATGAACGGCAGGTCGTAGTCGAGGTTGGAGGCGATCAACTTGCCCGCGTGCAGGAACTCCTCGTAGGTGATCAGGTAGCCGAGGGAGGTGTCCTTCAGCGCGACGACGAGTTGGCTGATGATGGCCGGCAGCATGGCCCGGACCGCCTGCGGCACCAGCACGTACGCCATCACCTGCGTCTTGCGCATGCCGAGCGCGTACGCCGCCTCCCGCTGTCCGCGGTCCACCGAGTTGACGCCGGTGCGGAAGACCTCGGCGAGGACCGAGCCGTTGTACAGCGTCAGCCCGGCGACCAGCGCGGGCAGCGGCTGCACCTTCAGCGCCACGAAGATGAAGAAGATCATCACCAGTACGGGCATGGCCCGGAAGAACTCCACCAGCAGGGTGGAGAGCCAGCGCACCGGCTTGTGCTCGGAGAGCCGGCCGGTGGCGAGGAGTCCGCCGAGCAACAGGGAGAGCACGGCCGCGTACGCGAACGCCTTCAGGGTGTTCCCGAGCCCCTGGAGCAGCAGTTCCTGGATCCCCTTGTACTCGAACGGCGCCCACTTCTCCGCGGTGAACTGGCCGGTGTCGAAGAGGAGGTACAGGATCCAGCCCAGCAGGGCGAGGATGGCGAGGGTCGACACGACCCCGTAGATCCGGTGGCGTCGCCGGCCGCGCGGCCCGGGGATGTCGTACAGGGCGGTGGAATCGGTCATCCGGCGACTCCGTAGCGCTTCTCCAGCACGTTGAACAGCGCACTGATGGTCAGGGTGATGATGAGGTAGCCGACGGCGATCCAGACGAAGGTCCAGATGATGTTGTAGCCCAGCTCGCTCAGCGTCTTGTAGGTGCTGAGCAGTTCGGTGACGCTGAAGGCGCCGGCGATCGCCGAGTTCTTGGCGAGCGCGATCAGGGTGGAGCCGACGGGCGGGATCACCCGGCGGAACGCCTGGGGCAGGATCACGGTGCTCAGGGTCTGACCGAAGGTCATGCCGAGGCTGCGCGCCGCCTCGCCCTGCCCCTTGTGCACGGTGTTGATGCCGGAGCGCAGCGCCTCGCAGATGAAGGCGGAGGTGTAGCAGCCGAGGGCGAGCACGGCGAACACCTCGAAGGGCAGCACGATCCCGAACCGCGGCAGGCCGAGGACGACGGCGAAGAAGAGCAGGGTCAGCGGGGTGTTGCGCAGCACGGTCACCCACACCGTGCCGAAGGCGCGCAGGGAGCCGACGGGTGCGACCCGGAAGGAGGCCATCAGGAAGCCGAGGGCGAGGGCGAGCACCGAGGAGTAGAAGGTCAGCTCGACGGTGCCGAGGAAGCCCTGCCAGTAGAGGGAGATGTTGTCGGTCAGTACGTCCATGCGCGGTGGCTCCTCCTCAGCTCGCCGGATAGCGGTCGATGGGGGGCGGCTGTGGCGCCGGTACGCCGGAGAGCCCGAGGGTGGCGTCGTACGCCTGCTTCCAGTAGCCGTTCTTCTCGCCGGCGGCCAGGGCGTCGTCGATGGCGAAGCGCAGGGCGTTGTCGGAGCGCGGGACGCCGATGCCGTACGGCTCCTGGGAGAAGGGCTTCCCGGCGATCTTCAGCTCGTCGGGCGCCTTGGCGGCGTAGCCGATGAGGATGGCGTCGTCGGTGGTGACGGCGTCGACCTGGTAGGTGAGGAGGTTGTCGACGCAGATGGAGTAGGTGTCGTAGCCGACGAGGATCGCCTTCGGGTAGTCGCTCTTGATCCGCTGGTAGGGCGTGGAGCCGGTGGCCGAGCAGACGCGCTTGCCGGCGAGGTCTTCGGGGCCGTTGATGTCGTGCTCGTCGGTCCGCACCAGCAGCGACTGCCCCGCCATGTAGTACGGGCCCGCGAAGCCGACGAGCTTCTTGCGCATGTCGTTGATGGTGTAGGTGCCGACGTAGTAGTCGATCTGGCCGTTCTGGAGGGCGGTCTCGCGGTTCGCGGAGGCGATGGTGCGGAAGCGGACTTCGTCGCGGCCGAAGCCGAGGTAGGCGGCGACCATCTTGGCGATCTCGATGTCGAAGCCCGAGTACACGCCGGTCGCCGGGTCCTTCTCGCCCAGGTAGGGCTGGTCCTCCTTGGCCCCGACGACGAGGTGGCCGCGGCTCTTGGCCTTGCGCCAGGTCGGCGAGTCGGGCAGTTGGAAGGCGGTGTTGACCTGGTAGACGGGCAGTTCGTCGGGTTGCGGCCCCTTGACGGGCGGGCTGCCCTCCTTGCCGCACGCGGCGGCGAGGACGGCGGCGAGCAGGAGTGCGAGCGCGGCGAGGGCGCGTCGGGTGCGCGGCATGGTGTCCCCCCGTCAGTGCTTGAGGATCTTGGAGAGGAAGTCCTTGGCGCGGTCACTCTCCGGGTGGGTGAAGAAGTCCTCGGGGGCGCGGTCCTCGACGATGCGGCCGTCCGCCATGAAGACCACGCGGTTGGCCGCGGAGCGGGCGAACCCCATCTCGTGGGTGACCACGACCATCGTCATGCCGTCCCGGGCGAGCTGCTGCATGACCTCCAGCACCTCGTTGATCATCTCGGGGTCGAGCGCGGAGGTCGGCTCGTCGAAGAGCATGACCTTCGGTTCCATGGCGAGGGCGCGGGCGATGGCCACGCGCTGCTGCTGGCCGCCGGAGAGCTGGGCGGGGTACTTGTCCGCCTGGGAGGCGAGCCCGACGCGGTCGAGGAGTTCGCGGGAGCGCCGGTCGGCGTCGTCCTTCTTTCGGCCGCGTACCTTCACGGGGGCGAGGGAGACGTTGGCGAGCACGGTGCGGTGCGCGAAGAGGTTGAAGGACTGGAAGACCATGCCGACGTCGGCGCGGAGCCGGGCGAGTCCCTTGCCCTCCTCCGGCAGCGGCTCCCCGTCGATGGTGATCCGGCCGGACTCGATGGCCTCCAGTCTGTTCATCGTCCGGCACAGGGTCGACTTGCCGGACCCGGAGGGGCCGATGACGACGACCACCTCCCCGCGGCCGACGGAGAGGTTGATGTCCCGCAGGACGTGCAACTGCCCGTAGTACTTGTTCACATCCCGCAGTTCGATCAACGGATCGACGACGGCCATACGCTGCCCACCCACTTGTCGCTGTGACGAGGTCAGCGCAAACTATCCACCCCCATAGGGGACTTCGCTCACGACACGCACAAAAGGGGCATAAGCCGTATTTATTGGCTGATAGATCAGCTCATCTTGGCGCGGGACGGGTACGGCCCCGCGGCACGGGCACGCAGGGCCGTACGGGTCAGGCTTCGGCCGCTTCCGCGTACACCTGGGAGAGTTCGGGCGCGCCGTGCAGCGCCCAGTCGAGCCCGGCTTCGACCACGCCGATCTCCCGGCCGGAGGCGAGCCGCACCACCGGGTGGCCGCCGGGCCACAGGTGCCAGGACGCGCCGCGGACGGTCCGTACGATCACCGTACCGAGGTAGAGCCCGGCGTCGTTCCCGAACCAGGGCAGCTCCTCCTGGTCGTCCCGCCAGCGCGGCGGTAGTTGGTCCAGGGCGGACAAGGAAGCGGGGCTGTCGTCCAGTTCGAGCCCCATCCGCTCCACCCGGACCCGCAGCAGCTCGCACTCGGCGAACAACTCCGCGATGGCCGCGGCGCGCTCGGGATCGTCCACGGCCGCGGCGAGGGCGTCCTTCCGCTCGGGACCGTGCCGCTTGAGCCAGTTGTCCAGGAAAGGGATGTTCATACCAGTCAGCCTCGCATCTTCCCCGCCGCGCGGACCACAAGGACGCGCGTCGAGGATCCCCGGGAGCGGTGAAGATCCTGCGGACCCGATCCGCGGCGGCGACCGCCCGCGCCGCCGACCCGGGCGCCGGGCTCAGACGTCGAGGTCGACCACCACCGGCGCGTGGTCGGACGCGCCCTTGCCCTTGCGCTCCTCGCGGTCCACGTAGCCGTCCTTGACGGCGGCCGCGAAGGGGGCGTTCCCGTACACCAGGTCGATGCGCATGCCGCGGTTCTTCGGGAAGGCGAGCTGGCGGTAGTCCCAGTACGTGAACGGGTGGTCGTACTTCAGGGGGCGCGGGACGACGTCCGTGAGGCCCGTCTCCCGCAGCGCGGCGAGGGCGGCCCGCTCCGGCTCGGTGACGTGGGTGCTGCCCTCGAAGACGGAGCGGTCCCACACGTCCTCGTCGGCCGGCGCGATGTTGTAGTCCCCGAGGACGGCGAACGGGAGGGCGCCCGCCGCGTCCGTCGCCACCGCCGCCTTCAGCGCGGCCAGCCACTCCAGCTTGTAGGCGTAGTGGTCGTGGGTGACCTCCCGGCCGTTCGGCACGTAGACCGACCAGAGGCGGGCCCCGCCGCAGGTGGCGGAGATCGCCCGCGGCTCCTGCGCGCCCTCGTACGCCGGGCCGCCGGGCAGCCCCTGCACCACGTCCGCCAGGCCGACGCGGGAGATCAGCGCGACGCCGTTCCACCGCCCGTCGGCGTGGACCGCGGACTCGTAGCCCAGCTCGCGCAGCTCGTCAGCGGGGAACTGCTCGGCGGTGCACTTGGTCTCCTGCACGCACAGCACGTCGGTGCCGCTGCTCTGCAACCAGGCCAGCAGCCGGGGCAGCCGGGCGGTGATCGAATTGACGTTCCACGTGGCGATCCGCATGGCGAGAAGCCTACTGCCGGGGTGTGACAATCACCGTCCGCCGGGGGGCGGGGCGCTCACAGTTCCCGTACGTCGCCGGGGGCCAGCCGCCGGTGCTCGGCCCGCCCGAGCGTGCTCACGTGCCGGTCGTAGATGGGCCGGGCCAGCTCCGTCAGCAGGGCGTCGTGGACGTCGATCGTCAGCCGCGGCCCGACCTCGCGCACGTAGTCGATCACCTCGGAGATCTTGTTCCAGGGCGCCATCACCGGCAGCATCAGCGTGTCCACCGGGCGCTCGGGCACGGTCAGGGCGTCGCCGGGGTGGAAGACGGCGCCGTCGACGAGGAAGCCGACGTTGGTGACCCGCGGCAGGTCCGGGTGGATCACGGCGTGGAGTTCGCCGTGCACCTCGACGTCGAAGCCGGCCGCGGTGAAGGCGTCGCCGTGGCCGACCGTGTGCACCCGGCCGGGGTACGCCGCGGCGAGTTCGGCGGCGACGCTCCGCAGCGTCCACACCTGCGCACCGGCCTCCAGCGCGGCCCGCAGCCGGCCCTCGTCGTAGTGGTCGGGGTGCTCGTGCGTCACCAGCACGGCGTCCGCCCCCGCGGCGGCGTCCTCCTCGCTGAAGGCGCCGGGGTCGACGACGAGGGTGGCTCCGTCCTTCTCCAGCCGGATGCAGGAGTGCTTCTTCTTGGTCAGCCTCATGCGCCCCATCCTGCTACGTCCGCGGGGTGGTCTCCTCCTGGACGACGGTGCGGACGACGGAGAACGCGGCGTTCGCGGCCGGGATCCCCAAGTACACGGCGGCGTGCAGCAGGATCTCGCGCAGTTCGTCGGGCGTCAGACCGTTGCGCAGGGCGGCGCGGGTGTGGACCGCGAGGTCGTCCAGATGGCCGCCCGCGACCAGCGCCGTGAGCGTGACGACGCTCCGGGTGCGCCGGTCCAGGCCCTCGCGGGTCCACACCTCGCCCCAGGCGTAGCGGGTCACCAGGTCCTGGAAGGGCTCGTCGAAGCTGTCGGAGTCCGCGGTGACCCGGTCGACGTGGGCGTCGCCGAGCACCTCCCGGCGCGCCTTCATCCCCGGCTCGTACGGATCGGACCGCCCCTGCTCCGGCAGCTCGGGCGGCGCGGGCGCGGGCGCGATCTGCGCCACCGGGGCCACCGGCGGCGAGATCGCCGGCATCGACACCGACGGCACGGCCTGCTGCTGGACGGGGATCGCGGAGAGGGTGTCCTGGGGCACCGTGGAGAAGTGCCGCACCAGCAGGTCGGTGACGGCGGCGGGCTGCTCCACCGGCGCGAGGTGACTGGCCCCGGGCACCAGGGCGAGCCGCGCGTCCGGTATCCCGGCGACCAGGGTGCGGGCCTCGGCGGGCCCGGTCACCTTGTCCTCGGAGCCCACGACGACCAGGGTGGGGACGCCTACGCGCCCCAGCTCGGACCGTACGTCGAAGGCGGCCAGCGCCTCGCAGGCGGCGATGTAGCACCCGGGGTCGGTGGTGCGCACCATCTGCACGGCCCACTCGACGATGGCGGGCTGGGCCGCGGCGAAGCCCTGGGTGAACCACGCCTCGGGGGCGGCGTGCGCCATGGGGTCGAGCCCGTTGGTGCGCACCACCACCCCGCGCTGGCGGAACTCGTCCGCGGTCCCGAACCGCGGCGACGCCGCCACCAGCGCGAGCGACGCCACCCGGTCCGGCCGCCGCAGCGCGAGGTCCAGTCCGACGGCGCCGCCGATGGAACACCCGACGTAGCCGAAGCGCTGGACGCCGAGCCCGTCGAGGGTGGCCAACAGCCGGTCGGCGAGATCGGCCACGGAGGACGCGGGGTGCGCGGGCGCACCGCCGTGGCCGGGCAGGTCGAAGCGGAAGATCCTCCAGGCCCGGGAGAGCTCCGCGATCTGGCGGTCCCACATGTGCCACGTGGTACCCAGTGAGGGACCCAGGACGACGACCGGGGCGTCTTCCGGCCCGTCACAGCGGTATTGCAGGGTGTTCATCGGTGTCTCGCTCACCCGGTCGACCCTCTCATCCGTCACGAGACGTCACATCGCTGGGGTGAACCTAGCGGAACTCGACTCTCTCGCGACGACAGATGCGGATGCCGCTCCCCCTCGATCCCGTGCGGGCCGTTCCCTGCGGTGGCGGCCCGACGGAGATCCTCCATCTCGCTTTGCCGTACCGCCTCTTGGTCGTCGAACGGGCCGGCCGACCGCGACCGCCCGGTCGGGTTCGCCTTCGGCGTCGGCCTCAGCGAGACGGTGCACGCCGGGCAGCCGGGACTGCGAGGACGCCCCCGGCCAGGGGGCCGCGGCCGAGGGCTTCCTCCCAGGGGCCGTCGCCACACGCGTCAGTGGCTATAGGTTGACCCACCTGTGGGACGAGATGCTGTTGTCCAGCCACCAGTTGGTGCCGTCGTACGCCCACTGCCGCAGATCGGCCAGGGCGACACCGTTGTGGACGCCCCTGCTGGGGTTCCCGTACCCCGCGTGCAGGTAGACCCGCACGTCATCGAGAGATCCGGGGTAGCCGTTGTTCCACAGCGAGGACGCCCTGTCGTTGAAGCCGCCGTAGTTGGAAGCGTTTCCGCTGTACCTGGTCCACCCGCCGGTGTAGTTGTAGCCGTCGTAGAGGTAGAGGTAGCCGTCCGCGGCCGCAGCCCGCGGCTGGACCTTCGCCTCGGCCTTCGGTGCGGACCCTGTAGGCGCGCCGTCCGCCTGGGCCGCCTGCGGTAAGGCCATCAGACCGAGCGCTGCGACCGCCGCGCTCACGGCCAGCGTGATCCTTTTCTTCATCGTGTTCCCCTCCTGGGGCGGTTGTCCACACAGGCCCTGTGCCTGCGTGTTCTCCCGCGCGTCGGTCTCCGGCTCACTTGACGACGGAGCGGGCGCGGGGCACGGCAGCGAGCTGGAGCCGGTACCCGGTTTCCAGGTCGGCTCGGTGACGCTGCCGAAGTTCGTGGTCGTACTGCCGGTCCAGTGACGCGGCCGTCTCGGCGAGGCCGGAGGTGCCGGCGCAGGTCGCCTCCGCCACGGCGAGTTGGACCTCCTGCCGCCGGGGCAGTGGCCGGTCGCTCGGCGGCAGCTCCCGGCGCAGGTCGGCCGGGGTGTCGTAGGGGTGGCCCGCCGCCCGCATGCAGCGCGCCCACGGCTTGGCCGCCTTGGCGAACCGGGGGTCGGCCAGGACCCGGCTCCTGCGCACGTCGGGCAGTCCCCCCGCGGTGGACCGGGCCTGGAACCACGTCTGTACGTCGCCGTACAGCGCGCGTTCGGCATCGGTGCGGCACCCCTGGTCGCTGCGCGTGAGGGTCATGCCGTCCGGGTTCTTCGCGGTCAGGCCCACGGGCCGCCGTCCGTTGGCCGCCGCCAGCGCGGCGGCCCGGCGCTCGGGCGGCAGGCTCCGGAAGTAGCGCTGGTTGGGGTCGGCAGCCCGCAGCCGGGCCGACTCGCGCTCGATGTCGCTGCCGTAGCCGTGTCGACGGGCCCAGGCGACGTCATCGACGACGTAGGGAAACTCCCGCGCCTCCGGCACCGGATTCTCCGGTACGGGCTGGTAGACGAAGCCGTGGCGGCGCATGCAGTCGCGGAGCAGAAGCTGTTCGGCCCGGTACAGGGCGTCCTTCTCCTGGCGGGTCGGCTCCCGGTCGGGGCGCTCGGGGTCACTGCCGGGGCGCGCCCCGTCGGCCCTCGCGCCGGTCGTGACGTCGCTCTCCGAGACGGCGTGGACGGTCACCGGGACCGCCAGCGCCGTGCAGAGGACGAGCGTCCCGGCAGCCAGCCGCCGCCTGTTGCCCGTCACTCTTCGCCATGCGCCGGCCACTGCTCCCCCGCCTTCCTGTGACTCCGTCATCAGCCCCACTGCCCCTCTGTCGACTTCCTCCGGGTGCCGGGGGAACCTCACCCCGTGTGCCGTGGCCGCGTCCGAGCGGGCTCAACTGGCTCTCGGCACGGCCTTGTTGTACGTGTTCGATCCTGGTCGAAAGGGAGCTTCGGCCGCCGCATTCTGCCAATGACAAAACCGGCGCGATCCATAGACTTCCTGTTATGACGGACCCGAAGGCCGGAGACGGAGGGAGCGGCCCGCCTCCCGCCTCCCCCGCGTTCCGCTCGGAGCCGACCGTGCACCAGTTACGGCTGCTGCTGGTCGTGGCGGAGGAGCTGCACTTCGGCCGGGCGGCGGCCCGACTGTTCATCACGCAGCCCGCGCTGAGTCGCCAGATCTCCGTACTCGAACGGCATCTGGGAATCGGCCTGTTCGTACGGAGCAGCCGCACCGTGGAGGTGACCACCGCGTGCCGGGCGCTCCTGCCGGAAGTCCACGAGGTCGTCGCGGCGATGGAACGGCTGCGCCGGTCCGCGGACGCACAGCATCGCGAACTCACCGGGCGGCTCGTGGTGGGGTCCATCGGCGCCGAGTCGTCGATGGAGCACGCGCGAGTGATCCTGGCGGAGGTGCGCGCCCGCCACCCCGGACTCACCGTGGAGCTGCGCAACCAGCACCTCGCGGACCACATGCGGGAACTCCTCGATGGCGAGGTGGACGTGGCGTTCCTGCGCCCGCCGGTTCCCCCGGGGATCCAGATCCGGCACCTGTCCACCGAGCCGCGCGTCGCCTGCCTGCCCGCCGCCGACCCGCTGGCCTCCCGGTCCGACGTCAGCTTGGCAGAGCTCGCCGGCTACCCCGTCGTGGACCTTCCCGCGCAGCTCCCGCGGCTGTGGTGGAACTTCTGGGCGGTCGACCCCCGCCCGGACGGCTCCGTCGTCCGTTACGGGCCGGTCGTGTCCGACATGGAAGGGCTGCTGCACGTCGTTGCGGAAGGCGTGGCCATGGCGTTCCTGCCCGCCGCGGCCCGGGAGTTCTTTCCGCGCCCCGGTGTCAGTTACGTGGACGTCACCGACCTTCCGCCGAGCACCTCCGCACTCGCCTGGGCGGCCGCCCACCGCGACCGCCCCGCGGTCGCCGCGATCCGCCAGGCCGCCGCCGCGGCTTGGCCGACCCGCTGACGGAGCCGGGCACGTCAGACGGGCGGTCCCCCGCTTCGAGACCGAGTGCCGGTTGCCTCGCCGCCGTCTTCAACTGGTCGGCGAGGCGATCGGATAAGGAACGTCTCAGATGCGTGAGTTGCGCAGCGACTGCCACACGGCGCCGGCCAGTGCCCGCGTCGACCGCGGGACCGACAGGTGCTCGTGCTCGCGGTACAGGGCCCAGTTGTACTGCACGAGCGACAGCTTGTTGGAGGACAGCGATCCCGCCTGGTGGGCCCGGTACACCGCGAGCGGCTCGGCGAGGCCCCGGGCGTCGGCGCCGTCGCGCATGATCGAGAGCCACAGGGCGTAGTCCTGGCGCTTGCGCATCTCCGGCATCAGCCGCGTGCCGAGGACATTGCGGTCGTACATGGCCGTCAAGGCGCCGATGTAGTCCCGGCGCAGCATCGCGCGGTAGTCCACGTGCCCCCGGGCACGGATCACCCGCCCGTTCGGAACCCAGTCGGTGCTCTCCCCCGCGTGGTCGGCGTCCATCTTGAAGTAGGAGGTGAACGTCAGCGGAGCGTCACCCTCCGCGGCGAAGGCGAGCTGCTTCTCGGTCTTCTCCGGCAGCCACATGTCGTCGCTGTCGAGGAAGGCGACGTAATCCCCGCGGGCCCGCTCGATCGCGAGGTTGCGGGCCCGGCCCGCACCGCCCTGCTCGGGCGCCGTCTCGGGCAGGACCCGCTCGTCCTGCTTGGCGAACTCGCGGAGCATCTCCATGGAGTCGTCGGTGGACTGGTCGTCGGTGACCAGCAGCTCCAGATCACTGTGGGTCTGCGTCAGCACCGACCGGACGGCCGCGCTCAACGTCGCTGCCGAGTTGTAGACGGGCATCACGACAGACACCAGGGGCACAGCGTTCTCCTTGCCAGACCAGGAACGAAGGTCCATTCAAGCATCACAATCGAGTACGAGCTGTCATGCATGGTCGTCGCTGGTCGGGACGGTGTGCGGCTTCCCCTGGCCGTACGTGCCGCGGAGACGGGTCGCCGTGCCGTCGGTAACGACGTGGACGCGTACCGTGAAGGAGCGGACGAGGCCGGCGCGGGCTCGTCCACCCTTCTCCTGCCCGCCCACGCTTCCGGGGCGGACCTCGCACGTGGCCCCGACCGACGTGCGGCAGCCGCTCCGTCTCCGGACTCCCCCGGGTCGGAGAGGATGTGACCAGAGGATTCCGCTGGGGTTCGAGCACGCGGAGATCCAACGACAGGGGGGCCATGAGCGCAGAGATCGTTGTCGCGGTGTGTGCCGTGGTGATCGCCGTCGCGTCACTCGGCGTCTCCGTGTGGCAGGCGTACGTCACACGTGAACACAACCGCCACTCCGTTCGCCCGGTCCTCCAACTGCATCGCGGCATCCACCAAGGAGCCCGCTCGGGCGTACAGCTCTTCAACGTCGGCCTTGGCCCGGCCGTCATCGTGTCGAGCACCGTGAGCGTCGACGGCGAGGTCGTGGGCCGTTGGGACAAAGCCTGCGCGGACAGGGTGCGGACCGGGCTGCCGACCCATCTCAACGCGGTCACCTTCGGCGAGGACGAGGTGATCCCTGCCGGCTACAGCGCGTACTTGTTGTCCCTCCCGCAGTACGACGCGGGACCCCACGCCCCCGTCGAAGATCTACTGAGCCGCCGCCTCACCATCACCATTGCCTACGAATCGTTCTACGGCGGCGAGAACTTTCGGGCGGTCTACGCTCCGGAATGAGCCGTCATCCGGTCGGCCGACGGACGTCAGCGCGTGATCGCGCTGCGGCCGGCCGTACGCCTCCGGACCGGGCACCGGACCGGGCAGCGGACCGGGACGGCGAGTCAAGGACCGCGGCCTCCGTCGGGCATCGCAAGGCGGGCAGCGGATCCTGCCGAAGTGGCGGTGCTTGCTTCTGAAGCGCAGACGGCTTGAAACGGGTCGTGGGGCGGGCCGACTCCGTGGAACGCTTGGCAGATGATCACTGGTGCACCGGATGACGCTGAATCGCTTGCCGTCGGGGCCCTTGAGTGGCTGATGAAGGCCGCGCGGGACGTCGACGGCGGGGCGGCCTGGCCGGACACTCCCGCCGACGACCGGGTCACGCCGGAGCTGTACCGCGGGACTTCGGGAGTGCTGCTGGCACTCCTCGACGCATGGTGGTACTTCGATGACGACCGGTACGCGGACATGGCCCTGCGCGGTGCCCGCAGCGTCGCCGACGCGGTCGGGAACTGGGAGGACAGCGGGCTGCACACGGGAGTGGCGGGCATGGCCGTCGCCCTGCGGGGCGTGCACCGCGTGCTCGGCGACACCGCGGCGGGGGCGTCGGCCGACCGTGCGCTGGACGTCCTGCGCGCCCGCTACGACGGCGCGGGGTGGAACGACTACTTCGAGCTGATGGCCGGCAACGCCGGCATCGCGCTCGCCGCCCTGGAGTGCGGCGATCTCGACCTCGCCCAACTGGCCGTCGGCCGCTACGCGCGCGCCGCCGAGCCCACCACGGCCGGCGTTCAATGGGAGATCCGGGCCGGCGCGGTCCCCCGCCTGCACCACATGTCGCACGGCACGCTCGGCATCGTCTACGCACTCGCCGCCGTCGGGCAGGCCGCCGACCGCCCCGATCTGGTCGACCTCGCGGTGGCCGGTGCCGCCGACATCGTCTCCCGCGACGAAGCAGGCCCGGACGGCTTCCTCGTCGCGCACTCCGACCCGCAACAGCAGCACGAGAAGATCGAACGCCACAGTTACGGCTGGTGCCACGGCCCGGCGGGCGACGCCCAGGCGTTCCGCCTGCTGACCCGCGTCCTACCCGACGACCCCGCGTGGCCCGCCCTCGCCGACCGCTGTTGGCACACGGTCCTCCACTCCGGCATCCCGCGACGGACCCGCCCCGGCTTCTGGGACAACAACGGCCGCTGCTGCGGCACCGCCGGCGTCCTCGCCCTCGCCTGCGACCGCCAGGTCGAACACGGCGACGGCCGCGACTTCGCCGACGTCCTCGTCGCCGACCTCAAGGCCCGTGCGACGACCGACGCCGACGGCGTCCGCTGGTCCAACTTCGAACACCGGGAGACACCCGGCGACCTCGCGCCCGCCACCGGCTGGGCCATGGGCAACGCGGGCATCGTCCGGGAACTCCTGCGCCACGCCCGCATCACGGGGGACCGCGCACCGCAGTACGCCGTCCCCCTCCCGGACCACCCGCCCACCGCCTGAGCCGAGGACGACACCGAGGGGTGCCCGTCTCGATCGACAGCCGCGGCGGTCAGTCCGTGAAGTCCGCCCCGCCCTCGCGCCGGGTCCGGTCGACCGAGAGGGTGAAGACGTCGGGGCGGCCGTAGTGGCCCACGACGTCCAGGTCCAGGGTCTCCTCGTAGCGGCGGGCCGGGTCGAGGACGGCCGTGATGATGCGGGACTGGTCGTGGACGGGCTCCACCACCCAGGAGCCGTCGGGGGCCACCACGCTCGAACCGCCGGTGAACAGCGGACCGTCCGTGGGGGCGTCGGGGCCCACCCCCTTGCGGTAGGCGGCCAGCAGGTCGTCGGGGACGTCGTCGGTGGAGAGCACCAGGCCCGCCGAGACCACGAAGCAGCGGCCCTCCAGGGCGTACGAGCGGGCCGCGATCACATGGCTCTCCGGCATGTCCGGCCAGGCGGCGACGTGGATCTCCTCGTGCTGCGCGTGCAGCGCGTGCCGGGCCAGCGGGTGGAAGTGCTCCCAGCAGACCAGCGAGCCCACCCGGCCCGCGGGGGTGTCGACGACCCGCAGGCCGGCGCCGTCCCCCGCCGCCCAGACGATCCGCTCGGTGTGGGTGGGCGTCAGCTTGCGGTGCAGGTTGAGGGTGCCGCCGTCCGGGCCGATGGTCAGCAGCGAGTTGTAGAGCGAGCCGGAGGAGCGCGCGGCGCGCTCGTTCAGGCCGAGGACGACGGTCACCCCGTGCTCCCGGGCGGCGGCCCGCACCGGGGCGACGGCGTCGTCGCCCGACGGGTCCAGGACCGGGCTCTGCTCCAGCAGCCGGGCGTGCCAGTGGCGGGCCTCCGCGTCCCGCCAGCCGGCGAGCCCGAACACCCACGCCGGGTAGCAGGTCAGCCAGGTCTCGGGGAAGACGACGAGGTCGGCGCCCGACTGCGCGGCCTCGGTGACGTGTGCGGCGGCGCGGCGCACCGACTCCTCCAGGTCCAGGAGGGCGGGCGGCTGCTGGACGATGGCGACGGTGGTGGTCATGGCTGTTCCTGCCCGAGGTGTGCGTACAGCGCGGGGCGCCGGTCGGCGTGGACGTCGTTCAGTTCGCTGACGGCCTTGTTGCGGGCCTCGGCGAGGTCGAGCGTCGCGGTGAGGAGCGCCTCCTCGCCGAGGCGCAGTTCGGTGGCGGGGTAGCCGTCGGCGTCGACGATCACGCTGCCGCCGAGCCAGTCCTGACCCCGTTCGGTGCCGGTGCGGTCGGCGACCGCGACGAACATCCGGTTGACGGAGGCGTCGGCCTGGATGCGGACGATCTCGCCCGGCCGCTCGCCCTCGGGCCGCGGGTACAGCGGCCAGTTGACCGGGCCGCACAGCAGCTCGGCGCCGGCCAGGGCCGCTTGCCGCACCCACTCGGGGAACTCCAGGTCGTAGCAGACCATGAACCCGATGCGGCCGTGGAGGGTGTCGACGACGGGCGGGGCTCCGCTGCCGGGGGTGAAGCCCCAGGTCTTCTCGCCGTTCCACAGGTGGGCCTTGCGGTAGGTGGCGCGCAGCCCGGTGGGGTCGACGAGGGCGGCCGCGTTGTACACGTGGCCGCCCTCGCCGAGTTCCGCGAAGCCGCCGACGACGACCAGGCCGTGGCGGGCGGCGAGCGCCGCCCACTCGGTGATCGTGTCGCCGTCGGGCCGCTCGGCCGCGGTGCGCAGTTCGGCCGCGTCGGTGAAGACGTAGCCGGTGTTGGCCAGCTCCGGCAGGACCACGACGTCGGCGCCGCGCTCCGCCGCCGCCTCCACCGCCGCACGGATCCGCTGCCGGTTGCCCGCCGGGTCGCCGACCCGGGGGGCGAGTTGGCAGACGGCGACGGTGACCCCGGCGGCCGTCGGTTCGGCGACGGCGGTCGGTTCGGCGCTGGTCGCCGGTGCGGCGGTGGTCGCGGCTCGGTGCGGTTGCTGGCTCATCGGTGGGTGCCCTCCAGTTCGGCTTCGCTCGCCACCCGGGCGGCGGCCTCTGCCTCATGGTCCAGGTTCCGGGAGAACAGCAGGTAGAGCATGCCGGAGACGGTCAGGCCGACCGCGAACGAGAAGTCCGCGCCGCCGAGGGCGTCGGCGACGGGGCCGACGTAGAAGGTCGTCGAGAAGAACGGGATCATCGCGGCGAACCCGATGACGTACGCGGTGACGCCCCGCCACGCCCAGCGGCCGTAGATGCCGTCCGGCTTGAGGATCTCGGCGATGGCGTACTTCCCGCGGCGCACGAAGTAGAAGTCGACCAGGTTGACCGCGGTCCAGGGGACCAGGAAGTACAGCATCATCAGCACGAAGTTGTTGAAGCTGCCGATGTAGTCGTCCGGGATCAGCAGGGCGACCACCAGGGACACCAGGCCGACGACGACGAGCCCGGTGATGCGCAGCCGCACCGTGGGGCGCACCTTGCGGAAGCCGTCCAGTGCGCTGGCGCCGGTGAGCATCGCGCCGTAGGCGTTGACGCCCATGATGGAGATCAGCGCGAGCACCGAGGTCATCACGACGATCAGGCCGAAGCCGGGGAAGAGCAGGTCGCCGACCTCGCGCAGGGCGAGGATCGGGTCGGGGTCGGGCAGGTAGCTGGCGAGGATCGCGCCCAGCGACATCAGCCAGACGGCGGAGAACGCGGCGCCGGCGTACACGGCGGTGATCAGGCCGCGGGCGGGCACGTTCGCCGGCAGGTAGCGGGTGTAGTCGGAGACGTACACGGAGTAGCTGATGTTGTATCCGGCGGCCAGCGAGAACTGCACCAGGAAGGCGTTCAGGTCCCAGCCGGCGGTGGCCGCGGGGACGTCCGCGGGGACCGGGTTGGAGCCGAAGTTGACGATCGCGACCACGGTGAGCACGGCGAAGACGACGACCAGCAGGTACGTCAGCCAGCGCTGGACGAAGTGGAGCAGGTCGTGGCCGACGACGGCGATGACGATGGACAGGGCGATCAGGACGGGGTACCAGAACAGCTTGCCGTCCGGCAGCAGCAGTCCGAGGCCCTGCTCGGCGAGGACCGTGTCGAAGACGAGGAAGCCCACGTAGACGAAGACGGTCGCGGCGAACGGCACCGTGGAGCCCCGGCTGCCGAACTGGGCGCGGGACTGGATCATCTGGGGCAGGCCCATCCGGGGGCCCTGGTTGGCGTGGAAGGCCATGAAGAACGTGCCGGCGCCGACGCCGAGCACGATCGCCAGCACGCTGTACCAGACGCTCAGTCCCATGGAGGCGCCGACGAAGCCGGCGACCATGGTCGGCAGGACGAAGTTGCCGGTGAACCAGAACGGTCCCTGGTGCCAGACCTTGCCGTGCCGCTCGGCGGCCGGCACGTAGTCGATGGAGTGCTGTTCGATCGCTGAGTCGCGCTGGGTCGCGACGTCCGAGGAGGTCATGGCCTTCCCCTATCGTTCCTGGGGCCGGTCGTCCGGCTCGGGCAGGTGGTCGGGCGTCATCGCCGAGAGGATCTCGTAGGCGGTGTGGGCGGCGGCGACGGCGGTGAGCTGGGCGTGGTCGTAGGCGGGGGCCACCTCGACCACGTCGGCGCCCACCAGGTGCACCCCGCGCAGGGCGCGGATCATCGCGAGCAGCTCGCGACTGGTCATGCCGCCCGCCTCGGGGG
The DNA here is from genome assembly GCF_044328175.1 of Streptomyces sp. NPDC017979. Lineage (NCBI taxonomy): Bacteria > Bacillati > Actinomycetota > Actinomycetes > Kitasatosporales > Streptomycetaceae > Streptomyces > Streptomyces sp. NPDC017979. The sequence goes on along the minus strand of NZ_JBIRGU010000017.1, from coordinate 15,240 downwards.
TCCCGGTGCCGGGGGCGTGCGCCGGGTCGAGGACGTCGATGTCGATGGAGAGGTACACCGGCCGGTCGCCGAGGCGGGCGAGCATGCGCTCGATCGCCCGGGGCAGGCCCTCCTCCTCGATCTCGGGGCTGGAGATCACGGCGAACCCGAGGCGGGCGTCGTCCCGCAGGTCCTGGCGCGAGTACAGCGGTCCGCGGGTGCCGACGTGCAGGCTGGCGGTGAGGTCGATGAGCCCCTCCTCGGACGCGCGGCGGAAGGGCGTGCCGTGCGTGACCGGGGCGCCGAAGTAGGTGTCCCAGGTGTCGAGGTGGGCGTCGAAGTGGAGCACCGCGAGCGGGCCGTGCCGGCGGGCGGCGGCCCGCAGCAGCGGGAGGGCGATGGTGTGGTCACCGCCCAGGGTCAGCAGTCGGGTGCCGTCCGCGGTCAGCTCTTCGGCGGCGGTCTGGATCTGGCTGACCGCCTCGTCGAGGCTGAACGGGTTGGCGACCACGTCGCCCGCGTCGGCGACCTGCTGTGCGGCGAAGGGCTCCACGTCCTGCGCCGGGTTGTACGGCCGCAGCAGCCGGGACGCCTCGCGGATGTGCGCGGGCCCGAAGCGGGCACCGGGCCGATAGCTCACCCCGCTGTCGAAGGGCACGCCGACGACGGCGATGTCGGCCCGCCCCACGTCTTGGAGGCGGGGCAGGCGGGCGAAGGTCGCGATGCCCGCGTAGCGGGGGCTCAGGCTCGCGTCCGGAGGGCCGACCGGGGGCCTCGGGGGTTCGACGGTGTTCATCCGAACCTCGGATCTGTTCCAGGAGGGGGAAGTTACCTATACACAACAAATAATGCTTATTAGGCAACTTTCATTCCGGGTAGTGTTTGCCCCAAGCAACCGCTCTGTCAAGAGTTGTCCAGAGGCCGAACGAGTGACGCGAGGACTTCGATGAAAGCGCTGCACCCGACGCCGTCAGCCGATCCGGTGCGCGTCGGAGCGCGCCTGCGGGCCTCCCGCAAGGCCCAGGGCCTCACCATCGAGCAGGTCGCCGCCGCCACCGGGCTGACCAGGGGGTTCCTCAGCCGGGTCGAGCGAGACGAGACCTCGCCGAGCGTCTCCTCGCTGGTCACCCTCTGCCAGGTGCTGTCCCTGCCGGTCGGCTCGCTCTTCGAGGGCGCCGACACCGAACTCATCCGTCGCGACGCGGCCCCGCGGCTCAACATGGGCGGCCACGGCGTCGAGGACCGGATGGTCACCCCCCGTGCCCAGTCGAAGGTCCAGATCCTCCGCTCGCACCTGGAGCCGGACGCGCACGGCGGTGACGAGCTGTACACGATCAACTGCGACGTGGAGGTGCTGCACGTGGTCAGCGGCGAGATCACCGTCCGCTTCACCGACCACGCGCAGACGCTCACCGCCGGGGACACCCTCACCTTCGCCGGCCGCGAACCGCACACCTGGCGCAACTCCGGCACCGGCCCGGCCGAAGTGACGTGGACCTTCGTCCCGGCGCCCTGGAGCGGCACCCACTAGAGCGCTGATGCCCGTAGTGCCGGAGACGGGGTTGGCCCGGACCGTGCGGTCCGGGCCAACCCCGTCTCATGGGTGACTCGTCGTCAGCGGGCCTGCCCCGCGGACACCTCGTCCCGCTCCGAAGCCTGACCGGGGGTCAGGTCGTCGTCACCGTCTTGCGGTGCGGCGGACCGGGCCGGGCGGGCGCCCCGGTCGAAGGCGGCGCCGAGCACCACCACGACGGCCGCACCGACGAGGATCAGGGAGACGCCCCAGGTGGCGTTGGTCGCACTGGCGCCGACGATGGCCAGGGCCGCCAGCGGAGCCAGACCGCCCGAGAGCGCGGCGCCGATCTCCCGTCCGGTGCCGACCCCGCTGACCCGGACGTCCGCCGGGAACTGCCGGGAGAGGAAGGCGCCTTGCGGGGCGAACATCATCGGCGCCAACACGCCCGTCGCGATGATCAGGCACACCCAGATCACCACGGAGTTCTGCGTGTCGAGCAGGACGAAGAACGGGAAGGCGAAGAGCGCCGACGCGACGCCGCCGACCGCGAGCACCTTGCGGCTGCCGAAGCGGTCGCTGGCCCAGCCGAAGAGCGGCACGGTGACGATGGCGGTCGCGCTGGCCAGGGTGATGCCGAACGCGCCGACGCTCGCCGAGACGTCCTGGAAGTCCGCGAGGTAGGCCAGCGAGAAGGTCTTGAAGATGTAGCTGAGGGCGTTGTAGCCGAGCGAGACGGCCAGCACCACCAGCAAGCCGCGGCGCTGCTTGCGCAGCAGGGTGACGAGCGGCAGCTGCGGGGCCGCGTCCTGCTCCTTCTTCTTGTCGCGCTGGAAGTCGGGCGACTCCGGCACCCGACGCCGCACCCACAGGCCCACGCCCGCGAGGGCGAAGCTCGCGACGAACGGGACGCGCCAGCCCCAGTCCAGCAGCACGTCCTCGTCCAGGGTGGTGAGCACCGTGACGGTCAGCGACGACAGCAGCAGTCCGAGGTTGAGCCCCAGGGCCGGCCAGGCGCCCTGTCGGCCGCGCCGGCCCTCGTCGGCGTGCTCGTAGGCGACCACCGCCGCGCTGGCGTACTCGGCTCCGGAGCCGAGGCCCTGGAGGATGCGCAGGACGACCAGGGCGGCGGGCGCCGCGACGCCGATGCTGTCGTACGTGGGCAACAGCCCGATGAGCCCGGTGGAGACGCCCATCAGCACGAAGGTGATGATCAGTACGTTCCGTCGACCGATGCGGTCGGCGAGGTGACCGAAGAGGATGCCGCCGAGCGGGCGGGCCAGGAAGCCGGCCGCGAAGGTCGCGAAGGCGGCCATGGTGCCGGCCGTGTCGTCGGTCCCCGGGAAGAAGATCTTGCCGAAGACCAGCGCGGCCATGGAGGCGTAGAGATAGAAGTCGTACCACTCCAGCGCGGAACCCACGATGGTGGCGGTGGCGACGCGGCGGCGGGCGGTGGCGGGGGGAGGTCCGGAGTCCGGCGCGTCTGTCTGCGGGTGCTTCGCCATGTGCTGTCCTCGATCACCTTTGAAAGAGCAAAGAGCGGGGTGGAGCAGGGAAGGGGGAAGTGGGGGGCGGGGTCTGCGTGGGGTGGGGCCCCCGTGCGGGGGTCCCGGTGCGGCGGGGAGCGGTCGGTCAGGTCGCGGCGGACCCGTCGCGCGCGGTCCGGGCCGAGTCCTCGTGGCCGAGCTGTTCGAAGACGTCGGCCGCGATCTTGCTGCCGATGTGGAGGCTCGACGTGGCCGCGGGGGACGGCGCGTTGAGCACGTGGACGGCGCGCGGGGTGCGGTTGATGATGAAGTCGTCGACGAGTTGCCCGTCCGCCGTGACCGCCTGGGCGCGTACGCCGCTGCCGTGCCGCCTCATGTCCCGGCTCTCGATCTCCGGGACCAGGCGGCGGACCTCGCGGACGAAGAGCGGCCAGACCAGCGAGCGGGTGATCTCGGTGACCCCGTGCCGCCAGAAGCGCCGGGCGAGGCCGCGCAGGGCCGGGTCCCGCAACAGCTCGCCCAGCAGCCGGGGCTCGACGTCGCGCCAGCGGTAGCCCTCGCGGGCCAGCGCGGGCACGGCGTTGGGGCCCACGTGGACCGTGCCGTCGAGCATCGGGGTGATGTGCACGCCGAGGAAGGGCAGCTCCGGGTCGGGCACCGGATAGACGGGGTTGTTGATCAGCCCCCGGCGACCCGGCCTGACCTCGGCGTACTCCCCGCGGAAGGGCATGATCCGCACCGTCGGACGGTCACCGGCCGCCGCCGCGATCTTGTCGCTGTGCAGTCCGGCGCAGTTGACGAGGATCCTGGCCCGCAGCTCCTCGTGGGGCGTGCGGATCACGGTCCGGTCCCCGTCGGTGGCGAAGGACAGGGCGGGCGACTGGGTGCGCAGCTCGGCGCCGAGTTCGGTCAGCTCGGCGGCGAGCGCACGGCACACCTGGCCGAAGTCGGTCATCGCGGTGTCCGCGACCGACAGCGCGGCCACCCCGGCGACGTGCGGCTCCCGCTCGGCGAACTCGCCGCGGCTCAGCCGCTGCACCGTCACTCCGTTCGCCCGACCGCGCTCCTCAAGCGCGTCCAGACCCGGGAGCTGGGCCGTGGACGTGGCCACCACGAGCTTGCCGGTGCGCTTGACGGGCACGTCGTGCTGCTCGCAGTAGCGGATCATCTCCTCGCCGCCGGCCCGGGCGAGCCGGGCCTTGAGGGAGCCGGGCGCGTAGTACAGACCGCTGTGGATCACGTTGCTGTTGTGCCCGGACTGGTGGGCGCCCCAGTGCGCCTCCTTCTCCAGGACCGTGACGGAGAGGTCGGGCCGAACACGCAGCAGCGCCCGGGCCGTGGCGAGCCCGAGCAGCCCTCCTCCGATGACGGCGACGTCGATGGAACGTGACATCCGGCAGCCCTTTCTGGTGGCGTGGACGCATGGCTGAACGTGTGGCGCGAACCCGCGGTCCGCAGTGGCTGTATACATTCGGTGGGAACGAGTGGCGAATGTATACAGTCGCTGCGGGGAAGCACAAGGGATAGAGTGACGAAGTGACCCGAGTAGCCCGGACCCCCAGCAGCACGAGCAACAGCGCAGGCGTCATCGCCGAACGGCTACGCACCTCGATCCGCGACGGCGGACTGCTCCCGGGCACCCGCCTGGTGCAGGAGAAGCTCGCGACCGAGTTGAAGGTCAGTCGCATCCCCCTGCGCGAGGCCCTGCACACGCTCGCCGCCGAGGGCCTGATCGAGGTGGTGCCGCAGCGCGGCATGCTCGTCGCCGAACTCAGCAACGGCGAGATCGCCGAACTCTTCGAGTTGCGCCTACAGTTGGAGCCGCACCTGTCCGAAGAGATCGTGCGCGGCTGCCGCGACCGGGACATCGACGCGCTCCAGGAACTCGCCGACGAGATGCGCCGTCAGGGCGCCGACGCCGCGGTCCGGGCCTCCCTCAACTACGAGTTCCACCGCCGGGTGTACGCCCTCTCCGAGCGTCGGCTCACCCTGCGCTTCGTCGACCAGCTCCTGCACCTCGTCGAGCCGTACAGCCGGCGCTGGGTGCGCTCGGGCCACGACCTCGAACGCATCGACGACGAGCACCAGCAGATGGTCGACGCGTTGCGCGACCGCGACGCCACGGCACTGCGCCGCGCGATCACCGCGCACGTCGAAGGCGCCCGCGACCACGTCATGGCCGCCCAGCGGCAGAACTGACCGCCGGGCGGCTGCGGCCGTCCACGGCCGCGGCCGCCATCGGCCGCAGCCCTCCGTGCGGACGTGTCGTCCGCAGCGGAGCTACGGAGCCCGGTTCCCCCCGGGAGCTCCGTCCTGCATTCCGCGGCGGATCAGCGCGCGGCGCCGTCCAGCACGGCGGTCATCAGGGACGAGCGGGCGCCCTGCTCGACCGATTCGAGTCGGAAACCGCTGTCCGCGAGCAGGGAACGCCAGTCCGTCTCGGTCCGTTCGCGCCCGCCCAGCAGGACCAGCATGTGCAGGTCGAGGAGCTTGGCCGGATGCGGCTCGTCGTCCTCGGGGATCACCTGTTCGAGGATCAGGAGTCGACCGTGGTCGGGCAGGGCCTTCCGGCAGGAACGAAGAATGCCGAGCGCCTGCTCCTCGTTCCAGTCGTGGAGGATCTGGGCCAGGACGTACACATCACCACCGGTCGGCACTTCGGCGAAGAAGTCCCCTCCCACGATCCGGGTGCGGTCGCGGACGCCGCTCTCCGTCAGCTTCGCCTGCGCCTCGGTCACCACGTGCGGCAGGTCGAACAGCACGCCCTCCAGGTGCGGCTGTTGACTGAGGAGCGTGGCCAGCAGCTGGCCGTTCCCCCCGCCGACGTCGACGACGGTCTTGACGCCCTGCCAGTTCCGTTCGAGGAGCGGGAGCGAGCGCTGGGTCACCAAGGACGCCTGCGCCCTGTTGAAGTCCCGGGCGGCATCGGGGTGTTCCGCGAGCCAATTGAAGTGCGGCATGCCGTGCACGAGGTCGAAGGCGGGCTTGCCGGTGCGCACCGAGTAGGCCGATTCCGCCCAGACCCGGTAGGACTCACCGGCCATGAGGTTGACGAACTCGTGGAGGGAGCCCGGTGCTTCCGTGCGCAGCAACTCGCCCAGCGCGGCGAGGCGGAAGCTACCGGTCGGCCCCTCGTGGAAGAGGCCCTCGGCCGCCAGGAGCCTCAGGGTGCGATGGAGCGCGTCGGCGTCCACGCCGCACTCTCGCGCGAGGTCGGTGACGCTTCGTGCCTCCCCGCCGAGACGGTCAGCTATGCGGAGCTCGTTCACCGTGAAGATCGACTGGGACACGATGTATCCCATGATTCTGCGCCGTAGCTCCTGGTTGGCCGCTTGGGGCTGCAACGGTGTACCGGGTTCAGACATCGGTCTTCCTTCTGGTGGGGCTGTCATGACTGGGGTGCGGACCTCACTGCGACGCGGTGCCCGGCGCCGCTTCGGCCGCCAAGGCCGGGAAGAGGGAGATGCCCGCCGCCTGCTTCAAGTAGTCGGCCCCCGAGGTCCCACCGGTGCCGGGCACCGTGCCGATGACCTTGAGGGTGACGCCCCAATGCGTACGCTTCGACGTGCGCCAGGCCAGGTCGAGCCGGCGCATCACGTCGGCCAGGCCGCCGGCTCGGGCGGCCGTCATCCGGTGCTCCACTCGCTCCAGGTAGACCGATTGGAGCGTGGAGTCGCCGTCGTCGCGCCGGTCGGTCCGCTGGGGCCCGGCCCCCTCGTCCCGCGGTGCGCTCAACGACTCGACCTGGCGATAGGACCGCGACTGGATGGCGCTCCGCCCGTGGGTGTGGTTGCGGATGACGGCGAAGGCGTCCCGCGGCATCGTCGTCAGCACACGGAACAGGATCGGCATGGCCTCGACCCGTGCGGCAGCGTCCCGCAACACGGCTTCGGCCTCGTCCGCTTCGTCGTTCTCAAGGGCTGCGATCGCGCGCTCAAGGCCCCCGGCGACGTGCGCGTAGAGGCTTTCGAAGATCTGTATGCAACGAATGAACATCTGCTCGTCGTGAAGTTGCGTGACGGGCAGCATGGTGATGTCGACGAGTTGCCGAACGGCGTCGGGCACCCGGGCCAGCACGTCCGCCGCCAGGCCCATGCTGTCGGTCGCGAGCGCCGTGCCGTCTGTGCCGTCCGCGACCGCGGGAGCACCGGAGGAGACATCCGCGACGTCTTGCTGCATCGTCGGCGCCAAGGTGGCCGACTGCTTGAGGAGTTGGTAGGCGGCGCGGGTGCGCGCGTACTGGTCCCGGCTCGCGGTGTGCATCAGTGCACGTCCTTCGGTGGCGAGCAGATCGGCCATCAACGCGACCATGACCTCATCACGTGCTTCGCTTTCGGGGCGCCGCTCGGACTGCTGCCGCCAATGCCGCTCGTAGAGCGCCGTCCCGATGTACGTGTGGTAGTCACCGTCCTCCTGGTCGATGGACAGCGGTAACCAGTGGGCCAGCACGGAGCCCGACGCCACACCTGCCCGAACCGTCTCGACCTCGGCCTCGACCAGCGAGTCGTGCAGTCGGCGCAACTCGGCTGCCACCGAGTCGGCAGCGGATAACCGTCCGACACCGCGGTAGTGGTTGACCAGCGCTTGAAAGGGGAAGTCAGCGAGGTGGTCCGGCCTCAGTGCGGCCGCGCGCAGGCGCCACTGCCGCAGTGCGGACAGGGCCTTCTCCGCCGAACCGTCGGGAACTGCCTGCCATGCACAGGTGCTGGCTCCGCCCACTCCGACGTCCTGCAACATGGCAGGCCAGGCGTTCGGTGACTTCTCCGTGCGCACTCCCATCGTTCACCTTTCTCCCAGGGCCGTTCGTTGATTCATCAAAGTCACTTCCTGTCCGCCTGGTCACTCCCTGTCCGCCTTCGGTCAGATGGGGCGAGCACCGAAATACGTGTGCCTGCGCCAGATCTTTCCTTTTCGGAACTGATGGAAGTCGGCCCAGGGGACGGAGACCTCTTCCCCGGACTTGAGAATCCCTTCGAACGTCCCGCGCGCCACGACCCAGTCGTCGTCCGCCACGACCGTCGCAACGACGTGCCGCCCGCCGGCTATGATGCGGTCCTTCAGATAGAAGGAGCGCAGCTCCTGCTGCCCCTTTATGCTGCCGGTGCCGGCCCGTTCGTAGACGACATCTTCGTCGAACATCTCAAAGAGCTCACCATAGCTGCCAGAATCAACGAGCTCGTAGTAACGGAGCACCATCTTCTTGCGGTCGACAGAATCCACTTCTCTTCCCTTCCGGCTGGAAGTGCTCACGCACCGTTGCCGCGGGCATCGTCCATCGCGCTGGCAAGGCTCTTGGGACGCATGTCGGTCCAGTGGGTATTCACGTAGTCCAGGCACGCCTGGCGGGAGTTCTCCGGAAGGACGACGGTCCATCCGGCCGGAACGTCCGCGAATGCCGGCCACAGCGAGTGCTGGCCCTCGTCATTGGCGAGTACGAGGAAGGTGCCGTTCTCGTCATCGAAGGGGTTGGTCATAGCGAAATCCTTTCGATACATCGGGAGACTCTTACGCAGCGCTTGGCAGTTCGGCTCTGACAACTGCGTTAAAGCGGCAGGGCAGCCACATCGGACCGGCCGTCGACGGTGTCCCGCCGGGCCTCGGCCGCGAGGGAGGACAGCACGGATTCCAATGCCGAACAGAAGCGGTCGACCTGCTGCTCCGTGCCGATCGTCACACGCAAATGACCCGGCAAACCAAACAGTTCGAGGTCGCGGACGATGACGCCGTGTTCGTCAGCCAACTGCTGTGCGACCACGGAACTGTCGCACTCCACGTTGACCAGAACGAAGTTCGTCACCGAAGGCACGTATTCCACTCCAGCCGCTGCCAACCGTCGATAGAACCGCTCGCGCGCTTCCGACGTTCGACTGCGGACCCCTTCGATGAAGCCGTCGCTGTCCAACGCTGCGGCCGCGGCGCCTTGGGCCAGCCGATTGACGTTGAACGGCAGGGCCCTTCGCCCCCGTTCGATGCGACCGATGAGCTCGGGGTGGGCCACGGCGTAACCGATCCGCAGGGACGCCAACCCCCACGCCTTGGAGAAGGTGCGCAGAACGATCACTCGCCGGCCCGCTTTGACCGCGTCGAGTCCCGTCCCGCCCTCCGAGGAGAGGAACTCCATGTACGCCTCGTCCAGCACGAGGATCGCCCCGGCCGCGTCCGCCGCGTCCACGATCCGCTCGACGTCCGCCGGCGGAAGCACCGTGCCGGTCGGGTTGTGCGGGTTGCACACGTAGACGACCTTGACGTCCGGCCCCAAGGCGTCGATGACCGCCTGCGCCGAGATCCGACGGTCGTTCAAGGGGACCGTCTTCACCGAAGAACCGACTGCAGCAGCAGAGTTCAGATAGCCGGGGAACGTGGAATCGGTGACCAGGACCTGACCACCCGGACCGGCACAGGTCAAAGTGATCAAAAAGAGCAACTCATCGGTTCCGTTACCGACTGCGACCATCTCGCCCGACGTGCCGACGTGGCGCGCAATGCGCTCGCGCAACAGCGCACATTCACTGTCCGGATACCGTGCGCCGCTCGCGTTCAGTTCGTCGGTCGCGGCAGCCACCGCCGACATCGGCGGTCCGTAGGGGCTTTCGTTGCAATGCAGCCTCAGCACATCCATGACACTCCTGACCGCGCCCACTTAGACCACTGCGCGCATTGAGGTAGGAAACTCTTCAGACCGCGAAAGGGAGTGCTTGAATTCCCTTAGAGCGGAGTCACTTCCTGAAGCTTGGCGCGGAGGATCGGCCCGATGTCACGCAGCGGCCCAGCCTGCGTCATCTCGCTGTGCTGGCAGGGAATTGCGTGATCCTCGATCGCACCGCCGACGTAGGGGCGCCAATCCTTCGACGTGGGCAGGTCGCCGGTTCGACCATGGGTGGCGCTGAAGAACAGGACGTCGCCGTCGAACACATCGGGCACGTGAGTGCGCGCAAGCTGAACGTTGTTGATGAAGATGTCCCGGATGCCGGCCAGATGGCGGTCCTCCAGGTTCCCCAGGGCCACCCCCTCCTGACGCAAGAGCTCCATCAGGGGCCTGCCGTCAAACGGCTCGTCCGCACCTTCCGCAGTTCCGAACAGCGCGGCGAACGCTTCTGCACCGTCCAATGTGGACTCCGCCGCGGTCCCGACCGCCGGATACGCGTCCAGGATCGCCAGAAAGTCCACCTGGTCGCCGTTCTGCCGCAACTGCACGGCCACGGAGTGGGCTACGACTCCGCCGAAGGACCAGCCCAGCAGCCGATACGGCCCGGTCGGCTGAACCGCCCGGATGTGCCGTACGTATTCACTCGCCATTTCCTCGATCGACGAGGGCAGCTCTGCCGGCTCCGCGAGGCCCCGCGCCTGCAACCCGTAGATCGGATGCTCCGCCCCGAGCGCATTGATCAAGCCGGAGTAGCACCAGCTGATTCCGCCGGCCGGGTGGATGCAGAACACCGGCGCATGACGGCCGCTGGTGCGCATCGGCAACAGTACGTCGAACGCATCGGAATTCGCACCGTCGGAGAGCCGAACGGCCAGTCCGGCAACCGTCGGAGCCTCGAAGAGATCGCGGATGGCGATCTTCGCTCCGTGTGCGTCACGGATCCGGTTGATCAATTGGACGGCCAGAATCGAATGTCCGCCCAACTCGAAGAAGCTGTCGTCCACCCCTACCGACGCCACACCCAGGACTTGGGCGAACAGGTCGCACAGCAGCTCTTCCTCGGGTCCGCCGGGCGGGCGCCCGCTGGTGGACGGCGCGTAGTGCGGCACCGGCAGCGCCCGGTAGTCCACCTTCCCCGTCGGCCCGAGCGGCAGGGCTTCCAGCACGGCCACCACGGCCGGCACCATGTGCGCCGGCAGTTGCTGGGCGGCGTACTCCCGCAGCATGCCGGGCGTCGGCCCGTTCGCACCCGGTTCGGGTACGACGTAGGCGACCAGGCGCCGATCGCCCGGGCGGTCCTCGCGCACCAGGGACCTCGCCTCGGAGACCGTGGGGTGCCCTGCCAGGATCGCATCGACCTCCCCCAGCTCGATGCGGAAGCCGCGCAGCTTGACCTGGTTGTCGACGCGACCGAGGAACTCCAGATTCCCGTCCCTGCGCCAGCGGACCCGGTCACCGGTCCGGTACATGCGCGTCCCCGGCGGGCCGAAGAGGTCCGGTGCGAACCGTTCGGCTGTCGCACCCGGCCGCCGCAGGTATCCGCGCGCGACCCCCGGGCCGGCGATGTACGCCTCTCCGACGACCCCGGTGGGAACCGGTTGGAGGTTCCGGTCCAGTACGTAGAGGCGTGCCTTGGCGACCGCTGCGCCCACGGCTCGGGTGTCCCGATCCCCTGGCGGCCGGTGGTTCATGGTGGCGCAGTCGGCCACCTCGGTGGCCCCGTAGACGTTCACCACGTCCACCGTTCGGGACCACCTTTCGATGGTGTCCGAGGCGCACGCCTCTCCCCCGGTCACCACGCAGGTCAGGGCGGGCAGGTCGCGTTCCGGGAGGGTGGCGAGGACGGCGGGCGGCAACGTGGCGTGCGTCACCGCCGTACGGCGCAGCACATCCGCCAGCTCGTCGCCCATCAACGTCGCATCGGCATCCGCCAGGACCAGTGTCGCGCCGCTCAGCAGCGTCATCAGGGTGTCGGCGATCGCCACGTCGAAGGCGACCGAGACGGTCTGGTAGACCCGGCTGCCCACCTGGAGGCCGATCTCCTCGATGTGCCCCGTCGCCATGTTCACCACGTTGGCGTGGGACAGGACGACGCCCTTCGGCGTGCCCGTCGACCCGGAGGTGAAGACGGCGCAAGCGGCCGTATGGGCCGACGGACGTCCGTGGTCCCCGGCAGGCGGGACGGCGGATTCGACGCCGTCGGCCGGTTCCCCCGCGGCGTCCGCTTCGTCCACCGTCACCGTGGGGAAGCCCGACTGCCGGAACTGCGCCGCCGCGGTCGACGCGGTGAGCAGCAGAGCCGGCTGTGCTTCCTTGAGGATCAGCCCGACCCGTTCCGCGGGGTAGGCGACGTCGAGGGGTACGTAGGTCGCCCCGACCTTCATGACCGCGAGCGCCGAGGCGATCAGCTCGATCGATCGCGGCAGCGCCACGGCCACGACGTCTTCAGGTCGAGTACCGCGCGCCACCAGCAGCCGGGCGAGACGGTTGGCACGTGCGTCGAGCTCTTGGTAGGTGAGCGCCGCGCCGCCGCTTTCGACGGCGACGGCGTCGGGAGTCCGCACCGCCTGGGCGTGGAACAGCTCGGGCACCGTGGAGCCCTGTTCACCGGCGTCGACGGCCGTCCAGGACGCCACCAGCTCACGGCGCTCGTCGGAGGAGAGGATCCGGATCTGCTGTGCCGGCTGAGCCGGATCCGTGACCGCCTGCCTGAGCACTTGCAGGTAACGCAGACCGAGGTCCTCGACCGACTCCCTCGACCACAGGTCCGTGTTGTACTCGATCACGGCGGAGATGCCGTCGGGTTCACCGCCCTGGCCCTTGTGCTCGACGAAGTTGAAGCCCAGGTCGGCCCTCGATATGCCGGCGTCGACGTGCTCGGGCACGATGGAGAGCCCCGGCATCCGCAGATCCGAGTCCGGGAGGTTGTGCACTGTCAGCATCACCTGGAACAGCGGGTTCCGAGACATCGACCGCGTCGGATTGACTTCCTCCACCAGGCGCTCGAACGGCAGGTCCTGATTCATGTAGGCACCCAGGACCTTGCCGCGTACGCGTTTCAGGACCTGCTCGAAGCTAGGATCTCCGCTGAGGTCCGTCCGGAGCACGAGCGTGTTGACGAAGAACCCCACGAGGTCGTTGAGGTTCTCGTCGGTTCGCCCGGCGATCGGGCTGCCGATGACGATGTCGTCGCCCGCCCCCAACCGGTTCAGCAACGTCGCCAAAGCGGCCTGGAGCACCATGAACAACGTCGCCTGGTTGTCCCGACCCATGACGACCAGCATCTTGTGCAAGTCGTCCGGTACGGCGAAGTGAACGATGTCGCCGACGTGGGAGGCGACGGGAGGCCGTGCGTGGTCCGGGGCCAGGTCCAGTTCGTCGGGCAGGCCGTCGAGCTCTGCCCGCCAGTACGCCAACTGCTGTGAGAGCAGGCTCCCGGGGTCGTCCAGTTCACCCAACAACTGTCGCTGCCAGAGCGCGTAGTCCGCGTACTGTGCCTTCAGCGGAGCCCATGTCGGCACCTCGCCCGCGGCGCGCGCCGCGTATGCGGTGGCGAGATCACGGTAGAGCGGTGCGAGGGACCAACCGTCGGCCGCGATGTGGTGCACCACCAACAGCAGGACGTGCTGCTCCTCGTCGAGCCGGAAGAGGAAGGCGCGCCAGGGCTGGTCCGCTGCGAGGTCGAACGGCTGCCTGCTGGCGGCGGTCAAGGCGTCGCCCAGCCCGGCCTCGGCGACGTCGACGACGTCCAGCCGGGGCCCCGCCGAGGTGGCGTCCAAGATGCTCTGGCGAGGGAGTCCGTCATCGGCGGCGTAGACCGTCCTGAGGATTTCGTGCTTCTGCGCCACGTCCCGGAGCGCCAGGCGGAGCGCTTCCGGGGAGAGCCGGCCCGTGAGCCGAAGGGCCAGTGGAATGTTGTACGTCGGGCTCGGCCCTTCCATCTGGTCCAGGAACCACAGCCGACGCTGCGCGAACGACAGGGGGAGCAGATCGGGCCGTGCCTCCGGTGCCAGGGACGGTCGCGCCCGTCCGGCGTCGCGGAGCAACTTCGCCAGCGCGGCGGCGCTGCGGGCGTCGAACACCGCTCTGACGGGCAACTCCAGCCCCAGGACCGAGCGGATCCTGTTGATCAGGCGCGTTGCGCTCAGGGAGTGACCACCGAGGTCGAAGAAGCTGTCGTCCGGGTCCACCGCGGCCAGGCCGAGCACCTCGGCGAACAGCTCGCAAACGATCTCTTCCTGAGGATTCATCGGGCGGCGCCCGACGACGCCGTGCGCCTCGTCGGGTGCCGGCAGCGCGCGTCGGTCCAGCTTGCCGTTCGGCATCAGCGGCAACGCGTCGACGTCCACGATGAACGCCGGCACCATGTAACCGGGCAGCAGGGAGCACAGGTGACTGCGCACGGACGACGGCGGGTGCGTGGCCCCGGGGCGGACGACGTAGGCCACCAGCCGCTTGCCCTGCACCGCATCGTCGACGGCGACCACTGCGGCTTGGGCGACCTCGGGGTGGCTTCCGAGCGCGGCCTCGACCTCGCCCGTCTCCACCCGGAAGCCACGGATCTTGATTTGGCTGTCCGCGCGGGAAATGAACTCCAGCGCTCCGTCGGCGTTCCATCGAACGAGGTCGCCGGTGCGGTACATCCGCGCACCCGGTGCGGCGAACGGGTTGGCCACGAATCGCTCCGCGGTGAGACCGGTGCGACGGAGATACCCGCGGGCAAGGCACTTGCCGGCGATGTACAGCTCCCCCACTTCTCCCAGAGGAGTCGGTTGGAGCACGCCGTTGAGCACGTAGACCTGGGTGTTGGAGATCGGGCGGCCGATCGGAGCCGTTTCCGGCCAGCCGAGCACGTCTACTGGGAGCGTGTGCGCGGTCGACTCGTGGGTCTCGCTCGGTCCGTAGTGGTTGTAGAGTCGCCGGCCGCCCGCACCGCGTTCGATGAAGTCGCGGATCTGCTTGCTCAGGGTCAGCGCTTCGCCGCCCTGCGCCAAGTAGCGCAACTCCGGCAGATCCCGTTGCTCCTCCTCGGCCGCAGCGCAGAGCGCTTCGAGGACGAGCGTCGGTGCGAAGAACTCGTTCACGCGGTGGCGCTCAAGCCAGTCCAAGAGCTCGGACGGATCCTTGCGGACGTCGTCCCCGGGAATGGCGAGCGTCTTGCCGGAGCACAGCGCGGACAGGATCTCCTGCGTGGCGACGTCGAAGCTGATGCTCGTGAACTGGGACGTCGTCGTGTTCGGTACGTCGACGGTTTCCGCTCGGTGGAAGGTGAGGAGGTTGAGCACCGCCTCGTGCGTCATGACGACGGCTTTGGGGTGACCCGTTGATCCGGACGTGTAGATGATGTAGGCGGGATGGGACGGGGACAGGGGGTGGTGCCGGTCGGTGTCCGTGGGTTCGTGGGCCGGCATGGTGGCGAGCTGGGTGCGGGTCGTGGCCTGGTCGATGACGAGCTGGGGGGTGTCTCCGACCAAATGCTGGGTGGTTTCGGTGGTGACCGCGACGACGGGGTGGGCGTCGGTGAGCATGAAGTCGATGCGTTGTGGGGGGTAGTCGGTGTCGATGGGGAGGTAGGCGGCTCCGGTCTTGAGCACTGCCAGCACGGCGACGACGAG
>NZ_JBIRGU010000016.1:0-185136 GCF_044328175.1 Streptomyces sp. NPDC017979 | reverse complement strand
CGGGGCCGGTGCTGGTCGACTGGGAGCACACCGGGTGGTACCTGCCGGGGTACGACCTGGCCACCTTGTGGTCGGTCCTCGGTGTCCCGCCGGCCCGGTGCGGGGTCACGGACGACCGCCTTCGATGAAATCCCTTGTGCCCGTTCGGCATTGGCGTGGACCTGAGACGCCGTGCAGGCCGGTGGCGGCGCGTCGCTGAAAGTGCGCCGAGATGCCTCCTGACGTGGGGTGTTCCCATGCATGACGCATGTTTGACGGCTCGTGCGGCAACCGATACCCCTGAAGCAGGCCCTGCTTCGCACGCCCGTCGCGCACCGTACGCCCCCCGGAGGCCGCCGTGCACCGATCCGTTCCCCCGTCAACGCGCCGCGCGCGCCGTGCACGCCGGGCCCTCTTGCGGGGTTCGGGCGCTGCGGTGGCGTCCGCGGCCCTGCTGCTGTCGACGCTGACGCCCGGGGTCGCGGCCCCCGCACCGCGGGGTCCGGCGGTCGAGGACTTCCAACGGGACTTCGCCCACGCCGCCCGGCAGTACGGGGTGCCGCAGAGCGTGTTGCTCGGGGTGGCGTTCCTCCAGTCGCGCTGGGACGGCCACGGCGGTGCCGCGAGCGTCGTCGGCGGCTACGGCCCGATGCACCTCACCGACGCCCGGACCGCACTGGCGGACGACCACGGACCCGGGCACGGCGGGCACGGATCGCACGACGGGCGCGCGGGGCGCGACGGGGTGCCCCGTCCGGCCGAGCGCGCCGGCGCACCGGGCCGTACGCCCGCTGCCCTCCCGGATCCCGCCGCGCTCCCCGCGCGGCTGCGGACCCTTGAGCGGGCCGCCGCGCTGTCGGGCATCGCACCGCGGCAGTTGCGCACCGGCGTCCGGGCCAACGTGCTCGGCGGCGCGGCCCTGCTCGCCGACGCCCAACGGCGTCTGGGGCGCGCCCCGAGCCCGGATCCGGCCGACTGGTACGGCGCGGTGGCCGCGTTCTCCGCCGCCGACGACGCGGCGACGGCGGGCGCGTACGCGGACGACGTCTTCGAGGTGATCCGCACGGGCCACAGCCGGCGCACCGACGCCGGCCAGCGCGTGACGCTCGCCCCGGACGCCCGCGCCGTGCCCGACCGCGCGCAGTTGGCGGGGTTGGGGCTGCGCACCGCGGACCGGGGGCGGACGGAGTGCCCGAGCACGGTGTCCTGCGAGTGGGTGCCCGCTCCGTACGAGGAGTTCGGGGAGGGCGACTACGGCAACCACGACAAGGCGGACCGGCCCGTCTCCCAGTCGGTGCGCTACATCGTCGTCCACGACGTCGAGGGGTACTGGGACTCCGCGCTGCGCATGGTGCAGGACCCGACGTACGTCTCCTGGCAGTACACGCTGCGCTCGTCGGACGGGCACGTCGCCCAGCACGTGCCGCTGAAGGACGTCGCCTGGCACGCCGGCAACTGGTACGTGAACGCCAAGTCCGTCGGGCTGGAGCACGAGGGCTTCCTCGCCGCCCCGGACGCCTGGTACACGGAGGCGATGTACCGCTCGTCGGCGCGGCTGGTGCGCCATCTGGCGAAGCGGTACGGGATCCCGTTGGACCGTCAGCACGTCATCGGCCACGACAACGTGCCCGGTTCGACGGCGGCCGGCATCCGCGGCATGCACACCGACCCGGGGCCGTACTGGGACTGGGCCCACTACTTCACGCTGCTGGGCCGGCCCTTCGAGGCCACCGCGGGGCCTCGGTCGGCGGTGGTGACCGTCCGCCCCGACTACGCGCGCCACCGGCCCGCGTACACGGGCTGCGGCAAGCCGGGCGAGCCGTGCGCGCCGCACGGTTCCGGGGCGGTGCGGCTGCACACCGAGCCTTCGGCGGACGCGCCGTTGGTCAAGGACGTCGGGCTGCGGCCGGACGGCAGCGAGTCGACGACCAACGTCAACGACATCGGCGCCCGGGCCTCGACGGGTCAGCAGTACGCGGTGGCGGAGCGCCGCGGCGAGTGGACGGCGATCTGGTACCTGGGTGCGAAGGCGTGGTTCCACGACCCCGCCGAGCAGCCGACGTCGGTGGGGGCGCGGGGCGTGCTGGTCACGCCGCGGGAGGGGCTGGCGGAGGTGCCGGTGTACGGCAGGGCGTATCCGGAGGCGGGTGCGTATCCGGCGGGCGTGCCGGTGCAGGCCATTGCGCCGCTGCCGTACCGGCTGCTCGCGGGGCAGCGGTACGTGGTGGGTGAGCGGGTGGCCGGCGAGTACCTGTACGCACCGACGTTCGACACGTCGGTGCACCGGGTGGTGCGCGGCCAGGAGGAGTACTACCAGATCCAGTTCGGACACCGGATCGCCTTCGTCAAGGCCGCCGACGTCACTCTGGTGCGATCGTATGACTAATCCTTCCGGAGCGTGGGCCATCCGGGCGATGGGCAGGACACGCCGGTAAACCGTTCCGCCTGACCGGAAAGGCCCGGCACGCATGGCACAGCCCTTCGTCCTGCCCGACTTCTACGTGCCCCATCCGGCGCGCCTCAACGCCCACGTCGAGACGGCGCGGACGCACACCCGCGCGTGGGCGCGCCGGATGGGGATGTTGGAGGGTTCCGGCATCTGGGATGAGAGCGACCTCGAAGCGCACGACTACGCCGGACTGTGCGCCTACACCCACCCCGACTGCGACGCGCAGAAGCTGGCCCTGGTCACCGACTGGTACGTGTGGGTCTTCTTCTTCGACGACCACTTCCTGGAGACCTTCAAGCGCACCCAGGACCGGGCGGGCGGACAGGCGTACCTCGACCGGCTGCCGGCCTTCATGCCGATGGACCCCGCTCGACAGGTCCCCGAGCCGACCAACCCGGTGGAGGCGGGCCTCGCGGACCTGTGGCGGCGGACCGTGGTGCACATGAGCCCGGCGTGGCGCGCCCGGTTCGCCGAGTCGACGCGCAATCTGCTCGACGAGTCCATCTGGGAGCTGTCCAACATCAACGAGGGGCGGATCGCCAACCCCGTCGAGTACATCGAGATGCGCCGCAAGGTCGGCGGCGCGCCCTGGTCGGCGCAGTTGGTGGAGTTCGCGGCGGACGCCGAAGTGCCGGCGTCCGTCGCCCGCAGCCGACCCCTGCGCGTACTGACGGAGAGCTTCGCCGACGCCGTGCACCTGCGCAACGACCTCTTCTCCTACCAGCGGGAGGTGGAGGAGGAGGGCGAGTTGAGCAACGGCGTCCTGGTGTTGGAGACCTTCCTCGGCTGCCCGACGCAGGAGGCCGCCGAGGTGGTCAACGACCTGCTGACCTCCCGTCTCCAGCAGTTCGAGAACACCGCGCTGACCGAGGTCCCCGCGCTGTGCCGGGACAAGGGGCTGTCCCCCGCCGAGTGCGCGGCCGTCGCGCTGTACGCCAAGGGCCTCCAGGACTGGCAGTCCGGCGGCCACGAATGGCACCTGCGCTCCAGCCGCTACATGAACGAGGGCGCGGCCCCTGGACGCTCCCTGCTCGGCGGCGCCCTCGGCACCTCCGCACTCGACGTCACCACGCTCTTCGGCCGCCCCGCCGCCGCCCGGCTGCGCACCCTCACGCACACGCCGCACCAGCAGACCGGCCCGTCGCTGCTCCCCGACTTCGAACTGCCGTTCCCCCTGGCGCTCAGCCCGCACCACGAGCAGGCCCGGGAGCGGTCCGTGGCGTGGGCGGAGCGCACCGGACTGCTGGCCGACATCTGGGACGCACCGCTGCTCCGCGGCTTCGACCTCGCGCTCTGCGCGGCCGGCATCGACCCCGACGCCACGCCCGACGAGCTGGCGCTCAGCGCCGAGTGGCTGACCTGGGGCACTTACGCCGACGACTACTACCCCCTGGTCTTCGGCCGGCCGAAGAACCTCGCGGGCGCCCGGCTGACCAACGATCGGCTGCTGGCGTGCATGCCGGTCGGCGAGCCGGCCGCGGCTCCCGGGTACGCCGTCAGCCCGCTGGAGCGCGGTCTCGCGGACCTGTGGGTGCGCACCGCCGGCCCCATGGCGCCCGAAGCACGGCAACGGCTGCGCGACGCGATCGCGGCCATGCTGGAGAGCTGGCTGTGGGAGCTGCACAACCTCACGCAGCACCGCGTGCCGGACCCGGTGGACTACCTGGAGATGCGCCGGGACACCTTCGGCTCCGACCTCACCCTGCTGCTGTGCCGGCTGCGGCGCTCGCCGCGGCTGCCGGCGAAGGTGCTGCGCAGCGGCACGGTGCGCACCTTGGAGAGTTCGGCGATCACCTACGCCTGCCTGGTCAACGACTTGTTCTCGTACCAGAAGGAGATCGAGTTCGACGGCGACGTGCACAATGCGCTGCTGGTGGTGCAGACGTTCTTCGGCTGCGACTACCCGGCCGCCGTCACGATCGTCGACGACCTGCTGCGCGGCCGGCTGCGCCAGTTCCTGCACGTCAAGGAGAACGAACTACCCGCCCTCGTGGCGGACTTGGGGCTGGACGCCGACCAGCGGGCGGAGCTCGACGGTTACGTCGAAGAGCTCCAGGACTGGATGGCGGGCATCGTGAACTGGCACCACCACGTGCGTCGTTACGGTGCGCAGGACGTCCGTGCGGGCGCCGGCACCGCGCGGCTCGGCGGCCCCTCGGGCCTGGGGACCGGGGCGGCCCGCCTGGCCACCGCGTTGGCGCGCTGACCGCCGGCTTCCGGCCGACATGAAGAAGCGCCGCGCGATCCTTTCGATCGTGCGGCGCCACGCGCCCGGCAGCGGGCGTCAGCCCTGCTGGAAGAGCTCCGCCGGCAGCGGCTTCAACAGCGCGTAGAGGTCGTCCGTGATCGGCCGGTCCCAGCTCGCGATGGTGACCAGGACGTCGTCGCTGCGGTCGAACTGGACGCAGGAGATCCGGCTCTCGGAGAGCTTGAGGCGACGCACGATCAGCAGGTTGTCCCCCTGCATGACGGGGACGTCCTCCGAGCCCACGACCTCCACGGGCTCCTCGTTCTCCAGCGCCAGCAGCAGTTGCGCCACCTCGAAGGGCACCTGCCCCTGCGCCAGCTCGCGCGCCGGGGAGCCCTGCGGCAGATTCCCGATGATCATCGCGGGGCCGCGGCCGCCGAACAGGTCGTAGCGGAGGAAGACCCCCTGGCAGGTGCCGTCGGGCGCGGGCAGCAGGCCCGCGCCGAGATTCCCGGGCCAGTCCCCCGGGTCCATGGCCAGGACGTCGAAGTCCGGGCCGGCGGGAGTGGCGGCGCTGCGGCGGCGGAGGAAGGACATACCGCCATGGTACGTGTCCGGAACCGGTCGGTCGGACCGGGGGCGGCCCCGAAACGCCGGGCCCGGGCCCGGCCAACGCGCCGTGTCCGACCGCCGGGGACGGGACCTACAGCGGGTCGGTCCGGCCCGCGCGCCGAGGGGCGACGGGCAGCAGCGGTGGCGCGAGGGACGGCTCCCCCTGGCGGGGCACCGGCACCGCGGGCGGCTCCCACTCCGGGGCCGTCGGCCCCTCGGGCCGCCCACCCGCCGCCGTCAGCTCGTCACGGGCCGTGGCGGCGAGCGCGTCCGCGCCGCACCGCAGGGCCGTCGTCAGCCCGCGGTCCAGGTGCTCGGCGCCGTCGCGCAGCCGGCCGGTGCGGCTCAGGTGGGCGCCGAGGGCGACCAGGGCCCGGGCGAGTTCATAACGGGCGGATGAACGTTCCAGCGCGGCGACGGCCTCCCGCAGCAGGGGCTCGCGCTCGTGCTCCTCGCCGACTTCGGCGGCGACCCGCAGGGCCTGGCCGACGACGGACGGCGCGGCGAACCTGCGGGCGCGCTCCAACGCGTCGCGGGCCGCGGCGCGGGCCCGGTCGGGGGCGACGGGGTGTTCGGCGACCGCGAGGTGGAGCTGCCAGGGGCACCAGGCGGGGTTGCGGATGCCGCGGGCGTCCAGCCGGTGGCCCGCCGAGGCCAGTTCGCCCACCGCGTCGGCCGTGCGGCCGCGGGCGAGGAGGAGTTCCCCGTACACGGTCTGGGCGTCGGGAAAGGTGACCGCGGCCGGGAACGGCTCGCCGAAGTCGTGGTCGCGGGCGACCGCCGTCGCTTCGTCGATCCCGCCGCGGGCCAGCAGCACCGTCACGAGGGTGGCCACCGAGTACCACTCGGCGGGCGTGCCGCGGCCCACGCGCTCGGCGAGCCGCAGCCCGGCGCGGCCGTACTCCTCCGCCTCCGTGAGGCGTCCGCGCCGGTAGCGGATGTACGCCAGCAGGGTGTAGGCGAAGGACAGGTGCGCGCCCCGCCAGCCGTGCCGCTCGAACTCGGCGGTGCCGGCGGCGAACAGCTCCTCGGCGCGCTCGGGCCGGTCGGCGTACAGGAAGGTGAGCGCGACCAGCGCGGGCACCTCGAATCCGCGGTCCGCGACGGCCCAGCTCAGCCCGCCGTCCAGGGCGCGTTCGGCGTACTTGAGGGCGACGGGGGCGGGCTCTCCGCGGAGCGTGGCGTCCCAGGCGCGCAGCCCGAAGACGTACCGCTCCGTGACGTCGCGGCCGGTGAGCCGGTCGGCGAGCCGGGCCAGTCGCCGGGAGCGGGCCGGGGATTCCTGCTCGTCGGCGCGGAAGGCGTCCCACATCAGTCGGTGGGCCCGCAGTCTGAGGCGGGCGCGCGGGTCGGTGGTGCGCCGGGCCTCGCGGGACAGCAGCTCGGACGCCTCGGCGAGGCGGTCGGAATGGGCGAGGACCTGGGAGAGGTGGTACACGATGCCCTGGCGCAGCGCGGGTTCGCGGATCGGTTCGTCGAGCGCGGCCCGCAGGTGGTTCACGGTGGTGGCGGGCTCGGTCAGCAGTGAGGCGCAGCCCAGTTCGTACAGGACGTGGGCCCGCTCCTGGGGCGCGGGCGGCTCGCGCAGGGCGCGGGCGAGGAAGCGGCGGGCGGCCTCCGGCGCCCCGGCGCGCTGCGTCTCACGGGCGGCGGCGCGCAGTTGGCGGACCGCCCAGGGGTCGCCGTCCGGGTGGGTCTCCAGCAGGTGGCGGGCGGCGGCCGTGGGGCCGAGTCCGGCGTCCACCGCGCACCAGGCGGCCTGGCCGTGCAGGGCGACCCGGACGGCGTCGGGTATCGCCCGGTAGACGGCGGTGGCGATCAAGGGGTGGACGAACTCCAGGGTGTCGGCGCCGGTGAGGATGCGGGCGCCGCGCAGCCGGTCGGCGGCGTCCGCGGCCTGTTCGGGTCCGAGTCCGGCGACGGCGGCGGCGAGTTCGGGCGGTATCTCGGTGCCGAGCACGGCACCGGCCCAGGCGAAGCGGACCGTGGCCGGCCCGAGGCGTTCCAGCCGGGCTATCAGCCCGCTGCCCTTGACCGCGGCGGCCAGGTCCCGCAGCAGGGGCGCGCCGGCTTCGGTGGGTTCGATGCCGCGGTCGCGGACCTTGGCGAGCAGCTCTATGGTCTCGAAGGGGTTGCCGCCGGTGACGACCCAGCACTCCCGGCAGAAGGCGGCGTCGGCCTCCGGGCCGAGGAGTTCGCGCACCAGGGTGCCGACGGCGGGGGCGGTGAGGGGTTCCAGGTCGAGCGGGCGCCCGCCGGCGCGCCCGGGCAGCCGGCGGAACTGGTGGGCGTGGTCGGGCAGTTCCTCGGGGCGGTAGGCGACGACGAGCAGCATCGGCAGCTCTTCGGCGCGCGGGGCGAAGGAGGCGAGCCAGCCGAGGGACTCGGGGTCGGCCCAGTGGGCGTCGTCGAGGACGAGGACGAGCGGGGCGGTGGTGAGCGCGAGATGGGTGAGGACCCAGTCGAGGCCGTCGCGCAGGCCCTGGCGGTCCGGGGGCGAGCCGTCGGTGGCCGCGCACAGCCCGAGCGCGGGACCGACGATGGCGTACCAGCTACCGAGCCGGGAGCGCAGCTCCTCCTCGCGGTGGCCGGCGAGTTGGGGTTGCAGGAGCTGGCGGGCGACGTGGAAGGCGACTTGCTGTTCCTGTTCGCCGCCGCGGCCCGAGAGCACCGTGCAGCCGCGGGCCGCGGCCCGTCGGCGGACCTCGGCCAGGAGCGTGGTCTTGCCGAGTCCGGCGGGGCCGGCGAAGGCGAGGAGCCCGCCGCGCGGGCGGTCGACATCGGGGCCGTCCGTCCGTTCGGCGGGGTCGGCGTCGGCCGTGTCGCCCGGTTCTGCGCGGCCGGGGTGCAGCTCGGCCAACGCTTCGTCGAGCGCGGCCAGTTCCACTTCCCGTTCGAACAGTCGGCGGCCCGCTGCGCCTGCTTGTCGCCTCATGTGCAACCCCCGCGCCCGGTCGCACGCCCGGCAGGTGCGGGGGCGCCGAACGCACGTCGTCGAGGGCCCTCAGGGTACGCCGCCGGGCGGCGGTCGGTGCCGGGTACCCCCGACTTTCCCGGCTTTCGGCAGGATCCCGGACTTTCCAGTTGCCGAAACCCCCGGTCATCCGATAACGGGCGGACTGCGGGCGTCCGTTGCTCGGGGGCGGCGCTCAGGTCAGGTCGAACTCCCCGTCGCGGGCGTTCAGCACGAAGGCGCGCCACTCGGCCGGCGTGAAGATCAGCGGCGGGCTGCCGGGCCGTCCGCCGTTGCGCATCGCGATGAACCCTTCCACGAAGGCGATCTGGACGTCCCCCGCGCCGTGGCTGCCCGAGCGCCAGTCGGCTCTGCTGAGGTCGAGTTCGGGCTTGTCCCAGCCGGAGAACGGCTGGGTGGTGGTACCGGTGGTGCTGTCGGCCACGATGGCGCTCCTCCCGCGCGGTTTCGTCGGTCAGCGTAGCGACCGCGCCCCGTCGCCGACAGGCCGCTTGCGGCGGCCCAAGGGGTGTCCCGTCATCCCTTGGGGCGACGGCCGGTCAGGTGGTGGGGGGTGCGGCGCCGACCAGCCACATGGCGAAGAACTGCGAGCCGCCGCCGTAGGCGTGGCCGAGCGCCCGGCGGGCCCCTTCGACCTGGTGCTCCCCCGCCTCGCCCCGCACCTGGAGGGCGGCCTCGGCGAAGCGGATCATGCCGGAGGCGCCGATGGGGTTGGTGGACAGCACGCCGCCCGAGGGGTTGACCGGCAGGTCTCCGTCGAGTTCGGTGGCGCCGGCTTCGGTGAGTCGCCATCCCTCTCCCTCGGCGGCGAAGCCCAGGTTCTCCAGCCACATCGGCTCGTACCAGGAGAAGGGGACGTACATCTCGACGGCGTCGATCTCCCGGCGCGGGTCGGTGATCCCGGCCTGTCGGTAGACGTCGGCCGCGCAGTCCTTGCCGGCCTGCGGGGAGACGAAGTCCTTGCCGGCGAAGAGCGTCGGTTCGCTGCGCATGGCGCCGCCGTGCAGCCAGGCCGGCGGGCGGGGCGAACGGGCCGCGCCGGCACGGTCGGTGAGCACCATGGCGCAGGCGCCGTCGGAGGACGGGCAGGTCTCGGAGTAACGGATGGGGTCCCAGAGCATGGGGGACGCCTGGACCCGCGCCAGGGTGAGGTCGTGCTCGTGCAGGTGGGCGTAGGGGTTCTTGAGGGCGTTGCGCCGGTCCTTGTACGCGACGAGGGAGCCGATCTCGGGCGGTGCGCCGCTGCGTCGGAGGTAGGCGCGCACATGGGGGGCGAAGAAGCCGCCGGCGCCGGCGAGCAGCGGCTGTTGGAAGGGGACGGGCAGCGACAGGCCCCACATCGCGTTGGACTCGGACTGCTTCTCGAAGGCGAGGGTGAGGACCGTGGAGTGCACCCGGGCGGCGACGAGGTCGGCGGCGACCAGGGCGGTGGAGCCGCCGACGGAACCCGCGGTGTGCACGCGGAGCATCGGCTTGCCGACGGCGCCGAGCGCGTCGGCGAGGTACAGCTCCGGCATCATCACCCCCTCGAAGAAGTCGGGGGCCTTGCCGATGACGACGGCGTCCACGTCGGCCCACGTCAACTCGGCGTCCGCCAGGGCGCGTACGGCGGCCTCCCGCACCAGTCCGGCGATGGAGACGTCGCGGCGGGCGGCTACGTGCTTGGTCTGGCCGACGCCGACGACGGCGACGGGCTCTTTGGACACGGCAGACACGGCCGCCGCGGCCGGCACGTGGACCGTCGGCATCACGAGTCCCCTTCCAGGACGGCGATCAGGTTCTGTTGGAGGCAGGGGCCCGAGGTGGCGTGGGCGAGGGCGCGGTGGGCCGCGCCGCGCTGGATGCGGGCGGCGGCCTCGCCGATGCGGACGAGCCCGGCGGCCATCACCGGGTTGGCGGCGAGGGCCCCGCCGGAGGGGTTGATCCGTACGCCGGCGTCGAGCGCGAGTGCGCGGCGCAGCACGACTTCCTGGCTGGTGAAGGGGGCGTGCAACTCGGCTGTGTCGACGGGGCGTTCGAAGGCCCCGGCGCGCTGCGCGGCGAGCCGGGTGGAGGGCGAGTCGGAGAGGTCGCGCACGCCGAGGCCGTGCGCCTCGATGCGGTGGTCGATGCCGCGGATCCAGGCGGGCCGTTCGCACAGTTCGCGGGCCCGTTCGCCGGCGGCGAGGACCACGGCGGCGGCGCCGTCGCCGATCGGCGGGCAGTCCCCGGTGTGCAGGGGGTGGACGAGCAGGTCGCCGTGGTCGACCTCGCCGCGCAGTTGGGCGCGGGGGTTGGCGGCGGCGTCCGCGCGGCTGCGGGCGCCGATGGCGGCGAGTTCCGCCTCGGTGGTGAGGGACGCGTCGAGGAGCGCGCGGGCTTGCAGCGCGGCGAGGGCCACCGAGTCCGGCCACAGCGGGGCGAGGTAGTAGGGGTCGAGTTGGCGGGTGAGGACGTCCCGCAACCGGCCGGGGGACGACTTGCCGTACGCGTACACCAGCGCGGTCTCGGCCTGACCGGTCAGCAGCTTCACCCACGCCTCGTACAGGGCGAAGGCGCCGTCCGTCTCCACGTGGGACTCCGCGATCGGCGGCCAGGCGCCGACGCCGTCCAGGGCCATGGTGAAGGAGAAGGCCCGGCCGGCGAGGTAGTCGCAGGAGCCGGAGCAGGTGAAGTCGACGTCGCCGGTGCGCAGCCCGGTGCGGGCCAGCACCTCGTGCAGCACCGGCATCAGCATCTCGACTTCGGAGACGTCGTCGCTGTGGCGCCGGGTCGGGCTCTGGGCGAAGGCGACGACGGCGACGTCCCTGACGCCGCTGGCGCCCCTCGCCCGCGTCACAGCATGTCCTTGTAGGCGTCGTAGTCGGCGTCCGGTTCGCCGGTGGGGCGGTAGTGGTCGGGGTAGCGCCCGCCGTCGGTCCACACCGGCTCGACCCGCAGGCCCATGCGGACCTCGTCGTACGGGATGCCGCCGATCCGGCCGTGGAGGGCGAGGTCGGCGCCGTCGAGGGCGATGTGGGCGTACACGTACGGCACTTCGATGTCGAGGTTCTTGGCCTTGATGTTGACGATGCAGAAGGTGGTGACCGTGCCGTGCGGGCCCACCTCGACCGGGTCCGCGGTGGCGACGCCGCAGGTGGGGCAGGCGCCGCGGGGCGGGACGTACACCTTGCGGCAGCGCGGGCAGCGTTCGCCGACGATCCGGCGTTCGGCCAGGGCGTGCAGATGGCGGCTCTGGGCCCGGCCGGGTGCGTGGGAGTAGTCGAGGCGGGCGGGGGTGACGATGCCGGTGACCGGGGAGTCGAAGGTGCCGGAGTGCTCGCCCCCGGCGTTCGCGGGCGGTCCGTCGTACGGCTCGAAGCAGGCGATGTCGGTGATGGCGCCGGTGCGCGTCGCGGCCCAGCGGATCCGCACCCGCATGCCCGTGCGCACGGCCTCGGGGCCGGGGGCGGCCAGGGCGTGCAGCAGCGCGGTGTCGGCGCCGTCGAGCCGGACCAGCACCCAGGCGAAGGGGGTGTCGAGGGGTTGGCCGCGGCGCGGTGCGGGGTTCCAGGCCCAGGTGGTGACGGTGCCGGTGGCGCCGACCTGCACCAGGTCGCGCAGTTCGGCGGCGGTGCTCGGGTCGTATTCGACCGGGGGCACCAGGACCCGGCCGTCCTCGGTGCGCACGCCGAGGACGGTGGACTCGCGCAGTCCGGTGAGGAAGGCGCTCTGGACGGGCCCCAGGGAGCGGGTGAAGGGGAACTCGACGACGAGCGGCGCGACGAGCGGGGTGCGGGGTGCGTCGGGCGAGGACGGGGAAGTGGCGGCGGACGTCACGGCGGCTCCTTCGGCGGTCAGCGGCGGCGGTAGTCGGGGGCGCGCTTCTCGGCGAAGGCGCGGGCGCCCTCCTTGGCGTCCTCGGTGTCGAAGATCGGCCAGCCGCGGGCCAGTTCGGCGGCGAGCCCGTCGGCCTCCGTCAACTCCGCCGTCTCGTACACGGACGCCTTCACCGCCTCGACGGCGAGCGGGCCGCAGGCGTTCACCCGCTCGGCCAGGGCCAGGGCCCGCTCCAGCGCGGTCCCGTCGGGGACGACCTGGCCGACGAGCCCGATGCGCTGTGCTTCGTCGGCGGTGTAGGGGCGGCCGGTGAGCAGCATCTCCAGCGCGTGGGTGCGGGGGATCTGACGCGGCAGGCGCACGGTGGAGCCGCCGATCGGGAAGAGTCCGCGCCGCACTTCGAAGAGGCCGAAGACGGCGCCGGCGCCGGCCACCCGGATGTCGGTGCCCTGGAGGATCTCGGTGCCGCCGGCGACGCACGGCCCCTCGACGGCGGCGATCACCGGCTTGCGGGGGCGGTGGTGGCGCAGCATGGCCTTCCAGTGCAGGTCGGGGTCGTCCTTCAGGCGCTGCCGGTACGCGTCGGCGACCGGGGCGCCCTTGCCGGCGAGGGCCTTGAGGTCCATGCCGGCGCAGAAGGCGCCGCCGGCGCCGGTGAGGACGATCGAGCGGACGGAGTCGTCGGCGTCGGCGGCCAGCCAGCCGTCGTACAGGCCGACGAGCATCGGCAGCGACAGGGCGTTCTTCGCCTCCGGCCGGTTCAGGGTGAGGACGAGGGTGGCGCCCTCGCGCCGTACGGCGAGGTGTTCCGTTCCGCCGCCGGCCGCCGTCCGCTCCGGTCGCCCCTGCTGTTCGGTCTGCATCGGTGGACCTCCCGTCTGACGAGGACCAGAACAGGTTGCAGGAGGTCGAGTCCCAGTTCAAGAGTGTTCTGACAGATAGTCAGATTATTGTGTGCGCGCCCTTCCCAGTTGGCGCGTCCGGCGCTGTAATGACCGCCAACCGGCATTTCGCCGGGGGCGCGTGCCGGGTCAGGAGGAGCGGTGGAGTACAACCTTGCCGACCTTTTCGAGTCCGTCGTCGACGTGGTGCCGGACCGCGAGGCGCTGGTGTACCTCGACCACCCGGGGACGGGGGCGGCGCGCCGGCTGAGCTACGCGCAGCTCGACGCCGCGGCCAACCGGATCGCCCACCACCTGCTGGAGGTCGGCGTACGGCCGGGAGACCACCTGGGGCTGCACCTCTACAACGGCGTCGAGTACCTCCAGACGCTGCTCGGCTGCCTCAAGGCGCGCATCGTGCCGGTGAACGTCAACTATCGCTACGTCGAGGAAGAGTTGGCGTACCTGTATCGCGACGCGGACCTGGTGGCACTCGTCTTCGACGCCGAGTTCACCGGCCGGGTGGCCGGTGCGCTGCCGCACGCCGACAAGCTGCGCCACCTGCTGCGGGTCGGCGCCCCGCCCGAGGGCGCGCCGGCGCTCGACGCCGTCCCGTTCGCCCGCGCCGAGGCGGCCGGCTCCCCCGAGCGCGGCTTTCCCGCCCGCTCCCCCGACGACCTCTTCGTCATCTACACCGGTGGCACCACCGGCATGCCGAAGGGCGTGCTGTGGCGCCAGGAGGACCTGTTCTTCTCCGGTCTCGGCGGAGGCTCACCGACCGGGGAACCGGTGTCGCGGCCCGAGGAGTTGGCGGCGCGGGTCGCCGCGGGCGGCGACGGCATCACCTTCTTCCCCACCGCCCCGCTGATGCACGGCACGTCCACGCTGACCGCTTTCATCGGCTTCGACTTCGGCCAACGGGTGGTGCTGCACCGCAAGTTCACCCCCGATGAGGTGCTGCGGACGATCGAGGCGGAGCAGGTGACCAGCGTGTCGCTGGTGGGGGACGCCATGCTCAGGCCGCTGATCGATGCGCTCAACGGACCGCTGGCGGGCACCGACCTGTCCGCGCTGTTCAGCGTCTCCTCCTCCGGGGCGATCATGTCGGAGACGGTGCGGGCCCAGTTCGCTGCACTCGCCCCGCACGTGATGCTGCTGAACAACTTCGGCTCGTCGGAGTCCGGTTTCAACGGCACGGCGACGGCCGATTCGGGCCCGGAGCGGGGCTTTCGACTGCGGGTGAACGCACGCACGGCGGTGGTCGACCCGGTGACGTGCGAGCCGGTCGCCGTCGGCGAGCCCGGGCGGATCGCCCAGCGCGGCCACGTCCCGCTCGGCTACTACAACGACCCGGCGAAGACGGCCGCCACCTTCTTCCAGCGCGGCGGGGAGCGCTGGGTGTTGCTGGGCGACATGGCGACGGTGGACGAGGAGGGCGTGGTGACCGTGCTCGGCCGGGGCTCCCAGTGCATCAACACCGGCGGCGAGAAGGTGTACCCGGAAGAGGTCGAGCAGGCGCTGAAGGCGCATCCGCACGTGTACGACGCCCTGGTGGCCGGGGTCCCGGACGCCCGGTGGGGCCATCGGGTGGCCGCGGTCGTCCAGGTCCGCGACGGGGTGCGGACCCCGACGCTGGCGGAGATCCGCGAGCACTGCCGCACCAAGCTGGCCGGGTACAAGATCCCCCGCCAACTGGTGGTCGCCGACGAGATCCAGCGCTCCCCCAGCGGCAAGGCGGACTACCGCTGGGCGCGCGCGGTGGCGACCCGGGCCGCCGCGCCGTGACCGTGCCGGGCGGGTGGCGCCTTCGAACGGCCGCGTGACGGGCGCCGGTCGCCCCCTTGCCATCGGGCGCGGCGTGCTGGATTACTGATCTCCAGCACCATGACCGAATGATCGGTCGGCCGACGAGGGACGGGAGCGGTCACCATGGCGGACCTGCGGGACGCGGCGGAGCGGCTGAGCCGCCCGGAGCTCCGAGCCCTCCAGTTGGAACGGCTGCGCGCGACCTTGCGCCACGCGTACGAGAACGTCCCCTTCTACCGTCGCTCCTTCGCCGCGGCCGGGGTGTGCCCCGATGACTGCCGCACCCTCGCCGACCTCGCCCGCTTCCCCTTCACCGACAAGGAGGACCTGCGGGAGAACTACCCGTACGGGATGTTCGCGGTGCCCGAGTCCCAGGTGGCCCGCATCCACGCCTCCAGCGGGACCACGGGGCAGCCGACCGTCGTCGGGTACACCGCGCACGACCTCGACGTCTGGGCGGACGTGGTGGCCCGCTCGATCCGCGCGGCGGGCGGCCGCCCGGGCGACCGGGTGCACATCGCGTACGGCTACGGACTCTTCACCGGCGGACTCGGGGCGCACTACGGGGCGGAACGGCTCGGCTGCACGGTGATCCCCGCATCCGGCGGCATGACGGGCCGCCAGGTGCGCCTGATCCAGGACCTGCGCCCGCGCATCATCATGGTCACCCCTTCGTACATGCTGACGATCCTCGACGAGTTCGAGCGCCGGGGCGTGGATCCGCGCTCCACCTCGCTGGAGGTGGGGATCTTCGGCGCGGAGCCCTGGACGGAGGAGATGCGACGGGAGATCGAGGAGCGGTTCGCGATCTCGGCGGTCGACATCTACGGACTGTCGGAGGTCATGGGGCCCGGCGTGGCGCAGGAGTGCGCGCAGACCCAGGACGGACTGCACGTCTGGGAGGACCACTTCCTGCCCGAGGTCGTGGACCCGGCAACGGGCGGTGCGCTGCCGGACGGCGCGCCCGGCGAGTTGGTCTTCACCACGCTCACCAAGGAGGCCGTGCCCGTCGTCCGCTACCGCACCCGGGACCTCACCCGGCTGCTGCCCGGCACGGCGCGGCCGGCCTTCCGCCGGATGGCGCGGGTGACCGGCCGGAGCGACGACATGATCGTGCTGCGCGGGGTGAACGTCTTCCCCACCCAGATCGAGGAGATCGTGCTGCGCACCCCGCAGTTGGCGCCCCACTTCCGACTGCGGCTGACCCGCGAGGGGCGGCTCGACGCGCTGACGGTGGAGGTCGAGGCGCGCCCGGCGGCCACGGCAGAGCAGCGCGCCGCGGCGGCCCGGGCCGTCGGGGCGGCCGTCAAGGACGGCGTCGGCGTTTCGGTGGCCGTCGAGGTCGTGGATCCGGACGCCCTGGAGCGCTCGACCGGCAAGACCCAGCGGATCGTGGATCTGCGTGACTAGGGACCCCCTCGCGGACCCGGCAACCACCGTGCTTTCAAGCGTTTCTGACAACCCCTCAGCCTAGCTGAATCCGGGCCGTCGCCGTGGGCCGGCCGTGAATTCTGGCCACCTGTCGCGCTGCGCCGCAGACAATTAGGCAGTTCGTCAGTGGCACGCGTTTCAACCGTGCTCAACTGGTGAAAAGTCGCGCACAGAGCGTACGGGGGCGCGCACATCGTGCGCGAAGAGCCACGACATGACCCGAGGAGCTTCACATGACAACCGTTCTTTTGGTTCATGCGGTGTCCCTGTGGCGAGCCTCTTTGGCCTGCCTGCTCAGCACGGACGCGCGCCTGAACGTAAGGGCCACGGACAAGGGAGGAGTGCGCACCTCCATGGAGGAATGTCCGCCGGACGTCGTCGTGACGGATCTGGACTGTCCCCACTCGCTAGAAGTCCTCACCTTCATGGAGTCCTTAGGGAAGCCGGCCGTGGACGCACCGGCGCTGATGGTGCTGGCGCGCGGCGACCGCGCCGGTGACCTGCGCCGGGCCAGCGACGCCGGCGCCACGGGGTACGTCGACAAACTCGGCCCCGTCGACAGCCTGTGCGCCGTGGTGCGCAAGGTGGCGACGGGCGGCCGACACATCGACGAGTCCCTCGCCTTCGGGCTGCTCCGGGCGGCCGACGTGCCGCTGTCGCCACGGGAGTTACGGGTGCTCGCCCTGGCGGCCGAAGGCGAGTCGGTCACCTCGATAGCGAGCGCACTGCACCTCGCCAGCGGTACGGTGCGCAACTACCTGGCCGCGGCGATACGCAAGACCGGCGGCCGCAACCGTCTCGACGCGATACGGCTCTCGCGGGACTTCGGCTGGTTGTAGG
The DNA here is from genome assembly GCF_044328175.1 of Streptomyces sp. NPDC017979. Taxonomy (NCBI): domain Bacteria; kingdom Bacillati; phylum Actinomycetota; class Actinomycetes; order Kitasatosporales; family Streptomycetaceae; genus Streptomyces; species Streptomyces sp. NPDC017979. The sequence continues at coordinate 168,178 of NZ_JBIRGU010000016.1, read as the reverse complement.
CAGTCCGGTATCGGCAGCTCAAGCGCCGAAGGCAGGCGTGGGCCGGTCGTCGGGCGCGGCGGCCCAGTGCCCGGCGAGTTCGCGGAAGAGCGGGGAGCGGGACAGCAGTTCGTCCGGCGTGCCGCAGTCGGTCCGGGTGCCGTCCATCACCAGGACCCGTCGTGCGCGCCGGGCCGAGGTGAGTCGATGGGCGATGACGACCGTCGTCGCGCCGCGGGCGACGAGCGCCGTCTCGGCGCGGGCTTCCGCCGCGGGGTCGAGGTGGCTGGTCGCCTCGTCCAGGATGAGCAGGGGCGTCGCGGCCACGTGCGCACGGCCCAGCGCGACGAGTTGGCACTCCCCCCGGGAGAGCTTGCGCGGGTCGAAGGGGACGTCCAGACCGCCGAGCCGTACGACGACGGCGTCCAGCCCGATGGCGGCCACGGCCGCCGCGACCTCGGCGTGGGAGGCGGCCGGCCTCAGGTAGCGCAGGTTCTCGCGGAGCGTGCCGGTGAAGACGTACGGCTGCTGCGGCAGCAGGGTCCGCACTTCGGTGGGCTCCCACTGCGCGGCGGGGCGCCCGAGCCAGCGCACCTCGCCGGCGGTCGGGTCCGTCACGCCGGCGAGCACGGCGGCGAGGGTGGACTTGCCGCTGCCGCTGGGGCCGACGACGGCCAGGTGGTCACCGGGTTCCAGGACGAGGTCCAGCCGGTCGAGGACGGGCCGGGCGTGCGGTCCGTACGCGAAGGTGACGGCACGCAACTCGGCGCCGGCGCCCGCCGCGGTGACGGGTCGACGGGTGCGAGCGGGGTCGGGCGTCGGGGGCAGTGGCGCCGGCCCGGTGAAGCGGTCCAGCACCACGACGAGCCGACCGCCGGCGGTGCCGAGCGCGTTCAGCAGGGCGTTCAGGGCCGGTGCCAGCGCCGTCGTCACATACGCGAACGCGCCGACGAGGGCGCCGGTGCTCACCCCGCTGCGCAACAGCCAGGGCGCCGCCGCCAGCAGCAGGACCACGGGGGCCCGTTCGCCGACGGCGAGGGCGACCACGCGCACGGCGCTCCAGCGGGCGAGCGAGCGGGACGCCCTGGTCTGCCGTTCGGTGAGGTCCCGGGTGCGCTCGCCGAGGGGCCCCGCGGCGCCCGAGGCGGCAACGTCCCGCAGCGCGCCCGCGGCCTGCCCGGCGTGTGCGGCGAACGCTTCGTCCAGGTCGAGGTAGGCGCGCTGACGGGTTCCCATGGGCACGAGCGTGGCCAGGAACAGGACCGTGCCGAGCAGCAGCGGCGGCAGGACGACCAGCAGCAGCCGCGGCGACAGGGTCGCCATGCCGCTCAGCGCCCCGGCGGAGGTGAAGACGAACCCCCGGGTCGCGAGCACCAGGCCGGCCCAGCCGTCGCGGGCGATCTCGCTCTGGTGGGTGACCTGGGAGACCGAGCGGGTGGTGGCGGTGGCGCGGGTCAGCCCGGTGCCCAGCGCCCGGGCCGCGGCGCGGCGCACCAGCCCGTCCCGCAACGGTTCCACGAGGTCGGCGAGGCCGCCGAAGACGCCGCGGGCGGCGAAGAGCGCGGGCACCACGGCGACGGCGGCGACCGCCAGCCACACCAGCCCGGTGGCGGGCGCCTCGGCGAGGAATCCGTCGTCGAGGGCGCGGGCGATGGCGAAGCCGGTGACGAAGGTCTGCCCGAACTCCAGCAGCGACCAGCCCGTGAGACGCAGCAGCACGCGGCGCCGGGCGCGCAGGAACGGCAGCCCTTCGCGGGCGACGCGCCGGAGCGCCCCGGTCTCGGCGGCGGCGGCCCGGCTCATGACCGCACCTCGTCCCGTGCGTCCCCGGGCGCCGGTTCGTCGGCGTCGGTTTCGAGGTCGACCGACTGGAACAGCTCGCGATAGGCGGTGTCGCGCCACAGGTCCCGGTGGCGGCCGACGGCCCGCACGGTGCCGTCCGCGAGCCAGACGACCCGGTCCGCGGCGGCGGCAGTGGAGACGCGGTGCGCGACGACGAGACGGGTGCAGGTCCCCGCGCGGCGCGACAGGGCCCGTTGGATGCGGTCCTCGGTGACCGTGTCCAGGCTGGAGGTGGCGTCGTCGAGCACCAGGAGCCGCCCGCCACGGGCGAACGCCCTTGCCAGACCGAGCCGTTGGTACTCCCCGCCGGAGAGCGGCGCGTCGTCGAGGGGGGTGTGCGCGCCGAGCGGGAGCAGCGACACGTAGCCGTCGGCGGACGCGTCGCGCAGGGCGTCCCGCAGCGCCCGGTCGGAGGGTCGGCTCGGGCCGGCGGCGACGGCGTCCTCGACGGTCGCACCGAGCAGCGCGGGCCGGGCGAAGGCGTACGCGACGGCGTGGCGCAGCGCATCGGGGTCGACGCCGTCGAGGGGGACGCCGTCGATCAGGACCGTCCCGGCGTCGGGGTCGGTGAGCCGACCGGCGACGGCTGCCACCAGGGACTTGCCGGCGCCGGAGCGGCCGACCACCGCGGCCGACGTGCCGCCGGGCACGGTGAAGGTCACGCCCGTCAGCAGCCGCCGGCCCTCCCGGACCACGTCGACGCCGCGCAGTTCGAGGGTGCCCGGCCCCTCGGGCGGCAGGGTGAGCGAGCGGTGCGGCACGGCGGGCAGCGCGAGCAGGGGGTCGAGCCGCCGGGCGGCGCTGCGCCCGCGGGCGATGGAGCTGAGGGCGCCGGTGAGGACGCCGAGTCCGACGGCGAGGACGGCGTAGCGCGAGACGGCGAGGAGTTCACCGACGCTCAGCGCGCCGGCCGCGAGCCGCAGGCCGGCGACGGCGAGGACGAGCACGGTCAGCAGCGGCAGCAGGACGGCGGCGCCCGCGGTGGCCCGGCCGTGCACGTCCCAGGTGCGGCGGCCGTGCTCGGCGAGCCGGCCGAGCGGTTCGGTGATCCGGGCGTGTTCGCGCCGGGCGGTGCCGGCCGCGCGTACGGTGGCCGCGCCCTCCAGCGTCTCGGTGAGCCGGGTGGCGATCAGGGCCTGCTCGTGCTGGTAGTCGGCCGCGGCGGCGGAGGTGCGGCGCACCAGCAGGTGCAGCAGCACCACGAAGGCGGGGAAGCCGACGAGCAGCGCGAGGCCCGTCCAGGGGTCGATGAGGAAGAGCGCGACGGCGGCGCCGACGGGCACCAGGGCGCCGGAGACGACGGTGGCGATCGCGACGGGCACGGTGGCCGCCTCGGCGGCGTTGGCGGTGAGCCGGGTGGTGAGGTCGCCGGGCGGGTGCGCATCGGCGTGGCGGGGTTCGGTGCGCAGCAGCCGACCGAGGAGGGCGGTGCGCAGCCGGGCGGCGCGGACGGCGGTGTTGGTGCCTCCGAGGAGGGCGACGAGGGCGTCGAACCCGGCCTCGGCGGCCGTCAGCGCGGTGCAGACCACCAGGGCGGTCCACGGGACGCGGCCGTCGGTGACCGCCCGGTCGAGGGTGTCGCCGAGTGCGGCGGGGAGGGCGAGTGCGGCGAGCGCCCCGCCCGTGGCGCACGCCACCAGCAGCACCAGCCCCGCGCGCCGGTGCGGAACGCGTCCCGGCGTCGGGCTGTGGCTCGGCATGGGGCCTTCCTCGTGGGTCCGGGCGGCAGGAGCGTGCGGGACCGGCCCCGGATGGATCCGGGACCGGTCCGTGGTGCAGTGATTCCTCAGCGGCTCAACAGCTCAGCCCGGTGATTCGAGGGTGTGCGGACCCTAGAAGCACTGGAGCAGGCTGAGGGAGCTGCCCTGGCACAGCAGCAGGCTCGCGCTGCTCACGGTCTCCAGGTCGCCGACGGCCTCTTCGGTCTCGGCGATCTCCAGGGTCTGCAGGTCGAGAAGTGCCATGACGTGCTCCTTCCACGGGGACGGTGTTTGCTGGCGCCCGGCCCCTGGGGTGGGGCCGGGCGGTGTGACGGGGTGCGTCACACGGTCGGTGCTTCGGTGCTCGTGCGGCTCAGCGGTTCGAGGAGCTCAAGTCGCTCAGAAGCACTGAATGAGGCTGACGGAGCTGCCGTGACAGACCAGCAGGCTCGCGCTGCTGACGCCTTCCAGGTCACCGACGGCCTCTTCGGTCTCGGCGATCTCCAGGGTCTGCAGGTCGAGAAGTGCCATGACGTGCTCCTTCCATGGGGACGGTGTGTTGCTTGTGCTCAACCCCTGGGTGGGGTCGACTCGTGGGCTCGGGTGAGCGGTGGGACGAACGGCAGCGACATCGGGCGGTCGCCCAGCGCGCTGCCGAGGGCGAGCAGGCAGCCGGCGGTGCCGGTGGCCAGGTCCATGGACCGGCGCATGAGCTGCTCGCCGGGGAAGGCCAACTCGCCGCGGTACGGGGTGGCTTGCAGGTCCATCAGCCTCAGGTGCCGGTCGATGGCGCGTCGGCGTTCGGCGGGGTCGCCCGCGTGCGTGCGGGCGAGTTGGAGGACGAAGCCGCCGATCCCCCGGTACAGCGAGGGCTGGATGTAGAAGGCGCATCGCAGCGCCGGTTCGATGGCGGTGCGGGCGGCGGTGAACTGCTCGTCGGCGCGGTGGCTCAGGTAGTCGTCGATGACGAGGGCCACTCCGGCGCTGCCGGCGCCGAGGTACGGCATCAGCCGTCGGCCCTCCACCACGTGCAGGCCGTCGCCGGGCGCGGGCTTGCACCGCTCCAGGTCGCGTCGGAGCGCGGTGGCGGCCAGGTCGAGCAGGGCGGGGTCGCCGGTCGCCTCGTACCGTCGTACGAACAGCAGGGCGAGGCCGCTGGCGCCGTACAGCAGTCCGGCGCGGGCGGCCGGCGGGCCGTCGGTGACGGCGCGGACTGCGAGTTCGAGGCAGCGGTCGGCGGCTGCGGCCAGTTCGGCGGCGTCGGTTCCGGTCCTGTTGCCCGCCAGGTCGTACAGCGCCAGGGCGATGCCGGCCACTCCCCCGTGCAGGTCGGCCGGCAGGTGTTCCAGGGGTTGGCGGACGACGAGGTCGGCGAGTTCGGTGGCCTCGGCCCGGTGGCCGAGGCGGTCGAGCGTCCAGGCGATGCCGGCGAGGCCGTCGTGGAAGCCGGGCAGGGTGCCGGGCGCGGGCGCCTTCACCCGGTCCAGCAGCCAGGCGAGGGCTTCGGGGCAGGTGGCGGCGCCCGTCTCGTGCAGGGCGTAGAGCACGCCGGCCGCGCCGTAGCCGAAGGACTGGCCGCCGGCCGGGTTGGCGAACTGGGCGATGTCGCCGGGGAAGCAGCGGTCGTCCCGGCCCGGGGTGCAGGAGGCGGCGATGGCGCGGGCCATGGAGTCCCGGCTGCGCGGCCAGTCGTCGATCCGGGGGGCCTGCGCCGGGGCGCCTGCGTCGTCGACGGACGGTGCGCCGCGTTGGATGCGGCGGACGGCGGGGAGCAGCGCGGACTCGGCGACGGGGAAGGTCTCGGCGGCGTACCGGGCCAGGCGCGGGGCGCGGTCGCGGTCGACCATGAAGAGCGTGGTGAGCGGCAGCAGCAGCGCGAGGCGCAGACAGGCCAGGGCGTAGCGGTCGATGTCGATGCCGGTGCAGTCGGCGGGGGCGACGAAGGCCGGGTTGGCGACGACCTGTCGGCGTTGGTCCTGCTCGACGGGGAAGGCCGCTTCGAAGTCGAGGAGCGTGACGCGTTCGCCGTCGTCGCTGACCATGATGTTGCTCATGTGCAGGTCGCTGAAGACCAGTCCGCGGGCGTGGATGCGTTCGACGGCCCGCTCGACGCGTTCGTACGTGCGCTCCACCCAGGCGGCGTAGTCGGCGAGCGCCTCGGTGCTCGGGTTCGCCAGCGAGAGCGGGTAGCGGCGGGCCATGACGGTGTTGAGGGTGAGCCCGGGGACGTGTTCGAGGGCGAGGAAGCGGTGGTCCCCGATGTCGAAGCTCTCCAGCAGGGCTGGGACGCAGTCGAGGCCGGCGAGTTGTTCCAGGGCGACGCGTTCGCGGTCCAGCCGGGTGACGGCGTCGGCGCCGTCGGTCCCCAGGCCCGCGTGCGGCCGGGCCTCCTTGAGGACGACGGTCTCGCCGGTGCGGGTGCAGCGGGCCCGGTAGACGCCGCCGCCGTTGGAGAAGTGCAGGGCGCCTTGGATCTCGTACGGCATGTCGGTGGTGCCGACGGCGGCCCTGGCTTCGAGGTGGGGGCGGAGGAAGGCGGGCGGGGTCACCCACTTGGGGAGGGTGAAGCGCGGCCCGCGGGGGTCGGGCACCAGGGTGCCGTCGGGGTCCTCGATCGCGGGGACGGGCCGGCCGTCGGCGCTGAGGCAGTAGCGGGCGGCGAAGGCGCCGTAGCGCACGTGCACCGGTCCGTCGCCTATGCGCAGGTCGCTGAGGACGTACGGGCCGTGTTCCCCGGCGAGCAGGGCGGCCAGTTCCTGGCACAGCTGCGGGAAGGACGCCTCGTCCGTGTCGTCGCGGGGATAGACGGTGATGAACTTGCCGCTGCCGGCGCGGTCGGCGTACTTGGCGTTGCGCAGCTTCAGCAGGCGCGGCCCGGGGACGAACTTGTGCGGGACGCCCCGCTCCAGGCAGTGGGCGTGCACCCGGCGCAGTACGGACTCGGCGTTGTCGACCGCCGCGGAGACGTGGATCTTCCAGCCCTGCGGGCGGAGGGTGACGCCGGTCGGCAGGAAGGAGAGCCAGTCGCCCGAGCGGGCGGTGGTCCAGCCTTCGGGGGCGGGCCCGCGGGCGGCCTCGTAGAGGGCGCCGTCCGGGGTGTCGGCGTCGGCGGGGCGCAGCGGTGCGTCGTAGAAGTCACCGTCGGTCTGGCAGTACGCGGCGTACTCCGGATTCACTCGCGCTCCTCACGGTCTCGTCGTGGCCGGCTTCGACCTCGACGAGGTTTCCACCGCGGACCGCGGCGGCACAGTCCCCGATGTCACGTCTCGCGGGTGTGCTCCGCACGTGCGTGGGGTGTGCACGCTGCACACCGGTGTGCACGGGGGCGGTGTGCGCGCTGGTGTTCGCCCGAGCCGGGCGTCGGCAGCGGCTCGCCGGCTGCCGGCCGCTACGGGCTGACGGCGCAACGACGTGACCGCGTTGACGGCGTGACGGGCCGAAGGCGTGGGGGCCGAAGGCGTGGGGGCCGAAGGCGCTACGGGCTGAAGGAGAGGAAGACGAAGGCCGCGAAGAGCACCAGGTGGACGCCGCCCTGGAGGAGGGTGGCGCGGCCGGGGACCACGGTCAGGGCACTGACGACGGCCGTCAGGGCGAGCAGCACCATGTTGGTGGGCCCCTCGCCAAGGACCAGCGGGCCGGAGAGCCACAGCGACGCGAGGGCGATGGCCGGGATGGTCAGGCCGATGCTGGCCATGGCGGAGCCGTACGCGAGGTTCAGACTGGTCTGCACCCGGCCGCTGCGGGCGGCCCGCGCCGCCGCGACGGTCTCGGGCAGCAGCACCATCAGGGCGATGACCACGCCGACGGCGGAGATCGGCAGCCCGGCGGACGCCACGCCCCGCTCGATGGACGGGGAGACGAGCTTGGCGTTGCCGACCACCGCGATCAGCGCGACGAGCAGCAGGGCGAGGCTGAGTTGGGTCTCGCGCAGGGTCGGCGGCTCGGCGTGTTCGTCGGGTCCGATGGCGGAGCCGTCGGCGTGCACCGGGAGGAAGTAGTCGCGGTGGCGCACCGTCTGGACGCCGATGAACAGGCCGTACAGCAGGAGGGAGGCGACCGCGGCGAAGGCGAGTTGGGGTCCGGTGAACTCGGGTCCCGGCTTGCTGGTGGTGAAGGTCGGCAGGACGAGGGTCATGGTGGCGAGGGTGCAGGCGGTGGCGACGGCGCCGCCGGAGCCCTCCGCGTTGAAGACCGCGATGCGGTTGCGCAGCGTCGCCACCGTGAGGGAGAGTCCCACGATGCCGTTGCAGGTGATCATGACGGCGGCGAACACGGTGTCCCGGGCGTAGGTGGCGGACTTCTCACCGCCGCCGACCATCAGCATGACGATCAGCCCCACCTCGATGACGGTCACGGCGACCGCGAGGACGATCGACCCGAACGGCTCGCCGACGCGGTGGGCGACGACCTCCGCGTGGTGGACCGCGGAGAGCACGGCGGCGATCAGGCACAGGGCGATCAGGGCGACGGCGAAGCCGGACAGTTCGCGCCCCCAGGCGACGGCGAGGGCGGCCACCGACACGACGGGCGTCCACGTGGTCCATTGCGACAGGTACGCCGCGGTGCCGGTCTTCATACCGACACGCTGCCAGCAGGCGGCGGGATTCGCCCGTCGTGGTGAGCCGGGCGGGGGGTCGATGGTGCCCCGGCCGCCCCGCCCCCTCACACGGGTCGGTCGTGACCGGCCCAGTGGGGGTCGCGCAGCCGGCGCTTGTACAGCTTCCCGTTGGGGTCGCGGGGCATGGCGGGCACGAAGTCCACGCTCTTGGGCCGTTTGTACCCGGCGAGCCGCTGCTCGCAGTGGGCCAGCAGAGCGTTCGCCAGCTCCTCGCCGGCCCGGTGTCCGTCGGCGGGTTCGACGACGGCCTTGACCTCCTCGCCCCAGTCGGGGTGCGGGATCCCGAAGGCGGCGGCGTCCGCGACCGCGGGGTGGGCGAGCAGCGCGGCCTCGATCTCGGCTGGGTAGATGTTCACGCCGCCCGAGATGATCATGTCGATCTTTCGGTCGCGCAGGAAGAGGTAGCCGTCCTCGTCGAGCACTCCGAGGTCGCCGACGGTGAAGAAGTCCCCGACGCGGTTCGCCCGGGTCTTCGCCTCGTCCTTGTGGTAACGGAAGCCGCCGGTGGTCATCCGCATGTAGACGGTGCCCAGCTCGCCGGGCGGCAGACGGTTGCCGTCGTCGTCGAAGACGGCGAGTTCGCTGATGGGCCACGCCCGGCCGACGGTGCCCGGCTTCTTCAGCCAGTCCTCGGCGGTGGCGAACGCGCCGCCGCCCTCACTCGCCGCGTAGTACTCCTCCACGCACGTTCCCCACCAGGCGATCATCGCCCGCTTCACGTGGTCGGGGCAGGGCGCGGCGCCGTGGATGGCGTGCCGTAGGGAGGTGACGTCGTAGCGCGCCTTGACCTCGTCGGGCAGGGCGAGGAGGCGGTGGAACTGGGTGGGCACCATGTGGGTGTGGGTGCAGCGGTACGCGTCGATCAGCCGCAGCATCTCCTCGGGGTCCCACTTGTCCATCAGGACCAGTGGGTGCCCTATGTGCAAGGAGGCGGCGGCGAATTGGAGCACGGCCGTGTGGTAGAGCGGCGAGCACACCAGGTGGACGTTGTCGTCGAAGGGGCGGATGCCGAAGATGCCGAGGAAGCCGCCCAGGTGGGCCTGCTCGGGCTGCTTGCCGGTCAGCGGGCGGCGGATGCCGCGCGGCCGTCCGGTGGTGCCCGAGGTGTAGTTCATCACCCAGCCCAGGGTGCGATCCGCGGGCGGCGACCCGGGGTGCCCGTCGAGGAGGCGGGCGTACGGGCTGAACCCGTCGGCCGCCCCGACCGCGTAGCGGCGGTCCGCGGCGAGGCCGGCTTCGTCGGCGGCGGCCCCGGCGGGGCCGGCGTACCGCTCGTGGGCGATGAGGACGCGGGCGCCGCAGTCGGCGACGATCCAGGCGATCTCGGGTGCGACGAGGTGGTGGTTGACGGGGACGAGGTACATCCCGGCCTGGGTGGCGGCCAGGTGTGCGGTGAGCAGTTCGACGCCGTTGGGCAGCACGGTGGCGAAGGCGTCGCCGCGCCGGAGGCCGGCGGCGCGCAGCCCGTGGACGAGTCGGTTGGCGGCGCGGTGCAGCCGGCCGGCGCTCCAGCGCTCGCCGTCGGGGGCGATGAGCACGGTGCGGTCCGGATCGGCCGCGGCCTGGGCCCAGAAGCCGTGGGGTCGATCGGCGGCCGGGGTCGCGGGGGTTTCGGAGGTCACGGGGGCTTCACTCCCTTCCGGCGATGCGGTTGACGGCTTCGACGGCCCGTTCGAAGCCGCGGGTCAGGTCGTCGACGACCTCCTGCACGGACCGTTCGGAGGTCATCCGGCCGACGATCTGCCCGACGGGGGTGCCGAGCAGTGGTACGACGTCGTGCTTCTGGATGCGGGTGACGGCCTCGGCGACGAGCAGTCCTTGGAGCGGCATGGGGAGCGCGCCGGGTCCGGCGGGGTCGTCCCAGGCGTCGGTCCACTCGGTGCGCAACTGTCGGGCGGGCTTGCCGGTCAGGGCGCGGGAGCGGACGGTGTCGCCGGAGCCGGCCGCGAGCAGCTTCTCCGTCAGGGCGCGGGAGTGCAGGTCCGCTTCGGTGGTGGTGAGCCAGAGGGAGCCGAGCCAGACGCCCTGGGCACCGAGGGCGAGCGCGGCGGCGATCTGCCGGCCGCTGCCGATGCCGCCGGCGGCCAGCACCGGCAGCGGGTCGACGGCGTCGACGACTTCGGGGGTGAGGACCATGGAGGCGATCTCCCCGGTGTGGCCGCCGGCTTCGTAGCCCTGGGCGACGACGACGTCGATGCCGGCGTCCGCGTGGCGCCGGGCGTGCCGGGCGCTGCCGGCGAGGGCTGCGACGCGCACCCCGTGGTCGTGGGCGCGGGTAACGACGTCGACGGGCGGCGGACCCAGCGCGTTGGCCAGCAGCTTGATGGGGTAGTCGAAGGCGACGTCCAACTGGGAGCGGGCGACCTGCTCCATCCAGCCGGTGATGCGCCAACCGCTTCCTTCGCCGTCGGCGAGTTCGGGGACGCCGTGCCGGGCGAGGACGTCGCGGACGAACTGCCGGTGCCCCTCGGGGATCAGCGCCTCCACCTCCGCCTCGGTGGGCGCGGCGGAGCCCGGCACTCCGGCGCGTCGGGCGGGCATGACGACGTCGAGCCCGTACGGCAGGCCGTCGCAGTGCTCGGCGAGCCAGTCGAGGTCGCGCCGCAGGTCGTCGGGGGCCGTGTAGCGGACGGCGCCCAGCACGCCGAAGCCGCCGGCGCGCGTGATCGCCGCGGCCACGGCCGGGAACGGCGTGAACCCGAAGAGGGCGTGCGCCACCCCCAGGGACTTGCTCAGCTCCGTCTCCATGGGCGCAGGATGCCGCAGCCGTGCCATCGAGGGAAGAGATTTTCTGATGCTGCGTCAGTTTGCGGGGTGGGGCACCCGGAGGCCGACGGGCGGTTGACAGCCCCTCGGCGCCGCAAGAAAGTTTCGCTATCGATCGGAGTTTCGAAAGATACTTTCAGGAAGCGGGGTACGGGTGACCGAGGACGCGGCGCGGGGCGCGGCTCAGGACGACGCGACGGAGGGCAGAGGGATCAGCAGACGGAGGTGGGGCGGCGGGGCGCTGGCCCTGGGCGGCGCGCTGGCGCTCGCCCCGATCCCGTTCGCGCAGGCGGCCGAGGCCGGCCCGGGCGGCCCCGGTGGCGGCGGGGCGGGCGCCGTCGACGGCGCGGGGCCGGGCGTGGGCGCTGGCGCCGGCGGGCGACGCACCCTGCGCCGCGGCTCGCCCGAACGCGCCGGGCTGATCGCGGCGCACCTGGACCGGCTGGTCGCCGACGCCCGCTCGTACCTCGACCCCTCCCCCGTACACCCCTGGTACGCGGGGGCGGTGCTGCTCGCCGGCCGCGGTGACACCGTCGCCCTGCACCGCCCCATCGGCATGGCCGTGCGTTACGCCGCGTACGACGAACGCACCGACACCGCCGTGGAGTTGCCGGTCGACCAGCAGGTCCCGATGGCCGAGGACACCGTCTTCGACCTGGCGTCGGTCTCCAAGCTCTTCACCTCGATCCTGGCGGTGCAGCAGATCGAGCGGGGCGCGCTGGAGCTTGCGGCCCGGGTGACGGAGTACCTGCCGGAGTTCGGCGGCGGAGGCAAGCAGGACGTCACCGTGGTCCAGCTGCTCACGCACACCTCCGGGTTCCGACCCTGGATCCCGCTGTACCGGGAGCCGACGCGGGAGGGCAAGCTCAAGATGGTGTGGGCGGAGGCACCGGCACATCCACCCGGCTCGACGTACCTCTACTCCGACCTCAATCTGATCTCGCTCCAACTGATCCTGGAACGGATCACGGGTCGCACTTTGGACCGCCTGCTCCACGACGAGATCACTGCTCCGCTCGGGATGCGGCGCACTCGTTTCAATCCACCACTCTCCTGGCGGCCGAAGGTCGCCGCGACCGAGGACGCCCGACCGCCGTGGTCCGGTCTCGACCGCGGCATGGTGCGGGGCGAGGTGCACGACGAGAACGCCTTCTCCTTCGGCGGCGTCGCGGGCCACGCCGGCGTCTTCTCCTGCGCCTGGGACCTCGCCGTCCTCGCCCGCACGCTCCTCGACGGCGGCGCGTACGGCACCGCGCGCATCCTGCGCCCGGACTCCGTCGACCTGATGTTCACGGACTTCAACACCGCCTTCCCCGGCGACGAACACGGCCTCGGCTTCGAGCTGAACCAGCACTGGTACATGGGCGCGATGGCCACCCCGCGCTCCGCGGGCCACACCGGGTTCACCGGCACCAGCCTGGTGCTGGATCCCAGCACGGACACCTTCCTCGTCGTCCTCGGGAACTCCGTCCACCCGGTGCGCACCTGGCGCTCCGGCAGCGCGCCGAGGGTCACCGCCGCGAACAACCTGGCGCGCGCGGTCCCGGTGCGCCCGGAGCGGGGCCGCCGCGCCTGGTTCTCCGGCATGGCGTCCGCGACCACCGCCACGCTCACCCTGCCGGCCCTGCCCTTCGGTTCGCGACGCGGCGGCGCCGCCCGCTTGGAGTGCGCGCTGTGGTGGGACACGGAGCCGTCCGCCGACGCGCTCTTCTTGGAGGGCTCGGCGGACGGCGGGGCGACCTGGCGGCCGGTACCGTTCACGACCGCGCGCGAGGGCGGCCACCCCGAGGAACGTCCGAACGGTTCGGTGACGGGCTGGTCCGAACGCCGCTGGCACCGACTGACGGCGGATCTGTCGCCGTGGCGCGGCGGTGAACTGCGGTTGCGCTGGCGATACGCCACCGACGCCCGGTACGTGGGCCGCGGGGCGTACGTCACGGGACTGCGCGTCGAGGTCGGCGGCCGCCCGGTCTTCGACGAGTCCAGGCCGCGCGATGCGGCGCGGATCGTCGCCGACGGCTGGGTGGCGTCCGCCGACTGACGTGTGAGCGGGGGCTGGGCACGTCCCGGAGCACTGCGCTGGTGCGAGAGCAGTGCTCCGGGAGGTGATCAGCGCTCCGGGGTGCGAGCGCCGCGCCCATACGAGAGCAGTGCTCCGGGAAGCGACCGGCGCTCCAGGGTGCGAGCAGGGCTCCGGGACGTGAACACCACCCCCATACGAGAGCAGTGCGCCTTCACCGGGGCACCGCACCAAAGCGGGAGCGCTGCTCTCGCGTGAGAGCACTGCACCGTTCCCAGCGCACCGCCCCCGCACGAGAGCACCGCACCATTCCTAGCCCACCGCCCCCGCACGAGAGCACCGCACCATTCCCAGCGCACCGCCCCCGCACGAGAGCAGCGCTCTCGAACCAGAGCAGCGCTCCCTAGCGCCCCATCGCCGCCATCGCCGCGTTGTGGCCCGGGACCCCGCTCACCCCGCCGCCGCGTACCGCGCCCGCGCCGCACAGCAGGACGTTCGGGTGCGCCGTCTCCACGCCCCACCGCCCGGTGTCCTCGCTCGCGTACGGGAACGACAGGTCCCGGTGGAAGATGTGTCCCCCGGGCAGGCCCAACTCCCGGTCCAGGTCCAGCGGTGTCTTCGCCTCGATGCACGGTTCGCCGTTCGCGTCCACGGCGAGCAGGTCCCCGATCGGCTCTGCCAAGTGTGCGTCGAGTTCGGCGAGGGTGGCCGCGAGCAGGTCGGATCGCACCCGGTCGTGGTCGGTGGCGAACAGCCGGGCCGGGGTGTGCAGCCCGAAGAGGGTCAGGGTCTGGTACCCCCGGGCCACCAGGTCGGGCGCGAGGATCGTCGGGTCCGTCAGCGAGTGGCAGTAGATCTCCGACGGGGGCGCGCTCGGCAGCCGGCCGGCGGACGCCTCCCGGTACGCCCGCGCCAACTGCCCGTACCCCTCGGAGACGTGGAAGGTGCCGGCGAACGCCTCGCGCGGGTCGACGGTGCGGTCCCGCAGCCGCGGCAGCGCGCGCAGCAGCATGTTCACCTTGAACTGCGCGCCCTCCACCGGCGCGGGCGGTGCCTCGCCCAGCAGCCGGGCCAACTCCCGCGGTGCGGCGTTCACCAGCACCCGACGGGCGCCGACGGTGCCCTCGCGGCCTTCGTTCGCGTACACCACCTCGGCGTTCGTGCCGTCGGTGTCGATGCGCACCGCCTCGTGGCCGGTGACGATCTCGGCACCCGCGCCGCGGGCCGCGGCGGCGAGCGCGTCGGTGAGCGCGCCCATGCCGCCGACGGGCACGTTCCAGTCGCCGGTGCCGCCGCCGATGACGTGGTAGAGGAAGCAGCGGTTCTGCACCAGGCCGGGGTCATGGGCGTCGGCGAAGGTGCCGATCAGGGCGTCGGTGAGCACGACGCCGCGCACCAGGTCGTGCTGGAACCGCGCCTCGATCGCCCGGCCGATGGGCTCTTCGAACAACGTGCGCCACGCGACCGGGTCGTCGACCCGGGCCCGTAGCTCCTCGCGCGTCGGCAGCGGCTCGGTGAGGGTCGGGAAGACGCGCCGGGCGACCTCGCCCGTCATCGCGTAGAACTCCCGCCAGGCCGCGTACTCGGCGTCTCCCCCGCTGAGGGCGGCGAAGGACTCCTCGGTGCGGCCGGCGCCGACGAGCAGCCCGCCCGTGCCGTACGGGGTGTAGGAGGAGACGGTGCGCCCGCGGACCGCGAAGTCGAGGCCGAGTTCGTCGACGATCTTCCGCGGCAGCAGGGAGACCAGGTAGGAGTAGCGCGAGAGGCGGGCGTCGACCCCGGCGAACGGGCGGGTGGACACGGCCGCCCCGCCGACCGCGCCGGCGCGCTCCAGCACCAGGACCGAGCGGCCCGCCCGGGCCAGGTAGGCGGCGGCGACCAGGCCGTTGTGGCCGCCGCCGACGATGACGGCGTCGTACGAGGTGAGTGCGGGCATGACCGGACACTAACCGCTGCCGCCGGCGCCGCAACACCCGTACACGGCCCTGGAGCGCGCCCTGGACCGCGACGGGTGCGCAGGTCAGCGGCCCCGGGTGCTGCGGCGTTCACGCAGCGCCGCGACGCGCCGGTACAGCTCCACCGCGTCGGAGTGGCGGCCGAGCTGTTCCAGGCAGTGCGCCTCGTCGTTGCGGCTGGCGAGCGCTTCGGGGTGATCGACGCCGAGGACGCGTTCGCGGGCGGCGGCCACCTCCCGGTACACTTCCAGGGCGTCGGGCCAACGGCCGAGCCAGCCGAGGCCGACGGCGACCTCGCGGCGGCTGATGAGGGTGTCGGGGTGGTCGGCGCCGAGGACCTGCTGACGCAACCCGCTGATCTCGCGCGCCTCCCCCAGGGCCTCCTCCCAACGGCCCAGCCGGCCGAGGTTCACCCCCAGGCCGTGGCGGGCGCGCAGCGTCTCGGGGTCGTTCGCGCCGTGCAGCCGGGTGCGGTCGGCGACCAGGGAGCGGTACAGCTCCACGGCCTGGGTGCCGTGCCCGAGCCGGCCGAGGCCGATGCCGACCTCGTGGCGGGCCGCCAAAGTGTCCGGGTGGTCGGGGCCCAGCGCCCGGGCGCGCGCCTCCGCGACCTCCCGGTAGGTGCTCAGCGCCTCCGTCCAGCGCCCCAACTGGCCCAGGGCGTAGGCGACTTCGTAGCGGGTGACCAAGGTGTCGGGGTGGTCGGCGCCGAGCACCCGGGTGCGGGCGGCGGCCACCTCGCAGGCCATCGCGAACGAGTCCTCCAACCGGCCCAGCCGGCTCAGGTTGAAGGCGAGGCTGTGGCGGCAGGCGAGGGTGTCGGGGTGGTCGGGACCCATGGTGCGCTCACGGGTGGCGAGGACCGCGGCGTACGCGTCGTGGGCTTCGAAGTGCCGGCCGAGCTGTCCGAGGACGTACGCCGTCTCCTGACGGGCCGCCAAAGTGTCCGGGTGGTCGGCGCCGAGGGCGCGCTCGCGCCCCGCCGTCACCCGGCGGAACTCGCGCAGTGCGTCGTCGGCGCGCCCGGTGCGGCTGAGGGTGAGGCCGACCTCGTACCGGCTGGCGAGGGTGTCGGGGTGGTCGGGGCCGAGGGCGTGTTCGCGTTCGACGGCCACCGCGCGGTGGACCTCGCCCGCCTCCTCCCAACGGCCGAGCCGGGCGAGGCTCAGGCCGGCGCTGTGGCGGCTGGCGAGCACGGCCAACGCCTCCGGCGACGGCGTGGGGCGCTCCGGTCGGGACGCGGCCGGTGTGAGGGCGGCGGCGCGCGGCGCCGCTCCGGTGGTCCATTCGCCGGTGAGCCCCGCGGTGTGGTCGGGCACCACCGGGCGCAACGCGGTCGCGGTCGCCTGGTGCCCGCCGGTCATCCGGCGGCCCCACGCCGGCAGGGCGGCGGGCGCCCGCGCGGCGGTGCGGCCGGTCGTCGCCGTGGCCGACGGCAGGGCGCGCTGGTCCTGCGTCATGCGCCGGCGCAGCTCGGTCGCGTCGGACGGCCGGCCGTCGGGCGTCTTGGCCAGCAGGTCGAGCACGGTCCGCTCGACGTGGTCGGGGATGTCGGCGCGGTGCACGCTCAGCGGTTGGGGCACGGTGTCGCGGTGGCCCACCAGGACGGCCCAGGCGTCCTCGTGGTCGAACGGCGGTACGCCGGTGGCCAGTTCGTAGAGCACGCAGCCGAGGGAGTACAGGTCGCTGCGGTGGTCGACCTGGCCGCCGCCGATCTGTTCCGGCGACATGTAGTGCGGGGTGCCCATGGCGATGCCGGTGCTGGTGAGACGGGAGGAGAGGCCGATGTTCTCGCCGAGGCGGGCGATGCCGAAGTCGCAGATCTTCACCGTGCCGTCGACGAGCCGCATGATGTTCGCCGGCTTCAGGTCGCGGTGCACGATGCCGCGTTCATGGGTGTACGCGAGGGCGTCCGCGACCTGGACGGCGATGTCGACGACCTCGTCGACCGGCAGCGGCTGCTGTTCGTTCTCGTCCAGGAGCTGGCTGAGGTTGTGGCCCTGGAGCAGCTCCATGACCAGGTAGAGCACTCCGTCGTACTCGCCGAAGTCGTGGACGACGGTGACCCCGCGGTGTTGCAGCGCGGCGGCGACCCGGGCCTCTCGGCGGAACCGTTCTTGCAGTACGGCGGAGAAGGAGGCGTCGTGGTCCTGGCCGATGGGCTTGAGGCACTTGACCGCGACGCGGCGGCCCAGCGATTCGTCGACGGCGCTCCACACCTCGCCCATGCCGCCGCGCCCGATCAGGTCCAGCAGCCGGTACCGGCTCTGGATCAGCCTGCTCTCCGCCATCTTGCGCCGTCGCCCCCGTCGCCGTGCCCCGTCCTCCCCGCACCGTCCAGTATGGGGCCCTGGCCGTGGACTTTGTACGGGGTGGGTCCGGCGTGTGGTCATGGACGGGCAATCGGGCGCCGAATGCGGCGCCGTGCGGTCGCGGGCCGGCGCTGTGGGTGCCGTGGCCGGCCCGCGACCGCGGTGGGGTCAGACGCCCCAGCGCAGGGCGATGGTGTCGCCGACGTTCACGACCTTCTCGCGGGCCGCGCCCGCGTGCGCGGCCCCGTCGACGCTGACCTTCCAGGTGGACGAGCCGCTGTTCGCCTTGCCGTTGAGCGAGGTGATCGGGCCGCTGCCGGCGGAGGGGGTGACGCCGGTGACGCAGCCGGCCGGCAGCGCCGCCGCGCCCGCAGCGGCCAGCACGTCACCGAGGGTGGTGGTGGCGCCGGTCGGGGTGAAGGGCACCGAGCAGACCTTCAGGCCGCCGGCGCCGTCGTCGACGCTGAGCGCCACTTCGGTCGCGGTCCCGGCGGTGAAGGAGTCGGCGCCCACCCAGCGCGGGGCGCCGGCCGTCGTCGGGGTGGGCGGGGCCGCGGTGAACCCGCCGCCCGCCACCGCCCGCAGCGCGTCGATGGAGGCGTACGCCGAAGGCGCGGTGTCGGCGGGCAGGTAGCGGAAGCCGCCGCCGGGCTTGAACTGCTGGGCGATCAGGAAGTCGACCGGCGTCTTGGTGGTGAGGAAGTCCCCCGTCTGCGGGTTGATGCCGCAGGCGTGCAGCCCGGAGACGGCCCAGCCGTTGGAGTTGGTGTTCTGTCCGAACATCGCGTTGAAGGCGCCCGATGCGGCGTCGAGCTTGTTCTTCAGGAAGGTCCTGGCCTGGACGACGTCCGGGTCCGTGTTGGGGACGCCGGAGGCGCACAGCGCGGCCATCGACGCACCGGTCATGTCGATGTCGCTCGGCGCGGCCAGCCGCGCCGGGTCGCCTTCGGCCTTCTGGTAGTCCCAGCCGCCGTCGTCGTGCTGGTTGGCGCGGATGCGGGTGACGACCGAGTCCAGCAGGGCCTGCGGCACGCGCTGCGCACCGGACTGGGTTCTCGCCCCACCGAGCGCGAGGCCCGCGAAGACGGTGCCGTTGTACGTCGCGGAAGGGCCGAAGTAGCCCGGCTCGGCGCTCTGCCAGAACCCGTAGACGTCGGCGATGAGGTTGCGGGACTCCGAGACCCGGGCCGGGTCGATGCCGGCGGCGTACGCGTTGAGGACGCCGCGCTCGTAGTCGGTGACGCGGGGCGACGCGGAGGGCCAGCCGGGGGTGGCCAGCAGGTTGCGGTACACGGTCCGGGCGTTCTTGGTGGCGTCGCCGCCGGGGGTGACGTCCACCGCGGCGGTGCCGGCCGCGGCGAAGGCGCTGAAGGCCCACTCGTTCGACAGGCCGGAGCCGGCGTACGAACCGTCCGCGGCCTGGAGGGACTTGAGGTACGTCACGCCGATCGCCTTCGACGCGGCTATCTGCGCGGGCGTGGAGGTCGCCGACGCGGGCGGTGCGCCGATGGCGAGGGCGCCCGCGAGGGCCGGCACGGTGACGAGGAGGCGCAGCCGACGGCGGGCGGCGCGGTGCGGGGATCGGGTACGGGACACGGCCTGCTCCTGGGGTGGGGGACGCCGACCGGTCCCGCCCCTGCCCGGCCGCGGTGCCAGCGGGCCGGGGCGGTGGAGACGGGTGGGGCCGCCGTCCGAACGCGAGGTAACGGCTTCCTGGGTGGTGCGTGCCGCACGGGCATTCGGACTCGGCACGGCCTCCTGGCCGTCCCACACCGCTGCGCGTCAGTTCCGGACTCCCACCGGATTCCCCCGTGTGACAGCCCTGGACGCTACCCGAGCGGCAACTACCGCGCTAGCAGGCCGTGTTGCAGGGATCGGCGGGATGGGCGAAGGACGGTCGACACCGTACGGGGGCGTCTTGACGCTCGCTTCGGGCACGTGTTCAAATCCGGCTGATACACGCTCACTTCCAGGGGAAGCCGGTCGAATCCCGGCGCTGACCCGCAACCGTGGACCCGTCTCGGGACGGGTGAGCCGGACTGCCTGGGTGGGCTCGCAGCGAGAAGCGCCGTCGCGGACTACGGCGTGGTCGACCGGTCGTCCCGGGGCGCGTCCTGCCCGGTGAACGCCGCCCAGCCACGCCCTGGTCCGCCCGGACGACACGAGGGGTCGCGGTGGCAGGGACGGGACGGAAGCACGGGTCGAGATCCGGGCCGCGGGCCCTGCTGCCCCTGGTGGTGGCGGTGCTGACGTGCTGTGCGAGCGTGGTGTTCGGCGTCGCGCCCGCTGCCGTGGCGGCTCCCCGGTCCGCCGTCGAACCGCTCGACGCGTGCACCCCCGCCGAGGGTGCCGTCGTCGCGGTGGACTTCGGCCGGTTCCAGGGCCCCGTCCAGCGCGGCTGTTCCACCGGCGCGAAGACCGGCTACGAACTGCTCCAGCAGGGCGGGTTCACCACCGCCGGCACCGACCACGACGGCCCGGGCTTCATCTGCCGCATCGGCCACCCGTCGGTCGCCGCCGGGAAGCAGTACCCCACCGCGGAGCAGGAGAAGTGCCAGCACACCCCGCCCGCGTCCGCGTACTGGTCGTACTGGGTCGCCGGCGCAGCGGACAAGGACTGGCGCTACAGCCAGTACGGCGCGATGGGGCGGCAGTTGAAGCCCGGCGACGTGGACGCGTGGGTGTTCGGCGCCACCGAGATCGGCGGCAGCGGCGGCAAGCCGAAGTTCACGCCCGATCAGGTGCGGGCCGGCACCGGACAGGGTGAGGTGCGGACCAAGGCGGCAGCGGACTGGTTTGAGGGCCGGCTCACCGACGGGGAGCGGATCGTCGACCCCGCGAACGAAGGCCCGGGCACGCCCAACTACATGCTGACCACGGAGGCGGCGTACGCGTTGGCCGCCGGCGCCGGCAAGGGCGCCGCGCTCGACAAGGTGACGGCGTACCTGCGCTCCCGCACCACCGAGTACGCCTACCCGGACGGGAAGGACGCCGCTCCGGACGCGACCGCGGCGGCCCGGCTCGCCCTGCTGGCGCAGGTCGTCGGCGAGGACCCGCGTGCCTTCGGCGGTCACGACCTCGTCGGGGACCTGGTCGACAACGTCTGCGCGAAGGACCCGGACCCGGACCGTCCCACCCCCGGCTGCACCGCCCGGGGCGACTTCCGGCACGCCGCGTCCGCCGAAGGGCAGGCGCTGGCCGTGCTGGCGGTGCTGCGCGCCGGGGTGCGGCCGCCGGCCGAGTCGGTGACCCGACTGGCCCAACTCACCTGCGCCGACGGTGGTTTCAGCAGCCTGCTGATCGCGCCCGGCGAACCGTGTGACGGAGAGCCGCACGCCACGGGCCTGGTGACGCTGGCGCTCCACAAGGCGGGCGGCCACGGCGCGGACGTGACCCGGGCCCGCGGCTACCTCGCGGGCCAACAGCGCAGCGACGGCGCGTTCCCCGTCTACACGGGCGCGCCGAACGCGAGCACGGTGGCCACCGCCCAGGCGGCGCAGGCGCTGCGGGCCCTCGGCGATGCGGCGCGCGCCGACGCCGCGGTCGCCTGGCTGGCGGGCAAGCAGTTCGCGCTCGGCGGTTTCGGGTACGACGAGGAGGCGAGCGAGGCGTCCACGTACGCGACGGCGCCCGCGGTGCTCGCGGGCCGGGACACCGATCTGCTGAACCTCGTGGTCAAGAAGCCGGACACGCCGGGCCCAGGTCCTGGTCCTGGTCCTGGTCCCGGCCCTGGGCCTGGCGATCCGGGCGAGGGAGGTCCCGACCTGAAGAAGGGCGTCGCGTACCTCACCCACGCCGACCGGTTGGTGCGCGGCCGCTACTACACCTCGGGCCCCGGCTCCCCGCGCGCCGACTTCGGCCTCACCATCGACGGCGCGTACGCGCTGGCGGCCACCGGCCTGAACAACGCCAAGCTGCGCGGGGTCGTCGACTTCCTGGACCGCGGCGGCAAGGACGGCGAGGGCCGCACGGTGCACGACTGGACCGGCGCGGGCGGCCGGCAGGCCGTGGGCGGTGCCCTCGCCAAGACGGCGGTGCTGGCGCAGGTCGTGCAGCGCGACCCGCGCACGTTCGGCGGCCGCGACTTGATCGCCGCCCTGGGCAAGGCCGTCTGCAAGGCCCCGAGCCAGGGCGCGGACCGCTCGTGCCCCGCCAAAGGCGCCTACACCCACGCGCCGTCCGTCTTCGGCCAGTCCCTGGGCGTCATCGCCCAGGTGCGGGCGGGCGAACGGGCCGCGGCGGCGGACCCGGTGGCGTACCTGCTCTCCCTGCAACACCCCTCGGGCGCCTGGCCGAGCCTGGTCCCGCCGACCGGTGACTCGGACGTCGACTCCACCGCGATCGCGGCGATGGCACTGGACCTGGTCGGCGGGGCGAAGGCGGACGCGGCCGTCGACCGGGCGCTGGCCTGGATCGCGGGCAGACAACTGCCGGACGGCGGCTTCCCCGGCGCCGCCGGGAACTCCACCAACTCAGCCGCGCTCGCCGTCCAGGGGCTGTCCCTCGACGCCGCGCAGCACCGCGAGCCGATCTCCCGCGCCAAGGCGTTCCTCGCCGCGCAGCAGAACCCGGACGGCGGTTTCGACGTCGCCAAGGAGGGCCAGCGCGGCTCGGACCTGCGGGCCTCGACGCAGGCCGTCGGCGGCGCCACCGGGATCTCCTTCGGCACCCTCACCCGCAGTCTGACCGGGACGTCCCCGCAGCCGGACCCCGGCCCTGACCAGGACCCGAAGGTGCCCGACAT
The DNA here is from genome assembly GCF_044328175.1 of Streptomyces sp. NPDC017979. Taxonomy (NCBI): domain Bacteria; kingdom Bacillati; phylum Actinomycetota; class Actinomycetes; order Kitasatosporales; family Streptomycetaceae; genus Streptomyces; species Streptomyces sp. NPDC017979. The sequence goes on along the minus strand of NZ_JBIRGU010000016.1, from coordinate 146,242 downwards.
CGTCACACCGGAGGACCCCGCCGGCCCGGACGCCCACGGCCGCCACGACGGCGCGCCGGACGGCGACGCCAAGGGTCCGCTCGCGTCCACCGGTGCCCGGGTCCTGTGGCTGGTGGCGACGGCCACCGCGCTGCTGCTCGCCGGGCTCGCCGCCACCGTCGTCTCCCGGCGCAGGCGGTCGGCGCTCGGGAAGGAGCAGGCCCTGTGAGGTCCCGGATCGTACGGGCCGTGGCCCACGCGGCGGCCGCGCTCGCGCTGACCGGCGCCGCGCTCGGGGCGACGGCCGCGCCCGCCTCCGCCGCGCCCCAGCCGATCGGCCGCTGCACGACCTCGTCGGGCGTGGTGCTCGCGGTGGACTTCAGCCGCTGGGGCGGCCCGGTCTACCGGTCCTGCGGGACGACTCCCACCACCGGTTACGAACTGCTCAACCAGGGCGGTTGGCGCACCACCGGCACCGGGCACGACGGCCCGGCGTTCATCTGCCGGATCGGCTACAGCGGGCACCAGGGCGGCAAGCAGTTCCCGCCGCCCGAGCAGGAGGACTGCGTCCTGACCCCGCCCGCCTCGGCCTACTGGTCGTACTGGCACGCGGACCCGGGGAAGAACACCTGGGAGTACAGCCAGTTGGGCGCCATGCTCTACAAGCCCAAGCCGGGCAGCGTGGACCTGTGGATCTTCGGCGGCACCGACATCGGGGGCACCAAGGGGCGGCCCAAGGTCACCCCGGACCAACTCCGCGCCCACAACACCGCGCCGACCGGCGGTGGCTCTGCCGCGCAGCCGCCCAAGTCCACCGAGCGGGCCGCCCCGCCGCCGCCCGGCACGGACACCGGACCCGCGCCCACGCGCACGGCGCCCCCGAACGCACCCTCCACAGCGCCCTCGCTGCCGCCGTCGACCCCGCGGTCCGCGTCGTCGAGCCCCACCGCCTCCCCCTCGTCCGCCGCGCCGACGCCGTCCGGCGGCACCACGCCCGGTGCGCTGGCGGGGCCGAGCAGCGGCACGAAGGTGGTGGACGCGGCGCCCGCGGCCGACGCCGAGCACGACTCGGGCTCGATCGTCCCCGTGCTCGCCACAGTGGGGCTGGTCGCGGCACTCGGCGCGGCGGCCGTGATCACGGCCAGACGGCGCCGCCGTGCCCGGTAGCCGCGGCCGACCCACCTCCCGTACCGCCCCGCCCGCCACCCGTCCGTCCACCCCGCGCTCCCCGCGCGGCGGTTCGCCGGTCCCGCCCGAGGCGGGCGGGCGGCGGCTGCCGCGCACCCTGCACCCGTTGGCGTGGTGGCTGTGGGCGCTGGCCCTGGCCACCGCTATCAGCCGCACCAACAACCCGCTGCTGCTCTTCCTCGTCCTCGCCGTCCTCGGGTACGTGGTCACCGCGCGCCGCACCGAGGCGCCGTGGGCGCGCGGCTTCCACTACTACCTGTGGCTGGCGCTGGTCGTGGTCGCGATCCGGGTCGTCTTCCGGGCGGTCTTCGCCACCGGCATCACCCCCGGCGACACGTTCCTGTTCTCGCTGCCGCACGTCCCCACGCCCGACTGGTACGCGGGCATCCAGATCGGTGGCCCGGTCTCCTTGGAGGCGCTGCTGTCGGCCGCGACGGAGGGCCTGCGGCTGGCCTGCATGCTCTGCTGCATCGGGGCGGCAAACACCCTCGCCAACCCCAAGCGGGCGCTGCGGGTGCTGCCGGGCGCGCTGTACGAGTTGGGGGTCGCCGTCACCGTCTCCATCAGCGTCGCCCCGCAGTTGGTGCAGAGCGTGCGCCGGGTGCACCGGGCCCGGCGGCTGCGCGCCGGCCGCACCAAGGGCCTGCGGGCCCTGCGCGGCATCGTGGTGCCGGTCCTGGAGGACGCGTTGGAGCGCTCGCTGCGGCTGGCCGCCGCGATGGACTCGCGCGGCTACGGGCGGGCGGGCTCGGCCACCCGCGCCTCCCGACGGCTGACGGGCGCGCTGATGCTGCTCGGGATGTGCGGCCTGTGCGCCGGAGCGTACGGGCTGTTGGACGCGACCGCGCCGCGCCTGCTCGGGCTGCCGGCGATGGCCGCGGGCGGGGTGCTGTGCGTGGCGGGGCTGCGGCTCGGCGGGCGACGGGTGACCCGTACCGTCTACCGTCCCGACCCCTGGCGGTTCGCCGAGTGGGCCGTCGCGGGCTGCGGGGTGCTCTCCGCCGTGCTGCTGTTCGCCGGCACCGGCTTCGACGCGGCGCAGCTCAACCCCACCTTCCACCCCTTGAGTTGGCCCGCCCTGCCGCTGGTGCCGGCGGGCGCGATCCTGCTCGCCGGCGCCGCGGGCTTCATCGCGCCGCCCCCGACGGCGCCCGTTCCCCTGCCCGCCCCGCCCGGCGAACGCGGTGCCGTGCGGCGTACCGAGGACGCCCAGTGATCACCTTCGACCAGGTCAGCGTGGTCTACCACGACGCGGCCGAGCCCGTGCTCCGCGAGGTGGACGTCACCGTCGACGAGGGGGAGCTGTGTTTGGTGACCGGCCCCACCGGGGTCGGCAAGTCGACCCTGCTCGGCGCGGTCAACGGGCTCGTGCCGCACTTCACCGGCGGCACCCTGTACGGCCGGGTCACCGTCGACGGACGCGACACGGCCGGCCATCCGCCGCGGGAACTCGCCGACGTGGTGGGCGTGGTCGGCCAGGACCCGCTGGACGGCTTCGTCACCGACACGGTGGAGGAGGAGTTGGCGTACGCGATGGAGCAGTTGGCCGTGCCGCCCGCCACCATGCGCAAGCGCGTCGAGGAGACCCTGGACCTGCTCGGTCTTGCGGAGTTGCGCCACCGCGCCCTGTACGAACTCTCCGGCGGGCAGCAGCAGCGCGTCGCCATCGGGTCGGTGCTCACCGCGCACCCCCGGGTGCTGGTCCTCGACGAGCCGACGTCGGCGCTGGACCCGGCGGCGGCGGAAGAGGTGCTGGCGGCCGTCACCCGGCTGGTGCACGACCTGGGGGTGACCGTGCTGATCGCCGAGCACCGGTTGGAGCGGGTCGTGCAGTACGCGGACCGGGTGCTGCACCTGCCGGGGGACGGGCGGGTGGTGGCCGGGGAGCCCGCGGAGGTGTTCCGCACCTCGACGATCGCGCCGCCGGTGGTGGAGTTGGGGCGGGCGGCGGGCTGGGCCCCGCTGCCGCTGTCGATCCGGGACGCGCGGCGCGCGGCGCGCCCCTTGCGGAGCCGGCTGGCCGCCGCTCCCCCGCCGCCCGCGCGTCCGCGCCCCGAGCCCGCCGCCGAGTTGCTGACGGCGCGCGGCGTGAGCGTGGCGTACCGCGACGTCCCGGCCGTACGGGAGGTGTCGCTGTCGCTGCGCGGCGGCGAGGTCACCGCGTTGATGGGCCGCAACGGCTCCGGCAAGTCGTCCCTGTTGTGGGCGATGCAGGGCTCGGGGCCGCGCCGGGCCGGCACGGTGCGGGTCGAGGGCGACGGCGAAGGCGGCGATCCGCAGAAGCTGTCGGCGGACCGGGCCCGTCGGCTGGTGGGCCTGGTGCCGCAGACCCCGACGGACCTGTTGTACCTGGAGAGCGTCGATCAGGAACTCGCCCAGGCCGATCGGGAGTCCGCCCCGGACGGCGCGGACCGCGGCCCGCGGGCCACGGCGCGGGCGATCCTCGACCGGCTGGTGCCCGGCGTCGACGGCGCCACTCATCCCCGCGACCTGTCCGAGGGGCAGAAGTTGGCGCTGGTGCTGGCGATCCAACTGGCCGCAGCGCCCCGCGTGCTGCTGCTGGACGAGCCCACGCGCGGCCTCGACTACGGCGCGAAGGAACAGCTCATCGGCATCGTCGACGCGCTGGCCGCGGAGGGCCGGTCGGTGGTGATCGCCACTCACGACGTGGAGTTCGTGGCCCGGGCGGCGGACCGGGTGGTGGTGATGGCCGAGGGCGACGTGGTCGCCGACGGCCCGACGAAGGAGGTCGTCGTCGCGTCGCCCGTCTTCGCGCCCCAGGTGGCCAAGGTCCTCGCCCCGCTGCCGTACCTCACGGTGCGCCAGGTGGCGTCCGCGCTGGCGGGTCCGGCCGAGGTCGCCGAGGGGAGCCGGCCGTGAGCGCCCGTACGCCGCACGCCATCCGCATCGGGCCGCGCGCCGGCGTCGTCATCTCGCTCGCGGCCTTCGTCGGGCTGGTCGCCTTCTTCTGGCCGTTCGTCGTCGCACCGGGCGCCTTCGCCTCCCACTACGCCCCGCCGCTGATCTTCGGCTCGCTGCTCGTCCTCGTCCTGTGCGTGGTGGTCTCCGAGATCGCCGAGGGCGGCATCAACTCCAAGGCGCTCGCCATGCTGGGCGTGCTCTCCGCGGTGAACGCGGCCCTGCGCCCGCTGGGCGCGGGCACCGCGGGCGTGGAGACGGTCTTCTTCGTCCTGGTCCTCGCGGGCCGGGTGTACGGCCCCGGGTTCGGCTTCACCCTCGGCTGCACGTCCCTGTTCGCCTCGGCCCTGATCACCGGCGGAGTGGGCCCCTGGATGCCGTACCAGATGTTCGGCTGCGCCTTCGTGGGCATGCTCGCCGGCCTCCTCCCCCGGGCGTCGGGCCGCTGGGAAGTGCTGCTGCTGGCCGGGTACGGCTCGCTCTCCGGCTTCCTCTTCGGCTTCCTGCTCAACCTCTCCTTCTGGCCCTTCTCCGTCGACCCGGGCAGTTCCATCGCCTACCTCCCCGGCCTGCCGTTCACCGAACAGTGGCAGCGCTACCTCGCCTTCGACCTGGCGACCTCGCTGGGTTGGGACACCGGCCGGGCGGTCACCAACTTCGTCTGCATCCTCCTCGCGGGCCCCGCGGTCCTCACGGTGCTGCGCCGCGCGGCCCGCAAGGCCCGCTTCGAGGCGCCGGTGAGGTTCGCGCCGGCACGGCGGTCGGGCGACGCCGACCGGTCCGACGGGTGACCGGGCGCGCCGCCCGTCCGGGTCAGCGGCGGACCCTCGGCATGCCCAGGCCGATCCACGAGATGATCTCCCGTTGGATCTCGTTGTTCCCGCCGCCGAAGGTGAAGATGACCGCGGCGCGGTAGCCGCGTTCCAGTTCGCCGTGGAGGGCCGCGCCCGCGGAGCCCTCCTTGAGGGGGCCGGTGGCGGAGAGGACCTCCAGGAGCCAGGCGTAGGCGTCGCGGCGGGCCTCGGAGCCGTACACCTTGACGGCGGAGGCGTCCTGGGGGGTGAGGGTGCCGTCCTGGACGGAGCTGACCATCTGCCAGTTCAGGAGCTTCATGGCGTCCAGCCGGGCGTGGGTGCGGGCGAGGCGGGTGCGGACCCAGGCGAGGTCGAGCACGCGTCGGCCGTCGGCCAGCTTCGTCGCCGCGGCCCAGCGCCGGACGTCGACCAGGGCGCGGACGGCCGTCGTGCCGTGGGCGGCGAGGGTGACGCGTTCGTGGTTGAGCTGGTTGGTGATCAGCCGCCAGCCCCCGTGCTCGGGGCCAACGCGGTGCGCCGCGGGCACCCGGACGTCCTCGTAGTAGCTGGCGGTGGTGGTGTGCGAGGCGAGGGTGTTGATCACGGTGTAGGAGTAGCCGGGGTCGGTGGTCGGCACCAGCAGGATGGTGATGCCCTTGTGCGGCGGGGCGTCGGGGTCGGTGCGCACCGCGAGCCACACCCAGTCGGCGGTGTCGCCGTTGGTGGTCCAGATCTTCTGGCCGTTGACCGTGTACGTGCCGGTGTCCCGGTCGCCCTCGCGCACGGCGCGGGTGGAGAGCGCCGCGAGGTCGGTGCCGGCGCCGGGTTCGCTGTAGCCGATGGCGAAGTCGATCTCGCCCCGGAGGATCTTCGGCAGGAAGTGCGCCTTTTGTTCCTCGGTGCCGAACTGCATGATCGTCGGGCCGACGGTGTTCAGCGCCATCAGCGGCAGCGGGACGCCGGCCTGGGCCGCCTCGTCGAAGAAGACGAACTGCTCGACGGCGCCGAGGCCGCGTCCTCCGTACTCGGTGGGCCAGCCCACCCCGAGCCAGCCGTCCGCGCCGAGTCGGCGCACGGTGGCGCGGTAGAAGCGCTTCTGCGCCGCGAGGTCGGCGTGGCGCGCGGCGGCACCGTCGGGGGCGAGTTGGGCGAAGTAGGCGCGCAACTCGGTGCGCAGCCGCTGCTGTTCGGGCGATTCGGCGAGGTGCACGGCCCCTCCAGGGTCTCGGTCCGTCCCGGGCGCGGCGCACACGGTAGAACGCGTTGCAGGAATCTGGAAGGGGCGTGCTGCTGCGAGCTCCGGGCGTCAAGGAGTGACGAGGCCGGGCGCACCCCACACGGGGAACCACCGGGACAGGTCCTTCTCCATCCGCAGGTCGTCCGCGAGCAGCGCCCTGACCTGGAGTTCCAGCGCGTTGTCCCGGCGTTCGGCGGCGCCGGGCACGGGGGCGAAGGGGTAGAACGTGCCGCGCTTGTAGAGATAGACGAGGGCCAGCGGACGATCGCCGCCCGCCCCGCCTGCGAAGGCGACCAGGGAGCAGAGGAGTTGGGGTCCGAAGCCGCCGTCCTCCAGCAGGGTGTTCACCGCGTGCAGGTCGTTCACCAGGGCCGCGGTGTCGTCCGCGGGTCGGGTGACGAGCACCCAGGTGTAGCCGTAGCCGTCCTGGCTGAAGGTGACCGGGGCGGTGCGGCCCGAGTCGGCGTCGAGGAGGTCTTTGACGTCCTGTTGGATGCGGCGGAAGGCGCCGCCCTCGGTGCTGGCGAAGCACACCGAGCCGGCGCCGGTCGGGGTGAAGCCGGCGCCCGCCTGGAGGGTGATCGCGGCCGACGGCAGCCCGAAGAGCTGGTCGAGGTCGGGGCGGACGGGCTTGCTGCGGCCGAGGATGACGTCGAGGAATCTCAACGGAAGTCCCCCGTTCGACGGTACGGGCGGCGCACGGGGCGCGGGCGCGGTTGGGGTGCGGGCGGCGCACGGGTCGTGCGCCCGTCACGGGCGGGCGAGCCGGGCGCTGATCGTGGCGAGCTGTTCCAGGCGCTGTTCCAGCGTCGGGTGCGAGGAGAGCAGCCGGCCCAGGCTCTCCCGGGAGGAGAACGCCGGGGCGAACCAGAAGGCGTTGTACGGCTCGGCCTTGCGCAGGTCCTCGGTCGGGATGCGGGCCATCTCGCCGGTCACCTTGGTGAGCGCGGACGCGAGCGCCGAGGGGCGGCCGGTCAGCAGCGCCGCGGCGCGGTCGGCCGACAGCTCCCGGTAGCGCGACAGGAGCCGGGTGAGCAGGAAGCTGATCACGTAGACGGCCGCGCTGACCAGGGGTATGAGGGCGACGGCGAGGGCGGTGTTGCTGTTGCTGCGCCCGGCGCGGCCCAGTCCGCCGTAGAGGCTGACGCGCACCATGATCCCGGCGAGCACCCCGAGGAAGGAGGCGATCGTCATCACCGCGACGTCGCGGTGGGCGACGTGGGACAGCTCGTGGGCGAGGACGCCCTCCAGCTCTTCCGGCTCCAGGCGTCTGAGCAGCCCGGTGGTCACGCACACCAGGGCCGTCTTCTCGTTGCGGCCGGTGGCGAAGGCGTTCGGGACGTCGCTGTCGGTGATGGCGACCCGTGGCTTCGCCATGTTCGCCAGCGCGCAGACCCGGTCGACGGCGCCGTGGAGCTGGGGCGCCTCCTCGGGGGTGACCTCCCGGGCACCCATGCCGTACGCGGCGATCCGGTCGCTGAACCAGAACTGGGCGATGAACAGGGCGCCCGCGATCAAGAGGATCAGCGGCCACGCGCCGCGCAGCAGGGCGAGCAGGACGCCCACGAAGACGACGTACAGCAGTCCGATCAAGAACATCGTCGTCACCATGCGGGTGGTGAGTCCCTGGTCCGGTGCGTAGCGGGACCGAGGCCGCTTCGCCATCTGTTCACCTCCGGCGTGCTCCCCCTCGTCGTTCCCCGCGCGTTCTGCGGCGTCCTCTGCATCGTGGTCGGCGCGGTCGGCGCGGTCGTCGTGCTCTTCTCCCCTCCCTCGATTGTGCTCCTTCAGGGCAACGGGCGGAGCAGCAGCAGTGCGGTGTCGTCGCCGCGCTGGTCGGCGGCGGCACGGTCCATCAGGGCGTCGGCGATGTCCTCCAGGCTGCCGTCGGCCGCGGCCAGTCGCCCGGCGAGCTCCGCGAGGCCCTCGTCGAGGTCGGTCCCGGGCTGCTCGATCAGACCGTCCGTGTACAGGGCCAGTACGGAGCCGGGGGCCAGCGGTACGCGGGTGACCGGGTACACCGCGTCGTCCTCCACGCCGAGCAGCGGCCCGCCGGGCAGCTCCAGGGCCCGTACCCGCCCGTCGGGCTCCCGCAGCAGCGGCTGCGGATGGCCGGCGCGGGCGACCAGGGCACTGCGGACGGGCAGGTCCAGGTGGAGGTAGGCGCAGCTGGCGAGGAGTTCGGCGTCGAGGTCGATGAGCAGCCGGTTGGTGCTCGCCATGACCTGGCCGGGCCCCTGGCCGACCGCGCTGTAGGCGCGTACGGCCGTGCGGACCTGGCCCATCAGCCCGGCTGCGGTGGCGTTGTGGCCCTGGACGTCGCCGATGACGGCGGCTGCCGAGTCGCCGCCGAGCCGCACGAGGTCGTAGAAGTCGCCGCCGATGTCCATGCCGTGGGTGCCGGGCAGATAGCGGGCGGCGGCCTCCAGGCCCTCGATCGCGGGCAGCGAGCGCGGCAGCAGCGCGGCCTGGAGGCCCTGGGCGAGACGGTGCTTGGCGTCGTAGAGCCGGGCCCGCTCCAGGGCTTGGGCGACGAGGCCGCCGAGGCTGGTGAGCACGGCGCGTTCCTCGGGCGGGAAGCGGTGCTCGTGCGCGTAGCCGAGGACGCAGGTGCCGATGGGCTGCCCGGAGGCGATGAGCGGGAGGTACGCCCAGGAGGCCATGCCGTCGGGGGTGGCGTAGCGCGCCGGGTAGACCCGTTCCAGCTCGGCCCGGGACTCGAAGAAGGAGGGCACTCCGGTGGAGAGGATCTGCGCCCCGGGGATCTGGGCGCTCAGCGGGGTGCCGTCCCAGCGGTTGACGATCTGGGGGTCGCGGTAGCCGCGCTGGCCCAGCACCCGCAGCCGGTTGTTCTCGGCGGCGAGCATGGCCAGCGCGTCGCTGCCGAGCGTGGGCATGATCACGTCCGCGACGGTCTCGATGACGTCCTCGACGCCGACGGACTTGGTGAGCGCGCCGGCGAGGCTGAGGATGTGGGAGATCGACACCAGGCTGCCGTGGTGTTCGGCCGCGGCGCTCGGGGACGGCCCGGGCACCGCGGTGCGGGCCTGGGTGATGTGGACGCTGACCCCGCTGCGCCCGGGGTGCAGCCGGAAGGACAGCCACTCCTGCGGGGGTCGCAGCACCGTGAACGAGGTGGTGCGCTGGCTGAGCATGGCGGCGCGGTAGCGGTCCTCGTACACCGGGTCGTCCAGCCAGGGCAGCGCGCTCCACAGCCGTCGGCCCATGAGGCGGCTGACGGGGACGCCGAGGAGCCGGCCGGTGGCGGGGGTGGCGTACACGACGCGGCCCTCCACGTCGAGGGCGCACAGCCCGTCGGGCATCCGGGCCAGCATCCGCACGGCTTCCTCCGCGGCCCCGGTGCGGGCCATGACCATGGGTTCGGCTTCGACGGGCCCGCCGTCCGCGACGACGGAGACGCCCGCCGCGACGGCTTCGCCGAGGCGGCGGCCCATCCGGTCGCAGGCCGCGAGCAGTTCGGCGCGCTCCGGCGGCAGGAGCACGGGCGGGTGGGCGCCGGGCCAGGTGACGTACACCGCTCCGTACGTGGTGTCGCCGTGCGCGACGGGCACCGCGGCCAGGCAGTACGGGTACGGCAGGACGACGGCGATCCGCGGGTAGCGGCGGGCCATCTCCTCCTCGCTGCTGATCCACACCAGGCGGCTCTCCCGCACCGCGTCGGCGACCGGCATCTGCGCGCTGAGCGGCACCCGCTCCCAGGGCGCGGAGAAGGACCGCGGCAGCCCGGCCTTCACCACCATCTCCAGCACCTGTGCGTCGGGGGACAGCAGGTACACCGCGCCGGAGTGCGCGCCGACGCCGGCCATCAGGTCCGTGAGCGCCCGGGCGAGCGGAGGCCGGGCACCTTGGCCCTCCCCGTCCGTGGCCACGGCTTTGGGTGCGCGCGGACCGCCCACGGTGCACCACCTCCTCCGTGACGCTCATGACCACCCTGCCCGCGATCGGCCGCGCCCGCATGGCGAAGGGCCGCGGGCAGGGTGACCGGAGCGGCGTCACCTACCGGCGGGCGCGGTGACGGGCCGCGGTCGGTCGGCTCCGCGACGGCCGGCGGGGGCCGCGTCCGCGATGGGGACCTCGGCCTGTCGACGCTGTCCTGAGACGGTCACCGCGAGGGTGATCGTGCCCGCTCGCAGCGCGGTGAGCCGGCCCGTGGCCGGGTCGAAGACGGCCACGGCGGCGCCGACCGAGCGCGGCCGGCCCGCCGCCCCGGAGGCGATGTGGACGTTCTTCGACGCCGTCCAGTCGACGCTCATCGGGAAGCCCACCGGGACGGTGCGCGTCCCTTGGGTCACCGTGGCCCGCACCCGGGCGGTGCTGCCGGTGGGCAGCGCCGCGGGGGCGTCGAGCGCGAGGGCGTCGACGTGGGCCCTGGTCTGCACGGACAGCCAGTCGGGGCCGGCGCTCCAGGGCCGGCCGCGGGCCGCCCGCGCTTCGGCTGCGGACACCCGGTCGACCCCGACGAGGGACCAGCCGGTGAAACCGCCGTCCGCGGCAGGGGCGGCCGGGGACTTCCCCGCGTTGCCGTTGATCAGGTACGGCACGGCGTCGACGCGGTCGGCGTGGAAGACGCCGACGTGGCTGCCGACGAAGCCGGCGCCCTTGCCGGTGGTGCGGCGGAAGTCCGCGAGCCAGCCCTCGATCAGCGCCGCCTCCTTGCGGTCGCCGAGCCGGCTGCCCTGCTGCGGGGTGGGGTCGCGCGGCGGCACGTGCTGGACGACCAGCACGGAGCCGATGTCCTCGTCGCGCGCCGCGCCGTCGAGTGCCGCCCGCAGGTTCCGCAGTTGCGCGAGGCCGCCGCCGCGCAGCGACAGGCTGGAGGTGTCGAGGGTGACGATCCGGGTGCCGCGGTGGTCGAAGGTGCGGGACGGCGCGCCGAACTCGGCGGTGAAGTTGTCGATCCGGCCGCCCATGACCTCGTGGTTGCCGGGCACGTAGTACCAGGGCACTGCGGTGCCGAGCTCCTCGGTCAGCACGCGCCGGGCGAACGCCAGGTCCTCGGGCGAGCCCTCGTCGACGAGGTCTCCGTTGACCACCAGGAAGTCGGGGCGCGCGGCCCGGACCTCGCGCAGGGTGCGCCGCGCCTGGCGGACGATGTCGCTGTCCGGGGCGCGCGCCACGAACTGGGCGTCCGACATCACCGCGAACCGCCAGTCCCGCTCCCCCGTCACCGCGGCGGAGTCGACGAGCGGATCGACGGGCCGCGGCGGTGCGGGCAGGTCGACGGAGGGCGGGACCTGGGCGGTGAGCGAGTCGACGACGACCTTCCCGGTGTACTGCCGGGTGGCGGCGGTCTCGGCGAGGTAGAAGCGGTGGACGGCGAGCGGGGTCGCGGCTGCCGGCGGGACGGCGAAGGTGACCTTCCGCCAGCCGGTCCAGGTGACGTACGGGCCGCGCAGCAACTGGTCGGAGCCGGCGGCGTCCTTCAGGTGCAGGGTGGGCCAGGCTCCGTTGCCGTCGCCGTTGATCCAGAGGGTGAAGGACTGGGGCTGGCCGGGCACCTCGATGCGGCCGGGCGGGCTGGCGTAGGCGGCGCGGGTCGCCGTGGAGCGGGTGAAGTCGTAGCGCAGCTCCAAGCCGGTGCCGGTGTGCCCGGCGTCGGTCGCGGCCACGGATCCGTCGGCGCGGGCCTGGCTGAACTTCCAGTCGGCGGCGTCGTCGAAACCGGTCACGGGCTGTTCGGCCAGGCCCACGCTGACCGCGAGGGCGGTGGTGGTGGCGCCGACGGTGGCGGTGATGCGGCCCGCGCCGGTGCCGGTGCGGGAGGTGACGGTGAAGGAGCCCGCGCCGTCGTCGGTGACGGTGAAGAGTTGCCGGTCGTAGTCGAGGCGTACGTCGGCGGGCTCGACGGGCGCGCTGTTGCCCTGGGCGTCGCGGCCGACGAGTCCGAAGCTGCCGGTGGCGTCGGCGTCGGCGAGGGACACCCGGCGGGTGGTGGGCTCGACGCGGACGAGCGGGCCGAGCACGGTCAGCGGGATGCTGCCGTCGGCGGCGCCGCGCTGGGCACGGACGGTGACGGTGCCGCTGCGGCCGGCGCGGAAGACGCCGGCGCGGTCGACGGTGCCGACGGCCGGGGCGCTCGTGCGCCAGGCGGGGGCGCCGGCGGCGGGCCCGTACGTCTCGTCGTACCCGGCGGCGGTGAGCGCGCGGGTCAGCCCGGGGAAGACCCGGTCAGGTCGGCCGCCCCTGACGGATGCGGCGGTGGGCGCGGCGAGCGGGGGCGTACGGGTGGTGACCCGGTAGCCGTGGAGCCGGCCGCTGCCGTCGGGGGCGGTGAGCGCCAGGCCGTTGGGCACGGGCCGTTCGCTGCCGTCGGACGGGCTGTTCTCGACCTGGAGGGCGTCGCTGCCGGGGGCGCGGGCCAGCAGGGTGGAGGAGCCGCCGCCGTCGAGGTTGAGTGCGCTGTGGGCGCCGGCGCGCTGGAGCATCCGGCCCAGTTCGGTGAGGGTGACGCCGCCGCTGTCGGCCTGCCGCCCGTCGACGGTGACGATCTGCATGGTCGTGCCGTCGCGGGAGAAGCCGACGGCGGTGCGGGGCGCGGCGGTGTTGTTGGGCGCGCCCTCGTGGCTGACGGCCGCACCGTCGACGACGAGGAGTTCCCGGCCGCCGACGGCGGTGCGCGGCAGGGGGCCGCCGTCGGTGCGCGGTCGGTACGCCAGGGACACCGGGTCGCCCGGGCGGAGGGCGGCGAGCCGTTCGGCGCCGGCCTCCCGGCCGAGCAGCACGGTGGTGTCGTCGGCGATCGGCCCGCTGCCGGGGCGGTCGGTGACGGAGACGACGCGGCCCTCGCGTACGGCGACTTCAGCGCGGGAACCGGCGCCGTCGACGGTCAGCGCCCGGTCGGCCGTGCCCCAGGCGGAGGTGTAGGCGCCGACACCGTCGGCGGGCACGTTGGCCGCGTTGTACGCGGCGAGCGGGCCGGAGCCGGACGGCAGGGTGAGGGAGCCGTCGAAGTACAGCTCAAGCACCCGGCCGGCGGCGCCGGGGCCGAAGCCGACGGCGCGGTGGGCGCCGGGGGCGGGCGACTGGGTGAGCGCACCGTCGCGGATGCCGGGGCCGAGCGGCGCACCGGTCTGGTTGATGTCGAAGAAGTCGGCGTTCACGGCGGCGACGGTGCGCCGCCCGGGCCCGGGGTCGTGCTCCGCCGCCAGCCGGCTCAGCGGTGCGCGGTCGGCGACCTTTCCGGTGGAGAGGTAGTCGACCCCCGTCGAGCCCGCGCCCGACCCCGCGCCCTTGCCGAGGTCGACGGAGAGGGTGTCGACGCGCAGCCAGGCGCGGGCTTCGAGCCGGTCGTACGAGGTGAGCGTCATGCCCGGCGCGACGGGCCGTGATTCCCTTGCGGTCTCGATGCCCTCGGCGTCCGTCGCACGGGGGGCGCCCGGCGGTGCGGGCGCGAGACCGCCGGGGTTGCTGGCGGGCGGTGGGGCCACCGGCCGCAGGACTTCGGCGGCGGTACGGGGCCTGGGGTCGGTGGTGGAGTCGGCGACGGCTGGAGTGAGGGTCCCGGCCACGGTCGCGGCGAGGGCCGCGAACACGGTCGCCACGGGACGGAGGGTGCGTCTGGTCGCTCTGCCTCGGGCCACAACGTCTCCTGGGTGACGGCTGGTTTGAGCACGCAGGCGGCGCCGTCCTGGCGGGTGGGGGCGACGGCGCCGCGGTGAATGTACCCAGCACGCCGCCCCCTGCCACCGTCCCGGCGCGGAACGCGTGCCGTCGTGTTCGTGTACGACGCGTGATCCGCGGGTGCGGCGCGGCAGGCGTTCGGGTGCGACCCCGCCGGAGTCCGAAATAAACGGCACCCCCCGGTGATTTCTCGCGAGCAAATGCCCTACGTCCGCGAACGATCACCCGGTGATCTCCTCCTCCTTGCCGGCGCCTGAATCCGGGATGCCCCTTCTTTTCGCGACACCGCCGAACGGCGGCTAAACGCGAATGAGATGAAGAAAAAACATGCCCCGCACATTCCCTGACGGCCTTTCACCGAATATTACGAGAGCTCTTTCGAACTGCGGCCGCACTGAACCTCGTTAGGCTGCCGGCACCTCAGTGATCACTGCTGATACCGCACCACTGACCACCACGTCTCAGGGCGCAGCACCATGCCGTCGACGCTCCGCCGGCATGCCTGCGCCGGACCAAGGATGAATCTCAGTGAGCAGAACTAGCCGCATCATTTTCCCCGCATTGGCCGCCGCTCTCGTGGTGACCGCGATCGGTCAGCCGTCGGCCGCGCAGCCGGGCGGAGCCCCACCGTCCGCCGTGAGTTCCACGACCATTGGCGTCACCTCACAACTGGCCGACGGAACACCCGTCGCATCGGAAGCGGAAGCCGCGAGCGTCGAGGCGTACTGGACCCCCGAGCGGATGGCGAACGCGATCCCGGTCGAGGCGCCGCCGTCCGAGGGTCAGCCGCCGCCCGGTCCGGACGAGCCCGCGGGCCAGCCGGGCGAGGCTCCGCCGGCTGCGCCCGAGCAACCGCCCGTGCGGGACGGCTCGCTGGCGGTCGACCGCGCCGCCACTGCGGGGAAGGTCTTCTTCCGCAAGCCCACGAACGGTCGCGACTACGTGTGTTCGGCGAGCGCCATCAACAGCCCGTCCAAGCAGATGGTGATCACCGCGGGGCACTGCGTCAACACCGGCGGCAACGGCTCGACCGCCGGCAAGTGGATGACGAACTGGACGTACGTCCCCGCCTACCACAAGGGCAGCCGCCCCTACGGCACGTTCTCGGCGAAGCAGTTCCGGACGTTCAAGGGCTGGATCGACGACTCGAACTGGGACTGGGACGTCGCCATGGTCACGCTCCTGCCCCGGGCGGGCAAGAAGATCGTGAACGTGACCGGTGGTCACGGCCTGGCGTGGAACCACGGGCGCAGCGAGGCGCGCACCATCTTCGGCTACCCGGGGAACCACGACAAGGGCGAGGTCCAGTGGTACTGCAAGGGGACCACGCGCCGCGTCGCCTGGAACGACGGCAAGGTCGAGATCCAGTGCAACTTCGGCGGCGGCTCCAGCGGCGGCCCCTGGCTGCACGGCTACAACAACTCCACGCAGTTGGGGCACGTCAACGGGGTCACCAGCACCATAACGAAGACCGGGGGCTGGAACGCCAGCTCGTACTTCGGTGACAGCGTGAAGGCGATGTTCGACGCGCAGGGCAGCAAAACGTAACCCACCGCGCGTCGCCGTCGGGGCCGTCGGAGTCGGCGCAGTCGACGGGGCCGACGGCCGCCGTCCCGCCCGGAGGGCGTCAGCGCTGCGCATCGCGGGCGCGGGCGCCCTCGCGGGTGCGGGCCGCGGCGACCTGGCGGTCGGGGTGGCGGCGCAGATACTCCGCCTCCAGCTCCGCCATCCGGGCGGTGTGGACGGCCAGCGCATCGGCGGAGCCGTGCAGCAGGGTGTCGTGGCGGCTGCGGTGGATGTTCTCCAGTTCGCGGATCAGCGCGTGCTCGCCGAGGCGGGCGGCGTCGATGCCCCGGTGCTGGTCGTCGGCCCGTGTCATGGCAGCCCGGCTCCTTCCGTGCTCCGTCGTGCCTGGTACCGCGTGGTGTGACCATCCGGCCCCTTCTCCGGCCGGGGCGCAACCCGGGGCGCGCTGTGTGCCTCCGCGACCACGTGGAGCGAGCGCGACTCGCGTCCCGGGTCCGGCGGGCGCAGGATGGGGAGCGTGCCGGTGCCGGCCGCGCGCTGTGGGCTGCCGCGGCGGGCTCCGCAGGACTCAGGGACACGAGGGCCATGGACAACGAGACGCGACGACCACCCACCGTGCCGGGCATGACGTCGAGCGCCCACAAGTTCGGCGCGCCGTGCTGGGTCAGTCTCATGGCCCGGGACCTCGGCGCCTCGCAGCACTTCTACGGGGCCGTCCTCGGGTGGGAGTTCCGCAAGGGCCGGCTCGGCGACGAATTCGCGGTGGCCGTGCGGGACGGTTCGCCCGTCGCCGGGATCGGGGCGCTCGCCCCCCGCCTCCAGGTGGCCGTGGCCTGGACGCCCTACTTCGCCACCAAGGACGCCGACGTGGCGGCGGCCCGGATCCGGGAGCGCAGCGGCACGGTCGCCGTCGGGCCGCTCGCGTTCTCGCTGGGGCGCGGTGCGCTGGCCGCGGACCGCGACGGCGCCGTGTTCGGGATCTGGGAGGGCGCGCTGATCCCCGACTGGCAGTCGGGCCACAAGGACGCGCCCGCCTGGCTGCTGCTGCGCACCCGCAACGCCTTCGACGCGGCGATCTTCTACGGCGAGGTGCTGGACTGGGCGAACGAGCGCCCCGGCTGCTGCGACGTGGGCTTCGAGAACGACGAGGTCGTGTTGGTGAGCCTCGGTCGGGTGCTGGCCCGGCTCAGCTCCGGCGCCACGGGCGCCGCCGCCGACCCGACGCTGCGGCCGCGGTGGGACGTGCACTTCCCGGTGGAGGACGTGGACGCCACGGCGGATGCCGCCGTGGAGCACGGGGGCACGGTCCTGGAGCGGCACACCACGTTCGAAGGGGCGCGGGAGGCGACCGTACGCGATCCGGACGGGGCGCTGTTCACCATCACCACGCACGCGTGACCCGTGCCCCCGCTCGTCGCCCGGCGCGTACGCCTTCCGGCGCTCACCCGCCGTCGCCGTGGGTCGTGGGCCCCGACCGGGTCCGGCGCCGCTCGCCGAGCCACTGCCGGGCCGCGGCGATCCGCGGGAACCTCTCCCGCTCCTGCTGTACCCGGCGGTCCAACTCCTCCATCAGCCGCCGCGAACGGTGCTCGGGGTCGAGTTCGGCGAGGATGCGGTCGATCTCGGTGAGCAGCGCGCCCTGCAACTGCCAGTCGCGCGGATCGCTGCGCACCCCCGCGAGCAGCAGCCCGGCCGCCCGCTCCCGGCTGGCGGCGGCGTCCTCCAGGCCGCGCGCGAGCCGCTCCTCCGCCTCCTGGGCGTCCTCGCTGACCTGAGTGGTGACCAGTACGGCGAAGTCGACCAGCGCGTCCGCTACGTGGGCCAGCAGTTCCTCCAACGCACGCCCGGTGGTCTCCCGCGGGAAGAGCCCCTCGTCGCCGTGTTCCTTCGCCAGGTCCGTCATGGTCCGGGCGAGCACCCGCAGCACGACGGCGCAGATCTCCAGGGTGTCCAACCCGGTCCGCAGCACCACCCGGTTCAGCAGTCCCTCCCGCACCCTCGGGTTGAGCCTGAGGCTGTCCTCCGCCTGTCGCAGCGCCTCGTCCACGTCGGCCACGTCGTCGTCGAGCCGGCGCGCCTCGTGCAACCGGGCGGCGGCCGTCGCCACCGTGGTGGGGGTGCTCAGCTCCTCCCCGATGTCGAGCAGCAGCAGCCGCATGCGCCGGGCCAGGCCCTCGATGGACTCGCCTGCGGTGCTCACCCACACCGGCGGCACGAAGACCACGTTGAACAGCAGCCCCACCACCGCGCCGATGAGCGTTTCCAGGACCCGGTCCCACGCGGTGTCGGCCACCCGGGTGACGCCGAGGACGAGCATCGCGCTGATCGCGACCTCGGGCACGAACTCGCTGACCCGCACCATGTACCCGACGACCAGCGACAGCAGGATGATCAGGCCGAGGCTCCACCAGCTCAGCCCCACCCACAGGCTGAAGGCGCTGGCGATCAGCACCCCCGCCACCACCGCGTTCACCCGGCGTACGCCGGTGGTGAGCGTGGAGTACAGGGTGACCTGGACGACCAGCAGCGCGGTGAGCGGGGCGGTGAGCGGGGCCGGTTCGCTGCTGAGCCACAGCGCGACGACGTACGCGATGGTGGCCGCGGCGGTCGAGCGCAACGTCTGGCCGACGACCGGGTCCCGGTAGTGCTTGCGTACGAAGTCCGTGCCCGCCCGCACGGTGGAACGCACCGTCGGCGGGCGCCGTTCAGCCCCCACGGCCCACGGCACGGTGCAAGTGACTCATACGACCGGAGTGCCCGCTGAGGCCGTTGGAGGCACGGACGGGGCCGGATGTTCGGACGAACGCGACGCTTCGATGACCCGTCCGGGCGAACGCTCCGGGGCCGGCCCGGCGTGCCGCGGGCACCGTCCGGGGCGAGAGTGGGACGTGCCCCGGGCGGCGCGACCGCAGCGCGGGGCCAGGGCGTGACGGGCGGCGGGTGAGGGAGTGGGCGATGGACCCCGTGGAGGCGCTGGACAGGGTGGCGTTCTTGTTGGAGCGCGCCCGGGCGGAGACGTACCGGGTACGGGCCTTTCGCACCGCCTCCGCCCTGGTGGCCCGGATGTCGCCCGAGGAGGTGCGGCGCCGGGCCGCCTCCCCGCGCTCGCTGGAGTCGGTCAAGGGCATCGGTCCGAAGACGGCGCGGGTGGTCGCCCAGGCCGTCGCCGGCGAGGTGCCGGAGTACCTGCGCCAGTTGGAGGAGGAGTCCGCTGCGCCGCTCGCGGACGGCGGCGTGCGGTTGCGCGCGCTGCTGCGCGGCGACTGCCACCTGCACTCGGACTGGTCCGACGGCGGCAGCCCGATCGAGGAGATGGGCCGTACGGCGATCGCCCTCGGTCACGACTGGGCGGTGCTCACGGACCACTCGCCGCGGCTGACGGTGGCCCGCGGGCTGGACGCGGGGCGGCTGCGCGAGCAACTGGCGGTGGTCGCCGAGCTGAACCGCCACTGGGCGCCCTTCAGGCTGCTGACCGGCATCGAGTGCGACATCCTCCCCGACGGCTCCCTCGACCAGGACCCCGCGCTCCTCGACGCGTTGGACGTGGTGGTGGCCTCGGTCCACTCGGAGTTGCGGATGGACGCGGCGCAGATGACCCGACGGATGGTCAAGGCCGTGCAGAACCCGCTGGTGGACGTGCTCGGGCACTGCACCGGACGGCTGCTGATCGGCCGGGAGCACGTCCGTCGGGGCCGGTCGACGACCAGCGGCACCCGGCCGGAGTCCCGCTTCGACGCCGCCGAGGTGTTCGCGGCGTGCGCCGGGTCCGGCACCGCCGTCGAGATCAACAGCCGCCCCGAGCGGCTCGATCCGCCGATGCGGCTGTTGGAGCAGGCGGTGGGGGCGGGCGTCCACTTCGCCGTCGACACCGACGCGCACGCCCCCGGCCAGCTCGACTGGCAGATCATCGGCTGCGCCCGGGCGGAGCGGGCCGGGGTGCCCGCCGAGCGGGTGATCAACACCTGGGGTGCGGACGAACTCCTCGCCTGGGTCGCGGGGTGACCGCCTCCGGCCACCGCCGTCGACCGGGCGCCCGGGGACCGGCCCGTCAGTCCTCGATCAGCACGCCGACCTTGTCGATGCGGTGTTCGGGGTTGCCCAACTCGTCGCGCCAGTGGTTGCCCGCGGCGTCGTCCTCCGGCGTGGCGCACGTCGACAGGGTGATCATCGCCCGGGTGGGGCGCTCATCGGGGTGGCCGGGTACCGCGGCGCGCTGTTCGGCGAGGGACGGTGCGGAGCGGAAGGAGGTCCAGCGGGTCTCGGTGATCTCGTAGCGGTAGGTGCGGCCGTCCTCGACTACGGTCACCACGTCGCCCGCGCGCAGCGCCGGGAGGTCGTGCAGCGGGCCGCCGGCGCTCAGCCGATGGGCGGTGACCAGGTAGTTCCCGATCTCCCCCGGGCCCACTCCCCCGGTGTCGCCGCGCGGGCTGGCGGCGACCCCGCGGTCCTGGATGCGGGTGCCGGCGAGGTCGTCGGTGGTGCCCTCGTACGGCACCACGGTGAGGTCGTCGACGCCGATGGCGGGGATCGTCACGGCGGCGTTGACGCTCGTTTCGTCCGTACGGGGCACGGACGGCGCAAGAGCCACGGGCGGTCCTTCGCGCGGCTCCACGGCGTCGGCGGCGGCGCGTGCGGTGGTGCACGTGGCGAGGAGGGCGAGGAGCGTTGCCGCGAGCGTCACGAGTGCGGTGCGGAGCTTCGCCATGGCGGGTCCGGTTCGTCGACGACTGCGGTTTGCGGTCTGCGGCCGTGTCGTGCCGTGCTCGTGGGCGTACGGCCGTCCGGTCCAGGATACGGCCGTATGCGTGACGGCGACGGCTGAGAGCGGTCGCCCCTGCGGGCGCGGGAGCGCCGTGACGGCGCCCGCGCCCCGGTGGTGGGCTGATCGCGCAGTTCCCCGCGCCCCCAAAACCCCCACCTCCAGCCCGCAGACACGTGATGGCTGAAGCACCACAGGGGCGCGGGGAACCGCGCGACCGGCCCACCAGCGGGCCGTGCCCGCGAGGGCAACGGCGTCCCGGCCGGGCGGGGCCGAGGCGCTGGTCAGGCGTGGGGGACGACCGCGACCGGGGAGGTGGCGTGGTGGAGCACGGCGTGGGCGACGGAGCCGATGCGGCCGCCGAACGCCGCCTTGCGGATGCGGCGGCCCACGACCAGCAGCGCCGCCCCCTCCGCCGCCGCGACCAGCACGTCCGCGGTCTTGCCGACCGTGGGCGCCTCGTCGACCGCGACGCCCGGGTGCTTGGCCCGCCAAGGAGCCAGCACCTCCTTGAGGGTGGCGGTCTCCTGCTTCTCCAACTCGGCGTCGAGCACCGGGTCCGGCGGCAGTCCGTAGGCGAAGTAGGGCGGCAGCGACCAGGCGTGCACCACGCGCAGCGCGGCGCCGCGGCGTTCGGCGTCCTCGAAGGCGTAGCGGATCAGGGCGTCGTCGGGCTCGTTGGCGTCCAGGCCGAGGACGACGGTCCCCGCGCCCCCGTCGCCGGTCGCCTCGTCGGCACCTTCCTCCGGGGCGCGGACGAAGACCAGGGGGCTCTGGGCGGTGGCGAGGACGGCTTGCCCGACGGAGCCGACGAGGAAGCCGCCGAAGCCGCTCAGTCCGCGCGAGCCGAGCACGAGGAGCGCCGACTCGTCGGCGACCTTCGGCAGCACGTCCCCGGGGCGGCCGGTGAGCTGGTCGATGGTGACGTCCACGTCGCCGTGGCGGGCCCGCACCCCTTCGGCCGCCTCGCGGGGCACCCGCTCGACCCAGTGCTGCTGGCTCTCCACGCCGAGGAAGGTGGCCCGGGCGGCCATCGGCACCGGCTCCCAGACGTTGACCAGTTTCAGCGGCAGTCCGCGCAGGACGGCCTCCCGGGCCGCCCACTCGGCGGCGGCCAGGCTCTCGCGGGAGCCGTCGAGGCCCACGGTGACGGGCCTGGTGCTGGTGCTGGGCATGCTGCACACCTCCTGGAACGGGCGGGATCGTCGGTGATCCCGCTCTCCAGCATGGGCGCTCGTGCGCGCGCGTGCGAGGGGCACGAGGTCCCGGCCCGCACCCCCACAGGTCCCGCGCGGCGGGCCCCACAGGTCCCGCGCGGCGGGCCGACCGGCCGGGCCCGAAGTCCTTTGCGCCCCATCCGACACCCACAGGATCCAAAACGGCCACACGCCCTTGTGGGCGACGAACGCGCACCCCCGGAATGCCACCCGTCAAGCAACGCCGAAAAGGCCGCGCAAGGCCCCGCCGAAGGCCGTCTCGGCACCCTGTCGGAAACCTTGAAGATGCGCTTTTTCACCGCTCTGACCTGGGGTAACGTGAGCGGCGCGCCGAGGCGGTGGGCAACGCCGCCGGTGGCACCGCGCGCTGGTGCCCGCGCTGCCCCCGTCTTGTGAGCCGAGCCCTTGTGAGGCCCCGTCATGCCCGCACCCCGCACCCTGTCCGAACTGCCTTACGCGGCACACCTGCGGCCGCTCGACGGCGAGTTGCACGTGGAGGACGACCTGGACTGCGTCCATGTGGACGGGGGCAGCTACGACGCGTTCGACGGCGGCGCCGTGCGCTTCACCGAGTCCGCACTGACGTCGACGGTGTTCACCGGCGGGCGGATGCGCCGGGCGCGCTTCAACGACGTCTGGATGCACACCGTGCGCTTCGTCGCCACGGACCTGGTCGACACCCATTGGATGGACACGGAGGTGGTCGCGGGCTCGCTCGCCGGGCTGGAGATGTTCGGCTCGCAACTGCACCGGGTCACCTTCCACCAGTGCAAGCTGGACTCGGTGAACCTGCGGTCCACGACGTTGCGGGACGTCACCTTCGTCGACTGCCTGCTGCGGGACGTCGACTTCGCCGGCGCCGAGTTGACCCGGGTCTCCTTCCCCGGCTCCGCCCTGGAGGACGCCCGCTTCCCGCAGGCGCGGATGAAGGACGTGGACCTGCGGGACGCGGACCGCCTGGGCATCAGCGCCGGAGTGGAGTCCCTGAAGGGCGCCACGATCAGCACGGGCCAACTGCTGGACTTCGCCCCGCTGTTCGCCCAGACGCTCGGCATCGTCGTCCGGGATCGCTGAAGGGGTGCCCGCCCGGCGGCCGCCGGGCGGGCACCACGGCTGCGGTCAGCGCACCCCGAGGGTGACCGGACCGCCGTGCGGGCTGACCCCGCGCAGTACGGACCACGGGACGCGGAACATCCGCCCGGGCGCGGCCGGCCAGGCGAGGCGGCGTTCGGCGAGGACCCGGCCCTGCTGGCGCACGGTGACGTGCGGCACGCGGACGAACTCGTCCGTCCACAGCAGCAGTCGACGGCGCGGCGGCGCCGGGTCGCCGGGGCGCAGCAGCCCCGGTGAGACCCAGCGCAGGGGGGCGTCGGCGAGCAGCCGCACCGGGGCCGCCGTGGCGGGGGCGCCGCCGGACGCGAGCCAGGACGCGACCTGGTCGGCGACGTGCCGGCCGTCGATGGCGGCGACGTCGGCGGTGTCCACCGGGTGCAGCAGGTTGCCGGCGGCGAAGACGCCGGGGCGGCTGGTGCGCAGCGCGGTGTCGACGAGGGGGCCGAGGGTGCCGGGGTCGAGGTCGAGGCCGCCGCTGCGGACCAGTTCGTGGTCCGGGATCCAGTCGCCGGTGAAGACGACGGTGTCGCACTCCACGGTGCGGCGCCGGCCGGTGTCCAGGTGCTCGATCTCCACGGCTTCGACGCGGGGCTTGCCGATGATCCGCACCAGCCGGGTGCGGTGGGCGACGGGGACCTTCAGCAGCGCCCGGCCGCCGAGGTCGAAGGCGGCGTACGACTCGGTGCGCTCGTACTGGCTGGTCATCAGGGCGACCGAGCAGCCCGCCTCGCGCAGGGTGACGGCGGCGGACCAGCTGACGAGTTCGCCGCCGACGACGACCGCGCGCCGGCCGACGTCCTGGTGGTGGAGGTGGACGGCGTTTTGGAGCTGTCCGGTGGTGTAGACGCCGGCCGGCCGGTCGCCGGGGACGCGCCGGGCGCTGCGGGGCCGTTCGCGGGCGCCGGTGGCGAGCACGATCGCCTTCGGTTCGACGCGGAGGCGGCCTTCGGGGCTGGTGACGTCGACGGCGAGGTCCCCGGCCCAGTGGGTGACGGTGGCCCGGGTCTTGATGACGGCGCCGGCGGCGAGCGCTGCGTCGGTGAGGCGCCGGGCGTACGCCGGGCCGGTCATGACGCGGTGCAGGTCCCGCAGGCCGTAGCCGGTGTGGTCGCTGTGGCGGGGGATGCCGCCCGCTTCCTTCTCCCGGTCGAGGACGAGGACGTCGCCGGGGACGCGCGGGGCGAGCGCGGTGGCTGCGGTGAGTCCGGCGGGGCCGGCGCCGATGACGAGGACGTCCGGGGTGAGGGTGCGTCCCGCGGGGGCGGACCGTGTGGTGGTGGGGGTGGTCGGCTGGGTCTGGTCAGGCTGGTCGGTCTGGTCAGGCTGGTCGGTCTGGTCGGTCATCGGGAGGTCACCTCGTGGCACGGGCGGGTGCAACCCTGCCTGGTGCGGTGGTCGTTCATGAGCTGCTCGACGGCGGAGCCGCAGAAGAACCCCTGGCAGCGGCCGTTCATGGCGCGGGTGCGCCGCCGCAGCCCTTCGAGGGTGCGGGCGGGCAGCTCGGCGTGGCAGGCGTCGCGGACCTCGCCCGCGGTGACCCGCTCGCAGAAGCAGACGACCTCGCCGTACGCGGGGTCGGCGGCGATCTTCCCGGCGTCCTGGTAGGGGCGGGTGTCCGCTTCGCCGATGTACGGCATGGTCGGCGGCGCGGGCAGGTCGTCGCGCTCCTTGAGGACGAGGCCGGCGGCGGCGAGCAGTCCCCGGACGTGTTCGGCGATGGCCATGCCGGCGGTCAGGCCGGTGGAGCGGATGCCGCCGACGAGCAGATAGCGCTGGTCGGCGTCGGCCTCGATGAGGTAGTCCGGGTGGTCGATGGCGGCGCGCAGTCCGGCGTAGGTCGCGGTGACCTCCTCTTCGAGGAGGCGCGGCATCAGCCGTTCGCCCTTCTCCAGCAGGAAGGCGAAGCCGTCCTCGGAGGTTCCGGTGGCGCCGCGGTCGGTCAGGTCCTCGGAGGTGGGGCCGAGCATGACGTTGCCGTACACGGTGGGCGAGACGAGGACGCCCTTGCCGCGGGAGGTGGGGACGGGGAGCACGATCTTGTCGACCAGGGGGCGGGCGAGCTTGTCGAAGACGAACAGCTCGCCGCGGCGCGGGGTGACGGTGAACCGCTCGTGTCCGAAGAGGGCGTCGATGCGGTCGGCGCCGAGGCCGGCGGCGTTGACGACCCAGCGGCCGTGGACGGGGCCCGCTTCGGTGTGCACGGTGGTGGCGTCCTCGCCGACGGTGACGCCGGTGACGGGGTGGTCGACCAGGACGGTGGTGCCGCGCCGCCGGGCGTCGGTGGCGAGGGCGAGATTGGTGGTCCAGGTGCAGATGATGGACTCGTCGGGGACGGTCAGGCCGCCCAGCACGCCGTCGCCGAGGGCGGGCACGAGCCCGTACACCTCGTCGGGGCCGATGAGTGCGCAGTCGTGGTAGCCGTTGGCCTCGGCCTTCTTCTTGAGGGCGGGCAGGGCGGCGAGTTCCTCGTCGTTCCAGGCGACGAGGACGGCGCCGGTGTGTTCGACGGGGATGCCGGTGTCCCGGGCGTAGTCGGACAGCAGTTCGTAGCCGCGTTGCACGAGGCGGGACTCCAGCGTGCCGGGCGTCGCGTCGAACCCGGTGTGCAGGATGGCGGTGTTGGCCTTGCTGGTGCCGTCGCCGACGTCGGACCGGGCTTCGACCAGTGCGACGGTCACCGCGTGGCCCGCGAGGTCGCGGGCGATGGCGGCGCCGACGATCCCGCCGCCGACCACGACGACGTCGTGGACGGTGGCGGCATCGGTCCCCGGGGCGTTGGTGCTGCCTGGGGTCTTGCTCATGTCAGATCTCCCTTGCGGACGGTGGTCTCGGCGACCGCCGTCCATGTACTGCGGAACTGCGCCGCCCGCTCCGCCGACCACACGGGTTCGTAGACGGCCGACGGCTGCCACTGCCCGACGGCTTCGCGGAGGGTGAGGTGCGGGTCGAGCGCCAGGCGCGCCAGTGCGGCGGCGCCCAGCGGGGTGGCGTGGGCGGAGGGGTAGACGTCCACCGGCATCTGCGCGAGGTCGGCCTGGGCCTGCATCAGGGTGGCGCTGCGGGTCAGGCCGCCGTCGGCGCGCAGCCGGGTCAGCGGTGCGCCCAGGTCGCTGGCCACCAGGTCGCACAGGGTGGCGACTTGGGCGGCGATGCCTTCGAGGACGGCGCGCACCAGGTGCCCGGGGCCGGTGGAGAGCGTCATCCCGCTGAAGGTGGCGGTGGCGTCGGGGCGCCACCAGGGGGCGGCGAGCCCGGCGAGGGCGGGCACGCAGAGCGTGCCGTCGGACTCCTTGGCCGCCGCGGAGTCCAGGTCGCTCGCGGTCCGTATGAACCCCAGGTCGCGGATCCAGCGGACCGCGGACGCGGCGGTGTAGACCTGGCCGTCGACGCAGTACGGGGTGGCGCCGGCGGCCCGCCAGGCGACGGACGAGGTCAGCCCAGAGGTGGAGCGCACCGCGGTAGTGCCGGTGTTGGCGAGCAGGAAGGCGCCGGTGCCGAAGGTGCACTTGGCCTGCCCCGCGTCCAGGCACCCTTCGGCCAGCAGGGCGGCCTGCTGGTCGACGACGAGCCCGGCGACGGGGACCTCGCCGCCGAAGGCGCGGGTCGTGCCGATCACTTCGTCGCAGGCGACGATGCGGGGCAGTCGCTCGTCGCCGAGGCCGAAGAGGTCGATCAGCTCCCGGTCCCAGTCGGCCCGGTCGATGTCGAGCAGCAGGGAGCGGCTGGCGGTCGCGGCGTCGGTGACGAACTCTCCGGTGAGGTGGTGCAGCAGCCAGGTGTCGACGGTGGTGACGACGCCCTCGGTGGTGACGTGCCGCCGCAGCCAGGCCATCTTGGGCGCGGAGAAGTACGGGTCGAGGACGAGGCCGGTGCGGGCGGCGATCGTCTCGGCGTGCTCGCCGAGTTCCGCGCAGACGGACTCGGCCCGGCGGTCCTGCCAGACGACCGCGTCCGACAGGGGCGCCCCGGTGCGCGGGTCCCAGGCGAGGACGGTCTCGCCCTGGTTGGCGAGCGCGACCACGTCGATCGGGCGCCCCGCGTCGGCGACGGCGCGCCGCCCGGTGTCGAGGACGGAGGCGAGCAGGGCCGCGGGGTCCTGCTCGACCAGGCCGCCCTCGCCGTAGCGGGGGTGGAGTTCGGCCTCGGCGATGGTGAGGGTGCGGCCGGCGCCGTCCACCACGATCGCCTTGGTGCCGGACGTGCCCTGGTCGATGGCGAGGACGACGGTCATCGGTCGGACACCTCGGTCGTTTCGTCCGCGGGAGCGGACGCGGGGGCGGGGACGGTGGCCTGGGCGGGGCTCGCGTCGGTGTCGTCGAGCGCCCGGTCGACGTCGGCCATGTCGGGCATGGTGAGTCCGGCGACGCCGCGGCGCACCAGCAGGAAGGCGAAGTACACGGCGCCGAGGGCGAACAGCACCAGGACGTACAGCCAGGGGTCGCGGAAGGAGGCGTCCCGGAAGATCAGCAGCTCGTAGACCAGCCAGACGGACGCCACCACGATGACGGGGATCTCCCAGCGGCCCAGCGAGAAGCCCTGGGTGGGCGGCAGCGACTTGCGCTTGACGACGTACATCAGGACGGTGCCGGCGTAGATGATGGCGGGCAGCAAGGTGGCCGCGGAGAACAGCGAGAACAGGGCGTCGGTCGTCATCGCGAAGCTCGCCAGGACCGCCTGGGCGACGAGGAAGATGAAGAGGGTCGCGTTCAGCGGGGTGCCGCGGCGGGGGTGGATCTTGCGCAGCGCCCGCCAGCCGGGGAAGCGCTGGTCCCGGGACATGGCCCACACCAGCCGGGTGCCGCTCATGGTGATGACCAGTCCGCAGGAGAAGATCGAGATCACCACGAGGACGAGGAGCGCCTTGCCGATCCCGGAGCCGAGCACGGCGGTGATGACGGTGGCGACGGGGGTGTCCGACTGGGCGAGCTTCGCCGGGTCCTCGATCAGCGCGGTGATGGCGATCAGGAACAGGAAGCCGAGGACGCCGAGCGAGAGCACGGCCTGGACCATGGCCTTGGGGATGACGCGGGCCGGGTCGCGGGTCTCCTCCGCCAGGTTGGCCGCGGACTCGAAGCCGACGATGGTGAAGGCGCCGAGGAGGAAGGCGAGGGCGAAGGGGCCGACGTGACCGGCGGTGCCGAGGCTGTAGTAGCCGGCTTCGGCGACCGGCGCGGTCTGGAAGAGGGTGCCGAAGTCCAACTTGCCGCTGAAGCCGCCGACCACGAACAGCAGCACGGTCAGGGCGATCATGCCGACGAGTTGGATGGTGACCGCGGTCTTGTTGACGGAGTGGGTGACCCGGGTCGAACTGGCCACCAGGACGGCCTGGAGGAGGACGACCACGGCGGTGATGGCCCAGGCGTTCTGCTGGGTGCCCTGGTACTGGAACAGCTCCGGCAGGATCGTCGAGGCGATGGTGTAGTCGACCGCGACGACGACCACGCCGAGGAAGGAGAAGGAGATCCACCCCATGATCCAGCCCCACACCGGGTTCACCAGGCGGGAGACCCACTGGTAGGCGTAGCCGCTGATGGGGATGCGGGCGGCGAGCGCGCCGAAGACCAGGGCGACGGAGAGCTGCCCGAGGACGGCGATGGGCCAGGCGAAGATGCCGCGCGGACCGGAGCTGTTCAGCACGGATCCGTAGGTGGTGAAGATGCCGGTGGCGATCGAGACGAAGCCGAAGGCCATGGCGAAGGAGGCGTAGCGGGTCAACTCCCGCTTCATCTCCGGCCGGGCGGCGGATCCTGGCGATCTGGCGCCGTCGGTGGTCACTGACTCCTGGGTGGCCATGGAGCGTTTCCTTTCACGACCCCGCTCTCGGTGGCGAGCGGAAGCTGATGAGGTTGAAGTCCGTGGTGCGGGCGTGGGTGGCCGTGTGCGCCGGGGGCGCGTCGTCAGGCCACCACCACCTCGCACCCGGTGTCCTTCACGGCCGCGGTGAGGTCGGTGTCCGCGGACGCGTCGGTGATCACCCCCGTCACGTCGCCGAAGGCACACACGCGGTGTCCGGCGACGCGTCCCCATTTGTTCCCGTCCGCCACCACGTAGGTGCGGGCGCTGTTGGTCAGGATCTGCTGCTTGGTCGCGATCTCCTCGTAGTGGAAGTCGGTCACCCCGGCGTCGGTGTCGATGCCGCCGGAGCCGATGAAGGCCAGGTCGGCGAAGACGTCGGCGAAGAAGCGGACCGTGCCCGGGCCGGAGCAGACCAGGTCGCCGCCGCGCACCCGGCCGCCGGGCAGCAGGACGACGGCCTGCGGCAGGGCGGCGACGACGCCGGCCACCTGGAGGGACGGCGTGACGACGGTGCCGCGGAAGTCCGGTGCGAGGGCGCGGGCGATCTCCACGGCCGTGGTGCCGACGTCGATCGCGACCGTCATGCCGGGGCGCACCAGGTCGGCGGCGGCCCGGCCGATGGCGGACTTCGCCTCGGTCTGGGAGGTGGCGCGGTCGGCGAAGGAGGCTTCCTCGCCGCCGACGCCCTGCACCACGGCGAGGGAGGCGGCGCCGCCGCGGACGCGGCGCAGGACGCCGCGCCGCTCCATCTGTCCGAGGTCACGGCGGACGGTCTCCGCCGACACCCCCAACTGGTCCGCCAGGTCCTCCGTGCTGATGGTGCCGACCCGGTCGACCACGGCGGAAATGCGCCGATGGCGCTCTGCTGGAAGCATCACAACCTCCTGACTGGGGCCGCTCTGGACCGCCCGGACCTGACCGAGCTTGACTGGAAGTGTGGATTGATGACCGAAGCTTCGTCAAGGGGTCGGACCGAAGTCGAGCCGCGCAGACGGCGTGGGCGACGTGTTCGGGCGCCGACGGCGCCCGGGCCGGGTGGCGCGGCCGGCAGGCGCGCCGGCACGGCGGCTTCCGCCGGAAACACCGGCCCGCGAAGGAGACAGAACACCCTCGGGCAATTCCATTCATGAAATTTTTCTCATGGAAGTCACTGGCTGGATTTCCATGAGCGGTCTCTCATCAAGTGAACGAAGAATTTCATTGACAGTGGTACGTCAAATTCCATAGTTTCCAGGTGAACGGAAACGCGGCCCCCACGCCGCCCGACCGATGGAGGCCGACATGGAGCAGCTCATCAAGAAGATGGTCCAGGACGAGGTCTGGAACGCCTGGCACGCGGCCAACTCCCCCGCCGCGAGCGCCGGCGGCGCGGACAAGGCCGGCTGCATCAGCGCCACGGCCAAGGCCGGTTGTATCAGCGCAGCCCCGAAGGCCGGCTGCATCTCCTAACCGGTCCCGCCCCACGGCGCACCGAGCGCGGGGGCCGGGCGGCGCCCTCCGACCGCCGCCCGGCCCCCGTTCGCCACCGTCGGCGCGCCGCCCTCGCACCCGAGATGACACGCGAAACCGCGAAACGGCGAAATGTGGTCAAGAACATGCCCGAAAGCGTGTACCCGGACGGTCAACCCACGACCGACGTCATCGACCAGATCCGGGACATCCCCATATACCGGGATTCCATCGAGCGCGGCTGGTTTCCCATCCTTGAGAAATCGGAAATAGCCCGGGGATTTCCGGACAATTGGATGACGCCCCAGCTTGCGGCGGCGCTGAAGCGGGGCGAGGCGGAGTACGTGCTCTCCACGGGCACCAACCACGCCCGGATGCGGCTGATCCGACCGCCGTACTTCCTGCTGAAGACCTACTACCGGCTGTGGAACGACCACCCCGACATCGGCCGGACCTTCCGCGAGGGCTGCCGCCGGGTATCGCTGACGACGGTGCTGGCGACCGAGCACGTGGCGCGGGTCAACGCCGCGAAGCGCGGGGTCGACCCGGACCCGGTGCCGTCGCTCGCCGATCGGCGCCTCGACGACCGCACGGTCTATCTGAACCTCCGCCTCGACCCCGAGCAGTGGGAGCGCGACGACATCGAGCGCATGATCGGCGAGATCCGCTCGGAGCGCCGGGTGCACCCCCGAGGCTGGTACCACCTCGACTGCTCCGGCCTCCACTTGGCGCACCTGGTGCGCAAGGCCATCGCGTGGGGCATCTGGGACGACTTCCCCCGGCCCGCGAGCGTCGTCACGGCGTACGAGTACACCCCCGCGAACGTACGGCAGTACCTGGAGCACCACCTCGGCTGCCCGGTCGTCGACCTCTTCGGCAGCACCGAGCTCGGCTACCTCTACTACAGCGACGCCGCCGGGGTGTACCACCCCCACCTCGACCGGATGGGCGTCGAGTTGGTGCCGCTCGCCCCGGGCAGTGCCCTGCACGGCCTGATCGTCACCAGCGTCCGCAATCCGTACATGCCGCTGGTGCGCTACCGCTCCGGGGACTGCGTGCGCACGAGCGACGACAGCCCCGACCCCACCAAGGTCGTGCAGTTCTGCGGCCGGGAGAAGGAACTGCTGCCCACCGCCGACGGGCCCGTCTCCCAGGGCGACCTGGACGCCTGCGTGACGGCGTCCTCGCCCCGGATCTTCCTCAGCCAACTGCGCACCACCGGGCCGCGGGAGGCCACCTTGCGCTACACCACCTTCGACGGCGCGCCGCTGGACGGCGCGTCGAGCACCGCGCTGGAGAAGCTCACCAGCGATCTGACCGGCTTCGCCTGCCGCAGCGTGCACCGCACGCGGATCCCCATCGGGGCGTCGGGGAAGTACGCCTGGCTGGTACGGGAGCGTTGATGACGACCGAACGGATGGAACACCCGCCCGTGCAGGGCCGCCTGTCGTCGGACGACCTGATCGAACTGCTCGGCGCGCCCCTGTACGAAGAGGTCGTCGCCCACGTGCAGAACTCGGGGTACCCCGAGCCCCACGCGCGGCGCCAGGCCCTGGAGTGCCTGCGCTACCTCTACTTGGTCTCGCGCTACCGCGACCAACTCGCCGGCCTCTTCCTCCCGGTGGAACAGCACGTCGACGAGGTGTGGCACTACCTGATCCTCCAGACCCGGGAGTACCGGGCGCTGTGCGAGGAGCGGCTGCCGGGGCGGGTCCTCATCGAGCACCGCAGCATCGCCTACGGCGACTACCAGCAGGAGCAGCCCGGACGGGAGCGGACCGTGGAGGAGGCCCTGCGCTGGATCCCGCTGTACTGCCGGGAGTTCGGGCCCTTCGACGACGGCGCGCTGCCGCACTGGACGATCGTGCGGTTCCTGCACGAGCGGATGGACCTGTCCCTGCCGGAGATCTCCGCGCTGTCCCCCCTGTCGACGGGCTGAGCGACGGCCGACGGGCCGAACGGACGGCGGCTCCCGGGCGCCCGCTGGACGTGCGGGTGCCCGGGAGCCGTTGCGTACGCCCCGTCAGTGCCGGCCGGCCTGCTGCTCCAGGACGCCTTCGGGGAACTTCTCCACGCCCACGACGTGTCGCGCCCGCAGCGGCTCGATGAGCACGCTCACCCGCTGCTCGCCCGGCACCCGCAGTTCGGTGAAGTCCGTGCCCAGGTACTTCTGCGCGAGCCGGTCGATGTCCCGGTCCGCCTCGGCGCCGTCGACGAAGCCCACCACGCGCCCTTGGATCTGCACCCGGTCGTAGGGGTCACCCGGGGCGACGTTCGAGAGGTGCACCCGGGGGTCGAGGCGCAGGTTGCGCTCCTTGATGCGCCCGCGGGCCGTGTTGAACAGCAGCAGGTCGCCCTTGCTCCCCAGCCACATGGGGCTCACATGGGGAGCGCCGTCGTCCGTGACGGTCGCCACGAACCAGAAGAACGCCCCGTCGACCCGCTCCTTGATCTGCGGACTCATCGCGCCCATGCGCCACCTCTCGGTCTGCCGAACGATCTCGTCGGGCTCACCCTAGGGTCTCGCGAGCGCCGGTCCGGGCGGTTCCCCCGGCAGCCACGGGGGTGAGAAGGGGTGTTACGGTGATCGGGTACCGCACCTCATGGCGGCCTCCCCGACCGTTTCCTACGGAGGCCCTGTCGTGTCTTCTTCCGTGTACGTGCGCCCCTTCCACCGCGAGGACCGCGATCAGCTGACCGCGCTCGTCAATGCGCACGCCGCCGCCGTCGTCCCCGGTGCGGCCGCGTCGGTGAACACCGTCCTCAGCAGCCTGGAGCGCCACCCCGACGAGTACGTCACCGACCCGTGGGTGGCCGAGCGGGTCACCCTGATCGCCCAGCAGCGGCAGCGCGTCGTGGCCGCCGCTCACCTGCTGCGCTACCGCAACGACCCGGACGTCGGCGACGACTACCGGGACGCCGGGCAGGTGGAGTGGTTCCTGCACGTGCCCGCGGATCCCGACGACGCCGAAGAGGGTGCCGAAGGTGCCGGCGCGGGCTCGACGGCAGCGGACGTACTGATGTCCGCGTGCCTGGCGCAGCTCAGCCGTTGGCACGTGCGGACCCGGTTCCTCGACGGCAGCCTCCCGGTCCCCGGTGTGTACGGCCTCCCGGACGCCTGGCCCCATGTGCGCGCCGTCGTCGAACGCGCCGGTTTCGTCCACACCGGGGACGTCGAGGTCGTGCTGCTCGCCGCGGTGGACGCCCTGCCCGCCCCGGGTCCGGCACCGCTGCCGGGGCTGACCGTCCGCCGGGTCCTCGGCCCGCTGGGCACCCGGCTGATCGCCCGGCTCGACGGTGCGGACGTGGCGTACGTCGAACTGGACACCCAACTCGACCGTCCCGAGCGGCTCGCCCGCTCCGGCGGCACCGCGGACGTCGCGGACTTCGACCTGCCGGACGGGCCGGTGGCGGGGTTGCCGCAGTGGCTGTTCGGGGAGGCCCGGCGCTGGTTGGCGCTGGCCGGGGTCGACCGGCTGCTCGCCTATGCCGCCGACGACGACGAAGCGGCGGCGGAGCGGGCCCTGTTGGCTTCGCTCGGCTTCCAGGAGCTGACCCGTACGGCCCGCGGCTGGACGCACCGGCCGCAGTAGGTGCCCGACCGGTGCGGCGTCAGAACGAGTCGCCGTGCCAGTGGGTCGCGCCGGGCGCCGTGACGGTGGCCCGTACCGCCGCCGCGGTGGTGTGCAGCGGGCGGGCCATGCCGGTGCGGTCGTCGGTGACCCACGCTTCGGCCAGCAAGGCGGGCAGGGCGGCCAGCACCGCGCCGTCGGCGGGCAGGTGCACCCGGACGGTGTTGCCCGGCCCGACCCGCTCGGCCGCCGCTGCGAACAGCGCCCTGGCCAGCGGCTCGGCCGGCGCGGCGGCGCCGAGCGCGATCTCGTCGAGGTCCGCCGTGCCGTCGCCGTGGCGACGCAGGACGACGTATCCGACGCACCGCCCGGCGGCGTCCTCGGCGACGAGGGTGTCGGTGGTGCCGGGGACGTACCAGGCGGGGAGCCGGTGCGCCCAGTCGGCGGCGGTGCGGACCGTGGTGAGCGGGCGGTGTGCGTCGTACGCGTCGTGCAGCGCGGTGAGCGCCGGGCGGTCGGCAGCTCGGGCCGCTCTGATGCGCACCTCGCGCCCGGGCCGGGGCGCGGGGTCGGCGCAGGGCCCGTGCCAGGTGGGCCGGGAGAAGGTGCGCCACCCCTCGCCCTCGTACACCCCCGGCGTGTCGGTGAACAGCAGCGACCAGGCACAGCCGTCGGCCGTCATGGCGCGGACGGCCGCGGCGAGGAGGGCGCGGACGTGGCCGCGGCCCCGGGCCTCGGGCAGGGTCGCCACCGAGCCGACGCATCCGACGCGTTCGACCGTTCCGGTGGCCGAACGCAGCGGGCGTGGCTGGTGGTGCAGGGCGGAGACCACGGTGCCGTCGTCGACGGCGACCAGGGTGCGCCGGTGGCGTTCGGGGGCCAGCCGCCACAGCTCGACGACAGGGGCGCCGGCGAAGGCCGTGGCCCACAGCGCGCACAGGGCGGGCTCGTCGTCGGGGCGGGCGGTGCGGTGGGCGACCGTCATGGCGCGGGGTCCGCCGACGGAAGCGTGTTGCGGTAGGGGGGCATGAAGCGGGTGCGGGGCATCTGGTCGGCGAGGACGCCGCCGTCGACCACGATGCGGCTGCCGGTGAGGTAGCTGCCCTCGTCGGAGGCGAGCAGCAGCAGCGCCCCGGTGCACTCTTCGGGCCGGGCGTAGCGCCCGAGCGGGATCCGCTCGCGGTAGGCGGCTTCGAAGGCGTCCCGGTCGAAGGGGAACTCGCCGTCGATGGGGGTCTCCACCATGCCGGGCGCCAGCGTGTTGACGGTGATGCCGTGCGGTGCGAGTTCGATGGCGAGGGTCTGGCTGAGCAGTTCGGCGGCGGCCTTGGAGGCGTTGTAGTGCGCGAGTCCGGCCTCGGCGACCAGGCCGTTCTTGGAGGTGACGGTGATGATCCGGCCCGCGACCCGGTCGTTGACCATGTGTTCGGCGATGCGTTGGGTGAGGAAGAAGACGGCGTCGAGGTTGACCCGCATGACGCGGAACCAGCTCTCGGGCGTGATCTCGTTGAAGCGCTCCAGGGCGGCGACGCCTGCGTTGTTGACCAGGACGTGCAGCGGTCCCACGGCCGCGCGCACCTCGTCGGCGAAGGCGGCGAGTTCGTCGGTGCGGGACAGGTCCTGCTCGTACGGGTGCGCGGTGCGGCCGGTGCGGCGCACCAGGTCCGCGGTCTCGGCGAGCCCGGGGGCGCCGGGCAGGTCGACGAGGACGAGGTCGGCGCCGGCTTCGGCGAGCGCGGTGGCGAAGGCCCGGCCGAGGCCGCGGGCGGCACCGGTCACCAGGGCGGTGCGGCCGGTGAGGTCGAAGCGGTGCATGGGGAACGCTCCTGATGGTGGTACGTCGGGGTGGACGGGCCCGGGCGCGGTGAAGGCGCCCGGGCCCGGTCCGGGTGGGCTCAGTCGAGGCCCAGCAGTTCCAGCGCGGGGCGGTGGATGAGGGCTTCGACCGCGTCCTGGTCGAGCGGGTCGAGTCCGGGGATGCCGGGGACGCGGGCGATCCGGCGGAGCCCTGCGACGGAGTCGTCGACCGTGGTGAAGGGGTAGTCGCTGCCGAAGAGGAGCTTGTCCCACACCCCGTAGTCCTGGACCAGCCGCAGGCTGTGCCAGAGCTGGAAGGGCCGGTAGTGCAGGGCGCTGACGTCGGCGTAGACGTGCCGGTGCTTGCGGATGACGGCGATGCACTCGCCCTCGAAGGGGTGGCCGAGGTGGGCGAGGACCATCCGCAGCTCGGGGTGGCGCATGGCGACCGGGTCCAGGTGCCGGGGCATCGCGTACTCCAGCGGCGCCTGGGAGACGAAGGTGGTCCCGGTGTGGACCAGCATCGGCAGCCCGTGCCGCTCGGCGTAGGCGAAGAGGTCGTCGTACGCCGGGTCGGCGGGGTTGAACCCGGCGTACATCGGCATGATCTTGATGCCGCGCAGGCCGAGGTCCTGGTGGCCGTGGCGCAGTTCGTCCTGCCAGCCCGGTTGGGTGGGGTCGACGGAGAGGTAGCCGATCAGCCGGTCGGGGCGGGCGTTGACGTAGTCGGCCACGGCGGCGTCGTCGACCCAGAGGCCGCTGCGGCGCGCCTTGCCGCCGACGACGACCGTGCGGGTGTCGTCGGGGGCGGTGGCGGCGTACTCATCGAAGCGGACGGTGAGGTCCACCTCGCCGGCGTGGGCGCGGGCGGACTCGGTGCGGAAGGCGTCGTCGAAGTCGTGGCTGTGCCGGAAGAGGTGGGAGTGCACATCGACGATCATGTGCGGTTCCTCTTCTCCCAACCCTCGGCGAACATGTTCCAGAACCGGTGGCTCGGCGGGTGCTCCGCGAAGACCTCGTCGACGAGTTCGATGCCGAGGCCGGGGGCGGTGGGCAGTTCGACGTGGCCGTCGACGACGGGCAGGGCGCCCTTGACGGCGTCGAAGACGTAGGGCTCCAGCAGCCCGTCGAAGGTCTCCAGGATCTGGAAGTTGGGGATCCCGAGGGCGGCGTGCACCGACGCGGTGGTGCACAGCGGCGAGTTGGAGTTGTGCGGCGCGACCGTCATGCCGTGGGCGTCGGCCTGGGCGGCGATCTTGCGCAGCTCGGTGAAGCCGCCGGCCATCGACAGGTCGGGCTGGATGATGTCGACGGCGCCGGTGGCGAAGAGCTGCTTGTACTCGTAGCGGTTGTGGAAGTGCTCCCCGCCGGAGATCGGGAAGGGCGCGACGGCGCGCAGTTCCGCGTAGCGCTCGATGTGGGTCCAGGGCATCGGCTCTTCGAACCAACCGATGTCGTACGGCGCGAGTTCGTGCACGAGGCGGCGTGCGGTGCCGGTGCCGAAGCGGGCGTGGCCCTCGATGAAGAGGTCGACGTCCGGGCCGACGGCGGCGCGGACGGCGGCGACCAGGTCGACCGAGCGGCGCAGTTCGGCCTTCTCCAGATGGGTGAGGCCGGCGCCGAAGGGGTCGAACTTGAGGGCGGAGTAGCCCTTGGCTACGGTTTCGCGGGCCTTGGCGGCGAAGACCTCGGGGTCGCGTTCGCCGGTGTACCAGCCGTTGGCGTACACCCGGACCCGGTCGCGGACGGCGCCGCCGGTGAGCCGGTAGGCGGGCAGCCCCAGCGCCTTGCCCATCAGGTCGTACAGCGCCTGGTCGACTCCGGAGACGACGACGCCGCCGACGTCACCGCCGCGCAGGAAGTCGCCCTGGTACATCCGCAGCCAGATCTCTTCGACGTCGAAGGGGTCGGCACCGATGAGGTGGCGCCGGCCCATGGCTTCGGCGAGTTGGCAGGTCTCGGCGACGCGGTAGGGATGGGTGATCTCGCCGACGCCGCTGAGGCCCTCGTCGGTGTGGATGCGGACGTAGCCGAAGTCGCGCCAGGCGGTGCCGAGGACCAGGGTCTCGACCCGGGTGATGCGTCCGGCGGGGCCGGCCGGTCTGGTGGTGTTGACGGTGAGCATCAGCGCTGCGCTCCGCCCATGGTGGAGGTGTGGGCGAGGTCGTCGGGGCCGCCTTCGGCGAGGGTCTTGCGCACGGCGGTCTCGGTGGCCTCGATGAGGTGGTCGATGTCGGCGTCGGTGTGGGCGTAGGAGATGTGGCTGCGCTTGAGGTTGAGCGGCAGTTCGAAGATGCCGTGCTCGGTGAGGTTGCGCCGGACCCCGATGAAGCGGGCGGCGTCGTTGGCGAGCAGGTCGTCGTAGCTGCGCGGGGGTTCGCCGGCCATGAAGTAGGTGACGAAGACCGAGCCGAAGCCGGTGACGACGGCGGGCACCTCCAGCCGGCGGTAGAGCGCCGCGAGTTCGGTGCGGGCGCGTTCGCCGAGCCGGAAGGTGTGCTCGTGGACGGGTTCGTCGGTGAGCTTGCGCAGGGTGGCGATGGCGGCGGAGACGACCTGCGGGTGGCCGTTGTAGGTGCCGGCGAAGAAGGCCGGGCCGCCGGGGCGGGTGGAGAAGAGGTCCATCAGGTCGGCCCGGCCGCCGAGGGCGCCGATGGGGGCGCCGTTGGCGATGGCCTTGCCGAGGGTGGTGAGGTCGGGGGTGATCCCGCAGATGGACTGGTAGCCGCCGAGTGCGTGCCGGAAGCCGGTGATGACCTCGTCGAAGACGAGCACGCTGCCGGCCTTGGTGCACTCCTCGCGCAGGGTGCGCAGGAAGTCGTCGGTGGGCAGGATCGCGCCGACGTTGTGCGGGATGGGTTCCAGGATGACGGCGGCGATGTCGTGGCCGTGGTCGGCGAAGACCCGGCGCACGGCGGCGACGTCGTTGAACCGCAGGACCAAGGTGGCGTCCAGGACCTCCGGGAGGATGCCGGTGGAGGTCGGGTCGTGGGACCCGACGCGCTCCGGCGCGGAGATCACGTTGAGGCTGACCGAGTCGTGCCAGCCGTGGTAGCAGCCCTGGAACTTGACGACCAGGCGGCGGCCGGTGGCCGCGCGGGCGACCCGCAGGGCGTGGAAGGTGGCCTCGCTGCCGGTGCTGGTGAGCAGCACCTTCTCCAGGGACGGCACCAGGTCGGTGAGGCGTTCGGCCAGGGTGACCTCGGCGTCGGTGACGGCCACGCCCGGCAGGGCGAGTCCGGCGCCGGCGGCAGCGGTGGCGGCGGCCACGTCGGGGTCGTTGTGGCCGAGCAGGGCGGGCCCGAAGGCCGCGTGGTAGTCGGTGAATTCCCGGCCGTGCTGGTCCCAGAAGCGGGCGCCCCTGGTACGGGTGATCACGAGATCGGTGAAGCCGGGGATGCTGCGCTGGCCGCTGTTGACACCTCCGGGGATGACCCGGCGGGCGCGCTCGGCGAGCGTCATGCGGTGCTCCTTGCGTCGATTGCTGTCGGTCGGACCGGTGGCTCTGCACAGCCACCGGTCGCGGGTGCCATCCGCCCGGGCAGTCGTCGCGTGCTGGTGGACCGCGCCCGGTCGAGTCGAGTCGCCTCGCCTCGGTGAGCGCGTTCCGTGGTCGTTCCGAAGCCTGCGGCGGGCGGCGTTTCCGCGCCGTTCGCATTTTCAGAACGCTGTTCTACATAGCAGAACAGTGCGCTCACTGTAGATCGCCGTTTCTCCGCCGTCAAGAGTCGTTTCGCCACCGCACACCCCTCGAT
This sequence comes from Streptomyces sp. NPDC017979, assembly GCF_044328175.1. Taxonomy (NCBI): domain Bacteria; kingdom Bacillati; phylum Actinomycetota; class Actinomycetes; order Kitasatosporales; family Streptomycetaceae; genus Streptomyces; species Streptomyces sp. NPDC017979. Next base: position 107,499 of record NZ_JBIRGU010000016.1, on the reverse strand, counting down.
CGCACTATCCTGTTCGGATATGCAGAACAGCCAGAGCGAGGAACAGGTCGGCGCGGTGGACACCGGGGCCGAGGCCGCCGAGCGCGCCAAGTACTGGGTGAAGACCGTCGGGCGGGGCGCCGAGATCCTGGAGGCGCTCGCCACCCGGGGGCCCGGGAACGGCATGAGCGTCACCGAGGTCGGCCAGGCGTGCGGGATCTCCAAGAGCGCCGCCTTCGGCATCCTCCAGACGCTGCGCCACTACGGTCTGGTCGCCGACGAGGGCGAGGGCATGCACCGCCGCTACCGGCTCGGGATGGCCCTCGCCCGGCTGGGCGACCGGGCCCGCTCCCAGGTCTCGCTGCGGGACGTCGCCCGGCCGGTGCTGCTGGAGCTGACCGCGGCCACCGGGATGGCGTCGCGCGTGGCGGTGCTCGAAGCGGGCCACGCCGTCGTCATCGACCAGGTCGACCTGGAGCACGGGCCCCGGCTCGACCTGCGGATGGGCACGCGTGAGCTGCCGCACTGCTCCGGGCTCGGCAAGGCTCTGCTCGCCGAGATGCCGCTGGACGAGGCGCGCGCGCTGATCGCCCGCACCGGGCTGCGCCGGCGCACCTCCCGCACGATCACCGACGAGGAGACCCTGCTCGCGCACCTGCGGGACATCCGGATGTCCGGGTACGCGCTGGACGACGAGGAGGACGCGGAGGGCATCTTCTGCGTGGGGAGCGTGGTGCGGGACCACCGCGGGGGGACGGCGGGGGCGATCAGCGTCACGGGGCTGAAGTTGGACCAGCCGAGTTGGCGGTTCCAGGAGATCGGGCGCGAGGTGGCTGACGCGGCGCAACGCATCAGCCGCGCCTTGGGCTACGCGCCCGTTTCCTGACCCGCGCGCCCGGGAGCGCGTCTGCGGCGCCCCGCGGGCCCGTTGCCGCGCTTGTGCTTGCGCCCTTCCTCGCGCGCCTGACCCTCCGCCGTGACCCCGCGGGTGCGTTGGTCTCTGCGGACCGTGCGTGGTTCTCGCGCAGTTCCCCGCGCCCCTGATGTGCTGACCCCCGCCATTCGTCTGCGGGTCAGGGGCAGGCTTTTAGGGGCGCGGGGAACTGCGCGAACAACCCACCACCGGGCCGCAGAGGCAGACGCTTCCGCAGGGGCACGGCGGGGTGTCCAGCGCGTGAGCCGGCGCGGGCGGCGGGGCGACGCGCAGATGGATTCGGCCAACCGCAAAGGGTTGACCGACTCCGTACACGCGGTTTAAGTTCCTGGCGTGTCGAGCGGATCACACCGCTCGCCCCACGGTTGCTGGTGTTCCATCCCCCGGGGCTGCTCCCCCGGCCACCGCACCCCCTCTCGCCTCACCATCGCTTTTCAGCCATCCGCCTGTGTGACGCACCGTACCGACGTCCGGTGCTCCGGCTCTCGCCGCGGGACCCCCCTCACCTCACTTGCCCACCCTCTCGAAGGCTGAGGACCCCGTGAGCTCTGTGCCCCGCCCCTTCGCGCGTCCGTTGACGGACGGCCCCGACACCCCTGACACCCCCGCCGCCCCCGACCGCACCGGGCGCCGCAACCTGTTGCGCGCCGGTGGCATCGGCGGGTTGCTCATCGCCGCCACCGCGGCGGGCACGCAGCCCGCCGCGGCCAAGGGCCCCAAGGGCGCGGCGCGGATCCGCGCCGTCACCGACGTGGCCGCGCTGCGCGCCCTTTCGCCCAAGCAGTTGGAGGACGGCGAGGTCGCCGTCGTCGCCGGTTACCGCACCGCGGGCGACGGCGGCGGGGCGTCCCTCCGCTGGGACGCCTCGTCCGCCGCCGCCCACAACGGCGGCACCGTGCTCGCCCCCGCCGCCCCCGGCCCCCGCGGCCGCTGGCTCCAGTTGCACGACGGCGTCGTCGACTTCCGCACCTTCGGGCACTTCGACGACGGCGCCCCCGCGGACGCCGCGCTCGACGCGCTGGTGAACGACGCGTCCGTGCACCGGATCGAGGCCCACACGGACCTGCTGTTCACCCGGCGGCACACCTTCGGCCGGTCCGGGATCGAGCTGGACTTCGGCGGCCACCGGGTCCGTACCACCGGCATCGAGCGCAACACCGCCGACAACCCCTTCGGCGCGGTCCTCCTCTTCCAGGGGAAGGTCACCGACACCAAGGTCACCGCCACCCTCTCGGCGCCGATGCCCGACCTCGCGGACGTCTTCGAGGTGCCCGACTCGGGCGCCTTCGAGGTCGGCCAGTGGTGGGCCGTGGAGGTCGACGGGGTCAAGGGCGGCGGCAAGTACGAGCGCGAGGTGCAGCGGCTCGTCCAGATCACCCAGAAGGTCGACGGGACGCACGTCCGGGTCAACTACAAGATCGGCTGGGAGCTGGCCGCCGGCCGCACCTTCCGCTGGACCCGCGTCGAGCCCGTCGAGCGCGCCCACGTGCGCAACATGGTCTTCGAGGGCGTGAAGGGCGGCGACCAGTACACCGGTTCCCACCCCGTCGCGTACGAGTACGCGGTCTCCTGCGACGTGTCCGGGATCGACGCGACGGACACCTTCTGGCCCGTGGTGATGCGCCGCTGGTGCACCTACTTCCACACCTACCAGTGCCAACTGCGCAACCCCGCGTCCGTCACCTGGGGCGGCGCCGGCTACCTCACCCAGCAGATCTACTGTCTGTACGGCCACGTCGAGGACTGCCACGCGTCCAACGCCCGGCACCTCAACGACTGGACGGCCTCCGCCTACGGCTACGTCACCAACTGCCACGGCGACGGCGACGACCAGGGCCCCTTCGTCACCCACGGCCAGTTCGAACACGACCTGGTCTACACCGGCAACTCGGGGCTGATGACGTTCGCCAACTCGGGCGCCGCCTGGGGCTCCGCGGCGAAGCGGATCACCGTGCGCCAGCACGTCTGCTCCTGGTTCGTGGCCCGGGTGAAGGTCACCGACCTGACCCTGGAGGACCTGCGGGTCATCGGCAACTCCCAGTCCGGCTCCGGCATGATCTGGGTGAACGCCGACGGCGTGCAGATGCGCGGCTGCACCGCGTCCGGCCCCCTGGTGATCACCCAGGCGTCCAAGCTCTCCCGGCGCGCCAACGTGGTGGCCGACTCCACCTTCCACCAGGGCAAGGGCTCGGTGGTCACCCAGGAGAACGTGAGCGCCGACGTCCATCTGGAGCGGGTCACCCTCACCGGTCTCGACGGCGCCGCCTTCAAGGGCACCGGTGACCTGGTGCTGGAGCGCTGCGTCTTCACCGGCGCGTCCGACAAGGCCGCGCCCAGTTCGCTGGCGCACCCCTCCACCACGGTCAGCGGCGGCCGCTACCGCGACACCGGCTTCGTCCTGAACTCCGGCAAGGACCAGGAGATCCGCCTCGACGGCGGAGCGCGCTTCTCGGGGACGAACGGCGCCGGCGCACTGCTCGGCCGCACCGGCGGCGAGCGCACCGTCACTTGGCGACTGGACGGATTCCACGGCGAGACCGCCGTCTCCGACACCGCCCATCTGAAGATCACCGAGGGCACCAACCGCTACCAGGCGTCGAACTCCACGTTCAGCGGCGGCCGTCTTGAGTTGGCCGCCGGCGCCTTCGCGGGCTCCGGCCACCTGCTGCACAGCGGCTGCGTCGAGGACGGCACGAGACGCACCGCGATGCCGCCCGAGGGCGACCGGATCCGGCACGAGGCCGGAAACCTGCTGCTCGGCTAGCCGATGCCGGGGCGCGGGTCGCCGTGCCCGCGCCCCCCCCTTCTCCGTACCCCTGCCGCCTGCGTTCTCCGCGAACACCCGGGACCGACCATGTCTGCTGCCTCCACCCCGCCCGTCGCCGGCTCGATCCCCGAGGACCGGCCCGTCCAGATCGCCCTGGTCGGCGCGGGCAACCGGGGTCTGACCTACACCGACTGGATCCACGACCACCCCTCGCGGGCCCGGCTGACCGCCGTGGCCGACCCCGATCCGCGCGCCCGTGCGCGGGCCGTCGAACGCGCCGTCGGTCCGGTGGCCGAGTACGACGACTGGCGCGCCCTGCTCGAACCCTCCCCCACCGGGGAGCGGATCGCCGACGCCGTCATGGTCTGCACCCAGGACCGGGACCACGTCGAGCCCGTCCTGGCCCTGGCCGGTGCCGGCTACGCCATCTTGACGGAGAAGCCGCTCGCGCCCACCGAGGAGGAGTGCCGCACGCTGGTGACGGGCGTACGGGAGACCGGCGTGCCCTTCGCGGTCTGCCACGTCCTGCGCTACACGCCCTACACCGACCTGGTGAAGGGCGTGGTCGACAGCGGGGTGCTCGGCACCCTCACCGGCATCGAGCACCTGGAGCCGGTCGGCTGGTGGCACTACGCCCACAGCTACGTGCGGGGGCCCTGGCGGCGCCAGGACGAGTCGTCCCCGATGATCCTCGCCAAGTCCAGCCACGACCTGGACTGGATCACCTATGTGACGGGACGTCGGATCGAGTCGGTCGCCAGCTTCGGCTCCCTGGCCCACTTCCGGCCGGAGAACGCGCCCGACGGCTCCACCGACAACTGCCTGACCTGCCCGGCGGGCGTCGAGACGGACTGCCCCTACTCGGCGCGCAAGTTGTACTACCCCGCGCTGCGGCGCACCGGGGGCCAGTGGCCCGTCAGCCACGTCACGGACCGGGCCGCGGGGCCCGCGGACGAGGCCGTGCTGACCGAGGCGCTGCGCTCGGGCCCGTACGGCCGCTGCGTGTACCGCACCGACAACGACGTGGTCGACAACCAGGTCGTGGCGATGCAGCTTTCGGGCGGGCTGACCGGCACGTTCACCATGACCGCGTTCACCGAGCAGACGCACCGGCAGACCCGGATCTTCGGCAGCCACGGCTGGCTGCGCGGTGACGGGGAGCGCGTCACCGTCCACGACTTCCGCGACGACAGCGTGACCGTGCACGAGACGGCCGCGACCGGCTCCAACGCGGCGGACGGGCACGGCGGCGGCGACACCGTCCTGATCGCGTCCTTCGTCGCCGCGCTCGCCACCGGGGACCGGTCCTTCATCCGCTCCGGGCCGGCCGAGTCCCTGAGCAGCCACCTCGCGGCCTTCGCCGCCGAACGCTCCCGGCACCTCGGCACCGTCGAGCGCGTCCCCGAGCACTGAGCGGCCCCGCCGCACCGCTGACTTTCCCAGACACCCTCACCAGGAGATCGAACACCATGAGAATCAGCAGAACGCTGGCGTGCACCTCCTTCGCCCTCGCCACCGTCGTCGGGCTCACCGCCTGCGGCTCCGGCGACTCCGGCTCGGGCGGCGGCACCGTCAACACCTGGGTCTATCCGGTCATCGCCGACGAGAAGGCCAACCAGGCGTACTGGGACGGCATGGTGAAGGCGTTCCAGAAGGAGAACCCGGACATCAAGGTGAAGGTGTCCACCTACCCGTGGGCGAACCGGGACACCGCCCTCGCCACCGCGCTGGCCGCCAACAAGGGCCCGGACGTGGCGTATCTGATCCCGGACCAGCTCGCCGCCTACCAGCGCAACCTGGTCCCGGCGAACGACTACCTGTCGAAGGCGGACCGCGACGCGCTGCGCCCGGCGGCGCTGAAGGCGGTCACCGTCGACGACACCCCGATGGCCACGCCGGTGCTGATGTCGGCGTATCCGCTGCTCTGCAACAAGAAGGTGTTCGAGGGCGCGGGGCTGGCGGACAAGTACCCGACGACCTGGGAGGAGCTGAGCGCGCTCGCACCGCAGCTCAAGGCCAAGGGGTACTACGCCACCAGCTACAGCGGCGACACCACCGCCACGCTGAACATGACCTTCTACCCGCTGCTGTGGCAGGCCGGCGGTGACGTGTTCAGCACGGACGGCAAGAAGGCCGCCTTCAACAGCGACGCCGGCGTCAAGGCGCTGACCTGGCTGAAGACCTTCATCGACGCGGGCTGGGCGCCCAAGGACCTGGTCACCACCACGCCGAAGATGGAGCAGACCGACCTGGCGAAGAACAAGGTGGCCTGCACCTGGCAGAACTCCGCCGCGGAGGTCGAGCCCTTCTGGGGCAAGGAGAACATCGTGGTGCGTCCGGCGCTGAAGGCCGACGCCCAGGTCGCGTACGGCACGGTGGGCACCCTCGCCGTCTTCAAGGGCGGCAACACCTCCGCCGCCGGCAAGTGGGTCTCCTTCGTTTCCCAGGAGAAGAACAGCGCGGGGCTCCAGAAGCCGATGGGCTACTTCCCGCCGCGCACCGCCGCCGCCGACCTGTACCCGTCCGACGCACAGGCGCAGGAGACCGCGAAGGTGCTGGACACCACCGAGGTCGGGCCGCTGAACAAGGCCGCGCGGGACGTGATGGGCGTGCTCGCCCCGGAGATCCAGGGCGCGCTGCTGGGTCAGAAGAGCCCGCAGGCCGCCCTCGACGCGGCGGCGAAGGCGGCGGACCAGCTCATCGCCCGCAAGCGCTGACCGGCGCCGGCGCAGTGCCGTGACGCCCCCGTCCTGACCGTCCCTTTCACCCCTGTCCCATCGCACCGCCGTACGAAGGAGGTCCCGTGGCCGCAGTCGCGGAACGACCCCGCACGACCAAGGTCCGCCGCGGGCCGCACGCCCGACGGGAGGCGAGGATCGGGCTGCTGTTCGTCCTGCCCGCGCTCCTGGTCTTCCTCGCCTTCCGCTTCGGGCCCGCGGCGGCGGGCCTCCTTCTCGGCTTCACCGACTACACCCTCGGCGCCGAGACCAGCTTCACCGGTCTGGAGAACTTCCAGCGCCTGATGGACGACCCGGTGTTCTGGTCGGCCCTGAAGGTGACCGTGCTGTACACCGTGATGGCGGTGCCGGTCACCATCGCCCTCTCCCTGGGCCTCGCGCTGCTCACCCGCCGCGCCTTCCTGGGCTCCAAGCTGTTCCGCTCGGTGTTCTTCCTGCCCGTGGTCACCAGCCTGATCCTGGCGTCCACGGTGTTCATCTGGATCTTCTCCACCGACGGGCCGTGGTCCACGGTGATGGGCTGGCTCGGCCTGCCCGACCAGTCGTGGCTCACCGACTCCGCGCTGGTGCTGCCCGCGATCGCGCTCGTCGGCGTCTGGTCGCGCTGCGGCTACGGCATGCTGATCCTGCTCGCCCGGCTCCAGGAGGTGCCGCGGGAGTTGGAGGAAGCCGCGCTGATGGACGGCGCGGGGCCCTGGCAGCGCTTCCGGTACATCGTGGCGCCGCAGTTGAAGGGCTCGTTCTTCTTCCTGGCCGTGATCGAGACCACCGCCAGCTTCCAGGTCTTCGACGCCGTCTACATGATGACCGGCGGCGGTCCCGCGAACTCCAGCTACAGCCTGGTCTTCCAGTTGTACGACGCCGGCTTCAAGTACTTCGACCTCGGCTACGCCAGCGCCATCGGCTGCGTCCTGTTCGTCCTCACGCTCGTGGTGGCCGGGATCCAGCGGCTGGTCATCGGAAAGGAGCAGTGACCGTGAGCGACACCAACACCGAGACCACCGTGACCGCCGGGCCCCGTCCCACCGGCGCGGCGCCCGCCCCGACGAAGGCGGACCCGACGACGACCGCCCCCCGGCGCCGGCGGGAGCCGCGGGAGCGGGACACTCTGCCGAACGCGCTGCGCATGCGCACCCGCGGCAAACTGGTGCGCGGCGTGCTGCTCGCGCTGGCGTCGATCGTCACCCTCTTCCCGTTCTACGCGATGGTCGTGCTGTCGCTGAAGCCGGAGGGCGCGGTCGACCTGCCCGGCAGCCTGTTGCCGTGGCCGCTGGACGGCGGCAGTTACGGCGACGTCCTCGGCTCGCAGGACGTGCCGCGCTGGCTGTTCAACACCCTCGTGTACTCGCTGGTGTCCGTGGTGGGCACGCTGCTGCTGGCCGCGCTCGCCGGCTACGCCTTCGCGAAGAAGCGCTTCCCCGGCCGGGAGGCCATGTTCTGGTCGTTCCTGTCGATGGTGATGGTCCCGTACCACGTCACGATGATCCCGACCTTCATCCTCATCGCGAAGCTCGGCGGGGTGGACAGCTACTGGGGTCTGATCGTCCCCACCCTCGCCAACGCCCAAGCGGTGTTCCTGATGCGGCAGTTCATCCTCGGACTGCCCGACGAACTCTTCGAAGCGGCGCGGCTGGACGGCGCGAACGAACTCCAGATCTTCTTCCGCATCGTGCTGCCGCTGCTCAAACCGATCCTCGCCACGCTCGGCACCTTCGTCTTCCTGTGGCACTGGAACGACTTCATGTGGCCGCTGGTCATCGGTCAGAGCACGGAGATGCGCACGCTCACCGTCGGCATCGCCTCGCTCCAACAGCAACAGGTGCCGCTCAACCAGGTCCTCGCCGGTTCCGTCGTCGCGTTCGTGCCGATCTTCAGCGCCTACCTCGTGGGCCAGCGGTACTTCACCGAAGGCATCACCGGCTCCGCAGTCAAGGGATGACGCCCATGCCAACCTCGCCCATGCACGCCCCGCCGTCCGCCCCCGCGGTGTTCCCGGACGGTGAGGACGCCCTCGAAGCGCTGCTCGCCACCCCGTCCCCGGGGCTCGTCGCCGACCTCGCCGACCTCGACGGGGACCTGGTGATCCTCGGCGCGGGCGGCAAGATGGGGCCGAGCCTCGCCCGGCTGGCCCGGCGCGCCCTGGACGCGGCCGGACGCACCGACCTGACCGTGCACGCGGTCTCCCGCTGGACGGACCGCGCGGCCGCCGACCGGCTGGCCGCCGACGGGGTCGCGCCCGTCCCCTTCGACCTCCTCGACGGCGACCCGGCGACCCTGCCGGACGCGGGCAACGTGGTCTTCATGGTCGGCGCGAAGTTCGGTTCGGCCGGCAATCCGACGCACGCGTGGGCGGTGAACTCGGCCCTGCCGGACCGGGTCGCCCGCCGCTACCGCACCGCCCGGATCTCCGCGTTCTCCACCGGCAACGTCTACCCGTTGGTGTCCACGGCGTCCGCCGGCAGCACCGAGGAGGACGCGGTCGCGCCGGTCGGCGAGTACGCGATGTCCTGCCTCGGCCGGGAGCGGGTATTCGGCTACCACGCGGCCGAGCACGGGCTGCGGCTCGCGGTGATCCGTCTCAACTACGCCGTCGACCTGCGGTACGGCGTCCTCGCGGACATCGCGACCGCGGTGCACTCGGGCACCCCCGTCGACCTGAGGACCGGGCACCTCAACGCGGTGTGGCAGGGGTACGCCAACGAGGTCGCGCTCCGCGCGCTCGCCCACGCGTCCGGCGGGGAGGCCCCCTTCACGCTGAACCTGAGCGGCCCCGAGACCGCGTCCGTACGCCGGCTGGCCCAGCTCTTCGCCGCCGAGTTCGACCGGCCGGCGCAGTTCGCGGGCGAGGAGTCCGGCACCGCGCTGCTGTCCGACTCGTCCCTGTGCCACGCCCTGTTCGGCTATCCCGCCCTGTCGCTGCGGACCCTGGTGTCCTGGCAGGCGGAGTGGATCAGGCGCGGCCATCCGCTCTCCGGCAAGCCCACCAAGTTCCAGGTCCGCGACGGAAGGTTCTGACGCACCGTGTCCACCCCCACGTCCACCCCCTCCACCGCGTCCGCCGCCGTCGACCCGCTCGACCCGCTCGACGTGCTCGCCGCCGGCACGGTCGTCCCCGCCCACCCGCTGGCGCTGGACGCCGAACGCCGCCTCGACGAGCGCCGGCAGCGCGCCCTGACCCGCTACTACCTCGCCTCGGGCGCCGGCGGCATCGCGGTCGGCGTGCACACCACCCAGTTCGAGATCCGCGAACCCGCCGTCGGGCTGCTGCGCCCGGTGCTGGAGTTGGCCGCCGAGGAGATCCGCACCGGCGCAGCGGCGTCCGGCGGCCGCCCGGTCGTCAAGGTCGCCGGCGCCTGCGGCTACACCGCGCAGGCCGTCGCGGAGGCCGAACTCGCCGCGTCCCTCGGCTACGACGCCGTGCTGTTGAGCCCGGCCGTCCCCGGCGCCGACGAGGCCGGGCTGCTGGAGCGCACCCGCGCGGTCGGCGAGGTGCTGCCGGTGATCGGCTTCTACCTCCAGGACGCCGTCGGGGGCCGCCACCTGTCCCCCGACTACTGGCGGGCGCTCGCCGACATCCCCTCCGTCGTCGCCATCAAGACGGCGCCCTTCGACCGCTACCGCACCGCCGAGGTCATCGCGGCCGTCGCCGCGTCCGACCGGGCGGAGGAGGTCGCGCTCTACACCGGCAACGACGACGCCATCATCCAGGACCTGCTCACCCCCTACCGCACCGCGCGCGGGCTGCGCTGGTTCGCCGGCGGGCTGCTGGGCCAGTGGGCGGTGTGGACCCGGGCCGCGGTGGACCTCTTCGACGAGGTGCGCGCCGCGCGCGCCGGTGACCACGCCCTCACCACGGACCTGCTGCGCCGCGCGCCCCAACTCAGCGAGGCGAACGCGGCCGTGTTCGACGTCGCCAACGCCTTCCGCGGCTGCATCGCCGGCGTCCACGAGGTGCTGCGGGCCCAAGGGCTGCTGGCGGGGACCTGGTGCCTGAACCCGGACGAGCGGCTCTCGCCCGGCCAGGCCGAGGAGATCGCGCGGGTCGGCGCCGCGTACCCCTGGCTGACCGACGACGACTTCGTGCGGGAGCACCTCGATGACTGGCTCCGCTGACGGGCCGGTGCCGGGTGCGTTGCGGCGGGTCGTGGTCGCGGTGCCGCCGCGGCTGCGGGCGGAGTTCTTCACCGAGGACGCCTGGCGCCGGCTGACCTCGCTCGCCGACGTCACCGTGGTCGACGCGCACGGCGACCGTGCGGCCGTGGCTGCCGCGCTGAGCGGCGCCCGGGTGTTGGTGACGGCGTGGGGCGCCCCCGTCCTGGACGCCGAACTGCTGGCCGGGGCCGACGCGTTGGGCCTGGTCGCCCACACCGGCGGCGCGGTCAGCCGGTTCGTCACCCGGGACGTCTTCGACCGGGGCGTGCAGGTCACCCAGGCGGGGGCGGCGATGGGTCCGCCGGTCGCCGAGGTCGCGCTCACCTTCACCCTGAGCCTGCTGCACCGGGTGCACCGCTTCGACCACGCCCTGCGCAGCGGAGCGGAGTGGGCGGCGGCGAGCGAGGCCCCGCCGCGGCACGAGATCCGCGGCTGCCGGATCGGCGTGATCGGTGCGTCCCGGACCGGCCGGGCGTACGTGACGCTGGTGCGGGCCCTGGGCGCGCGGGTGTCGGTGTACGACCCGTACCTCACGCAGGACGAGGCCGACCGGCTGGGCGTGGCCGTGGCACCGCTGGACGAGGTGGTGCGCACCAGTCGGATCGTCGCGGTGCACGCCCCGGCGCTACCGGAGACCCGGCATCTGCTGGGCGCCCGCGAGCTGGCCCTGATGCCCGACGGCGCGGGGCTGGTGAACACGGCCCGCTCCTGGCTGGTCGACGAGTCGGCGCTCCTCGCCGAGGTGCGCAGCGGGCGGTTGGACGCGGCGCTCGACGTGTTCGACCAAGAGCCGCTGCCGCTGGAGCACCCGTGGCGGAGCCTGCCGAACGTCCTGCTCACCCCGCACCAGGCGGCGGCCACGGTCCAGGGCCGGTGGGCGCTCGGCGACAGCACCGTGGCCGAGGTCGAGCGCTTCTTCGGCGGGCGGCCCCTGCTGCACGCGGTCGGCCCGCAGGCGCTGACCCGGGTCGAGTGATCGGCCCCTCCCCCTCCCTGTCCCATCCACGAGTGGAACGAACGGAACACCATGCGATTGATGCGTGTCGGCGCGGCCGGCAGCGAGCGTCCGGTCCTGCGCGACGCGGACGGCGGGCACTACGACCTGTCCGCGCTGACCGACGACCTGACCCCCGAGTTCTTCGCCGCGGACGGCCCCGCCCGGGTGGCGGCGGCGCACCGGGCCGGCGCCCTGCCCTCGATCGACGTGGCCGGGGTGCGGGTGGCGCCGCCGATCGCCCGCCCCGGGGCGGTGCTGTGCATCGGCCAGAACTACGCGGCGCACGCCGCCGAGTCGGGCGCCGAGCCGCCGGCCGAGCCGATCCTCTTCTACAAGGGGCCGAACTCGCTGGCCGGGCCGGAGGACGACGTCGTGATCCCGGCGGGCTACGAGCAGACGGACTGGGAGGTCGAGTTGGGGGTGGTGATCGGGCGCCGGGCGCACCGGCTGACCCCGGACGACGACCCCCTCGCGTACGTCGCCGGCTACGTCCTGAGCAACGACGTGTCGGAGCGGGCGGTGCAGCTCGGCGCGGCGGGCGGCCAGTGGTCCAAGGGGAAGATCTCCCCCACGTTCAATCCGCTCGGCCCGTGGCTGGTCACGGCGGACGAGGTCGGCGACCCGCAGCAGTTGCGGCTGCGGTCGTGGGTCAACGGGGAGCCGCGTCAGGACTCCACCTCCGCGGACATGATCTTCACGGTGGCCGAGATCGTGCGCCATCTGTCGCAGTACGTGGCCCTGGACCCGGGCGACCTGGTGAACACCGGCACCCCGCAGGGCGTCGCGCTCTCGGGCCGGTTCCCCTATCTGCGCGCGGGTGACGTGATGGAGCTGGAGATCGAGGGCCTGGGGCGGCACCGCAACCGCCTCGTCGACGCCTGAGCCCCGGCCCCGTCAGCCCGCGTACGGCAAGAGCGGCGCCCCTTCGACGCCCGGGCGCACGGCGAACACGGCGCCCGCCGCCGGGTCTTCGTCGTCGGCGAGCCCCTGGCGGGACGTGGTGACGTACAGGGTCCCGCCGTCGGAGCCGCCGAAGGCGCAGGCGGTGACCTGGCGGGCGTTCACCTCAACGACGGCGTCCAGGGCGCCGTCCGCGGCGTAGCGGTGCACGGCCGAGCCGCCCCAGAGCGCGACCCACACGCCCCCTTCGGCATCGAGCGCGATGCCGTCGGGGGCGCCGTCGTGCGCGTCGACCGTGACCCACGGCTCCACGGCGTCGAAGCGTCCCGTCGACGGTTCCACGGTGACCTTGGCGACGCAGCCGTCGGCGGTGTCCACGTAGTACGCGAAGGTGCCGTCGGCCGCCCAGGCGAGGCCGTTGGAGATGGTGACGCCGCGGTGGACGACGGAGGTGGTCCCGTCGGGCGCGAGCCGGTGCACGTCGGCCGCGCCGGGCCGGGCGTCGTAGCCCATGCTCCCGCAGTAGAACGCGCCGTCGGGACCACAGGCGCCGTCGTTCATCCGGACCGTGGGGTCACGCCACAGTTCGGGGCCGGTCGTGGCGGTGCCGTCCGGCGCGAGGACGGCGAAGCCGCGCTCGACCGCGACGACGAGCCCGCCGGCGCTCCGCGGCCGCCAGGCCGCGAGGACGTCCCCGACGTGCCGCCGCTCGGCCACGCCGCCGTCGTCGGTGAAGGTCACGAGGTCCCCGGCGAGTTGGTCGACGGCCCGCAACCGCCCGGCGTACGGGTCCCAGCCCGGGCCTTCCCCGTGGTGGGTGACGACCCCGCTCCACTGCTCGGCTCGCACGGCCACCCCTTTCCCACGGGCCCGCCTGGGCCTTTTCCGCCACGGTGGCGCGATCGTATCGAATGGCCGGGCGACGGTGCGGAGCCCGTTCACGCCTCGAAGTGGGCCCCGAGGAGCGCGACGTCGTCGTCCCGGTCGCCGGCGCCGAGGAGTTCGTCGAGGACGGTGTCGCAGAGCGCTTCCAGCGGCGGCGCCTGGTCGGGGCCGCACAGCCGGCCGAGGACTTGCAGCACCTTCCGCAACTGCTCGATGCCGGTCCACACGTCCCGCAGCCGGGATTCGACGAGCCCGTCGGTGTAGAGCAGCAGGGTGGCGCCGGCGGGTGCGTCGAGTTCGACGGCTTCGAAGTCCACGCCGCCGACGCCGATGGGGGCGCCGGGCGGTACGCGCAGGACTTCGGCCCGGCCGCCGAGGTGGAGCAGGACGGGCGGCGGGTGGCCGGCGTTGGCGATGGTGATCCGGTGCGAGACCGGGTCGTACACCGCGTACATGCAGGTGGCCATCCGGTCCGTGCCCAGCCGCTGGGCCTGCTCGTCCAGGCGGTGCAGGACCTCCTGCGGCGGCAGGTCCAGACCCGCGAGGGTCTGCGCCGTGGTGCGGAGTTGCCCCATGATCGCGGCGGAGGCCATGGAGTGGCCCATGACGTCGCCGACGACGAGGGCGACGCGGCTGCCGGGCAGCGGGATCGCGTCGTACCAGTCGCCGCCGACCCGCGCGGTCTCCGCAGCCGGCAGATAGCGCGAGGCCAGCTTGACCCCGGTCGGCTGCGGCAGGGAGTCCGGCAGCATCGTGCGCTGGAGCTCGTCCGCGACGTACACCTCCCGTCCGTACAGCACCGCCTTGTCGATGCCCAGCGCCGTGTGCGTGGCGAGTTGGGCCGCCACGAGCAGGTCGTTCGGCTCGAAGGCCGGCCGGTCGGGGCGGCGCAGGAAGACGGCAGCACCGATCACCCGGCGCCGCCCGCGCAGCGGCGCCAGGATCACGTGGTGCCCGTTGCGCACGGCCGGCCCCACACCCAGCAGGTCCGGCAGCGCGGCTCGGGCCGCGGCGGAGTCGCCGAAGACCGGCCGCACCCCGCGCAGCACCTCGGAGAGCGCGCCGCCGGAACGGACCTCGCACTGCTCGATCAGGGGGACGAACTCGTCCGCCTGCTGCTCGACGTAGGGGAGCAGGTCCGTCCCGACGGACCCGGTCTTCCCCTCCGCGGCGCGCCGCCGGTCCGTGCGGCGCAGCCGCAGCACGAACGGCCGGATGGGACGCTCGTTGCCCACCGGCAGCGGGTCGCGCAGATAGACCAGGATCGCGTCCGAGAACGTCGGCACGGTGGCCCGGCACAGGCCGAGCACGATCTCGTCGAGGTCGATCCCGCGGGAGATCCGCCGCGTCGCCGACCCCAGGAACTTGACGGTCTCGGAGGTCGTTTCGGCGGTGAGCGAGTTGTTCGGCGTTGTCCGGGACAACCCCGCCCCCACGCGTCCGTCGCGGATGACGCGCGGCGCCCCGTCGTCCGGGGCCGTGGCCGCGCCCTGCCACCCCAGGTCGTCCGCGGCGCTCTGCACCGCCTCGTGCTGGCGGTCCAACACCTCCCGGGCCTTCTCCAACACCTGGTCGACCTCGTCGAGCGCTTCGTCGCCGCTGCCGTCGGCGACGTCCGGCAGGGCGAGGGTGCCGCTCGGCTGGGTCGGCGCGCCGCGACCGGCGCGCAATTGTGCCTCCAACTCCTGGATGCGGCGGGCGGCGTGGTCGGCGAGGCGCTGGGCGCGGTCGCGTTCCGCCTCGGCGCGTTCGAGCTGCCCGCGCAGATCGGCCTCCTGGCCCTGGGCGCGGCCGAGTTGGTTGCGGGTGGTGGCGAGCTCCGCCGGCTGCGGCACGGTCGCCGCGAGCGCGTCGAGTCGGCGGGTCAGCTCGGCGACGCGCTCCTGGGCCTGTCCCAGCATGCCGAAGAGGAGCATGGCCATCTGGAGCGCCTGGGTGCGCGCCCGTTCACTGGTCTCGTACGCCTGGCGCACCCGGGACAGCTCCTCCAGCGCGGCGATGGTGCGCTGTTGGACCGCGACGAGGTCGCGGGCGGGGACGGCGTCCCGGGGCAGCAGGGGCGTGGGGGCGGAGCGCGCCGCGTCCCACAGGCGACGCGCCTCCCCGCGGCACTGCGCGGCCTTCGCCTCGTCCGGCAGGCACACGTCGGCGATCGCCTCCACGAGGTCCCACGTCAGCCCCGGTCCGGAGAGCTGGTCCCGCAGTTTCCGCAGCTCCGGCACGAGCCCGCCGGTGAAGTGTTCGGCCGTCAGCCGGCGGTGCAGTTGGGGCACCGAGATCCCGGCGCCGTCCAGCCAGCCGCGGACCATGGCCACCAGTTCGTTGGTCTCCCGGTCCGTCCCGCGTGCCGGTGCCCACGGCCGCCCCGGCCGCTTCATTCCCCCCACGTCTGCCTCCTTCGTCGGGCCGTCACCCTCCCACGGGCATCCCGGCGGCCCGGCGGCCGTCCGGTTGTCCGGGGACAACGTGGGGTTGTCCCCGGAACAATCTCCCGCCCCGCCGACCGGGTCGGACGCCGTCGGATGGTGGTGGCCCACCGATCCCGACCCGCCGAGGAGGCCCCGTGCCCGCCCGTACCGCGATTCTGCTGCTCGCCCTGGCCTTGGTGGTGTTGACCGCGGCCGTCGCGGCGGCCGCGGCCGGCGCCGTCGCCCGTTGGGGCGGTGCCACGGCCCCCGAATGCGTCACGTCGGCGGCCCGTGCGGCGGCGGCGACCTTGATGGTGTGTCTGACCGGCGCG
Organism: Streptomyces sp. NPDC017979; assembly: GCF_044328175.1. Lineage (NCBI taxonomy): Bacteria > Bacillati > Actinomycetota > Actinomycetes > Kitasatosporales > Streptomycetaceae > Streptomyces > Streptomyces sp. NPDC017979. The sequence goes on along the minus strand of NZ_JBIRGU010000016.1, from coordinate 91,407 downwards.
GCGGTCTTCCTCACCGCGATCACCCCCTGACCGCGCCCCTTGCTGCTCCGGCCGGCCCCGCGCGCTTCCCCTACGGGGAGTTGGTCCCTGGTCCTGCTGGTCGCGCAGACGCGGCAACACACTCGCCGCGCGGCGCAACCGCGTACGGCGGGGCGACGGTCGCAGGGCGCTCCGGGCACGTCCCAGGGGCCGCGCCTCACCGCAGCCCGGCGCGGGGCGAAGCCGGGCGGGTCGTGAGGGTCAGCGCGGCCAGCGCCAGCACGGCCGCGACGGCGAACATCGCGCCCGCGCCGGTGGGGATCGTCAGGCCCCCGACGAGGGTGCCGGCGCCGATCCCGAGGTAGATCGCGGAGGAGTTGAGGGCGACGAGCAGCGGGGCCTGGTCGGGGGCCGCGCCGATCAGACGGTGCTGCTGGGGCGGGGTCTGGCACCAACTGGCGGCGCCCCACGCGGCGGCCAGCACGGCGACCGCCGGCAGCGAGTGGATGTCGGCGGCCGCCAGCAGGGCGAACGCCGTCATGGTCGCGGCCATCGCGGCGTAACCGGTGGTCAGCACCTTCGCCGGGCCGACCCGGTCGGCTGCGACCCCGGCGGCCAGGTTCCCGGCGACGGCGCCGATGCCGTAGGCCGCGAGCATCCACGCGGTGCCCCCGCCGGTGACGCCTACGGCCCGTAGCGCCGGCTCGACGAAGGCGTAGCCGGTGTACGCGGCGGCCATCCCGAGCACGGTCAGCCCGAGGACCGTGGCGACGCCGGGGCGGCGCAGCGCCGCGAGGCGGTCGGCCAGCGGTACGGGGGCGGCGCCGGGCAGCGCCGGCAGGAGGGCGGCCAGGGCCGCCGCGGTCACCAGGCACACCGCCGCCACCAGCCAGAGCGCGGCCCGCCAGCCCAGCAGGGCGCCGAGCGCGGCGCCGAGGGGGACGCCGAGCGCGGTCGCCGCCGTCAGCCCTCCGACGACCACGGCGAGCGCGCGGCCCCGCTGTTCCTGCGGTACGAGCCGGGCGGCGACCGCGCCTGCGGTCGGGGTGTAGGCGGCGGCTGCGACCGCGGCGAGGACCCTGGTCACCAGGAGGACGGGGAGGTTCGGGGCCAGCGCCGACGCCGCGTTCGCCAGGCCCAGCGCCACGAGCGCGGCCACCAGGAGCAGTCGGCGCGGCACCCGGGCGGTGACCGTGGCCACCAGGGGCGAGGCCACCGCGTACGCCACGGCGAAGACCGTGACCGCCTGGCCGGCGGCGGCCGTCGGCACGTCCAGAGAGGCGGCCAGGTCCGGGAGGAACCCGGCCAGGACGAACGCGTCGGTGCCCACGCCGAACGTGCCGAGCGCCAGTACCAGTGTTCGGCCGGGGCCGCCGGAGCGCCTCGACTTTATCGAGACATTTAACATCCCGAATTACCTTCCAAGAAGGCCCGGCCGGGCGGCCGGGCGCAGCGGATCACTTCTCGTGCGGGGTTCCAGGGACGGACGTGCGGGAGGGTCCCGCGCGGGGGTGGTGCGCGGACGCTACGGGGCAGCCGGGTTGCAGGTCAGCCGGACAACCGCTGGTGGAACCGGCGCAGTCGGGCCGGCGCGGCCGGCGGACTCACCGCCAGCAGGTCGGCGACGGTCTGCGCGGACAACTCCCGCCGCCACGCCAACTCCGCCTTGCGCATCGCCCGGGCCACGCCGCAGGGCTGCCCGAACTCCGACGGCGCGGCCTCGGCGCCGGCCCCCTGCTGCCGGATCTCGGTGCAGCGGAACGCCTCTTCCCGCCCCTCGACCGCGGACACCACGTCCATCAGGGTGATCCGCTCGGGCGGGCGGGCCAGTGCGTACCCTCCCCTGGCGCCGGGCGTGGAGGAGAGGATCCCCGCCCGCACCAACGGCTGGAGTTGCTTCTTCAGGTACGCCGGCGGCAGGTCGAAGAACTCGGCCAACCGACCGGCCGACACCGGCCCCCGGTCTTCGAGCCACGCCAGGGCCAAGCAGCAGTGCAGACCCCACTCGACGCCTTCACCCATCAACACAATCGAGATACTACACATCCCGATTGACTCGGCCGGCCCTTTCGCCCGCGCCCGCGTTCCTCCCACCTCTGACCTGCACCGGGCTTCTGAGATGATCGCGAAGGCCACCGGACCGGGACCCACGAGGACCGGCCCGCCCCGGCGCCGGCGCCCCGCGCACCCGCGGGGCGACGTCATCGACACACCCGAGGAGTACGCGGTCATGGCCCAGGACACCCCCTTGCCGCCCGTGTTGTTCACCGCCGTCCGCACCGACGGCGGACGCGTCCGGGACCTGCTCGTCGTCGACGGGCGCATCGCCGCGTACGACCCGGCCGAGTTGCCCGCGGGCTGTGTGACCGCGGCAGCGGACGGCGCCCTCGCGCTGCCGTCGCCCGTGGACGCGCACATCCACCCCGACAAGACGACCTGGGGCGGTCCCTGGCTGAGCCGGGAGCCCGCGCACTCGCTCAAGGACCTCATCGAGGGCGACGTACGGACCCGTTCGAGCATCGCCGCCCCGGTCGCCGAACGCTCGGGCGCCCTGTTGGACAACGCCGTCGCCCACGGCACCCGCGCCATGCGCGCGCACGTCGACGTCGCGCCGGTGTACGGCCTGTCCGGGGTGCACGGGGTGCGCGAGGCCGCCGACGCCCGACGCCACCTCCTGGACGTCCAGGTCGTCGCCTTCCCCCAACTCGGGCTGCTCAGCAGGCCCGGCACGGCCGAACTCCTCGAACGGTCCCTCACCGAGGGCGCCGACGTCCTGGGCGGGCTGGACCCGATCGGCGTGGACGGCGACCTGGACGGGCAGTTGGGCTGGCTCTTCGACACCGCCGTGCGCCGGGGCGTCCCGCTCGACGTCCACCTCCACGACGGGGGTGCCGACGGGCTGCGCCAGGTAACCGAGATCGCCCGGCGCACGGTGGCCGCGGGCCTTGAGGGCCGGGTCACCGTGAGCCACGCGTTCTGCCTCGCCGAACTCTCCGGGGACGCCTTGGCGCAGATCGCGGACGTGCTGGCCGAAGCCGGCGTGCACCTCACGACCTGCGCGCTGGGCGCCGACCCGGTCCTGCCCACCGACGCCCTCACCGGGCACGGGGTCCTCGTCGCGGCCGGCTCGGACGGCGTGCGCGACGCTTGGTCGCCCTTCGGTGACGGCAACATGATCAACCGCGCGCATCTGCTCGCGTACCGCACGGACGCCCGCACCGACGTCGAACTCGCCGGCTGCTACGAGGTGGTGGCACAGGGCGGCGCCGCCCTGCTGGGGCTCCCCGCGTCCCGGCTGGCCGTCGGCGACCCGGCCGACTTCGTCCTCGTGGCCGCCGCCTCGCTGCCCGCGGCGGTCGTGGACCGCCCGGTGCCGAGCGCCGTGGTGCGCGCCGGCCGGGTGATCGCCCGCGACGGCCGGTTGGTGTGACGGCGGGGTACGACGTTCGTCAGAAGTGGTCCGCGAACCAGTCGGCCGCCGCGGCGGTGACGGCGTCCAGGGCGCCCGGCTCCTCGAAGAGGTGCCCGGCGCCGGGGACCACCAGCAACTCGCACTCACCGCCGATGCGTCGCTGCGCCCGCCGGTTGAGGTCGAGGACCAGCAGGTCGGCGCCGCCGACCACGAGCAGGGTGGGCGCGGTCACCGCCGGCAGGCGTTCGTCGGCGAGGTCGGGCCGTCCGCCGCGGGACACCACGGCCGCGCAGTCGTTGTCCGCCTCCGCCGCCGCCCACAGCGCCGCGGCGGCGCCCGTGCTGGCGCCGAAGTAGCCGAAGCGCAGCCCGCCGGCCTCGGGCCGGGCGCGGAGCCAGTCGGTGGCCGCGGTGAGGCGTCCGGCCAGCAGGTCCGTGTCGAAGACGTTCGCCCGGTCGGCCGCCTCCGCATCGGTGAGCAGGTCGAACAGCAGGGTGCCCAGGCCCCGGGCGCGCAGTCCTTCGGCGACGTGACGGTTGCGGGGGCTGTGCCGGCTGCTGCCGCTGCCGTGCGCGAAGAGCACGACGCCGTGTGCGCCGCGGGGCAGGGCGAGGTGTCCGGCCAAGTGGTCCGCGGCACCTGCGGAGTCCGTGGGGCCGGCCGGGATCCGTACCTCTCGATCCGCCGGGGCGGGCCCGTGCGCCGAGGTGCGGCGGGCGGCGCTCAAGATCGCCACGACCTCGTCGTCCTCCGTCTGCGCGAAGTCCACGTAGAACTGGCCCACCGCGCTGAAGTCGGCCGGCGTGTCGGGGCAGACCAGTTCGTCGGCCTCGTCCGCGAGGAGTTCCGTCCAGCCCGGTGGTGCGACCGGCACCGCGAGCACCACGCGGGCCGCGCCGCGCGCCCGGGCGATCCGGCACGCGGCCCGGGCGGTCGACCCGGTGGCCACGCCGTCGTCGACCACGACGACCGTACGGCCCTTCAGCGGCTCGGGCGCCCGCCCGCCCCGGTAGCGCCGGGCGCGCTCGGCGAGCACGGCGCGCTCGCGGGACTCGACGCGGGCCAGTTCGTCGTCGCGCACCCCGGCCAACCGCACCACCCGGTCGTTCACGACGCGCACGCCCTCCTCGCCGACCGCCCCCATGCCCAGCTCGGGCTGGAACGGCACGCCGAGCTTGCGCACCAGGCACACGTCCAGAGGGGCGCCGAGCGCCCGGGCGACCCGGGCCGCGACCGGCACTCCGCCCCGGGGCAGGCCGAGGACGACCACGTCCCGTCCCTTGAGGTGTTCGAGCCGGGTCGCCAGCCGCCGTCCGGCGACGTCCCTGTTCTCGTACGTCATCTCCACCGCTCCCCTCGTGCTGCCGTCGAGCCGGGGGTCGATGTGATCAATTGTCGCCCACCCGCACGGGCGATCGCCAGGCCGGGCGCAGCCGGGTCACCGCGTGCAGCCGGCGCACTACCCTGGGGGGCGTGACCGGTGACCTCGTCACCGTGTTCCTCTGCGGTGACGTCATGCTGGGCCGCGGTGTCGACCAGGTCCTGCCGCACCCCGGTGACCCCGCGCTCGCGGAGGCGTACGTCAGCGACGCGCGCACCTACGTGCGGCTGGCGGAGGCCGCGTACGGCCCGGTGCCCCGCCCCGCGCCGTACTCCTGGCCGTGGGGGGTGGCGCTGGACGTCCTCGACGCCGCGGCGCCCGACGTGCGCGTCCTCAATCTGGAGACCTCCGTGACCCGGGGCGGGGAGCGCGCCGTCGGCAAGGGGATCCACTACCGGATGCACCCGGGCAATCTGCCCGCGCTGACCGCCGTGCGTCCCGACGTGTGCGCACTGGCCAACAACCACGTCCTCGACTTCGGGCGGCCGGGGCTGACCGACACCCTGGACGCCCTGGACGCGCTCGGCGCGCCCGGTTCATCGACGGGAGCCGGCGTCCGCCGGGCGGGCGCGGGCCGGGACGCCGCGGAGGCGTGGGCGCCCGCGGTCGTCCCCCTGCCCGGCGGGCGCCGGCTGCTGGTGCTCGCCTGCGGCACGGCGTCCAGCGGCGTGCCCCGCGACTGGGCCGCCACGGCGCGCAGGTCCGGCGTCGCCCGCGTCGACGAGCCGTTGGATCCGGCCCGGCCCGCCGCCGTGCTGCGGGCGGCGAAACGGCCGGGGGACCTGGCGGTCGTCTCGGTCCACTGGGGCGGGAACTGGGGGTACGGCGTCTCGGGCGAGCAGCGGCGCTTCGCGCACGCCCTCGTCGACGCGGGCGCCGACGTCGTGCACGGGCACTCCTCGCACCACCCCCGGCCCCTTGAGGCGTACCGCGGCGCGCTCGTCCTCTACGGGTGCGGTGACCTGGTGAACGACTACGAGGGCATCTCCGGGCACGAGGAGTACCGGGACGACCTGCGGCTGCTGTACCTCGTCTCGCTCGCCGCCGACGGCGCGTTCCGGCAGGTCAGGATGGTGCCGCTGCGCGCCCGCCGGCTGCGGTTGGAGCACGCGCCGAACGAGGGCTCGGCATGGCTCCAGCGCACCTTGGCACAGGTCAGCGGGCGCTTCGGGGTGCAGGTGGCGCGGGAGCGGGACGGCACACTCACCGCCCGCCCCCAACGCGCCGGCGCACGGCCCGAACGGGGGCGCCCGGAGGGCGGCTCACCGGCGCGCGGGGAGGGCGGGCGCAACGGCGCGTGAGCCGCTTGGCGCCGCACCAGGGCTGCGCGATGCGGGCGCCCCGTCGATACTGGTGCGCAGCGGTGCGCCCCTGCCCGGGGCGCCCGAGCGTCACTCGGACCGGCCGTCAGGAGATCTACGTTGCGCATGTTGATCAACGTCCCCGAGACCGTCGTCGCCGATGCCCTGCGCGGCATGGCAGCAGCCCATCCCGAACTGGTGGTGGACGTGGAGCGGCGGGTCGTGGTGCGCCGGGACGCGCCGGTGGCGGGACAGGTGGGCCTGGTGTCCGGCGGCGGCTCGGGGCACGAGCCGCTGCACGCCGGTTTCGTCGGCCCCGGGATGCTGTCCGCCGCGTGCCCCGGTGAGGTGTTCACCAGTCCGGTACCGGACCAGATGGTGCGGGCGGCGGCTGCCGTGGACAGCGGCGAGGGCGTGCTCTTCGTCGTCAAGAACTACACGGGGGACGTGCTCAACTTCGACATGGCGGCCGAACTCGCCGAGGACGAGGGCGTCCGGTTGGCGAAGGTGCTGGTCGACGATGACGTGGCGGTGACCGACAGCCTGTACACGGCGGGGCGCCGGGGCACGGGCGCCACCCTGTTCGTGGAGAAGATCGCCGGCGCCGCGGCGGAGGCTGGTGCGCCACTGGAGCGGGTCGAGGCGATCGCGCGCCGGGTCAACGAGGGCTCGCGCAGCTTCGGCGTGGCGCTCAGCGCGGTCACGACGCCCGCGAAGGGTTCTCCGACCTTCGATCTGCCGCCCGGGGAGCTGGAGTTGGGGATCGGCATCCACGGCGAGCCGGGTCGGGAGCGGCGGTCGATGATGACCTCCCGGGAGATCGCCGACTTCACCGTGCACGCGCTGCTGGAGGACCGCAAGCCGACCGGCCCGGTGCTGGTGCTGGTCAACGGCATGGGGGCGACCCCGCTGCTGGAGCTGTACGGCTTCAACGGCGAGGTGCAGAAGGTGCTCGCGGACCGGGGCGTGACCGTGGCCCGCACCCTGGTCGGCAATTACGTGACCTCGCTCGACATGGCGGGCTGTTCGGTGACCCTGTGCCAGGTCGACGAGGAGTTGCTACGGCTGTGGGACGCACCGGTGCAGACCGCGGCGCTGCGCTGGGGCCGCTGAGCGACGGTCCCCAGCACGACCAGCACGACCAGCACGACCGCACCACCAATCACCGCCACAGGGAGGGCACGTGCTCGACGCCGACTTCTGCCGCCGCTGGATGCAGGCCGCGGCCACGCTGATCGACCGGGAGGTGGACCGCCTCACGGAGTTGGACTCCGCGATCGGGGACGCGGACCACGGAGCGAACATGCAGCGCGGGTTCACCGCCGTGACCGAGGCGCTGGCGCAGCAGGGGACGGGTTCCCCGGGCGAGGTCCTGGTGTTGGCCGGCCGCCAGCTGATCTCGAAGGTGGGCGGGGCGTCCGGGCCGCTGTACGGGACGCTGCTGCGGCGCACGGGCAAGGAGTTGGGCGATGCGGTGGAGGTGACGCCCGCCCAGTTCGCGGCGGCGCTGCGGGCCGGGGTCGCGGCGGTCGCACAGCTCGGCGGGGCGCGGGCCGGGGACAAGACGATGCTGGACGCCCTGGAGCCGGCGGTCGCCGCCCTCGACGACACGACGGACTCGTTCGACGCGGCGCGGGCCGCGGCGGAGCAGGGCACGTTGGAGACCGTCCCGATGCAGGCCCGCAAGGGGCGGGCGAGCTATCTGGGCGAGCGCAGCATCGGCCACGAGGACCCGGGGGCCGCGTCGTCGGCGCTGCTGGTGGCGGCGCTCGCGCAGGCGGTGGCGGCGTGAGCGGGCCGGGGCCCGTGGGGGTCGTCCTGGTGTCGCACAGCCGCGAGGTCGCGGATGCGAGCGCGGCGCTGGCGAAGGCGCTCGCCGGTGCGGGCGACGGTGCACCCGTGATCGGCGCGGGGGGTACGCCCGACGGGGGCGTGGGCACCAGTTCCGAGCGCATCGCGAGCGCCGCGCACGCGGTGGACCGGGGCGCGGGGGTGGCGCTCCTGGTGGACCTGGGCAGTGCGGTGCTGACGGTGAAGTCCCTGCTGGCCGAGGGGGACGAACTGCCCGACGGCTCGCGGCTGGTGGACGCGCCCTTCTTGGAGGGGGCGGTCGCGGCGGTGGTGACGGCAGTGGCGGGCGGTGACCTGGACGCGGTGGCGAACGCGGCGTCGGAGGCGTACGCGTACCGCAAGGAGTGACGCCGGCAGGCGGGCTGCGGGGTCGTTCCGATGGCCGAGCCGCGTGCCTGTTCGGCGTAGCAGATGTGGCGGGGGGCCCGGCCCGTTCCTAGCGTCGATGTCGACGTGGTGCCAGTCCCCCACCGAAAGAGCTGACCATGCGTGCCATACGACGTGCGGAACTCGCCCTGATCTGTGCCGCGACCCTGCTGACCGCCACCGCTCCGGTCGCCGCCGCGGCCGTGCCGTCGAGCGCTGCGGCGGCCGGCGCTGCGACGTCGGTCTCGGCGCCGCTGCCGGAGCCCGTGGACGAGGAGGTCCCCGCGGTCCCGGCGCCGGCGACGGCCCCGGCGGACCGCCTCTCGGCGGACTCCGGCGCGGACGTCACGTCGTTCGGGTTCACGGTCACCCCGCAGACCGTCGCCCCCGGCGGGACGGTCACGCTCAAGGCGACGGAGTGCGCTTCGCCGACGGTGACCGCCTCGTCCGGCGTCTTCGACACGGTGACCCTGACGGGGGGTCAGGCCGCCACGGCGCGGGTCTTCGACGAGGCCGAGCCGGGTGCGGAACACGTCGTCACCTTCGACTGCAAGGGCGAGCGCGGCTCGGCCCGGATCGTCGTCGAGGGGGCGGGCCCGACCGCGGACCGCAGTGCGGACGGGGCCGCTGTACCCCCTGGTGACGGCGGTGAGACTGGTGACGCAGGTGACACTGGTGTGCCCGACGCCGGCGCTCACGACACCGGGGCACATGACACCGGCACCCATGACGCCGGAGCCCAGGACGTCGGCGGCGGCCACGACACCGGTTCCGGGCACGAGCCCGGCTCCGCGCTGAAGCCCGGTGGCGGTGTGACGGCGGGCGGGGGCGGCAGCCTCCCCCAGCTCAGCCCGACGCACCTCGCGTTCGGTTCCGCACTGGTCTCGGGCGCGGTCGGCGCGGGTCTTGTGCTGATGCGCCGTCGGCGCGCCGCGGCGCGATGAGGCGGCACGGACGGTAACCATGCCTGGCCCCCTGCCCCCTCCGGTACCGCCGCCCGCACACCGCGCCCCGCGGCACGGCATCTGGTTCGCCCTGCTGTGCGTGCTGTTGCTCGGGGTGTTCCTGTTGCGTACGGGGTCGGGGGCGGCCGACACCGCCGCGAAGGCCGGTTCCTCGGACGGCCCGCCGCGCCCCGCCGCGTCGGCGGCCCGCGCGGAACCCGTCGCGCGGATGCCCGCCGTCGCCCCGCTCCCCCACTCCCCGCCCCGACGGATCGCCGTCCCCGCGCTGCGCGTCTCCGCCCCGGTCACCGCGGTCCGCCTGGCGTCGGACGGTTCGATCGAGGCGCCGCCCGTCGACGACGGCAATCTCGCGGGCTGGTACGCGGACGCCGCGTCCCCCGGCGGGCGCGGCACCTCCGTCGTCGTCGGCCACGTCGACACCAGGTCCGGGCCGGCCGTCTTCTACCGGCTCGGCTCGCTGACGCCCGGCAGCCGGGTGGAGGTCCTGCGCGCGGACGGCCGCACGGCGCTCTTCACCGTCCACGCCGTCGAGGCGTTCCCGCGCGACGACTTCCCCGCCGACCGGGTCTACCGGGACGGCCCCGGCGCCGAACTGCGGCTGATCACCTGCGGCGGCCGGTATTCGGCGGGGGCGGGGTACGAGGAGAACGTGGTCGTCTCCGCCCGGCTGACCGGGGTGCGCTGACGGCCGGCCCGTCGTCCTCCGTGCGTACGCGGCTACCGCGGCGCCGGGTGTGCCGGCGCGCTGAGGACGGCCACGCAGTCGTCCCACGCCCCGGGGCTCAGCAAATGTCGCCAGCGGGTGAACAGTTCGAGCAGCCCGGCGCCGCGCTCGTCGCGGAAGGCGAGGTCGGCGCGGGCGAGGTCGAGTTCGTTGGCGGCGGTCAGTTCGGCGAGGTCGCGGCGGCGTCGGACGGTGAGCGGGTGCGGCCGGCCGGTGAGGCGGTCGTGGAAGGGCGCGTCCGCCCGGGCGAGGTCGCGGTAGGTGGCCCCGCGGTCGCAGGCGCCGTACAGGTACACCGCTTCCTCGGCCTCCGCGCCGATGACCGACGCCAGTTCGGCGCGGCGCTCGTGCGGCAGCAGCACCGCGGGGAAGCCGTCGGTGCCGTACAACGAGTGGCAGAGCCCGGCGAGTTGCAGGGCGGGGCGGGCGCCCCAGACGGCGAGCTGCGACCGGACCCGTTGGAGGTGGTCGACGAGGTTCCCGCCGGGGTGCGCGATGGCGGCGGCGCCCAGCCGGTTCAGCAGGGCGAGTGCGCCGTCGGCGGCGCCGGCGGGGGGCGTGGGGGCGGTGGTTATGGGGGCGGTTGTGGGGGATTCAGGCACGGTCCGGTCCTCTCGGCGCTCGGGGGGTCGGCACCCGCCCGTCCCCTCCCCCGGTCCGGTTCCGCGGGAGGCACCGGACGGGTTGCCGCCAGGGCCCAGGGACGATCATTGCGACCCGTCCGTCCACAGTCAATCGCGGGCCCGTCGCGGGTCCTGGGGGCGGTTGGTTCCGCCGACGCCACCGGGGCGTTCTCGCGGTGGCGCCACCGGCACGTTTGCCCTTGCGGCCCGGTGGCCACGATCGTTTGGCCACCCTCGGTGGGACCGCGCGAGCAGCCCTTCGTCACGGATCGGAGGCCGGCGTGCGGGTGGCGCCAGGAGCGCAGCGCGGTCGGCGGGAGGTGCGTCACACGAGGTCTGTCAGTGGTCTCCGGCAGACTGTCCACATGTCAGCTCCTCGCCGTACGTGCCCGGTGTGCCGCCGTGAGATCGCCGTGGTCGCGGCCCGTTTCGCCCGCCACGACCCCGCCGGCGTCCGCACCCGCACGGGCTCCGAGTTGGTGTCCTGCCCCGGCTCGCGGCTGCCGGCGCCGTACGAGAGCGCCCTTCAGCCGTCCCTCGACGGGTACGAAGCTCCGCCCTTCCCCGGCCAGTTGCCCCTCTTCTGAGGTCCGGCCGCGGCCAGGGGGCGACCTACACCGGAGGCAGAGCCCTTCCCCGCGTTGAGCATCGGGGCGGGCCGGCTCTGAGTACGCGTACTCAGGGTTCGGCGGCCCGCGGCAGCAAGAGTGGGAGGCGACCGCACCAGCAGGAGGAGATCGTGTCCATGCCCCGCCGCCCCAGCAGCCCGACCGCCCCCTCCCGTCCCGGCACGGCCCGGACCGTCGCACCCCGGGCCGTCGGTGCCGTGCTCGCCGGCGCGTTCGCGGTGGTGGCGCTCACCGGATGCTCCCTCCTGGAGTTCGAGGAGGGCATCTGCTCCGGCGGCGAGTACCCCGTGCTGACGGTGAACGGCACCGGTTCGGCGTGCGTGTCGAACGGCGAGGAGCCGCCGCAGGGGTACGCGCGCTACCCGGAAGGCAAGGTGCCGAAGCACGTCGACGACGAGTGGGACGTCTACTGGCGCACCCACACGGTCGACGAGGACGGCACCGTCATCGACGCAGCGGACGGCACCTGACCCGGCCACCGTCCCGCGCGTGCCGTGTCAGCCCCGCGGTGACCGCCGCGCGCCCGAGGAGCCGTCAGTTCGCGGCCGTGGCCGCACACGAACAGGACGACACCGCCCCACCCGCATGTACGATCATGCGTTCGACGACGCACAGGGGCGTCGCCGTGACGGGCATGCGAGGAGTCGAGTGAACGCGGGTGGGGGGCAGCACGGTCCGTCCGTGCCCGACGACGAGTGGGACCGGTTCCTCAAGGAGTCGGTGGAGGGTACGGCGGATGCGCCCCGGGAGCCGTCGGCGCGGTCGCGGATCGTGGCGCGGCGGCTGCGCGAGGACCCCGCGCCGCCGACCGCCTGGCGCGCCCACACCCCACCGCCCCGGCCGAAGCGCACGGGGTGGTACGCGGTGGCCCTGCTGGTGGTGGTCGCGCTGCTGGCCGTGGCGCTGTTCCCGCAGCAGGTGACGGGCTGGTTCGGCGGGGACGACGCGGGCGGGACGCCGCTCGCCCAGGAGTCCGAGCGCCCCACCGGGGCACCTCCCCGGGGAACCGCCGAACGGCCCACGCGCGAGGAGCCGTTCCGCGGGTCGCCCGCGGCGCGCTGGGCCAGCGGCGTCGACGGAATCACGATGCCCGCGGCCGAGGCCACCGGGTGGATGAGCACGGCGCAGGTGCAGCAGGCACTCCGGCAGACGCGGGACTTCCTCGTCGCGTCCAACCTCGATCCCGGCGTGCTGCGCGGCGAACGTCCCGCGCGCGCCATCGCCCTGATGAACCCTCATCAAAAGGACGTCCAGGACTTCCTCTCGGCCGCCTTCAGCACCCCCGGCGAGGAGAACGACCCGCTGCTGCTCTTCAGCCGCTTCGACCAGCGCGCTCGCCTCGTCGGGGACGACGTCAGGACCAGGGGCCGGATCAGCTACGCGGCGGCCGGGGACGGGGCGCTGCGCGTGACGACCGACGTCACCTACGTCTACCCGGTCGCCCCGGCGAGCGGCGGCGACGAGGTCGCGCGGACCATCGTGCGGCGCGAGGTCGTGCTGGACTGGAACGACCCCAAGAAGGTGATCACCGAGCCGGGGACCTTCTCCCTCGTCTCGTACTCCCTCGACATGACCAACGGCGGCTGCGGCCCCACCACCGGCCTGCTGGCCCCGCAGTTCGCGGCGGAGCGGTCGACGGCCCCCAAGGGCGGCCCCGAGGTCGACCCGTACGACCGCAGCAGGTCGATCGACGAGCGGACGCAGGAGTCCCGGGACGAGGAGTGCGGCACCGCCACGCGTTCATGACGCACGCGATCCCGCGCCGGCGCCTGGACGCGGGCGCGGACGCAGGCGCGGGAACGTGAACCGCAGGTGAGGAGCCGTTCATCACGCCTTCGGCCCCAGTTCGGTGAGGCTTGCCACAGTGCACCGCGGTGACCTGCTCACTTCAGGCGACAGCACCCCCGCCCACCCGGTAGATTGGTCTACACCACTGCGCAGGCCGTGATACGCGTGCGCACACACAGACAGGGGCCCCCGTGGAAGTTGTCATCGTTCCGGATGCCGCCGCCGGCGGCGAACTGATCGCCGAGGCCATGGCCGCCCTGCTGCGGCGCAAGCCCGAGGCGCTCCTCGGAGTGGCCACCGGCTCCACGCCGCTGCCGATCTACCAGGCGCTGACGGCGAAGGTGCGGGCGGGCGAGGTGGACGCGTCCGCGGCGCGGATATGCCAGCTCGACGAGTACGTGGGGCTACCCTCCGGCCACCCCGAGTCGTACCGCTCGGTCGTGCTGCGGGAGGTCGTCGAGCCGCTCGGGCTGACCGAGGCCGCGTTCATGGGCCCCGACGGCACCGCCGACGACGTGGCCGCCGCCTGCCTGGCGTACGACCGGGCGCTGGCCGAGGCCGGCGGCGTCGACCTCCAACTGCTCGGCATCGGCACCGACGGGCACATCGGCTTCAACGAGCCGTGCTCCTCGCTCGCCTCCCGCACCCGAATCAAGACGCTGACCGAGCAGACGCGCAAGGACAACGCGCGCTTCTTCGACAGCATCGACGAGGTCCCGCACCACGTGATCACCCAGGGCATCGGCACCATCCTGGAGGCCCGCCACCTGGTGCTGCTGGCCACCGGCGAGGCCAAGGCCGACGCCGTCGCGCTCTCCGTCGAGGGCCCGCTGTCGGCGCTGGTCCCGGCCTCCGCGCTACAGCTCCACCCGCACGCCACGGTCGTGGTCGACGAGGCCGCCGCCTCCCGCCTCAAGCTCGGGGACTACTTCCGCGCCACCTACGCCGCCAAGCCCGCCTGGCAGGGCATCTAACCACTCCCTTCCGGATCTTGCTGGGCCCGCGTGCCCGGTGCCGCACCTCTCCCCCGTAGCCCTTCGGGCACGGGAGGGACCTCCAGCGTTGCCGTCGTCACCGAAGGCCCCCTGTGCCCTGCGGGCGCGGGAGGTACCCCACCGCGTCGACTCCCTCCTCCGCCTTGAGATCCACGGCACCAGAGCCCTACGCCCGAAGGGCGTGGGGGGACCCCGCTGATCCAGTCCGATCCGAAAGAAGGGACCTGACGGCGTCCGCGCCAGCGGCACACCGCGCCCCGCGACCGGGACGGTGCATTCCGTCCCGGTCGAAACAAATTCGGCCCACAACGGCACTTGCACGCCGTTGAGTTGATACGGTGCGCTCTCCCGACGCTCCGCGCGCGCGTCGGGACGGCGTGCGAACGTGCAGCACGGGGGGAACTGACATGGACGACGACAGCACCGCTCTCGGCGACATCGATGTCGTCCGGGCGAGTCTGGAACGCGTCAGACGGCGGTCACGCCACGTGGTCCGGCACTTCTACGCACATTTGTTCAGGCATCACCCGCATCTGCGTCCGCTCTTCCCCGCGGTGCTGGACGACCAGTACGAGCGGATGTTCACCGCCCTCGTGCACGTCGTGGACCACCTCGGGCACCCCGGCCTCCCCGAGCACCTGCGGCGGCTGGGGCGCGACCACCGCAAGTTCGGCATCGTCGACGAGGACTACGCGGCCGTCGGCGCCAGCCTGCTGACGGCGATCGCCCGCTACTCCCCCGCCAGTTGGGACGAGCGCACCGAGACCGCCTGGCGGCGGGTGTACGACGAGGTCGCCACGCTGATGGCGACCGGCGCCCGGCGCTCGATCGCCGCCCGGGAGCCGGCGTTCTGGGAGGCCACCGTGGTCAGCCACCGGCTGCACGGCGACCGCACGGCCGTGCTGCGGGCCGCGGTGCGCACCCCCTACCCCTGGCGTCCGGGGCAGTACGCCACCGTCGAGCACGAGGACCTGCCGGGGGTGTGGCGACCGTACTCGCTGGCGGGCACCGCCGCGGGCGGCGAGCGCGAGCGACTGTTGGAGTTCCACGTGGGCCGGGTGCCGGGCGGGTTACTCAGCGGCGTGCTGTGCGACCGCACCCGCCCGGGGCAGACGCTGCGGCTGGGCGCGGCATCCGGCTCGGCCCTCGCACCGCCGCCGGGCACCCCGGCCGTCACCCTGCTCGCCGCCGGCACGGGCTGGGCGCCGGTGAAGTCCGTCCTCGACGAACTGCTGCGGCGCAGCCCCGCCCCCCGCGTCCGGGTCGACGTGGTCGCCCGGGCCGGGGCGCACTTCTACGACGGGGCGCACCTCGACGACCTGTTGCGCGACCGCCCCTGGCTCAGCGCCTACTGGTGGTGCCAGGAACAGGACGAGAGCCGCACCCGGGCGGCCGAGCGCCTCCACGCGCACCTGCGGGCGCGGCCGGACCGCCCGGGCGAGGTCGTCTACCTCTGCGGCCCCGCCGGATTCGTCGAGGAGACCGCGGAGCTGCTGCTCGCCCGCGGACTGCCGCCGCAGTCGCTGATCCGCGACCCGCTGCCGCCCTCGGGCGCCCGGCGTCCGCACCTCTCGCACGCGGAGGCGTTCCTCGCCCCGGAGCGGGTGAACTGGATCGACCCGGACGCACGGCTGCGTCCGCTGCGGACACCGGCGTTCCAGCCCGGCAGCACCGGCAGCATGGTCTGATCCGCCACGCCCCGGTGCCGCCTCCCGGTCAGCCGCCCCAGGTCCAGTCCGCGACCTCCGGCAGGTCGGTGCCGTGCTCACGGATCCAGTCGTGGTGGCGCGAGCGGGCGTCGGCCATGGTCTGGCGCAGGGCCGCGGCCCGCACCCCCAGGCCGGGCACCCGGTCGATGACGTCCATCACCAGGCGATAGCGGTCGAGGTCGTTGCGGACGACCATGTCGAAGGGCGTGGTCGTCGTCCCCTCCTCCTTGTAGCCGCGGACGTGCAGATGGGGATGGCCGGCGCGGCGGTAGGCGAGGCGGTGGATCAGCCAGGGGTAGCCGTGGTAGGCGAAGATCACCGGCTTGTCGCGGGTGAAGAGCGCGTCGTACTCGAAGTCGCTCATGCCGTGCGGGTGTTCGTCGTACGGCAGCAGGCGGGCCATGTCGACGACGTTGACGACCCGCACCGCGAGCCGGGGCGCGTGCCGGCGCAGCAGTTCGGCCGCCGCCAGGACCTCCTGGGTGGGGACGTCGCCGGCGCAGGCGAGCACCACGTCGGGCCCGTCGCCGCCCGCTCCGTCCGCCCCGGCCGGGCCGTGTTCGGTGCCGGCCCACTCCCACACCCCGGCGCCGCGTGCGCAGTGGGCGCGGGCCTCGTCCATCGTCAGCCAGTCGAAGCAGGGCTGCTTGCCGGCGACGACCACGTTCACGTAGTCACGGCTGCGCAGCACGTGGTCGGCGACGCAGAGCAGGGTGTTGGTGTCCGGCGGCAGGTAGACCCGGACGACTTCGGGGCTCTTGTTGAGCACGTGGTCGACGAAGCCGGGGTCCTGGTGGGAGAAGCCGTTGTGGTCCTGCCGCCACACGTGCGAGGTGAGCAGGTACGTCAGCGAGGCGACGGGGCGGCGCCAGGGCAGCCGGCGCGCCGTGCGCAGCCACTTGATGTGCTGGTTGACCATCGAGTCGACGATGTGGGCGAAGGCTTCGTAGCAGGAGAACAGGCCGTGCCGGCCGGTGAGGAGGTAGCCCTCCAGCCAGCCCTGGCACACGTGCTCGGAGAGGATCTCCATCACCCGGCCGTCGTGGGCCAGGTGCTCGTCGGTGGGCAGCGTGCGGGTCTGCCACGCCTTGGCGGTGGCGCCGTAGAGGGCGTCGAGCCGGTTGGAAGCGGTCTCGTCGGGACCGACGACGCGGAAGTCGCGCCGCTCGGCGGTGGCGCCCATCACGACGGCGAGGAAGTCGCCGAGGACGCGGGTGGGCTCGTGGCGCGCCGCACCGCGGCGCTCCACGTCGACGGCGTGGTCCGCGAGCGGCGGCAGGGGCAGTTCCCGCAGCAGCAGCCCGCCGTTGGCGTGCGGGGTGGCGCCGAGGCGGCGCTGGCCGGTCGGGACGCAGCCGAGGACCTGGGCAACGGGTCGGCCGGTGGGGTCGAAGAGCTCTTCGGGGCGGTACGAGCGCAGCCACGCCTCCAGTTGCCGCAGGTGCTCGGGGCGGTCGCGGACCCCGGCGAGCGGCACCTGGTGGGCGCGCCAGGTGTCCTCGACGGGGACGCCGTCGACGGTCGCGGGCCCGGTCCAGCCCTTGGGGGTGCGCAGGACGATCACGGGCCAGCGGGGCCGTTCGCGCACGCCGTCGCGGCGGGCGGTGCGCTGGATCTCCTCGATGCGGTCGAGGCAGGCGTCCATGGCCGCCGCCATCGCCCGGTGCACGGCCTGGGGTTCGGCGCCGGTGACGTGGACGGGTTCGTGGCCGTGGCCGCGCAGCAGGTCGTCGAGTTCGCCGCGGGGCAGTCGGGCGAGCACCGTCGGGTTGGCGATCTTGTAGCCGTTGAGGTGCAGGATCGGCAGTACGGCGCCGTCGTGCACCGGGTCGAGGAAGGTGGTGCCGTGCCAGGAGGCGGCGAGCGGCCCGGTCTCGGCCTCGCCGTCGCCGATGACGCAGGCGACCAGCAGGTGCGGGTTGTCGAAGGCGGCGCCGTAGGCGTGGGCGAGGGAGTAGCCGAGTTCGCCGCCCTCGTGGATGGAGCCGGGCGTCTCGGGCGCCACGTGGCTGGGCACCCCGCCGGGGAAGGAGAACTGCCGGAACAGCCGCTCCATGCCGGCGGCGTCCCGGGTGACGTCCGGGTACGTCTCGGTGTACGTGCCCTCCAGCCAGGAGCCGGCGAGGACCGCGGGCCCGCCGTGCCCCGGGCCCCAGACGCACAGCGCGTCCAGGCCCCGGCCGCTGATGACCCGGTTGAGGTGGGTGTAGACGAGGTTGAGGCCGGGCGAGGTGCCCCAGTGGCCCAGCAGCCTCGGCTTGATGTGCTCGGGGCGCAGGGGTTCGGTCAGCAGGGGGTTGGCCATCAGGTAGATCTGTCCGACGGCCAGGTAGTTGGCGGCGCGCCAGTGCGCGTCGAGGGCGGCGAGTTCGGTGTCGGTGATGCGGCTGCGCAGCGTCACGGTGGTGTCGTTCATGGCGGCTTCCTCGGCGCATGCGGGGCGGGCGGCGGATCCTTCGGCGCGTGCGGGGCGGGGCGGGACCGGTCGGCCGGTCGGGTCAGGGGCCGTACCAGACGGTGGTGATCTCGCAGAACTCCCGGATGCCGTGGCCGGACAGCTCCCGGCCGTAGCCCGAGCGCTTGACGCCGCCGAAGGGGAGCGCGGGGTGGGAGGCGGTCATGCCGTTGAAGAAGACGCCGCCGGCTTCGAGGTCCCGTACGCAGCGGGCCATCTCCCGCTCGTCGCGGGTCCACACGTTGGAGCTGAGCCCGAAGGGGGTGTCGTTGGCGATCCGCAGCGCCTCGTCGAGGCCGGCGGCCCGGTAGACGGTGGCGACGGGCCCGAAGGCTTCCTCGCGGTGGATGCGCATGCGGGCGTCGACGTCGGTGAGGACGGTGGGCAGGTAGTACCAGCCGCGGTCGCGGTCGCCCGGACGGCCGGCGCCGCAGCGGGCCCGGGCGCCGTGGCCGAGGGCGTCCTCGACGAGCGCTTCGACGTCGGTGCGCCCCTGTTCGGTGGCGAGCGGGCCGATCTCCGTGGTCTCCGCCATCGGGTCGCCCACGACCAGGGCCTGCATCCGGGTGGTGAAGCCCTCGCAGAAGGCGTCGTAGACGTCGGCGTGGACGATGAACCGTTTGGCGGCGATGCAGGACTGGCCGTTGTTCTGCACGCGGGCGACGACGGCGGTGTCCACGGCCCGCTCCAGGTCGGCGGAGGGCATCACGAGGTAGGGGTCGCTGCCGCCGAGTTCCAGCACGGTCTTCTTGACCTCGTCGCCGGCGACGGCGGCGACGGCCCGCCCGGCGGGTTCGCTGCCGGTCAGGGTGGCCGCGGCCACCCGGTCGTCGCGCAGCACGCCCTCGACCGCGCCCGATCCGATGAGCAGGGTCTGGAAGCAGCCTTCGGGCCAGCCGGCGCGGCGGAAGAGGTCTTCCAGGTACAGGGCGGTCTGCGGCACGTTCGAGGCGTGCTTGAGCAGGGCCGTGTTGCCGGCCATCAGGGCGGGCGCGGCGAAGCGGACGACCTGCCACAGCGGGAAGTTCCACGGCATGACGGCGAGCACCACGCCGACGGGCCGGTAGCGCACGACGACCCGTGCGGCGCCGGAGTCGCGCACGTCGTCGGGGCCGGGGTGCTCGTCCGCGAGCAGTTGCTCGGCGTGGGCGGCGTACCAGCGCATCGCCCGGGCGCACTTCGCGGCCTCGGCGCGGGCCTGGGTGAGGGGCTTGCCCATCTCGGTGGTGACGGTGCGGGCGATGCGGTCGGCGTCCTCGTCGAGCAGGGTGGCGGCCCGCAGCAGCAGCCGGGCCCGGTCGGCGAAGCCGGTGGTGCGCTGGCCGATGGAGGCTGCCTGGGCCAACGCGATCCGTTCCTCGATCCCGTCGCCTCCGATCGCCTCGAAGGTCTGCAGCGTCTCGCCGGTGGCGGGGTTCACCGTGGCGATGGGCATGGTTCGTGTCCTCCTGGGTCCTGGGCGCCCCGCGCGGCCCGGTCGCCGGGGGCGTCCCGGTCACCGGGTGCCCGCCGGGGCGGGCCGGATACGCGCGTCAGGCGGCGGGCGCCCCCGATGCGTACGGCGCCCCTTCGACCTTCGCCCGCCCCCGCCGGGGCCGCAATCCAGGCGGGCATTCGGCCGGTGGACCGCTGGGCCGTTCAGCCGGCGCGGCTCACCAGCCGCAGTTGGACGTCCTTCTCCTGGTCGCCGGCGGCCGTGCCCTGCCGCTGCACGTCGAACGCGGCGGCCAGGGTCTCCGTCATCCGGTCGACCGCCCAGTAGCCGCCCTGCATCTCCGCCTCGACCGCGTCGGTCAGCGGCACGGGGCCGGTGCCCGCCGTCCCGGGCCGGACGTCGAAGGTCGCCGTCCACACCGTCGGGTGGCCCACGGAGACGTACTCGGGCCGGTCGGCGGCCTCGCGGTCGCAGGTGTAGGACCGGCGCAGCACTTCGAAGACGGCGTGTGCGTCCTCCTTGGTGCAGCCGGTGATCGTCACCACGACGGGCTCGGGGTGCTGGTCCGCACTGTTCACGGTGATCCCTCGCTTAGGGCCGGTCTCCTGGGGCTGCGTGTTCGGGCGCCCCTGCCACCTCCAGGCTGGCCCGCGCCGGCCCCGGATGCGAGTCGGGCGTGCGGGTGGACGCAGCCGCAGCGCAGGCGAGCGCCGCGCCCTACCCGCGCAGCCTGCGGTTGGCGAGGACCGGTACGGCGCGGCGTACGGACGTCACTTCCGCGGGGTCGACGTCGGCGACCAGCAGGCCGGGGCCGGCCTGGAGCCGGTCCCGTACGGTTCCGTCGGGGGCGACGACGGCGCTGTGGCCGATCCCGGTGGGGGCCTTCGCGGCGGTGTCGGGGGCCGGTGCGGCCGGTTCCGCCTGGTCGACGGCGGCGACCCAGAGGGTGGCGTCCAGGGCGCGGGCCCGGATCAGCAGCTCCCACTGCTCGCGCTTGCCCTCGCCGGCGCCCCAGGACGCCGGCAGCAGGGTGAGCTGGGCGCCGGCGTCGGCGTGGGCCCGGAACAGCTCCGGGAAGCGGACGTCGTAGCAGGTGGCGAGGCCGATGCGGACGTCGTCCAGGTCGATGGTGACCACGCTGGACCCGGCGGCGACGGTGGCGGACTCGGTGAAGCCGAAGGCGTCGTACAGATGGATCTTGTCGTAGGACGCTTCGACTCCGGGGCCGGTGGCCAGCAGGGTGTTGGTGACCTTGCCGTCGGCCGCGGGGGTGAACATCCCGGCGACCACGACGAGCCCGGTCTCCTCGGCGATCTGGCGCACCGCGGTGGCCCAGGGCCCGTCGAGGGGCTCCGCCAGGGGCGCGAGCCGGGTGCCGAAGCAGGCCATGGTGGCTTCGGGGAAGGCGATCAGCCGGGCGCCCGCGTCGGCGGCGAGCCGGGCCTGCTCCCGTACCAGGTCGAGGTTGGCGGCGGGGTCGGGGCCGCTGGTGATCTGGCTCAGGGCGATGCGCATGGACGTCCCCACAGGTGTCGGACGGGCCGGGTCTCGCCTCCAGGATGCGCCATCGCTCCGGGCGCCGGGGAGCCGCCCCGTGTCGGTGGGACGAAGGCGCGCGGCCCCGCCGGTCGGGGCGGGGCCGCGCGGGGGACGTCCCCGGGGTCAGGCGAGGTCGAGCGGTAGGGAGCCGGAGAGGATCGGTACGGGCAGGAAGTTGCCGTCGCCCGGGCCGCAGGCGGGAGTGGTGACGCGGGTGTTCGAGACGGCGGTGCCCGCGGCGAACCGTCCGTCACCGCTGGGGACGAAGGTGGTGAAGTGGTCGGCCTGCCGGCTGGAGTAGAACATGCACTGCTGGAGGTTGACGTACCGGCCGGCGGTCAGGTCGATGGACTTCACGGAGGAGAACAGGTCCACCAGGAGCCAGTCGCTGTGCCCCGCGTAGCACCACGGCTCGGTCTCGGGGGTGTTGGAGACGTTGGTGCCGGTGGAGAAGAAGTCGAAGCCCCTGGGGACGATCGTGGTGAGGTGGTCGTCCAGGTTGGCGGAGTAGTACACGCACTGGTGCAGGTTCAGGTACCGCCCCGCCGTCAGGTCGAGCGCGGCCATCCGGGTGTTCGGGGTGTTGATCAGGTAGCGGCCGTCCCCGGGGCCGCAGACGGGGCTGGTCTGGGCGGTGTTGGAGACGTTGGTGCCGCCGAGGAAGCGCCCGTCGCGGCTCGGTACGGCGGTGGTGAGCTGCTGCTGGCGGATGTTGCCGCTGTCGTAGTACACGCACTGGTGCAGGTTCAGGTAGTGCACTGCCGCGGGCTGTTGCCGGCCCGCGCGCTGACCCGGGTCGGGTGCGGCGGCCCCGGCGTGCGCCGGGCCCGGCAGCAGTGCGAGCACCACGGCGCCGACCGCGGCGGCCGACCAGGCCCTGACACGTCCTCGCAGACGCATGGCGACCTACTTTCCTCTGTCTGTCGCGACCTCTCGCGGTCCGTCCGCGATGAGGGACGCGATCAGCAGAGCACCGACGGTCGGCGGCGGAAATGGCCGGCACCCGATGTTCAGTCCAAGAGGTGACGCCGGGAGAGCCGTTCGCCCGAGGCCCCTCGGGACAGCGGAACAGCGGCCCCGGAAAGAACCTCAGGAGCCACCTCCGACTCCGCCCCGCGAGGGGCACCAACGGCCGGACGAGCCTGGGCATAAGCCCTGAACCGCACCGGTCGCAACGGGGTGCAACAGGGAGCAACGCGGACGTTTCCGCAGAGGGCAAGGTCACAGCTTTGCGCCCTGCTGAGAATTTAGTCCCATGGCCTAGCATCCGAGCATGACCGTGCTTCCCGACGACGGGTTCGCCCTCGCCTCCGAATTCCCGGACGCCACGCACGCGCAATGGCAGCAGTTGGTCGCCGGCGTGCTGCGCAAGACGGGCAAGGACGTGCCGCCCGAAACTGCGGAAGACGCACTGGCCACGGCGGTGGAGGAGCACCTCGCCACCCGCCCGCTGTACACCGCGGACCACAGCCCCGAAGGCGCCGGGTTCCCCGGCTTCGCGCCCTTCACCCGCGGCGGCACCCCCGACGGCGGCGCGACGTCCGGATGGGACGTGCGCCAGCGGCACGACCGCCCCGACCCGGCCGCGACCAACGAGGCCGTCCTCGCCGACCTGGAGCACGGGGTCACCTCCCTCTGGCTGGCCGTCGGCGCGTCCGGCGTCCCGGTCACCGCCCTCCCCACCGCCCTGGACGGGGTGCTGCTGGACCTCGCGCCCGTCGTCCTGGACGCCGGGGAGGCGTTCGACGACGCCGCCCGGGCGCTGCTGGACCTCTTCGACGAGCAGGGCGTCAGCCCGCCCGGGGGGAACCTGGGCGCCGACCCGCTCGGGCACGCCGCGCGCACGGGTGCGTACGACGGGGCGGCGGACGCCTTCGCCGCGGCCGGCGCGCTGGCCCTGCGCTGCCACGAGCACCGCCCCGCGCTGCGCGCCCTGACCGTGGACGCCCTGCCGTACCACGACGCGGGCGCGTCCGCCGCGCAGGAGCTGGGCTGTTCGCTGGCGAGCGGCCTGGCGGCGCTGCGCGAGTTGACCGCAGCGGGGCTGCCGGTGGCGGCGGCCCTCGGCCAGTTGGAGTTCCGGTACGCGGCCACCGCCGACCAGTTCCTGACCATCGCCAAACTGCGCGCGGCCCGACGCACCTGGGCGCGGGTCGCCGAGGCGTGCGGGGCGGCCGGGGCGGGCGCCCAGCGGCAGCACGCGGTGACCTCGTCGGTGATGATGACCCGGCGCGACCCGTGGGTGAACATGCTGCGGACCACGGTCGCCTCCCTCGCCGCGGGCGTGGGCGGCGCGGACGCGGTGACCGTGCTCCCCTTCGACCACGCGCTCGGTCTGCCGGACGCCTTCTCCCGTCGGATCGCCCGCAACACCTCCACGGTGCTCGTGGAGGAGTCGCACGTGGCCCGGGTCATCGACCCGGCGGGCGGCTCCTGGTACGTGGAACAGCTCACCGACGAACTCGCACACGCCGCCTGGGAGTGGTTCCAGGAGATCGAGGGCGCCGGCGGTCAACTCGCCGCGCTCCGCTCCGGGCTGGTGGCCGAGCGGATCGACGCGACCTGGCGCGGGCGCCGCGGCAAGATCGCCAAGCGCCGCGAACCGATCACCGGCGTCAGCGAGTTCCCGCTGCTCGACCAGGCCCCCGTGGAGCGCGACCCGGCGCCCGCGCCGGCGACGGGCGGACTGCCGCGGGTGCGGCGCGACGAGGACTTCGAAGCGCTGCGCGCCCGCTCCGACGCGCACCTGGCCGCCACCGGCGCCCGGCCCCGGGTGTTCATCGCCGCCCTCGGCCCGGCGTCCGTGCACACCGCGCGCGCCGCCTTCGCCACCAACCTGTTCCAGGCGGGCGGCGTCGCGGCCCTCCACGACCCGGTCACCGTCGACGCGGCCACGGCCGGCGCCGCGTTCGCCGCCAGCGGCGCGGAGTTGGCCTGCATCTGCTCCAGCGACGCGCTCTACGCCGAGCACGCGGCCGAGGTGGCACGGGCGTTGAAGGACGCCGGCGCCCGCCGCGTCTACCTCGCCGGCCGCCCCGGCGAACTGCGCGAAGCCCTGGAGCAGGCCGGGGTGGACGAGTTCGTCTCCCTGGGCGGCAACGCCGTCGACACCCTCAACCGTGCCCTGAACCTGATCGGAGTGGCGTGATGACCATCCCCGACTTCACCCGGATCCCCCTGGGCCCGGGCGCCGTCACCGGCTCCGACGACCAGTGGCGCTCCGCGGTCAAGGAGTCCACCGGCCTCGCCGCCGAAGACCTGGTGTGGCAGACGCCGGAGGGCATCGGGGTCAAGCCGCTGTACACCGCGGACGACCTCGCCGGGCTGGACTTCCTGGGCACCTTCCCCGGCGTCGCGCCGTACCTGCGCGGCCCGTACCCGACGATGTACGTCAACCAGCCGTGGACGATCCGCCAGTACGCCGGGTTCTCCACCGCGGAGGAGTCCAACGCCTTCTACCGGCGCAATCTGGCGGCCGGTCAAAAGGGCCTGTCGGTCGCCTTCGACCTGCCGACGCACCGCGGCTACGACTCCGACCACCCGCGCGTCACCGGCGACGTGGGCATGGCGGGGGTGGCGATCGACTCGATCTACGACATGCGCCAACTCTTCGACGGCATCCCGCTGGACCGGATGAGCGTGTCGATGACGATGAACGGTGCGGTGCTGCCGGTGCTGGCGCTGTACATCGTGGCCGCCGAGGAGCAGGGCGTACCGCCCGAGAAGCTGGCCGGGACCATTCAGAACGACATCCTCAAGGAGTTCATGGTCCGCAACACCTACATCTATCCGCCGGGCCCCTCGATGCGGATCATCTCCGACATCTTCGCCTTCACCTCCCAGCGGATGCCGCGCTACAACTCCATCTCCATCTCCGGCTACCACATACAGGAGGCCGGGGCGACGGCCGACCTGGAGTTGGCGTACACCCTCGCGGACGGCATGGAGTACCTGCGCGCGGGCATCGGCGCCGGGTTGGACGTGGACGCGTTCGCGCCCCGGCTGTCGTTCTTCTGGGCGATCGGGATGAACTTCTTCATGGAGGTCGCCAAGTTGCGGGCGGCGCGCCTGCTGTGGGCGAAGCTGGTGCGCACCTTCGACCCGAAGAACCCCAAGTCGCTGTCGCTGCGCACCCACTCGCAGACCTCGGGCTGGTCGCTGACGGCCCAGGACGTCTTCAACAACGTGACCCGCACCTGCGTGGAGGCGATGGCGGCGACGCAGGGGCACACCCAGTCGCTGCACACCAACGCGCTGGACGAGGCGCTGGCGCTGCCGACGGACTTCTCCGCCCGGATCGCCCGCAACACCCAACTCCTGCTCCAGCAGGAGTCCGGTACCACCCGGGTCATCGACCCGTGGGGCGGCAGCGCGTACGTCGAGCGCCTCACCCACGACCTGGCGCGCCGGGCCTGGCAGCACATCGAGGAGATCGAGCAGGCGGGCGGCATGGCGCAGGCCATCGACGCGGGCATCCCGAAGCTGCGGGTCGAGGAGGCCGCCGCGCGCACCCAGGCGTGGATCGACTCCGGTCGACAGCCCGTGGTGGGCGTGAACAAGTACCGGGTCGCCTCCGACGAGCAGATCGAGGTGCTGAAGGTCGACAACTCCGCGGTGCGCACCCAGCAGATCGAGAAGCTGCGGCGGCTGCGGGCGGAGCGCGACGAGGCCGTCTGCCAGGACGCCCTGCGGGCGCTGACCGCGGCGGCGGGCGGCAGCGGCGGGGCCGGCCTGGAGGGCAATCTGCTGGCGCTCGCGGTGGACGCGGCGCGCGCCAAGGCGACCGTCGGGGAGATCTCGGACGCCTTGGAGAGCGTGTACGGACGGCACGCCGGACAGATCCGTACCATCTCCGGTGTGTATCGAGGCGAAGTGGACGGTTCCCCGTCGGTGGCGCGCACCCGGGCGCAGGTGGCCCGGTTCGAGGAGTCGGAGGGCCGTCGGCCGCGCATCCTGGTGGCCAAGATGGGCCAGGACGGGCACGACCGGGGGCAGAAGGTGATCGCCACCGCCTTCGCCGACCTCGGTTTCGACGTGGACGTGGGCCCGCTGTTCCAGACGCCGGCCGAGGTGGCGCGGCAGGCGGTGGAGGCGGACGTGCACATCGTCGGCGTCTCCTCGCTGGCCGCGGGTCATCTCACGCTGGTGCCCGCGCTCCGGGCGGAGTTGGCGGCCGAAGGACGGGAGGACATCATGATCGTGGTCGGTGGGGTGATTCCGCCGCAGGACGTGCAGACGCTGCACGAGGCGGGGGCCGCGGCGGTGTTCCCGCCCGGCACGGTGATCCCGGACGCCGCGCGCGACCTGGTCGAGAAGTTGTCCGCCGCGCTCGGCCACGCCGCGTAGGCCGCGACGGGATGCCCGTGAAGCCAGTGAAGATCGATCTCGACGCCTACGTGAAGGGGGTGCGGTCCGGGTCGCGGGCGTACGTGGCGCGGGCGGTGACCCTCGTGGAGTCCCGCCGGCCCGATCACCGCGCGCTCGCCCAGGAGCTGCTCACCGAGCTGCTGCCGGACACCGGCACGGCCAGCCGGATCGGCATCAGCGGGGTGCCGGGCGTCGGCAAGTCGACGTTCATCGACGCCCTGGGCACGATGCTCACCGGGCTCGGCCACCGGGTGGCCGTGCTCGCCGTCGACCCTTCGTCGACCCGCACCGGGGGGTCCATCCTCGGCGACAAGACGCGGATGGAGCGGCTGGCCACGGACCCCGCCGCGTTCGTCCGCCCCTCGCCGTCGGCGGGCACCCTCGGCGGGGTGGCGCGGGCGACCCGCGAGACGATGGTGGTGATGGAGGCCGCGGGGTACGACGTGGTGCTCGTGGAGACCGTGGGCGTCGGCCAGTCCGAGGCCGCCGTCGCCCACATGGTCGACACCTTCCTGCTGCTCACGCTCGCCAGGACCGGGGACCAGCTCCAGGGCATCAAGAAGGGCGTCCTGGAGTTGGCCGACGTGATCGCGGTGAACAAGGCGGACGGGCCGCACGAGCGCGACGCCCGTTCCGCGGCCCGCGAACTCGCCGGCGCGCTGCGGCTGATGCGTCCGGCGGACGCCGCCTGGACGGTGCCGGTGCTGTCCTGTAGCGCCCGTGCGTCCACCGGTCTGGACGCCGTGTGGGAGCGGGTCGAGCAGCACCGGGCGCTGTTGTCGTCCACCGGCCGGCTCTCCGCCAAGCGCCGGGACCAGCAGGTCGACTGGGCGTGGTCGATGGTGCACGACGCGCTGACCGAGCGGCTGCACGGCCACCCGGCCGTACGGGAACTCGTCCCCGACGTGGAGCGCGGCGTGCGCGACGGCACGCTCACGGCCACCCGGGCGGCGCAGCAGATCCTCGATGCCTTCGAGCGCCCCCGCTGACACCGCCGGCTGCGGCCGTGGGCTCGTTAGTCTGGGCACATGACCACCTCACATGTGCTGACCTGGGAAGTCGTGGACAACCAGGGGTACGAGACCGCCTGGGTCACCGTGGCGGAAGGCTCCTTGACAGCCCGCGGGCGGGCCGTGGGCATCTCCCCCGAGCCGTACTGGATCTCCTACGTGCTGCGCACCGGCGACGCCTTCGTGACCCGTGAGCTGACGGTGACGGCGGAGTCCGCGGAGGGGGTGCGCACCGTGGTGCTGGCGCGCGACGACGACGGCCGCTGGAGCGTCGACGGCACCCGCCGTCCGGACCTCGACGGCGCGCTCGACTGCGACCTCGGGCTGTGCCCGCTGACGAACACCATGCCCGTGCTGCGGCACGGGCTGCACCGCCCCGACGGGGCGGGCGTCGAGCGGGAGTTCCGGATGGCGTGGGTGTCGGTGCCGGATCTGACGGTCTCCCCGTCCGCGCAGACCTACACCCGGCTGGAGCCGACGGAGGACGGCGGCGCTCTGCTGCGGTACGCCTCCGGGGACTTCCGTCGGGACATCGAGGTCGACGGGGACGGTTTCGTGGTCGACTACCCGGACCTGGCCTATCTCATCGGCCACAGCGAGCGCGGCGACGCGCAGTAGGAAGGGTGGTTGCGGCATGAGGCTCACGGTCCTCGGCGGCGGGGGTTTCCGGATGCCGTTGGTGTACGGGGCGCTGCTCGCCGACCGCGGCGCGGGGCGGGTCACCGAGGTGGTCCTGCACGACCTGGACGCCGGCCGGCTCTCGGCCATCGCGCGGGTCCTCGCCGACCAGGCGGCCGGGGTGCCCGACGCGCCCGCGGTGTCGGTGACCCGTGACCTCGACGAGGCGCTGCGGGGCGCGGACTTCGTGTTCTCCGCGATCCGGGTCGGGGGGCTTTCCGGTCGGGCGGCGGACGAACGGATCGCACTGGCGGAGGGGGTGCTCGGCCAGGAGACGGTGGGCGCCGGCGGCATCGCGTACGGGCTGCGCACGGTCCCGGTGGTGGAGGAGGTCGCCCGGCGGATCGCGGCCCTCGCGCCCGACGCCTGGGTCATCAACTTCACCAATCCGGCGGGCCTGGTGACCGAGGCGATGGCCGCTCACCTCGGCGGGCGGGTGATCGGGATCTGCGACTCGCCGGTGGGGCTGGGGCGTCGGGTGGCCCGGGTGCTGGGCGTCGATCCGGACACCGCGTTCTTCGACTACGCGGGGCTGAACCACCTGGGTTGGCTGCGCGGGGTGCGGGCGGGCGGCGAGGACGTCCTGCCCCGGCTGCTCGCCGACGCCGACCTGCTCGGCTCCTTCGAGGAGGGCAAGCTCTTCGGCCCCGAGTGGCTCGCGACCCTGGGCGCGGTCCCCAACGAGTACCTGCACTACTACTACTTCAACCGGGAGACGGTGCGGGCCTACCGGGAGGCCGAGCAGACCCGCGGCGCCTTCCTCGACGCTCAACAGGCCCGGTTCTACGCTCGGATGGCGCGCGCCGACGCCCCGGCGCTGGCGACCTGGGACCGCACCCGCGCCGAGCGCGAGGCCACGTACATGGCGCACAACCGCGAGGCGGCGGGCGCGGGCGAGCGCGACGGGGCGGACCTGGAGTCCGGTGGGTACGAGCAGGTCGCCCTCGCCCTGATGCACGCCATCGCCCACGACCGCCGCACCACCTTGATCCTCAACGTGCGCAACCGGGGCGCCCTGGGGCTGCTGGACGCGGACGCGGTGGTGGAGGTGCCCTGCACGGTGGACGCGAACGGTGCGCACCCGCTCGCTGCGGCCCCGCTGCCCGCTCACGCCGCAGCCCTGGTGGGTGCGGTGAAGGCGGTGGAGCGCGAGGTGCTGGCGGCCGCGGCGACCGGCTCGCGGGCCCGCGCGGTGGCGGCGTTCGCCCTGCATCCGCTGGTCGACTCGGTGGCGGCGGCCCGGCGGCTGGTGGACGCGTACACCGCGGCCCATCCGGGCCTCGCGTATCTGCGGGCCTGAAGGTCCTGCAGGGGCGCCCACGGGCGCGGCGGGGGGTGCGCCGATAGAATCGAGGCATGGCTGAGCGCCCCGTCGCGCCCGCCGCCCCCGAGCTCGTCATCGAAACGGACCGAGGTTCCACGGTGCTGAGCCCGAGCCGGGAGTACCACGTCGGGCGCGACCCACTGAGCGACATCGTCATCGACGACGAGCGCGTCTCGTGGCACCACGCGGTGCTGCGGACCGAGGGCGACCACTGGACCGTGGAGGACGAGCAGAGCACCAACGGCACGTTCGCCGACGGTGCGCGGGTGCGGTCCTGGGAGGTGGGCCCGGGCAGCGAGCTGCGGTTCGGCAGCGCGGCGGACGGCCCGCGCGCGGTGGTGCTGGGCGGCCCCGTGCCGCGCGGGCCGCTGCCGGTGGCGGTGCCGGGCGCCACCCACACGTTCCGCGCGCCGACGTCGGTGCACCGGCTGCCGGCGCGCACGGTCCGCATCGGGCGCTCCACGGACAACGACCTCCAGGTGCACGACCTGACGGTCTCGCGCCACCACGCGGAGCTGCGCACCCGCCCCGACGGGACGTACGAGATCGTCGACCTCGATTCGCACAACGGCACGTTCCTCAACGGCGAACCGGTCGACGCCGCTGTCGTGGGGCCCGGTGACGTGGTCGGCATCGGGCACTCCGCCTTCTGCCTCATCGGTGCGGAGCTGCGGGAGTACGTGGACACCGGCGAGGTCGGCCTCGACGTGCAGGACCTGACCGTCACCGTCGACCGGGGCCGCAAGACGCTGCTCGACGCGGTGTCGTTCCCGGTCGGCGAGAAGTGTCTGCTCGCGGTGGTCGGACCGAGCGGCGCGGGCAAGTCGACCCTGCTCAACGCGCTGACCGGGCTGCGGCCCGCCGACCGCGGCACGGTCTGGTACGACGGCCGGGACCTCTACCACGACTTCGCGGAGCTGCGGCGACGCATCGGGCTCGTCCCGCAGGACGACATCCTGCACACCCATCTGACCGTGCGGGCGGCCCTCGGATACGCGGCCGAGTTGCGCTTTCCGCAGGACGCTGCGCCCGCCGAGCGGCGCGAGCGGGTCGCCGACGTGATGCGCGAGCTGGGCTTGCAAGACCGCGCTGACCAGCACGTGCACTCGCTCTCCGGCGGCCAGCGCAAGCGCGTCAGCGTCGCGCTGGAGCTGTTGACCAAGCCGTCGCTGCTCTTCTTGGACGAGCCCACCTCCGGTCTCGACCCGGGGATGGACCGCTCGGTGATGCAGATGCTGCGCTCGCTCGCCGACGACGGGCGGACCGTGGTGGTGGTGACGCACAGCGTGTTGAGCCTCGACGTGTGCGACCGGCTTTTGGTGTTGGCGCCGGGCGGGCGGATCGCGTACTACGGCCCGCCGGACGAGGCGCTGGCCTTCTTCGGCCACGAGCGGTGGCCCGAGGCGTTCGAGGCGTTCGAGAACGACCGGGACCGCGACTGGGCGGGGGCCTACCGCGACTCCCCGTACCACCGTCGCTTCGTCACCGACGCCTCGGTGCAGCCGCGGGCCCCGGTCGGCGGGGCTTCGGGCAAACCGTTGCCCCCGCCGATCGAGCCGCGGAGCTGGGGCGCCCAGCTGTGGACGCTGGTGCGGCGCTACGCGCGGGCACTGAGCGCGGACCGCACGTTCCTGGTCGTGATGATCGCGCTGCCGTTCGTGATGGGCGCGATGGCCCGGGCGCTCGCCGGCAGTGCGCTCACCGCGCAGACCGCGCTCAACGCGCTGCTGATCCTGTGCGTGGGCGGGGTCCTGACGGGCTCCGCGAACGCGGTGCGGGAGTTGGTGAAGGAGCGGGTGATCTACCAGCGGGAGCGGGCGGTGGGGTTGTCGCGGACCGCGTACTTGATGTCCAAGGTGGTGGTGCTGGGCACGGTGACCGTGTTGCAGGCGGTGGTGCTCACGCTCGTGGGCCTCGCGGGCGTGTCGCTGAACGCGCCGGGCGGCAGCGGGGTGCTGCTGCCACCGCTGGTGGAGCTCACCCTCGCGGTGGCCCTGCTGTCCTTCACCGCGATGATGCTGGGGCTGCTGATCTCCGCGATGGTGCGCAAGGAGGAGGTCACCATGCCGCTGCTGGTGCTCCTCGCGATCGTCCAGGTGGTGTTCTGCGGTGCGCTGCTGAAGCTGAACGGTCTGCTGGTGGTGGAGCAGCTGGCGTGGCTGGTGCCGTCGCGGTGGGCGCTGGGGGCGATGGCTTCCACGATCGGGCTGTCCCGGCTGGTGCCGGGGAACCTGACGGCGGACCCGCTCTTCCAGCACTCCGTGTCGATCTGGCTCCTGGACATGGGGATGATGGTGGTGCTGGCCGTGGTGTACGGCTGGCTGGTCACCCTGCTCCTGCGCCGTCAGGAGCCGACGGTGATGCGGAAGTAGCCCCGTGTGCGCCGCCGACCACGCCCACAGCGCCCGGGAGCCGGCGTTCGAGCCCACCCACGTGGTGCCGCCCGACGGCCTGCCCGCCTGGGCGTCCCCCGACGACGACCGGCCGGCCGCCGCCCTCGATCCGCTGCTGCCGGTGCAACTGGCCGACCGCCGGGGCGACTGGGGCCGCATCGTGTGTGCGAACGGCTGGTCGGCGTGGGTGGACGGGCGGCTGTTGGTCGCCGTGCCCCAGGCGCCGCCGGCCACCGGGCGCCCCCTCACCCGCACGGCCGACCAGCGTCCCCACCTGGCGAAGGCCACGGAGGCCGTCGGTCGCTACCGCAGCGCCGTGGACGACCTCGCGGCCGGCCGGATCGACCGCGAGACCTTCCGGCGCCGCACTCGCGGGGTGCGCGTGGGCGTGGTGGTCGACGGGGAGTCGGTGTGGCTGTACGAGGCGGAGCACGAACGCTGGGTGTACGGCGACGGCAGCCGGTTGAGCACCTTCGCGGTCTCGGCGCCGCCGGCGGACGAGCGCGGGCGCGCCCCGAACGGTGAACGGCGGTCCGCTGAGGACCGGCCCACCGACGACGGGGGCTTCCCCGCGCCCGGTGGGCATCCGCCCACCCGGGCGGGCGGTGAGCCCTGATGCCCCGGGACGGCGACGTCGACGGGGACGTCGACCGGGGTGCCGGCGGGGACGTCGACCCGGTCTCCGGCCGGCCGTCGGAGCTGCTGGGGCGGCGCATCGCCGGCTACCGGATCGACGAGGAGGTGGGCCGCGGCGGCATGGCGGTGGTGTACCGGGCCCGGGACCTGCGGCTGGACCGCACCGTCGCGTTGAAGCTGCTCGCACCCGAACTCGCCCGCAACGACACGTTCCGCAAGCGCTTCACCCACGAGTCGCGGGTGGCGGCGGCCATCGACCACCCGCACATCGTGCCGGTCTTCGAGGCGGGCGAGGCGGAGGGCCTGCTGTACATCGCCATGCGCTACGTCCCCGGGCAGGACCTGCGGGCCCTGCTGAACCGCGAGGGGCCGCTGCCCTTCCCCAAGGCGATGCGGATCGCCGCCCAGGTCGCCTCCGCGCTCGATGCGGCGCACGACCACGACCTGGTGCACCGGGACGTGAAGCCGGGGAACGTGCTGGTCGCGGAGGGCACCGACAGCGAGCACCCCGAGCACGCGTACCTCACGGACTTCGGGCTGACGAAGAAGTCGCTCTCGCTGACCGGGTTCACCACGGTGGGCCAGTTCGTCGGCACCCTCGACTACGTGGCGCCGGAGCAGATCTCCGGACGCCCGGTGGACGGCCGGTGCGACGTGTACGGCTTCGGCTGCGTGGTGTACGAGATCCTGGCCGGGGTGCCGCCGTTCCAGCGCGACGACGACATGGCCCTGTTGTGGGCCCACCAGTTCGACCCGCCGCCACCGCTGACGGCGCGCCGCCCGGACCTGCCGGGCGCGGTGGACGCGGTGGTGGCGCGGGCGTTGGCGAAGAGCCCGGACGACCGGTACGACACCTGCGGACGGTTCGTGTCCGCGCTGCGGGCGGCGGCGAGCCGCGGCGACCGGGCGCCGTCGCGGGTGGTGCCCCTGCGCGCCGAGCCGGCGCACCCCGACCATCCGCCGGCACCGCCGGCACCACCGGCTTGGGCACGCCCGGTCTTTCCCGGCCTCGGGGCGCCGCTGCCCTGACTGGCGCGACGGCGCCCTGCGAGTGAAGCGGGCTTGGCGTCCACCGGCCGTCCGTGGCTTGGCGCGCAGTTCCTCCCCCTGTGCCCTGCGGGCACGGGGGCACTCCCAGCGCCCCCGGGTCGCTCCTCCAGTCGGCTTGCAGGGATTCATCACCCCGACCGGCGGCGCAGCGTGGCCACGAGCAGGCCGGCCAGCAGCCCGGTGACCAGTCCCCACAGCGCCGCCGCGCCCAGCGCCGTACCCCAGTGGGGCAACAGGTGCACCCGGGCGGCGAGCACCCCGCCGACGTCGCCGAGGCCGAACAGCGACAGTCCGTAGCTCGCGTCGACCCGGCACAGGAAGCTGACCGTCAGCACGGTGAGGACCAGCGCGACCGCCATCCGGAAGGCGTGGTACCAGGCGCGCAGCGGCGCCGGCGTGCGCACCGCGGCCGCGACGGCCGCCGCCGACACCAGGACGGCGAAGACGACGAGCAGCCACCAGGCGCGGCCGTCCTCGGCGGCGAGCGAGCGCAGGTCGACGGTGGTGCCGCCGGGGGTGCGCAGCACCGCGTCGAGCGCTTTGGGCATCGGCAGCCCGAAGGGCCCTTCGGCCACGCCGTCGAAGGAGGCGCCGAGCCCGAAGAGCATGCCCAGCCAGGCGAGGTTGGGCAGTCCGAGCAGGACGACCGCGATGGTCTGTGCGGCGTGTCCCCGGGTCGCGGCCACCACCAGGGCGACCACGAGGGCCGCGGCCACGTAGACCAGCAGCAGGGTGACCATGGCGTGTGCGGCGGGGCGGACCGCGGCGTGGAAGCGGACCAGTCGGGCGGGCAGCGGGGCCCGGTGGGAGGCCAACAGCGCGATGGCGAGCAGGGCGGCCAGCCACAGCAGCCCGTACAGCAGGGTGAGCGGCACGTCGGCGCTGAAGCCCGCCTTCGCGGAGATGCCGAGCAGGCCGGCGATGTCGGCGACGGTGCCGGCGGGGGTGACGTCGAAGGAGTGGCGGGCGACGGCGGCGAGCCCGACGAGGACGAGGGCCCACAGCGCGCCGAGCCGGGCCGCCCAGCCGAGCAGTTCCCGCGCCCCGGCGACCGCCCGCAGGCGCAGCGGCCGGAGGAAGTAGCGGGCGAGGACGAGGGCGCCCGCGAGGGTGACGGAGAGCGGGACCACGGTGAGTTCGACGTCCGTCGCGCTGAGCGGGCCCGCGTCGCCCGTCAGCTCCACGGTGCCGCCGACCGCCAGCACGGCCACCGCGGCGACGACGGCGGGGAACGCGCCGCCGGGCAGCTCTGCCGCACCGGCGGCCCACAGCCCGAGCGCCGCCGTGACCAGCGTCGTCACCAGGGCGGCGGCCACGGCGAGGAAGGCTTGCGTCCAGCCGTGGGCCGCGGGGCCGATGAGCCCGTGGGCGCGGGAGTCGGAGGGGGCGGGATGGCTCACGCACTCACGCTAGGCAGCGGACGGGCGCGGCGCGCGTCGAAGGGGGCCGACGGCGTAAGGCCGACGGCTGATGTCCGTTTGCGAATGGTTCGACAGCGGCGCACACAATGGCGCAGAGGGGCTGGGGACGTACGGACCGGTCCCGTTTCCGGGCCGCCGCCCTAGCGCCGCTTGAGCACCGCGTCGTGTGTGTGCACCACCTCTGAGCTGGGGAAGAGCCCGTGAGCGCCGAACCTCCGACGTCCGATTCCGGCACGCCCGAACCCCCGACGTCCGAATCCCCCACGTCCGAACGTCGTCCGGCCGGCCCGCCGTCCGGGCCGCTCTCGGATTCGAAGGGCGACCGGGGTGCGCCTCCCCCGCCCGAGCCGCCCGAAGGTGGCGGAGGGGGCGGGGGCGGGGGCCCGTTCGGCGAAGGGGAGCCCGGCGGCGAGGGCAGCCGGCCGTGGTGGCGCTCCACGCCCCGGCTCGTCCTGCTCGTCGTGGGTCTGCTCGCGGTGATCGCGCTGACCTTGGTCCTCACCCTCCAGGGCGGTTCGGGCGGCGGCCAGCAGAGTGAGGTGTTCCTCCAGGCGGCGGGGGCCACCGGCCCCGACCCGTACACCGACTCCACCGCGAAGCAGAGCACTCCCCCCGCGGCCACCGCGCAGCCCAGCACTCCGCCGCAGGGCGGCAACACCGTGCGCGCGGTGTCCGGCGGCACGCCGGGGCTGTACGGGGGCACGCAGGACGTGGCCAGTTGCGACGTGGAGCAGCAGATCGGCTATCTGACGGCCAACCAGGACAAGAACAAGGCGTTCGCGTCCGTGGAGGGCATCGCGCCGGACAAGGTGCCCGACTACCTGCGGTCGCTGACGCCGGTGCAGTTGCGGATGGACACCCGGGTGACCAACCACGGATGGCGCAACGGGTCGGCCACCTCCTATCAGGCGGTGCTCCAGGCGGGTACGGCCGTGCTGGTGGACGACGTGGGCGTGCCGCGGGTGCGCTGCGCCTGCGGCAATCCGCTGACGCCGCCGGTCGAGTTGAAGGGCACGCACACGACGTCGGGCAGTGCCTGGCCGGGCTACGAAGCGCAGCAGGTGGTCGTCATCGAGCCGGCGCCCCAACCGTTGGGCGAACTCGTCGTCTACGACGAGAACGGCAACAGTTGGTTCACCCGCCCCACCGGCTCCGACGGGAGCAAGGACCAGAAGACGACCCCACCGGCGCAGAGCCTGCCGTCGACGTGCCCCTCGGTCCCGGCCGGGCAGGCGACGCCGACGAACTGCGTCTCCGCACCGCCGTCGACGCCCGGCCAGCCGACCACCACCCCGCCGTCGACGCCGTCGACGCCGACGACGCCCGAGCAGCCGGTGACTCCGCCATCGGCGCCGACGACGCCCGAGCAGCCGGTGACTCCGCCGCCGGCGTCGCCGCCCGGGCAGACGCCGGCCCCCTACGGGGCGCCGGCCTCCGTGCCCGCGGCCGGGTGACGGCCGGCGCGGGTGCGGATGCGGGTACGACGGGGCGTCAGCCCAGTTCGAGGGTGGTGACGCCGAAGACCCGGTCGGTGCGGACGGCGGGCGCGGGCCCGGTGTACATGCGGACGGTCGGGAACTGGGCCGTCAGACCGCGGGCGGTCGCCAGCGCCGTCGCGTCCCCGAGCGCCTCGGGCATGTCGACCGCGACCGGCTCGTCCGCCGCGAGGTGCGCGGTGAGGCTGTCGAACAGCGCCTCGGCGTCCTCGCGGCCGTCGGCGAAGAGCGGGCCGATCCGGTGGGCGTCGCGGCCGGGCCGGATCGCGCCGTAGCCGGTGATCCGCCCGTCCTTCAACCGTGCGTACGCGGTGTGTCCGGGCGCCGTGAGCCAACGGGTGACGAACCCGCGGCGCTCGGCGGGGAAGCACTCGCGGTCGTACGCGGCGATCGCGTCCAGCAGTTCGGGGGTGACGGGCACGACGCCGGGGGCAATGCTCCCGGTGCGCAGCGGGCTGCCGCCGTACCGCACGGTGCTGTAGTGGGCGGTGAAGCCGGAGCGTCGGTAGTTGTCCTGCTGGGCGGGGACGGCGTCGAGGCCGATCAGCCGCGTGCCGGCGTGCGGCAGGGCGGCGCGCCAGGTCGCGAGGCCGATGCCGCGGCCGCGGTGGTCGGGCCGCACCAGGTAGAAGCCGAGGAAGGCGAAGGACTCCGAGTAGGTGACGATGGAGACGGCGGAGACGGGCCGTCCTTCGATGCGGCCGATGAAGAAGCCCGCCGGGTCGGTGGCGTGGAAGCAGGCGACGTCTCCGTTGCCGGGGTTCCAGCCCTCGGCCGCGGCCCACTCGGCGATCTGCTGCCACTCCTCTTGGGTGGCGCTGGTGACGGTGAGGCCGGTGTCCTCTTGGACCCGGGAGAGCGGGTTGGTCATGGCGGTGGTTCCTTTCGGGCGTCGGTGGGGTGTCGCGGCCGTGCCGGCAGTGGTGCCGCGGGAGCGGGGGTCAGATCAGGTCCATGGCGGCGACCTCGTCGGGGCTGCCGTAGCTGACGGGCCCTTGGAAGCGTCTTCGTGCGGTGGCCAGCCACCACACGGTGGCCGTCAGCAGCACCGCGGCGAGGGCGATCGGTGCGTAGTTGAAGGTGGTGGGGGTGATGGGGGAGCTGTGCGGCAGCACGAACAGCAGGCTGCTGAGCGCGATCCACACCACCGCGATCGCGGCGACCGGCCGGCTCCAGCGGCCCAGGTTCCAGGGCCCCGGCCGGAACTCGTCCCCGAGGCGGAGCCTGAGGAAGATGGGCATGCCGTAGGCGAGGTACATGCCGACGACGTTGACGCTGACGATGGCGGAGAAGACGGTGTGGGACCACCAGCCGGGCACGGTCAGCGTCAGCGAGCAGCCGGCGGCCAACCAGACCGCCTTGACGGGCGTGCGGGTGCGGGGGTTGACGCTGTGCCAGTGCCGGGATCCGGGCATGGCGCCGTCGCGGGAGAAGGCGAAGATCTGACGGGCGTTGCTGGTCATGTTGGCCAGTCCGCAGAAGAGCATGGCGCCGATGACGACGAGGAGCAGCAGCTTCGCGACGCCCGTGCCGAGGGCGTCGACCAGGATGTGCACCGGGGGCGCGGAGGCGTTCGCGGTGGCGGTGTAGTCCCGGATCGAGTGCACCAGGGCGAGCATCAGGACGAGTCCGGCGACGGCGGAGAAGCCGATGGCCCGCATGATGCCGCGGGGGGTGCTGCGGGTGGCGCGCACGGTCTCCTCCGACATGTGGAAGCTGCCGTCGAAGCCGGTGAAGGTCCAACTGGTGACCAGCAGGCCGAGCATGCCCGCGTAGACGGCGCTGGTGAATCCGGTGCCGTTCATGAAGTGCGCGGAGAACGACACGGGCCGGTGGTGCGCGGGGATCAGCAGGAGGCAGCCGACGATGACCGTGACGCCGCCGACCAGCCACCAGACCGAGATCCGGTTGACGGCGGCGACCAGCCGCACGGTGTAGGTGTTGGCGAGGGCTTGGAGGAGCAGGATCAGCGCGGTGATGGTGACCGTGCGCGCGCCGGTGACCTGGTAGTGCGGCCACTGCATGACGACGAACGCCTGGATGAAGGTGGCGGCGGCGTAGGCGGTGGCGGCGGTGCCGCCGACCTGACCGACGAAGTTCAGCCAGCCGGTGTACCAGGACCAGGCGCCGCGGTGGCGTTTGGCGAGTTTTCCGGCGGCGAAATACAGCGCACCGCTGGTGGGGTACGCGGAGGCGATCTCGGCCATCGCGGCGCCGACGAAGAGAACCATGATCGACACCCCGATCCAGCCGAACACCAGGACCAGCGGGCCGCCCGCCACCATTCCGAACCCGAAGGCGGAGAAAATGCCCGAAATGACATTGATGATGGTGAAGGAGATGGCGAAATTGTCGAAGGCGCGAAACCGTCGGGTGAGTTTTCGCGGATAACCCATCGCGTGCAGCGTCGCGTCGTCGTCGAGGGCCACGCTCCCGTCGCCCCGGTGCCGGCGCTTCGCCCCGACGGACGTCGTACCTCCGGACACGCTCTGCTCCCTTCCGCGGGCCGGACTGCTGGTCATGAGGCGGGGACGGCGAGCCCGAGCGCGCGCCTCGCCTTGGTCAACTGCTCGCTGGGGTCGCCGAAGGCGCTCCACGGCATCCGGGCGGCGTACGGCCCCATCGCCGCCAGCACCTCGCGCGCCTCGCCCTCCCGTCTCGCCAGGTACAGGGCGTGCGCCAGATAGGACAGGTCGAGCACCGGGGTGAAGGGATAACGGGGCACCTCGGGCAGCCAGTTGTGGTAGCCGTGCATCGCGGCGGACACCCACTGGGGCTGTCGCCAGGTGCGGTACGCGAGGAGGGACGCGGGGTCGTACTCCTCGACGAGGGTGACCAGCGGCAGCAGCCGCAGCGGCGAGGTGACGGGCGCCCGGTGGCTGAGGTAGGAGGCCACGTCCCAGCGTGCGCTGGCGGTGCCGCCGTGGCGGGCGAAGAAGTGGGCCAGGAAGCGGTGGTGGGCTTCGCGGTGGAAGCGGTCGAGCCTCAGGACGCGGGCGAACTGCGGCCAGGGCCCGGGGGGTGCGGTGAGCAGACCGGGGGGCGCGGGGTGGTGGGACCGCCGGATGCGGGCGAGGGCCAGTTGGGAGACCCAGGGCGTGGGGTCGCGCGGGTACAGCCGCGCGGCGCGCTCGCAGGCGGACTCGGCGATGCCGAGCAGGGTGCCGGTGTGGGCGTCGCCTGCGTCGGCCGCCCGCAGCGCCCTGAGCATGGCGACCCGGGCCCACAACAGGGCCGACTCGGGGCCGGGTTCCTCGGCGAGCCAGCGTTCGGCCAGGTCCGAGTCGG
This sequence comes from Streptomyces sp. NPDC017979, assembly GCF_044328175.1. Classification (NCBI taxonomy): domain Bacteria; kingdom Bacillati; phylum Actinomycetota; class Actinomycetes; order Kitasatosporales; family Streptomycetaceae; genus Streptomyces; species Streptomyces sp. NPDC017979. The sequence continues at coordinate 51,592 of NZ_JBIRGU010000016.1, read as the reverse complement.
CGGCTTCGGACGCGAGGACGAGCGAGCGGTGGGCGCGGGTGCCGAAGTGGTCGCGGGCGTCCTGGAGCACCCGGTGGGCGCCCAGGTAGCGGCCGGCCCTGACGTCGATGCAGGCGCGGGCTAGCTCGTGGTCATCGGCCGCCGGGTGCCACACGTACTGTCCGCCGAATGAGCCAGCAGGCACGTTCTCCTCCCCCGTTCCCCCCGGATGCCGCCGTGCCTCCGTGCATTCCGGGCCTGGTCACGGCCCGACGGAAAACGATCGGATCCCTGTGGATCACTGGCGGCGGGACCACACCCTACTCATCAACAAGTGAGGGAGAAAACACTCATCCGGGTTGCGTACGAGTCCGTCGCCCCCGGAGGCCGTCAGAACTCAACAGTCGCTGGCATATGCCATAGCGGCGCCCTCGATGAGCCTTTACCACGCCCCGCCCAGGATTACCAAGAGTGAAAGAAAGTTAATCACCCGAAGGGGATCGCCGGCATGATTTTCCGTCATCCCCACTTGGCTTGTTCATTTCTTGACCCGATCGCCGATCCGCATCGAGATCGGCTCCGAATGCCACACCCGAGCGATGATCAAACGATTCACCCAGCCGCCTGCCGCTTCGCCACCACGTGTGATCCGGCTCGTTGTGCCGGCATGATCAACGCTCGACGCGGCGCACTCCTGACGTCGCTCACCCTTGCCGCCGCCCTCGCGACCGGGTTGACACCCGGCACCGCGAGCGCGCAGTTCGCCCCCGACACCCTCACCGTCGACTCCGTCGGACGCCTCGCCGAAGACGGCGTCGTCACCCTCACCGGCACCTACCGCTGCTCTTCGCTCCGCACCGACCCCGTCCTGATCGGCGTCAAGGCGCTCCAGGGCAGCACCCGGGCCGACACCGGCGGCGCCGCCGCCACCTGCGACGACCGGGTGCACACCTGGAGCAGCAGCGGACGCCCGCACTCCGGCGCCTTCGCCCCCGGCAGCGCGCGCGGCGAGGCCGCCATGATCGAGTTGGACCTCTCCGGCGGTCTGCCGCTGCCGCACGTCATCACCTACGGCGAGAAGGAGTTGACGTTGCGCCGCTGACGTCCACCACCGGCACCCCCGTACCACCGTCACGCGGTACGGGGGCACTGCGGCGGGCGCGTCAGCCGTCGGCACCCCGCGTCCGCCCCCGTGCGCAGCGCAGGGTGACGAACTCGAAGGGGCGTAGTTCCACCGCCACTTCGCGCCCCGTGTGCTCGATCTGCCCCTGCTGCGCCAGCGGGCGTTCCAGCGCGTCGGCCGCCCGTACGTCGTCGGCGTCGAAGCCCAGCGCGAGGGCGGCCCTGGCCCGCCCGCCGCGCGCCTCGTAGAGGCGTACGACGACGTCCCCGCTGCCGTCGTCCGCGAGCTTCACCGCGCTCACGACCACGTCGTCCCGGTCCACCGCCACCAGGGGCGCCACCGGGCCGGCGCCGACGACCACCCGCTCGGGGACGTTGATGCGAAAGCCCTCGCGCACCGCGTCCGTGACCGTCGCCCCCGGCACCAGCGCGTGCCGGAAGCGGTGCACGCCCCGGTCCGTCGCCGGGTCCGGGAAGCGCGGCGCCCGCAGCAGGGAGGCCCGCACCACGGTCGCCGTGCCCCGTTCGCCCGCGCGCACCGTGCGGGCGACGTCGTGGCCGTACGTGGCGTCGTTCACCACCGCCGCGCCCCAGCCGCCCTCCTCCAGGTGGACGAAGCGGTGGTTGCACGCCTCGAACTTGGCCGCCTCCCAACTGGTGTTGGTGTGCGTGGGGCGGTACGCGTGGCCGAACTGGGTCTCGGCGGCGTACCGCTCGGCGTGCACGTCCAGCGGGAACGACAGTTTCAGGATCTTCTCCGTCTCCCGCCAGTCCACTTCGGTCTCGACGTCGAGGCGCTTGGCGCCCGCGCTCAGCGTCAGGAGTTGGGTGACGCGGGAGTCGCCGAAGCTGCGGACCACCCGCACCCCCGCCGACGCGCCGTCGACGACGGGGGCGAGTTCGTCGACCGCGGTCAGGTCGGTGACCGTGTTGCGGTAGTACGCGTCCACGTCCCAGGCGTCCCACATCACGGGCGCGTCGGGGTGGAGCTGGAGCAGTCCGACGGCCGCACCGGGCGCCACCGCCTCGCGCTCGGCGCCGATGTCGTAGACGGACACGGCGAGGCCCCGGTCGTCGATCGCCACCTCCAACAAGCCGTTGTCGAGCACGTATCCGCCACCGTCGCGCGCGGTCAGCCGGGTGCCGCCGCCGGTGGTGGCCGGGGCGGCGGCGCCGGCGGGCACGCCGTGGCGCTCGTGCGGGGCCGCGTTGAAGACCAGCGGGGCGCCGGCCGCGGCGTCACCGGCCAGGGCGCGCTGGGCCGCGCCCACCAGGGCGTCGAGTTCGGTCGCGACCCGCGCGTACTCCGCCTCGGCCTCCCGGTGGACCCAGGCGATGGAGGAGCCGGGCAGGATGTCGTGGAACTGGTGCAGCAGCACCGTCTTCCAGAGCCGGTCCAGTGCGTCGTACGGATAGCGGAACCCGGTCCGTACGGCCGCGGTCGCGGCCCACAGCTCGGCCTCCAGCAACAGGTGTTCGCCGCGGCGGTTGCCCTGTTTGGTGCGGGCCTGGCTGGTCAGGGTGCCCCGGTGCAGCTCCAGGTACAACTCGCCCACCCACACCGGTGGTTCGGCGTACTCGGCCTCGGCGCGGTCGAAGAAGTCGGCGGGGCGCTCCCACACGACGGTCGGCGAGCCCTCCAAGCTGCGCAGCCGGGCCGCCTTGGCGACCATCTCCCTGGTGGTGCCGCCTCCGCCGTCGCCCCAGCCGGTGGGGGCGAGCGAGTGGCGCGCCGCGCCCTTCTCCTTGAAGGTGCGGGCCGCGTGCGCCACCTCGCCGCCGGTCAGGGCGCAGGTGTAGGTGTCGACCGGGGGGAAGTGGGTGAAGACGCGGGTGCCGTCGATGCCCTCCCACTGGAAGGTGTGGTGGGGGAAGGAGTTCGTCCTCGACCAGGAGATCTTCTGGGTCAGCAGCCGGGTGACGCCCGCGGCCCGCAGGATCTGCGGCAGGCCGGCGGCGAAGCCGAAGGTGTCGGGGAGCCACGCCTCGGTGCACTCCACGCCGAACTCGGCGAGGAAGAAGCGCTGGCCGTGCACGAACTGACGGACCATGGCCTCCGCGCCGGGCATGTTGGTGTCGGACTCCACCCACATCCCGCCGACGGGCACGAAGCGACCGTCCGCGACGGCCGCTCTGACCTTCGCGTACACCTCCGGCCGGTGCTCCTTGAGCCAGGCGAACTGCTGGGCCTGCGACATGGCGAAGACGAACCCGTCATCGGTGGCGTCGCCGTCCTCGGTCGCTTCGATGAGCGCGGTCATGTTCGCCGCGGTACGGGCCACCTTGCGGACGGTCTCCCGCAGCGGCCACAGCCAGGCGGAGTCGATGTGGGCGTGCCCGACGGCGCTGATCCGGTGCGCCGAGGGGGCGGCGGGCGCGCCGAGCACGCCCTTGAGGTGGCCGCGCGCCGCGTGCGCCGTGCCGTTGACGTCCTGGAGGTCGAGGGCGTCCAACGCGCGGGAGACGGCGCGCAGCACCTCGTACCGGCGCTCCCCGTCGACGGGCAGTTCCCGCATCAACTCGTCGAGCACTTCCAGGTCCAGGGCCAGGTGCCAGGTGGACTCGTCGAGGACGGCGAGATCCATCCGGCCGAGCCGGTACTGCGGCGCGTCCCCTGCGGTCAGCGGATCGCCGAGCGGGGTGGGGCCGAACGCGAACGGCCGGTCGCCGAGGATCACCGGGTTGGCCGCGGCCTCGATGTGCAGCACCACCTCCTCGCCGCCCGCCGCGGGCGAGCCGATGCGCACCCAGGCATTGCGCGGGTTGAGTCCCTTCACCGGCGTCCCGTCCGGCCGGTAGACCAGGCCCTCGCACTGGAAGCCGGGCAGGTCCGCGTCGAAGCCGAGGTCGAGCAGCGCCTCGACGGTGCGGCCGGCCCAGGCTCCGGGGACGGTCCCGGTCACCCGGAACCAACTCGTCCGCCAGGGGGCGCCCCACCGCTCGCCCACCGCGAAGGGCCGCATCGGGGCGGCGAGCCCCTCGTGGACCGGCACGGGTTCGCCGGGGGCGTGCCACACGGCCACGTCCAGCGGGACGGACACGGGGTGGATCGCGGGCCGGACGCGTTCGTCCAGGACCCGGCGCAGACGGGCCTCGACGAGGGTGCGGTCGTCATGCATGAGGGCTGCTCCCGGGTGGAGTGACGGCAGTGGGGTGGACGGGCGGCGCGACGCGCACCGATGGCTTCGGCTGCTGCGGCTGTTTCTCTTGGTTCCGTTGGTTCCCTTGAATCCGTTGGTTCCGTCGATTCCGTTGATTCCGTTGCGTGACAGCGTTGTCAGACACGGGGCCGACCCTGCAAGGGCGTGCCGCACGGCGTCAAGACCGCCGGAACGATCACTTCCGAAGTCCGCCCCCCTCCCCCGTGCGCACGTCGGTCACGGCGGCCTCACGCCCAGCGCGTCGCCAGCAGCAGCGCGATGTCGTCCGGCCGGTCCGGGCTCCGCCGCGCCTCCCGGATGAGTTGGTCGGCGGTCTGGTGCAGGGGGCCGTCCCCGCAGTCGGCGAGGGTGCGGCGCACGGTCTCGATGCCGACGTCGATGTCGCGGCCCGCCCGCTCCACCAGTCCGTCGGTGTACAGGGCGAGGACGGCGCCCGGGTCCAGCACCAGTTCCGTGACGGGGTACGCGGCGGCCGGGTCGACTCCGAGGACGATCCCGCCCGCCAGGTCGAGGACCTCGGTACGGCCGCCCGGGTGACGCAGCAGCGGCTGGGGATGCCCGGCGCGTACCGCCTGGGTCCGGCCGGTCGCCGGGTCCAGGACGATGTAGCAGCAACTGGCGAACTGGCCCGGATCGAGGTCGATCAGCAGCCGGTTGGTGCCGCTCACCACCTGCTCGGGGTCGTTGCCGCTGAGCGCGAAGGCCCGGACCGCGCTGCGCACTTGCCCCATGGTCGCGGCCGCGGCCACGCCGTGCCCCTGGACGTCGCCGATGACCAGGGCGAGCCGGTCGCCGGTCACCACGACGTCGTACCAGTCGCCGCCGACCTCCATGCCCTGGGTGCCCGGGAGGTAGCGCCCGACGGCGCCGGCGGTGTCCAGGGTGGGCAGTCGGTGCGGGAGCAGGACGTCCTGGAGGCCGCGGGCGACGGCGGCCTCGGTGTCATAGCGCCGGGCCCGCTCCAGCGCCTGGGCGATCAGCCCGGCGAGGGCGGTGAGCACGGTCCGCTCTTCGGGGCTGAAGGCGCGCGGCTGGTCGAAGCCGAGGATGCAGGAGCCGACCGGCCGGCCGGAGGCGATCAGGGGGAGGAAGGCCCGGGCGCCGACGTGGGCGTCGAGGGGGATGCCGGGGTACGCCGCGGCCAGGTGCTCCATGGACTCGAAGAAGATCGGCCGGCCGGAGGTGAGCGTCTCGACGCCGGGCAGTCGGGCGTCGAGGCCCACGCCGTCGAAGCGGTCGAGGAAGCCGTGCGGGAAGCCCGTCTCCCAGGCCAGGAAGAGGTGCCGCTCGTGCAGCAGGTAGATCGCCAGTTGTCGGCCGCCGAAGGCCGGGAGCAGTTCCTCGGTCACCACGGCCGAAACCTGACGGGCCGTGACCGCCTCCGTCAGGGCGATGGCGAGGGCGACGGGCCGGTACAGGGCGCTGGAGCGCTCGGACAGGGCGCCGGCCGCGCCGGGGGCGTCGGGGGCGAGGACGGCAGGCGCGGGCAGCGCCCGGTCGGGGCTCTCGGCCGGGGTGAGCGTGGCGGTCACCCCGTCGTGGGCGGGGTGCAGCCGCACCTCCAACCACTCCCCCTCGGGGCGGCGGACCACGAAGAACGCGGCGGTCTCCGCGATCAGCGCGGCCCGGTAGTGGTCTTCGTGGGAGCCGGGGGCGAGCCAGGGCAGCGCTTCCCACAGGACGCGGCCCATCAGATCGGGCCGGGCCCGGCCGACCAGCGTCTCGGCGCTGGTGTTGAGGTAGGTGATGCGGCACAGCCGGTCGAGCGAGAGCACCCCGTACGGCAGTCGGTCGCTCGCCTCCGTCACCAGCGGGCCGCCGCCGAGGTCGACCAGGGAGCCGTCGAGCCGGGTGCCGTCGGCGGACACCTCGACGAGATGGGCCACCCCGTCGGGGCCGCGCAGCCGGATCCGACGGGGTACGGGGTGCTCCAATGCGGCGGCCTGCCGGGCCAGCGCCCACAGCCCGACGGCGTCTTCGGGCGACAGCAGGTCGGTCAGCTCGGCAATGGTGCCCGGCGCGCCCGCGCTCCCCGGGCCGAGCACGGCGCGCATCCCCTCGTCGGCGGTGAAGTCGCCGCCGACCAGGTCCCAGCCGAACCGACCGGTGCGCACCGGCGGTGCGTTGAGCGCGGGGAGCTGTACGGAGAGCGGCTCGCCCTCCCAGGCGACGGGCACCCCGTCGTCCGCGAGGGCGCCGAGGGTGGCGGCGAGCCGGTGCGCCGCGGTGCGGATCCGGTGCCGGTCGTCCACCGCGACCGAGCGCCCCGGGGTGGCCCGGCGCAGCACGAACAGCACCCCGAACTTCTGCGCCCGGACGGAGACCGGCGCGTACAACGCCCCGAAGGGGAACGGTAGGCCGGCCATGAGCTGGGGGAAGCGCCGCATCGCCTCCTCGGCGTCCGCGAAGTGGATGGCCCGTCCTGACCTGTGGACCTCGGACACCGGGAGCGGACGGTTCACCTGCGCCCGCCACCAGGGACGGAAGAGGGCGCTGGGGAGCCCGGCGAGGACGGCGAGCTTGAGCAGGTCGGGCGAGGGCGAGCGCAGGTAGACCGCGGCGGCGTGGCCGCCGACCGCCTCGACGGCGCCGACGGCCGCCTGGGCGAGTTCCAGCGCCAGTCGGTCCGGCGCGCTGCCGCCGCCCCTCGGTGTGCCGGGCGCAGCCCGACGCCGACGCGGCGGGGTGCCCTCGGTCGCCCCGTACCAGGTCACACAGTCAGCATGCGCCCGGGCCCGGTCGCGGCGCATCTCATCGCCGCGGGGTGCCGCGCCGGCTCACGACCGCGGGCCGTGTCCCGCGTGACCCTCCCGCCAGTACGGCGATGGCTCCGTGACGAGCGGCGCGAACACGCCACCACCGGCAGATGGAGACCAACGCGCCCGCAGGGCAACGGTGGTTCCGTCCACACGCACAAGAACCCCGTGGGCCGCCCACGCGTCCACGTACCGTCCGGTATCTGAGATGCGCCGCCGTGACGGGCGCCCGCACCCTCTGCGCGGCGCGGCGACTGGGCTATGTTGAGCGGGAGCGGGACGAGAAGGAGACACCGGTGCCATCAGATCAGCAGGCACGTGCACAGGCGTCTGCGATCACGCCGGGCGGGTCCGGCCCGGACGCCGAACCCGCCCCCACGGACAAGGTCCTCGCGCTCTTCGGCGGCCGCCGTCTCTCACCGGGCCAGCGGCGCATCGCGCAGTACATCACCGACCACCTCACCGAGGCGGCGTTCCTGTCGATCACCGACCTCGCCGACCGGGTCGGAGTCAGCCAGCCGTCGGTGACCCGCTTCGCCTCGTCCGTGGGATTCAGCGGCTATCCGGCGCTGCGCGAAGCCCTCCAGCCCATCGCCCTGAGCGCGATCGCGGGCATGCCCGAGGCCCGCGAGGAGATCCGCCGCAACGAACTCCAGGCGGCGGTGGACGCCGAGATCGCCAATCTGGAGCATCTGCGCCGCCTGCTCGCCGACACCGACCAAGTGCTCGACATCGGGCGCGAGTTGGCCCGCTCGGTGCCGCTGACCATCCTCGGGCTGCGGATCTCCGCCTCCCTCGCGGAGTACTTCGCCTACGCGGCCCGGCGCATCCACCCCGACGTGCGGGCCGTGACGCGCGGCGGGAGCGTGGCGTACGACGCGCTGCTCCAGTCGCGGGCGGCGGGCGGCACCTGGGTGCTCGCCTTCGCCATGCCCCGGCACGCCAACGAGACCCTGGCCGCCATCCGCGCCGCCCGCACCGCGGGCCTGAAGGTCGCCCTGATCACGGACGTGGCGCTCGGCCCGCTGACCGAGGAGGCCGACGAGACGCTGGTCGCCCCCACCGGGTCGCGGCTGGTCTTCGACTCGTACGCGGCGCCCGGGGTGCTCTCGGCCGCCCTCCTCCAGGCCATGGCGGACGCCGACCCGCAGCGGACGCAGGCCCGGCTCGAAAGCTACGAACACGCCGCCGAGCAGCACGACTTCTTCCTCGACGACTGAGACGGCCGGAGCGGAAGCGGCGGCGAGGCACCGGGGCGCCGCACGAGAGCCCCCACACACCTCGGGAACCCCGCCTTCCCCATCAACCCCGTGAAGAACGAACGCCCATTGAAGAACAGGGGCATTCATGCGTCAGCGTGCATGAATTTTTTCATACCCACATTTCCTAGACGGTATATATATTTACTTCCTGTCGCGATCCGGGGATCATGAGACCGCGTACGCCACCCGGATCCGGGCACCGATACGTGACGCTCCCTCCTCGCGTCACCCCCACGGTGCTCCGTCAGGGCCTCCGACCCCTACGGATGCCCGACCCTGGTAGCCCCGGCCTACCCCTGGGCCGGGGCTGCCGCGCTTTCCGGCCCCGACCCCGTCGCGTCGCGCCGACGAGAACGCACCCGGCCGCACGCCGCACCCCTCCACGGATCGCACAAGCCCCAGCCTCAGCCCCGCACGGGGCCGTTCATCGCGATCACCCCTTGCACTAGATACCCCCCATGGGTATAGTCCTCCTCGCTCGAACAGATACCCCCCAGGGGTATTCGACTCTTAGGGGAGGAGACGGCAATGCCAACCGTCAACCCACGGCGCTGGTGGGCACTTCTGGTGCTGGCCACCGCTCAGTTCATGGTCATCATGGACACTTCGATCATCGGCGTGGCGCTGCCCGAGATGCAGCGCGACCTCGGCTTCGCACCCGAGGACCTGAGTTGGGTGTTCAACGCCTACGTCATCGCCTTCGGCGGACTCCTGCTCCTCGGCGGCCGGCTCTCCGACCTGCTGGGCGCCCGACGGATCTTCGTCACCGGCTGGGCCGTCCTGATCGCCGGATCGGTCGTCGCCGCCGCGGCGACCACGGCCTGGGTCGAGGTCGTCGGCCGCGCCGTGCAGGGCGTCGGCGGTGCGCTGATCGCCCCGGCGTCGATGACGCTGCTGATGATGCTCTTCAGCCACGACCCGAAGGAGCTGGGCAAGGCCCTTGCGCTCTACGGCGCCGCGGCACCCGCCGGCGGCACCGCGGGCGTCTTCCTCGGCGGCGTCTTCACCGAGTGGGCGAGCTGGCCGTGGATCTTCATCATCTACGTGCCGATCGGCATCGCCACCCTGGCCGCCACCGGCCTGCTGCCCGCCGCCGCCCCCCGCCGCGGAGCCGTCGACGTCCTGGGAGCCGCAGCCGTCACGGCCGGACTCGCCCTCGCGGTCTTCGCGGTCGTCCGCGCCCCGGAGATCGGCTGGGGAACCGCCGAGACCGTGCTCCAACTGCTCGGCGCGGCCGTGCTGTTGGTCCTGTTCCTGGTCATCCAGAAGTCCGTCAAGGCGCCCCTGATGCCGCTCGGCGTGTGGCGCACCCCCGGCCTCGGCATCTCCAACCTGGCGATGACGCTGCTCGGCGCGGCCTGGATCCCGATGTGGTACTTCCTCAACCTCTATCTCCAGCAGGTGCTGGGCTACGGGGCGTTCGCCAGCGGCGCGGCGCTCCTGCCGATGACCGGTCTCCTCATGGTCTTCATGACGCTGATCACCGCCCGGCTGCTGGGCCGCTTCGGCGCCAAGCCGTTGATCTCCGGTGGCCTGCTGGTGCTGGCCGCGGGCCTGCTGTGGCTCGCCGCGGTCGAGCCGACGGGCACCTTCCTGGTGGACGTGCTGCCCGCGTCGCTGGTCGCCGCGACCGGCATGTCCCTGGCGTACATCCCGGCGATGATGTCCGCGATCTCCGGAGTGCGCCAGGAGGAGGCCGGCCTCGCCTCCGGCATCGTCAACACCACCTACCAGGTCGGCTCCGCCCTGGGCCTGGCCGCCCTGACCGCGGTCGCCACCTCCCAGGGCGCCGGGGAACTGGGCAACCTGCCCGCCCTGACCGACGGCTTCAGCGCCGCCTTCGTCGGCGCCGCGGCGGTCGCGGCGGTCGGTGGAGTCCTCACCGCGATCTTCATGCGCGGCACCCCCGCCGCGGCCGAGGCGCCGGCGGAGCAGCAGCCGGTGGGGAGCACGAAGTGAGGTGGTCCCCGTAGCGTTCGACGACTGCAGAACCCCCGCCCGCACCAGAAGTGCCGGGCGGGGGTTTCCGCTGTGCCCCCGGCGGCTGCGGCGCTCCGTCAGCCGTGGAAGGCGGTGGTCGCCTCCAGTGCGGCGCGCCGCGCCGTCACCCGGTTCACGGGCGCGGCCTCGTCGCCGTAACCGAAGGAGACGCCGACGAGCAGCTTCCCTCCGCTGACGCCGAGTTCACCCCGGACCGTGTCGGCGTAGAAGCTCAGCAGCCCCTGCGGGCAACTGTCCACGCCGTACGCGGCCATCGCCAGGAGCAGGGTCTGGAGGTAGGCGCCGACGTCGGCAGCCAGCCGAACCCCGCCGTCGCCGTTGACGAAGAGGAACGCCGCGTGCGGGGCTCCGTAGAAACGCAGGCTCTGCACGTCGTAGGCCGCGCGTGCCGCACGGTCGCCGGGGTCGATGCCGAGCGCCCCGTACAGCTCGGCCCCGAAGGCGGCCCGGCGCTCCTGGTGCACGTGCGCGTACATGCCTTCGGAGTACGGGAAGTCCACCGAGGTGCGCTTCTCGGCGTGGGCCGTCTGCAAGGCGTCCGCCAGGCGCTCACGCGCCGCACCGCTCACCACCTCCACCTGCCACGGCTGGGCGTTGGAATTGGAGGGCGCGGCCCCGGCCAGCGAGAAGATCGCGCGCATCGTGTCCGCGGGCACGGGATCCGGGCGGAACGCGCGCGTCGCGTGACGGCCACGCACCAGCTTCTCCGCGGCGCCGCTCAGCTCGGTGGGGTCAGTGCGGTCGGTGGGGTCAGTGGGGACCGGGCTTCTCATCGGATGCTCCTCAGCAAGAACACAGGTAAACGAAACCGTTTACTTGAGAGCACCCTAACGGGTCGATCCAGCCTAAGTAAACGCGCACGTATACTTGCTGCATGAGTACGACGACGACCGCGCCTCGGCGGCAGGGACGTGGGGGCCGGGAGCGCATCCTGGCTGCCGCCGCCCAGCTCTTCGCGGCCCAGGGGATCAATGCAACGGGCATGGAGCAGGTCGCGGACCAGGCTCCGGTGTCCAAGCGCACGCTCTATGCGCACTTCCGGACCAAAAGCGATCTGGTCATCGCCCACCTACAAGACCTCGCGTCGTCGGGCGCCACCTTGGAGGCCGTGCTGACCTGCGAGGACATCCCCCCGCGGGAGCGGATCCTGGGATTGTTCGACCAGCCGGCGGTGGACGCCGCACCGGTGCGCGGCTGCCCGTTCATCGACGCCGCCGTGGAGTTCCCCGACCCGCAGAGCACGGTCCACGCCTACGCGCGCGAGCAGAAGCTGCGCATGGTCCAACTCGTCACCGCGCTGGTGAGCGAACTCGGCTGCCGGGAGCCCTCCGCGCTCGCCGAGCAACTGGTCACCCTCGCGGACGGTGCGGCCAGTCGCGCCATGGTCCTCAACGAAGCCGACTACGGCCGGCACGCGCGAGCGGCAGCAGAAGTCCTCCTCGACCGGGCCCTCGCGGACCCGCGCTGACGAGGAGGACTGGCTGCGCGAAGGTACGTTACGCGGACGCGGCGGTGGGCCCCTCGCCCTCGCTCTTCGCCCGTCCCGCGCGACGGGCGCGGACCGCGGCGGTGGACGCCCAGCCGAGGCCGCCGGCCGCGAGGAGGACCAGTGCCAACTCGGGCCAGGCGCCCATGCGGGTCGCCGGCGTCAGCGAGGATCGCAGCGGAACCTCGGCCACCAGGGCGTCCGGGGTGAACAGCTCCGTCTCCTCCACGACCTCGCCGTCCGGCATGATCACGGCGCTGACGCCGCTGGTCACCGGCACGACCACGGAACGGCTGTGCTCCACCGCCCGCACCCGGTCCATCGCCAGTTGCTGGTACGTCATCTGGCTGCGGCCGAAGGTCGCGTTGTTGCTCGGCACGGAGATCATCTGGGCGCCGGCCGTGACGGTGTCCCGGGCCATGTCGTCGAACGCCGCCTCGAAGCAGGTCACCAGGCCGACCTTGGTGCCGGCCAGGTCGAAGACGCCGACCTCGTCGCCGGGGCCGAAGTCCCGCCGCACCCGGTCCACGTCGGAGCTGAACAGCCGCACGAAGGACCGCATCGGGATGTACTCGCCGAACGGCTGCACGTGCCGCTTGTCGTAGGTGGCGACCGGGCCGTCCTTCGGGTCCCACTCGATGAGGGTGTTGCGCAGCTTCCCCGTCTCGGGGGTGATGACCGCACCGACGACCGTCGGCACGCCGATCGCCTGCACGGCCCGGTCGATGACCTGCCGGGCGTCGGCGTTGGCGTACGGGTCGATGTCCGAGGAGTTCTCCGGCCACAGCACGAAGTCGGGCTGGGGCTCCTTGCCCGCCGCCACGTCCTTCGCCAACTGTTCGGTGCGCCGGACGTGGTTGTCGAGCACGGCCCGGCGCTGGGCGTTGAAGTCGAGGCCGAGGCGGGGCACGTTGCCCTGGACCGCGGCGACGGTGGCCGTGCCGTCCTCGGCGGCGGTGTCCACCAGGGCGCGCGAGGCGAACGCGGCCGTCACCGGCACGATCACGGCGAGCAGGGCGAGGGCCAGCGGGCCGCGCGGCAGCGGACCGGCGCCGCGTCGGTGGGCGACGACCCGGCGCACCACGTCGTACCCGCCGAAGCCGCAGAGCACCACCGCGAAGCCGAGCACGGGCGTGCCGCCGAGCGCCGCGAGCGGCAGGAAGACCCCGTCCGCCTGCCCGAACGCGACCTTGCCCCAGGGGAAGCCGCCGAAGGGCACCCGGGCCCGGGCCGCTTCGCCGAGGATCCACACCGCGGCGGCGAACACGGGCCACGCGGGCAGTCGGCCGACCGCGGCGATCCCGAGGCCGGCGGCGGCGAGGAACAACGCCTCGACCGCCGCGAGCGCGATCCACGGCACCGGGCCGACGTCCTCGCCGGTCCAGCTCAGCAGCGGCAGCAGGAACCCGAGCCCGGCGAGGTAGCCGAGGCCGAAGCCGGCCCGCAGCCGCCGCCCCCGCAACACCCAGCCGAGCAGCGCGAACGCGAACGGCGCCAGCCACCACAGCGGCCTCGGCGGGAAGCTCAGGTACAGCATCAGCCCCGCCGCCACCGCGGCGGCCGGCCGGGCGAACCGCAGCAGCGGTCGCGGTGCCGCCGGGGCGGTGGCGGACGTGGAGTCGGAGGTCATGGTGGCGCTCACGGCGCGAGTCTACGGGAGGGGGGTATGGGCCCCGACGACGCGTCCGTGCCTGTCAGGGCCCTGCCAGGACCTGACCGCCGGGGGCACTCGCGACCCGCCCCGGGTGGAACGGGGCTGGCTCGCAGGTGCGCACCGCCACTACCGTATGCGCGGCGGCCGGCGCAGAAGACGTGCCCGCCACAGTTCGCGGTCGGGGGGATTCGGCAACATGATGACTGCGCCGGGGACGCGCGGGGGGACGGCGGACGCCGTGGGCGTGGTCGTGCTCGGCGCCTGCGCCACCTGGGCTCTGATCAGCGCCGTCGGACGGGACGCCCGGCCCGAAGGGGCCCTGCTCGCCGTGTTCGCGGTCGCCGCCGGCTACGCCTGCGGCCGGATCTCCGGCGCCCTGCTGCCGGTCTCGGCCGCGGCTGCGGCGTCCTTCGTGGCCCTAACGCTCGCGGTCGCCTCCCCCGAGGGAGTGCCGGGGGCAGCCGCCGGCTTCGCCGTACCCCCGGGGGACACGGGGGCGTCGGCCGCGTTGCTGGCGGTGAGCGCGGGCGCGGCCTGCTGCGCCGCGACGGCCGCCCGCCGCCCCGGGGCGCGGCTGGCGCTGTGGCTGTCGGCGCACGGCGTGGTCCTCACGGGAGTCATCCTGGCGTCGCCCGCCGGGGTCACGGCTTCTTCCGTGGTGCTGCTGTGTGCCCTCAGCGCCGCTCGCGCCCGTCGTCGTGCGCCCCTGCTGGTCGGCTGCGCGCTGGCGCCCGCTGTGGTGGCCGCGACGACGTGGGCCGTGGCCGAGGACGTCCTGCCCGAGGGCGCCGCCGCCTCGCTCCGCAGCCAGCTCACCGACTACCGGGTGGCCCTGTGGCGGGACGCGGTCGCCCTGATGCACGACGATCCCGTACGGGGTGCGGGACCCGACCGCTTCGACCAGCTCAGCGCCACGGCGCAACAGGTGACGGGGGCGGACGGGAAGCCGCACTCGGCGCTGTTCCAGCAGGCGGTCGACCAGGGCTTGGTGGGGATGGCGCTGTTGGCGATGGTCTTCGGGTGGCTGCTGTACGAGTTGTGGCGCTCCCCCCGGCCCACCCCGGTGGTGGTGTGCGCGGGTGCCGCGCTGACCGCGCTGGCGGTGTTGGCGCTGCTGGGGAACGCACTGAGCTTCGCTCCGGTGACCGCGGGCGCCGCACTGCTCGCGGGGTTGGCGTCGGCGCGGGTCGCGGGGCCGGGCTACGGCGCCGCGGCGTCGGGACGGACGCCCTTCACGGCGGTGGACTGCGCGAGCCGCTGACGGCCCGCGGCCGGCCGCGGACCGGGTCAGGTTCCCGTGCTCACGCCCGACGCCGTGCCGAGTCGGTCGCGGATGGCGCGCACCGCGGCCTCCGCGTCGTCGACGGTGACGGTGAAGGTGCGGCCGTCGCCCAGGGTGACCACGACGCCTTCACCGCGGCGCACGACGACCGCGGTGCCCTTCTCGGGGCGCCAGCGGTAGCCCCAGCCGCCCCACTGCCGGGGGTTCACCTTGGGTTCGAACTCCGCGTCGACGACGTGGGAGAGCGGAATGCGACGGCGCGGCACGCCGATGTGGCCGCACCGCACCTCGACGGCGTCGCCGTCGACGGTGACCGCCACGTGGACGAAGGCGAGGGTGCCGTACAGCATCAGCAGTCCGGCCGCGACGCAGCCGACGACCGACATGACCAGCGGGACGATGCCGGAGGTCCAGTTCGAGACCACGGCCAGCTCGATGCCGAGCGCGAGGCAGGCGGCGCCCGCGATCGCGAGCAGCCACTGGATGCGGTTGGTGGCCCGGCCGGTCCAGACCTCGGGGGCCTGCTCGACCGGCTGCCCGTGGCGCGGGGGGTCGATGCCCTGCGGGTACCGCTTTCGGGGATGGTCCCTCATGCGTGCAGCGTACCCAGCATCGACCGTTCGGGCAGGGTCCGGTCGCGAGGGGTCGCGGACGTCCGGGGACGCCGCGAACGGCCGGCGCCCCAGTGGATCAGCGGGCCGGGACCACCGGGCTGAGGAGCCTGGCCTCGGCGTAGGCCAGGGCCTGTGCGGACAGTCGGCCCTCGCGTCCGCTGAGGATGACGGTGAGGTCGCCGCCGGCCCGGTCGGGGCGCCCCGATCCGACCCCGGGCGTTACTCCGATCCGGCGAAGCGCCTGTGCGGCGACGGCGTCGGCGGAGCCGTGGAAGGTGACGGGGCGGCCGATGGCGGCACGGATGCGGTCGGCGACGAGTTCGTAGTGGGTGCAGCCGAGGACGACGTCGGTGACGTCGCCGGGGGTCAGCGCCGCGGCGGCGGCGACGGTGCGCTCGATGGCGGGTCCGTCGGCGTACTGGACGGCGTCGGCGAGACCGGGGCAGGGCACCTCGGTCACGGCGGCGGAGGCGGCGAACTCGCGGATCAGCCCCCGCTGGTAGCTGCTGCCGGTGGTGGCCGGAGTGGCCCAGATCGCCAGGGACCGGCCGGACGCGGCGGCCGGCTTGATCGCGGGGACCGTGCCGATGACCGGGACCGCCGGCTCCAGCTCTGCGCGCAGCGCGGGCAGGGCGTGCACGGAGGCGGTGTTGCAGGCCACGATCAGGGCGTCCGGCGCGTGCGCGGCGGCGGCGCGGGCGATGCTCAGGGCGCGCTCGGTGACGTCCTTCGGGGTGCGCGGACCCCAGGGCAGTCCGTCGGGGTCCGAGGAGAGGACGAGATCCACGTCGGGCCGCATCCGGCGCACTGCGGCAGCCGCCGCGAGCAGGCCGATTCCGGAGTCGATGAGCGCAATCTTCACCCGGTCACCATAGTCGACCGCCCGTGCACGGTCGGTGAGGTGGGGCAGACTCCGGCCATGAGCACCCTTGCCTGGACCGCCGTCGGATCGCTGCTCGCCTGGGTGTGGCTGCTGCTGGGGCAGGGGTTCTTCTGGCGCACGGACCAGCGGCTGCCACCGCACCCCGATCCGGGCCCCCGCCCCGCCGGTCCTGACCCGGGGCCCGGCTCCGGCTCGAACGCCCCGTCGTGGCCGGACATCGTCGTGGTGGTGCCGGCGCGGGACGAGGCCGCGGTGCTGCCGGCCAGCCTGCCGTCGCTGCTCGCCCAGGACTACCCCGGTCGCGCCTCGGTCGTCCTCGTGGACGACGGCTCCACGGACGGCACCGCCGAACTGGCCCGCGACCTGTCCCGGCAGCACGGCGGTCTGCCGCTGGAGGTGGTCTCACCGGGCGAGCCGGAGGCCGGCTGGACCGGGAAGCTGTGGGCGCTGCGCCACGGCATCGCGGTGGCCCGCGGCCGGCATCCGCAGTACCTGCTGCTCACGGACGCCGACATCGCCCATGCGCCGGACAGCCTGCGGGCGCTCGTGGCGTCCGCCCGGGCGAACGGGCTCGACCTGGTGTCACAGATGGCGCGGCTGCGGGTGGCCGGCGCATGGGAGCGGCTGATCGTGCCGGCGTTCGTGTACCTCTTCGCACAGCTCTACCCCTTCCGTTGGGTCAACCGGCCAGGTGCGCGCACGGCCGCCGCGGCGGGCGGCTGCGTGCTGCTGGGCGTACGGGCCGTGGAACGGGCCCGCATCCCGGAGTCCATCCGGCACGCGGTCATCGACGACGTGACGCTGGCGCGGGCGGTGAAGCGGACGGGCGGGCGGATCTGGCTGGGGCTGGCCGAGCGGGTCGACAGCGTACGGCCCTATCCGCGGCTGGCGGACCTGTGGCGGATGGTGGCCCGCAGCGCGTACGCCCAACTGCGCCACAGCCCGGTGCTGTTGCTCGGCACGGTGGCGGGGCTGGCGCTGGTGTACCTGGCGCCGGTCGGCACGCTCGTCGCCGGGGTCGTCGGGGGCGATCCGGTCGCGGCATGGGCCGGCGGCCTGGCCCAGGTGGTCATGGTCGGTACGTATCTGCCGGTGCTGCGGTACTACCGGCAGTCGCCGCTGTACGCCCTGCTGCTGCCGTTCACCGCGCTGTTGTACCTGCTGATGACGGTGGACTCGGCGGTGCAGCACTACCGCGGGCGCGGCGCCGCGTGGAAGGGGCGCACCTACGCGCGCCCGCAGCCCGCCCCCGAAGAGGGCTGAAAGCCGAGACCGTCTCGGCGGACCCGGTTTCGCCGTGCGGCGCACCGTGTCGTCGCCCCTGCGGCCCGGTGGAGACCAACGCACCCGCAGGGAAACGGCGACTACGTCCACACGACCGCACAGCGCAGCGTCACTTGCGGCCGGGGGTCCAGTTCATCCCCCACCCGTAGGCGTGGTCCATGGTGCGCTGCGGGCTCACGCCCCGCTGCGGCACCAGGAAGCGGGCCTCGCGCTGGACGACGAGTTCGGAGCCGGTGTTGGTGATCAGGGCGAGGGCGCAGACGGTGGAGGGCACGGTGCACTCGCCGAGGGCGAACTCGATCGGAGCGCCGTGCTGCGGCGTCAGCGTCACCGTGGCGTCCAGGTCGGCGAAGCTGCGCGCGCCCTCGTAGATGGTCACGAAGATGACCATGCGACGGAAGTGGCGCTGGTGGTCGAGGTTGATGGTGAGGTTCTCGCCGGAGGTGCCGCCGGTGCGGTCGTCGCCGTCGAGGTGGATGAAGGGCGGTCGGTCGAGGGAGCCGAAGGCGTTCCCGAGGGCCTGGACGACGCCCTTGCTGCCGTCGGAGAGTTCGTACAGCGCGCACAGGTCGAGGTCGAGGTCCGCGTGCATGGCGATGGCCCGGCCGAGTTTGGCTCCCCAGCCCTTGAACTGCTTGCGCACCTGCCAGTTGAGGTTCACCCGCAGGGCGCCGGAGGTGCCGCCCTGTTTGGCGAGGGAGACCGTGGGCGCCTCCTTCGTCAGCGTCACTTTGGTCAGGCGTACGGGAGGAACGGCAGGCGCGGGCGGGACGGCAGGCGCGGCAGGCGCGGGCGGGGCCGGCGCCACCGGAGCAGGAACAGGAACTGGTGCCGGCCGTGCGTCGACGGTGATCCCGAAGTCCGTCGCCAGTCCCTCCAGCCCGGTGCTGTAGCCCTGCCCGATCGCCCGGAACTTCCACGCGCCCTGACGCCGGTACAGCTCCCCGAGCACGAGCGCGGTCTCGACGGTCGCGTCCCCGCTCTCGTACCGGGCGAGTTCCGCACCCGAGGCGGCGTCGACGACCCTGGCGTAAAGCCCCGGCACCCGGCCGAAGGGCCCGCCGTCGGCGGAGGCGGCGAGGACGATGCGTCCGACCGACGGCGCCACGCGCGCCAGGTCCACCGCGACCGCGTCCGTCACGGCGCCGCCCGCGCCGGTCCGCTTGCCCTCGTGGCGCACGGCCCCGGACGCGTGCGCCGGCTGGTTGTAGAAGACCATGTCGCCGTCGGAGCCGACCTTGCCCGTACCGGAGTCGAGCAACAGCGCGGAGGCGTCGACGTCGGGGACCGCCGGGCCCGTGCGCCACCCCAGTTCCACTCGGACCTGCTGCGCCGCCACCGGAGTGTTGGCTCCCTTGCGCATGGACATGCTCGCCCCCATCGCGGTCGCTGCGTCGGTGTGCCGGGGTGTTCCGGACCGCTCGTGCCCACCAACCTACGTCCCGGGCACCCCAGAAGACTCCTCCGGACCCGTGAGTAACCCGCTCTCAACTCGCCCTTTACACGATCCTTGCTCGCCGGTGCGACCGATTTTCCCGGGTTCGCTCACATTGGGGGTGCGCACCCCCTCATCTCCGCCGAAAGAACCCCCTTACCGGACTCCCCAACCGACAACTCAGGGCTTAACTTATGTCCCATGACCTCCCCCCGCGCCTCCTACGGCGGCGGCTACTACTCCGCACCGTCCTTCGCCGACACCCCGATCTACGACTCCCTCGTCGCAGAGCGGGGCACGCCTCAGATCGCGCCGATCCGAGTGCCCTCCGCGTACGACACCAACGGCAACGGCTACCTGCCGGCGCTCCCCGCGGCCCTGCCCGCGCTCCCTTCGGGCCCCTCGGCCCCCCAACCGCCTTCGGGGTACGGCCACCCGCCGCAGCTGTCGCATCCCGGGCCGCTCCAGCCGGCGGCGCCGTACCCGCCGCAGCAGCCGGGCGTCCCGCGCGGCTACCCGGGCCCCCAGGCCCAGCCCCCGCGTCCGGCTCCGGCCGGGTACGAGGCGATGCGCCCCGCACCCCCGCAGGGCCACGGCCCCGCCGGGTACCACGTCCCGCCGGCCCGTCCGTATCCGGGCGGCCAGGGGTACTGACGCGGCGTCGCGGACGCAGGTGTCGGGGTTCCCAGTGGCGAGGTCTGCGGGAGTCCCACGACGTCGGGGAAGGGGGAGCCCCGGCGTCACCCACCGCTCGACCGTGTCGCGACAACACCCGAAGTAACGTTTCATCACATCGTTCCGCCGCATCCGTGCCGCCTTGCCCCGGCGCACGTCACACGGGTGGAGCCCCATAGTGAGCCACGCCACCACCGGCGGCCCGGGGGCTGACCCCGCGACGCGTCAACTGCCGTCCGCCGCGCACGATACGGTGGTTCGACCCGCCCGCGCGGACCGGGAATCCGGTGCCGCCCGCGGCGCGCCGGACCGCGTCCTGAAGACTGGTCCGGGACGCGTCGCGCCGTCGGGCACGGCAGCACACCACGAGGTGGGGGCAGAGCAGCACCATGGCACAGGGCACGGTCCAGGTGACCCACACCGGCACGTCGCGCTGGCGGCGGCGCACCGGTGAGTACGCGACCCTCGCGGCGGCGCTCGAAGCCGCCGGGGACGGCGACGTCCTCACCGTCGCACCGGGCACGTACCGGGAGAACCTCGTGCTCCAGCACGCGGTCACGCTGCGCGGCCCGGAGGGCTCGGTCGGGTCGGTGCGGATCGCGCCCGTCGACGGCGTGCCCCTGGTCGTGCGTGCTTCGGCCACCGTGCGGGACCTGCACGTGGAGGGACAGGACACCACCGCGCCCGCGCTGTTGGTCGAGGACGGCACCCCGGACCTGGTCGACGTGCGGATCTCCACCCGTTCGGCGACCGGCCTGGAGGTCCGCGGCGGAGCCCGGCCGACCGTGCGCCGGGTCACCGTCGACAACCCGGCCGGCATCGGCATAGCCGTGCTGGACGGCGCCGGCGGGGTGTACGAGGAGTGCGAGGTCGTCAGCGCCGGCCAGTCGGGCGTCTCGGTGCGCGGCGGCGGGCATCCGCGGCTGGAGCGCTGCCGGGTGCACCACGCCTCGGGTGCGGGGCTCGCCGCCACCGGCGAGGGCAGCGTCCTGGAAGCGGTCGGCTGCGAGGTGTACGAGATCAAGGGCGCGGGCGTCCAGGTCGGCACCCGCGCCTCCGCGCACCTGTCGGACTGCTCGGTGCACCGCACCTCCGCCGACGGCGTCACCCTCGACACGGACGCCGTGCTCACGCTCTCCGACTGCGACATCCACGACGTCCCGGAGAACGCGATCGACCTGCGGTCCCGTTCGGTGCTGACCCTCACCCGCTCCTCGGTGCGCCGCTTCGGCCGCAACGGCCTGTCGGTGTGGGACCCGGGGACCCGGGTGGACGCCAACCAGTGCGAGATCCACGACAGCACCGGCGACTACCCGGCCGTGTGGATCAGCGACGGCGCGACCGCCGTGCTGGACTCCTGCCGGGTCCACGACGTGCCGGACGCGCTGTTCGTCCTGGACCGCGGCTCCCGGGTGGACGTCGTCGACAGCGACCTCTCCCAGATCCGGAACACCGCGGTGTCGGTGAGCGACGGCGCCACCGCCCAACTCGACGACTGCCGCATCAGCCAGGCCGCCACGGGCGCCTGGTTCCGGGACCACGGCAGCGGCGGCACCCTCGCCGGCTGCACGATCGACGCGGCGCAGACCGGGGTGATCGTCACCAAGGGCGCGGACCCGGTGATCGAACGGTGCACGGTCACCTCGCCCGCCGAGGCCGGTTTCTACGTGTCGGCGGAGGGCCGGGGTA
This sequence comes from Streptomyces sp. NPDC017979, assembly GCF_044328175.1. Taxonomy (NCBI): domain Bacteria; kingdom Bacillati; phylum Actinomycetota; class Actinomycetes; order Kitasatosporales; family Streptomycetaceae; genus Streptomyces; species Streptomyces sp. NPDC017979. The sequence continues at coordinate 30,309 of NZ_JBIRGU010000016.1, read as the reverse complement.
CGTTCCGCGGCTGCCGGGTCACGGGCAGCGGCGGCTACGGCTTCCACGTGATGGACGGCTGCCGCACGACGCTGAGCCGGTGCCGCACCGAGCGGTGCTCCCGCGGGGGTTACGAGTTCGCCGACCCGGCCCTGCTGCTGGTGGAGGAGTGCACCGGCGACGAGTCCGCGGTGGGGTCGGCCGATCGCACCCCCACCACCGCGATACCGGCGGCGACCGCGACCGAGGTCCAGTCCCCGGGGCTGTTGACGGTCGCGCCCGCCACGGCGGCGCCGGCCGCCACCGGACGGCCCGAGGTCGCCGCCGTGGCCGCGGAACCCGCCCGTGCGTCGGAGGACGTGCTCGGCGAGTTGGACGCGCTGGTGGGGCTGGACAGCGTCAAGCGCGAGGTCCGCTCGCTGACGAACATGATCGAAGTGGGCCGGCGCCGGCAGGAGGCGGGGCTGAAGGCCGCGTCCGTCCGCCGCCACCTGGTCTTCACCGGCTCACCCGGCACCGGCAAGACGACCGTGGCCCGGTTGTACGGGGAGATCCTGGCCTCCCTCGGCGTGCTGGAGCGCGGCCACCTCGTCGAGGTCTCCCGGGTGGACCTGGTCGGCGAGCACATCGGCTCCACCGCGATCCGCACGCAGGAGGCGTTCGACCGGGCGCGCGGCGGAGTGCTCTTCATCGACGAGGCGTACGCGCTCTCCCCCGAGGACACGGGGCGGGACTTCGGCAAGGAAGCCATCGACACCCTGGTGAAGCTGATGGAGGACCACCGGGACGCGGTCGTGGTCATCGTCGCCGGCTACACCGCCGAGATGGAGCGCTTCCTCGCGGTCAACCCCGGCGTGGCGTCGCGCTTCTCCCGCACCATCACCTTCCAGGACTACGGCGCCGGCGAGCTGCTGCGGATCGTGCAGCAGCAGGCGGACGAGCACGAGTACCGGCTCGCCGACGGCACGTCCGATGCGCTGGTGTCGTACTTCGGCCGGTTGCCGAAGGGGCCGGCCTTCGGCAACGGCCGCACGGCGCGCCAGACCTTCGAGTCGATGGTCGAGCGGCACGCCGGGCGGGTCGCCGAACTGGCCGAGGTCGACACCGACGCCCTCACCCTCCTCTACCCGGACGACCTGCCCGAACTGCCCTGACGGCCCTTGCGCGGATCGGTTCCGCTGCGCGGCCCCCTGCGGCGCCGGCCCTGTCGGGGCACGCCGGGGATGCGGCTCAGGAGGTCCGCGCGGGCGTCCGCGAAGGCGGGGTCGGCCTGGTAGTCGGAGTGCCCCCGGATCGGCTCGGGCAGCGGGTGCCGCTCGGAACGGCCGTACGCCACCGGGTCCTTCAGCGCGGTCCGGTCGGGCGACGGCCGGGGGCCCGACGGCACGCGCACCGGCCCGCCGATGGGATCGGTGGGCCGCCACAGGTTGCTCCAGCAGTGCACCTCGTCGCGCAGGGCGCGCAGGGCCTCGGGTCCGAAGTAGGCGGGGAACCACCGCCCGTACAGCCGCTCCAGCGGTGAGCCGTACGTCAGCAGCGCCACCCGCCCGCGGGTCTCGGCGGGCAGTTGCCACACGGCGGAGGCCGCGAGGACGCTGCCCTGGGAGTGGCCGGAGATCACCAGCCGGCCGCCGCGCGCCCGGGTCTGCGCGGTCCACGTCGACATCCGCCACGTCAGGTCGGGGACGGCGCGCTCGGCGTAGCACGGCGGTGCGAACGGGTGGGCGGCCCGGGGCCAGAAGGTGCCGACGTCCCACAGGATGCCGATGGTGCGCCGGGCGGAGGGGTCGCGGTAGGCGCGGCGGCCCCAGGTGACGAAGAGCAGGATGCCGAAGCCCACCAGCCAGGAGCCCAGGAACTGGACGGCCTGAGCTGCGGAGTCTGCGAAGCCCCCTTCGAAGGCCCGGCCGGGCACGGCGTCGCTGCGCCACGCGCCGTAGACGGCGGCGGCGCCGAGCAGCAGGGTGGCCGCGGCGAGGACGCCGACTATCAGGGGCGCCGAGTCGGTGAGTCCGGCCCGTGCGCGGGCGCCGGCGATGCGGCGGGTGCGGACCGGGTCGGGGCGCCAGCCGGTGTCACCGAGGCGCCGGGCGGCCGGGTCGCCCCGGTCGAGGCGGCTGTCCCACCGCTCGTACTCCCGCTCGACGGCGCCGCCGAGCCGACGGCCCGTCAGCCAGGTCCGTACGGCGAGGGCCAGGGCGGGCAGGAACAGCAGCGCGAGCAGTACGGGGATCACCGACGCCTGCCAGCTCAGCAGCACGGGTGGCCCGGGGATGGAACCGTCGCCGTCCATGCCGGGGGTGCCCGGTCCGTCGAGCCAGTCGGCGACGCGCTGGGCGGTGCCGCCGGTCATGACGGAGCCCAGCGCGCAGGCGAGCACGGCGACGGCGGGACCGCCGAGGCCGCCGAGGACGCTGCGGGGGTGGCGGGCGCGGCAGTGCAACCGGAGGGCGACGGCGGCGAGGGCGACGACCAGGACGCCCTGGGCGATGGTGAGCACGCTGAAGGCCAGTTCGCCGGGGAGGGTGCCGTGCGACTCCCAACCGGGCCGTGACCAGGAGGCGTACACCAGGGCGCCGGCGAGCACCGTGAGCGAGGCGTCGGGCAGGGCGGTGACGGCGGTGCGCTCGACGCGGACGTCGAAGCGGCGCTCGCTGCGTCCGCGGTGGACCACGACCCAGACCACGGCGCACGCCCCGAGCGCCAGGGCGCCCGTCAGCAGGATGCCGAGCGTTTGCAGCAAGGCGCTGTCGCCGCCCCGGTCGTGGCCCGCGGGGGCGCCGGTGACGGCCGCGGCGACGGTGAGGAACCCTGCCGCGGTGTGGGCGGCGCGCAGTCGGGCGACGTGCCGACGGCCGTACCAGAACCCGGGTCGGCCCAGGGCGAAGCGCACGGCGGACTGCGGCGCCTGGGGGTCCGGCTCCCGGTCCCCGGCGTGCTCGTCCTCCTCGCCCTCGCCGTCCCCGTCACCCTCATCCTCGACTTCAGGGTGAGGGTTGTGGGGGGCGCGGCGGCTCCCGTCGGCGACGGGGGTGTGCTCGCCGAGCGGCGGGCGCTGGGACTCGTAGGCGGTCCAGGTGCGGTTGGAGAGGTACCAGAGGAGCCCCACCAGGGCGACCGGGACGAGGGCCGCGAGCGCGAGCCGGCGGCCGGGCTGGGACCACCAGCCGCCGCGGTCGGCGGCGAGGAAGCCGATCCAGGACCGCCCGTCCGTGCACGGCGCGCGCCCGGCGCACTGCCAGGCCACCAGGTCGAGCGCGACCTCGCACGCGGCGGCCGTCATCACCACCGTCAAACTGAGCGCCACCAGCCGCACCAGGGCCCCGTACACCCGGGTGGTGCGCACCCGCCCGCGGGCGCGCGGGCGCATCCAGTGCGCGAGGTTCGCCACCATGAAGGGCAGGAGCAGCAGCCACAGCGCCCGTGCGCCGTTGCCGGAGGTGAGGTTGGACCAGCAGTACGCCTCGGGCACGGGGTCGCCGCGGCCGCGGGCCGGATCGCGCTCCGCGCCCACGTCGTCGGCGCGGCGGAAGACCGCGGCCTTCTCGTCGCCGGAGACGAGGACCGTGCGGGGGTCGCCCAGCATCTCCTGCGGGGTCGTGCCGCCGACGCCGTGGACGAGGAGTTCGAGCGCGGGCCCCGGTGCGGACGGCTGCGGGGGTTCGGCGGGCGCTTCAGCGGACACTGCGGTGACTCGCTCTCTCGGTGGGAGTTCGGCTGCCGGCGCGCCTGCGCGCCACGCCTCAGGGTCCCGGATTCTGACAGCTCCCGGCGGACAGGTCACGGAGTCCGTACGCCCGGGCGTGGACGGGCCCGTGGGAGGATGGGCGCCCCCGGCCGCACGGGCGGCGGGGCGGCGCCGGGAGCGGCGGGAGACGGACAGAAGGACGGGCCTGGGAAGTGACCGACAACCAGAACCTGCTCGCGGAGCAACGACGTGCGTTGATCCTCGACGAGGTCCGCCGACGGGGCGGGGTGCGGGTCAACGAACTCACCCGCAGGCTGAACGTCTCGGACATGACCGTGCGGCGGGACCTGGACGCGCTCGCCCGGCAGGGCGTGATCGAGAAGGTCCACGGGGGCGCGGTGCCCGTGGTGGAGGCCAGCACGCACGAGCCGGGGTTCGAGGCGAAGTCGGGCCTGGAGCTGCGGGCCAAGGAGGACATCGCCCGGGCGGCGGCGGCCATGGTGACGCCGGGCACGGCGATCGCGCTGGCCGGCGGGACGACGGCGTACGCACTGGCGCAGCAGCTCGTCGACGTCACGGACCTGACCGTGGTGACGAACTCGGTGCGGGTCGCCGACGTCCTGCACAACGCCCAGCGCACCCCGCCCGGTGCGCCGCCCGGCCGGCCCGGCGGTGCGACGGTGGTCCTCACCGGTGGTGTGCGCACCCCGTCGGACACGCTCGTCGGCCCGGTCGCGGACACCGCGATCCGCACGCTCCACTTCGACGTGCTCTTCATCGGGGTGCACGGGATCTCGGTGGAGGCCGGGCTTTCCACGCCGAACCTCGCGGAGGCGGAGACCAACCGTCACTTCGTCCGCTCCGCCCGCCGGGTGGTCGTGGTCGCCGACCACACGAAGTGGGGAACGGTGGGCTTGAGTTCCTTCGCCCGGCTGACGGAGGTGGACGCCCTGGTGACCGACACGGGCCTGCCGGCCGCCGCGCGCGCGGAGATCGAGGAGCACCTGCCGGACGGGCTGGTGGTCGCGGGAGAGCGCGAGCCGGGCGAATGACCGCGTTCCGGCTGGAGCGCGAGGTCTCGCTGTCGGCGACGCAGGCGTGGGGGCGGGTCACGGACTGGGGCGGGCACGCGGCCCGGGTGCCGTTCACCGCGCTGGCGTCCGTCACCGCCGGCCCGACGCGGCCGGGCACGGTCTTCGTGGTGCGCTCGGGCCTGGGGCGGATCGGCGTCGACGACCCGATGGAGGTCGTCGGGTGGGAGCCGCCCGCCGACGGGGCTCCGGGCCGCTGCCGGTTGGAGAAGCGCGGCCGTCTCGTCCTGGGGTGGGCGGAGATCGAGGTGCACCCGCGCGGGGCCGAGCACTCGTTGGTGGTGTGGACGGAGGACCTGCGCCTGCGTCCGCTGCCGCGGCTGTTGGACCCGGTGGTGGCGCGGGTGGGCCGGGTGGTATTCGGGCGGGCGCTGGACGGCGTGCTGCGTTGAGGTCACGGGCCGACCGGGCGCCGAAGTCATGACGAACCGGGCACGGTAGCGGCCGGGGCGGGCACGCGGGCGCGGTCCGGGGGTGACCGAGCCGGGGTCCACTCGTTTGACGCAACGAGTGAGAGCGATCCGCGCATGGCGATGCGATGCCCGTACCGGAAGGCCCAGCGCCCGATGCCGACACACCGTCAGCCGTCCCTCCGCGCCACGACGGGCGCCCGCCCTGAGGTCCAGGAGGCGGAGGCGATCCTCGTGGAGCACTACCCCCGGCTCGTACGTCTCGCCTATCTGACGCTGCCGCCGTCGCTGGGGCGCCATCGGCGGGTGCTGGCCGCCCACGCCACGGTGCAGCGCGCACTGCCGCGGACGTCCCGCGGCGGGGCGGGCGGGGAGCAGCAGGGCGGGGTCGAGGGCGCCGCGTACCGCTGGGTGCGGCACCGGATCCTGCGGGGTGCGCTGCGCTGGCGGTGGTGGCGGGGCGGCGGGCTGCCGCTGGTGGTGGGGCTGCGGTTGTTCCCGAGCGCTGGCGGGGCCGAGGAACTGGCGCTGGACCAGGCGCTGTCGTCCGCGTCCGCGCCGGCGCGTGCGGCGTTCGCGCTCGGGGTGCTCGAAGGGCTCCGCGACTCCGACGTCAGGGAGTTGCTGTTGCAGTGCCAGGTGGCCGATCCCGGCGCGGCGCTGCGGACGGCGCAGCGGCTGCGGGAGTCGGGCGGCGGGCGGGCCGAGGCGCTGTTGCGGGCCGCGGAGTTCGATCCGTGTGCGGTGCAGACCCGGCCGAGCGATCTGCTGCGGCGCCGTCAGCGGTCCCGTACGGCCGCGGCCGGTGGCGTTCTCGCGCTGTTGGCGGCCGGGATGGCCGCGGTGGACCTGCCGGCGCGCGACGCCGGTGCGCCCGTGACCGCGCACGCCGGTGCGCCGGGGCAGATGGCGCTGGCGCGGGCGCTCGACGTGGACCTGTTGCAGCGGGCGCCGCACGACGCCTGGACGGACACGGCGCGACTGGACTTCTCGGTGTGGCCGGCGCGCGGCGAGCGCACGGCCGACAGGGCGCTGTTGCGGCGGGCGCTCGACGCCTGGGCCGCGCCCGATGCATCCGTACGGGTCTCGGCCACCGCGGACACGGTGCGCACCGGGCCCGCTGCGCCCGCCCGGTTGCTGTACGCGGGGGCGGTCGACGACGCGGTCGTCGTCCTCTTCCACGACGGCGGCCGGGTGGTGCGGTACGCCGAGCCGCGTTCCGGTGCGGGCGCGCCGGCCCTGGACTTCGCCCGTACGGACGACGCGGACGTCACCACCGCGGCGTCGATCGTGCTCGGCCGCACGAAGGACGGGGCGCGCCATCTGTTGGCGCCGTGGATCGCCGAGGCCGCGGTGCGCGATCTGTTGGAGCCGGGCGGGGCGGCGCGGGCGCTCGCGGTGGCCGACGGCGGGGTGACCGCTGCGGTGCCGTCTCCCGGGACCGGAGCTGCCTGCACGTCGTGGCCGGCGCTCCAGTTGCGGTCGTCGCAGCAGATCGTGGAGGACCACGCCTTCTTGGTCACGGACCTCGGGGACCTGGCGCCAGTGCACCTCACGCACACTCCGCCGCCGGGCAAGGACGCGCCCGCGCGTCAGCCGAGGGAGGCCACCGGCGGTTCTGCGCTGGCGAGTTGGGCCCGTAGCGCCTGCCTCCTCGGGGCGCTGCGGGGCGCCGGCGTGCGGTCGGTGAACGACTGGACCTACGCGCACCAGCAGTTGCCCGACGACGCGGGGCGGGCCGCCTGGGTGTGCACCCGGGCGGAGACGTGGCGCGGGCGCGGCCGGGTGCTGGTCCAGTTCCAGCCGCCGGCGGGCGGGCCGGAATCGGCGGGCTCGGTGGTGGCCCGGGCCGATGACACGGCCGCGTGCAGCAGGTTCGGACAGCACGTCCTCGCCGGCGCGCACTGGCGTTCGCCGTCGGGGAAGTGGTTCTTGTTGGCGGCCGGGAGTCGTGGCGTCAGCCGCATCACGGCTGCGGGCACGGTTGCCGCCGATGAGCGGGGGACCACGCTCGCGGTGCCGGTCCCCCAGGGCTCCACGGTGCGCTTGTCGGCACGGCTGGCCTCGGGCGGCACGCTGGCTCCGCTCGCTGCGACCGACGACGACTGACGCGCTCGCCGGCGCGCCGCGTGCCGTGACGCGGCGGGGACGCCCGGCCCCGTCGGGGACATTGCGCCCCGCGCCGCCTATCGTGTGCGGATCTGGTCGTCCAGTTCGGGAGGTACGCACCATGACTCACCAACTCCGCCCGGTGGAACTCGACTTCGTCGAGGTCGCGCCCGTGCGCCTGGCCTTCGCGGCAGCCCTGGAGGCGTCGCCCCAGGCGGTCTACCAAGCGCTCGCCGAGGACCTGGTGGACTGGCCCCGGTGGTTCGACGCGGTCTCCGGGGTCGTTCCGACGCGCGGCGGCGACGGCCGGGACGTCGCCCTGCGAGTGGGGGTCACGTTCGAGGAGACCGTCCTCGCCAGCGACCCGGACTCCCGGTACGCGTACCGCGTGGACCGCACCAACGCGCCCGCGGTGACGGCCCTCGCCGAGGAGTGGCGCATCTTGCCGGGCCCGACCGGCGGCAGCCGGGTGCGCTGGACGTTCGCCGTCGACGGCCCGCCGGCGGCCCGGGCGTTCGCGCGGCTGACGAAGCCGGGCCTGCGGCACTCCTTCCACGGGGCGATGCGGGCGCTGGACCTCCGGCTGGCCCGTGCGGCGACGCACTGACGGCGCAGCCGCAGCGGCCCCGGTCAGGGGTAGGTCAGGCGTCGGTCCACCGGCCGGTGTCGAGGAACCGCTCGATCGCGTTCGCGTACGGGGCGACGTCCAGGCCCTGCTCCACGAGCCAGGCGTCGGAGTAGTACTTGTCGAGATAGCGCTCGCCGGGGTCGCAGAGCAGGGTGACCACGCTCCCCCGCTCCCCCGCCGCCACCATCTCCGCGACGATCTTGAAGGCGCTCCACAGCCCGGTGCCGGTGGAGCCGCCGGCCTTCCGGCCGATCGCGGTGTCCAGGGCCCGTACGGCGGCGACGGACGCCGCGTCGGGCACCTTCATCATCCGGTCGATGGCGCCGGGCACGAAGCTCGGCTCCATCCGGGGGCGGCCGATGCCCTCGATGCGGGAGCCGTGGTCGCTGGTGGCGCCCGGGTCGTTGCGGGTCCAGCCGTCGAAGAAGCAGGAGTTCTCCGGGTCGGGCACGCAGACCCGGGTGTCGTACTGCATGTAGTGGATGTAGCGGGCGAAGGTCGCCGAGGTGCCGCCCGTGCCGGCGGTGGCCACGATCCACGCGGGCTCGGGGTAGCGCTCCAGGCGCAGTTGTTGGTAGACGGACTCGGCGATGTTGTTGTTGCCGCGCCAGTCGGTGGCCCGTTCGGCGTAGGTGAACTGGTCCATGTAGTGGCCGCCGGTGCGCTCCGCGAGCGCGGCGGACTCCTCGTACATCCGGCGGGAGTCGTCGACGAAGTGGCAGCGCCCGCCGTGGAACTCGATGAGCCGGATCTTCTCGGGGCTGGTGGTGCGGGGCATCACCGCGACGAACGGCACGCCGATCAGCTTGGCGAAGTACGCCTCGGAGACGGCGGTCGAACCGCTGGACGCCTCGATGACGGGGCGGCCGGGGCGGATCCACCCGTTGCACAGCCCGTAGAGGAAGAGGGAGCGGGCCAGCCGGTGCTTGAGGCTGCCGGTGGGGTGGGTGGACTCGTCCTTGAGGTAGAGGTCGATGCCCCACTCCTCCTTCAGGGGGAACTTCAGCAGGTGGGTGTCCGCCGAACGGTTGGCGTCCGCCTGGACCTTGCGGACCGCTTCCTTCAGCCAGCCGCGGTAACCGGGGTCGCTGCGGTCCACGTCGCCGGTCGTGGTGTCCTGGCCCGTCATCCGCTGCCCGATCTGCTGCCCGTCGCCGTTCATGCCCGCCGTCCCTGTGCCTGCCGCGCCGGTGCACCGGATGCGTCCGGATGCGCCGGTGCCGGCTGTCGTCGACTGTGCTTACCCTTCCGTCACAGTAGGCGCCCCACCTGCGTAAACATTCGCTTGGGGCATCCATAGGGATCGCTTGTGGTCCGTGCGCCCCAACGAACCACCCGGATGCGCACAGCGCCGCCGCCGTCCACTGGTGCCCGCGCCCCAGGATGTTGCAAACTTCCTTCAGACGACGTGACACACAGGGGAGGAGGGGTCCGATGGCCATGGCAGAGCCCGAGTTCCGGGCCACTGGCGTACGGATCGAGCGATGGCCTCGCTCACTCACCAAAGCCGGTCAGGTCCTGATCAAGGACGGTCGGCTGCAACTGCTCACCAGCTACGGCAGGGTGATCGACAGCGCGCCGGTCCGCGCGGTCCGCGCGGGCAAGACGTGGTTCTCCGACGAGGCCAGCACGGCGCTGACGGTGAACGGCAAGCGCTACCGCTTGACGATGGGTCAGCGTGACGAGGAGGCCGACGGGAGCAGGGCGGCGGGGCGCTTCCTGAAGGCCGTGCGCGGGGCGGGCGGCAGCGAGGGCTGAGCCGGTCCACCGGCCGGCTGCACGGGCCGCGGCCCGTCGGGCGGGCGGCAGAACGAGACGGGACGGGCGGGCCGTGGGGCGGCGTCCGCAGGAGGGCGTCGGAGCGGTCGCTCCAGGCCCGCACCCCCGTACGGCGGCGTACGACGGCCGCCGAGTTGCGAGACCTTGGCCAGTGGTTCACGCTTGTCTCACATCACTCAGAGTGCATCGGCGGTGACGCTGGGATCCAGCGGTCGTCGAACGGATCAGCTGACAGCCGGCCACTGCGCCGATCCACCAACGCCGTTGCCTTGCGTCGTTCTTCGTCGTTCCTCGTCGTTCTTCGTCGCACTGCACCGTTCTTCGCTTCCTCCCGTCTTCGCTTCCTCCCGTCTTCCCTCCCTCGCCCTCCTCCGGACCTCCGGACCTCATTCGGGGAGTCGTAGCCGTGATCAGTCAGCCCAGCAGGCACTGCACGGTGGAGCTGCAAGCCCTGCCGTCGCGGATCGGACAGGTCCGCAGGATCATTTCGGCGCAACTGCGCTACTGGCACCTCGATCCACTGATCGACCAGGCCGCCCTAGGCGTCACCGAGTTGCTGACGAACGTCCATCGCCACGCCCAGCCCGACAAGCTGTGCACCGTGGAGATCGAGCTGCTGCTCGATCGGCTCGTGGTCTCCGTCAAGGACCACGACCCGCGGCTGCCGAGCCTGCGGGAGGCCGACCTCTTCGCCACCTCGGGCCGCGGCCTCGGATTGATAGCTGCGGTCAGCGAGACCTGGGGCGTACGGCCCCGGGGGGAGGGCGGCAAGGTCGTCTGGTTCACCCTCGCCGCACCGCAGCTCACGGCGCCGCAGCTCGCCGTCCTCGGGGAGCCGGACCCGTCATAAGGGGTTCCGTTCCCGGCCTCACAGGGGTTCTGTTCCCGGCCTCATACGGTCCAGTTCCGGGCCTCACAGAGGGTTTCGGAGGGATTCCCTCCGGGCCTCACAGAGGGTTCCGCTCCGGGCCGGAGCGCACGCTGTGCTCCAACCGTCGACGCACCCGTTCCTCGTGCACCAGCCGCCCCACCAAGGCACCCCCGTACACGACGACTCCGACGCCGACCAGCCAGGACTGGAGGACCAGGACGGTGCCGAACGGACCGTAGGTGACCGCGTTCGAGGCGATCAGCGGGGAGAACACCAGTTGGGAGAAGACCCGCAGCCCCAGCATGAACAGGGCCGTCGCCGCCGCTCCCGGCACCAGCGCGCCCCAGCGGACCCGGCCGCCGAGCAGCAGTCGCTGGGCTACGAGGAAGAAGACGAAGGTGCCGACGAGGTCCAGCGCGGCGGTGGCGACCGTGCCGACGCCCGAATCGCCGAACGCGGGAGTGTTGACGAACACCAGCAGCGCGAAGACCAGCAGCGCGAGGAAGATCACGTGGCGCCACATGGTGTGCCAGCGGGCGGTCGGCAGGTCCCACACCTTCTCGTAACCGGTCTGCACCACCGAGCCGAAGGTCAGACCGAAGACCGCGAGGGCGGCGAGGCCGAAGGCGGTGGTGCGCTGGAGTGCGGTGCCCGGTGGCGCGAAGAGCTGTTCGACCTGGGCCTGGGAGGCTTCGGAGACGCCGAGTGCCTGGCCGAGCCAACGGGCGAAGCCCTGGCTGCTGGCGGGGTCGGCCGCCGCGACCACCACCAGCAGCGGCACGAGGGTGAGGAAGCCGAGCGCTGCGAAGCCCATGGCCCGGTGGAGCAGTTCCATCTCGCGACCGCGGTTCCAGCCGAGGCCGACGGGGGACGAGGCGATCCTGCGGTGCAGTCGCTGGAGGCGATGCCCGTGGGGCGGCGCACCGGGGCGCTCGTGGGTCATGCTCGTCGCCTACCCGCTCGCGGGGGCCGAGCCGTCCTCGATGCCCCCGGTCGGGTGGCGGGCGGGGGCGTCAGCCGAGGGCGGTCAGCGGGTCGTCGAGCACCGGCTGCCAGGCCAGTTCGGCGGCGCCGACCAGGCTGTTGTGGTCGAGGGTGCAGGCGAGGATGGGCACGCCGCCGCTGCGCCCCCACAGGCTGCGGTCGGCGACCACGGCGCGCAGCCGCTCCGGGTCGGCGGCGAGCAGTTCGCGGTGGAGTCCGCCGAGGATGATCCGGTCGGGGTTGAGGATGTTGACGAGTCCGGCGAGCCCGAGGCCGAGGCGGTCGATGAGCTGGGCGCGGGCGGAGCCCACGGCGGGGTCGTCGGGCTCGGTGCGCAGCAGTTCGCCGGCCTGCGCGAGCAGGGAGACCTCGGGGCCCGGCACCCGGCCGGCGGCGGTGAGGAAGGCGAGCGGATCGGTCTCCACGTCCAGGCAGCCGCGGCTTCCGCAGTGGCAGGGCCGCCCTGCGGGGTTGACGGTGAGGTGGCCGACTTCGAGGGCCAGCCCGGAACTGCCGGTGTGCAGCCGGCCGTCGAGGACGAGGGCGCCGCCGACGCCGCGGTGGCCGGTGGCCACGCACAGCAGGTGGTGCGCGCCGCGCCCGGCGCCGTGGCGGTGCTCGGCGAGGGCGGCGAGGTTGACGTCGTTGCCGGTGAAGGCGGGGCCGGTGATGCCGGCCGCGCGGACGTGCTCGGCGAAGGTGTCGCGCACGGCGGAGCCGGCGGGCCAGGCGATGTGCAGCGGGTTGAGGGCGGTGCCGTCCGGTTCGGCGACGGCCGACGGCACCGCGAGGCCGGCACCCACGCAGCGTCGGCCGCTGTCGCGCAGCAGGACGGCGCCCGCGGCGACGACCGCACCGATGACCTGGCCGGGGTCGGCGGCCACGGTGAGGCAGCCGGGTGCGGTGGCGAGGGTCCGGCCGCCGAGGCCGACGAGGGCGGCACGGAAACCGTCCGCGTGGACCTGGGCGGCGAGCACGACGGGGCCGTCGTCGTCGACGGCGAGTCGATGGGAGGGTCGGCCCTGGGAGCCGGTCGCGGCGGCGGGGCGGGAGTCGACGCGGATCAAGCCGAGTGCCGCCAACTCGGCGGCGACGGCACCGGCGGTGGCACGGGTGACGCCCAGTTCGGCCGTGAGGACGGCGCGGGTGGGCGCGCGTCCGGTGTGGACGAGTTCCAGTGCGGGACCGAGCGCGCTGCGGCCCCTCTCCAGCCTCGATCTGGTGCTCGTCGCCTTGCCGTTCATGGTGGGGAGTCTCCCATGATCCTTGGGGCCCCGAACCGCGCCGTACGGTTCAGCAGGCCGAACCCTGCCGTTCGTCGTGCCGAGCCGTGCGCCCCGGGGCGGGCCGCGCCGTCGTGCGCCGTTCCCGCCAGGGAATCGTTCCGGCGCGACCGGGCGGGAACGACCAGGGATGCTCAGCCATCTTGTCCGAAACGGATGTCACACCTATTCTGCGTTTGTGCCGGACATGAACAAAATACGGCCGTTCGTGCCCCGCCCGGCACGCGCCGCCGCACCCTCGACCTTGGCCCGCCTCCGCTTCGCCCTCACCGTCTTCTTCGTCCTCGACGGCTTCCTGTTCGCCGGGTGGGTCGTGCGCATCCCCGCCATCAAGGAACAGACCGGCGCCTCCGCCAGTGCGCTGGGCCTCGCCCTGCTCGGCGTCTCGGCCGGCGGCGTGGTGACGATGATGCTCACCGGGCGCCTGTGCCACCGCTTCGGCAGCCTGCGGGTCACCGTCGGCAGCGCCGCGCTGATGTCGCTTGGCGTCGCGCTGCCGGCGCTGATGTCGCACGTCGTCGCCCTCGGTCTGGTGCTGCTGGTGTTCGGCGCCGCCTACGGAGCCATGAGCGTCTCCTTGAACAGTTCGGCGGTCGATCTGGTCGCCGCAATAGGGCGCCCCGTGATGCCCGCGTTCCACGCGGCGTACAGCCTCGGCGGCATGGTCGGTGCCGGGCTCGGGGCGCTCATCGCCGGCGGGCTGTCGCCGACCCGGCACCTGCTGTCGCTCGCCGCGCTCGGACTGCTGGTCACCGCCTTCACCGCGCCCGTGCTGCTACGGGCGCCCGCGCCCACCACCGGGCAGCCGCCCGCCCCCGACGCGCCCCGCGGTCGCCCGCGCCGGCTGGTGGGACGCACCCGGAACTTCGTCGTCCTGCTCGGAGTGATCGCGCTGTGCACCGCGTACGGCGAGGGCGCCATGGCCGACTGGGGCGCGCTCCACCTGGAACAGGACCTCGGTGCGACCCCGGGCGTCGCCGCGCTCGGCTACGCCCTCTTCGCCCTGGCCATGACCGTGGGCCGGCTGTCGGGCACCTTCCTGCTGGAACGGCTCGGGCAGACCCGCACCCTGGTCGCCGGCGGCACGACCGCGGCGGCCGGGATGCTCATCGGCGCCCTGGCACCCACGGTGTGGCTGGTGCTGCTGGGCTTCGGCGTGGCCGGGCTGGGACTCGCGAACATCTTCCCCGTTGCCGTGGCCAGGGCGGGCGCCCTGGCCGGCCCCAGCGGGGTGGCGGCCGCGTCCACCCTCGGCTACGGCGGCATGCTGCTCGGTCCCCCCGCGATCGGCTTCCTCGCCGACTGGTTCACCTTGCCCCTCGCCCTGACGACGGTGGCCCTGCTCGCCACCGGCGCCGCCGTGATCGCCTACGCGGCCCGCAACGTCACCGCCCCGCCCCTGGACGGCACCGTCCCCCGCCCGGCCGAACTCCAGGAGCAGCCGGCCGCCGAGGCCGGTCGCCCGGACGGTCAGCCCAGCCAGCCGGGGCGCACCAAACCCGACTCGTAGGCCAGGACGACCAACTGCGCCCGGTCACGGGCGGCTAGCTTGACCATCGTCCGACTGACGTGCGTCTTGGCGGTCAGCGGGCTCACCACCAGCCGCCGGGCGATCTCCTCGTTCGACAGGCCCATCCCGACCAGGGCCATCACCTCCCGCTCTCGGTCAGTCAATTCGGCGAGCCGACCCGCGTCGGCCGGGGTACGGGAGCGGGCCGCGAACTCGGCGATCAGCCGCCGGGTCACCCCGGGCGACAGCAGGGCGTCACCGTCCACCACCGCGCGCACGGCGCGGAGCAGTTCGTCCGGCTCGGTGTCCTTCACCAAGAAGCCCGATGCGCCCGCCCGTATCGCCTCGAAGACGTACTCGTCCAACTCGAAGGTGGTCAGGATGACGACCTTCACCTCCTCGAACCGTGCGTCCTCGGTGATCCGACGGGTGGCGGCGAGGCCGTCCAGCACCGGCATCCGGACGTCCATCAGGACGACGTCCGGCTTCACCTCGCCCACCAGCCGCACCGCTTCCTGCCCGTCGGACGCCTCGCCCGCGACTTCGATGTCCCGCTGGGCGTCGAGCAGGGCCCGGAAACCCGCGCGCACCAACAGTTGGTCATCGGCGAGCAGGACGCGGATCACGGCGTCTCCTTCCGTCGCACCGGTAGGTCCGCACGGACCTCGAATCCGCCCTCGCTGCGCGGGCCGGCTTGGATCGTGCCGCCCAGCCCGGCCGCGCGCTCCCGCATGCCCACCAGGCCGTTGCCGCTGCCGCTGTGCTCCGAAGCGCTGGCCGGCCCCTCGTCCGCCACCCGCAGGGTGAGCCGCCCGGGGGCGTACGAGATCTGGACGCGGGCGCTGCGCGAGCCCGAGTGCCGTATCACGTTCGTCAGGGCCTCTTGGAGGATGCGGAAGGCGGCCAGGTCCGTTCCCGGTGGCAGGGCGAACGGGGCGCCCCGCGTCTCGACGACGACGGCGAGGGACGCGCTCTGCGCCTGCTCCACCAACTCGGGCACGCGGTCGAGCCCGGGAGCCGGGGCGCGCGGCGCCTCCCCCGGTGCCCGGAGGCTGCCGAGGACCTGCCGCACCTCGCCGAGCGCCTCCTTGCTGGCCGCCTTGATGGTGGTCAGGGCGGTGCGCGCCTGCTCCGGATCCTGGTCGAGGAGCGCGAGACCCACCCCGGCCTGCACATTGATCACGGATATGGAGTGCGCCAGCACGTCGTGCAACTCGCGGGCGATCAACAGGCGTTCCTCCTCGGCGCGACGGCGGGCGGCAGCGGCCCGCTCCAACCGGGCGCGGGCCCATTCCGCGCACCGTATGCGCAACAGCTCGGAGCCCGCGAGCACGGCCGCTATCCACGCGGCGAAGACCAACTCCCGCCCCCAGGGCGCCGCATCGTCCCCGGCGGGTGGCAGATACGCGTACCACCAGTGGGCGAGCAGGACGTGCCCCGCCCAGAAGGCACCCGCGGTCCACCAGGCGGCCCGCCGGTGGCCCGCGAGAACCGCGGAGAAGGCGGCGACGAGGACCGGCACGAACACCGGCCCGTAGGGATAGCCGGCGGCCAGATAGCCGGAGGTCAGCGCGGCCGTGCCGACGAGAGCCACGACGGGCCAGCGCACCCGCAGCAGCAGGCACGCCGACAGGGTCACCAGCAGCGCCTGAGCGAAGGCGTCCACGGGCTCCCGCGTCCCCTCCTGCCCCCTGGCCGCGAACTCCGTGCCCACGAGCACGAACACCGCGATCAGCAGAGTGGACGGCCAGGGCACCCGGCCGTCGGCCCGGCGCCGCGCCCACGGCCGCATCCACGGTGGTCCGTCCTCCTTCATCCAGGGGGGACCACCGCAGACGCGGTCGGGCTGTTGTTCCATGTCGGCAACGCTAGACGGACGCCGGTGCGCCGGGCGTCACCCCGGTGTGGTGATCACCCCTACTCCCTGGGCAGTACGGCCGGAGCTCCGGATGGCACCCAAGTAGCGGTCGGCGCCTCGGGCACCACAACCGCGGGTGCAGTCAGCCGTGGGGCGAGGTCGGCTCAGGGCCGCTCGGCCAGGCCGACCTCGTGGGCGAGCCGGGTTGCGGCCCGGGCGAAGAAGGCGTCCCGCTCTCCGACGAGCCGGTGGAACTGGCCGAACACCTCGAAGGAGATCAGCCCGAAGAGCTGCGCCCAGGCCGCCACGAAGGCCAACGCGGCCGCGGGCGGCAGGTCGGGGGCGAGCTCTGCGGCCATTCGCTCCGCCTCGGGACGCAGAGCGGGGTCGAGGGGCGGGAGCGCGAGTCCGGTGGTGTTGTACGCGTCGCGGGCCACGGAGATCAGGGCCATGCCGACCCGGGCCGCCGGGCCGACGGTGTCCCGGGGGGCGCTGTATCCGGGCACGGGCGATCCGTAGATCAGGGCGTACTCGTGGGGGTGCGCGATGGCCCAGGCGCGGACGGCCGAACAGACCGCGGTCCAGCGGGCGACGTGGACGGAGCGCGTCCCCGACGAGGGCGGGGGCGCGGCGGCGAGCGCGGACTCGGCGGCGGCGCCGACGGCGTCGTACGCGTCGATGATGAGCGCGGTCAGCAGGTCGTCGCGGCTCGGGAAGTAGCGGTAGAGGGCGGAGGACACCATCCCCAACTCCCGGGCGACCGCGCGCAGGGACAGCTTCGCGGCGCCTTCGGCCGCGAGTTGCTTGCGGGCCTCGTCCTTGATCGCGGCAGTGACTTCAACACGGGCCCGGTCCCGGGCCCCACGGAGCGACGTCATGGGGCACAGTCTTCCACGCCTCGGAGAGCACTGACCAATTTCGAGAGCACTGCTCTTGCTTTGGAGCGCCGCTCCGTGCAGACTGGAGTCAGTTCGAGAGCGGCGATCCCAAACGAGAGCAGTGCTCTCGAAATGGAGCACCGCCCTCAAAAGAGAGCAGCATCATCACGTCGCCCGACGCCCGACCGGGCGCCCAACGGGTCGCCTGACGACTCGCGGACCATCACCTCAGTAACCACACCGTGTACGCGCCACCCACCCGCACGCACCCCATCAACCACAGGAGCACCCCATGCCCCGCATGCACACCCCGCCCGCGCCCCCGGCCCCGGCTCAGCCCCAGTCCGAGCACCACCACCGCCACTACATCAAGCCGGGTCGCTTCGACACCGCCCTCAACGGGCTGGTCCGCTGGTTCGCACGCCGCGGTGTGAGCCTGATGGGCACGGCCGAGCTGTCCGTCCTCGGTCGCACCAGCGGCGAGTGGCGGAGCATCCCCGTCAATCCGCTGCCGTACGAGGGCGCGACCTATCTCGTCTCCGCCCGCGGGCACTCCCAGTGGGTGCGCAACCTCCGGGCCGCGGGCGGCGGCCGGCTGGCGCTGGGCCGCAAGACCCAGCACTTCACCGTCGTAGAACTGACCGACGAGGAGAAGCCGGCCCTGCTCCGCGACTACCTGCGTCGCTGGGGCTGGGAGGTCGGCCGCTTCTTCGGCGACGTCGACGCGAACTCCTCCGACGAGGAGCTGTTGGCCGCGGCCCACCGGCACCCGGTCTTCCGCATCACCGTCGATGGGAGTCGATGAAGTCGACGAATCGCCATGACGCGAACCGGCCGACGAGCCGCGGCACTCCGCAGCGACGTCCCCGAGGCGCGCACCTCCGAGCCCTGCGTCTCCGAACCGCGCGCCTCCACCACACCCCGGTCAACCACCACACCGCGGTCAGCCGCCACACTCCGGAGGGCCGCCACGCCGCGGAAGACCGCTACGCCGTGGTCGACGGCTCCATCTCCCCCTTGCCGTCGCCCTCGTCTCCCTTGTTCGCCTTGTTCGCCTGGTCCGCATCGACGTCGTCCCCCGGCCGGGCGCCGGCCCGACCCGCACGGCGGTCCAACGTCTCCAGGGCCCGGCGCGCCACCGCGCTCCCGCGGACGATGCCGGCCAGCGTCGTCGACCCGCGCGTGATGTCCGTGAACGCGCGCCACGCCGGCCGCAGCCCCGTCAGCGCCGCGTGGAACAGCCCGGGCTTGCGCTCGAAGATGGTGAGCATCCGCCGCCCCACCGCCATCTCGACGCCGAGTCCGGCCTTGATGGCGAAGGCGTAGTTCAGCGCTTGGCGCCGGGCGTCGACGGCGTCGTGCGCCTCCGCGATCCGTACCGCCCACTCCCCCGCGAGCCGCCCCGAGCGCAGTGCGAAGGAGATCCCCTCGCGGGTCCACGGCTCCAACAGCCCGGCGGCGTCTCCGCACACCAGGACCCGACCGCGGGAGAGCGGCGAGTCGTCGCTACGGCAGCGGGTCAAGTGACCGGAGGAGATGGCGGGTTCGAACCCGGCCAGCCCCAGCCGGGCGATGAAGTCCTCCAGATAGCGCTTGGTCGCCGCGCCCTCGCCGCGCGCCGAGATCACCCCGACGGTCAGCGTCCGCCCCTTGGGGAACACCCACCCGTAACTCCCGGGCATCGGGCCCCAGTCGATGAGGACGCGCCCCGCCCAGTCCTCGGCCACCGGCTCCGGCACCGGGATCTCGGCCTCCAGGCCCAGGTCGACCTGATCGAGCTTGACCCCCACGTGGGCGCCTATCCGACTGGCGCTGCCGTCCGCGCCCACCACGGCGTGCGCCAGGATCGTCTCGCCCGCCGCCGTCACCACCGCGACCGTGCGCCGGTCCGGCACGGCCGCGCCGTGCTGCTCGACCCGCGAGACGGTGACCCCGGTGCGCAGCACCGCCCCCGCCTTCTCCGCGTGCTCGACCAGCTGTGCGTCGAACTCCGGGCGGTTGATCAGCCCGAAGAGCATCTTCTTGGACCGACGCGTACGCGTCAGCCGGCCGTTCAAACTGAAGGTGACGGCGTGCACCCGGTCCCTCAGGGGGAGTTCAAAGCCGGGCGGCAGGCTGTCTCTGGACGGGCCGATGATGCCGCCGCCGCACGTCTTGTAGCGCGGCAGCTCCGCCTTCTCCAGCAGCAGCACCCGACGGCCCGCCACTGCTGCCGCGTAGGCCGCGGACGCACCGGCCGGCCCCGCACCGACCACGACGACGTCCCACACCGCCTCGCCGTGCCCGTGCTCTTCCGCTCCTGCCCCGGTGACACCGTTCTCGCTGCTCACGATGTGGTTTCGCTCCCGATCCGACACGTACACGCTGCTCTCGACGGCATCCTACGGCGCGGCCCCGCCGTTCTGCTGTGGCAGGATCGACCGCGCGTTCGCCGTACACCCACTCCCAACGTCGCACCCGCCAGGAGCGTGCCCATGTCCGACCCCAAGATTGCGGGGACCGTCGCCTCCCTCATGCCGCGGGCCCGTGCCGAGCTGGCGGAGTTGGTGGCGTTCGCCTCGGTCGCGGACCCGGCGCAGTTCCCGAAGAGCGAGTGCGAGGCCGCCGCGCGCTGGTGCGCCGAAGCGCTGCGCACCGAGGGGTTCCAGGACGTCACCGTCTTCGACACCCCCGACGGCACGGAGTCGGTGTACGGGTACCTGCCCGGCCCCGAAGGCGCGCCGACCGTGCTCCTGTACGCGCACTACGACGTGCAGCCGCCGCTGGACCCGGACGCCTGGCTCTCGCCGCCGTTCGAGCTGACCGAGCGCGACGGCCGCTGGTACGGGCGGGGCGCCGCGGACTGCAAGGGCGGCTTCATCATGCACCTGCTGGCGCTGCGTGCGCTGAAGGCGAACGGCGGCGTGCCCGTCGGCGTCAAGGTGATCCTCGAAGGGTCGGAGGAGCAGGGCACCGGCGGTCTGGAGCGGTACGCCGCGCAGCACCCCGAACTGTTGGCGGCCGACGTCATCGTGATCGGTGACTCCGGGAACTTCCAGACGGGCCTGCCGACGGTGGTGGCGACGCTGCGCGGGATGACGCTGCTGCGGGTGCGGGTCGACACGTTGCAGGGCAATCTGCACTCGGGGCAGTTCGGCGGGGCCGCGCCCGACGCGCTCGCCGCGCTCATCCGATTGCTGGACTCGCTGCGGGCCGAGGACGGTTCGACCACCGTCGACGGGCTGGCGGCCGATCAGCAGTGGGACGGGCTGGCGTATCCGGAGGACGTCTTCCGTGCGGACGCCAAGGTGCTGGACGGCGTGCAGCTGATCGGTACGGGCACGGTGGCGGAACGGCTGTGGGCGCGCCCCGCCGTGTCCGTCATCGGCATCGACTGCCCGCCCGTGGTCGGCGCCACCCCGTCGGTGCAGGCGAGCGCCCGGGCGACCGTCAGCCTGCGGGTGGGGCCCGGGCAGGACGCGAACGAGGCGACCCGGCTGCTGACGGCGCACCTCGAAGCGCACGCGCCGTGGGGTGCCCGGGTGTCGATCGAGCACGTCGGCATGGGGCAGCCGTTCCGGGCGGACACCACCGGTCCGGCGTACGCGTCGATGGCGGACGCCATGCGGGTGGCGTATCCGGGGCAGGAGATGCAGGTGGCCGGCATGGGCGGGTCGATCCCGTTCTGCAACGCGCTCACCGAGTTGTATCCGCAGACGGAGATCCTGCTGATCGGGTTGAGCGAGCCGGCGGCGCAGATCCACGCGGTGAACGAGTCCGTCTCGCCCGAGGAGTTGGAGCGGCTGTCGGTGACGGAGGCGCTGTTCCTGCGGAACTACGCGAGGAAGTAGGAAGTAGACCAAGGAGCCGAAGTGGCCGACCCGGCCCGGACCGTGCGCCTCGGTACCGGTCGGCGCGCCGCTGCGGACGGGCCGACGACGGATCACGAGGCGGTACGGCCCGGGCCACCGGCCACCGGCCACCGGCCACCGGCCACCGGCGCCGAACGGCGGGCTCAGCCGACGGGCACTCCGCCTTCCAGGTTGAGCACCACACCGCGCTCGCGCGCCCGCAGGGCCCAGCGCAACCGCTCGTACCGCGGGGGCGGCAGCAGCCGGGCCGCCTCCCGCTCGCCGACGAAGCGCCAACATCGCAGTTCGTCGGCGGGCAGCGTTACGCGTTCGGCCTCCGCGGTGCCGATCGTGCCGCCGTCGAAGAGCAGCCGCAGGCCCCCGTAGCCGGGCGGCTTCGGCGGCTCCCAGTCGACGACGAGCAGTCGCGGGACCCGGTCGAGCGCGAGGCCCAACTCCTCGGTGACCTCCCGCATCCCGGCCCTGGCGGGCGCCTCCCCCGGCTCCACCACCCCGCCGGGGAACTCCCAGCCCGGCTTGTAGGTGGGGTCGACGAGCAGCACCCGGTCCGCCTCGTCGAAGAGGAGGACGCCGGCGGCGAGCGTCTCGGCCACGGGCTCGGGCGTCTGAACGATGGTGCAGACGGGCGCCTCGCCGGTGCGCACCGCCTCGGCGATGCGGTGCGCGGTCTGCCGCGGGTCGAGCGCGCCGTTGTCGATGACGAAGGCGTCGTCGCTGATCCACTCCAGGGCCGAGCGGTAGGGCTCGATGCGGTCGTACGACCACTGGCGGCGCACCGGTCCCGCGCCGGGGCCCCGCACGCCCGTGGCGTCGCGGTCGGCGCCGTTGCGGTCGGCGTCCCGGCGGCTGTCGTTCCGGCGCCCGGCGTGCGGGGTGGCGCCGTTGCTCTTGGCACCGTTGCCCGCGGCACGGGCTTCGAGCAGCTCCCCCCGAGCTTCGATCCGGGTCCGCAGGATCGTTTCATCTGGCCTCAGCAGCACCTGCCGCACCGGGATCCTGCGCGCGGCGAGCCCACCGAAGATCTCGTCCCGGTACTCCTGCCGCAGCAGGGTCATGGGCACCACGAGGACGCCGCCGAGCTGGGCCAGCATGGCCGCTGCGGTGTCCACCACGAGCCGGCGCCAGATGGGCAGGTCCTGGTAGTCGTCCACCTCGTCGAGCTGCTTCGCCGGCAGGAGTCGGTGCAACTGCGCGCCGGTGAGCTCGGGGTCGTACAGCGTGCTGTTCGGAATCAGCTCCACCAGTTCGCCTGCGGTGGTCGTCTTGCCCGAGCCGAACGCACCGTTTATCCAGACGATCACGGTTCCCCCTCTTCCCTCGCCCACAGTGGATTGCCCACAACGCCCCGCCGCGTAACCCGACCCGGACATCTTGGCCGTCACCGGTCGAAATGTGTCCGGGCCGCCGTCCCGGTCGGGCGGCGGCGGGGGTCGTGAAGCGTCTCACCTTACGTAAGCCGTTTGCCCGGACCGCGGGGGGCTCAGCCCTTGCTGGATCCGAGGGTCAGTCCGGCGATGAAGTGCCGTTGGAGCAGCAGGAACACCAGGACGGTGGGCAGCGCCACGATGACGGAGCCGGCGGCCAGCAGGTTGTGGTCCGTGAAGAACTGGCCGCGCAGGTTGTTGAGCGCGGAGGTGACGGGGAGCTTGTCGCCGTCGGAGATGAAGACCAGCGCCCAGAGGAAGTCGTTGTACATCCAGGTGAACTGGAGGGTGCCGAGGGCCGCGAGGGCGGGGCGGCACAGCGGGAGCGTGATGCGCCAGTAGCGCGTCCACACCCCGGCTCCGTCCACGATCGCCGCCTCCTGGATCTCCTGCGGCAGGGTCCGCATGAAGCCCGCGAGGACGAAGACGCAGAACCCGATCTGGAAGCCGACGTTCACCACGAGCACGGCCCAGTACGAGTCGTACATCGTCATCGAGTCGGACATCCAGTACGGCAGCGGGATCCGGTTGAACAGCACGTACAGCGGGGTGATGACGACCTGTTGGGGCAGCAGGTTCCCGGCGGTGAACAGCATCAGCAGCACGGTCGAGCCGCGCATCGACAGCCGGGCCACGGCGAACGCGACGAAGGACGCGAAGAAGAGCGTGACGACGACCCCGGGCACGGCGATGAGCAGGGTGTTGACGAAGTACTTCGTCATGCCCGAGTCACTGAACGCCTGCCGGTAGTAGTCGAACGAGAGCTTCTTCGGGAAGGAGAAGTATCCGTGCTCGGACGTCTCGTCGTAGGGCCGCAGGGAGGCGTACACCGCGAGCAGCAGCGGGGCGAGGAAGGCCAGGGACACGGTCGCCAGGAAGGCGTGCACGCCGAGGCGGCCGGGGCGCACCCGGCGCCGGCGGTGCGGTGCCGGGGCGGCGGCGGTGTCGCGGGCCGGGGACGGGGGTGCGGTGGCGGTCATCGATTCTTCTCCCCACGGATCTCCCGGACCAGGAACGTCACCACGAAGCCCAGGGAGAACAGCAGCAGCACGACGGCGATGGCGGAGCCGAACCCGATGCGGCTGGCTTCGCCGACGATGTTGTCCGTGACGAGCACGGAGAGCAGTTCGAGGCCGTTCCTGCCCTTGTTCACGGCGTAGACGACGTCGAAGGCGCGCAGGGCCTCGATGACGGTGATGACGGCGACCAGGACGTTCACGGGGCGCAGAGTGGGCAGTACGACCCGGAAGAAGGTCTGGGCCTCGCCGGCGCCGTCGATGGCCGCGGCCTCCTTCAGGGTGGGGTCGACGGCCTTGAGTCCGGCGAGGTAGAGGATCATCACGTAGCCGGTGTGCCGCCAGGCGGCGGCCAGCAGGACCATCCAGAGGTTGAGGTCGGGGTCCCCGAGCCAGTCGGTGGGGTTCTGTTCGTTGCCGACGATCGCGTTCAGCGCTCCTTGGTCGCGGGAGAGGACCAGTTGGGCGATGAAGCCGACGACGGCGAGCGAGAGCACGACCGGCAGGTAGAACGTGGACTGGTAGAAGCGGCTGAAGCGGACCCCGCGGTCGATCAGTACGGCGAGCAGCAGCCCGAAGGGGGTGGCGACGAGACCGAGGAAGGCCAGCCACAGCAGGTTGTGGCGGACGGCGGGCCAGAACACCGGGTAGTTGGTGAACAGGTTCTCGTAGTTCTCCGTACCGACCCAGGTGATGTCGCCGATGCCGTCCCAACTGGTGAAGGAGAGCACGACGGAGGCGAGGGTCGGCCCCCAGATGACGAAGACGTCCAGCAGGATCGGCACGCCCAGCAGCACGCCGAGGACGGCGACGTCGCGGCGGGTGTAGCGGCGCGGGCCCCGGCGCCCGGAGCGGCGGGCCGCGGGGGCCGGGGAGCGCGGGGGCTGTCCTCCGGTGGTGCGCGTCGGCGGCACGGGTGGACTCCAAGTCGGTCACGTCCGGCTGGCGGACTCCTGGGCAACCGGGCGGCCGGCCGCGGGCCTCCGGCGGCCGGCGCTGCTCTGCGGACGCGCCCTACGCGTCGCCGGCGAAGATGGTCTTCTTCTGCTTCTCGATGCCGTTGACGAGCCCGTCCACGTCCTTGGGGTCGTTGATGAAGCTCTGGATCGCCGGGACCATCACCGTCGACGAGAAGTCGGGCCGGGTGTCGCGGTCCAGGAACTGGGAGATCTGCTCGGCGCCCCCGACCAGTTCCACGGCCTTCTTCTGCAGCGGGGTGTACGCCGAGGTGTCGGCCCGGTCGCTGACGGCGATGTTGTTGGGGTCGCCGGCCAGATAGACGTCCTCCGCCTTGCCCGTGGCCAGCCAGCGCAGCAGGTCCTTCGCAGAGGCGAGGGTCTTGTCGTTCTTCAGCGCCTTGGACTTCTTCGCCAGCAGGAAGCCGTCGACGGGGGCCTCCACCGCCTGCTGCCCGTGTTCGGGGTTGATCTCGGGGAAGGGGAAGAAGTCGATGTCGGGCCGGTCGACCTCGGGGAACTGGGCGCCCGGGTGTTGCAGTCCGAAGACGGCCATGCCGGCCTCGCGCTTTTGGAGGCTGGTCGCCGCCTCCTGCCAGGTGCGTCCGTTGGCGCCGGGCTGGCAGTACGGCAGCAGGCTGCGCCAGGTGTCGAAGACGTCCTTGACGCGCCGATCGGTCCAGGATTCCTCGCCGGCCATCAGGGACTTGTGGAACTCGTAACCGTTGGTCCGCATGTTGATGTAGTCGAAGGTGCCCATCGCGGGCCAGCCGTCCTTGTCGCAGAAGGCGATGGGGACGAGTTTGTCCTTCTGCATCTGGCGGGCGAGGGCGACGTATTCGTCGAGCGTCTTGGGCGCGGTGTAGCCGTACTTCTGGAACAGGCTCTTCCGGTGGAAGACGGCCCACGGATAGTAGTAGTACGGCGTGAGGTACTGCTTGCCGTCCTCGCCGGTGGACTGGGCCTTGAGGGCGTCGGAGAAGCCCTCGTAGTCGGCCCACAGGTCACTGATGTCGTGGAGCAGGCCCTTCTTGGCGAAGAACTGCATGCGGTAGCCCGCGAACCACATGAAGACGTCGTCCGGCTTGCCCTGGAGATAGCGGTTGATGTTCTCCTGGAAGGTGTTGTGGTCGACGGTGTTGACCTTCACCTTCCGGCCGTCGGACTGCTCCTCGTACGCGGCGAAGGCGTCCGCGAAGGCCCTCTTCGGCACCGGGTCCGAGGAGTTGGAGCCCAGGTTGACGGTCTTGCCGTCACCGCCCGGGCCGCCGCTGCACGCGGTCAGGAGCGCGGGCAGGGCGACGGCTCCCGCGCCTGCCATCGCGCCGCGTAACAAACTCCGACGTGACATCCGATGACTTGTCACACTTCCGGGCACTGCTGCACCGTGGGACCCGTCAAGCCAGGCATGCGCCATGCCCCCTCCTCAGGAGTCCAACTCAACATAAACGAACGCGAGAATCGGATCCGAACTCCCCCAGAAGGGCGCCGTCAAAAGCTCCGGCACGAGAGCGAGCAACCGATATCACATCCATTCCAACATATTCGAACATGCCTCAACGAAGGTACGCGGAGCGCTGTGTGATCGTATGTCACCCCTTCATCGCCAACCAGCGCGTTGAGTGATCGGAGTGCTGGCCGTATGCCCCGGGCAGTACGCGGCTGGACGCCCCGCGTGCTCATCCGCCGATCGCGGCCGTCGTCTCACCCGCCCTGCTGAGCAGCGCCGCAGCCGCAGCGCCGACCAGACCGGCGTCGACGCCGGTCAGCGCCGGGGCGACGGCGAGCTCCCGGACGAAGGAGAGCGCGGCGTAGTCGCGCAGGCTGCGCCTCAGCGGGGCGAACAGGACGTCGCCCGCGCCCGCGACTCCCCCGCCGACGACGGCGATCTCGATCTCCACGAGGGTGGCGGCGGCCGCGATGCCGGCGGCGAGCGCCTGCGCGGCGCGGGCGAAGGAGGCGGTGGCGACCGGGTCGCCCGCGCGGGCCGCGGCGGCCACCGCGGCGGCGGAAGCGTCCCCGTCGCGGCCGGGCCGCCAGCCGTCCTCCAGGGCCCGGCGCGCGATGTTGGGTCCGCTGGCGATGCGTTCGACGCAGCCGCGCCCACCGCACGGGCACAGGTCGCCGTCCAGGTCGACGCTGATGTGGCCGATGTGGCCGGCGTTTCCCGTGGGTCCGGGGTGGAGCCGGCCTCCGATGACGAGACCGCCGCCCACCCCGGTGGAGACGACCATGCACAGCGCGTTGTCGTAGCCGCGCGCCGCGCCCTGCCAGTGTTCGGCCGCGGCCATCGCCACGCCGTCGCCGACGAGCGCGACCGGCAGCCCGCCGGTGGCCCGGCCGACCCGTGCGACGAGCGGGAAGTCGCGCCACCCGGGCACGTTGACCGGGCTGACGGTGCCCGCGGACGCATCGACCGGGCCCGCGCTGCCGATGCCCACGGCGTTCACCCGCCGCCACTCCGTCGCCGCCGCCAACTCGGCGACGACGGCGCCCACGGCCTTCATGACGGTCTCCGCGCCCTCCCGGGCGGGGGTCGGTCTCTGCGCCCGCAGCAGTACGCGACCGGCGCCGTCCACCAGTCCGCCCGCGATCTTGGTGCCGCCGATGTCCAGCGCGGCGACGAGCTCCGTATCCATCGGTATGTGGTCCCCCCGTGGCCTGTCGTGCCTACTGATGGGCCACCAGTCTCCATTCACCTGACAACGTTGTCCAGGGCCTATGCTCTTCGCTGCACCCCACTTACGCCACACGAAGACAGGACTGCGCACCGTGGCCGAAACGAATCGTTCCTCCGTTGTGTCCGGCCACCTCCGCACCCCGGAACGGCGCTACGGCAACCGGCCGACCATGAAGGACGTGGCGGCGCGCGCGGGCGTGGGGCTCAAGACCGTCTCACGGGTCGTCAACGGCGAGCCGGGCGTCACGCCGGACACCGAGCGCCGGGTCCAGGAGGCCATCGACTCCCTCGGCTTCCGCCGCAACGACAGCGCCCGCGTGTTGCGCAAGGGGCGCACGGCCTCGATCGGGCTGGTGCTCGAAGACCTCGCCGACCCCTTCTACGGGCCGCTGAGCCGGGCCGTGGAAGAGGTCGCCCGCGCCCACGGCGCCCTGCTGATCAACGGTTCGAGCGCAGAAGACCCGGACCGCGAGCAGGAGTTGGCGCTCGCGCTGTGCGCCCGCCGCGTGGACGGGCTCATCGTCATCCCCGCCGGCCACGACCACCGCTATCTGGAGCCGGAGATCAAGGCGGGCGTCGCCACCGTCTTCGTCGACCGCCCGCCGGGCCGGATCTCGGCGGACGTGGTCCTCTCCGACAGCTTCGGCGGGGCCCGCGCCGGCGTCGCCCACGTCATCGCGCACGGCCACCGCAGGATCGGCTTCATCGGCGACCGACCCCGCATCCACACCGCGGTCGAGCGCCTGCGCGGCTACCGCGCAGCCATGGAGGACGCCGGTCTCGCGGTCGACGACGCCTGGGTCTCCCTCGGCTCCACCGCGCCGGAGCGGGTGCGGGCCGCCGTCGACGCCATGGTGAGCGGGCCGGAGCCGGTCACCGCCGTCTTCGCGGGCAACAACCGCGTCACCGTCACCGCGGTGCGCGCCCTGGCGGGCCGCCGACCGGAGGTGGCCCTGGTCGGCTTCGACGACATCGAACTCGCCGACCTCCTCGGCATCACCGTCATAGCGCAGGACGCGGCGCTGCTCGGCCGCACCGCGGCGGAACGTCTCTTCCGTCGCCTCGACGGCATCGAGGACCAGCCGACCCAACTGACGCTGGCGACCCGGCTGATCCCCCGCGGCTCGGGCGAGATCGCGCCGGGCTAGGGAACGCACGCGGCTCGCACGCGAGGCCCCACCCACCGGCCGCGGCACGGCCCTGACGTGAACTCGCCCCTCCCCACACGAGTCACCCGGCACCATCTTCACAAGCTACGCACATTATCGGCCAACTCCTCCACATATCAGCCAATCCGCTACGGAATGCGAACTTCCCGTTGTCTCGACGGATAGGTCTGGACCAATCTTCTCCCAGCCGTCGGAGCGCGGACTCCGAAGGCCCGAAAAGAGGGAGGGCTCCACGTCATGTCCCTACGCAAGATGTTCGCCACGACAGCCGTCGCCGCCGCCATCGCCGGCGCCGGACTGATGGCCGCTCCGGCCGCACAGGCGGCCCCGACCACCGCCACGACGAGCGCCGCACCGGCCTCCGACGTCCAGCCGATGAGATGGGTCTCATGGGGCAGCTACTCGTCCCTGGGCGCGTGCGCCTACGCGGGCCAGTGGGCGGTCATGAACGCCGGCGCCTCCTACTTCGACTGCGCGCCCAACGCCTCCGGCGGATACGACCTGTCCATCTGGCGCCCCTGACCCACCGCCCCCGACTCCGCACGGCGGGCGCCCGCGACCAGTTCCGGTCGCGGGCGCCCGCCGCCGCCGTCCGCTACGCCCCGGTCGGTGCCGCGCGGCGCGGGGCCGCGAAGGCTTCCAGACCCACCCGGTCGAGCCCGCTGAGCCCGGTCACCTCGTCGAGGTCGAGCGCGCCGCAGTCCAGGCCCCGGAGCAGGTACCCGCTCAGCGCCTTCGCCGTGGCGGGCTCGTCCATGACGTCGCCGCCCGCCCGGTTCGCGTACGCCGCGAGCCGCGCGGCGGCCCTCTCCAAACCCTCGCGGTAGAAGGCGAACACCGCCGCGTAGCGGGTGGGGAGGTGCCCTGGGTGCATGTCCCAGCCCTGGTGGTAGGCGCGGGCGAGGGCGCGGCGAGTGAGGCCGTAGTGGAGCCGCCACGCCTCGTGGACCTGCGCGGTGGGCCCGACGGGCAGCACGTTGGTGGAGCCGTCCGACACCCGTACGCCGGTTCCGGCCGCGGCCACCTGCATCACCGCCTTCGCGTGGTCGGCGGCCGGGTGGTCGCTCGCCTGGTGCGCCGCGCTGACGCCGAGGCAGGCGCTGTAGTCGAAGGTGCCGTAGTGCAGTCCGGTGGCGCGCCCTTCGGCGGCCCGGATCAGCCGGGCGACGGTCGCGGTGCCGTCCGACGCCAGGATCGCCTGGCTCGTCTCGATCTGGATCTCGAAGCCGATTCGGCCGGCGTCCAGTCCGTGCGCCCGCTCGAACGCCTCCAACAGCCGCACCATCGCCGTGACCTGTTCGGGGTAGGTGACCTTGGGCAGGGTGAGCACCAACCCGGCCGGCAGCCCGCCGTGCTCGACCAGCCCGGTGAGGAAGACGTCGAGGGTCCGTACGCCCCGGTCGCGCACGGCCGCCTCCATGCACTTCATCCGGATGCCCATGTACGGGGCGGCGGCGCCGCGCGCGTACGCATCGGCGACCAGCCGCGCGGCCCGGGCCGCGTGGGCGTCCTCGTCGGCGTCCGTACGGCCGCCGTACCCGTCCTCGAAGTCGATCCGCAGGTCCTCGATCGGCTCGCGCGCCAGCTTGGCCAGCACCCGGCCGTGCACCGGCTCGGCCAGGTGGTCGGGCAGGCCGAGGGCGGCGGCGAAGGAGACCGCGTCCGGGGCGTGTTCGTCGAGCGCGGCGAGGGCACGGTCACCCCAGGCGCGGACGGTGTCGGCGGCGAACGCCTCGCCGGGTACGTAGACGGTGTGGACGGGCTGACGGGTGCCGGGGTCCCCGGGGTAGCGGCGGGCGAGTTCGGCGTCCACCGGCGCGAGGGCCGCGCCGACGGCCTCGGTGACGGTTCCGTCGAAGGTGGTTGCCGGCTGCTTCTGTGAACCCATCGCTGCACGCCTCCCATTTTCCGTTGAACGGAATCCATGATCCGCATGGCGAAGCTAGTCGGGGGCTTCGGCCTCCGTCAACGGTGGGCGGGAACGGCCGGAGCCGCACGGCGGGTTCGCCGTGCGGCTCCGGTCTGCACGCGTCGTCGCCGGATGCGCGACGCGGGTCGGTCAGTTCTTCAGTTCTTGCGGGTGTTGATGTCGTCGGTGAGTTGGGGGACGACGGTGTGGAGGTCGCCCACGACGCCGTAGTCCAC